>NZ_JAPVOT010000053.1 GCF_027257845.1 Alteromonas sp. BMJM2 | reverse complement strand
TTTGCCTAACATCAACCATGACAGACGAAGTAAACGAGTTCTAAAAAGGCAACGGTATTGATCTTGAAATAGCGGTCAAAGGGCTATCTTTTTTCATTGACAGCCCGGAGGCTCATATGTGTTAGGTTTCATTGTGATTCAACGAAGAAAGAACAGATTTCAATTGCGGAATTGCAGATTGAACAGAGCCCATACCTTCTAGTGAAACCATTAACACGCCTTTATTAGTGCCGAGACACGCAGCAACTAAATGCCCTTCTTCATTTGGCCCTGAATAAGCAACTAATTCCCAAGGCGCACTTGTTTGACCCTCTAAAGGGGCAAGTTGAGAATATAATTCCATTTTTGGGAGTTGTTCATTGAGGTTTGATAAGTAGCTTTTTATTTCAGCTAATATCTCAGCTCCCTTTTCTACGGATGGCACAATGTAGACTGAAAGAATGATTACCTGCTCTGATTCTTCATTTGCAGCAACAGTTGTCGTTTTGTTTGTATTTACAACGGACCAGCCATTTCCGAGGGTTAAAGAAAAGCCATTGGATTGGATTTCTTGAGACACAGAACTAAACGCTGTAACTATCAAAATCAGACCGAAAAACATCACTTTCATTTAATCAGTTCCTTTGAAACATAACGCCCTAATTTGGCGGCACTAACGCGTGGGCTAAACTGCGCAGCAGAGCCCGCGTGTTTGTGTCCCCAACATTTGTTAGGCGGCATGCAGATCTATTGGCTGCACGTTATCCAAATTGATGTTCTGCTTTGCCTGCCAAAGGTCGTAATTGTCTTGCATGCTAAGCCAACTTTCCGGGCTGCGGCCTAATACCTTTGATAGCCTTAATGCCATTTCTGGTGACACTGCACTTTTCCCCTTAACGACGCGATTGAGTGTAGAAGCGGCAACACCAAGATGTGTCGCAAGTGTCCGGCAACTTATGCCGTGTGGCTCCATATAAATGGACTCAATAAATTCACCGGGATGTGGTGGGTTATGCATATTCATTAGTGATAATCCTCGTAATTTAAGATGTAAGCATTACCATCCACGAACTCGAAAGTTACTCTCCAATTACCATTAACTGATATCGACCAAATATTTGACCTTTCTCCTTTAAGTTGGTGAAGAGAAAATCCGGGCAAATTAATGTCATCGATATCTTGTGCGGTATGGATAGCAGCTAACTGCATGCGAAGTTTTTGCGCGTGCTTAGTCTGGATGCCTGAAGTTTTCCCTTTTTCGAAAAAGAGCTTCAGACCCTTATGTTTAAATGACTTAATCATAGGAAGAGTGTAGCGCATTGCGCAACGCGGTGCAACTTGACGCCTAACGCCTCGTTAAGGGGCGAATTCAGTTGGCTAAAATTGTGAGCGAAGCGAAACTAGCCAACTGTTATGAGTCCCGCTTGAACGACTTGTTATATGCCTGTTAGTGCAGATCTGCGAACACTTCAG
>NZ_JAPVOT010000052.1 GCF_027257845.1 Alteromonas sp. BMJM2 | reverse complement strand
TGATAATCATTGAGCCTCCTCCCTATCAGCATAAACTAAGTTTATCCTAATAGGCGACCAAACCAAGGGAGAAAACTCAATGAACTTTTATACTAATACACATCCGTACTATTGTGGAATCGATCTTCATACAAGACTGCTTTATGTCTGTATTATTGATAATGAAAACAATATCCTTGTTCACCAAAAAATCGATGACTCCCCCGAAAAGCTGTTAACGCTTCTAACCCCATTTCTGGGCAATATCGTTGTCGGTGTGGAATGCATGCACTGCTGGTATTGGGTGTCCGACTTTTGTGAAGAGCACAATATTGACTTTATCCTTGGCCATGCGCTTTACATGAAAGCGATTCATGCTGGAAAAACGAAGAACGATAAAATCGATGCGTTGAAAATAGCGAAGCTAATGCGCGGAGGGAATTTCCCACTCGCACATGCTTATTCAAAAGAACACCGATCAATTCGCGATGCATTGCGTCGCCGAACCCACATTATGAGAATGAGTGCTCAGCTTAAAGCGCATGTTGCCAGCACCGTCAGTCAATATAACTTGCCCGCGCTAGAAACTCGTTTAGATTTACGCAATTCACCTGATAGGGAGAAAATGCACCACTTCTTCCCAGATGAAGCGGTGCAAAAGAGTATGGATTTAAACCTGAATATCATTGAAACCATGGTGAGCGAGCTCTACAAAATTGAACATTACGTAAAGACTCAAGCACAAACCCATTGCGCAACTGATTTACATGTTCTCAAATCGTTTCCAGGCATAGGAAAAATTCTGGCGCTGACCATTTTATACGAAGTCGGAGATGTTAAGCGGTTTCCTTCTGTTCAGAAGTTTGCTTCATACTCTCGGCTAGTAAAGTGTAAAGCGGAGTCAGCCGGTAAGTCTCACGGCACACAAGGCAATAAGATTGGCAATGCGCATTTGAAATGGGCATTTAGTGAAGCAGCAGTGTTGTATCTCAAAGGTAATGACAACGCCAAGCGGTATTTAGCTAAGCTTCAAAAACGAATGAGTAAGGCAAAAGCTTTGTCTGCACTGGCCCATAAGATAGGTCGGTGTGTGTATTTCATGTTGAAGAATCAGCAGGTATTCGATGAAGAACGGTTTTTAAACGGGTAAGTCGCGCAGTGGCATGAGCTTAAACGTCTAACTGGTTCAACGGTGAGTATCTTTCTTATCGCACAGTACTCTGCAAAAAGCAGCATCGATAAGTATACCGATATACCAAAACCTGTTGGTTTGATTAGACATGCCACTGTCGCGCATCACTCCTTTTTTACGAATTTGCTTACACCTTCACTGAACCTGATACTAACTGGTCGATACAGCCACTTAGATTTGAATAGGACAGAGGAAGGTTAACCGATGAATGTCTAGTGCCGTTGCCAGTCAAAAGGAATTGAAAAGAGCAACAATAAGAGCCTCTATATGTGTTTGACGTAGGCAATTTGCCTAACATCAACCATGACAGACGAAGTAAACGAGTTCTAAAAAGGCAACGGTATTGATCTTGAAATAGCGGTCAAAGGGCTATCTTTTTTCATTGACAGCCCGGAGGCTCATATGTGTT
>NZ_JAPVOT010000051.1 GCF_027257845.1 Alteromonas sp. BMJM2 | reverse complement strand
TCACCAAGAAGCAACGGCTTACGGTGAGGTTGCACTAGCAACCACGTTCTTTAACAATTTAGACAAGACAATCTGTGTGGGTACTCGTTAAGAGTGTCTATACGACGATTCATAATTCGATATATTTAATTGAAGAGTTTGATCATGGCTCAGATTGAACGCTGGCGGCAGGCCTAACACATGCAAGTCGAACGGTAGCAGGATGTGCTTGCACATCGCTGACGAGTGGCGGACGGGTGAGTAATGCTTGGGAACTTGCCTTTGCGAGGGGGATAACAGTTGGAAACGACTGCTAATACCGCATAATGTCTACGGACCAAACGGGGCTTAGGCTCCGGCGCAGAGAGAGGCCCAAGTGAGATTAGCTAGTTGGTGGGGTAAAGGCTCACCAAGGCAACGATCTCTAGCTGTTCTGAGAGGAAGATCAGCCACACTGGAACTGAGACACGGTCCAGACTCCTACGGGAGGCAGCAGTGGGGAATATTGCACAATGGGGGAAACCCTGATGCAGCCATGCCGCGTGTGTGAAGAAGGCCTTCGGGTTGTAAAGCACTTTCAGTTGTGAGGAAAGGTTAGTAGTTAATACCTGCTAGCTGTGACGTTAACAACAGAAGAAGCACCGGCTAACTCCGTGCCAGCAGCCGCGGTAATACGGAGGGTGCGAGCGTTAATCGGAATTACTGGGCGTAAAGCGGACGCAGGCGGTTTGTTAAGCTAGATGTGAAAGCCCCGGGCTCAACCTGGGATGGTCATTTAGAACTGGCAGACTAGAGTCTTGGAGAGGGGAGTGGAATTCCAGGTGTAGCGGTGAAATGCGTAGATATCTGGAGGAACATCAGTGGCGAAGGCGACTCCCTGGCCAAAGACTGACGCTCATGTCCGAAAGTGTGGGTAGCGAACAGGATTAGATACCCTGGTAGTCCACACCGTAAACGCTGTCTACTAGCTGTTTGTGACTTTAAGTCGTGAGTAGCGAAGCTAACGCGATAAGTAGACCGCCTGGGGAGTACGGCCGCAAGGTTAAAACTCAAATGAATTGACGGGGGCCCGCACAAGCGGTGGAGCATGTGGTTTAATTCGATGCAACGCGAAGAACCTTACCTACACTTGACATGCAGAGAAGTTACTAGAGATAGTTTCGTGCCTTCGGGAACTCTGACACAGGTGCTGCATGGCTGTCGTCAGCTCGTGTCGTGAGATGTTGGGTTAAGTCCCGCAACGAGCGCAACCCTTGTCCTTAGTTGCCAGCATTCAGTTGGGCACTCTAAGGAGACTGCCGGTGACAAACCGGAGGAAGGTGGGGACGACGTCAAGTCATCATGGCCCTTACGTGTAGGGCTACACACGTGCTACAATGGCATTTACAGAGGGAAGCGAGACAGTGATGTGGAGCGGACCCCTTAAAGAATGTCGTAGTCCGGATTGGAGTCTGCAACTCGACTCCATGAAGTCGGAATCGCTAGTAATCGCAAGTCAGAATATTGCGGTGAATACGTTCCCGGGCCTTGTACACACCGCCCGTCACACCATGGGAGTGGGATGCAAAAGAAGTAGTTAGTTTAACCTTCGGGAGAACGATTACCACTTTGTGTTTCATGACTGGGGTGAAGTCGTAACAAGGTAACCCTAGGGGAACCTGGGGTTGGATCACCTCCTTACTATTACGTCGA
>NZ_JAPVOT010000050.1 GCF_027257845.1 Alteromonas sp. BMJM2 | reverse complement strand
ATAAAAGTGTTAAACAGCAGCGTCTTACGATATTGGTACTACTGACAACGTTAGCCTCTCTCGTCGCAATACTGCTTGGGATGGTGCTTGTTACCGCTAATAAACATCGTCGGTTCCAAGCTAACACTGAGACGAAGCCCGTGTTATCGTTCCACTATCTTGGGCTCAGGGCTATAGCGTGCCGGGTACGGTTTACCATGCGACAATGGAAAGCTGCACTCACGTGGTACAGCTCCTTAGTCGATGAGGCCTGGGCTGGAAGCACATGAAATTAAATTCGTGGGGATCCCTCAGGTTCTGACCCTGTTTGATGTTCGTTAGATTCGATGTGATGAATGTAATTGGAAGATAAATGCGGATCTGACCCCATTTATTCACTCTGCCCCAATTTGGGTTTTTTAGGTTGGATGTAATTAAGGATTAATACCAATTGCATTAATTAATTGACCAACTTAATCCAATCCCTAGTACACATCGACTTAACGCGCTCGACATTGGAGATAAACATATTCCATGCCGCGGATACCTGCTCTACAATATCGTCATACCCTTCAAATACTCGGTTTGAGAGGCAATGTTGCCTCAGCCACTGCCACACTTGCTCTATCGGATTTAATTCCGGCGAATAGGGCGGAAGCTTGATCAGAGTGACATTGGCGAGTTCGTCTGCAGTATCAGGTGTATGCCAACCTGCACCATCGATAATCACGACTGCATGCCGTCCCGGCTCTGTTGTTTCGCTGATTTGTTTCAAGTGTTGCCTCATGACATCCTTGTTCACAAATGGACTGATAAACGCTTCGGTTTTTCCATTACTTGGACATACAGCACCAAACAGATAACCATAATCGAATTGCTGCTGCTTCACCACTCTCGGCCTGCTCCCGGTTGCGGCCCATATTCTGGTCGTTTGATTTTGTTGTCCGAACCTCGCTTCATCCTGAAACCAGATATCAATGCGATCAAGCCCTAGGTGACCTGGGGTGTGAAGGATCGTTTCCAGTTGGAAGTTTTTTAAAAGCGTCTTGCGCCTCCTGTGATTGCTTAGGGTGTTTTGAACGGCTGGTTATCCAGCTGAATCCCAGCGCATGCATAATGCGATAGACATTCCTCAACTCGTAATCGACCTGCAAGGTATCACGAATATAGCGGCGTACATCCTCAGCGATTAAGCGCCCTCCGTCAGGTTTCACTGCATTGTGCTGGATAAACTCACTAAGATGTTTCCGTTGGACTGCTGTTAGCTGATGAGTTCTGCCAGGACGGAGCTTATCTTGTAAACCATCAAGACCGTGGGCAAGGTAATTGGACACCCATGTATTGACGCTGCCTCGGGCAACCCCGAGGTATAACGCAATCTGAGTGCGAGTTTCACCTCGTTTGAAATGGTACAAGGCCAAATAACGTGTACGTAATTGTCCTCGGGAGGTTTGCCTTGCCAATTGTTTAAAGTCTTCAGCCGTATGCATACTAAAAATCAAAAAAAATATGAATACTGCTATTAGATCAAATTTTTAAGTCAATTGGTATAATGTTGATCTGACCCCCATTTATTTTTTTGGGGCACAAAACAAAAAACCCGCCGTTAGGCGGGTTTTTCTTAATGGGACCTGGCAGTGTCCTACTCTCACATGGGGAAACCCCACACTACCATCGGCGCTAATACGTTTCACTTCTGAGTTCGAAATGGAGTC
>NZ_JAPVOT010000004.1 GCF_027257845.1 Alteromonas sp. BMJM2 | reverse complement strand
CATGGTTGTTTGGTCTCAGTGATGTTTGGCGATTGATCTGATCACCAAACGTCATGAATGTTCCCTTCTTTTTTATCTCACTGATTTTGCTATTTTATTTGTGGGGATACCTCAGGGTCAGAACCCAATATATTGTCATCTTCAGCTTGTAAGTTTTGCTGTCGAAGTAAAAAATAAACGGGGTCAGAACAGTATTTATCCCCAACCTAAACAAACATAATCAAACTCAACGCTCATAAAAGAGGAATAGAACCCACTGTTGTTATCTATAGGCTCAAACGAGAATAGATAACAGAAAATGTGGATCTGACCCCCTTTATTAAAAGAGCATGAGTTGATCGTTGACGATGTCGCTGAAATCTATTCCGACTAATGGGAGGATACTTTCTGCGATTGGGCGAATTTGCTTGTCAACATAATGATTATAGTCTAGCGGGGAGCGCACCATATCGCTGGTCTGGGGGCCATTTAATGTAATCACATAGGATATGGTTCTATTACGTTGATACTGCAATGGTGCTCGACGCTCTGCATTTAGTTTGTCGGCCAAAATAGCGGCCTTCACATGAGGTGGATGAGATTTTGTATAAGACGACAGCGGTTTTCTTAAACGCTTTTTATAAATCAGCTGTTGGTCTGCATCCCCACTATTTATCTTATCAATCGTATCTCGTATAAATTGATTCACAGGCTGCTGTTTAAATACTTTACTGTAAAGCTCGTACTGAAAGTCCTTTGCTAATTGTGTCCAATCAGAGCGAACGTTTTCTAGCCCTTTAAACACTAATTCTTCGGTCTCAGTACTCTTATTTATGTTATCTTCAGAGAAAGTGGTACCGTCATCGTCGTTAGATGCCCGTTGAGGCTCAGTATGTTCTATCCCCGTATCTCGAATACCAGCATAACGTTTCTTACTTCCCTCTGATGAACCTCTGATAGTAGGCATAAAGAACTTGGTAAAATGAGATTCAAACTCAATCTCTAGCTCGCAGGTGAGGTTAAATTCTTTAGCGATAAGATTCTGCCATTTTTGATTGATAATTGTAGCAAGCTGCTTACCTGTTTCCTTAGGCGTACCGAGTGAAACATTATCATTTAAGTGAACAAAGGTTGAGTCTGTATCACCGTAGATAACCGTATATCCTAACTCTTCAATCCATTTCGCAGTGGTCTGCATAATGTCATGGCCACGTAGGGTAATTGAACTGGCGAGTCTAGGGTCGTAAAAAGGGCAGCCGCCACTACCTAATACGCCATAAAACGAGTTCATTATAATCTTGATAGCCTGAGAGCGGGGTTTGTCTTCTTGACGCTTTGCTTCGTCACGTTGTGCCCAAAGATTTTTGATAATGTCGGGCAAGAAGTGTTTGGTACGGCTAAAAACAGCTCCCTTGAAGCCAGGAATGGCTTTTTCAGGAGAAAGCAAACCTTCAGCTAACCCCAAGGGGTCGATATTAAATGTGCGTATTATTGACGGATAAAGGCTTTTAAAATCTAAAACCAGTACATCATCATACAGTCCTGGTAAGGAACGCATTACGTATCCACCAGGGCTTGCAAGCCCGCCATTTGACGGTCGCACGCCAGCAACATAATGCTCTCTATGCAGCTTTGGTAAATATACGTTTAAAAACGCGGCAACTGACCCACCGGGTCTACCTAACTCAAGTCCCGTCAACGTGCCTCGCAGCGTTAAGAAATCAATAAACTGGGTTTTTTGTTGGATACTGTTTACGAGTTCGCTGTCTTTAAAGTTGTAGTCGGCAAGAGATAAGGGCGCGTGCAAATACTGATGCTTGATTGCCTTGAGTTTATCGTCTTCTTGAATAAGCTTATTTTCGTTTAAAAGCTGCTCGGCTACATTGTCTAAAGAAAACGAGTCGAAGTGATATGTCATTGTTTTTAGCGCTTCTATACCGTCGACAATGCAGCGGCCCGGTATATTAACCAGTACTTGGTCATCCCATTCTCTCGCCGTGGCCTCTCTACCCTGTCGGCCCATCAATAGTTTTTCATTAACGCGCTTTGCACGTCGCGCTATGACAGCGAAGTCAAACTGCTTCACATTCCAGCCCAAAATAATATCAGGGTCGATGCTGCAGATTCGGGAGAAAAATACGTTGAGCAGCGTTTTCTCGCTATCAACCACCGTCAACGTGTAATGCTGACTCGTTGATACTAATTCCTTACTTTCGAAAGTAGGGGGCCTAACTAAGATGACTTCGTTATGGCTCTCACCTGCGATTGAAATGCTAAATAGTGATTCGGTCTCATCGCATTCAATATCAACACTTACCCAGGTGAATGCTGGCAAATAGTTAGACGGTCTAATTCGAGCGTTAGTTATTTCATTGTCGTTGCTAGGAGAAACAAACTCTATAGCACCATAAATGAAACGTTCCATAAGGTATCGGTCGGCTAACCGAATATCTGCTTCATAAAGCGTGATACTATTTTCGGTCGCAATTTTTCTGAGCTTGTGCATTTGGCTTTCGGTATTGGTTTTTACAGTAACAACCGATATTTGCTCTAGTGTTTTAAAGTGGTCAGAGGGAAAGGACACATCACGGCGCAACATACCTGAGGCGGCTAAAGCACTTATAAGTTTGTCTTTATTATCCATAGCAACAAAACAAGTGGGCTGCTGAGGCGAAGACACTAGCCTTACCGTCTTTTCGTGTGTTTTCACCCACAGCTCAACAAACGCCTTACCCTTTTCGGTAAACGTGCTTTTATTGAGAATATAACCTTGTTTAATCACGCCATGCTTTTCTTTTGTTTATCAACTCTAAACAATGAGCTACTACCACTTTTCAAAACCTATTGCTGCTAATTCGCTATTAGAAACCCGATTCCCAGCCAGAAAAGCTAAGTATACCGCACCTCGCCGTCGGTTATCCTCATTCCATTATCTACAAAGTCAGCACATTGTTATAACTTACTACTATAGATGTTCATTCGAGAGATACGTTTGTTTTTACGTTTAAGCCGCGTTAGAAGTAACATCCCGTATAATCAGTTTTATATCTTTAAAAGAGGTATGCCATGCAATATCTAGCAGACAAACAGCCACAGCCTGGTGAACTTGTTGAAATTGCGAACGGTGTTATGTGGCTAACTATGCCTTTGCCGTTCGAACTTGACCACATTAATCTCTATCTTATTAAAGATGGAGACAACTGGGTGGTTGTTGATACGGGTATTGGTACGTCGACAACGAAAGCGTTGTGGCAACAGATATTTGAAAAGCTCGATGGCAACATATCCGCCGTTATCGTCACCCATCTTCATCCCGACCACATTGGGCTAGCGGGTTGGATTGCCGACGAATTTGACGTTCCTTTTTATATGTCACAAACAGAGTACTTCACTGCTAGAGCGTTTTGTGCGGGTAAAAATGGTGCGTCGAATAAAAGAGATGTCCGTTACTTTAGTCAAGCTGGCCTAGACAGCGAGCTAGTTGAGAAGCTTACTCAGGGAGACGGCAAGGGGTTTAGCCAGGTAGTATCGCCTATTCCAGTGAGTTATAGGCGATTGAAGCACAATGATGTGCTGTCATTTGATAATAAAGAGTGGAAAGTATTGGTTGGAAGAGGACATTCTCCAGAGCACGCTTGTCTCTACTGCGAAAGTAAAGGGGTGTTAATTTCGGGGGACCACATACTGCCCATGATAACGCCTAATATTGGCGCTTACTCTACCGAACCTGACGCGCTTACTTTGCATGACTACCTCACCACGCTCCCTCCGTTCAAAGCGCTCCCAGAAGATACAGTTGTATTACCCGCTCACAAGCTCCCGTTTGTAGGCTTGCACCAACGGGTTGATGAGTTACTTGCTCATCACCATCAACATCTCTGCGCATTAAAAAAAGCCTGTGCAACACCCCAAACAGTGGCTCAGTTGTTGCCCGTGATGTTTAAGCGAAAACTCTCTAGTAGAAATATGGTTTTTGCCGTGGCGGAGTGTTACGCCCATTTGAATTATTTGGTTGCCGAGGGGGAACTAACAAAAACGCTAGTAGATGATAGTGTATTAACGTTTACTCAGTGCTCGTCCGCTAAACTGACAGCAGCTAGTTGAGAGCGGCTAAACTAACAGGCCCTAGAAAAATACGTATTACGTGTTTATTTTACGTGACTAATACAAGTGTTGAGCCCAGCACTACCTCACAAAATGCGCTGGAACTATTAGCAAGGAGCTATAAACCAGTAACTATGTTAGAAACTGAGCCAGAATCTAGGCAAGTCGCTTTTTCGTTAGCGCTATTTTGAAAGCGCTTCAGTCGCGGTCTCTAAATTGTCAGTAGACGGAGATTGCGGGGGGCTTTTGGGGATCGTAATTTGCACAACGGTGCCTTTTCCTTCTTTACTGCTGATAGACACTTTTCCCTGATGTTTCTCTATTGCGGTATAGGCAACAGATAAGCCCAATCCCTGACCTTGCCCTTCAGGTTTGGTAGTAAAGAAAGGTTCAAATATACGCTTTACGTTTTGTTCAGCAATACCACACCCGCTGTCTAAAATTTTAAACGCAATATCATTGTCGTTTTCGATAACGCTAAGCTTTATAAAGCCTTTATCTTCAATGGCCTGGGCTGCGTTAACCATTACGTTCATCAGTGCTTGCTTGAGCGTGCCAGGGTCGCCAATGATTTCTAGCTTTTCCTTAGCACATTCAAACTTATACTCAGGCTTTGCATACTGCGCCGATATTAATGTAATAAGCTGTTTTGCCACGCTGCATACTTCAATCGTTTGATAGCCATCAGCGGTCTCTAAAGAAAAGTTTTTAAGGTTTTCGACGATGTCTCTCACACGACCCAAACCTTCGCTCGACTCATCAATAAGCTCGGTAATATCGTCCTTTAGCATTGCATAGTGGTTACTTTCATACAGAGATTGAATCTGTTCTTGCATCTCTTCTGTGAAATGAGTGATTTGAGATTCCACACCATCACATATTGCCAAAAGATGTGATGCATACTGAGACAAGGTATCTAAGTTTGCAGTAACAAAGCCTATAGGATTATTGATTTCATGAGCTATACCTGCTGCTAACTGTCCCGTAGAGGCCATTTTTTCAGCTTGAATAAGCTGGCTTTGTGCGGTATCCAGTTTTCTGATGAGCTTACGCTGCTCAGCGTGTTCTCTTTTTAGCGCCTGAGAGAGCTTTTGCTGGGCACGAAAATAGCTAGCCTGGGCGGTTACATCTTGAAGGAATATGCAGGCTAATTTTCTGCTGGATGTATTATCTTTTATGGGAATGATTTCCATATTTTGATACATCTGGGTTTCTTCACCCGTAATGGGGCGGCTACTTTTAAACGGGAATATGTGTGGCCGTTGTTCCCAATAACTAAAGCTGGGGTGTTGCAACACAAACACCGACTTAAGTCGCCGTTTGAGAAATTTTCCTTGGCCTTTGAATAATTCAGTGACAGGTTGTTCTTTATAGTCTTTTCGCAACTCGTGTGGCAAGCGGTCTAAAAAAAAGTCATTCAAGTAAACCACGTTGAATGCTTCGTCAACAATGCCGATCCCAACGGGAAGTTTACCAACGAGTTGTTCGAACATTACCCGAGTAACTCATCCAATGTGTCTTTCATTCTGATGAGAGATTCATCGTCTAAACAAAAAACGACGCGCATGCTGAAAGAGGATATCGCGATAACAAATTGCACTTCCATGACCAATGTATGTTGCCACTGCAAATCAGTGAAGTTCGACTTTTCAGGTTGAAATAGGGTTGGCATATTTAAGTTCGTGGTCAGCTCTAACTGATCAGACAGTCCCGCTAAGCAGGCACCTGCAAGAATGTTGCAAAGTTCTAGTATGATTTCTTGAACGTCTTCTTTTGTAAGAGGCTCTTCGTAATCCATAAGTTTTGCCACCTCTGCCAGTCCAGACTGAGATAGCACCGACATGACTTCGCCGTGAATATCGCCTAAAAATGACTGGCGGGTATAAAATGCATCTTTGGTTTCAAACAATAGACTGTATAGCTCATCCGGCGTAACGGTAGAGATTAATGGAATAGATATATCAATTTTCGTTTCAATAAGTTGAGCAAGTGAATTAGCAGCTTGCCCCATTGATATATTGAGCAACTCTTGCAGCGCATCTCTTTGATCTTCGTCAAGTGGTAACACAATACTCATAAGTACCCCAATTCGAACATCGCCATCGCGAGCTCTTCTTTGTCTAGTGGTTTTCTCAAAAAACGCTTTGCGCCAAGTGATATCACAATCTTTTGTTTCTCTGGCTGAAAATCAGCACTGATAACAATAACGTTGAGTGTACTTGCTTGGTCATGAAGGTATTCCAACACGCCAACGCCATCTACCTCGGGCATAGTGAGGTCGAGCAATAGTAGATCAAACGTTGTGTCTGTCAGCAAGTTTATGGCCTCTTGGCCATTCGTTGCTTCACTAATGGTATAGTCTAAATCTTGTGGCAATGCGCGAATTACACTGCGTCTTGACAGCTTAGAGTCATCAGCAACTAAAACAGATATCGACATTAAAAATCTCCTAGATGGCATCTATCATGTCTGCACAGTAGTAAAGTATGTGCAAGATTAGCGTTACTGCAACAATCGATGAAAAAAAGTTTGCAGATAGCCGTACTTTTAATATTTTTGATTATATGGCAAAAGTGACTTTTGTGCGTATTATACTTTAAGTCTAAAAGTGTGGCCAAAGAGGTAAATGAATAGGTCTATAGAGGTTTTAGGTCTGTGCGCCGGGATTGAAGACGCACAGGAAAACAGTGCTGATTAAACGTTTTGGGCTTTTTCCATCTTTTCTAGGGCTTCTGGTATTGCATCAATATACCTTTGCACATCGCTAATTGTGCCCATGCTAACCCGAGACCAATTGTTGTAACTTCTGTAAATACCGCGGATCAATATGTCTTTTTCAGCCATTGCACGTCTGAAGTGTTCAGCATTTCCACTTCCTAAATTGACAAAGACGAAATTAGTACTCGATGATGCGGCTGTCAAACCGTTAGCTTTCACAGCATCCATCACCATCGCGCGGCCCTGTAGAATTTTATCTTTTGAAAACGTGAGAAATGCATCATCGTTATAGCTTGCAATCGCTGCCGCAAGACCGGCTTGGTTCAACGTGTAATTACCCATCCCGTATTGATTTACCCATTCAGTATTTTGTTCTGATGCTATTAGGTAACCCACCCGCATACCCGCAAGGCCATAAATTTTCGAGAAGGTACGAGCCACGACTATATTGTGGCCAGCTTTAACGAGTGGGATCATGGTATGTGCCGATGGGTCATCGGTAAGTTCGTTGTATGCTTCATCTACCAGCACCAGCGTTTTCTTAGAGGCTTTAATGCAAAACTCTCTCAGCGCTTTAGGGTCTAAAATTTTTCCAGTTGGGTTATTAGGGTTACATATGTGCACCATACCAATAGAGCCATCGATAGCGTTGTAAATAGCGTCTAAATCAATATCTAGCGCGGCCGTATTAGCTACGCGGATAATTTCACGACCCCCTTGTTTTTCAGGCGCTTTGGACGTGGTATCCCAAAATAGATCAGGCCCTAAAATATTGCCCTTTTGACTAGCCGCTAACGCGGTATAAGATAAAATTGGGCTTGAGCCTGCGCTTAGCGATATATTTGTTTTTTCAATGCCGTGTCGCTCTGCAATCATGTCTATTAATCTCATGGCTGCAGGATAGGCATAGTATGCACCACCTTGCGCTGCAGCATCCGATATGGCTTTAAGTGCCGCAGGGCTGGGGCCAAATGGATTTTCGTTGGCATTAAGTTTGGCTACCCCTGGTTTAGGGCCATAGCGAAGTGGCGGTTGATTTTTTAATGCCTGAGCGGTTGCTGCCTGGGCGCCTAGGGTGGTAACAATGCCGCTTGCTCCTAAAGCCGTAGCCGCGGCGCTTCCGCCAAGAAATAAACGTCTTGAGCGATTCATAGTCATGGTGTTATTCCTTTTTCTTCATCATTAATTTTTCTGTTACTCGCCTACATTGCTTTGTAAAACATAGCGCTAGACACAAGGACGAGATAGATACCAAATAAGCGCTTCAGTCTTTTTTCACTAAAGTTATGGGCCATTTTGGCCCCAATAGGCGCGGTAAAAATAGCGCCAATGCTAATAGCCACAAGGGCAGGTAGATTGATGTAGCCAACGGTACCAAACGGCAGTGCACCAGTTTGAGAATGTGTCATAAATAAAAAGCCGATAGCACCGGGTAACCCAATTAAAAAGCCAACGCCTGCAGCGGTAGCTACCGCTTGCTGAATACTGCGTTTGCACATCACCATGGTGATAACGGTTGGTGTGCCGCCACCAATACCCAGCAATGCAGAAAAGCCTCCTAGTACGAAGGCAAGCAACGCTTTACCCTTTCCCGAGGGCATCGCGAATACAAGGCCTGGTCGAACGACGAATTCAGGAAATAAAAAATACACCGAGTACAATAATACTCCGGCCGCGAATACCACGGTGAGGCCGTTAGCGCTGGTATAACTTGCAATCGCCACTCCACCTATTACACCCAGCACAAGCCAAATGCTCCACGAGCGAAGTATATCGAAATCCACAGCACCTTTTGCTTTATGGGCCATGACAGAACGAGCACTAGAAACAACAATAGAGGCTAATGAGGTTCCAATGGCCACTTTTACCAATGCCTCTGAAGGAGGAGTAAAGAAAGGAAACACGGCTAAAAGGGCAGGTACTACGACAAAACCTCCACCATTGCCGAACAGGCCTGCAGTTATCCCTGCAATTGCACCTGTTGCACATAACGTAACTACAAACAGCAGTAGTTCTATTTCCATTAACGCTTTTGCTCCGTTGAAAGTTGTTGCACTGATAAATTGATGAACTTGAGCGTTTAACAGTAGTCAGGCTTGGCGTTCTTGTATGCGTTCTTATATGTATTGTTATAAGTGTCGTTATTTACGTCGCTTATATGCACTTATTTTAAGCAATACAATGCACAACAAAGGCGCTATGCAAGGAGACTATTCCAGCCTTCGCCCATTTTAAAAAATGCGTTTCATGTTCGTAGGCTAAAAGCTCTTTTACCAGCGAGGAAGAAAGAACATTATTTAGGGGTATAAGGAAAGTATTGAGCCTGTCCTCGAACCATTGATTTTATTGGTCTGTAGCTAGTTAAGTCGATGCTTTAAATTTTTAGGGATGAGACGCCAGAAAAACCCATGCTGTATGTCGTAGTCGATAGATACGGCTGTACGTGAGAGGTTCTGTGAACAAAATTGGGAGCAAATCTGTGAGCAAATTTGGTGGCATATACTTTGCTGCTCTCGTCTATACAAAAGAGCAATGCTAAGCATGCTTGCTGTAAACGGCCTTATTGAGAACAGTCTCTGGCGATAAACCACTTAGCTATAAATTGCCGGCTTATTACTACCTATTCAACACAGCGACTGCGTGAGCAAGTATGCATCGGTGTGTTGATTTATCAATTTTACCGAGGTGGTGTTGTGCATTCAAAACAATTGGAATATTTTGTTACCGCCGCGAAGAAAGGCAGTATTGCGTCTGCAGCACGAGCACTTAGTATTGCTCAACCAGCAGTGAGTCAACAACTGGCAAGTCTAGAAAGAGAGATTAAAGCCACCTTGTTTAACCGCAGCTTTGCGGGAATTACCCTCACTGCTGCGGGTGAAATTTTTCTTACTCATGCAATAGCACTGTTAGAGCAAATGGATATTGCCAAAAATGCAGTAAGCGAGAAAAGTCACTCGCAAAATAGAGTAATTAAAATTGGCGTTATTCCCTCTATTGGAAATGTGGTCTCGCTGCCGCTGCTTACTGAAATGGGTAAATCGAGTGAAAGATTAAAAGTAGAAATAAGTACAGGTCCTTCCTACACCATCAAAGACTGGCTTGAATCAAAGCACATCGATATCGCGTTAACTTATCGAGAAGCTATCGATGATAAAAGCACACATGCTACCCCTTTGATTCAAGAAGAAATGCACCTGGTGTTTTCTGCATCCACTGAAAAGCGAGAATTTGAATTTCTTCGTCATCGAGCAGAAGTTTCGTTTCGTGAGTTGCGGGAGGTTCCTTTACTCTCGCCGGGATTAAAAGATTCACTAGGGCAGTTAATTGCGAATTACGAACAAAAAACAGGTGTAATGTTAAATCACGATCACGCTTATTCCGGACAATTAATGACAGGCTTGCGACAAGTTATTAATGGTGAAGGCGTAATGATTCTGCCTACATCCGCTATTTTTCATCTCAAAGAGTCTGGCCTAGTGGAGTCAGTTAAAATCGTAGAGCCAGATATGCACCGCACGGTGTTCGCATTTACAGACAAAAATGCAGTTAAACAACGGCATATTCAACAAGCCTTGGGTACTATCAAAAAGGTGGTTAGCGCCGAATATGACCTTCAGCACTGGTGTGGCAAGCTTGAATTTGCCACATCAGTTACTTAGTGTAGATAGTGATGATAACTGGTTACTAACCTTGTTCTGGTAATTCGATATCGATAAGCACAGGAAGATGATCAGACATTACTGCGGTTCTCTTGTCCTTAACTTTGCCGTACTTCTGCACGCGAATATCACTTGATACCCACACTCTGTCGAGGGAAAAAACAGGGAAGCCACTAGGAAATGTCGCCCCCATTTTTTGCTGGTGTAGCAATGAATTTAAAGACGTAAACGCTTTTGAGAAAAACTGCCATTCGTTGAAGTCGCCTGCAAGCACCATAGGTGTTGGGTGACTCTCTAACCGCTTTTCTAAATAGGTATGCAACAGCGAGAACTGAGATTTTCTCTCTTTTGTTTTAAGCCCTTTGTGCGTATTTACCACTGTTAACGGGCCTTTTTCCGTTTGAAGCTCAACTAACTGAACATTTCGCGGTTGTCTACCGTCCTGACTTACATCCAATGTTTCTGTAGACAAAACGTCAAAGCGACTCAATACTGCATTGCCGTACCACCCATCGGGCTCAGTAAGTGCCGGGGATGCAGTCAGACTAAACGCATTGTTGGCGCAGATATCGTTAATATCCTGCGCCGTATCCCTGTCACTTGGGCGGGTATCCATTTCCTGCAATAACACAATGTCAGCACCAAGTTGTGTTAAATACTGCCCAATCCTTTTGTAGTCATGCTGCTTATCTGTTCCTATGCCACCGTGAATATTATAAGAAACTATGCGGCACATTCTTCACTCTCACTGTTTTCCGATTGTTTATCAGACGCATTGGCCTGTTTCTTCTGTTGATAATAGCGTGCAAATTTTTGCGAGCCCCATATCAGAAACGCCCAAAGTAATATGCCTGCTACAAGGTAGCTAATCGACTCAATAGACGGGTTACGCCAAATCTGAGTAATCGAGTCTCCCACTAGGCCTTTCGCTATCATCGGTGGAAACATACCAAGAAAGGTCCCTACCAAGAATTGAAAAATACCGATAGATGAAATACCCGCCACCAGGTTCACTAAGCTGAAAGGGGCTACAGGCAACATACGTATAGCTGCAACACCTACTATGCCGCTGCGCTTAAGTTTTTCATCCACTGCAGCAACTTTCGGCCCGCCAAGTTTTCGTAACCCAGCATTGCCCGAAAGCTTACCAATACCAAATAGTATGGCCGAGCTTAATAATGCCCCCATCATTCCGTAAACTGGCCCCCATATAGGGCCAAAAATAGCCGCAACGGCGAGGGATAATACGGTAACAGGGAAAAAGAGAATGCCGCCTATTACATAAACTAGAAGCACAGTGGGTAGGGCAAAATAGGTGCCGCGACTTTCTTCTAAAAATGCATTGATGCTATCGGCACTTAGCCAAGAAATAGATTGGCTGGCCCAAAACATAAGACCGCCAAGTACCGCCAATACGGTTAAGCCGATGGCTATCATTATACTGCGGCGCCTTGGGTTTCTAGCAGGTGTCACAGCGCCGCCTAAAGTGGGAATAGAAATAAGCGGCTCTTCGGGGTCTGACAATGATCGAAAAAGATTGCTACTCGACTGCTCAGTAAATATTTCATCTCGCACTTCAGTTAATACGTACCCGTGTGCGATTTGGCCGCGCATAAGGGCGTCAACAGGCTGTGATTCTTTGAGAATCGTTTCCATGTCTTCTATCGTTCTGCCCGTATGCTCTGCTAAAAGGTCATTTCTCACATGGGCAATGCTTTGTCTATTTTGAGGTGTATTACCAAACAGTACGGTGTCAATTTCAGTATCTAAGGTCATTGAGCGGTTGCTCAAATTTGATGAGCCGATAACGAGATACTTATCATCAATGGTCATTACCTTTGAATGAATACGCTTGTATGCTCTGCGACCCTGCATATCTTCAATAGACGAGTACGTAACTTTTACTCGCTCAGGGGCGATGCCTTTCTCTAAGATAGATTTAAACTGTATTCTACTTGCCCAGAACGCTTCGCATTCAAACTTTCCCTTGGGCTCGTAAGAACTCACAATACACACGCTTAAGTCAGGCTTTAATTTGAGCTGCCTATTTAATGCTTCTGCTATTTCTTGGCGGGTGGTGAACTGATTTTCAATATAAATAATTGATTCAGCTTCGTTTATGAGGTCGAGCAGCATGTTGCGTACTTCTTGCGCAGGTTCTACTTCATCCATAAATGGGATGGTTCTAGCAAGTGCACACTCAACATTCTCAAAAATAGGTGGGTAATCTTGCGGCCATGATGGTGGAATAGGCGCATCCATACTTACATTTGCGTCATCTCTCACCATAATAGGAGTTTCGTTTGCTACGCGCTGCCATCTCCAACGAACGAGTTTAGAGAAGTCGGCCACTACAGGGCCACTTGATACCATTTGAACATCATGCAGGGGGCCATATTCGCCATCTGGTCCGTCACGCTCTTCAGATACAACGGGGTGATCTCTTGTGTCCCAACGGTTGGTTGATACATCCATGCCACCAGAAAAAACTAGCTCGTCATCAATAAGCACAATTTTCTGGTGCTGGCTTCCGCCCATAGGAATGGTATCGTCGAGTTCGGTTTTTACATTGTCAGGCGTCTTTTCATCCCACGCCTCTTTTGCCCACATTTCTCGCTGTGCGAAAAAAGCTAATGACGAATCCCAACGTAGCAGATAGACTTTAATTTCGGGGTTTTGTTCAGCCTTCCATTTAAGCAGGTCGCTTATTCTACTTGGCGCTTCGCTTTGCTCCTCATCTTTACCTCGGATGAGGCGAATTCGACTATCGATGTCCCAGCCAACGATAAATATGCTGTGTTGTGCTTTGACAATCGCACTGTGCAACGCTTTGTAATAGTTGCCGCAGTCAATGAGGGGCGCTGCGTAGGCTGCATTGCTTTTTACCCAACAGTTTTCACCCGGTTCAAATATATTATTTTGCGATGTCATTACGGTACCCTTTGGCTAATCATTTCCTTCAACAGTACACAGCTGCAGAAATTGTTCCGCTTTTACCGGTGATGGCTGCCGATTTAAGAGTATGTTTTTATTAAATAAATTTTAAATTTAACGCCGTCTGTATCTGAATGTACGGTAGTGTATTGTAATTCTTTCACGCCGTAGGGCCTTATTTTCGTTCTAATTGGTAAAAACCGTATTTATCGCCTATATATTGTTTTGGTAATACATCGGAGTTTGATAAAGATGGCGTTTTTTTTCCGAGAGAATGCGGCGAAGCAGGCATTATCCCAATCCATTCTTGCTGTTGTTACGATAGATGAAAACAATAATATTACGTTTTACAACGAAGCAGCTTCAAAAATGTGGGGCTATGCTCCCTCAGAAGTCCTTGGTAAAAACATTAAGATGCTCGTACCAAGAGAACATCAATCAAATCACGACAGTTATGTGAATACTCACCGTAACACTGGCGTTAATAAGATTGTAGGGAGTTCACGCGAAGTAGAACTTGAGACTAAGTCGGGGCAGCGGATATGGGTGCAGCTTGCGCTTTCTCAGGTTCTCGTGGGCGGAAAAAAACATTACACGGCATTTGTGCGTGACGTCACGGAAGAGCGAGAAGCTCGAGAAATTGTAGAGCAAACCCTCGAGCAAGCTCTTGATGCGGTTGTATGCATTAATGAGCGCAACGAGGTGACACTTTTTAATGCATCCGCTGAGAAATTTTGGGGATACAAGCGTGAAGAGGTTATTGGTAAAAACGTCAAAATGCTGGTTCCTCAAGCCATTCAGGCAAATCACGATAATTACGTGAACGCAAACAGAGAGACGGGACAGGATAAAATTGTTGGTACTAGTCGCGAGGTACGGGTAGAACGAAAAGACGGTAAAGAATTATGGGGTAGGCTGTCTCTTTCTAAGGTGCGTCTTGCCGATAGAACGCTGTATACCGCATTTGTAAGAGACGTTACCGTAGAAGTAGAACAACGTGAATTACAACGAATGCTGTCGTTGGTGGCTAACGAAACTGATAACGCGGTCATCATTTCTGATTCAGAAGGGCTGATTGAGTACGTTAATAACGGTTTCTATCGCCTCACAGGCTGGAGCTTAGAGGAAGTAAAAGGTAAAAAGCCAGGCTCATTCCTGCAAGGCGAAGAGACCGACCACCGAACCGTAGACGTTATTCGGCAAAAACTTAAAAATCGCGAAGCGTTCTACGATGAAATCCTCAACTATCGCAAAGACGGTTCACCTTACTGGACATCACTGTCTATCAATCCGGTTTTCAAAGAAGGCCAGTTAGTTAACTTTATTGCGGTACAGGCTGACATCACTCGCGTTAAACAAATGGCCCTCGACTTTACCAATAAACTCAATGCCATTGGTAGTGCGCTTGTGCTCTTAGAAATGGAACCAGATGGTAAATTAATAGAAGCTAATAAGTTACTCAGAGAGACTATTAAAGGTGCTTACGATTCTAAAGATTTTGCACGAGAGCTTATGTCTCGCCTTACCACTGAGGATTTATCGCAGCTGAATTCAACTGGCTTTGTATCTAAGATTTTAGAGTTTAAGAGCAATGACAAATACTTAGCGTTTGACGCGAGAGTAAGTGCACTGAAAAACTTTAATGGTCAAATTACCCGATATGTATTTTTTGCCATTAATGTGTCTTCTCGCAAACAAGCGGTTAACGATACACAAGGAGCAATGCAAGAGCTACTCACTACAAGTCAGACTATCAGCACCATTGTCGGTACTATCAACTCTATATCGGAACAGACAAACTTACTGGCACTTAACGCTGCTATCGAGGCTGCGCGTGCCGGAGAAATGGGTAGGGGCTTTGCAGTTGTAGCTGATGAAGTAAGAACGCTCGCTGGTAACTCTCAATCCTCATCAAACGAAATCGACAACCTTGTTAAAACGACGGTGTCGAAAATTGAAGAACTCGCAAAATTAATCAAAGGCATCGACGGTTAAATAATACAGCGGCGTGGATAACACGCCGCTTCTGTTTGTCATTCAGCAGAAGATGTTAAATAAAGTCGCAACGCCCATAACGTTGTCGCTGATGGTGTAATAAAAAACAGAATAGTAGCCTTGAATTTTCTCTAAGCTAAAGAAAATTAACAAAAAATTTATTGATTGGAAAATACTATTAAGTGAATCCAATTTATTAACTATCACTAGTAGCCACTTCTGACTATCTTTATCTGCGTTAAAAGTAAAATTATTGTTAATCAAATAACCAAACAAGACATTTCTTTTTTGGTTTTGGTACAACTAGCACCAACGGGATGAAAACATGACCATGATAAGGTTTAAAAGAACAACGCTATCCGCACTAGTAGCATTATCGTTAAGTGCAACAGGCGCCTTTGCTAATCAAGAAATCAGCAAGCCAGCAGGGGCAAAAGGTACTGGGATGACTAAAGCATTTCAGGCAAAAACCAATCAATTTTGGTGGCCCAATCAATTAGATCTTTCATCTCTTCGAGATCATGACAGCCGTTCTAATCCTCTTGGTGATGAGTTTAATTACGCTAAAGCGTTCTCAAAACTAGACCTAGACCAAGTAAAAGCTGACGTAAACGAGTTGCTTACGACATCACAAGACTGGTGGCCAGCAGATTATGGTAACTACGGTCCATTCTTTATCCGCTTGTCTTGGCACAGCGCAGGTACTTATCGCACGCTTGACGGAAGAGGCGGCGGTGATGGCGGTCAGATGCGGTTCAACCCGCTTAACAGCTGGCCAGATAACGGTAACCTAGACAAAGCACGTCGCTTACTATGGCCAATTAAGCAAAAGTATGGTGAAAGCCTTTCATGGGGTGACCTAATGATACTTGCTGGTACCGTAGGTATGGAAAACATGGGCTTCGACACCTATGGCTTTGCCGCCGGTCGTACAGACGATTGGGAACCAGACATGGTGTACTGGGGTCCAGAAGTGGAAATGCTAGCAAGCGATCGTGAAGAGAGTGATGGCGAGCTTAAGCGTCCGCTGGGCGCAACGCACATGGGGCTAATATACGTCAATCCGGAAGGCCCTAAGGGTGTTCCTGATCCGTTGGGCTCAGCGAAGAACATTCGAACTGCGTTTAAACGCATGGCGATGAACGACGAAGAAACCGTAGCGCTAATCGCCGGTGGTCACACCTTCGGTAAGATGCACGGTGCGCACAAACCTGCCGATTGTCTCGAGGGCGAGCCGGGGGCTGCTGGTTTAGAAGAGCAAGGTTTAGGATGGAAAAATAACTGTGGTAAAGGGCATTCTGAAGATACAGTAACCAGTGGTTTGGAAGGAGCTTGGACACAGGCGCCGACAAAATGGACAAGTTTGTATTTATCAAACTTGATGGGCTTTGAGTGGAAACAAACGCGCAGCCCAGCAGGTGCAGTACAGTGGATCCCTAAAGACGAATCTGCTCATCAGTCTGTTCCAGATGCCCACGTTGAAGGCAAAATGCACGCGCCAGTGATGACCACTGCCGACCTTGCATTAAAATACGACCCTGAATATCGCAAAATTGTAGAACGCTTTTTAGCCGATCCAAACGCGTATCAAACTGCATTCGCGAAAGCGTGGTTTAAGCTTACTCACCGAGATATGGGGCCGAAAGCTCGCTACTTAGGTAACGATATTCCAGAAGAAAACTTCATCTGGCAAGACCCGGTACCGGTTGCAGACTATAAAGCCATTTCTGCAGGTGATGTGAAAAAGTTAAAAGGCGAAATTTTAGATACAGGCCTTTCAATACAGGAGCTTGTTAAAACAGCGTGGGCCTCTGCGGCTAGCTTCAGAGCATCGGATTATCGTGGTGGCGCAAACGGTGCACGCCTAGCGCTTGCGCCTCAAGCAAGTTGGGAAGCTAACGAACCAGAATTAGTTAAGTCTGTTATCGCTAAGCTTAGAGAAGTACAAGGCAACTTTAATTCGAAAATGTTTACGAAGAAAAAAGTATCGTTGGCCGATTTGATTGTTATCGGTGGCGCTGCCGCTATTGAGAAAGCAGCATCAAATGCTGGTGTTAGCGTGGAAGTACCTGTTGTAGTGGGCCGAACAGATGCGACGCAAGAGCAAACAGATGTCAACGCTTTCTCGTTGCTTGAGCCAACAGCAGATGCATTTAGAAACTACTATGATGCAGAGGCAAGCTATCGCTCGCCTACTGAAATGCTAGTAGACAAAGCCGATCAGCTTAACTTGACGGTGCCAGAGATGACGGCACTCATCGGTGGCATGCGCACACTTGGCGCCAATACTGGCAATAGTAAGCACGGCGTGTTTACGGACAAGGTTGGTGCGCTAAGCAACGATTTCTTTGTTAACTTACTTGATATGTCGACAAAGTGGAGAAAGACTGATGATCCTGCTGTTTACGAAGGTGTAGATCGCAGCTCTGGTGAAGTGCTGTATACAGGTACGCCAGTGGATCTTGTATTCGGTTCAAACAGTGAGTTGCGTGCAGTTGCAGAAGCTTACGCTTACGACAATGCCAAAGAACGCTTCGTTACTGACTTTGTAGATGCATGGACAAAAGTTATGACGTTAGACAGATTTGACCTACGTCACGATGTTACTGCAAAGCTAGGTAGGTAGTAAAAGGGTAACCATCAATAAAACGGGGCTTCAGCCCCGTTTTTTGTTTGTAAGGCGTGCTTGCTTTTACAATGTGAGTGTAAAAGCCGCCCGTGATCTGTACGCTAAGAATTATGGGGTGAGGGGGTAAAGATTTCAGTCAATCTGCTTTACAGTCAAATACGCGATGGTTACGATTATCAGCGATGTATTTATGGCCTACTAGGGCATCAAGTCAAGAACAGCGCTTTATGCAAAGCGTTAGGTAATTCACAGGCAATAAATTTATGACCAGCCCACAGCGCACGCTAGTTGCGCTAGACATGTTAAGTGACGATATAAACCTATTGAACGATTCGCAAGTTAACAGCGAACTTCATTTTAAATTGCTCAGCGACTTCCTATTGCAGCTCAAGCAATTAAACGACAGTGTTCAACAAGAATCGGAAGCTGCGATGAGATGTCTGTTTGTTGGCTCTCAATTTGAACAAGCTATTGGCCGTAAATCTATGCTCATTGTTTATATGAAACTACTGAACTATGTATTGACAGCATGGGACGCAACTCTCAAAGCCGAAGCCATTATCAACGACAGCTTTGATGATAATGCGGATGTGCGATTGGAGCTTTTGCAAGTAAAGGCGATAAAGGCTAAATCACAACTAAAAACAGTGGCCTCGGCTATGGGCAAGCAAGACTATGAAGTGTTTTGCAGCTTACTAGGGCTTACTGCTGATAAGTGGCAGTGGGACACACTGCGCGCCCGTTTTTAAGGTTTTTACGCGCAGGTAGCATAGATAAATTCAGCCCAGTTAAGGGCTACTCTGATCCCTTAATACTCATCTTTGAAATAACGTCGCTTTCATTGAGTACACGTACTTCACGTTGAGGGAAAGGTATCTCAATATTGTGTTCTCTCAAGGTTTCAAAAACCATCAACAGCAAGTCGCCACCCACGCGATTTTTACCGTCGTCTACCCCTTCCATCCAAAACTCAATGAACATATTAACCCCTGAGTCGCCAAAACTATCGATTTCACAGTCTGGCTGTTCTTCAAAGGGTACCCCTTCACCGCCTATCACCTGCGGGTGGTCAGCGACAGCAGATTTCACAATTTCAACCATCGCGCGAATATCCGTTTTATACGCCACTGAAAAGTCGATGCGATAGCGTTGTTTGGAATCTTTGTGCGTCCAGTTAATGAGCAGTGAGCTGATGAACTTTTCGTTAGGAACGAGTATATCTTTACCATCAAAGGTTTCTAATACCGCGTAGCGCATTTTAAACTCGCGAACGATACCTTTTCGTCCATCCTCTAGCTCTACATAGTCGCCAACGGTTAATGAGCGGTCGAGTAGAATAATAATGCCGGAGATAAAGTTGGAGGCGATAGACTGAAGGCCTAAGCCTAGCCCAACACCTAGGGCTCCACCAAATACGGCTAATGCGGTTAGGTTAATGCCCATCACATTGAGCAACAAAATAAACGCTACGCAAAATAGCGCTACTTCAAAAAGCTTTGCAAATACTTCTTTTGTCGATAAATCTAGCGACTTATGGTTTCTGATAATGTCTTGGCCAATGGCATTGGAGCTTCGGCCTAACCAAAAGAGCAGCCCGCCGAATATGACCACGCGAGCAACGCCATAGGCAGAAATTTGAACATTGCCCACCGAAATAGCGATAGATGCCAAGGCTTCATTAATTATAGGGAGTAGCCCAATAAGGTGTAAAAACAAAATAGGCAAACCCACAACTCGCATAAGCCGAGCGGTAGATTTATTTTCTACAAAACCGTTAATAATAGAATTCACAAAAATGAGCACGGCAACTACAACGGCGATATCTAATAGCCATGCATCAAACTGAAACCGTTCTCCAAGTACAGTAGAAAACTTGAGTAAACTAATAGTAATGATAGGGAATAGGGCGCGGCCGGCGTTGTACAAAAAACCATGCAGTGTATGGGCCCCGTGCTGCGGCTTGCTTTTGGTAAATCTGAGTGACTTTTCAATCTGTCTTGAAAACAAAAATGCGCTTAAATAAATAAAAGCAATAATCATCAGTTGAATATAAAAGCTAGTCGACAGCAACGACGACTCAATAATGAGAAGCTTACTTTCGATAGCTTGATAAAATTGCTCTATGTTCATTCTTAAATTTTCTCCAAGAGCATACGAGTATGTATGCAGAAAACGGGTTTTATACTGAATGGAAGATTTGGTAAAGGTTTATTTATCATAGGGGCTGTTTATTTTTGCCTATAGGATTTTCAAACAGTTTGTGCGTTGTTTAGATAAACATGACTTAGTCTAGCACAGTGACTAAATTACCTTAAAAGCGATAAATAACCATGTTCACAAGCGCAATGCTTAAAAAGTGTGCTGGTTATGATGCGCTTTAAATGATAGACTCCGCGCGCGCTTTGACAGGATAGTAGCGTGCGTTTATTCCATCTTGTACTATAAATCAAAAGAGCTTTTTAAGTCGCTTCGGTGCCTTGGTCATCCCCTTTATATTTTAAACCCATCGGTTAGCAAAATAGCCCATCGGTTAGCAAAACGGCATTCTCGCTTCACCCAAAGGTACCTACTGCTTTATCAGACAAAGCAACAATTTTTCAGGAGTTAGTTATTTAATGTCATTTTCCCAGCTAGGGCTTGCCGAGCCGTTGTTGAAAGCAATCGAAAAACAAGGGTTTAGCAAACCATCACCTATTCAAGAAAAAGCAATTCCCGTCGTGATGGAAGGGAAAGATGTACTTGCTGCTGCGCAAACCGGAACCGGAAAAACTGCAGGGTTTGGGTTGCCTATATTGCACAATCTATTAGATGGTAAAAAAGCGTCGGGTAATAATATTAGAGCCTTAGTGCTGACACCTACTCGAGAGCTAGCCGCCCAGGTTGAAGAAAGTATTCGTTCGTTTAGCACTTTTGTGCCGTTAACGACGGCAGTTGTATTTGGTGGTGTAGGTATAAACCCGCAAATGATGAAGTTGAGAAAAGGTGTTGATGTGCTTATTGCCACCCCAGGCCGTCTTCTCGATTTATATCAACAAAATGCTGTGAAGTTTTCTCAGCTAGAAGTACTTGTGTTAGATGAAGCAGATAGAATGTTGGACATGGGTTTTATCCACGACATTAAAAAAGTACTTAAACTGTTGCCCGCGAAGCGTCAAAGCCTACTTTTCTCTGCCACATTTTCACCAGAAATTACAGCATTAGCGCAAACAATTACTCGCGATCCAGTTCACATCTCTACGGCGCCAGCAAACACGACTGTAGACTCAGTAAAACAGCATTTGATTACTGTCGACAAGTCTAAAAAGACCTCAGCACTTATCAGCTTAATTAAGCAGGAAAAGTGGAGCCAGGTACTCGTATTCAGCCGTACCAAGCATGGTGCCAATCGCGTTGCCGATAAACTGTCGAAAGCGAAGATTCCAGCTGCCGCTATTCATGGTAATAAAAGCCAGGGTGCGAGAACCAAAGCACTATCAGATTTTAAATCAGGCGACATTAACGTATTGGTAGCAACCGACATCGCCGCTCGAGGCATCGACATTAGTGAACTACCTATTGTTGTGAATCTTGATTTGCCCAATACGCCTGCAGACTATGTTCATCGAATTGGTAGAACGGGAAGAGCAGGCTCAAGTGGACAGGCATGGTCTTTTGTCAGTGTAGATGAACTTCAAAGTCTTAAAGATATTGAAACCCTTATACAAAAACTGCTGCCAAGAGAGACGTTAGAAGGGTTTGCACCCCAAGTGCCGGTTCCTGTCACCACATTGTCTGCGCCGAAAAAGCCTAAGAAGCCTAAAGCGGCAAAAACGTTTGATAGTGCAAATCGCTCTCAGGGTTCTGAGAATGGACGAAGCGCAAATCGAGGCGGGGCTAATAAAAGCGGTGCAAATAAAACTGGAGCTCAGTTTAAAAACAAGCGACGCAGCTCATCAAATACGGAAGGTGGCAATCGCGGTAATTCTGCGGGCCAAAGTCAGTCTAAAGGTAACGGCAGCAGTCATTCTGCCGCCAGACGTTCAAAGCCTCAAAACGCTTAATACGCTATTTAGGGCGCTATTTAGCACGCTATTTAGGACGGGTCACTGCCATGAAAAAGGGCCATGCTCATTGAGTGTGGCCTTTTTGGTTTCTAACACCCCTTCACTTGGGTTTAGTTGTGCTTGAGTTCGTTCCATTAGCTCTTTTTGCAAAGTCGCACGAAACTGGCGAACTTCTTTCCACATAGCGTAAAAATTGTCCATTGTGTCACCTTCTAAGTCACCCTTGATATCATCCTTTAACAAAGGTGATAGCTCCTCGTAGGCTGCCTGTAAACGAGCAGCATACTGTTCGTTATAAGACATCTCTTCAGGCGTTGGAGTATAAGACTGCAATATAGCGATTTCGTGCTCACTTAATTCTCCATGAGCGGTAAAATATTCAACATAATCAATAAGCGGAATGCTATCAGCATGTGCCCACCTCGCCATACTGGCGCGATTAAGTAAGGTTCCTGTGTTAGGTTCAACGATCATTACTGTGGGTGTGGCATAGTAAATGGGGTAATCAAACCGCTTGGTAATGTTACGTCTATCCTCTAGTAAGCCAACATCCACAAGCAGGGTGGTGTAATACTTTTCTAAAATAGGTTGAAGTGCTTCTGATTCAAAGTGCGAGGCTAGACCTGTACTGTCATGACACCATTGAGCACCCAACACTACCAATAAAAGCGTGTCGCTATTTTTTGCTTTCTCTTGTGCATCAATCACATCCTGTAAAGGAGATTCGCTAGGCGTATAAGAGAGCGTACTTTTATCACTACCATCATCGCTACTTTTGCTATTGGCCGCCATTGTTGATGTAGCAAATAGCAGTGAGGATAGGGCGGTTATCATCATTACGGTTAATAGAAATTGTAGAAGGTGCTGAGTTGTTGATTTCATTTTACGATGTCATGTGAATATGTTGTCTGCATTCAATGTATCACAACTCAACTAGGAACCGCATATTCAACGCTACGCTTTAAAAAAGCTTATGCGTTTACCAGTTTTAGGCTCATTAAATATAAGTAAATTGTATTAAGAACCTAACGGTTCCCTCTTTGTTCTATTTAGCTTTCGTGTATAGTTCCTCACCAGCGAAGAATTTCTGTTTTAACGTAGAGAGACCCATGGCCGTGCACCTTGATACCCAGTCGTTGATTGCGTCTATGCAAAATGTTGTTGGACAATCTTATTTACTTACTGACCCAGCAAAAAAGCAGCCTTACTGTAAAGGCATTCGCTTTGGTTCTGGTGAAGCGCTTGCGGTTGTGCGCCCAGGTTCGTTGGTGGAAATTTGGCGAGTGCTAAAGCTGTGTGTCGACGCAGACGTAGCAGTGATTATGCAGGCAGCAAATACAGGCCTTACTGGCGGCTCTACGCCTGATGGAAAAGAGTACGATAGACCGCTCGTTATCATCAGCACTATGCGTATCGACGATATTCAGTTAGTGAACGAGGGCAAGCAAATAGTCGGTCTTGCAGGCAGTACGTTATTTGGTTTAGAAGAGCAGTTAGCGCCCTATGGTCGAGAGCCACATTCGGTGATTGGCTCTTCATGCATCGGCGCATCAATAGTAGGCGGCATTTGTAATAATTCCGGCGGGGCGCTTGTTAAGCGCGGGCCAGCCTATACAGAGCTTGCTTTATTTGCACAAATTGACGCAGACGGCACGCTCTCATTGGTGAATAACCTCGGCATCAAATTGGGCAATGATCCTGAAGAAATCCTCGAGAATCTAGAAAACAAACGTTGGACAGATTCTGATGTAGAGCAGCCTGACGCAAGGGCGTCGGACAATGAATACGATGCTAGGGTGCGAGACGTCGATTCAGACACACCATCGCGCTATAACAATGACGGTCGCAGGCTGCACGATGCCTCTGGATGTGCGGGAAAACTTGCCGTATTTGCTGTTCGCTTAGATACCTTCCCTATACCTGACAAAAAACAGGTGTTTTATGTGGGGTCAAACGATGCGAACGTATTTACTTCGGTTCGCAGAGATATCCTCTCTACTTTTAAGCATTTACCAGATTCCGGTGAGTATTTGCATCGGGACTGTTACGACGTGTCGAAGAAATACGGTAAAGACATGTTCATTGTTATCAATAAGCTGGGTGCAAAGTTTATCCCTCGACTGTTTGCGTTTAAACGTAAATTCGATGCGTTTGCGGATAAGTTAGGTTTTTTACCCAATAAAATGTCAGACCGTGTTATGCAGGCTTTTAGCTATTTGTTTCCCAATCATTTGCCCAAACGCATGGATGAATTCAGAGATAAATACCAGCACCACTGGATTTTAGAAATGAGTAATGAGGGTGTTGATGAAGCTCGCCAATACCTTAATGAATTTTTCAAAAACAACGAAGGTGGCTATTTCGAATGTACCGAGGATGAAGCCGACAAAGCGATACTTCATCGTTTTGTAGCCGGTGGTGCAATTGGTCGTTATCACATTATGCACGGCAAGGAGGTGGGCGCTATGATGACGATAGATGTGGCCCTTCGCCGTAACGACCCCGCATGGTTTGAAGTGCTCCCTAAAGATATTGATGAGCAGATAGACACGAAACTGTATTACGGCCATCTGTTTTGCCACGTGATGCATCAAAATTACATTGTCAAAAAAGGCGCTGATGCAAAAGCGCTAAAAAATAAGATATTAAGCACTTTTGATGAACGCAAGGCGGAATATCCAGCCGAGCACAACGTGGGGCACGAGTATGCAGCCAAAGAAACATTGCGTAACTTCTATAGAGAGCTCGACCCAACAAATAGCTTTAACCCAGGTATCGGTAAAACCACGAAGTTTAAAAACTGGGCTGATGAAGCTGGTGGCTGTTGTGGCGGTCACGACTAAGCAGTTATAAAAGACAGTTATAAAGAAGCAGGTTTAGCTAAGCGGTGTTAACCACAAGCCTTAACAACAGACTTCAAATTGTTAAAAATAAAAAAAGCCGATATTGATATGTCCACAACGTGACGCTCAATATCGGTTTTTTTGTGGCTTAGTTTTTAAATATTTCAAGCTCTGAAGCGTGAAGTTTACAGGCTAGCTTAGGCAAGCTTATTGATAATCGATGAAAAATCGAGTGAGCCATTGCCTTCATCACAGTGTTGCTCAAACCACTTGGCCGCAAGTTTGCCCATAGGCACTTGAGCATCAACCCCTTCAGCGCCCTGCATGGCTAGCGTTAAGTCTTTAAGCATAAGAGCTGAGGCAAAGCCGCCAGCAAAATCTTTATCAGCTGGGCTTTGCGGACCTACACCTTTTACTGGGCAGTACGTGGTTAATGACCACGTTTGACCGGAGGCATTAGACGCAATATCAAAAAACACTTGAGGGTCTAAGCCTAGTTTTTGCGCTAGCTGCAGACTTTCGCAGGTGGCTATCATTGAGGCACCTAACAACATGTTGTTGCAAATTTTAGCTGCTTGACCTGCGCCATGGCCTCCTGCATGGACAATTTTCTTGCCCATTGCACCGAGTACGCCCTGCGCTTTTTCAAATGCATCGGCATCACCGCCCACCATAAAGGTAAGCGTTCCCGCCGCTGCCGCCGCTGTTCCACCTGAAACAGGGGCATCTAGCATCTTAAGTCCGTGGCTTTCAGCTAATTCAGATACTGCCTTTGCTGTGCCCACATCAATGGTTGAGCAGTCTATTAGCAACGTATCTTTATCCACATTAGCCAGTATTTGATTGGCGTATATATCGTGCACATGCTTTCCAGCAGGCAGCATGGTTACTACGATTTCAGCGCCTTTTACAGCGTCAACCGCAGATGATGCGACCTTACAGCCAAACCCTTTAGCTTTGTCTAGCGCGGCCTCGCTAAGGTCGAACGCCGTTACATCAAAATTGCCTTTTACCAGGTTGTCGGCCATGCCAGAGCCCATGTTACCTAGGCCAATAATTGCAACTGTAGTCATCTTTTACATTCCTTATCCTACGTGTTATCGAGGGCGTGTTATCTCATTAGCCCATGGTAGGGATGACAAACGCGTTATCGTTGGTGTCAGAACCGTCGGGCCAGCGCTGGGTGATAGTTTTCACTTTCGTCCAGAATTTAACGCCTTCCATACCGTGCTGGTTAGTGTCTCCAAATGAAGAGCGCTTCCACCCACCAAAGGTGTGATAAGCAACAGGCACCGGGATAGGTACATTAATACCCACCATGCCCACGTTGACTCGCTGGGCAAATTCACGGGCCGCGTGACCGTTACGGGTGTACATGGCTACACCGTTACCGTATTGATGCTCGCTGGCAAGATTAACCGCTTCATTAAAATCGTTAGCTCGTACAATTTGCAGTACCGGGCCAAAAATCTCTTCTTGGTAAGAACGCATGTCTTTAGTTACATGGTCAAACAACGTAGGTCCGATAAAAAAGCCTTTGCTGTCATTGGGGATTTGCGAGTTACGACCGTCGTAAACAAGTTCTGCGCCTTCCTCAACAGCAAGGTCGATGTAGCCTTCAATACGCGCTTTGTGCTCGCCGGTAACTACAGGTCCGTAATGGGCATTAGGATCTTCAGAATGGCTAACCATAATGTCTTTGATTGCTGGAATGAGTTTTGCCTTAAGCTTCTCAGCCGTTTCTTCACCGACAGGCACTACTACCGGCAATGCCATACAGCGTTCGCCCGCAGATCCATATGCCGCGCCAACAAGATCAGCGACAACTTGGTCGAGGTCGGCATCGGGCATAATAATACCGTGGTTTTTAGCGCCGCCCATGGCCTGAACTCGTTTGCCAGCTCGTGCTCCACGCTCGTAAACGTAGTTTGCAATGTCGCTTGAACCTACAAAGCTCACTGCTTTGATATCTTTGTGGTCTAAAATGCCGTCTACGGCTTCTTTGTTGCCGTGAACCACATTGAGTACGCCGTCGGGTAAACCTGCTTCTGTCATTAGCTTCGCTAACTCTACCGGTACAGATGGATCGCGCTCAGACGGCTTTAAAATAAACGAGTTACCGCACGCTATTGCCACACCAAACATCCACATTGGGATCATGGCAGGGAAGTTAAACGGTGTTATACCCGCTACCACGCCTAAAGCCTGACGCATAGAGTACACATCAATGCCTGGTCCTGCGCCTTCGGTATATTCACCTTTTTGAGCATGAGGTATGCCGCAAGCAAATTCGATAACTTCTAAACCGCGCTGAATGTCGCCTTGCGCATCGCTTAATACTTTTCCGTGCTCGCTTGATAATAACTGCGCTAGTCTGTCGCGGTTAGCTTCAAGAAGCTCTTTAAACTTAAACATTACCCGTGCGCGGCGCTGCGGGTTAGTCGCTGCCCATTCAGTTTGAGCTGCTAGCGCAGAATCGACAGCTTTTTGTAAGGTATTTTGATTGGCTAAGAATACTTCAGCTTGAACATCGCCTGTGTTTGGTGCGAAAACCGACGCAGTGCTTTCTGACTCGTCGCTGTATGATTTACCGGCGATATAATGATTAATTTGTCTCACGTAATTACTCCTAGATTTTTTTACAATATTGAAACCTTGTGTTTGCAAGATCAATACATATACTTACAGCTTGGTGCTGTAAAAATGCAGGTGTATTGATGAATTGGGATGACATGAGGCTATTTCTCGGGCTGGCGAGAAATGGTCGGGTAGCAATTGCAGCTAAAGGACTTGAGTTAGATCCCACTACACTTATACGCCGTGTAAAAAAGCTTGAGGATTCTCTAAACTGCAAATTATTTGAGTTAACGAATAAGGGTTATGTCTTAACGTCTCATGGCGTTAAGCTAGTTAACTACATCGAGAAAGCGGAGCATTATTTTCTTGAGGCGCAAAATGAGCTACATGATGAGCGCTCACATCTAGCGGGTACTATTCGAGTAAGCGTATCAGAAGGGTTTGGCAATTGGTTTTTAGCCCCGCGGCTTCCCGAATTTAAGCGTCTGTTTCCTGGTATTTGTATTGAGCTGGTGGCAACGAGCGGTTTTTTAAACTTGAATAAACGAGAAGCGGATATTGCCATTCTTCTTGAGAAGCCAAGCAAAGGGTTACTCGTTACTCAAAAGCTCACTGAGTACTGTCTATATTTGTATACCAAAGCGTCTTTAGTTGAAGAGGGCAAGCCAGAGTCTCTTAGTGAACTCGCCCATTTTAACCTAGTAAGCTACGTGCCTGATTTGGTATTTGCCCCACAGCTTAAATTTATTGAGGAAACCGCACTATCTCAGCTGAGCGCGTTAAGAAGCACAAGTATTCATGCTCAATACCAAATGTTAATTAACGGCGCAGGGGTAGGTATATTGCCTAAGTTTATTGCAGAGCATCAGCAAGGGCTTACTCGACTATTAGAAAAAGATATTCATATTAAACGTACATTTTGGTTAGCTACCCACAAAGAAACCCACTCCCAAGCTCGCTTTCAAGCCTTTATCAACTGGCTTACTGACGAGGTGGAAAAGGAAAGTAAACGTTTCTGCGACAGCTAGGTCAATACTGTCTGGCTTTTTGAGCTACACCAGCCCAAGCGCTGACAAAGTGCCGAACCCCAATGCCGTAATAGGTAAAGAGACTAGGGTGCTTACTGCAATAATACTTGCGGCTAAACGGTGATCTCCACCTAAATTTCGCACCATGATATAGCTGGCCGCTGCCGTAGGGGCGATAGAAAGTAACAGCAACACGCCCAAACTCATCCCTCTTATGCCCGTCATGTATGCCATGCCAACTAACAGTGCGGGATAGATAATACACTTACTTATTGTCGTGATAACAATGTTGTACCAATCGCTAGAAAAAGACCGAAACTGTAACGAGGCACCGGTACAAATTAATGCGAGCGGAAGCGTTAATTGAGCAAAGTACTCCCCAGTTTTAAGCACAACTTCGGGTAACTGCCATTGATAGTACGAAAATGGCAGGGCCATAACGATAGACAAAATGAGCGGGTTTTTCGCAATTCCTTTTATTTGGTTAATTGGCGAACTAAAGCCTATTTGATAAAAATTGAGAATAAAAACCGATAAAACATTGTACAAAATAGTAATACAACCCATATATACCGAGGCAGCCGCTAGCCCTTCCTGCCCGTAGGTATTAGCCGCATACGCAAGGCCAATAATGCCCATATTTGCCCTAAATCCGCCCTGCACAACAACGCCTTTTGCATTGGTATCGGTAACGGTGAAGTGAGCAAGAACCACAAGGGCACCAAACATGGCCAATGTACCCACAAGACCGATAGCAACCAATGGTAGATTCGCCGCTTTTGAAAAATCAGACTGACTAATAGAGAGAAACAACAGCGCGGGTAGGGCTAAGTTAAAAACCAACTTAGACCCAGATTCTACAAAGCCATCGTTAAGCCATTTGATGCGTACAAAGTACCAACCCAAAAGTAATAGGATGAGAACGGGAAATAAGGTGCTGGTAATAAATGAAAGCATTGGCTAAATTGAGTGATCGACAGTGTTAATTAGAGTATCAAAATTTTGTCCTGCACGAGGGTTTTCTCGAGGAAAGTGGGTGAGCCCGTACTTAATTTTCTCTTAAATTAACTTATCAATACAAAAAATATTCACAAATTATTATAAAAAGAGTAAATTTCATTCATCGGCTGTTTTAGGGAAGTATGGTGAGCCAGCAAAATAGGTTGAAGGGGGTCCGCGCCTTTTTCACAATAATGATTTATTTCGTTTGTGGGTATATCTCGTGGTATGCCTCTGCTCAGCCTAATAGTATCAATAGTGATACAAGCTCTAGCTTTAACTCTAACTTAAACACCGATACCGAAACCAAAAGTAGCGCCGACAGTCAGTTTGTAGTTATTTCATCCTCCGACGATCACCGCTCTCTGGTGAACAATAAACTCTTTTTAAGTAAGCCTGACAATACTATTACTACCGCTCAACAAGCGCTGACGGCATTCAATGACGGTGAATTCATTGAAAACACCGCTAATCGAGTGAGTTTTGGTTTTACTGAAGAGGTGCTGTGGGCTGTATTACCTATTCAAGCGGATACAACCACGGATGGCGGGTTATCCAGCGTTATCGAAATTGACAATGCGTGGCTAGATGTCGTCGATATCTTTTTTATTTCCGGTAATGAAATAGTGAGGCAGGAGTCGCTAGGCGACACTGAGGCGATAAGCGGGCGTACATACAACGCTAGAATGCCCTCGGTTAGTCATGTCTTTGCACCAGGCAATACGTATGTGTTGTTTCGCTTCATCTCTCAAGATCCAATGACAATTCCAATCTACCTCTGTAGTGAAAAATCGAAGCAAAGTGTCATGCTTGAAAATGCCTATTTTTATGGTTTTTTATATGGTGCCTTACTTATTTTACTGGTGTATAACTTGGTGCTTTACACCTACCTCAGAGAGCGTAGATACTTACTTTATTCCTGCTATCTACTCGCTTTTACTGCCTTTAATTTCACTTATACCGGTCATGGTTACTGGTGGCTTTGGGGTGAAATGCCAACGGTGCAGCAGTGGCTCATGCCCACTCTTATGCTGTGTTACATAACCGCAGGTGTAACTTTCACTATTGAGTTTTTAAATGTTAAGAAGTACTTACCCTCGCTGTTTGCCAAACGCAAATACATATACGCAGGGTTGCTTGCCTTAGCCGTGGTTATGCTGGCCTATGGTAGTCAGCAATTTGCCATTATGGCGCAGCTGGTTATTTTAACCACGCTGTCGTTGTGGATGCTTCTTATTGGCGTGATGTGTTACAAAAACGGCAATGTGTTAGCGGCGTTTTTTGTGCCGGCAATTGCACTTGGCACTGGCGGTGCGACGGTATCGAGCTTGGCAACATGGGGCGTTGTGCCCTACTCACAGTGGGCATTTAGAGGTATAGAGCTTGGTATGCTGCTGGAAATGTCCCTACTGTCAGTTTCCTTAGGGTTTAATTTTAAAGAAGTATATAAAGCTCGGTTAAGCGCAGAATTTACGTCTAGAATCGATCCTCTCACTAACCTGTATAACCGCAGAGCATTTACGCAATTGGTGTATCCTATCTGGGAGCTGGGCGTTCGTAAAAAGCAGCGCATGTCGATTGTATTAATCGACTTAGATTGGTTTAAACAAATTAACGACGAATTTGGACATGACGCAGGTGACGGTGTTCTAGAGTTAGTTGCCAAAACTATCAAGGCGAGAGTACGCAGCTCTGATTTGGTTTTTCGATGGGGAGGAGAAGAGTTTTTACTATTTTTGCCAGACACCAGTGAGAGTGATGCCAAAGCACTCGCAGAAACCCTGCGTTTGAGTGTAAAAGAGGTAACCAGTGAATCCATTACTACAGTGACTACCAGTATTGGTGTTGCGGCTTTCAATCCCGATCAAGCTGGCGATAGCAAAATAGAGAAACTCATAAAAGTCGCTGACAATGCGCTTTATCTGGCAAAACAAAATGGTAGGAATTGCGTACAGGTAAGCGCGTAAAAAGGTTCTTATCTTTTCGTAAATATCCACGGTTTTATGTGTTTGTCCCATTGTTGAACATCACTGTTCTAGCGTATGCTTTCTCTTTTCTTTCGGTGGACATCATCCATGTATCAAAATTTTCAAGCCGAGCTAGACTGGGCAAGCCTTCACATGCCTCGTACCAAGCGAGCTGTCTCTTCATTACCCGATTTAAGCAATGTAAAACTAGCCTGTAATATGCATCTTGACTTAAAAATGGCTCCTTTAGTTGAGGGGCTGCTATCGCAGGGGTGCGAGATATTTTTAACAACCTGTAATCCCACCACCGTTCAAGACGACGTGGTAAATTACTTAGTTAAAAAGGGTGCAAAAGCACATGCATGGCGTGATATGAGCGAGGCTGAGTGGTCGGCGTCCTTCGATAAAGCCTTGAACTGGCAGCCCACACATTTATGCGAAATGGGCGCAGATCTCACCACTCGCTTACATGACAATGCCGACAAAGGAGAGTCTACGCCCACTATAAAAGCGGGTTTGGAAGCCACAGGCTCTGGTATTAGTCGTTTAAACGGTATGGCACCACGCTACCCTATATTTAACTGGGACGACTTACCCGTGAAAGAGGGGCTGCATAATCGGCACATGGTAGGGCTTAGCGCCTGGCAAACCTTTTTTCAAACCACACATCTCACGCTGCACGAAAAAGTAGTGGTAGTAGTCGGTTACGGTTTAGTTGGCCAAGGTGTGGCGGCGTCAGCCAAAGCATTTGGGGCACAAGTTCAGGTTGCAGAGTTGGATCAAGCTCGAGCGCTGCAGGCAAAATATGACGGCTGGCCGGTGGTAGATTTAAAAGAAGCGGTTAAAGACGCTGACATCATTGCCACGGCAACAGGCGCTGAAGGGGTTATTGGCGCTAGGCATTTAGATACCATGAAAGATAACTCGTTTATCTTAAATGTGGGTCATGTGGCTAAAGAGATTGACGTTGCCTATCTAAAAGACAATAGCAGTCACAGCGAGCCCATGCCTTATGTCAATGCGTATAAGCTTAAAGACAAAACCATCTTCTTATTAGCAGATGGCTCTATGTTTAACTTAACGGCAGGTTACGGCGACAGCCTGAATGCGTTTGATGTCACACTGGCTGTGATGGCGTCAGGCATAGGGCATATTGTAGGCGAGGGCTCGACACATCAAAGCGGGCTTTATTTGCTGCCTGAGAAAGCCTGGAAGTCCGCACTGTAGGCCCGTGCTTTAATGCTGCATTTTAAAAGTGTATGTTAAGTTGGTGTTTTAACGCTCAAAAAAGGCAATGACTTACGCCATTGCCTTATGCTGTTGCTTTACGCTTTGTTCTACATAGGCTTACTCAAGTCAAGAACAAAACCTTGTGTTAGTTTTTAGAAATTTGAAGGCGAGTATTCGCAAGCGTTAGGTTATTTGATGAGAAGCGGTTGAGCTTATTAGCTGCAACCGAACGCTCGAAGTTCTCAACACACAGCGTGGCTTTGTTTTCTAAGCAATTCAACACTGCTAGGTTATTTAGGGCGATACTCTTATTACCTGACTGGTCAACGGCCCTTGCGCAATGGGTTTGGGCTGCTTCTAAATTGCCTGTTGCGATGTGTGCCACACATAGGTTTGTGTGCAGTGGAGCCTGCTTGGTCATTACCGTAGTGCGCGCGAGTTGCGCATTTAATTTGCGAATGCCATCTGTATAATTGCCGTTCTCTATTTCCTGAACGCCGTACACATTTTCCACAGTAGTACGAAGCTTATAAACGTTATTGTTGTTTTGCGCTAACGCAGTAGTCGCAAAAAGAAGTGTGGCTGCTAGGGTTAAAAGTTTAGTCATGATAATTTTCCACTTGTCGCGCTAGTTGAATTGCTTTTAGTCTAATCGCGTTGCCGTGAGTCAGACGCTGGTTAACGTTTTGTTAAACGATGGGTGGAGAATAGTGAAATTCGATTTAATTACATGATGAAAAGATAATAACGAACAAATTTCTTTCTAATGAAAACCTAATGTTCATTATTTTTCTGTTTTAGTTCAAATAATTCAATTATTTATGTTTTTTGAAATGAGGTCGCTTGGTGCCGTCTACGCTATTTAGTATTGAAAATTATATTGTTAATACCGCGGATAATACGATCTCCGGCGACGATAGCACTGTGAAAATTGAGCCGAAATGTATAAAAGTGTTAAAAGTTTTGGCAGAACATGCACCTGAGGCAGTGAGTAGAGAGCACATGCACAAGGTGGTGTGGGGAGAACGAATTGTTGTTGATGAAGCTCTGTCACGGGTTATTTCTCAGTTGCGTCATGCGCTAAACGATAATAAATCGAAGCGGCTGATCAAAACCATTCCCAAACTAGGCTATAAGCTTACGGTAACGCCTGTTGAGCTATCAGCCGCTATGAGCTCTTCGAATAATCAGCTTTCAAATACGCCGTCTGCAAATAAGTCCTCTTCAATTACCCCAACGGCGCAAGCAGCAGTTAACATTAATGCTGAAACCAGTGGCAACACTGCCGACCAAAGCCTGAACCAAAGCCTGGACCAAAACCCAGGCCTAAACAGAAACCAAAACCAAAAGTCTGCAACTGCATCTATCGAAGGCAGCCCTTCACTTATAAATGAAGATGCAAATAAAGACTCAAGCAGAGACTCCATCATTGGCTTAAGCACAGACTCAGCCGCAGGCCAAACGGAAAGTATAGAAAAACCAGAGAGCGCTGCGAATACTGAGTCGGCGCCCAACAGTGAGAAGGCCGAAGAGTCTTCTGTGAAAAGCGGAAAAAGCCAACGTCAAAGCTCTCATCAAAGCACTCGCCAAAGCGCTCATCATTCTATACAGAAGAGTACATTAAAAAAGAACCAGAGGTTTTGGTTGCTAGCTAGTGTGCTGGTGGTTGCTGTTATCGCAACCGCTATCACATGGGTATTCACAGGGAGTGATAACCCGTTGGTAGACAGCACCAAGCAATCGTCGCTTGAGAGCAATTCTATTGCAATACTGCCTTTTAGCCAGATTTCAGATGATACCGACTCGTCGTATATTTCACTTGGGCTTACCGAGGAAATAATTTCGAGCTTGTCTACGACTCCTGGCTTTAACGTGCCTTCGCGATACTCTACTTTGGCGTTGACCAAGAAAGGACTTTCTCTCGCTGACATTGCCACGGCCTTAAACGTAAATTATGCCCTTGAGGGAAGCGTCAGGCGTATTAACCAAAGCTTTAGAATATCTGTTCGACTGATTGCTCCGTTTGAAGACAAAGCCTTATGGACCGCTCAGTTTGATGTCACTAACAATGATTTACTAAAAGTGCAGCTTGAAATTTCCAATGCAATTATTGCGCAGGTTTCCAGCAGCCACTCTTCATCTAAGGCGCCAATAAAGGCAGGGATCACCGCAAATGCTGCTGCTTACCAAGCATATCTAAAAGGCACCTATTGGTGGATGAATGGTACTACCAGCGAGTGGTTTAGCAAAGCAGAAACAGCGTTTTTAGACGCCGTTAATTACGACCCTGCGTTTTCTGCTGCCTATGGCAGTCTTGCGTACATTTATGCGCGGTATAATTTTTATGATTTATATATACCTCAAGAGCAGGCGTTGCCTAAGGCAAGGGCTGCTATTGATAATGCACTGCGTTTAAACCCAAGCGACGCTAATGCCCATAATGCCACAGCTATTTTGGCAACTTTAAGTTTTGACTTTAAAAAAGCAGCTTCCTCGCTAAATCGTGTGCTTAGCGAGGATGCAAACAATGCAACCAGTCTTTACTTACATTCAGAGTTGGCGCTAGCGCAGCTATCACCCGATAGAGCGCTGTCATTTGCAAAACAAGCTCGTGAGATAGAGCCTCTATCACCGTGGGTGAATGTTAACCTTGCTATTGTTCATTATTGGCGAGGTGAAACGACGCAGGCGCTGGCCGCGCTCGATAACGCATTGGAGTTAGATAGCGCTTACACATGGGCTTATGTGTGGAAGGCTAGGGTGCTAGCATTACAGGGCAACAATAATGACGCCATCGATGTTATGGAAGCCTGTTTGACCATCGATCCATTTTCAACGATTAACGCCGCATACCTTGGCACGCTTTATTCAGTGCAGGGTAATGCAAATAAAGCGAATCAGTGGTTTACCCATACCGCCTCATTGCTAGGCGATACCACTACGGCCAGGTTCTGGAAAACCCATGGAGACAGGCTAGAGAGGGAAGCGATTAGCAATACAGATATCGCGCTTATGGAGCCGCTTCTCCAAAAGCAGACGCAAGCATTCAGTGTTATTCCAATGCTTACCGAGGGATACATAGCGACACAGCAAGAAAGTGTTGGCTTTGATGTTATCCGCGCCCATTTCCCATCGCTAAACACCGTTAACCCAATGGTAAATAGCCAAAACGCGGAGGCTGCGTTAGCACTACTTCAGCTTTCTTCTCAATCGGAGCCTAATATTAGCAAAGCGATGACGACGTTTATTAATGCTTACCCAGTATGGGCAAAGCGGACTGGGTTTAAAGACAGATTTGAAAAAGCGGTGTCAGATTGACACCGCTTTAAGTTCACATAGCCGATAGGCTATTAACGGCGTTTGAATGGAGGATGACCGCTAAAGTTGGTTGAACTGCTGTTCTCTTCAATGGTTTCAAATTGAGCAACGTCAATAACTGGAATGCATTCGACTGAGCGTTTAAATGGCGGCTTACCGCGCATGTCCACGCTTATTCTATTTTCACATTCAGTGGCGGCACCTAGCATTTCAAACTGAGCCACATCGTGCTCCTGTACTTCAACAAGCCTACGCTCAAATGGCGGCTTGCCAGTACGATCCACAATAATCATTTTTGTTACGCTAGTATTGTCTGCGCCTTCGTTGGCAACAGCAGTAGCGAACGGTACAGCGGCTATCGAAGATAGCATTAAAAGAGGTAATAAACGTTTTTTCATGATAAACCCTCGTTTTGCGAATAATCACTGATTTGTACGTCTAAAGTCTAACTTTTGATGACAAAAAAATAACCCCATCTCGCGATAGCTAAAAGCTATCAGTTAAGAAGGTAATAGCAAAAAGGCTTTATCAACAAACAAGGGGAGTGCACGTTTTATGTGCTCTTTTGCACGCTGCTGGTGCGATGCGTTATTGAAAAATAAAGTAACTATCGCAAAATCATAGGCTTATTATTTGGCTTCGTTATTGCTGTGTTTATCTTCATACCATTCATTGCTGCGAATGAAGCTAATTACGATATATGAAAATACACACTAAGCGCCTTTCACTAAGCACCTTGTTGACGATCTTTATTGCAGTATTCACAGGCAATATATTGAGCACTAGTGTGGCTAACGCCAATTCGTTTTCGTTAACAAGCAGCAGTGGCGGAACCTTGTACTTACAAAGTTTTGATGCGGACAAGCGCGAATTCAACTACCTCATTGATACTGGCTCTTCCCTCACTATTTTGAATAAGGCTACGTTTAAGGTTTTTGCAGCTCAGCAAAATGTGACTGAAGAAGGCGTGGTCATTGCTAAACTAGCGAACGGTAAAAAGCACAAGGTGAAGCTTTACACCATACCTACATTGGCGTTAAGTGCAGACTGTCATTTTGATAATGTAAAGGTGGCTGTAATGGACAATCAGCACAATATCCTCGGAATGGAAGTGTTGGGCAGAGCAGCACCATTTGGTATTCAAATGTCGCCACCCACATTAACGCTGCACCAATGCGACGATGATGTAAGCTCAGAATTACTTGCAAAAAGCCCATCAAAACCTGATTTATAACCGCTTTAATAACCAGCGCAATAAAAACGTGTTGTGAAAACCAGTTTCCATTGTTTTATCTTTTTCATTCTGTCCTCTATAGCGTTTTCCTATCGGCACCGTTACCAATCATGTAGATTAGCCACACTGCATTTGACGTAACGAGGCAAACATTTCATGCAAATTGGCGGAAAAACTCAGCAAGAAGCACTAGCAACACTGCGCGACATGACAACAGATATGGAACAACCTTCTGTTTCAGAGCACACAAGTAGAATTGAAAAAGCGCAGCGCTATATGCAGGCCAATAATATAGCTGCACTTTATCTCAATGCGGGTACTAATTTAGCCTATTTTACTGGAATGCAGTGGTACGCCAGCGAGCGCTTGGTTGGCGCCATATTGCCAGCTCGTGGAGACGTTGTTTATATTGCCCCGACCTTTGAGATTGATTCCTTAGAAGAGCGTAAGCTTATTGCTGGACACATAGAAGGTTGGCAAGAGCACGAGAGCCCCTACGCCTTATTCGCAAAGCTACTGAGTGACATTGATACCGCGAATGGCAGCAAGATTGCTGTCGACGAATCAACACAGTTTTTCATTGTGGATGGGTTCAGTAAAGCCTTGCCTAATACCATTGAAATAATTAATGGTAGCGAAGTGTCTGCCCATTGCCGAATGCAAAAATCGCCTCATGAGCTAGCGCTTATTCAGCGAGCCATGGATATGACGTTAGCGGTTCACAAGGCAACCGCAAGTATGCTCAAAGAAGGAATGACAACTACGGAAGTAGAAGCCTTCATCAACGAAGCCCACAGGAAAGTGGGTGCAAGTGGAAGTTATTTCTGTATCGTTTTGTTTGGCAAGGCCACCTCATTTCCACATGGGGTTAAAGATCCTCAGGTTTTAAAAGCCAACGATCTTGTTTTAATCGATACTGGCTGCAAGCTGCATGGATACCTATCAGATATTACGCGAACCTATTGTTTTGGCGAGCCAAGTGCAAAGCAAAGGCTGCTGTGGAACAGTGAGAAACAAGCGCAAATAGCGGCGTTTAATGCGGCAACGGTGGAAAGCACATGCGGCGACGTAGATGCAGCTGCTAGGCACAGCTTAGAAGCTGAAGGCTTAGGGCCAGATTATACGCTGCCTGGATTGCCTCACCGCACGGGTCATGGTATTGGGATGGACATCCATGAATGGCCTTATTTAGTTAAAGACAACCCTCATCAACTAGCGCCCGGTATGTGTTTTAGCAACGAGCCTATGATTGTTGTGCCCGGTGAGTTTGGCATTCGTTTAGAAGATCATTTCTATGTCACTGACGCCGGCCCTGTATGGTTTACCGAGCCAAGTAACTCAATCACTGAGCCGTTTAATGACTAAACGGCTTTTAAAACCCTATCTCATATCGGTCAATAAATGGCAGTGATTACGCATACTAGATAAACATCATTCGAACCCTTCAGAGGGATCCTCTACACTCAGCGTAATGTAAAAAAGTTGTAAATTTAAAAGGGCGAATTGCCGCCCGACTAAGTCTCATGAGGTAAAATGATGTCTGACAATAATGCTGCAATCAATGAAGAGCTTACGATGTTCAAAGACATGGTATTGCGTTTTATGGACCAAGAAATACTGCCCCATTATTCAAAATGGGAAGACGACCATCATATGCCTCGTGAAGTGTGGCATACCATGGGACGAGCGGGAATGTTGCTTGTTGATATGCCTGAAAAGTATGGGGCAGCTGACGCTAGCTTTGATGTTTGTCAGATGATTCAAGGAGAAATGTGTCGTCTCGGTCTGCACAGTTTAGCAACGGGCTATAATATTCACGCCAATATTGTTGCGCCCTATCTGTTAAACATCGGAACCGAAGAACAAAAAGACTACTGGTTGCCGAAAATGGCCACAGGGGAAGTGCTTACCGCACTAGCAATGACAGAGCCCAATGCAGGCAGCGATGTGGCAGGCATGAAAACTAACGCTGTAAAAGAGGATGATAGCTACATTCTCAACGGCTCAAAGGTGTTTATCACCAATGGCAACCAGGCCGATATGATCATTGTTTGCGCCAAGACCGACCCAAAAGCAGGTGCTAAAGGGGTGTCGTTGTTTTTGGTCGACACCAGTCTTCCTGGGTTTTCTACCGGAAAACCCATTCACAAAATAGGTCAGCACAGCAGCGATACTGGCGAACTCTTTTTTGAAAATATGAAAATTCCAGCTAACGCACTATTAGGCGAAGAGGGACGTGGGTTTGCCTATTTAATGCAGGAGCTACCCAGAGAGCGCTTGGGTTGCGCAGTGCAAGCTATTGGCCATGCACAAGGTGCACTCGACCTTACCATCGATTACGTAACCCAACGCAAGGCGTTTGGTCAAACAGTAGGGCAATTTCAAAATACGCGGTTTAAATTAGCCGAATGCCAGACTGAACTTGAAATGTGTAAAGCGCTTTTAGAAAAACACATGGACAAGTTTAGTCGTGACGAAATGACGGTGACCGATGCAGCGATGCTTAAATTGGCAGCCACCGAGATGCAGCTAAAAATGGTGAATGAATGTCTGCAATTATTCGGCGGCTATGGCTATACCGATGAATATCCTATTTCACGTTTTTATCGTGATGCTCGGGTACAAACCATTTATGCAGGCAGCTCCGAAATTATGAAAGAGGTCATCGCAAGAGGGATGTTAGGGCGTTAACTTGTGTCATTTATGAGCCCGCTTATTTTGCGGGCTTCATTTTTTTTACGATTCTTTTATGGTGCTTTTATAATTCTTTTATAACGACTCCGGCATGCTTGCCCAATCGATTTATCAGCGCATCACCGAGTGCTGAGGCGGGGGTCCAAAAGCCACCTTTTACATCGGGGATATCTTTTGCCAAGCAAAGCGAGGCTTGCGAAAGCATTTTTGCAGTACTGCCATATCCTGGGTCTTTGTCACCGGTAACTTGTACCACCTGTCTCTTGCCATTGTTTAATTCAGCATAAAAGCGCATGTCGAACATGCCGTTTTCTTGATCTTCAACCGATGGGCCTTCACCAGGCTTTGGTAAAATGTGATTTGCGAGTAAATTCCTTATTGGCGCAAAACTGGCCGCCCCTACAAATGCACCTAAACCAAGGGTAGTTATCCATGCCGTGCTTGCGGTTTTACTCGACATAGCTTCATCGTATTTGAAGTCTTTGCCATACATGGTACCAAGCAGTTGATTACTGCGATGAACAATACGCTCGTTAATGGCAGCCATAACAAAGGGCATTGTCCAAATACCAAGGTCGTTGTCGTATTCTGCTTTTTTATGATTTTTTTGGCGTAAATGAAAAGGGTGTCCAGCATTGCAAAGCATGTAAGGGTTTACCAAAAGCTTTCTAAGGCTCGGGTTGTCACTGGCCTCTTTAAGTACGTTTAACATGCTTGCGATAGTGCCTCCAGATGCTGCGCCTTTAAGCTTATATACCCGCATCTTTATTTGCGTGGCAGGGCTTTCCGTTTTTTCGATAGCGCTTCGCTGGGAAAAATAAACCCCTAAATCTGATGGAATTGAGTCGAATCCTGAACAGTTAATAATACGAGCTCCTGAGGCTTGTGCCTGAGGTTCATATTTATCGAGCATTGCTTTTATCCATTGAGGCTCACCGGTTAAGTCGCAGTAATCTGTGCCGGTGCTTGCGCATACTTTTACCAGAGTCTCACCGTATAGTGCATAGGGCCCCACAGTGGAGATAATAACCTTGGTTTTCTCGCACAACGCGGTAAGCGCGGTTTCGTCGCTGGCATCAGCAACAAAGTGAGGGACTGATGCTAAGCCGTGCTCTTTTTTTAATGCGAGAAGCTTTTGCTCGTCTCTTCCTGCAATAGCCCAAGAAAAGGTTTCTTCAGCGTAGGTAGCAAGATAGGAAATCATAATTTTGCCAACGAAGGAGGTGGCGCCATATAACAGTATGTCGAATTCTTTTGTGGGCGTAGTCGTGTTCATATTCTTCTTATAATGATGTGGTTGTAAAATCTAGGTACGAATATTTAAGCTAGGTCAATTTCTCCACTTTTCTATCTACTCTACTTGCCCTGCTGAGGGCGAAGAGCCAGCTTTCCTTGCTCAACAGATAATGTGATGGGAATACTAGAGAGAAGGTTAACCGTTTTATTTGTTGTGTCTAATTTATACACGGGGTTAGACACTAAGTAGCCATTGATAAGCTGCATTACTTCTTTGCTTAAAGGTGCGAGGTTGCCTTTATATCCCGCCGCATCCACAGTGCTATCAAGCAACGACAATGAGTGAACAAAAATCGCTTTTTTCTCACTGTCATAATAAGGGGTGCCTTCTAAAGACAAGCGTATTTTAGCGGGATAGCTAAATCCAAACGCGTTTATGCTGGCTGTGGCGTCGGTGCCTAACTGAACAACATCTCTTCCTTCGGGGCCAATGTTTACCGATATATCGTTCACCTCTAAGAGCAGAGGGATACCCGCGAGGGAGGCTTTTTGTTGAAGTTTATCTAGCTGACTACCTAATACCTGCTCTACATCTGCATTTGAAACCGTATACACAGATAGCTGAGAAAGTGTTGCGCACCCATTCAAAAATACAATGGCGGCCAATAGGGATAAAAACTTCATTACGTTTACTCTCTTCTTACATTCAGGATGTCACATAGTAGACATTAAAGGCTGTGTGAGGTCTACCTTTTAACGTCATATGGCGTTTTCCTATTAGCAGCGAGACTCGGGTGAACCTCAATAAAAGACTCAAAGTTACAGTGGTTACGAAAGGATTTTTCAATTGCGAAATTGTCTTAATTTGAAATTCTCAAAATGAAAATCGCGATTTCGGTTTTACAAAAAAGCAATAGAGTGGCCAGGATTTTCAACAAAATATAAATTTTAAGTATCTGTTTTAATGTATTTATTTTGAAGTTTTCACAGTTTTGAAAGCAGTGCGATTTTACTGGCATATAAATTGTTACCACAGTAATTAACATCCTTTTACTGTGAGTAATTCAATGAAAACACCTTTTAAGCCGACAGCTGCAATGTTATTGGCGTTCTCATCGCTTCATGTGTCTGCTGATGCTTTTGACACGTGTCCTTCTCAAGCCTTTTTGATGCAAGATACAACTGCTCAGTTGTACGGTGTTAACTTAGTCACAGGGAACGTTGATTTACTTTCAAGTAATCTTGGCACCAACAATCGAATTAACGGGTTTGGTTTTAGTAACCACGATAGGTATTTATACGGCTGGGGGTATGAAAGCAAAACGATTGTGCGAATTGGTGACGATTTTCAAATAGAGCCGTTAAACCTGACCAACAAGCCCGGGGCCGATTTCTTTGTAGGGGATGTTGCGCTATCAGAAAACGCCTATTACCTCTATAAAAAAGGCAGTAAGTATGGCCTTTATCGCGTTTCACTCGATGAGAACGACGACAGCTATCTAGATATGCAGCAGGTAATAGATGGTGCCTCTCTTTCAATGCTTATTTACGATTTAGCATTTCACCCCTCTGATGGTTTTGCGTATTCCGTAGACAAATACGGAGACTTATATCGTATTGACGTTGCTAACGGCAGTAAAACTAAAGTAAGTAACGTAGGGCAAAGAGGTACTTTTGGTGCTGTGTATTTCGACGTTAATGGCACTTTCTATATCAGCCGAAATCAAGATGGCAATGTTTTTAGAATTGACGTAGCGGGAGCTAACCCCAAAGCAGAGCTTTTCGCTTACGGGCCAAGCTCGGGTAACAACGATGGCGCTCGTTGCGCAATGGCGCCCATCATTGATGAGTCGATTCCAGCGACAACGGATTTTGGCGATGCGCCAGACACTTATCTTACGTCATTATCAAGCAACGGAGCCAGACATGGCGTGGTAGATGGGATACACCTAGGTAACGGGGTTGATGCTGAGTACGACGCCCATGTTTTCCCTAATAGCGATGAACTTACAAACGCTGATGAGGACGGGGTTAACTTTATTACCGCGTTTGAAGCGGGTCTTGAAAGTTTCATGCAAGTCTCCGTAGAAGGTGACGGCTATTTAAGTATGTGGGTTGACTGGGATCAAAACGGCACGTTTGAAGCCAGCGAACAATTAATTGCAGATAAAAGCCTAACTACCGGCACGCACTTTATTTTTGAAGACACGCCGCTAGGGGTAACCTCTGGTGTTACCTGGGCACGGGTACGATACACATCAACCAGTGGTGTTGGTGCCAGTGGTGGAGTAATCGATGGTGAAGTTGAAGATTATCAGGTGGCCGTGGTCAATCCTGGCAACAGTTTAGTTAATAACACTCCTTACTTTTTAGCATTTGAAGACAACTGGCCTGAAACCGGAGACTATGACTTCAATGATGTGGTGATCCGCTTGGACTCATCAATGATTGTGTCACAAGAAAGTACAGTGAAAAAACTGAGTCTTTCTGGTGAGTTAACCGCAATGGGGGCTTCGTATAATAACGGCTTCGCTATTCAACTTGAAGGCATCACTAACGAAGATATCGATAGTGACAGTATTCGATTCAGCATTAATGGAAAAACGGTGAATACTGCCTTGTTAGAGGATGGAACAGACAATGCCGTGCTTAAGATCAGTGACGATTTATGGAAGCACGTCACTGCTGGCGGCTGCTGGTTTTATAAAACTGAAGAGGGATGCACTTCTCAGTACGAATTTAAATTTTCAATCTCGCTGCAGCTTAACCGTGACATAAGTTTAAATAGCTTTCCGCAGGCACCCTATAAACCGTTTATTTTTGCAACGGAAAATACGCCTCATGGAGACGCTTTTGCAAACAATCCTGGTAGGGGGCTAGAGATTCACCTCAAAAACAAGTCGCCTACTTCGCTGGCAAATATGAGTTATTTCGGATTAGCCGAAGATGCGTCGGACGTCTCAACATCAACGACATATCAAACAGAAAATGGCTTACCTTGGGCAATAGCGATAAATGCAAGTACGCACACTAACTGGCTACATCCTCAGGAGTATGTGGATATTTTAAAAGCCTATCCTAAGTTTTCAGATTTTGTGACCACCAATGGCGAAAAGAATCAGTCATGGTTTACAAAAGAAAATGCCGACTCAACTAAAGTGTATTCTTACTAAGGGGCTACCAATGAAATATCTTTTACTCGTACCAACAATAGCAATGTTAGCCGCGTGTGGCGGGGGCGGCGGTGACTCGTCTGTATCAACAAGCAGTGGCACTGCGCAAGCTGCGCCACCTGCAGCTAGCACTCCTTCTCCGGCTACGACACCACCACCTGCGCCTGAGCCAGAGTCTAATGATGAACCTGAAGTGATGGGAGATCTCATTAGTGATGAAGAGTTTGATTTTATCGGCGAAAGCAGTCTCACTTTAGCGTTGGACAATAATACCGATGCACCAAGGGTATACCTCAACGTGTGCAACGACTTTTCGACGGTTAATGGTGAGGTAAAGGTGAACTATAACACTTGCCAACTTCGCACCACTTTGCCGTCTGGCTCTGCTGAGTACCAGTTGACAATAGGTGGTGATGTTGAAAACTTAGTGGCTCAAGTGTGGGTTGTTGAAGAAGGAGCGATGCCTATCAACTTCTATTGGTCGGCGTCAGAAGATGATGCTAACTGGGCAATAGTCGTCAATTAATCAGCAAAGCGCCTGTAATAACTGCAGGCGCTTAATGCTATTATTCTTGATGAGCACGTTTCATTAACCAGGCATAGGCCGTGGTGAAAGCCGGCTCTTGAAATTGTTTTAACCCTGTATCTGAAAATGGCACTGCAACCGGATTTCTGCGCAACGATTCTTTAATTTCAGTGGGACCAAATACAACAACCTCTAGCCCATCTATTAATTCAATAGCCGCTTCAAGCTTAAACCCAATGGCACTTCCAGCAAATTTGCCCTTACTCTGGCGCTGACGAATAACGACAGCATCAATTTTGTAGTCGGCCATTAATTTTTCAAACGTACTTTGAAAACTTTTAAGACCTTTCGCACTGGTATCGGCCAGCGTTAAACGGCGGGTTCGGCAGTCAGGTACATGAAACAAGCCGTCTATTAATGACAAAAGACATACTGTCGCTTCATTACCTTTTAGATCTACACCACAAACTTTCATACTATTTCCTATTGATATCAGCACACCATTATAGCCTGTTTCAGTATACTTGAAGAGCTATGTCTAAAATTTTCATCCATCAACCGCAAGGTGCAGATAAAAGTGGGTGAGGGTCGAGAAAAGAAAGGGGCTATTCTAGCTCAATAAAATCTATTGCCAAGTGCATCGCCAACGCCCCCTCTCTTCCTTCAACTAGGTCGTAAAGAGAATATTGGTCTAATTCTGCAATGAATTTAGCTGTTGCGTCCTCAAGAATCGTTCTTAATCTGCAGGTGGGGGAGATGACGCATTGATTGGTTGGTGAAGCAAAGCATTCAGCCAGTGCAATATCTTCTACCGTAAGTCTGAACACTTTCCCAATATTAATATCTTTCGGCTCTAAGGCTAGCCTGATGCCGCCACCACGCCCTTTAGTGCCCAAGATATATCCGTGCTCAATGAGTAAAGAGATAACTTTTTTCAAATGGTTGTATGAAACAAAGTATGCATCAGCAATCTCACTGGTTTTCACCGTTCTATTTTTTCGTAAAGCTAAATAAATAAGAACGCGAAACGCCAAGTTAGTAAACGTGTTTATTTTCATATGTCATCTAAAAATCCGATTGCTGTGATTTCTAAATTTTACCGTAATGGATAAATTAAATATATATTTAGAATATACTTTATTGTATATTTTGTTCTAAGATATATTTTTATGTAATAAGGTGGCGTGATAATGATGATTCTTGGTTACATTGCAGCTGTACTCATGGGGTTGGTACTAGGCGTAATAGGCGGAGGTGGCTCAATACTTACCGTTCCCATATTGGTCTACTTAATGGGAGTTACTCCAGATGTAGCGACTGGATATTCATTGTTAATCGTCGGTGCTACGGCAGCCTATGGTGCAGTGCGCTATTTCAAAGAAGGCTTGGTCGATGTGAAGTCTTCCATATTGTTCGCCATTCCCTCCATTATAGCGGTCTACCTATCTCGTGCTTACCTAATGCCCGCAATACCAGAGACCATCGAGTTTCAATCAATATCGATAGATAAAAATTTGGGCATCATGGTGTTGTTCGCCTCTTTGATGCTGGCCTCTGCGGCAATGATGTTGAAAAAAGCGTACAGCAAAGCAGGTCCCGCCAAAGAAAATACTGAAAATACCTCTCCCAATATTGCACTCATTGTCGTAGAGGGAGCGGTTGTTGGTTTGATAACTGGAATACTTGGTGCCGGCGGCGGTTTTCTTATCATTCCAGCACTCGTTCTAATTTTAGGAATGCCCATGAAAAATGCCGTGGGTGCTTCTCTATTTATCATTGCACTCAAGTCGTTGCTTGGCTTTGTTGGCGATTTACAAACCGGAATTCAATTGGAGATGCCTTTGCTGCCACTTATGTTGGTTGCGACGTTTATTGGGATGGCAATCTCCACAAAAGTAGCGGGGAAACTAGATGGTGCAGCTTTACAAAAGTTCTTTGCATTTTTCACTCTAGTTATTGCCGTTTTTATTATGTCAAAAGAGCTTCTTTAAGGGGAATACCATGAACGTTGAAACATTTTACGACAACAAGACAGCAACATTCACATACGTACTTTTCGATCCCATTTCCAAAGAATGCGGTGTTATAGATTCGGTTGCCGATTACGACATTTTTTCAGGTCGAGTATCGATGGAAAGTGCCGATAAAGTTATTGCATTTATTAATGATAAACAGCTTATTAATCAATGGATTTTAGAGACCCACGTACATGCAGATCATATAACAGCAGCGCATTATTTAAAGTCAAAAGTGGGTGGCAAAATTGGCATTGGCTCTGGAATCAAAGAAGTTCTGGATACGTGGTTAGACGTTTTCGAAATTTCAAATGACACGCCAAATGATGGCAGTCAGTTTGATGTTTTATTTGAAGAAAGCGATACGTTTAACATTGGTGAATATGAAGTGACGGTATGGCATACGCCGGGTCACACACCAGCATGTGCGAGCTTTCTAGTCGACGGGAAGATTTTTGTCGGTGATACCATGTTCGCGCCGAACTTAGGTACAGCGAGATGTGATTTTCCGGGCGGTAGTGCAGAGCAACTTTATAACACCATTCAACGCTTTTTTACTCTGCCCGAAGAGACCGTTGTCTTTCTTGGGCACGACTACCCGAAAGAAGGTAACGAACCACTCTCTACCCTATCCATCAAAGAAGCAAAAGAAACCAATAAGCAAATCCGCCCTGATGTGCCTTTAGCAGAATACGTTGAAAAACGTGAAGCGAGAGATGCAACCCTCGCTGTACCAAAGCTACTGCTGCCCGCCATTCAGGCGAACCTGAGAAATGGACAATTTGGCGCACCTTCAAAGAGCGGTAAACAATTTATCAAAATTCCTGTAAACGCTATTTAGGAGGTGGAATATGAAATACGCTAATGTTACACAACAGCTTTCAGTTTCACCCCAAATTTTAGTTGAAGATATAGAGGCAATTAAAGCTGCCGGGTTTAAGTCAATTGTTTGCAATAGGCCAAACGGTGAAGGCGCAGATCAGCCTACATTTTCTGAGATAGAAGCGAAAGCAACCTCTGTGGGTATTCCCTGCGTTTATCAACCCGTAGTGAGTGGGAAGGTAACAACGGAAGATGCCGTAAAATTCGAAGAAAACCTACAAAAATTGGAAGGGCCTGTTTTTGCGTATTGCAGAACGGGGACTCGCTCCATATCGTTATGGGCTATGACCGCAGTCAAAACCTTATCATTTGAAGAAGTACTGTGTTTATCTCAAAAAGCGGGTTATGACTTAAGTGGGGTGGTAAGGCGACTTAAAAACGGTGGAGAAACGCCCACTGATCATGCTGATTACTCCCATGCGGTAGTTATTGTCGGTGCGGGGGCAGGTGGCGTTGCGGTGGCATCGAGCCTCAAAGCACGATGTCCAGAGCTCGATATTGCTATTGTTGAGCCAAATGAGGTGCATTATTACCAACCTGGATGGACGCTTGTTGGGGGCGGTGTATTTAACGCAAATGAAACTGTTCGAACTGTTGCATCGGTCATTCCACAAAATGTGAAATGGATAAAAGCAGGAGTGGCAGCGTTTTCTCCGAAAGAAAACATGATTGTGGTCGATGGATGTAGAACAGTTAAATACGAACACCTGGTCGTGTGTCCTGGCATAAAGCTCGACTGGAGCAAAATTGCAGGACTCAGCGAGGCGCTTGGTGAGAACGGCGTCACCTCTAACTACCGGTTCGACTTAGCGCCCTATACATGGGAGCTAGTAAAAAATCTCAAAAAAGGGAAAGCGATATTTTCTCAGCCGCCAATGCCAATAAAGTGTGCTGGTGCACCTCAAAAAGCCATGTACCTATCGTGTGATCACTGGCTTAAAGAAGGCGTACTGGATAAGGTTGATGTTCAATTTTATAACACGGGAGCGGTTCTTTTTGGGGTTAAAGAGTACGTGCCCGCCTTAATGGAATACGTTAAAAAGTACAATGCAAATCTTAACTTTGAGCACCAGTTAGTAAAAGTTGACGGTAAATCAAAAGTAGCATCATTCAAAAATGTTGCGCAGCCGGATGCTCCGCTTGTGGAGACTGAGTTTGATATGCTCCACGCAGTGCCTCCTCAGTCGCCACCCGATTTTATTAAAGTAAGTCCGCTTGTAGATAGTAATGGCTGGATAGATGTAGATCAGTCGACGTTGCAGCACAAATCTTTCGATAACATTTTTGCCCTAGGTGATGCGACAAACTCACCCAATGCAAAAACAGCAGCAGCTGCTCGTATGCAAGCACCGGTAGTCGCAAATAATTTGCTGTATGAGCGCGGAGTACAAACGGGTAAGGCGATATACAACGGTTACGGAAGTTGTCCACTCACGGTGGAGCGAGGTAAAGTCGTACTCGCAGAGTTTGGCTACGGTGGGAAGATTCTAAATAGTATGCCTTCATGGGTCATTGATGGCACAAAACCATCACGCCTTGCATGGTACTTAAAAGAAAAATTGTTACCGCCGATTTACTGGGAAGGAATGCTTAAAGGACGTGAGTGGATGGCAAAACCTAAACCACAATCACCGCAATAGTTTTTCTGTTCTCATACTGCACAACATCCGGTCGTTAAATAGTTTAGCCTCCGGATGATATACATTATTTAGCCTCATAAATTAATAACTTCATAAACGAAAATTACCGAGATTTTGTAGACACTTATAAAGGTTATGCATTAGGCATGGGCAGAAATATTCTACTAAGTATGTCGGTTCAATTTAGGTAGAACCTTATGAATGCAAATGCATCAAGCAAAGTAAATAGCTTTCGAATTATTGCCGCCGCAGTGGTATTGGGGGTTCTCGCTACAGCCTTCCTCGATATTATCAATTACTTACAACATGTTGTTTTCAATAAGCCGTTAACTCGATATGAATATATCGGGCGATGGGTTATCTATTTGACTGACGGTATGTTCTTTCATCAATCCATCAAGGCGGCAGAGCCTCGAGCAGGCGAATTATTGCTCGGCTGGATAGGCCACTACGGAATCGGGGTTGCCTTCGCAGGGCTTATGTTAGCGTTTACCGGTTTAAAATGGATACAAGCGCCTTCACTCTTACCTGCTTTTATTGTGGGTCTTGCTACCTGCAGCATTCCTTTTTTTATTATGTACCCTGGAATGGGCTATGGTATCGCCGGATTATCAACGCAGGCCCCTACCATGCTTCAATCGAAAGTGTTGCTATCTCATTTGATTTTCTCGGTTGGCCTTTACTTAGCCGGGCGGCTAGTTGAAAAATTGTTAGTCGGCAAATGGAAAGGAAAGACGGTTGCACGATAACTATTGATTTACACCAAAAATTAACAGCTCTCCAATTGGCCAAAATTTTTAATAAGGGCATCTATTGTGCAGGTGGGGCCAGGTTTTGAACACTCTAGTGAACATGATTTCGCAGTCACACGACTGGGGACGCTTTATGAATATCGCTATCATGGATACACAGTATCGCCACAGCTGCACGTAGATTATCACTTTGGGCACGGTAGCTCAGTGGTAGCTGGTTTAGCATTGGGCTTCGATTTTTAATCGCTATTATTTCAAATCTACATCCAACTGCTGATAATTAACTCCTTTTCCTAAAACAAAACTAGGCACTTCATGCAGCAAAATAATAGATTTGCGCGCTTCAAGCCATGGCGATATCCGGTCATAAATACGTTTGGCCATGGTGTTATCTAGCCCATTAAATGGTTCATCTAATACAACCATGGCGGGGTCTCTGAGTAATAGCCTTGCAAGGCACAAGCGCCTAGCTTGCCCGCCTGAAACCTGTCCCCCGCTTTCACCAAGCCAAGTATTTAGGCCCTCTGGAAGTGCATCTGCCCATTTAAGAAGCTCAACCTTAGCGAGAGCATCAAATACTCTTTGTTCATCTACATCCTCAAGACCGAGCGTTAAATTGTAGTAGAGGCTTCCCGATAATAAGCTAGGAGATTGCTCAAGATAACTACAAACCCTGTATAAACTTTTTGATGAAATTGCAGTTAAAGAGTGCTCATTAATCTCTATGTTAACGCCGGGTTGAACTGCAGGAGTAAGCTTAAATAAAAGCTTCGCAAGTGTGGATTTGCCGGCGCCTGAACGACCCGTTATAAAAAGTGGTTTAGTATCAGTAAGGGTAAAAGATATCTCTCTTTGGAAACTTGCCGGAATAGTGGAGAGGTTATTTACTTTACACGCTATCGCTTGTATGTGGTTGATATGGGTTAAATCCGTTTCAATTTCTGTGGACGCCAGTTTTTTGAGCCGCTCACTTGCATATTCTGTTTTTCCCCAAGTGCTAAATTGCTCCGGTATGGTTTGCAGCAACTCAGATACTCCAATAAATAAAAGCGCTAACATAATGGCGGTGGGGCCTTCAATTATTTCATTGCCCACCGCCCAAAGACCAGAAAAGAAAACCGCGCTAAGCGCAATACCAAAAAGGCTGTCGGTGACAAACTGTAGTTTAGCCACGCGCTTTTGTAATACACAGTGATGCTCTTCAAACAGTGATAATTCAACGAGAGTATGGGCTTGATGTGCAGCCATCATATCTTGGCTAGATAAAACAAACGCTCCTTTTATATGGCTTATTAAAGACTCTCTCGTGCGATTAAGTTGAGCAATTGAAGCTTTCGCAGCACCTCTAGTCTGTGAAACAGAATATCTGATCAGCAACATCCAAGAGAGTACTGCTGTAAGAAAAAATACAGCGGCAAAATCAAACCAGATAAAGCATAAAAATGCACTGACCAATAAGATGACTAACCCTGTAGCAAGTGTTGGTATTGTATAGCGAATTAAAATACCGTCTAAGGCATCTAGGTCTGAGGTAAGACGGCTTAACCATTCACTGTCGCAGGTTTGTCTTATTTCGTGAAGCGGCTTGTGGGAAAGCGCTTTAAATATTGTCACTCTATACGTAGCGATAAGCCGCAAAATTGTGTCGTGATTATAAAGCCTTTCGATATAGCGGCCGACAGTTCGACTCAAGGCAAAGTAACGAATACCTGAGCCTGGCATATACATATCAAGTTTTACAATCAAACCTGCACTTATAGCTAGCCCTGCTAGTGCAGTGGCGGTAATTAGCCAGCCTGATAGAGCCAGTAGCCCAACTCCTGATAGCATGGTTAATAGCGACCAAAAAAGACCAATGAAAAGTCGCTTACGTTCGCTCTGATAGATTATCGATAGCCAAAACTTCATTGTTCGTTTTCAACCTTTTTGGTTAGGTCAATATGGATATCGGACATCGCTATTATCATTGGATCGTGGGTCGCAATAACGATCAGAGCCCTTTCTTTGAGTTCTTTAACAGCGTCATTTATCAAATCTTTACTTTTAAGATCTAGGCTCGCAGTAGGTTCATCTAGCAAAACTATTTGAGTAGGGTTAAGCAACACTCTGGCCAAAGATATCCTTTGCATTTGACCGCCTGATAGGCCTTGACCATGCTCACCTAATACGGTGTCTAGTCCTTGATGCTTAAGGGTGATCTCATTCGTCAAATCGAGTTTGTCTAAAGCAGTCAGCATTTGAGCTTCGTTGGCATTTGGAGCCGCTATCGCAAGGTTGTGTCGGATGCTAGCATTTTTAATCCACGTTTTTTGCGGTAAGTAGGCGATGGAATGCGTGTTTTTAAGGGATAAGTTCACTTCCCCCGAAATAGGGTGAAGATAACCTGCAATTGTGTTTAAAAGGGTGGTTTTACCGCAGCCAGAATCTCCTGAAAATACGAGCAAACCGCGCTTTGAAATGCGAGTGGTAACACTGTTGTTTAATGGCAAGTGAGACCGGTAGCCCACCACAAGATTATGCAGTTCAAGTTTTGCATCATGCTCAGATAGCGTAACCTTGCGCGCATCACTGTTGCCGTACTGCTCTTCTTCAGACTGCAGGTGGGATAACGATGCTAGTATATTGTTGGCAGCCCCCACTGCACTGGCTTTGTCATGGTAGTAGGCTGATAGGTTTCGCAGTGGCTTAAAAAATTCTGGCGCTAACAGTAAGATAGCAAGCCCTGAAAATAAACTAAGCGACTGAGCGGGGCCCCAGTCAATAGCACCATAAAGTGAAAAACCGATGTAAATGGCTAGGCTGGCAATGGCCACACTGGTAAAGAACTCAAGCACAGTAGAAGATAAAAACGCAAGCTTGAGTGTTTTCATAACAACGTGCCGATAATTATCTCCCCGGGCTGCTACTTCGTCCGACATGGTTTGCTGGGCACCCAATAAAGAGATGGTTGAAAGGTTGGCAATGCGATCAAGAAAATGCCCGGCGAGACGTTGTCGAAGCAGTGAATACTTTTCGTTTATATGCTCAGCGCCCATACCGACTAAAATCATAAATAGCGGAATGAGTGGAGCAGAGACGAGCAGCAATATTGCGCAAAGCCAATTTAAATAGCCAACGACGATTATAATCAACATTGGCGACACAACAGCAAGCATCTGCTGAGGCCAGTAACGTGAGAAGTAGCCATCAACAGCTTCTATGTCTTCAACCCATTGCGATGCAATAGCCCCGCCTGAGAGGGTTTGCAACGCAATGGGGCTTGTCTTATTCCAGCGATTCAGTAGTGTGGTGCGAATACTGCGTTTTACTTGCGCGCTTGCATCTTGTGCAAGATTACTTTGTTGAAAACTAAGCCATGGCTTAACCATACTTACAATGACTAGTAGTAACCAAGGTACCCATAAACTAGATAAGCTAGAGTCATCGACGAGTACGCTATGCGCTATAAAGGCAAGCAGCAGCCATTGCGCAATCATAAACAGCGAGGCTCCGCCCCCGAACATAACAGAGCGGTTAAGTAGAGCACGCTGATTAGTGACTTCCTGTTTAAGGAACTGGGCGCCTGATATGTTTGTCATATCAGGCGCAAGAGCGGGCTTATCTTTCATAATTTAGTGGTAACCTGCGTCGCCCACTTTTCCTCTAAATACCCAATATGTCCAGCTTGTGTATGCCAAGACAATTGGGATGACAAATAAGAAGCCAAGTAAAAGGAATAGCTGTGAGTTGTATGCTGACGCTGCATCGTAAATAGTAAATTTAGGTGGCACAATGTAGGGCCACTTACTTGCTAGCAAGCCTAAATAGCTAAAGAGGAATATTCCCATGGTCGCTACAAAAGGCATGCCGTCCTGTTGCTTTTTCACTGCGCGAAGAACAATAACTGCACAAAATAATGCAAGTGCGGGTAACGCCCATATTAGGCTTATGCCATCGAACCAACGTGTCATTACCGAACTATCAACAAACGGGGTATATACACAAACCGCAGCAAAAACTGCCATTAAACCCATCAAAAGTTTTGGCGTTATTTTATAGGCCCACTGTTGAACTTCACCATCGGTTTTCATAATTAACCACGTACTACCTAAAAGCGCGTAGCCGATGACGAGGCCAAAGCCGGTCAGCACGGTAAATGGAGTAAGCCAATCTAGCGGGCCTCCTGAATATGCAAATCCTTCGGTTTCAAATCCCTGAATGTAAGCACCTACAACTGCCCCTTGCGCAAACGAAGCAACGAACGAACCGACAGAAAATGACCAACTCCAGAGGTATTTAGAGGTTTTTGCTTTAAACCTAAATTCGAACGCCACGCCTCTAAAAATTAACCCTGCAAGCAGTAGAAATACGCCTATATATAAAGCGGGCAAAAATATGGAATAAACTAGAGGAAAGGCGGCGAGTAAGCCAGCGCCTCCCAATACAAGCCATGTTTCATTGCCATCCCATACAGGGGCGACAGAATTCATCATTTTGTCCCGTGCTTTTTCATCTGGGGCAAAGGGGTAGAGGATACCTTGTCCCAAGTCAAAACCATCCATGAGGACATACATCATGATGCCAAAGCCAATTATGCCGGCCCAGATTAGTGTTAAATCAAATGTTTGTTCCATAATTATAAGTCTCCATCAATGGCAACATGGCCTGCAGAAAAAGGACGAGCCGGTCTTTCTATTTCATCCATCTCGTGAGGTGCATTGGCTTTTTCTAAGCCACCTTTGAAAACTTTAAGGAGGTAATAGATGCCTGCACTGAACACCAATGCATAAACTGTGATGTAGCCAATTAATGAAAACAGTGCCATACCGCCTGTAAGTGAAGGCGTTAGGCCTTCTGCGTGTGTCATTTGACCATAAATAAGCCACGGTGCACGGCCGGCTTCAGTCACTACCCATCCTGCCAGTACCGCTAGAAATGGACTAATACTCATCATTCTTAAACCCTGCAAAAAGGCAGGAGAGGTATAAATTTTACCGCCTCTTCGAAAGATAAGTCCCCAGAAACCAAATACCACCATAAGAAGGCCTAATCCCACCATAACTCTAAAAGACCAGAATACGATAAATACAGGAGGTTGCTCTTCAACAGGAACCGCTTTTAACCCTGGTACTTCACCGTCCCAATCATGAGTAAGCACATAACTTGCTAGTTTCGGTATCTTTATTTCAAAATGGTTTTTTTGCTCTTCTTTATCTGGAATGGCAAACAACAATAGTGGAACACCCGTACTTGTCTCCCAGTTTCCCTCCATTGCAGCCACTTTAGTGGGCTGATATTTCATTGTGTTTAAACCATGGAAATCGCCAACCACTGTTTGAAGTGGCGCGAGAAACAGTAAAAACCAAAGTGCGACTGATAGTGCCTTTTTATTCGCTTCTAACTCACGTTTTTGCAATATAAACCATGCACTTACACCGGCAACAACTAGGGCGGCCGTTAGGAAAGAGGCCAGTGCCATGTGGGTGAATCGATAGCCAAATGATGCGGTAAACAACGCATCAGCCCATGACTTCACGTGGTACATGCCGTTAATAAGCTCTAAGCCGTCTGGCGTTTGCAGAAGTGAGTTAGCCGATAGAATCCAAAAAGAAGAGATGAAGGTTCCCGTTGCAACCATAATGGCTGCAAAAAGGTGAACACCTTGGGGTACTTTGTCTCGCCCGAAAAGTAATACTCCCAGAAATGCAGCTTCTAAAAAGAATGCTGTTATTACTTCGTAGCTTAATACCGGCCCTAAGAAGTTAGCAGTGGCATATGAGAAGTTGCTCCAATTAGTGCCAAACTGGAATGACATAACAATACCTGAAACCACACCAATGCCAAAAACTACGGCAAAAACTTGAATCCAAAACTTAGATAGTCGCTGCCATATCGGGTTTTCAGTTTTAAAATAAAGCGTCTCGAATCCTGCAATTGTACTTGCTAGACCAATTGTAAAGACGGGGAATATGGCGTGAAAGCACACCACAAAAGCAAATTGTATTCTCGATAAGACGAGGGGATCCAATTCCATAGCACAAACCTCTTTGTAAGATAATTGGCGATAACGTATTAGGTATCGTTCCCTCATTACCAGCCGGGAACCATACATTAAATGTACTACAATTTTCTTTTAATGTATATCTAAAATGCATATTAAAAGGTTGTATGAAGTTATAAATGATGTTGAAAAAACAACAGCGAAAATAAAGCTTCAATTCCTATGTTGTCACTTAGTTTCACTCGCATACGGAGCTCTGAAAGACTTCCTTAAAAAGCACTATTTTCTAAAACCGCTCCATTTAACCGTCCTGAGTCACCACTCTTATGAATATTGAATTGCCTGTATTCAAGTTGTAATTCTGTATCTTCACTAACGGCGATGGTGGTTGAAATACCCGGTGTACTCATGTTGTTTCGAGCAAACACACTTCGTCTGGCTGGCTCTTGAGAAATTAGATTGCCCGATGCAGCTGATGGTGCGGGAACATACACTAAAAGGAGTAACGCGATTGTTCCCGCTTTTTTGTTGAAGCGCATTTTATGCTCTACCGATTAGTGTTTACCGGCAAACTTTTTCTATGCCACTCATCCATACCGCCTGCTACAGAAAATACGTATCGATGACCCATTTCGTAGAGAGACTTCGCTGCCAACGCCGAGCGTCCACCAGATCTACAGATTAAATAGATACTTCGTTGGGCTAAATCCTCAATAGCATCTTTCTCTTCACAATGATGTGACAACAGCGGGTGACTACTTATCTTCATCTCAAGTAGCCCCCTTGGCATATTAACCGCTGCTGCGATATGCTCGTGTTGATACTCTTCGTTTTCTCTCACGTCGATTAAAATGACATCGGGTTGCGTTAACGCAATCATAAGGTCGTCCACGGTAACTTCTTCAACACAGGCCTTTACTTCACTAATGTAAACCTTTGGTGTTTTCATTGGATTGCCTCAAAGTTGGTTAATCGGTACTTTGATATAGCTTACATTGTTACCCTCGGCTGGCGGTAATTCACCTGCTCGTACATTTATCTGTATCGAAGGAAGTATCAACCTGGGCATGTTCAATGTAGCGTCTCGTGCTTCACGCATCTGAACAAATTCAGCCTTTAAAACGCCGTCTTTAACGTGAATATTGAATTCCTTTTGTTCACCAACTGTCACTTTACTTTCGTGAGTACGATGTTGTGTTGGATAGTCATGGCAAACGTAGATGTTCGTTTGTTCAGGTAGTGCCAAAATTCGATGTATTGAGTCGTAAAGGGTGCTTGCACTGCCACCAGGGAAATCACAACGTGCGGTTCCCACGTCCGGCATAAACATGGTGTCACCTACAAATACCGACTCTTTATTAAGTAAATACGCAATGTCTGCTGGTGTGTGACCGGGTACGTGCATCACTTCAAAGCGCAGGTTGCCAACTTCAAGAATATCACCCTCCTCAAATAGCTTGTCGAACTGCGCACCGTTAGGAAGAAACTCTTTTTCTAAATTGAAGAGCGCTTTAAAGATCTTTTGGACCTCTGTAATGCGCGCCCCAATACCAATTTTTGCGTTGTACTTGCGCTTGAAAAAAGGGGCGGCCGACAAATGGTCAGCATGGGCGTGGGTTTCTAAAATCCACTCAACGTGTAACCCCCTGTCGTTTATAAACTGTGCAATTTTCTCTGCGCTTTCTGTATGAATACGGCCTGCGCTGTAGTCGAAATCTAAAACTGGATCAATGATAACGGCTTTAGATGTGGACTTGTCCTCCACTACATAGGTAAATGTCTCACTGTCGTTATCTAAAAATGACGTGATTTCAGTTTGTATGCTCATCGTAATCTCCATGTAAATTCAGTGATATAGGAATTATATATCACTGATAAATCTTCAAAACGTAAGGTCGTGCTTAGTTAAAACTTACAGAGACTTTTTACAGAAGTACCAATCTACATAGTTGTAGCCTGCAGTGTCTCTACCTTCAGCGTCTTCTACAGTGTGTGGAGGTGGTACAATAACTTCTTCACCAACCTTCCAGTTTTCAGGTGTAGCACAGCTGTGCTCATCACTTGTTTGTAAAGCTTCAACAAGTCTGACAAATTCATTAATAGCGCGACCGTTACTCATTGGGTAGTAAACCATGGCGCGAAGAATACCCTCAGGGTCAATGATAAAGGTTGCACGAACCGCTGAAGTATCACTTGCTCCAGGTTGCACCATACCGTAAGACTTGGCCACTTCCATTGAAAGGTCAGCAATAATAGGGAAGGGTATTGTTACACCGAACTTCTCCTTGATATTGCGTACCCAAGCGATGTGTGAGTGAGTGCTGTCAATAGATAAGCCCAGCAATTCAGTATTCAAAGAAGCGAACTTGTCTGACGCGTTGGCAAAGCCGATAAACTCGGTAGTACATACCGGAGTAAAGTCTGCTGGATGTGAAAAAAGTACTAACCACTTACCTTTGTAATCAGAAAGTGATTTCTCACCGTGAGTTGTTTTTGCACAAAAGTCAGGTGCTGGGCGGTTAAGCTGTGGAAATGTAACTGTGCTTTGATTTTCAGTTGTCATAGTAATGCTCTCTCTTTTTAAGGTGCATTTAAAATACACATTTAATATAGCGAGGAATATAAGTTATATCTAATCTAATTTGATGATTACTTGAATTGAGTTACCAGATTGAAGCTGTAGGGGAACCACTGAGGGGCAGTGGAAAAAAAGCTAAAGGGCTCTTTATGTGCTCTTAAATGAAAATTACTCGCTTAAAATGTCGAGGGAGCTCTCTTTAACGATATAGGCAGGCAACCAAAAATATTGTCAATTGACTACCGAGTTAAATCTGAAGTCTTACTTTTGGTTAGTTTTTGAATCGAAAATAGAGTTACTGTTTTTTTGGCAATGTGTTGAATTGAGGAATGTAATGTGTGGATGAAAAAATAGGAAATTATGTTGGGAAGAGGTGATAGGTGCATGGTAGAAAAAGGCGAGGCCCCAATAAAGGGGCCTCTAGTGCGGCCCGGAGCCGCTACCATGTTGAAACTGTTACTCACATGGTGTGATGTATTAGGTTCGGTTAGAAATTAAATTCTTCCGTTAAGCTCTGCCGAAATAGGAGAGTCTTGTAGACCTTGCTCAGCAATCCACGCTTGAAGTGTTTTGCCGTCTGCCTCAGGGGCTTGTAAATCTTTACTCGGCATTTTTTTCACTAACAACGTACCTACTTCAATCGCATTGTTAGCTACTGCCGTGCGGATAAGGCTGTTACCATCACATGAAATACCAGAGTAATAATCGCGAAGTTTTAAACGAAAATCTGACTGAACGCTACGCATTTTTTTACGAAGCTCACCTTTGTCGTCAGCCTGCACGATAGTACAGATGTTAGCGAGTGCATCGCTGATGCCGTCTGCTTGTGCTGCGTTAGAGAAAGCAAGTGTAGATGCTGCGATGATGATAGAGGTTTTAACTATTTTCAACATGGTTAAAGTTCCTGTGGTTAATTGTTTAATGTTTTTTGCAACTCACTCGTCGTTGCTTGAGTTGTATTAAACGCCACCTTCACAAAAACAAAAACATGTTGGGCGATATATAGGTATTCAAAACTATACTTTAGACTAAGCCCTTTGCAGCAAAGCCAATAATGGTCATAAAAAATCAGCGTCGCGGGCTTTTTAATTCGCGCGGGCGCTTTAATCGACATTGAGGGCACTTTACACATCAATACTAGGGGCTTTCTTTACAGTTGAATTAATGAGTAGTAGGTTTTGCTTACAACTAAAAATAAGGAAAAGCACATGAAGTGCCTGTCGGTTTGTTTTGCTGTATTTGTGATTATGTTTATTTCCGCGTGCTCGTCAGATCATAAGACGCCCGCAGTCGATCAGTTCACTGATAATCAATCAAAGGACATCTTGCGCTGGGAAGCAACGGCAAAGAACGTGACTATTACCCGCGATAATTGGGGCATTCCCCATATTAAAGGGAAAACTGATGCAGATGCAGTGTTTGGAATGCTTTATGCCCAGGCCGAAGACGACTTTAATCGAATAGAGCGCAATTATATTAATGCCATGGGTCGTTTAGCTGAAGATCTCGGCGAGGGTGAACTATACCGAGACCTTCGCATGAAGCTGTTTATTCAGCCTAAGCAAATTAAAAAGCAGTATGAAGAAAGCCCTGAGTGGCTTAAAAAATTAATGGTCGCGTTTGCCGATGGCCTAAACTATTACCTTTATACGCATCCCAAGGTAAAACCCAAAGTAATAACACGTTTTGAACCATGGATGGCGCTCACCTTTAGTGAGGGCAGTATTGGTGGCGATATTGAGCGGGGCGTAAGCATGGCTCGATTGGCCGAATTTTACGGTGATGATATGGCAGACATACCTTCTGGACCAGATTCAGTAAATGCACCTGACGCGTTAAACGCAGAGCCGGGTGGTTCGAACGGTTTTGCCATTGCACCGAGTCGTACGAAAAACGGTAATGCACTTCTTTTAGTAAACCCACATACCAGCTTTTATTTCAGGCACGAGGCGCATGTGCAATCAGAGGAAGGGTTAAATGCCTATGGGGCATCTACGTGGGGGCAATTCTTTATCTACCAGGGCTTTAACGAGCGAGTGGGGTGGATGCATACATCAACCTATGTGGACGTAATAGACGAATACGCTGAGACAGTCATCGAAAAAGATGACGCTCTGTATTATCAATACGGCAATGAGCAGCGCAAACTCGAAACACGACTCATTGAGCTCCCTTTTAAAGCCAAAGATGGCAGCATGAAGCAAAAGCAAGTGACCGCTTACTTTACCCATCGTGGGCCAATTGTGCGTTCTCATAACGGCAAGTGGGTGTCGGTGCGCTTGATGGAAGAGCCAGTTAAAGCGTTGATACAGTCTTATTCGCGCACAAAGGCGCAAAATTACGATGAGTTTTATGCAGCAATGAAAGGCTTAACAAACTCGTCTAACAACACTGTGTATGCAGACGCCGATGGCACTATTGCCTACTTCCACGGTAATTTTGTACCTCGTCGAGATACGGCTTTCGATTTTACTCAACCAGTAGATGGAAGTAACCCCGCGACAGATTGGCAAGGTATTCATCCATTAGAAGAGCATATCCATATTAAAAACCCGGGTAATGGCTGGATTCAAAATACCAATAACTGGCCTTACAGCGCGGCGGCAGAGTTCAGCCCTAAAAAGGCGGATTATCCTGCGTATTATTCGGGTACTACTGAAAACTATCGCGGTATTCACGCCATTAATTTACTCAAAAATACGACTGATTTTGACGTCGATAGTCTTATTAATGCCGCTTACGATAGCCACCTAACTGGCTTTGATGTGTTGCTACCACCCTTGTTCGAGGGCTTCAATTCACTGCCAAGCTCCGACCCACGCAAGAAGGCATTGGCAGCACCTATAGCAGCATTACAAGCATGGGATAATCGCAGTAGCGTTGAGAGCGTGCCTACTTCCGTTGCCGTTTATTGGGCTACTGATTTTATGAAGTCGGTGCGCAATAAAGCGCGAAGCGCGGGACTCAGCGTGTATACCTATATGGAAAGCGTTGCATCAGATGAAGAGCGATTGGTGTCTTTAAGCGCGGCAGTAAATAAACTTAAGACCGATTTCGGCTCGTGGGAAACGCCGTGGGGCGAGATAAATCGCTTCCAGCGAATAAGCCCAGATATTCGACAGCACTTTGATGATAACGCCCCCAGCTTACCCGTTGGTTTCGCATCAGGTCGTTGGGGAGCATTGGCGGCCTATGGGCAAAACTATGGTCAAGGCGAGACAAAGCGTATTTATGGCACTCGGGGAAACAGTTTTGTGGCGGCGGTTGAGTTTGGTGAAAAGTTAAAAGCTAAGGCAATTACCGCTGGTGGATTAAGTAACGACCCTAACTCTCCACATTACAACGACCAAGCGGCAGTGTATGCCTCAGGCAAACTGCGAGATGTCTATTTTTACGATGAAGATATTTCGGCAAACGCCGAGGAAACGTATCGGCCTGGGCAGCGGTAAATTCGACAATAAACAGATAATCAATAGATAATCAATAGATAATCAATAGATAATCAATAGACCACTGCCAGACTTATGGCAGTGGAGAGATTTTATGTCAAATGCCATATCTCGTATGGCATTTGTGCAATCAGGGGTTAAGAGTAATAAGACGGCCAATACTGTCTGCATCGACGGGTTTTGAATAAAAGAAGCCTTGCAAATATTCACACTTTTGAGCTTTGAAAAAGTCTACTTGCTGTTGCGTTTCAATGCCTTCGGCAACACACGTAATGTTTAAGCTTTCAGCCATTCTTAATATTGCTAGCACAATACCTTCATTACCTTGATTTGTTCCCACGTCGTTGACAAAGCTTTTATCTATTTTAAGAATATCTATAGGGAAGTCTTTTAAGTACTTTAACGATGAGTACCCCGTGCCAAAATCGTCTAATGCAATGATAAAGCCGCTGTCTTTCATTAACGATACTGTTTGCAATGCTTCTTCGTAATTAGACATCAATGAGCTTTCGGTAATTTCAAACCTGATAGCGCTGGTAGAGATACTATGCGCATTGAGTAACGCGATAATTTCTTGGATCTTTGTGGGCTTGGAAATATGCATGGCGCTGAGATTAATGGAAAGGTATAGCGCGTTCTCATTCCATGCGTCTGTTTTTAAAAGTGGGATGGCTTTTTCAATAACCTGAATTGTCATGTCTTCAATAAAGCCTATACTTTCAGCCACGGGAATAAAAACATCGGGCGGGATCAATCCATTTTCACTAGGCCACCTCATTAGTAATTCAAAACCACTAATAGCTCCGTTGTCTGAATACACTATTGGTTGATAAAACCCAGTGAAGTCATTATGTGAATATGCTTGTTTGATAGCGTTTTCTAGTTGTAAACGTGATTGTGCCCTGTCGTTCATGTGCTGTGTGAAATATTGGAAGTTGTTACTGCCAAGTTCCTTAGCATGGTACATGGCTATATCAGCATTCTTAAGCAGTTCATCGGGTGTACTTGCGTCTTCTGGGTATAGCGAGATGCCAATGCTAGCGGAAACACTCACTATCTGATTCGAAAGCGTTACACTTTTGGCTAATTCGATAATCATTTTTCTGGCCAATCGGTTTATATCTTCTTCGGCTTCAACCTTTTCAATCATGACAACAAACTCGTCACCGCCTAGTCGTGCTACGGTATCTGATTGACGTACGATATCTTCCAACCGCTTACCTATAGTTGTAAGTAAAATGTCGCCAGCATCGTGCCCCAAGCTATCATTAATTTGTTTGAAGCGATCTAAATCAATGAAAAACAGACACAGAGATGTGTTTTCAATTATTGCTTGGTCGAAAGCATGTCTGATACGGTCCAGCAAAAGTGAGCGGTTCGGCAAGCCGGTTAAACTGTCGTAATTAGCAAGTTGAACGAGTGCGGTTTGTGCGTCTTTCTGTTTTGTAATATCGGAAAGAATAACTAGGTATCGACTAATTTCATTTGCATCTTTTGCGCTACTCACTGCGGTGACACCGACATTGACCGTATATTTTCTACCTTTTAAGCTTTCAATTTCTGTCTCCCCATTCCAATGGCCTTGGGGAGGAATTTCACGCATTCTATCGAGTAACTCTTGTAACGTACTTTTTTGTTTAGAAAATACCAGAGCAAGTTGTGACGCAATATCCTCGTCAGCTGATATCTGAAGAGCTTCTTTAACCGATTGGTTGGCAATCATCGGATTAAGTTGGTTATCAAAAATAACAACCCAATCTCTAGTGTGCGCGAACGCTTCGCCATACAACTGCGCTTTCGTTTGTGTGTCGATTGACTCTGTTATATTAGAGTAAGTACCTGTGAGTCTCTTCGTCTTTGATGTGGTGCCTTCAGTAATCACTGAACCTACGTCTCGATACCATTCAAAATCGCCATTCTGTGCTTTAAGCCTGTAAATAATATCAATGCTTTTCTGTTCTCCAGACAGAACTCTCTGCCATTGAAGTTCAAAAGCATGAACATCATGCTTATGTATAAGCATGCAGTGTTCATTAAAATTCAATGTGCTTCTTGATTTTGGGTAGCCTAACTCGCTCGCTATTCTCTCTTGAGCAATCACATTAGTATCTTCTCGCCACTCCCAAACTTTTGTATTACTGGCAATAAGCGCCATGGAAAGTCGGTTCTGACTTTTAATCGCTTCTGAATGTGCCGCTTTTAAAGTTTCTCGATGGATTCTGCGGCGCTTAGCAATGAATGCCGCAACGACAAGAGAGAGCAGGGCATACAGTGTGTAAGCAATAGGTGATGTAAATAACGGATAGTTTACTTTTATGCGTAATGTAGCTGTTGGGCCTGCTGTGTTGGTTGCCCTATCGAAGGTGCTTACAGTAAAGGTGTATTTTCCGGGTTCAAGTTGGGGAAAAGTCACTTCTGTCAGTTTTGTTGGGGGGTAATCTATATCTACCTTTCCCTCTAACATATATTTGTAATAGCTAGAATGTGTTGCACCGTAATGCATGTCTGAATAGTTTATTGTAAGGCCGATATCGTCGTGCTCAAGAACAATGCTTTTCTCATTTTTTGCCCCTGCACCAAGTGGTATATCGTGGGATATTAACCGAACATCTGTGATAGACACTTCTTTACTGAGCTCGTCATTTACAATGAAATTACTAGGGTCAAATAGCGTGAACCCTTTTATAGAACCAAATGCTAAGTTATTGTTCTGTAATTTTTTTCGAGCACCCCACGAAAACTCATTATTAACTAAACCCTCTTCAGTAGTAAATTGTTGGAACGCTAATGTTTTAGGATTGAATTGCAATAACCCCATGTGAGAAGCCATCCAAATACTACCGTGGTCATCTTTAATAAGGCTAAAAATAATATTCGTAGGAAGTAAATTCGACGAATCAAAAAAGTACTTCTGTTCATAGGTGTTTGCGTCGATACCATAAAGTCCATGGCCAGGGTAACTAATCCACATTGTTCCATAGTCATCTATAACGGCATCTGTAGGCTGTATGACATACTCAGCTTGCACGTTCCTTGCTTCATGAACCTTAGTAAGTGACTTTGTGGCAAACGAGTATTGCCAGAGTGAGCCCGTCATAGCAATGAATACACTTTCATCGTTATCCGAATGGCCGGATATAAACGTATAAAATTGATCCACGTCTAATGAGGATGAAAGGGTCTCATTTCGCATAAAGTTATTGCGAGCGGTGTCAAGTTGAAAAAATCCCTCTTTTGTAGCAACGAAATAGTTATTTTCAGATAGGCGCAGAATGTCATAAGCTTTATCAGAACTTAGCATACTGTTTGAATCGCTATCTAAATTTAGCGGGATCACACGTTTATGCCTCAGATCAAACTTAACTAAACCGTCATAGGTAACCAACCAAACCCAGTCTTTTTCACCTTTTCTAATAATAAAAATAGAACTGGGTGACGCTACTGCCTTTATATCATTTGTTACGAGAAACTGCTCAATTTCGCCAGTTTGTAAATCGTACAGGTTTAAGCCATTTTTGGTAGCAGCCCACAGGTTGCTTTCATTTTCAACATATAAGTCGTTAACGGTGTTGTTACTCAATTGCTGTTTGGATTTTTTATCAGCAAAAACGTTTTTGAAAGCAACGGACTTCGGGTCCCACAACAAAACACCCGAAGAGTTTGTGGAGAGCCATAACTGCTCATTTTTGGTTTTAATTATATTAGTAATATTGTCATCGGTAATCAAAAGATTTGAATCAGAAGGTTGTAGAAGGTGTTTTATTTGTCTGCTTGCGCCATCAAAAACGTATAAGCCTTTGTCAGTGGCAAGGTAATACTCAGTATTGTTATACCTAAGCATATTCCAAATATTAAGCGAGGGAATGACTTCAACAGCTTGCGGGAGTATTTCACTATTTTTGCTGGCAAAAGCGACCAATTCAGTAGTGGAAAAAAGGAATAGCCCTTCCACCGTACCTAGCCAAAAATTACCATCGTTATCGGTGACGATTAACTTTGCATTGAGTTTGTCTCTGTTACTTTCAGTCTCTGGAATGTGTTTAATGTTCTTTATCGCTTTGCTAGGAAAGTGATAGGTGTAAAGGCCTTCTGAAGTTGCGATAAACAACACTTCACCATGTCGTTTTATATATCGAATAATGGCATCTTCGGTGAGGTTTAACTCTGGTTTCATTAAGTCGAAAAAGATTTCCCACTCGCCAGAGTCAAGGTCGAACTCGAGAATGACGTGATCATAGGCAACATAAATAGTGTTGTTGGGTCCATTAATAAAATGAGACACATACTGATACCATGCAGGTTGGTCCTTGTACTTAATTGCCAATTCTCGCTTACTTTCTCCTGTTTCGTAATCGACTCGGTAAACGCCACTGCTGTAAGTACTTACCCAAAGGTCAGCATTTTGATCTTGAAAGAGTGAATAAATGCCATCGTCTGCAAATTCATTGGCAAAGCCTATATAGCGCTTATTAAAATTGCCGTCATATCGATTTAACCCTGTTCCAGTAGCTATCCATAGAAATCCATCGCTATCTATTATCATGTCGTTGATAAAATCTTGCGATAGGCCATTTGCAGTTGAAAACTGAGAAAACCGAGGCATCTCGACTATAGGCTGGGCATTCAGCGATACACTAAATAGAAATGTTAAGAATATGAAGGCAGTGCACATTCGACGGTTTTTTATCATGGCTTTGAGTCTACCAAGGATGAAATCTCTCAAAAGGTTTTTAGCAGCTTGCGACTGGTAACTTGCTACTCAAAAAATGAAATCTCATGCTAATGTAACAAATTATTACGAGTAAATAATAACTCAATAACGTTTGATCTACACTGCAACTTTCGAATATTTAAGTGATGCTCTGTTGCTTAGATAGTCCTATTTAATAGCTGAAAAATAATAAGAGCCTGACCGCTAACGTTACCAGCGTGCCGATTAATCAAACCGCAGATACAAAAAAACCAACTAAAAAGTTGGTTTGCTCTCTATTCAAAGAGAATGGTACCAGAGGCCGGACTTATGATTGGTCGCCACGCGATGGGCCGACACTCGGACGGCACGCCAGCGTGCCGATTAATCAAACCGCAGATACAAAAAAACCAACTAAAAAGTTGGTTTGCTCTCTATTCAAAGAGAATGGTACCAGAGGTCGGGCTTATGATTGGTCGCCACGCGATGGGCCGACACTCGGACGGCACGCCAGCGTGCCGATTAATCAAACCGCAGATACAAAAAAACCAACTAAAAAGTTGGTTTGCTCTCTATTTAAAGAGAATGGTACCAGAGGCCGGACTTGAACCGGCACGCTATTTCTAGCAACGGATTTTGAATCCGTCATGTCTACCAATTTCATCACTCTGGCATCACATTGTAATGGCTATACGCCAATGCGATGCATTATAGCGATGCAGCGCGCGCATACAACACTTTTTTTGAGAATTACCTTCAAGTGTTGAAAGTTTGTACATTGGGTACGAATAACCTCACGCTGAAATAAGCGTTTCACAATGTGGTCTTATGAGTGACTTTAAGGGCAATACCTATACTTATTGGGAATAGGGAAGCGGGTAGGCAGGTGTTAAGCTAGCATTTCAAATGCTACACCAGTGCTGGTATATCAAGAATGCTGTCTGATCCAATCAGCTCGCTTAAAACGCTAGTAGGTCTGTTGAGGCCACTGGAACCTTTATTCACGATGTATCGCACGGTAGCTAGTAATAACTATGAATATTTCCCAGTCTGAAACGCAAATACTCAAAACAGTATGTACCCCGCGTGATGTTCAATTCAATGGAAGACACCAAATGAAAGCGGAAAAAGTGAACCCACTAAGAAGCTTCCACAATATCGTATCTAATCAGTCGCTAGATTTTGATGAGAAAGTGGATGCATTACTGCGCTTTGGTCTCGACCTGTTTGGCTTGGAAGTCGGTATTGTGAGTCAAATTGTAGGTGATGATTATACGGTATTTAGAACTGTTAATAATGTTGATGGTCTTGATGCCGGAATGCATTTCGACCTTGGCTTAACCTATTGTCATTACACAATCAATAGAAACAAAGTGGTTGGGTTTAACCACGTAGGCTTTTCAGAAATTGCTAACCACCCCTGCTATGAAGCACAAAAGCTCGAAGCGTATCTCGCTGCCCCAATAATTACTGGTAACACGGTATTTGGCACCATTAATTTCTCGGCTGCTAAACCTGTTGACCGGTTTGAGTCAGAAAGTTATGAGTTTATCGAGCTATTTGCTCAGTGGTTAGGTTCTGAGATATCAAGAAGAGAAGTGCTTGAACAGTTAAAATCAAAAGCATCGACCCTCGCAAAACTAGAGAACGTAGGGAAAATAGGCTCTTGGTCTATCAACGTCGAAAGTTTAAAAACAAAAAAGACCAAAATTAAAAATAGCATTTTAGAGAAAGTCGACCATAACCGGAACAATGTGGAATGGAGCGACCAGACCCGGAAAATTCACGAAGCTCCCGAACATTACCAACCAACATTTGAAGAGGCGTTTAACTTCTATACCGCTGGCGAACACCGAAACGAATTAATGAAAGCAGTGGATTCGGCTATTCGGCACGGTAAGCCGTGGGATCTCAAAGCACAGATAACAACGATGAAGGGACAGCGTCGCTGGGTCGTCACGAAGGGCGAGGCAGAGTTCGTCGAAGATAAATGTACAAGATTGTTTGGTACGTTCCACGATGTAACCGATAGCGAGGAAGCATCAAAAAAACTACAAGAAGCAAAGGTTAAAGCCGAGCAGGCCACTAAAGCTAAAAGTGACTTTCTTGCCAATATGAGTCATGAAATAAGAACCCCAATGAATGGTGTACTCGGCACGCTGCAGTTGTTAGAACGCTCAAACTTAGATTCAAAATCACAGAAGCTTATATCAAAAGCAAACTTCTCTGCTACAAGTTTGCTTACAATCATCAACGATATTCTGGATTATTCGAAGATTGAAGCTAACCAGCTGACGTTAGAAAAGCAGCCTTTTTCAATGTGTAGTGTTATGGAGCATGTGCACTCAGAATTAAGCCTAGAAGCCACTGAAAAACAAATAGCGTTAAAATCCAGTATAAGCAAAGATTTTGTTGATGGGTGGAAAGGCGATGTAGTGAGGGTGAGGCAAGTCCTTCTTAACCTGTGTGCCAATGCCGTTAAATTCACCAAATCGGGACAAGTCAGCATAGCATTGATGAACGATAGTTCTTATTCTTCAGGCGCGTTACGTTTCACCGTAAAAGATACGGGTATTGGCATGTCTGAAGAAGCGCAGGCACGGATATTTGAACGTTTCACTCAGGCTGACTCATCCACAACTCGTAAATTTGGTGGCACTGGATTGGGTATGTCAATCACGGTAAGTCTAGTTCAAATGATGGGGGGCAACATTGAAGTTGATAGCGTTAGTAATCAGGGCACAACAATTACGGTAACCTTACCCCTTGAGCACGCAAACTTAGAAAGCAAAAGCACCGTTTCCAAAACGGACGATGTTCCTAATCTATTTGGTAAGACAATTCTTATTGCCGAAGACAACGATATAAACACCCTTGTTATCGAATCTATGCTAGCACCGACCCAGGCAGACTTATATTTTGCTAAAAATGGGGTTGAGGCACTTGAACAGTTTTCAAAAAATACATTCGATTTAGTGTTAATGGATATCCAAATGCCTGAAATGGACGGACTTCAGGCATTTGCTGAAATACAAAAGCTAAATCAGAGTGTTCCCGTTATAGCACTAACTGCAAATGTAATGAGTACTGACATAGCGCACTACGCCCAGGTCGGGTTTAATGCGCATTTGGCTAAGCCAGTAAAACTAACCGTATTGTATGATTTACTTCGCAGCGCACTGACCGACGTTTAACTGTTGTGTTACTAGTTCTTGTCGCACGAGCTCAGCACCTGCTGCTAATGCACTTAACTTTGCGCGAGCTACATGGCGAGGTAACGGGGCCATTCCACAATTGGTGCAGGGATACAATTTGTCTGCTTCCACAAACTTCAGCGCCTTTCTTAACGTAGTGGCTACTTCCTCTGGGGTTTCAATATTATGGTTGGCTACATCTATTGCGCCGACCATCACTTTTTTTCCGCGGATAAGCATCATCAGCTCCAGCGGAACCTTAGAGTTGTGGCACTCCAGTGAAATGATATCGATGTTTGATTTTTGAAGCTTTGGAAAAATGGTCTCGTACTGACGCCATTCTTCTCCCAAGGTTTTTTTCCAATCTGTATTCGCTTTTATGCCATAGCCGTAGCATATGTGCACGGCTGTCTCGCACTTAAGCCCTTCAATCGCTCGCTCTAAAGCAGCCACGCCCCATTCGTTAACGTCATCGAAGAACACATTGAAAGCAGGTTCATCAAATTGAATGATATCGACGCCAGCGGCTTCCAATTCTTTGGCTTCTTGGTTCAGAATTTTAGCGAACTCCCAGGCCAGTTTTTCCCGGCTTTTATAGTGAGCGTCATATAACGTATCAATCATAGTCATTGGGCCGGGTAGGGCCCATTTAATGGGTTGGGATGTTTGGCTTCTAAGAAACTTGGCATCTTCCACAAACACGGGGCGGGTGCGCTTAACGGCACCAATTACCCTTGGTACGCTGGCTTCATAGCGATTTCGAATTGTCACCGTTTCTCGATTCTCAAAATCCACACCGCTTAAGTGTTCGATAAAGGTGGTAACAAAGTGCTGACGAGTTTGCTCTCCGTCACACACGATATCAATGCCGGCGCACTGCTGTTCGTGAAGTGACAGCTTTAACGCATCGTGCTTGCCCTCAGGCAAAATATCTTGCGCTAGTTTCCACGGTGACCAAAGCTGTTCAGTCTGCGCCAGCCATGCGGGTTTTGGAAGACTGCCTGAGGTGGAAGTGGGTAATAGTGTTTTCATAATGTATTTTTGAATAATAACCTAGTTAAGCTATTCCCATAGAAAACTAAAACCTTTAGAAGACCAAAGGGTCTACAGAAATAGTGAAAATGAGAAAATCGACAGCGAGCTAGCTGGCACAAGGCTGCTTGGCCTTTACCAAGCGCATTGTCGTGACCATTGGGTCAGCACGGTTTGATAGGGTTTAATAAACTTCTCCTCAACAAACTTGCCTTGTTCAACCGCTAGTTGTGAACGTTCGTCTCGGTCGTAAACAATTCGGGTAATGGAATGATCTTGGTGATTGAGGTTCGGTTTATAGTGTTTACCCGCAATAGCATTTGCGTTATAAATTTCAGGCCGATAAATCTTTTGAAACGTCTCCATTGTGCTAATAGTGCTAATAAGCTCTAAATTGGTGTAGTCGTTTAGCAGGTCGCCAAAGAAATAAAAGGCAAAGGGGGCGACGCTATTCGGCGGCATAAAATAGCGCACGTTCAGTCCCATCTTTTTAAAATAGCTTTCGGTTAATGAGGTCTCGTTAGGGGTGTATTCTACGCCTAAAACGGGGTGTTCATTTTCTGTTCTGCGATACACCTTGTTGTCAGACACGCTGATGCATATTACCGGCGACTTCGTAAACTGGGCTTTGTAGGCCTCAGAGTGTAAGAAGTGCTGGAATAGTTTTCCGTGCAGCTCACCAAAGTCATCAGGCACACTGAAATGCGACTGTCCTTTGTTGTGATTAGACAGCACCACACTAAAGTCGTAATCGCGTATATACGATGAGAAATTATTGCCAACAATACCTTGCGAGCGTTTGCCCGTTTGTGTGTCAACAATATTGGTTTGAAGAATTTCAATGGTTGGAAAGCTCTCTCCGTTGCCCTCGACATCCACATCAACCGATATGATATCAAGCTCAACAGCGTATCTATCTGCAGCAGCATTATCCCAAGTAGCAAGTGCGTTAAATCGATTGTCTATCATTTGCAGTGCATTGCGCAGGTTAGCTTTTCGCTGCTTACCCCTCGCTAGATTAGCGAAGTTTGTGGTTACCCGAGTATGCTCAGAAGGCTGATAGTCTTCATCAAAACGAGTACGAGTGATAGTAAATTCAAATTCGTTAGTCATCGCGGTGTTGGCTCTATGTTTAGTGCTGAAAACGATAACCATGTTATACGCAATAAAAACTATGAATAAAAATGACTTAATTTCATTTTTATATGATTTTTGTTCATGCTTTGTTGCGAAATTAAGTGGTTCAATTTCTCGTAACACACGCTGTTACGTTTTCTACGTTGCGAACGCGATAGCTTTGTAACGCGTTAACCAAACAAACATAACGAGAAGAAATTTAAGAAATAACTAAAGAGTGGGGCATCCAGTGAAATGAAGAGCTAGATTTGGTGCCAAAGAGCGAGCAGTAGATGGCGTTTTGTAGCTTTACTTATTTAGGTCTTTACCTTTGATAACAGTACACTGCATTATAAAGGAGAATTTTACGAAACGTTTCCTAAGTTCGTTTTTAATCAAGGCTTTCCCAAGCACTTAAGAATCAACACATAAGAATAAACACCATAAGGCGTTCAACAATGATATCACCACGAGCATTAGTGGCTTTAGTTGTGTCTATTACCACATTACTAAGTACATCATTTTCAACCAGTGCATTAGAAGAAACCGTCAGCGCAGAGCTTTTCGACAACATGGAGTACCGATTTATTGGTCCATACCGCGGCGGTCGCTCTGTCGCCGTTGCCGGAGTTGATGGAAAACCTCAACTTTACTACATGGGCACAGCAGGTGGAGGGGTGTGGAAAACCACTAATGCGGGATTGTCGTGGAAGGCAATTTCGGATGAACATTTCGCTGTAGGGAGCATTGGTTCTATTGCCGTTGCGCCCTCAGACAATAACGTTATTTATGTTGGCACCGGCGAAGGTCCTATTCGAGGAGTAACCACAAGCCACGGTAAGGGTATTTATAAGTCTACTGATGCCGGTGAAACGTGGGAACTCGTTGGTTTAGAAAATCGCGGTCAAATTCCAAAAATACGTATTCACCCCACTAATCCAGATATTGCTTGGGCTGCAGTTCAAGGCAATATTTGGTCGGCTAATGAGCAGCGGGGTATTTTTAAAACCACTGACGGCGGCAAAACGTGGCAACACGTTTTAAAAGTGAATGGCGATACAGGGGCAGCGGATTTAGCCTTAGATCCGTCTAACCCTAGGGTACTGTACGCCAGTATGTGGCATCACGGCAGAACCCCTTGGTTTATAAAATCTGGTGGTGAAGGCGGCGGTATATACAAATCTACCGATAGCGGAGAAACATGGGAGCAACTTGAAAAAGGCTTGCCTACACTCATTGGCAAAGTTGGTATTGATGTATCACCCTCTAATCCTAAGCGTTTGTACGCCATTATTGAGGCCGATGAGGGCGGCTTGTATCGCAGTGACGACGCGGGCGCAACGTGGACATTACTGAATGACGACAATATTCTGAAAGCCAGGGCGTGGTATTACAATCATATCAAAGTAGACCCTAACGACGACAACACGCTTTATGTGATGAACGTTCAGCTACACAAATCCATCGACGGTGGCAAAACCTTTGAAATAAAATCGCTGCCTCACGGTGATACCCATGACATGTGGATTAACCCAGAAGATAGCTTAAACATGATCAACGCTAACGATGGCGGCGCAACCATCACCTTTGATGGCGGAGAGTCGTGGTCGAGCATTTATAATCAACCTACCGCACAGTTTTACCGTGTGACCACAGATAACCTTAAACCCTACTATGTATATGGTGGCCAGCAAGACAATACCACCATGGCGACGCCATCTGCTACCCTCGATAGCGGAATAGGCATAGAGGAACAGTTTGCCGTTGGCGGTGGAGAAAGCGCTCATATTGCGTTTAATGCCGATGATCCCACGCTTATATACGCGACTACCATTAACGGTACGCTTACTGAATTTGATAGAAGCAGTGGGTTAACCCGTCCTATCATGCCTTACCCTGAATACGTGTTTGGTCGTAATGCAAAAGACCAAAAGTATCGCACTAATTGGAATGCGCCAGTTTTAGTATCACAACACGACCCTGATACGGTGTATTACGGGACACAGATGATACTAAAAACCACTGACAGAGGCGTAAATTGGCAAGAAATCAGCCCCGACCTTACCCGTAACGATGCTGAAAAGCAGGGGCTAAATGGCGGGCCAATTACTAACGAGCAGGCGGGCGCTGAATATTACAATACGGTTTTTTATATCGCTGAGTCGCCAACAAACGCGGGAGAGCTTTGGGTTGGCGCCGATGACGGCAAACTGCATCTCACTAAAGATGAAGGCAAAAACTGGACAGATATTACGCCCCATAAAAAAGAAGCGCAGGTAAATGCCATAGAGCTAAGCCCTCACGCCGAAGGAAAAGCCTATGTAGCGGTTACTGGTTACAAGCTTAACGATTACAGTCCCTATATTTATAAAACGACGAATTACGGTAAACGCTGGACGCGTATCGATAAAGGCTTACCGGAAGACGCTTTTGTAAGAGTGGTTCGCGAAGATAGTCAGCAAGAAGGCATGTTGTTTGCCGGCACAGAAAGCGGAATGTTCATCAGCTTTGATGATGGTAAAAATTGGCAAAAGCTTTCGCTCAACTTACCGCCGGTGGCAATAACCGACCTTAAGGTGAAAGGCGATGATTTGGTGGTTGCTACTCAAGGGCGGGGCTTTTGGATATTGGACGACATAGCGCCACTTCGCGAGGCTAACAATACCTTGGTTGATGAAGTGTTGTTTCAGTTTAGCCCTGTTGATGGGGTACGCCTTCTAGCTGGAGGCAATATAAGTGGTCAATTAGAAGCAGAAAACCCTGCGAGAGGAGCTACATTTCGCTACTTCTTAAATGAGGCATTAGATGAAGACGAAACCCTTCGAATAGATATATTTGATGCCAATAACCAACTGGTGCGCGCGTTATCTTCTTCAGCAAGTGCGTTTGAAATATGCGCGAAAGGAAATGAAGACATTCGCAGTCCGTTGAAGTTTACGCATCCATCTACCGATGCTGGATTTAACGCTTTTGAGTGGGATTTACGTCGTCAGCCCCTTAATTGTATTGATAACGTAAAATTGTTCGGTGGCTGGAATGGCGCGAGAGTGATGCCGGGGGAATATAAGGCAACAATCACGGTAGGCGAGGTATCGCAAACGCGCCCCTTTAATGTGTTGCCCGACCCAAGAGAGAATGCTCAGCCTGCGGAATTACAAAAAGTAGAGCAAAGTATTCAGGCGAGTGAAGATGTGCTCAATGAATTATTCGCCCACCTTCAAAAAGCCCGTGATGTCCGTGACCGGCTTAAGCATGTGGCAACGTCTAACGTCATGCTAGCGAACGACGTGTCAACATCCATCGAAAGCATTGTGAGTGAAATAGATGAATGGGAATCGTTAGTTATCCAGCCCAAACATCAAACCTTCGAAGACGACATTAATTGGCCAAATATGCTCGACAGACAAGTACGCTTTTTAATGGATAACTTTGATAGAACGGGTGCACCAGCGCAAGCCGGCGCGCTTAAGCGGTTAGACGATCTTGAAGCAAAATGGCAGCAATATAAGTTGAATCTGCAAACCTTATTTAACGAGCGAATTGCGCCGTTAAATGAAAAGCTTTCTAAGCAAGGCGTGTACGATTTAGAGGGTTTGTAAAATCGGCATAGGTTGAACAAAGCGGCAAAAAATGAAACGCCCCCGTTTGAAATAAATATCAAACGGGGGCGTTTTCTTTTGAGGCTACCAGCGCTGTAAAGTCCAGTTTAATGCAATAATCGCGATGACTGATGAGGCGATAGGCATGATGGTTTTGGCATACACGTGCCAGTTTCGCACTAATATAAGTAGGGGCAGCAGTAGGGATACGATGGCGAGCTGCCCAACTTCAACGCCAATATTAAATGCGGCTACGCTCATTACTAGGCTGTTTGATTGTGCGTTTAATTCTGCAAACACGCTGGCAAAGCCCATGCCGTGAAGAAGACCAAAGCCAAAGGTTAAAAAGCCGAGCCTAAATACCACCGGGAATATATTGTTCAGTGCCGTTAGCATAACGGAAATTGCAATGCCCAGCTCTACCCATCTGCTGTCTAGCGTAATGATATCAAGGGCGGTAGCGGTAAGCGTAATAGAATGAGCTAGGGTGAAGGCACTCACTAAAATTACCGTATTTTTAACAATATCGCGCTTCTTGTCCTCTTTTTTCCACGTGCGTTGATGTCGAGCTAGGTTCACAGTAAGTAAGGTCGCCACGAGAAAGAGAATATGGTCCAGACCAATAAAAATATGCCAAATGCCTTGGTATACCATTTCAAAAAATTGCGACGTGGTCGACAGTACTTTAGGCGTCAGGGTCAGTATGCGTTTGTCTTCGGCAATCACCGATGTCAGGGTTTCATCTTGCACATTTACCGTAGTAAGAAGCTTATGGGTTGGCGATATGTCAAAAATACCCTCGTAGCTAATGCTGATTACTCTGCTGTCTTCACTGCCGTCTTCACTGCCGATTTCACTGCCACGCGCCTGGCAACTAACCGACAAAGGATAAACGACAAGAGATTCGGCGGAGATAGAACGCGTAGTGGGAGAGGCAGCAGAAACACGACACTTGCCGCTTCCCTGCTTTATCTGTAGCGCGTTGGCAATATAGGCGGCAGCCTGTTGTTGATTCGCTAACACTTCACTCCACAATAGCCGTCCGTCATTATTGGTGTCTAAATTAGCGGCTTGGCCGATGTCTTCTGGCTTGAGTAATAACTCGCCCTGAAACACGCCAGCTTCCTGCTGGCTCAGTGTAAGATACCCACTGCTCAACTCATGAGACACGCATTGTGTGCTAAAAAAAATGAAGAAAAATAATACTACTCGTTGCATAACCTAGCTCTAACTCCGTTAGCTTAACTGTAAAAACGCCCTAGCTCTCAGTGATTTGAGATGTCTGAGAGACCTGAAAGCTCTAAGAAGCGTGAGAGACATGTGTTGCTTGAGCAGCTTCTGCGCCCTTCGCGCTCAGGGCATGTTCCGCTCGTTTCAATAAATGTTCATCGTGTTTGGTTTGGGCATATTCCCAGTTTAGGCGAGCAAACTTTATCGCTAGCTGTGGCTGATAATCTACATCTAGGTAATAGCTTGCTACTTGGGCAGCGTGTGATGTGTCCTCTCGCCATGCTCTTATTTGCATGCGCTTACCTAAAAGGCGCATCTCTTTTGTGTTATCTAAGTTTAGGGCCTTTTGTGCTTTCACCCATCTTAACAACAGTGCATCGTCTAAGCGGGATATATCACTGACTTCTTGGCCAAGCACTGTCGTTATAGTGCCATATTGCCCCAAAGCATAATGGGCATCGGCCCATGTTATCAAAGCACTTACTGGCAGCGTTGATAAAGTAAATTCTGATAGCTGCTGAACGGCAAGATTTGGCTTTTCAAGTGCTAGCGCCATGCTTGCTAGTGTTTCTCTATACCATAGATATTCAGCGTCATTAACCGATTCAGCATTCGTAAGTGATGTGTAACGCTCAAACTTTTGCAGCTTGTTATATACATCTTCTGAAGGCGCTATGGAGAAATCGGCATTTAACACACAGCCAAAAGCAAGAAGAAAGCTGGTTTTGCCCATTAGCTGTTCGCAGTGTAGTTTCGCCTTGTCGCCTTGACCTCGCTGAATGTTGATATCTGCCAGTAGTAACTGCGCAGCTCCAGAGTGCGTGGTATCAATGGCATTAAGATGTTGAAGAGCGTCATCGAATTTATGTACGCCTTGCATCAACCTGGCTTCGAGAATTACCAGGCGCTGTCGCTGCTCGTAGTTAAATTCTGCCTTTGATGAACGAAGTCTATTAACAAACTGGGTAACTTGCTGGCGCTCATTTCCCGATGCTAATAAGAAACGACTTGCGGTCAAAAGTTTCTCTGCATCAGAAATAGTAGAAAGTGTTGTGGCAGTAGGTTGCCAAGTGGCAATGATGGTGTCTTTAGATACTTCTTGTGTAGCGTTGTTACTTTCAGGTTCTGCATTAACTATTGTTGGCATTGAAAGCAGTAATGAAGCGCTTGCAGTAATTAAAAAAGAACAGAAAGTGACACATGAAGGTAGAGGTTTGAACATGAAAATTCCCTAAAAAAAAGGCCATCCTTGGCCTTGCGGTTATGCTCTTTTACAACGATTTATTAATCAGGCTTTTATTACGTGCTGTCAAAAAGATTGTTGTTTAATTTCATCGATAAAAGACAGTCTAATTGACAAAAGACAGTTTAATTGACAAAAGACAGTCTAATTGACAAAAGACAGTTTAATCGATTAATAGATCGTCAAACGCTGCATCATCAGCATCCTGAGTAAACTCCCGTCCATTGACTGGAAGAGGCTCATCAGTTGGGGCTTGATTAAACGCCGCTCTGGTATAGCTTGTTACTGATAGTTGCTGAGCTTCAATTGTCACTGTGACGGTTCCAGTCACCTTCTGATTAAAGCTATCGCTAACACTAAAGGTAAAGCTGTCTGAGCCTGTTACCTGAGCGTTAGGCGTGTAGGTGAAACTACCGTCTGCGTTTACAGCGGCTGAACCTAACGAACCATCTTCTTCTAATGCAAACGAAAGTGGATCGTTTTCAGGGTCAGACGCGCCAAGCGTCCCTTCAAATGCAATGTCTGCCTGCGTTGTCAGCATGTCATCTACTGCAACAGGTGCTTCATTGATTTCAGGCGCTTTGTTGTCATCATCACTATCAAAACAACCCGATAGAGCTAGTGCCAACGATGTAGCGATCCAAATTCGATGAATGTTTCTATTTGATTTTTTCTCAATAGGTTTATTCATAGTTGTGCTCCTTACTCAGAGCCAGCAATAGGCGTTCTTAGGTATGGGAATGATGAATCAATCATGCTTGCATCCACAGGTGCACCGTCAGTAAATGGCACTGTACCTACGCTTGCATCTTCAGGTGCACACAAACCAAGGTCTGTATCTTCACCTGCTACTGGAATTGGGTAACACAGACGACCCATCACTACGCGAAGCGCAATATCCACAACATCATCACCTGGACGACGACCGTTCGGGAAGCCAGCTAAATCATCGCCTGCTACACCAAATGCCGATTGTGACTCTGCTGGTGTGGCTGGAATACCCGTGTTTAAACGAAGCATTTCAGACGGCGTCACCGTTGCTTGCTGGTTAACACCAGGGAAGCCAGTAAGGAACGCTGTTACCAAGTCGGTTCTTGGGAAGTTTGTTGGCGCTAATGTTTCAATATCCGTACCTAGCGTGGTGTTAACCGCGTCTTTAAACAAGATGTTGAGTAGTTCTGGTAGCGACGGGTGAGTAACGTAATCAGCGAACTGACCGTCGTCACTTGGGTGCGCACTTGAGAACGTATCTTTGTCACCAATACCGATAACTAATTCATTCACTAGCGGACTGCCTAAACGAGATACCTGTGTCATAGCACCACCACTTACTGATGGTTTTGCGAACGTTGCATCTGGGTTTAGGATGGTTGCTTGTGGCAAGCTTGCTGTAGTCCAGCTGCCTATTACGCCGTTGCCATCACCGGTTACGCACGTTGCAGGTACTTCAACAGACAGTGACGTTACGTTTTTATCTAGTAAGTCATCGTTGTTTTCGCTTTGTGTAATACCACCTGGAAAACCTTCTCCATCGCCAGCACCCGGCGCACTATCACCTTCAACAGGTACATAATTTACCAAGTCGAATGTTTTACCAAGGTTAACTACAAAGGGGTCTTTACGCTGACCTACGAATACGCGAGCCATGTCATCACAGCCAGGAATAGCAAACGAGTAGATAAAGCTTTCTGCATAACGAGCATATTCAGCTTCACTGGTGAAGGTTTTGTTACCAATATAATCAAGCGGCTTCTTAAACATATCACCCATAGAAGGCGTTAATGTAGTGCGCTCGCCGCTCTGCATGTCGCCAGAAACCATCGTTAGCGAGTACATTTCAGAGAAGTTCGCCGCGCTTGAATCATCGGCGCTAATACCACCGATATTTTTAAGCGGTACTTTCACCATTTTTTGGTTGCCTTCTGGACCAATCGGAAGGGCAATGCCTTCGTTATCGGCAGCAAGCATGTTAGTGAAATTAAATACAAAGCTTACGTCTTCAACGGCATCACCATCGCTATCGATGTGAATGGCATAGTGCGCGTTTGGATCCATAGCAAAATAATTTGGACCACCGTAAGCATCTTGCAGTGGAATATAGTTGGCGATAAAGGTTACGTAGCCGTCGCGGCCTTCTTCATAACTGTTAAAAGCGTAAAAATCTGTGCTGTCTAAAGCAGGTGCGCGTGTAATGTTTGGCGCTTCTCTGTGACTTGATGCGAAGGCACCAGCAGTAACGGCAGCGCAAGTGAGAGCTATTGCAACCGATAGTGTTTTGCGTTTTAAGATTGTCATTGTGTATCTCTCTGTTTGATGAGTTCACAAAGCCAAACGAGTGAGATGCGCTATTAGATGCAAAAAAAACAAAAAGAATTAAAATAAATGCTTAAAAAAGGTAAGCAAAAAGAAGAAGGCCGCATTTTTACCAGTAAAAATGCGGCCTTTAGAGCAGTTGAAAAATATTTTATACCGACAAGATTGGCGCGATATAAAGTACTTCGGTTGGCGAACCCGTTTTAGAGCCGCCTGGCTCTTCTAAACTAATCGCGAGGGCCGCTATGCTGCTATCAAGTAAAATGTCCGGCGTGTTTCTGCTATCACCGCCCAGTTCAGGCATAAGTCCAAGTGATATCGGCGCTTCACCATTTGCAGGAACCATCCATAGTTCGTAATCTTTATTAGCAAGTGCAGTGAAGGCATTGGTCACTTTCACGTCCAACGTGCTTGGTGACACTTCAATCACCCACAATGGGGTGTTATCCGCGTTATTCACTACAGCAATATGCGACACTTCTTCAACAGGAGAAGGTTGCATAACGACAAGCAACACAGCAAGTACTAATGCAGCAGCGGTAGATAGTGCAGACAAGCCTCTCCAGCGATTGCGTTTTGCACGCTCAAAATCAACAATTTGCGCTGATGTGTCTTTAGAATCGGAATGCCCCAAGCGCTGTTGAATCACATCCCATACCCGTTCTGGCGGTTGAACGGGGGTAACCACATCGTTGAAACCCGCTAAATATTGTTCCCATTGCGCAGTGGCGTCGCTCACCGCTTGATACTGCATCATCAATTTTTGATAACGAACGCGGGCCTTTCCTCGTAGTGTCCCTACCACATATTCCGCTGCAAGCGCGTTAAGCGTTTCTTCTTTTAAATAATTCATAGTGATAAGCACCTTTGAAGGCTTTGTAATCCTCTTCGAATCCAGCTTTTTATTGTGCCTAGCGGCGACGATAAATAATTCACCACCTCCTGGTGAGATAAGCCATTAATGTAAGCAAGGTGGATAGCTTGTCGTTGTGGTCCGTCGAGTTCATCTAGGCAAGCGACGAGTTTCTCCTGCTCGCCGCCTAACTTAAAAGCCTGTGGAGTGTCTGGAATAGCGGTAGCATCTTCAGTTAGCTCAACTTCATTGCGTACATTGTGGTAGCGCATCAAATCGAGTGCTCGATAGCGCACAATACTCACCATCCACGTTAATACCGTACCTTTAGTTCGTTGATAGCTTCCTGCATTGTGCCAAATTTTTATGTAGGCATCTTGCGTTGCTTCATCCGCAAGTTCTGGCCGCTTAAGCATTTTAAGTGCTACTGCGTATAGTTGTGAACTGGTTGTTTTATAAAGCTCGGCAAAGGCGGTTTTATTACCTTCAGCAGTTTTACATAACAGCGGAAACAGAATTTCGTGTTCCATTTTGGCTCCTTGAGTACAGCTATGTGGGCTAGGCCCGTTGCCGTACGTTTATTTATTGTTGTTAGCCATAATAAGACTTACATGTTTTTAATATATAACGATCGTCGCGCGCATCTAGATGCACAAAAAGATGCAAAAACCAGTTAAGAATGACAATAGCATGCTTTGTGCAATTGTCATTGCTTCCTGATAATTGCCAGTACACATTTTGTGTGTCGTGCCGGTCTCTTCTATTCGCTTCTTATTCATTGTGTATTTAGAACGCTCGAAGTGCTTTTAGGGTTAACCCTTTTTTTAATAAATCGCGTAGCTTTAAAGCCCAATAAATATGAAAAGCACGTAATTGAGCGGTGTGCGTGTTTATGCAAACTCAAGCTTGTGTCACACTACACCGTGATAATGTCAGCACCTAAGTAGTGAAAAGAGAACACCGTGGCCAAAAACAAAACGAGACCTCAACAACGAGTTCGCAATAAAAGTGAGAAAAGTGAAAAAAGTGCTAACGCTGAGCCGAATACGGCCCAGTCTGCCAATGATTTTGGTGAGAGGGCTGGTTTTTTTAGACGCCTTGCTGCCATGGTATATGACGTACTCGTCGCGGTTGCGGTAGGTATGTGTGCAGCAATGGTGATGATAGTGACGCTCATTGTCATGCTTAAAAATGGCGGGCTCGATATGCAGGGCTTTGCTGAGCCAGCAGACCTCATTCAAGCTTCCACGGGGTATAAGCTATTAATTCAAAGCTGGGTAGGGCTTTGGGTAGCGGGTTTTTTCTTGTGGTTTTGGAAACGAGGTGGTCAAACTTTGGGTATGCGAGCATGGCGTCTACGCATATTCAGCACGGTAGAAGAGCCGGTAACAATGACTCGACTGATAACGCGTTTGGTCGGTTCGCTTTTCGGGCTAGGTACGTTATTGGTTCTATTTGATGTGAAAGAAAAGCAGTCACTTCAAGATAGGCTAGCAAAAACAGAGGTGTTAAAGCTGTCTAAAGAAGCTAACGATCATAAAAGCTGGTAGAACATTTAAATAAACAAAAAGCTGAAAATAAAAAAGGGCAGTAACACTGCCCTGGTTTAGAAAAAAATCGGCTCAAAACGACCTGGCCTCTAAGGACTGTTTTATAGTAAACAGGTCCCAAACGGACTGTTTTACAACAAGCTGGTCCAAAACCGTCTTGTTATAAAGAAGGGTGCCAAACTTAGCTCAAAACTGATTAGTGCATACCAGCTCAAGCCAAAACGTTTTAGCGCCTGAGCATAATTCCAGCCACGGCAGCGAACAGTAGACTCGGTAAAATAGCGCCTAAGAAGGGCGGCAACTGATAAACTAAACTCACCGGGCCGAACACTTCATTTAAAATAAAGAATCCAAAGCCTGTCAGCACACCCATAATAACCCGAGCACCCATGGTTACGCTTCTTAGCGGACCAAAGATAAAAGACAGCGCCATGAGCAACATAACACCAACAGACACCGGTTGGAGTATTTTGCGCCATAGGGCCAGTTCGTAGCGAGCAGGGTCTTGGTCGTTACTTTCTAAGTAATTGACGTAATCAACAAGCCCGGTAATCGATAACGCCTCTGGTTTTACAGCAACAATGCCCAATTTGTCTGGTGTAAGTGTTGAATTCCAACGCTTTCTTTCAAAGCTTTCGCTGGTAATTTGTTGCTCGGTAAAAGACGTGACATCTACATTATTTAGCCACCACCCGTCATCATCAAATGCCCCTGAATTTGCATAGCTGATGCTTTGTAAGGAGAGGTCTGGGTTGAACGTATAAATGCGAATGTCCTTTAATGAGTCTTGGCTGAGTACTTGGCCAATGCTGACAAAACGCTCTCCATCTTTCGCCCATACCAGCTTATCAGACGAAAACAAGCTTCCCCCGGAAATAGCTTCTGTGCGAATTTGTTTGGCTTTTGTTTCGCTAATAGGTGTTACCCATTCGCCTACTGCCATTACCACAAGGATCATTACGAGAGTAGATTTCATTGCAGAGTTAATGATATTCCACCGGCTTAATCCCGCAGCCTGCATTACTACCAGTTCGCTGTTGCTGGCAAGTACACCCATGCCTATTAAACCACCGAGCAGGGTAGCCATGGGGAAAAACTGCTCTAGATCACGAGGTAAGCTTAGTATTACGTAGAGAAAGGCAACGAGCATATCGTAGTCGCCCTCGCCAATTTTTCGTAGCTGCTCTACAAATTTAATGAGAGCGCTTAGGCCAATTAGCACGCTTAAGGTTACGGTTACCGTGCCTAGTAATGTGCGAGCGACATATAAATCGAGGATTTTGAACATTTACTTTTTCCCCAGTACCCAAGCGCGCAGCTGCGTGCCGGTTTTCCTATCGCGCACAATTAACACAAACCCAATAACCAACATGACAGCATGAACCCACCACAAGCCCAGCTGAGGAGGCATTTTTCCATCTTCTAATACGCGGCGGCTAGCCAGCAATAATAAGAAGTAGCCTAGATAAAGAAGAATGGCAGGGAACATTTTTCCAAAGCGACCTTGTCTTGGGTCAACGGCACTTAACGGCACAGCAATGAGTACTAAAAACGGGATAGACAGTGGAATAGCAATGCGCCACTGCAATTCTGCTCGCGCTTCAATACTGCTGTCGTTCCATAACTCTACCGTGGGCAAAACGCTTACCTTTTTACGGGGCTCTTCAGCGGGCTTATCTGCAATTTGAATCTGATATTCATCAAATTCTACTTTTCGATAGGCCTTGCCAGATTGAGCGCCTTCGTACTGTACGCCTTGCTTGAGAATAAGGTTTCGGGTGCCGTCGGCATTGGTTGCCACGTCGCCGCTTTGCGCGTAAACCACACGAACTTGCTCTTTGCTATCGTCGCTCTGATTTTGCGATAAAAATACTCGCTGAAGCTTATCGTTTTCATCTACGTCGTGAGCAAAGATAACCGCCTTTTCGTTCCCGGTTTGTTGAAAACGGCCGGGCATTAGGGCGGAAATGCCTGCTTCATTGCGCGCTTTTTCTCTTAGCTGGTATTCGTTTTCTGCAGCTAAAGGCGCAAAGTATAGCGTGATTGCACCAGTCACTATCATGATCAGCACCGATAAGAACAGCATCACTCTGGTAATGTACCATTCACTGATACCACAGGCGCGCATGACGGTCATTTCACTATCGACGTATAAACGACCGTGAGCCAGCATTATTCCAAGATAAGCGCTTATCGGAAGAACAAGAGATGATAGTATGGGGGCATAAAGCGCTAGAAAGCCTAAAACGAGCCCGGCTGGGATATCGCCATCAGAAGCGTCACCTAAAACGCGAACAAAGCGTAAAGTGACAAAAATGGCCATTAAGATAAAGAAAATCGCTAGCTGAGATTTAAGCGTTTCCTTAAGTAAATAGCGGAATATCAGCATCTCAGTCTGCCCGGATAATTAGGAATTTTAGTGAAAGAAAGCACAATTTTGTTTAAACTTACCGTTTTTACAAGTTTTGCCTGCAATCATAAACCGTTTGCATGATGTTTTGACGCAAAATTGGCCTATATTTATGGGCAAACGCGTTAATTGCAGCGAACTAAAAAGTTATGCTGCGTATTAAAACATAAAGCAGCGCGAAACGTTACGTGATTTTAGTCATCGTGCAAACTATAAACGACGAAAAGCGAGGTAATATCGTGGAGTTTAGTGTAAAAAGTGGCAGCCCCGAAAAACAACGTAGTGCCTGTATCGTTGTAGGTGTCTTTGAACCACGCCGATTAACGGCAGTAGCAGAGCAGCTTGACGAAATTAGCAATGGCTACATTAGCAATCTGTTGCGCCGCGGCGACCTTGAAGGTAAAGCCGGGCAAATGTTGCTACTGCATAACGTACCAAACGTATTAAGCGAGCGTGTGCTTCTTGTCGGTTGTGGCAAAGAGCGAGAGCTAGACGAGCGCCAGTACAAAAATATTATCGCTAAAACAATTCAAACACTGAATGAAACGGGTTCAATGGAAGCGGTGTGCTTCTTAACCGAGCTTCATGTAAAAGGTCGTGATACCTACTGGAAAGTGCGTCAAGCAGTAGAAGCTACTGAAGACTCTCTTTACACTTTTCTACAGTTAAAAACCAAAAAAGGCGAGCCTCGCCGCCCACTGCGTAAAATCGTGTTCAATGTGCCTACACGTCGAGAACTGACAGTAGGTGAGCGCGCAGTAGATCATGGTCTAGCTATCTCTCGCGGTGCAAAGGTGACCAAAGACGTGGCTAATATGCCGCCAAATATCTGTAATCCAGACTATTTGTGGAAACAAGCCCAAGAGCTCGCGAGTCGTTATGACAGCGTCACGGCTGAAGTAGTGGACGAAACGCAAATGGCCGAACTAGGCATGCAGGCGTATTTGGCTGTAGGTCGCGGTTCAGAAAATGAAAGTATGATGAGTATTATGCATCATCGCGGCGGTCCTGCAGATCAAGCGCCTATTGTACTAGTAGGTAAAGGCCTTACTTTTGATTCCGGTGGTATTTCAATTAAGCCAGGCGAAGCCATGGATGAAATGAAATACGACATGGGCGGCGCTGCCGGTGTATTGGGAACCATGCACACCATTGCTGCGCTGAATTTGCCAATCAACATTATTGGCGTGTTGGCTGGCTGTGAAAATATGCCCAGTGGCAACGCCTATCGCCCTGGCGACATACTGACTACTATGTCGGGACAAACCGTTGAAGTACTTAACACCGACGCAGAAGGTAGGCTGGTATTGTGCGATGCGCTTACCTACGTAGAGCGTTACGAGCCCGAGTTAGTCATTGATGTGGCAACGCTCACAGGCGCGGCAATTATTGCGCTAGGTCATCATGCTACGGCGGTCATGAGTACGCACAACCCACTTGCACACGAACTGTTAAATGCTTCTGAGCAAAGTTCAGATCGTGCGTGGAGACTGCCGCTATGGGATGACTACCAAGAGCAGCTAGAAAGCCCGTTTGCTGATATGACAAACCTAGGTGGACGACCTGCAGGCAGTATTACTGCTGGGTGCTTCTTATCGCGCTTTACGAAAAAGTACAACTGGGCCCACCTGGATATTGCAGGAACAGCATGGCGCAGTGGCAAGAACAAGGGCGCAACCGGACGCCCAGTACCTATGTTGTCACAATTCTTGATGAATCGTGCCGACATTAAGCTAGAGGATTAATCTTCTATGCCACAGGTTATTTTTTATCAACTCAGTGCTAGCGATAACGGCGTAACGGGTAAAGCCAGTGAAGTCGTTGCTAACGCGTTTGCTAATAAACAAAAAATTAGCGTGCTGTGTGATACACAAGCACAAGCAGAAGAAGTTGATGAATTGTTGTGGCAACTACCGGCGAACCGTTTTGTTCCTCACAACCTTTATGGTGAGGGACCGCAAGCGGGCACGCCGGTAGAAATATGTTGGCAGCCTGAGCAGGTTGCCAGACGACAAATGGTGGTCAACGTGGGTTCAGGGATGGTGTCATCGCCTAACCATCACCGCCAAATCATCGATTTTGTGCCCGTGGATGAAAATGCTAAGCAAGCAGCGCGGGTGAGATACAAAAACTATCAGCAAGCTGGATGTAATATGCAGTTTAAGTCTGTGTGACATGGCGTACCTTGATACCGCTTATTCAACGCAAATCTATACAGTGCATGACTAGATTTGAGCGAAACAACAAAAATCGCCTACAGTCGTCAACTTTTTTACATCAGCTTTTAAACGAGAGTCAGTAATGGATAAAACCTTCGAACCGCAGTCTATTGAGCAGCAATGCTACCAAAAATGGGAAGAGGCGGGTTTATTTAAAGCATCTGGTAGCGGCGACCCCTATTGTATTCTTCTTCCTCCACCGAACGTGACGGGTAGCCTGCACATGGGTCATGGTTTCCAGCAAACCATTATGGATGCACTTACTCGCTATCACCGCATGAAGGGTGACAATACCCTATGGCAGGTGGGTACCGACCACGCTGGTATTGCTACGCAAATGGTGGTTGAACGCCAGCTAAACGCTCAGGGCAAAACTCGCCACGATCTAGGTCGAGAAGACTTTATTAAAAAGATCTGGGAATGGAAAGAACACAGTGGTGGCACAATCACTAGCCAAATGCGTCGATTGGGCACCTCGCCAGACTGGTCTCGCGAAGTCTTTACTATGGACGATGACCTTTCAACAGCAGTAACCGAAGTGTTTGTAAAACTGCACGAAGAAGGGCTTATCTATCGCGGTAAACGCTTAGTTAATTGGGACCCTGTTCTTCACACCGCCGTTTCTGACTTAGAAGTGCTAAACGAAGAAGAAGACGGCCATATGTGGCACATGCGTTATCCTCTTGCCGATGGCAGTGGTGAGCTTGTGGTAGCCACAACTCGTCCCGAAACTATGTTAGGTGATACCGCAGTAGCCGTTCACCCTGACGATGAGCGTTATCAAGATTTTATCGGCAAAGACATTAAGCTGCCTATTACGGGCCGTTTAATTCCTATTATTGCTGATGACTATGTAGATATGGAATTTGGAACCGGTTGCGTAAAAATAACGCCGGCTCACGATTTCAACGACTATGACATGGGTAAGCGCCACGACTTACTTATGATCAATATCTTAACCGACGATGCCAAAATTAACGAAGAGGCGCCAGAGGCGTATCGCGGTTTAGATCGCTTCGATGCGCGCAAGCAAATTGTTGCCGACCTAGACAGCCAAGGTGTATTGGTTAAGATTGAACCGCATAAACTTAAAGTGCCTCGTGGGGATCGCACCGGCGCGGTTATCGAACCGTATCTTACCGACCAGTGGTATGTAGCGGTAGAGTCACTTGCTAAGCCAGCCATTGACGCTGTTGAAAGTGGAGAGATTCGTTTTGTTCCAGAGAATTGGAACAAAACCTACTTCCAGTGGATGAACAACATCCAAGACTGGTGCATCTCTAGGCAGCTGTGGTGGGGACACAGAATTCCCGCATGGTATGACGAAAGCGGCAAGGTATATGTAGGGCGCACAGAAGAAGAAGTGCGTGCAAAACACAGCCTTGGCAATGATGTAACGCTTTCACAAGATAACGATGTACTTGATACCTGGTTCTCAAGCGCATTATGGCCATTTGCAACAATGGGATGGCCTAAAGAAACCCCTGATTTAGAAACGTTTGTTCCTTCCTCAGTATTGGTAACAGGCTTTGACATTATTTTCTTCTGGGTAGCCAGAATGATCATGATGACTAAGAAGTTTACCGGCAAAATTCCGTTCAAAGACATCTATATCACGGGTCTTATTCGCGATGAGAGCGGTGATAAAATGTCGAAGTCGAAAGGCAATGTACTTGACCCTATCGACCTGATTGACGGTATCGACCTCGAGTCGCTTGTTGAAAAGCGCACAGCCGGAATGATGCAGCCTCAGCTAGCAGAAAAAATTGTGAAGCGCACCCGCAAACAGTTCCCTGACGGCATTCATGCCTACGGAACAGATGCACTTCGTTTCACCTTTGCTGCAATGGCATCTACCAGCCGTGACATTAATTTTGATATGTCTCGCGTTGAAGGCTATCGCAACTTCTGTAATAAAATTTGGAACGCGTCACGTTTTGTATTAATGAATACAGAAGAGCACGATACTGGCGTTAACGGCGGCGAGATGGTACTCAGTCTGGCCGATCGTTGGATTTGGGCGAAGTTTCAGCAAACTCTCGTTGAGTTTGAAAAAGCATTGTCTGACTACCGTTTTGATATTGCAGCACAAACAATTTACGAGTTTACGTGGAATCAGTTCTGCGACTGGTATTTGGAATTGACTAAGCCGGTACTAAGCAACGACGCGAGTAGCGAAGCTGAAAAGCGCGGAACCCGTCATACGCTCATCAATGTGTTAGAAAGCCTTTTGCGTTTAATGCACCCAATTATGCCATTTATCACTGACACTATTTGGCAGCGTGTAGTGCCTTTAAGTGCGCTTAAGATAGAAGACGGCGCTAGCATCATGGTGCAACCGTTCCCAGAAGTAGACAGCGCTAAGCAAGACGACACGGTTCTCGCTGATATTGAATGGGTGAAGAAGTTTATTGTCGGTATTCGTAATATTCGAGGCGAAATGGATATTTCACCGAATAAGCCGCTAAACGCGCTGCTTAAGAATGTCAGTGATTCTGATGCGCTTCGTTTAGACGCTGCGAAAGGCTTCTTAGACAAGTTATCTAAACTTGAGAGCGTAACTATCTTAACCAAAGACGATACCGCGCCAGCGAGCGCTACTGCGTTAGTGGGGGAGATGGAGATTCTTATTCCTATGGCAGGATTGATTGATAAAGATGCAGAACTTGCTCGTATCACTAAAGCCATGGAGAAAGTAGAAAAAGACGTGTCTCGAACTCGCGGAAAGCTGGGCAATGAAAAGTTTGTCAGTAATGCACCAGAAGCCGTTATTGAAAAAGAGCGCGCAAAATTAGACGAAGGTGAAAAGGCACTGGCTAAGCTTAAAGAGCAGTACGATACTATTGCCGCACTCTAAGTGAATGATTCAGCTAACGAATATTCAGGTTAGTTAAACGACGTTTGTTAACGCTAAGCCTTTTTAAGGCTTAGCCTCTTTAATGCCTATACGACGTTTACCTTTGCCTTAAAGGCTCAGTACTCGTGTTCGTCAGTATGCTAAATAAGCCATAAAAAACGGGGTCACTGTACGCTATACGTATACAGTCGGCCCCGTTTTTATACATAAAAGTTTAAATGTGATAGTGGTTTTTGCTATTCCCCTCGTAAGCTTCTTTCGTGAGAAATTTCGCAAGTTTCACGGTGAGCGCCTTTTGTTTGATAGGCTTAGTAAGATAGTCATTCATTCCTGCATCAATGGCATGTTGCTTATCTTCTTCCATTGCATTGGCTGATAGGCCAATGATGATAATGTCGGTAAAGCCTCTCGCCCTAAGTGCTTTGGTAGCCTCGTAACCGTCCATAACAGGCATTTGAACATCCATTAAGATAAGGTCGTATTCCGAAGAGTTTTCAATTTTGCGAACGGCTTGTTTACCATCTTCGGCCACGTCAAAGGTTAGCCCTACGTTGTTCAGCATTTCACCCGTCACAAGTTGATTGATATTGTTATCCTCTACTAGAAGAACATGCCCTTCAAAGAATACGTTTTTCTCTTCACTCTCTTTATCTTTTACAATCTGAGATTCCTCAGATGTGTCTTTTGATATCACCTGCTTAATAAATCGCTCAAATTGAACCGGTGTAAACGGGTGCATAATGAGCGGATTGTGCCAAAGGGATGCATATTTTGCTTGTAGCGCACTACCCGCACTCTCCATCACTAGGCCCACAGATTTGCCGTCTTCAACCAGCGTTTTAAACCAGCTTAAATTTTGCCTGAAGGTAGCAAAGTCGGGGACATCAATAAGGATATGCGCAGGTAGGTCAGCCCTATCTTTCCCTTGTTCAATCGTCACAATTGACTGTGACGAAAGCTGAATATGTTGAATATAAGCTTGAGGTAGCAGTGCGCAGTCAGTTAAATACATACTGTCATTGGGTAACGCTGGTGTTTGATGCAACACGCCTTTCTGCCGATTAATCACTTTAAGCGGAAGGGTAATAACAAATTCGCTGCCTTTACCTAAGTCTGATGTGGCGTGTAATTCGCCGTGCATAAGTTCCACAAGTTGACTCACAATGGCCAAACCTAAGCCCGTACCGCCATAGGTTCTATTTGTTGAGCCGTCTGCTTGCGTAAAGGGTTTAAATATTCGGCCAAGCTGAGCTTGGCTCATTCCTATGCCAGTATCAGACACTCGTATAGTCAGATTGAATACGTCACCAGAATCACTTAACGCACCGTCAAACTCTATTTCAATACGCCCTTGTTCAGTGAACTTAACCGCATTATTACCTATATTCATGATGATTTGAGCAATGCGTAAAGGGTCGCCAACAATTTGTGAATACAGAGAAGGGTTGACTGAAAAGCGAACTGAAAGGTTTTTCTCTTTCGCCCTAAGCGCTATTACGGCAATTAAGTTATCAAACAGTGAATGAAGGGAGAAATTCACTTCTTCAATTTTTAATTCGCCCGCTTCAATTTTTGAAAAATCTAAAATATCGTTTATCACACTCAGTAGAATTTGACCGGAATAGGCGGCTTTATCAAGGTAGTCTCTTACCGTATTGCTGAGTGTTTGCTTTTGAGCAAGTTCTATTAAGCCAATAATGCCATTCATAGGAGTACGGATTTCATGGCTCATGTTCGCTAAGAAGATGCTTTTTGATGCGGTGGCCTGTTCCGCTTTAAGCTTTGATATTCTCAGTTCGTGATTAAGACGCTCTTGTTCAACGTTTAAATTTTGTGCATCTTCTAGTAGCTTTTGGGTTTGCCGGTTCTTATCGCTAAACACCATAGCGGCTCTCGACAGCTTGCCGATTTCATCAATGCGTTTGCTACCGGGAATATTTTCAATCTGCACATCTTGAGAGAGCTTGTTAAAAACACGGGTAATAGACTGAATAGGCCCAAGTATTCTTACCATGGTAAAAATGGCGGCTATAAGGGCTAATAAAATTGAGATTAACGAAAATAGCTCACCGTTTTTCTGCGTTCTTGCTGCAAGTTCATAAGTTTGCATAGTGATAGCATCAGACTGTGCCGATACGTTATTTGCTAACTCGCCGCTTAAGTACAGAAACTCTCTCGCCGAGCCAGCCATCACCACATTAACTAAAAACAAATTTCCTTGAGTAATTTGAGTCAGGGTTAAAAAGTCGGCTTTAAGTCTATCCACTCTTGCAGTAATACGTTCAGCTGAGGTATCACTCTCTCTATTCACAATTGAGTCAAACGGGCGCAGTGCCTGGTTAAAGGCGTTAACAAAAATGATATCTGGTTTTTGCAGGTATTTAAGGGTGGCGTTTTCGGCAAGAATAAGCTGGTTTTTAATCTCATTAAAAGTAGTAACGCTTATTTCGCTTTGCTCTACAAGCCGAGTTGTGAGGTTTTGTAAGGAAATAATGTTGGCAAGGGTGCCCTCAGAGACTAAGTTATCGCGCTTTGCTCGAGCATCAACAACTTGAGTGAAGTTGTCCTTGTACGCATCGAGATGCTCATGCATTCGAGTAAGCACATGATTCTCATCGGATTCTGAATACACGATGTTTGATTGCGCTAGCGTGTCGAGCTTTACATCTATCGAAGCCATTAAACGGGTGAAACGGGTAATGGCTGATGAGCTAGCATTTTCTTTAAAGATCAGCACATTTCGCTGTAGGTCGACTACATCACGTTCTAGTTCTTTTACCGTGCCTACCGCAGTAATTGCAGCGCTGGCAGAGTCTACCCCCCGATTTAATACTACTTGGTTCTCATGAGCGATATAACTTTGAAAAAGTATCAGAGCAATAAGTGCAGCGAGAACAATAACAAGCTGTGTTCGTATTGAGGATAGCATGCAGCGCGAATGCCTTATTTTTATTTACTAGGAGGTAATAAACTCATACCACTTTTGTAGACTGTATTCATAAGTAGGCATTACTGTATTCCAAACTGCCACATTACTAAAGCGATTTTCGTAGCTACCACCGTTTCGCTGTGCACCTTTTAAAACGCTTATTTTGCCATCTGTTCCAGTGAGGTTAGAGGACGCGGGTTTACCTTCATACCAATAATTCCACTCAGCATTAGATAAATATTTCGCTGAACGCTGAGGATTAGAAATATAGTACCCCTGTCTTGCGATAAATGCGCCAGGCCAGCCCGACAACCACCAGTTCATATATTCATAGGCTACGTCTTTACTGCGCCCTGTAGAGGCAGAGGAGAGGCACATCACGCCATGCCATCCGCGATACCCTTCTTTAGGCGCAGCAAAGGTCACTGGTATATCTTGCCCGTTGAGTGCTGAAACCGCAGGCGAAAACATACTTTCAATGGCCACTCTGCCACTTTTCATAAACTGTACCGATTCCGGGACGGAAGTCCAAAAGCCGTTAAAATGGTTAAGCTGCATCAGTTCAATTAACACGCTGAACAAGTTATCCAGTTCTTGCTCGGTCATGGCGCCCACATCGTTGAATGTCACAAAGCCTTTAGCTTGAGCGGCTAACGCTAAGTCGAAAAGACCAATAGTGGGGTCGTTAACAATAGCAACGCTTCCCGAGTAACGGCTATCTAGTAGCCATCCCCAGCTTTCAGCTTCGCCCTGCATATCTTTAGGTAAACGTCTTCTATCGTAACCAAAAGAATCGACGTTGTGTACGTAGGGCAGAAAGCTGACTATATCAGTAGAGTTAGCACCTAAAGTGCCATCATTTTGAATATTTAAAATTTTATGAGGGGCATCTCCTGCTCCCATTCGCGCATTCGCGGTGAGCTTACCTGTTTTAGACAGATTGTTAATTTCTTCCCAATACCCAATGCGTTTTTTCTCAATAGGCTGAATAGCACCTGCGCGCCACAGTACGCCTATACTATTAGACCATTGCTCGTACAAATCGAAAGAAGTAGGGTCCATCGATGCTTTTTGCAGTACGGTTGCACTGCCGCCGGGCTCAAACTGAATATTGATACCCAAATCTTCCATTGCCTGCTGCCTGATGGCTTCTTGAAGCGTTACGTGGGTTCCCATTACCTTAAGCGTGGGTTTAGGCTTACCAATGGCAAACGGAGTAACTCCGGCCGTAATGCCAAGGGCGAGTGCGCCTTTAAGAACGTTTCGTCGAGTAACTAAAGCCGGAGTGTGTTTAATTTTATTCGCAGTCATTCACTTATAATCACTCTTTGAAAGATTGTTTTTACAGTGTGGCACTGATATCAAAAATTTACTAAATAACCTAAGTGCAAAAAACAAAGTACCGCGTTTCAGCGATAACTCAAGACCGAGTAATATTTTCTATACTAATTGAGTATTTAATCAGTCAATTGTTTGAGGGTGTCAGGCTGCTATAAATAAGAAGGTTATACGCTGAGTGCTTTTTGGTTAATGATGACTTGAATAAACAGTGCACGACAAACACGAGTTAAATCCAGACTTATTAAATCATCACCTATTATGTCAACACGCCTTTGGTTTCTAAAACCAAAGGCGTATCAAATAAAGTTATTCACTTTTTAAGGGGGTGTTTAACGCTTACACATCGCAAGCTCAAACTGGCAATAATAAACAGCAGTGCAGCCCAATTGAGCGTGCCGCCATGCTCCTCAACAATCACCACAGTCTCTTCTACAATATATTCGTTTGTCTCACTTTCTAGTGGGACAAAAGCAAACTCAGCATTGTCGTAGCCGTCAGAAAACGCCACAAGCTGTTCAGTTTGTGCATCGTACAGTTCCAGTAAAATGTCGTAATCGTAAGCGGGAAACCCAGACACTAAGGTACTTTCTATCACAAAGCTGTCGCTAGAATCCTCGCCATAAATAAAGAATTCTGATGACACATGGATTGCGTCATAGACGCCGTTTTGACCTAAATAGAGTACGGCATAGACAGGCGCATCGATAAAAATGGTGTCGGCATCAAATTCCACTGAAAACGTAGAAAAATAGCCGTCGTAATCTAAATCTTGCTGAAGTCTTACCCAGCTGTCGTAAATCCAAAACTCATTCACACTGCTAATGATGATATCGCCGGTTGATTTTGGTGCGTTTGCATGTAGCTGAATACGTGCAGCTTGTTTTGAGTCGCTCGGGGCGGTATTCAAAACGCTCCCTGTAGAGACGGCACTAGCTTCAGCATCTCTATCATTCTCACTAGGCTGGGCGGGTAAACTGTCAGTATTGGCTTTAGTTGGCGTAGGAGGTGCACCTTTACCTTTTTCTTGCTTGCTATTTTCGTTAACGGCAGCTTGCTCTGCCTCAACGTAGGGTTCGTTGTAGCGATACTCTTTTGACGTCACCGTTTTTTTAACAGAGCTGCTTTCTACAGTATTTTCCGCCGCATTCTCTACAGTATTTGCAGTATTTGCTGCATGTACGTACGCCACAGGCAGTGCCATAAATGTAAGCACGGATAATATTCTTAAAAAGGGAGTGCTAGCACCAAGCTTACTTCTTCTATTAATGGCGCTGCTATGAGCGGTGCTTCCGTGCACGGTGCTACTATAAGAAGCACTATTATTAGAAGTACTGCTTTGAGCCGCGCTGTTATGAGCACTATTACTGCATGCGCTACGTTTTTGAAAAACAGCGTTTTGAAGTGCAGTGACAACAGTTGATAATTTCATGTGTACATCCTTTTCCAATCAATAATGACACTGTCATTGTTGACGGAAAAAGATGAACCAAAGCTGAAGCGAAACTTAATAAATGGGGTTTACAGTTAGCTAGCGCTTATTTCAAATATTCGCGCTAGCGATTTACCGCGGGTAAATGGAGAGTGTGCTAGTCGTTTAAGTGGTGGTGTTCATCTTCACCTTCGCCATCCATTACGCCATCTTCGCGAGGCTCAAAATAGGTGCCCCAACCATCATAAGTAACGTCGTGTTTGTCAGCTATTTTCAATAGTTTATCAATATCGTCGTTAAGCAAGTTGATATCGAGTTTGCGTTCCACAACGGCGTCGAAGCAAAACACCTCCTCGCCATCGTCTAATACTAACTCTTCGGCATCAGAAACCTCAAAGCCCGCTTTGAAAGCATCTACTGCTGCTTTTTCGAGTACATCGAAGTCGGTGCTCGCAAAGTGATGTTCAATGGCGTAATCAGCATCGGCTTGGCTGCCATCTTCTAGTAGTGCATCAATCGTTTCTTGATTGAATTCATACCATTCTTCTCTTTCGTCAAATTGATTCATTTTTTTTGCCTAACCTATGCGTTGATGTTGGTGGCAAGTTTACCTGCTTTTCTCTAAATCATCGACCTGCTCATTCAACTGTTCGAATTTTTCTTTCATTTGCTCGTTAAATATTCCCATCCACTCTTTAATAGAATGCTCTTCGGTTAAAGGCTGGGGGGCGGCAATGTCGATAAGTACGATACCGTTGTCCCACTTATTCCAGCGAACTTTCTTGTGAAGGTTGCTAGCCGTTACCATCACTACTGGCTCGTTGGTGGTTTTTGCCAAACGGAAAGCGCCTTGCTTAAATGGCAAAATACCTCGGCCATTACTGCGGGTGCCCTCGGGAAACAGCCACACTGAGGTTTTCTTCTTGGCAATACGGTTTGCAGCGATGTCTAGCGTGTTTCTGGCCGCGCCTGAATTTTTTCTGTCAATCATAATATTGCCCGACAGCCAGTAGATTTGACCGAAAATAGGGATCCACTTAAGGCTTTTTTTACCAATGGTAACAACCCCAGGCAGTGCGGCTTTGCAAATCGTCATAATATCGAAACTGTTTTGATGATTTGCAATAAACACATAGGGCTCATTCAGTTTTACCGCTGGGTCTCGCCTAATAATAATGTTTAAGCCTACAATTTTAGCCATTTGAGAATACAGTGCCCCAGCGGCCTGAACGTTATCTTTATGAAACGGGCGTAAAATACAGACAAGTAGCAGCACTAGGTTGATAACCAAGAATGCGACAAAAAGAATGGGAATACGAAACAGTGCTATCAAAACAACTCCTAGCGAAAAATATTGCGCGCAGTATAGAAGAATTTTCAGCGTACACTTGTCCGATGAGTTTTTGTAGTGAAGTTTCTAATCTAGTCTACACTTATCGGCTGTGCCTTGTGATTTTGTGAGTTACACAGCTTTAGCTCAACATAGGTGTAACCCAAAGTGTTTCTGTAGCAATTAAGGTGTCAAACCGCTTACATTCAAAATCATGCCGTCAGCAAAAGCAAACAGGGGCTAAGGAAATTGTGTTAAAACGATGTTTTTATCACCTTTAGTATGAAGCATTTTTATTGATAGCCCATTACAATGGAGTAGAACGTGCAGCCTAACCGTAGTTGGTACCATTAAGTATGTTGACATTTACCCCTGACGAACTAGAAGAAGATATTCTTGCAGACCTCATGGAAGAAATTAACGAACTCTACGAGTCAAGTGAGCAGACGTTAATCGAACTTGAGCTACGCCCAGCAGACAACGAATTGCAACGGGCCTTGTTTCGCTCAATCCACACCATTAAGGGCGACTTAGGACTCGTTAACTTCTCTCCTATGATCCCGCTTCTGCAGCACGTAGAGGATTTGCTCGACTTTCTTCGCAAAGGCCAAGTTGATTACACCAGCACGATGAGCGACCTCGTTCTGTTAACTATGGACAGGGTAAAGGCGTTTGTTGAAGAGGTTATGCAGCGAGGTAAAGCTGACTATGACAATACACTTCACGAGCAGCTAGTACTTGCGATAAGTCGAATTTCACCCGACAATTCTGCTGAGCACGAGCGCCTGCTTACAGACGCTGTATTGCTATTAAACCCTGCACTTGACGTCGCAAGAGATGACAGTGCTGCGATTCCCGCAGGCCAGGCAAAACCCCCTGTACTGGCATCGACAGGTATCCCTAAAGATATTAGCAGTGAAAAAAAGCAAGATGTATTATTTTTCAGAGAGCTAATGCAAACGGTAGAGCGCCGATCATCTTTCTGGGCGGGTAAAGGGGATCGCATCGCTAAACTGGCTATGTATATCAACGACGTTGCCGATAATATTATCGATGAAGACCAACTTGCGGTAGCCAGCTATGTCCACGATTTCGGTATGGCTTTTATGCCCATGAAGTTACTCACCAAAGGTGATACGCTGAGTGAAAATGAATTCAATTTGATGCGCTCTCATGTCTATAAAAGTGCCCGCTTACTTGAACATTTAGACGAGTGGGATGTAGCGAGAAAAATTGTTATGCAGCACCACGAACGCACTGACGGTTCAGGGTATCCATTGGGCATAAAAGAGGACGATATTTGTGAGGGAGCAAAGTTATTGGCAATTATTGATACTTACGATGCCCTAACGCATGCAAGAGCTCACACTGAAGACAAGGTTATGTCAAAAAAAGAAGCGGTCATTCATATCAACAAACAGGCAAAAGGCCAGTTTAGTATGAAATGGGTACGCTTCTTCAATCAGGGAATGACAGGGCTATTAACAAAAGGGCACTAAGTCCTTTTGTCGATCACGTCCGTAAGCTAATCAAGCCCTCTCATCCATTGAGGACGGGTCTAGTTAACCTGAATCCTGTTTAAGAAAAGGCGCTCAGCACCACTAGAAATGCGAATTACTGCGTTGCAAAAGTAAGTAATAGAACAACTATTACGTGACTTTTGCGCCTTGCACTTCGCATTTCTAGCAGTACTGAGTTTGAAATTTTAATTTATATTTTATAGAACAAATGCTTGCACCATTCTTTAAACAGGATTCAGGTTAGTTAATTCCAAGCTCTTTTAACTTACGGGTAAGCGTATTGCGGCCCCAGCCCAGTCGCTTAGCAGCTTCTTGTTTGTGACCGTGAGTATGCTGAAGTGCACGCTCTAGCATCACTTTTTCAAATGTCAGCATGGCATCGTTTAATATGTCATTGCGGCCATCTCTTAGCTGTTTATCAGTCCAATTCGCAAGTAAATCAGGCCAGTCGCCCACGGTTGCAGCGGTGGGTTCTATGCTTCCATCACTATGTATCTCTGGCGGCAAATCGCTCGGTATGACTTCTTGCCCGCTTGCCATTACGGTAAGCCAGCGACACACGTTTTCCAGTTGCCTTACATTTCCTGGCCACGGCAACTGCGACATGACGCGCTCAGCGCTTTTACTAATACTTTTGGCATCTACATCGAGTTCTTTTGCCGCGCGGCGCAAAAAGTGTCTGGTCAACAGCGGAATATCTTCCCTTCGCTCAGACAGTGAGGGCAGGTGAACTCGAATTACGTTAAGTCGGTGAAACAAATCTTCACGAAACTTGCCTTCGGCTACTCTTGTTTCTAAGTTTTGATGGGTTGCAGCAATAATTCGTACATCAACGCTTACCGACTGGTGGCCACCCACTCGGTAAAACTGACCATCAGCAAGTACCCTTAATAAACGGGTTTGTACATCAAGCGGCATGTCGCCTATTTCATCGAGAAATAACGTTCCACCATCTGCCTGTTCAAACCTACCTTGACGGGCTGCTTGTGCGCCGGTAAATGCGCCTTTTTCATGCCCAAACAATTCGGACTCAACTAAATCAGCGGGTATAGCCGCCATATTTAATGCAATAAACGGTTTGTGTGATCGCGGGCTGTGCCTGTGAAGAGCGTGAGCAACCAGTTCTTTACCTGTTCCTGATTGACCATTTATTAGCACGCTGATAGATGAGCGCGAAAGTCGACCGATAGCGCGAAACACCTCCTGCATTGCGGGGGCTTCACCAATAATCTCAGTAACTACTTCATCAGGTTGTACCTTAGTGGCTGAAGACTGTTCTCTGGAATGGTCCAATGCACGCTGGGTGAGCGTAACGGCTTCGTCGATATCAAAGGGCTTAGGTAAATACTCAAATGCACCCTTTTGATAAGCATTTACTGCACTGTCTAGATCGGAATGCGCAGTCATAATAATAACTGGAAGCAATGGATGAGAACTGTGAACTTCATTTAACAGCGTCATGCCGTCCATCTGGGGCATGCGTATATCCGAGATGATAACTTCTGGTGCCTGACCGCTCTGAATTTGACGCAGCAAGTCTTCAGGGTTTTCAAAACTTAAACAGCTAATGTCAGCTGCTTGTAAGGCTTTTTGCAGCACCCAGCGAATTGAACTGTCGTCATCGACAATCCATACCGATTCATTCGTCATCGCCTGTCTCCTTGCTAATAATTGGAATGTATATTACGAATTTTGTGTAACCGGGGTGGCTATCAACATCTATTTTGCCACCGTGATGGTTAATGAGGGTTTGTGATATGGATAACCCTAAGCCCGATCCATTCTGCTTACTGGTCACCATGGGGTAAAATAACGTGTCCTTTATATCAGCAGGGATACCAGGTCCGTTATCGATAATTTTAACTTTTGCTACCAATGCGTGACGCTCAGACTGAATGGTCATTTGGCGCTCAATACGCGTAATAAGTCGAATTTCTGGGTTTGGTGTGTCGTGTTCTTCTAGCGCCTGAATACTATTTCTGACAATGTTCAATACTGCCTGCTGAATCATGTCCGGATCGATCTTGAGGTCGGGAATGCTCGGATCGTAATCCCTAATAATTGTGATGGGCTTGACCGAATCCACCAACATAAGACTGCGCACTTTTTCTAATGCTTGATGGACATTGCTCATTTCAAAGCGGGGAAGAGAATTAGGGCCTAATAATCTATCAACTAACGTACGCAGTCGATCAGATTGCTCAATGATCATGCGGGTGAATTCTTTGTGTTGTTCTGATAGCTCTTTTTCGAGTAGCTGAGCCGCGCCGCGGATGCCCCCTAGAGGGTTTTTTATTTCATGAGCTAGACCGCGCACGAGTTCTCTAGCTGCATAATGTTGGGCGTTTTGCAGATTTTCTCGAGTAATTCGCTTTTGCTGATCAATTTTCTTAACTTCAAAGAGCAAGCCCGGACCATTAACCGTAGTGATATTGGTTACGGTTAAATCAACAGACACGTAGCGGTTATCCTTAAAGGCGAGTTTTATTTCGTTTTCAGTAAAATCTTCGCCTTTTCTAATTGCCGCTTTAAGTCGTGTGGTTTCAATCGTATCGGGCAAAAAAAAGTCTGGCAGTAAGTGCCCTTGCAGTTGTTTCATGCCCGTTTCAAATAGTGCTTCACCAGCGTGGTTGGCATAAACAATACGCAGGCTACTATCAACAATAACCAGCGCTGTATTTAAACTATTTAATAGCAGATGTCTCTCAGACTCGGTAGATACCATCCGAGCGTGTCTCCTTTGCACCAAATCTGTGCATTGTAGCGTACAGCTAAGAAGACCGCCTCGAATTCATTCGTGAATTAATTTGAATGAACCGCCGTGGTGCGCTTGTTTGTAGGGACTGCACGCTAGTTGTTATTAATAAACACCGATGCCTGATGTAGGTAAAGGGTTTGCACAGAAGACGATGCAAGAGTCTTGCCCTTATTGTTGGTGAGTTCAACTTTATATTCGTGAGCTCCACGGTTAACGCCTTCTAGCTTAAAAACGCCAGAAGAATTGCGCTGAACTGGGGCGCCATTAAAAATTAAACGATAAAAGGGGGCTTTTGATGCACTGTTTTGTGTCGCTCTAATGGTAAAGTCACCCGCATTATTTCTAATCGTGGCTTCAGGAGCGGGACTTGCAATGCTAACGCTGTAATCAGTTTTTTTCTTTGTCACTTTAGTTTTTTGTTGTTTAGGTACCTTGATGGCAGATACGACGTTTTGAGTTTTGACGTCTAGTTCAACAATATTTGCATTAGCGGGAGGCGTATCGGTATAGGTGATTGAGCCGTCTTCGTTGACCACCTTGAATATTTGAGGACCGCTCTTAGCGGGAGGCTGCTGGGGGGCGCTTTGACTATCTTGCCACGCGACTGCACTTTGCGTGCTCAGCAATAACCAGCACAATGATAACGATGAAAGCAGCAAAGCGTGTTTTGTTAAATGGCTCATAATAATATTCCCTTAAAATAATATAGTCATCATAATAGATACTGTTTAACCAATAAAAAAGCCCGCATAAGCGGGCTTTTTTATTTATTTGATAAAGTATCAGTGTAGATACAATATTAAACGCTGTAGTACATGTCGAACTCGATAGGGTGAGTTGTCATGTTAAGCGTGGTGACTTCTTCTGACTTAAGATTGATATACGCATCAATCATGTCGTCTGTCATTACGCCACCAACAGTAAGGAACTCGCGATCACTATCTAGTGCGTCTAACGCCATTTCTAGTGAGCTAGCAACCGTTGGAATTTCAGCTGCTTCTTCTGCCGGTAGGTCGTACAAGTCTTTATCCATAGCATCGCCAGGGTGGATCTTGTTTTTGATACCGTCAAGGCCAGCCATAAGCATTGCAGTAAATGCAAGGTATGGGTTAGCTGTTGGATCGGGGAAACGAACTTCGATACGGCGTGCTTTGTCACTTGTTACATAGGGAATACGAATAGATGCTGAACGGTTACGTGCAGAGTATGCAAGCATCACCGGCGCTTCGAATCCTGGTACAAGACGTTTGTACGAATTAGTTGATGCATTAGCAAACGCATTAATTGCACGAGCGTGCTTAATGATACCGCCAATGTAGTACAGTGCTTCTTCAGAAAGGCCTGCGTATTTGTCACCCGCGAAGATGTTTTTACCATCTTTAGAGATTGACTGGTGGCAGTGCATACCAGAACCGTTATCACCAACAAGAGGCTTAGGCATAAAGGTCGCTGTTTGACCGTATGCGTGTGCCACATTGTGAACAACATACTTGTATATTTGAATTTCGTCGGCTTTCTTAACAAGAGTGTTAAATTCGCAGGCAATTTCGTTTTGTCCAGCAGTTGCTACTTCATGGTGATGTGCTTCAATAACAAGGCCCATCTCTTCCATAACCATACACATTGCAGCGCGGATGTCGTGAGCAGAATCTACTGGAGGTACTGGAAAGTAACCGCCTTTCACACCAGGGCGGTGAGCCATGTTGCCGCCTTCAAATTCTTCGCCTGAATTCCATTTTGCTTCTGATGAATCAATTTTGTAGAACGAACCCGCCATGTCTGTATGGAATCGAACGTCATCGAACAAGAAAAACTCTGGCTCTGGGCCGAAGAATACGGTGTCACCGATACCCGTAGATTTAAGGTACTCTTCTGCGCGGCGAGCAACAGAACGTGGGTCGCGCTCGTAACCTTCCATCGTAGTAGGCTCAACGATGTCGCAACGGATATTAACTTGAGTCTCTTCTGCGAAAGGGTCAACAACGCAGCTGTCTGCGTCTGGAAGAAGAACCATGTCAGATTCGTTGATGCCTTTCCATCCAGCGATTGAAGAACCGTCGAACATTTTTCCTTCTTCAAAGAAATCATCATCAACTTGGCTCGCAGGAATAGATACGTGTTGTTCTTTACCTTTAGTGTCGGTAAAACGTAAATCGATAAACTTCGCTTCGCTTTCTTTAATCAGCTCTAATGCCTTTTCAATTGACATCGTGTCCTCCAGGTTTAATGTAAAAATGCAGAGTGATCAGGCTCACTCCAACAGTGAAAATGTGAAAGCGATAATCATGCCATCTATCCAACCGCCGTATTCTGTGACGTGAGAAAGGATCAAGACTGAATAAATGGCTTCAATGCACCAACATGGTGCTTTACGGCTGCTTTTTGGTGCAGTGCGGAACCGCTTTAGAATTTCAGACTAGAATACTTTTTCATCTCTTGCCACCACTTTTCCAGTGTATCGAGAGTAATGATCAGTGTTTGAGGGGGCCAAAGGCCTTTAAAAACATATGATAAGGGTAAACATTCACTGTAAAGTAAAAAAAGATGCGCAAACGGCGCGTTTTTTCTGTACAATCCGCGAAAATTTTCTATCTGCATCTTTGCAAGAAATCTCATGCATGCCGTGTTGGCATGTATCGATTTATACAGGCTCTATATAAGCATGAATACCACTGATATAAGTAAGTTGCGTAATATCGCAATCATCGCCCACGTTGACCACGGTAAAACTACCCTGGTAGATAAGCTTCTTCAGCAATCTGGAACGTTGGAATCTCGCGGCGTACAAGAAGAGCGCGTTATGGACTCGAATGACATCGAGAAAGAGCGTGGCATCACCATCTTGGCGAAAAATACTGCAATTAACTGGCAAGACTACCGTATCAACATTGTTGATACCCCGGGACACGCCGATTTCGGTGGTGAAGTAGAGCGTGTAATGTCAATGGCTGACTCAGTGCTGTTGCTTGTTGACGCCCAAGAAGGCCCAATGCCGCAAACGCGCTTTGTTACTCAAAAAGCGTTTGCTCAAGGCCTTAAGCCTATTGTTGTTATCAACAAAATCGACAAGCCAGGCGCTCGTCCTGATTGGGTAATGGATCAAGTATTTGATTTGTTCGATAACCTTGGCGCTACTGATGAGCAGCTTGATTTCCAAGTTGTTTACGCTTCTGCACTAAACGGTTGGGCGTCTAACGATGCTGACACACCGTCAGAAGATATGACTCCGCTTTTCCAAACTATTGTTGACCAAGTTGCTGCGCCAGATGCTGACGCCAACGGTGGTTTCCAAATGCAGATTTCACAGCTAGATTACAACTCGTATGTGGGTGTAATCGGTGTAGGTCGTATCAGCCGCGGTTCAGTTAAAACTAACCAACAGGTCACTATCGTGACTGCCGATGGCAAAACGCGCAACGGTAAAGTTGGCTTGGTATATGGCTACCTTGGTTTAGATCGCCACGAAGTAGAAAGCGCAAGCGCTGGCGATATTATCGCTATCTCTGGCCTTGGTGAACTTAAGATTTCTGATACCATTTGTGACGTTAACGCCGTTGAAGCGCTTCCTCCATTATCGGTAGATGAGCCAACGGTTACGATGACGTTCCAAGTCAACACGTCTCCGTTTGCAGGTAAAGAAGGTAAGTACGTTACCTCACGTAATATTCTAGAGCGTTTACAAGATGAGCTAGTTCACAACGTGGCACTACGTGTTGAAGAAACGGCTGATCCGGATAAATTCCGCGTATCAGGTCGTGGTGAACTTCACTTAGGCATATTGATTGAAAATATGCGTCGTGAAGGCTACGAGCTTGCCGTTTCTCGTCCAGAAGTAATTCTGAAAGAAGAAGACGGAAAAACAACTGAGCCGTTTGAAACATTGACGGTTGACTGTGAGGAGCAGCATCAAGGTTCTATTATGGAACAGCTTGGTCTTCGTAAAGCGGAAATGACTGATATGTCGCCAGATGGAAAAGGTCGTGTTCGTATCGATTTCGTTATTCCAAGTCGTGGTCTTATCGGTTTCCAAACAGAATTTATGACAATGACGTCTGGTTCTGGCTTGCTTTACCATACATTCGACCACTACGGTCCTTACAAAGGCGGCATTATTGGTAAGCGTAAAAACGGTGTTCTCATTGCCAACGCTAACGGTAAAGCGCTAACTAACGCATTATTTAACCTTCAAGAGCGTGGTCGTTTGTTTATCGGTCATGGTGTTGAAGTTTATGAAGGTATGGTTATCGGTATTCACAGCCGTGACAACGACCTAACGGTAAACGCGTTGAAAGGAAAGCAGCTTACTAACGTTCGTGCCTCTGGTACTGATGAAGCGCAAACACTTGTACCACCAATCAAAATGTCTCTAGAGCAAGCTTTAGAGTTCATCGATGAAGATGAATTGGTAGAAGTTACGCCTGTATCTATTCGTATTCGTAAGAAGTTGCTTACAGAAAACGAACGTAAGCGTGCATCACGAGCGCCAAAATAGTTAACGCGATAGTCTCATCGCTTAAACGTTAAAAAATGCCAACCTCGTGTTGGCATTTTTGTTTTTGTTTCTCTGATATTTGAATGCACGGTGCTCAAAACCATAACGTTTAAACCCATGATGATTGAAGAATGAACGATGTAAAAATTAGACAAACTTCTACCAAAGGTGAGTAGCCATTTTGGCTATTTGACCCTACACTTTAAGTCATTGTTGCTATGGGCTGCCTAACTAAATGGCATTTCTTGAGAGGTTTGTAATGCTATCTGTCGCTGTTATTGAAGATGATCTCATCACTCTCGATTTAATCACTGTCACTCTTGAAACCGAACTTAATGCAACGGTTTATCCTTTTAGCAGAAGCAAGTTGGCCCGAGATTTTCTGTTACAGCAAACCCCCGATTCTCTTAATTTGGTTATAAGCGACCAAGTCATGCCTGATTATGACGGCCTAAGCTTGTTAAAGGTATGCCGTGCGAACGGGTTAGATATTCCTTTTCTGTTGATAAGCGCCGACCCAAATAAGGCGCTTGTGTTAGCTGCAGTAAAACTAAAGGTAGCCGGCTTCCTCGCTAAACCCATTAAAATGGAGGAACTCGTCGCAACATCTACCAAAGTGACAGCAGCGTTAAATTAAGCAACAGCAAACCTCGATACGCTCCATCACTTTCCAGCTAGTCCTAATTAAGTACAAATTGTTATAGGGAAAGTTGTTGTTTGCCCTAGTTTCTCATGATGCAAAAATTTACACTCAACGCATAACTTTCTCGGCAACAGGATGTAGTGTGAGCGCATTATTTGATAATACTCCTTCTCGTAAAGATACCCATTCATTTAAATGGCAGAAATATAAGGGCAAAGACATTATTCCGGCTTGGGTAGCGGATACTGAATTTTCTTGTGCCCAGCCCATACTCGATGCTATTTCGGCGCAAGTTGCACATGGCAACATGGGTTACATGCTCCCTGCACAACACACCAGTGCTATTAATGCAGTAGTACGTTGGCTAAAAGAGAAGCACGATTGGCATATTGAACCTGAGTGGTTGGTATGGACGCCAGGCGTGGTGCCAGCGTTTAACACAGCGTGTAAAGCATACTGCAATACGGGTGACAAAGTACTCATTCAAACCCCTAACTATCCGCCGCTTTTAGCTGCTCCCAAGCTTAACGGATTAGAGCGGGTGGATATTGGTACGGTTATCGACACAGAAAGTGATGGTGATAATCCCCGTCACACACTGGATTTTGATGCCCTTGAGCGCGAAGCTGCCGATCCAAAATGTACGCTCTTCATTTTGTGTAACCCCATGAACCCTGTAGGTACGGTGTTAACGCAAGCGGAAATAGACCGAATAGCTGATATTTGCAGCAAAAATAATGTGAAACTGTGTTCTGATGAGATTCATTGCGATCTCATTTTAGAGAAGGGAAAGAAGCATATCCCAGCCGGTCGCGAAGCGTCACTCGCTGACAACAGCGTTACCCTTATGGCGGCAAGTAAAACGTTCAACATTGCAGGCCTTGGAACGTCTTTCGCCATCATTCCAAGTAAAACTCTTAGGCAGTCATTCACTAATGCAGCGGCAGGCATTGTTCCATGGGTGAACGTATTGGGCTTAGCCGCCACTGAAGCAGCTTTCACACAATGTGACGACTGGTACCAACAAGAACTCGACTATCTTCGTGTTAATCGAGACAGAGTGTATGAGGCTATCAATAACATCGACGGGCTTAGCATGTTAAAAGCCGATGCCACCTTTTTGGCATGGGTAGATGCAAGTGGGCTGGGCGTTGACAACGTGCAAACGTGGGCAGAACAAAAGGGTGTGGGTCCATCTCCGGGCATAGACTTTCATAAGGCTGATCATTTTCGAATAAACTTTGGCTGTAGTCGAGACATGCTAGAGGATATATTGGCTCGTCTGGGCTCATAAAAGATTGTATAAAAGCAGCGTTTAAAAAGAGCATTTAAATTAGCTCTGGCGCGTTAATTTATAACAAGAAAGCCTTGTCATCGCGACAAGGCTTTCTTTTTTGGTGATACTGAGTTTCGTGAAATTGTGTTGATATCACGTTGGCATAAATCGCTGCGCCAATTGTGTCTATGTTGCAGCAAAACCTTTTATAACGCTCAAAGCGCCTTTGTAAAAAATAGGCTAGCTAAAAACTTTCAACAATTTATAGCAGCCCAAGCCCACAACGGTGCCAACCACAATAATACCGGCAGCATTGCTCATCCAAGAGTTCTTAAACGCGCCTAAAGCCTGACTTTTATTCATAACTACCAGTAGGAAGATAGCGATAACGGGAAGTAACAGCGCGTTAGTCGCCTGGGCGAACAATATGGCTGGTAAAGGCTTAAAACCAAGAGCGGCTACACTTACCCCGACCAAAATAATCACCATCCACACCGCTTTGAAGCTTTTGCTCTTCATGTCATCGCTTAAGCCTAATGCACCTGTTACCGCATAGGCCGCAGCTAACGGTGCGGTAATAGCGCTAGTTAAACCCGCTGAGAATAAACCTAAGGCAAAGAACCACTGCGCTTTATCGCCAAGAACAGGCTTTAGCTGCTCACCCATATTACTAGCATCCATGGTGGCCGCTTGATTGAAAAATGCCATCATGGCAGTTGCCATGACAATTAGGGTGATAAGGCCGCCCATGCTGATGGCTCTTGCTGACTGGCTTCGACAGGCAACAACCGCTTGCTGCTTATCTTGTCCCTTAGAGGATTTAGCAACAAGGCTGGCGTGCAAAAACAAATTGTAGGGGACTATAGTTGTACCGATTAACGCCAGTACGGTAGTAATGGCATCGCTGTTAAGCTTAGGTGATGTTAACTGACTGAACATAGCCGATAGGTCGGGTTTGGCGACGAGAAGGGTTATTAAAAATACCCCAGCCATAATAAAGACTAAATAAACCAGCACGGTTTCTATCCACTGGTAGCTACCAGAGTACAGAAGAATAATGGCAATGGCACCTAAAATACTGGCCCAAGGGCCAATACCAATACTGAAAAATGCATCAAGGCCAATAGCAGCCCCTGTTAAGTTTCCAGATTCGTAAGCGGCATTTCCAATACCAATGGCACTTACAATAAGCACAACAAATACCGTTTTAAGCCATGGTTTATAGGCCATGTCTTTCATAGCGCCGGCAAGGCCTTGACCTGTTGCCACACCGAGTCGAGCGGCCATATCTTGCAAAACAATGGTTGCGAAAACAGAAAAAATCAGCGCCCATACAAGGTGAAAACCAAAATTTGCGCCTGCTAAACTGGCGGTGGTAACAGTGCCGGGGCCAATAAAGGCGGCTGCGATGATATATCCTGATTTATCTTTTGCCATTTGCAACGACTCTTAGTTATGTTTTGCCAAGGCGTGTTTATCTTTGTTGTACGAGTTTTGGGCTAAATGTACAGCAAAGATCAATACGCCCTAGTATGATAACAGCTAGACAGACAATAGGTAGACAGGCCCGAAACATAAAAAGCAGTCTGCGCTATTTAATATCAATATTAAAAAAGGCGCGCAGCCTAACGTTTCAAAAATCATAACGCAAACGAAAATGAGAAGAAGCCGTGAAAGAGTCATTACCAATAGAAATTATAAAACCTGTAATAGAACAAGACAGTTTTCGCAGCGTATTACCTTGCGTAGAGAAGGTGGATGGAATGATTTTTGCTGTTGCTGCATGCCCTGAAATACCCATGCCAGAACAATGGATGCCCTGGCTTATTCAAAGTGGCTCTAGTCGACTAGTAGACAGCGATGTGGATATTTTGGCCGATACACTGATGAATGGCTTGCGTTCTCATTTAGACTATATGCGTCAAGGTCGTATTGCATTGCCGCCTTATTGTGTGGATGGTGTTGAGTCTAAAGGTGACACCAAACGGCCAAGCTATGCCCTATCACAATGGCTAACCGGTTTATTGTTCGTTCACAAAAACGTGGAATCAGTATGGCAAAACGCGTGGCAGCAAGCAGAAAAAAAAGAGAGTAATATTGACACGGACTTAGGTGAGAAAAAGGGTATTAGTGAGCCACCAGAAGCACGACTCACACGGTGTTTGAAGATGTTTTCAACGCTGGCGAACATAGAGCTTGCGTACCAGCAAAGAAGTGCAGAACAAGTCACACAACTTAGCGAGAATTTGCCCTTACTTATTCAGCAACTACCCGCATTACTTAAAGACTACACCAACCTTGCCGGTGATTTGGCGTGCGCTCTGCCTAACCAGTTCGAGACCTTTGCTGAACCAATGGGCGACAAGTTCTAGGGCACAGCCCTTATAGTGACCGCTAGCGATGTCGTTGTTGAAGGCATTTTTCACTCAGGGTTTGTTTGAGTGAAGAGGTGTAGGTATCGAGCGCTACTTTCGCTTCTTCATACTGCTGATTAAGTGGTAGCGAGTTGGGCTCACGCATAAGGGCTTTAAATGCAATGTCGGTTTGCTTCAATAACTCTTTCAAGTGTTGATTACTGTCGTCCATGGTTTTCCCTGTATTTTAGCGTTACGTGCGAACGTGAAGTTTGTGTTCCTAAAGCATTACTTCAAATGACTGAGTACTGAGTACTGAGGCAACGTGGCCTAGTTTCTATCACAAACGTTATCATAGACCTAGAAATTGAATGTGACACTGCAATTGAACGTATTAAGCTGCAATAAGTCGAACTTCCTTTGTCGCAGCTATTGCGACAGTGCTTTGCTAGTCTACTACGCCATCTCTTTACTGCTCTCTTACTTTACCACTTTTCTGCTTTACTAGGCCGCATACCGCATACCGCATATCGCATTTTGCTCGCCGTTTAGTGTCTCATCCATTTACTTTGCATTCGCTTGTATAAGGTTAGAGACGCACGTGAAGCATTAGGTGTTAAAAAGGCTTCAAAATAGCAAGGCATACCACTGCGAAGATAATCAACACCGGCGCTTCATTTAATATGCGATAAAAGCGAGGCGTATGGGTATTTTCATCTCTAGCAAATTGCTTCATTAATTTAAATAAATAGAAGTGATAACCATAAATGGCAAGTAAAAGAAGAATTTTTATATGCAGCCATCCCGATGCTTTAAACCACGCACCACCGTAACTGACGATAAGCGCAATACCAAAGGCCAGTGTGAGAAGCGCAAAGGGCGTAACAAAATACCAAAGGCGTCGCTCCATAACTTTAAATTCGTCTTTCACTATTTGTGACTTGGTCGTAGCGTGATAAACGAAGAGGCGAGGTAAGTAGAAAAGGCCAGCCATCCACGCCAACATAAAAAAGAGATGAAGCGCCTTAAACCATAAAATGTGCATATTAGTAATTTGCCTTTTGTAAAAAGCTTTGGAGAATGTTCCAGGTAATAACGCCAATGATATCGTTAAAGTCTTGGTCGTAAATATAAACTGCGCCAGAACGCGATTTTTTAAGATGTTCGTACACTTCATGCAGTGTCGACTGCGCGCTAAGCCCCTCCATCTGATAGTAACTTAGGGCAGTAGCGTCGTGATCTAAGCTTACGTTATATTGAACCAGCTTATACTGCACATCGATTTCAAATTTAGACTGTTGCACCACTATTTTTGTAGGCTCGTTTTCTAAGAAATTGGTGAGCGCTTTTTCTGGCGCATCGTTGAACAGCTTATAATCCGTATCCATAGCCGCTAGCACTCCCGTTTTTTCCAATGCCTCTCGTATTGACGATATTGCATAGGGAAGATTCTGATAGTCGAGCTGAAGAATAAAAATAGACCGATTTTTAAAAAATTGCGTTGAGGTAACGTAAGCCGGAACAATAACCAGCATTGCTGGAAGTATAATTTGAGGGCTGTAAGACAGCTCCATTACGGCAGATAGCGCAGCTAAGGGAGCATGCAATACTGCGGTAAGCATGCCTGCTATCCCTAAAAGAGCAAAACTATTGGTGAATTCGGGCACATTGATGAAGTATGACAACGGCAATAGCAGCACTGCGCCAGCGAGCATGCCAATAACCATTACGGGGCCAATTATGCCGCCTGGAACTCCAAGTCCAATGGCAAAGACAGCAAGAATGACTTTAAACACCAGCACAGCCACTAACAGCAGTGTGCCGGGGTTGCTGTCGAAGAGGTGCTCTACGTCTATAAAATTGGCGCCAAGAGCTTCTGGAAGTAATGCGCCTACGGTTCCGGTGATACACGCGGCAAGAATTAAACGCCACACCATGGATACAGGTCTGAACCACGTCATCACCCGCATTAACTGTCGGTTGAACAAGGTCGCTAACATGCCAAGCAATATACCCAGTACGACTAGATACAAATACATCCACTGACTAAACGCGGTGAATGAGAGAAAGGAGAGTTCATTGACCTCACCAAATACGCTACGCGCAAGCACCGAGCCGCAGGCCGCTGCAAGCATAATAGGTACAAAAATGTGAATTTTATACTCTCTTAATACCACTTCCATCACGAAAATGACGGCAGCGAAAGGAGTATTAAACGAGGCGGAAATACCTGCTGCGATGCCGCAGCCAACAAGAATTCTTATACTGTTATAGGGCAATCGCAACCACTGACCTAACAGACCGCTGCTCGATGCCCCCATGTGCACCGAAGGACCTTCTCTGCCAACCACAAACCCGCCAGCCAGCGCGAGCATGCCACCAAAAAATTGGTTGATTGTGGTTCGAAAGGGGATGTTGCCGTAAAAGTATTTTACCCGGTGAATAACGAAGGGAATTCCAAGCCGATAATGTTTGAACCCGGTTAAAAATGCAATGAAAAGAATAATCGCTACACTGATAAGCGGCATGAGTAACCACACCAACCAATCGTGAATCAACCACGACTGTAATGTGTCTACGCCGCTCTCCCGTATCCATTCAACGCACAGGCGAAACAGAATAATGATAAGCGCAGCAAGGGTTCCGCCAACAATGCCCAAAAGGCATAATTGAACCGATGTGCGTGGGTGAGCCACTTCCTGTCGTAAAGCCTGAAAGCGCATGATGTGGTACAGTAAAGTAATTGTGCTATAAAGCTTACCACAACCACTTAAATTTCATAATGTTAAGAATATAGACTTAGCAGCAATCAGCATTGAACACTATTTGAATACAGCCAACCATGACTACAGACCAACTTAAATCCCTTCTAGGCAATCATAAATTCGCTTTGTTAGTCGCGTTTCTAATGCTGATGATGCTTGGCTTCGGCTTTCAGTTAGCGCGTTATATAGACAAAGGCGATGGGTTAATTGTGAAAGCGCAAAAAGAAACTATCGCCATCCTGTCCAAAGACAATAATAAGCTGACCACGCGTGTGAATCAGTTAGATGTAGAAATGGAACTCACGCAACTTGAGAATGAGTCGCTTACAAAAACACTTGTCGAGACAAAGCAACAGCTTGAAGAGCAGCAGCAGCTACTGACTTTCTACGAGAGAGTAGTTGCGCCTGAGAAGTCTGACAGAATATTCGTTGCCGATTATATTGAACTATTTTCACTTGGCGATAATAACTATCAGTTGCGAATGGTATTGCTACAGCCGACTCAGCAGAAATCTGTCATTAACGGTTCGCTTCAGCTGAGTATAAAAGGGGAGCAGGGAGGAAAGGCCGTGGCGTATAAGTCAAACGATGATAACTTTATTGGCAATGACATTACGTATCGCTTCCGCTACTTCCAAGCAGTGAGCGTAGACTTTTCGCTCCCTGAAACCTTTGAGCCCGAATCTCTCTCGCTCTCCACCACCGTTTATCGATATAAAACCAACGAAGGATCTTATGAGCGAACACTACGTTGGAGCGACATTGAATCAAATGTTAGCAGCAGTGGCGTATTGCAAAGCCCAGTTAGCACACTTTAGTGAAGCCAGTCGCCTGGAGCGAACTGGCTTTTGGTTTACTAGCGCTTGGGTGAAACCGCAGTAGCGCTGCGGCTAAATTTTATAGTGCTAAATCTATACCTTAACAGCACCACGCTAATATCTTTACTGCGCTACGCTTCGACCGTCACCGTACCTTTCATAATGCCAATATGGCCTGGGAATGAGCAGAAGAACATGTATTCTTCGTTCGCATTTAGCCCTTTTACTGAAAAGGTTGCTGTTGCTTCTTCGCCACCACCAATCACACCGGTAGCGCCAATCACTCTTGCATCGTTTGGCTTCAAGTAATTATTCGCAAGGCCAGCACTCATGCCGTCAGTGGCGACAGCTTGGCCGTCTGCTTTTGTCGTCATTACCCAGTTGTGCCCCATGGCTTGCTTCGGTAACTGGCCTGTGTGTTTCAATGTTACGGTAAAATCGTCACAGGCTGCAGGAATAACCACATCAGCTGTGTTAAATTTCATTGCATCATTACTTTCAACCGTTATCGCGCATTCGTCCGCAGCCGCTGCGTGAGTTGCTGTCAATAATGATGCTATAGCCAATGGAAACAATAGCGCCGTACTGAAAAATAATTTTCTCATTACATTTTCCTCTTTTTACTACATGAGGCGGCGAACGCCAGCCTATTAATTTTACTCCCTTTTTTACGATGTGGGTAAGTGAGAGATCACCTTGTTGATAATAGTTATCATTAATTTCTTGTTGGCTTTGTTATAGAGTTGTTTCACAAGCAAAGTGATCAAAACCGTCAAATCGCATTACAAACTTGTAAGGTTAATAACCAAGCGTTAGAAACTGGATACAGGGCAAAACACATCAAGGTGTTTTACTTTTGTTAGCGCTACTTATCTCCCCCAACTTACTGAACGACATGTTTTGAACTGCAAAAAAGGATAACTGCTATGACTACAACGCGAGTGGAAAAAGATAGTATGGGCGAATTAAACGTTCCTCATGAGGCGCTGTATGGCGCGCAAACACAGCGTGCTATTAATAACTTTCCCGTTAGCGGTCAGCGGTTACCCGAGCCTTTTATCCGCGCCCTCATCACCGTTAAAAAAGCAGCCGCGTTAGCCAATATGAAGCTTGAGGCCCTCGACGAATCAAGAGGGAAGGCAATTGTAAGTGCCTGCAATGAGCTACTTCATAGTGATGATGTTATGGTGCATTTCCCAGTTGATATTTTTCAAACGGGCTCGGGAACCAGTTCCAACATGAACGCCAACGAAGTGATAGCCAACGTGGCGAATCGCTATTTGAAAGAGACTATTCACCCAAACGAGACTATTCACCCACATGAGACTATTCATCCTAACGATCATGTCAATTATGGGCAAAGCTCGAATGATGTTATACCCACCACTATTCATGTTAGTGCGGCCTTAGAATTAGAAAAACGTCTCATTCCCGCTGTTGAAACACTGATTGCGCAAATAGAAGAAAAAGCAGAGTCGGTCTCACAGTACTGTAAAACAGGTCGCACACACTTAATGGATGCCATGCCAATAAGAATGGATCAAAGCTTACTATCATGGTCGGCGCAGCTTAAACAGCAGGTAAATACACTTCGCTCCCATCAACCTGCGATTCAATCTATTGCCCAAGGCGGCACTGCCGTGGGTACAGGCATCAATGCCCATCCAGATTTCGCCGCTACATTTGCAGATACCATCAGCGAGTTAACAGCGCTAAAATTTACCCCGGCAGAAAATTTTTTTGCTGTTATTGGCTCTCAAGATACCGCGGTTAGCTTGTCAGGCGCAGTAAAATCTCTTGCCGTCACCATGATGAAAATTTCCAATGATTTACGCTGGATGAATTCAGGACCTCTTGCCGGTTTGGGAGAAATAGCGCTAGAAGCATTACAGCCAGGCTCTTCAATTATGCCGGGAAAAGTTAACCCGGTTATACCTGAAGCTGTTGCCATGGCGAGTGCGCAGGTTATTGGTAACGACGGGGCAATAACCGTTGGCGGTCAGTCTGGTAATTTCGAGCTCAATGTTATGCTGCCGATGATAGCGAGCAACTTACTTTCCTCTATCACCTTAATGACAAACAGCGCTTCGCTTATTGGCGAAAAGGCGATTAAAACATTTTCTGTCAATAAGGAGGCTTTGGAGGAAGTACTTTATCGAAATCCGGTGTTAGTAACCGCATTAAACCCGGTTATTGGGTACGCTAAAGCGGCCGAAATAGCGAAGGTGGCCTACAAAGAAAACAAGCCTATTTTGGAGGTGGCAGAAGCGATGACGGATATACCGAAAGACGAGCTGACTGCATTGCTCGACCCCAAAAACCTAACGTCAAACCGTTAGTGAAATAATTGACATATTGGGCAATCGGGCTACTCGCAGCCTAACAAAATAGGGTCTTTGTAATTGTTTTTGCAAGTATTTCCCATAAGGTTTTTCTTATCGATTTTATTTATTGAAGGCTGCCCTTCGATGCAATTGCTCAGTCTTTTGCTTTTATTTGCATTTATTGGCTATTAAGTAGACGTTTATGGGAATGATGTTCGCTTTATAGTTGCTGTAAAGGGGATTTTTGATACAGTTAACACACAAATGTGACGCAGCGTTTTACGGCCTTTACAGCCTGCGTCCTATAAGTCTTTCGGGAAAAATAAATGACAGCAACGTGCTTTCGCATGAAGGGTACTACGCTCACCAGCATAGTACTGGAAGTAATCGACTTTGAGCCAGATGCATTTGCATCGCAATTGGAGAGTAAAGTCGCCAGTGCACCTCAATTTTTTACGCGTTCCTCGGTTATTATACATCTAATGAAACCGCTCTCTGCAACAGAGTTTGAGCTGCTTATAGCACTTTGTCGACGTGTGCAGTTGCAACCAATGGCAGTTAAGGGCGAAGTGGGAACACTAAAGGCCGTTATTAACGATCTTGGACTTGCTGATGTTAGTCAAAGTAAGTTCAGTGACAGCGAAGTTAATGCGCCTGCGGGTAATTCTTCATCACAAGAAGTTGCAGACGGCAAAAAACCAAATTCACACTTGAAGGTTAACTATCAAGCGCCGAAACCCGAGTCGACGCCTGCCGTCGCTACTTTAAAACCGGCAAAAGTCATCATGCGCCCTGTGCGCTCAGGCCAGCAAGTTTATGCTGAAGGCAGTGACTTGGTGGTAACTGCATCCGTAAGTGAAGGGGCTGAATTATTGGCCGATGGAAATATTCACGTTTACGGCACGTTGCGAGGCCGGGCCCTTGCGGGTGTTAAAGGAAATAGTAGTGCACGAGTTTTCTGCCAATCTCTGGATGCAGAGCTCGTTTCAATTGCAGGGCAGTTTATCATGCACGACACTGTGAAAGGCGAATGCTGGAAAAAACCTGCTCAAATATATTTAGAAGAAGATACATTACGCATAGAGGCGTTGGTTTAACGGTTTGTGCGCGTACAAAGGGAAAAATAATAAATGGCTAAGATTATAGTAGTAACGTCGGGCAAAGGCGGTGTGGGTAAAACTACATCAAGTGCAGCAATAAGCACAGGTTTGGCATTGGCAGGTCACAAAACCGTGGTTATCGACTTCGATGTAGGCTTGAGAAATCTCGACCTTATTATGGGGTGTGAGCGTCGCGTGGTCTATGACTTCGTTAACGTGATTAACAAAGAGGCGTCTCTTAAGCAGGCTCTTATTAAAGATAAGCGAACCAGTAACTTGTTTATTTTGCCCGCATCGCAAACGAGAGACAAAGACGCTCTCACTATCGAAGGTGTACAGGCCGTTCTTGACGAACTTAAAGAAAGTTTTGATTTTATTATTTGTGATTCTCCCGCAGGTATAGAGCAAGGCGCTCAGATGGCGCTATACTTTGCTGATGAGGCTATTGTGGTGACTAACCCTGAAGTGTCATCAGTACGAGACTCAGACCGTATTCTTGGTATTTTGCAAAGCAAATCCATGCGTGCAGAGCAAGGCAAAGCAGTAAAAGAGCATTTACTGCTCACTCGCTATAACCCAGCTCGAGTAGAAACAGCAGAAATGCTGAGCGTTGCAGATGTAGAGGAAATCTTAGCTATTCCGCTATTGGGGGTAATACCAGAGTCAGAGTCTGTGCTTAAAGCATCTAACCAAGGCCAGCCTGTTATTCTTGATGAAGAAGCCAATGCAGGGCAAGCCTATACCGATGCCGTAAAACGCCTGCTTGGCGAAACTGTTGAACATCGTTTCCTTGATGCTGAGAAAAAAGGATTCTTCAAGCGTCTACTAGGAGGTAAGTAATGGGCATTTTTGATTTACTAAAGAAGAAGCAAAAGCCAAGCACAGCGGCGGTTGCAAAAGAGCGCTTACAGATTATTGTGGCTCATGAGCGCAGAAAGCGCACTGAACCAGATTATTTGCCGATGATGCAGCAAGAGATTATCCAAGTTATTCGCAAATACGTGGCAATAGCAGACGATCAAGTGTCTGTACAGTTAGATAACAACGATGACTGCAGTGTATTAGAGCTAAACGTCACTTTGCCAGAATAGTCATAAGAGCCCCGGCCTCTTTATACAGAGTCTCTTTTTACAAGCTCACTGCTCGTTGCAGACCCCATACTAATTGATAGGGCCTCTTTTGAGGCCCTTTGCTTTCCTAAACGTTATACTCCACTTTGATGTTTTATGCTGTTTTGTTGCACACAACGCTTTCGAATTGTGTTGCATCACTGTAGTTCAACTACACTGAGTAGTTCCCAGGTCAATACGCGTAAAGTCGTCGTCATATTTTGATTGATGATAAGGAAACAGTTCAAAGTACATGGTGTGCAGAGTTTTACTTTACTGACGAAGACCTTGCCAACTTTGAATCAGAAGATACGTCTTTACCATTTGCAAAACGTAAAAAGTACTATCGAATAAACAATGAATCTATTCGTTTTTTTAAGAATGCTCCAGGCAAAATGTGGAGTGGCGGTTTTCGAGACAATACACCGAGTTGGGTAACATCATTAGGAAAAACAGCGTCTGTACTTATGCGATTCTCAGAGCGTTCTCCTAAACAAATCCGGCTTAAAGCTAACTCAGATCCTAGATGTGAAAATATACTAGATAGTGACAAGGGCCTATCGTTATTACCTCTGAAAAAGGCTAAAGGGCTGAGTGTTTATAGCAATAATAGTGAGTTCATTTTGCATAACACCACGCGTTTAATTTGTTATGTAAAAGCGTTTTTACTAACAGCAAAGAGACTGACGAAGCAAATCCAGTCGAAGTTTCAAGTTCGTCTCAAGAAAACTAACCTACAATCGACAACGCTGTAAAGAAGCATCCCATGTCAGTTCAAGAAGTAAAAAAGCACCATACTATTATGATTGTTGACGATGATGCTCTTTTTAGAGCTACCTTAGTGGGTATGCTGTCAAATTGTTACACGTGCATCGAAACTAGCTCTGGTAGAGAGGTAGTGGAATATTGTCGCAAGTATGGCCAACCAGACCTTATTTTGATGGATTACAACATGCCAGTTGTTGACGGTGTCACGGTAGCGAAAAGACTGAAGCAAACATTTAATTCTACTATTGCTCCCATTGTTTTTTTAACAGGCCACACAGATGCTGATCGTCAAACGGAGTGCTGGCATGCTGGCGCGTGTGACTTCATATCAAAGCCAGTGGTGGCAGAGGTATTAAAACTTCGTATAGAGCACCAAATAAATATCAAAGAACGTGAGCGGTTTCTTGAGAAACTGTCTTGCACCGATTCGCTTACAGGGCTTTACAACCGACAATACGTTAAACAGCACGTACCTGACTTGGTGAGAGCATTAAATAGAGAACACCGCTCTATGTCTATGCTGATGATTGATATCGACGATTTCAAAAAGTTCAACGATGGTTATGGGCATGTGGAGGGTGATAACGCCTTAAAACAGGTAGCTAGGGCCCTAAAAAGCATAACTAAGCGCCCAACTGACTGTGTCATACGTTTTGGCGGGGAAGAGTTTGTTGTGCTTCTGCCAAGAACAAATTTAGATGGTGCCAAAATGCTCACCAAAAAAATGTCAGTAGCCGTGGAAAGGCTGGGTATCACTAATCGCCATTCTACTTACGGCAAAGTCACGGTGAGTATTGGCGTGGCGAGTTCGAAAGAGCATGCATCTTTAGATTTTATTGAGACCATGAAAAAAGCCGATAAGGCGATGTATAAAGCCAAAAAGTCTGGAAAAAACAATGTTGTTGCAGACGATATTCCTGGGAATGAAAGTTTTCGATATGCAATGGTAGGGGAAAAACTGAAGGCGGTGTAAGGTCGTGCAGCGCTTCACCTCTGTGAAATTTTCAAAAGCAAACTAAGATATATGGGATTTTTCACATATATACGCTACTTTTTAGATAGAAAGTTTCGTAACAGGAATACAAGTTAGATGTCACTTAAAAGCATAATAAATTTTAATGAAAAAACTAAGGATAGTCATTATTCAGTTTCCGACGACGTTTGGACGATTCTGAGCGTAGAAGATGATGTTAACTATCAGAAATCTATCGAACTTAGTTTAGATGGATTAGAAGTTGACGGGAAAGGCATTGAGGTACTTACAGCAAACTCTGCAGTAGAGGCCGCAGCAGTACTTTCGTCTGTTAGCGATATAAGCGTTATTTTGCTAGACGTAGTGATGGAAAGTGACGATGCAGGGCTGCGGGTTGTCGATACCATTCGAAACGTCATTGGCGACGATAATGTCAGAATAGTGTTGGTGACAGGCCAGCCAGGTGTTAATGCGCCTCGTCAATCCCTAATGAAACAGTATGATATAGACGACTACTGGACGAAAACCGACCTCACTGAAGAAAAACTGCGCTCGGTTGTAATAAGCAACATACGAACATGGCATTCGCTTAGTGAGCTAAATAGAGCCAAACGTGGCTTACAAATGATTGTTGATGCTTCTCGTGTAATTACCTCAAAACTTGACGTTGAAGGGTTTTCAAAAACAGTATTACAAGAAGTGGGAAAAATTGTCGGTGTGCCACACAGCGGCGGTATTGCCTGTTTGGTTTCATCAGAGCTCCAGCCTTTAGAAACTAATGAAGTGGTTGCCGCAACAGGGTCGTTCTCTCTCTCTAGAATGAAAGTCCTTCAGGATTTGTTATCTTGTGATAGTCATCCTATTTCAATTGAAAAAATGACCAAGTTATTAAATACAGCCAGGGATGAAAAGCGACATATATTTGGTAAAGAGTTATCGGTTCTGTACTTTTCTACAAAGGATATCGATAGGCGAAGCTATCTTATGCTTGTGGAGTCTCCGAACTCCCTGAATGAACAGCACGTTGCCCTTTTGAGGGTGTTTTGCGAAAACGTGAAAACGGGATTTGCTAATCTCGCACTTCTCAACAAACTGTCAAAGTTGGCCTATTACGACAGCGAATTAAACATACCAAATAGAAATTGGTTGGTTCGAGAGATAACCCAATCTAATGATTTTATGCTAGCTAATCTAGATATGGTTATTATCAATATCGCTAATTTTTCAGAAGCGACAGTAATGTTAGGTTCTAGCCACACAGAACTTATGGTTAGAGCACGTTATGAAAATATAAGAGCTCATTACAAACACGCGAAAGAAATATGCAGAATTTCTCATAATCAGCTGGCCATTCTGTTTTCTAGAATTAACACCCCTTCAGAGGACGAATTAAAGTCACTGACAGAACAATCGATTAATGTAGATGGCATTAATCACACTGTGGTGGCCACAGTGTGCGTTGCGGAATTAAAAAGCATAATCGGTTATTCGGCATCGGACATGATTACTCTCGTTGAGATGGCGCTTATTGATGGCCTAGAGCGCGGCAAGGCGGTGGTGAAATACAGCCCAAGCTTTACAAGCGATATAGCGGTGCGACACGAGATATTGCAGGACTTATATAGTGCACTAAGAATGGAAGACGCTTTCAACATTGCACTACAGCCAAAAGTGAATATGTGCTCAGGAGAGCTGGTAGGCGCCGAAGCGTTATTGAGATGGACTAAGCCAGATGGCTCGGTTGTCCCTCCATCGTTGTTTATTCCTATTGCTGAAGCATCGGGGATAATGAACAAAATAGACTCAATGGTTATGGAGAAAACCATTAATACTATAAAGCGGCTTTGTAGTATTGGTATCAATATGCCTATTTCATTCAACGTAACCTGTAGTGATATAACCACCACTGACTTTATTGAAAAGCTGGTTGGCCTTTTGAGCGCTTCTGGCATCGAGCCATCTTTACTAGAAGTTGAAATTACTGAAAGCCAGGCCATGGAAGACTATGAAGAGGTTAATCCAGTACTTCAAAAACTCTTATCAATGGGAGTAAAAGTAAGCGTGGATGATTTTGGCACGGGCTACTCTTCTTTAGCACACATTGCTGATTTGGCAGTCTCTACACTTAAAGTAGATAAAAGCTTCGTTTCAAAATTATCAAATGATAAGTGTTCTGAAGCAGGCCTTGCGGTTTGTGAAATGGTATTTCGTCTAGCTAATCGTTTTAATTTTAACATCATTGCAGAAGGTGTAGAAACGGAAGAAGAAAAGGAGAAGCTTATTGAGTGTGGTTATGAGTTTGCGCAAGGCTATTTATTTGCCAAACCAATGCCGATTGAAGATTTTGAAGCATTGTGTAAAAAGAGCGCATAAACGTGCAGATTAAAACGCTCTTACTCATTGTAAAACAGCCTAGCGCAATGGTTTCGATTGCGCTTACTTTGATTGCATCAATGTCTATCGGTGTTGCTGTTTTTCATTATGTACAAGATAGTGAGTATGTTGAGATAAACGCAGCGCACAATGTGCTACTAAGCCAGGCTAATCAGATTTTCAACGCGCGAGTGGGAGATATAGAAAATAGCACCAGGCTACTTAACGCTCACTTCGAATACGCTCTTAAAAGTGCCGACATCACAAATGCAGCAGGTGCACTTGCCGAGATAGGCCTTACTCTTCCATCAATCTCCCAAATTAGGTGGATTGATAATTCAGGTGACGAAACCTTACGGATAAATTTCAAAAACGGTACTGCACAGCGAGTTTCTGATGAGCAGCTCCAAAACAAAAGCGCTCGATACTTCGTTAAAAGTGCGTTTAGCTCGAGTCCGGGTAAAGTATCGTTATCCGATATTGATTTGAATGTTGAACGCGGGCAGATAGAGAGACCTTTCGTTCCTACCGTAAGAAGTATTATCAACTTTAATGAACATCCTAATGGGAAGGGGTTATTTGTCGTTAATTTTCAGCTCAACGATATGCTAGAAGAACTAAAAGCACTTAGCTCAAACTCGCATGAGCTATTAGTTGCCAAAGACAACGGTAGTTGGCTGCTTCACACCAATTCGACAGTGGAATGGGGGGCAGAATTAGAAAGCGGACACTTAGCAATGAATACCGTACCTTTACTGTGGCGTAAGCTCAACAATGAACGCTCTGTTTCACTTGTTAAAGGAAGCGAGGGTGACATGTATAGTGCGCGAAGAATATCCCACGATGTTAAAGATAGCTTTGCTGATGAGTCGCTAATCTTTTTTGTCCGCACACACCGAGATTTTTATCAGCAGAAGTTTTACAACGCGTTGGCTCTTGCTGTGTTGTTATCCGTGTTTTCAGCCATAGTATCCTTGGCCTTTTTACTTAGGGACAAGTTAAGGGAGATGCAGTTAAGTGTGTTGGCCAGTAGATTGGAAGAGGAAAAGCAGTCTCTTTTAAAAGCCCTTGAAGAACAGAGAATACTGCAAGACGAATTACTTGAGTCAGAAAAAATGGCTTCACTTGGAATGCTGGTGTCGGGGATGGCTCATGAACTGAATACGCCTATAGGTGGAGCACTAATGATGGTCAGCAGCGTTCAGCGGCGTGCAGATGAACTCGAACAATTGATTCCTAACGAGCTGACTTTAGAAAAGCTGCATAGACACATTAAACACAACAAAGAAGCCTGCGAATTAGCGCTCTCAAATTTAAATCGCAGTGCAGATTTAATTAAACGGTTCAAACGGGTGTCCGTTGACCGAGGAAGTGAAGATATTGTGCAATTTTCACTTGAAAAATTAGTCACCGACCTTTGCATCTCTGTAAAGCCGCTATTAAAAGAAAAGAAAGTGGAGATATTGCTGGATTCAGATGATGATATTACCTTGCAGAGCTATCCGGGCGTTCTGTCGCAAGTACTACAAAATTTTGTTGTTAATAGCATAGAACATGGTTTTCAAAAGCAATCAAATAATAAGGTTGTCATATCATTTCGAATCGATGGAGATAGTGCTGTTGTGACTTACACTGATAATGGCTCTGGTATATCTGAGGATATTGCACCCAAGATTTTCGATCCATTTGTCACGTCCGCGAGGGCGTCGGGTAATACAGGTCTAGGCTTACACTTAGTATATCAATGGGTAACGGGAATGCTTAAGGGAAAAATAAGTGTGGCTTCACGAGAAGGAGAAACCACGTTTACTATCACAATGCCAATTGCACTTGAGGTGAACGACGAAAAAGCATGATTAAACTCACGTTATTTGCCGTAAATACTGATGTATTAGATACTAAGGCGTAGTAAAATGTATGAAAAGTAATTAACGTTAGGGGTAAATATGTCAGTCGAAACGGCGTTGCCAATAGAGTTTTCTGATGCGGCGGCACATAAAGTAAAGACGCTGATTACCGAAGAAGAGAATACAGAGCTTAAGTTGCGTGTTTACGTTACCGGTGGCGGGTGCTCAGGGTTTCAGTATGGTTTCACTTTCGATGAGAAAGTCAATGAAGGCGATATGACCATTGAGAAAGACAGCGTAACATTGGTTGTTGACCCAATGAGCTTACAGTATTTAGTAGGCGGTGTTGTCGATTATGTTGATGGCTTGGAAGGCTCTCGATTTTTAGTTCAAAACCCCAATGCAACCACCACTTGCGGTTGCGGTGCTAGCTTCAGCGTTTAAGGTCGCCCACTTTAAACCCAGTAACGGGCAGATATAGTTTCTTTCATTTTATATCTGCCTAATTAGCCCTCTTTTTTTGTTCCTCATTTTCTCCCTTTTCATAGAGGCAGCTTTGTGTCTACACTATGGTTTGACCATAGCTATGGAAGGACGCAATTGTGAAACTATATGGCTCCACAACATCTCCGTATGGCATAACAGTTCGCATAGATAGTTACCCACTCAGCGAGACTTAAAATGTTCGCAATCGCGGCGTGTTATCTCAGACTTGGCTTCACTATAAAGCCGCTAGCACTGCTAATAGCCCTTCATAAAATCGAGTTTATAGCGTAGTGGTTGATGGTTGATGTAGCGCTCGGCATTGTCTAAAAAAACCTGTGCGACATCTTCAGCTTGAGACTCTGCCGCGGTGTGCGCAGTTACCGTTATTTTTGGGTGATGCCAAAATGGGTGAGTAGCTGGCAATGGTTCATGGTCAAAAACATCTAAAACAGCGTGAGCCAGCCGGTTTTCGTCTAACGCATGAATTAATGCGTCATCGTCTATAGCGCTTCCTCGCCCTGCATTGATTAAAATAGAATGGGGCTTTAAATGGTCAAAGAAGCGTTTAGAGAGAAGCTGCTGGGTGTGCGAGGTGTCCGGCATTAGATTAACAACGTGATCGACATTCTCGGCAAATTGGGTAATTTGCGAAGGCATATACATGGCGTCTGCACCGTCGACTGGCTGAGCGCTTCTCGACACGCCAATCACTTTCATTCCAAAACTATGCGCTACAGGTATAAGTGCACGACCAATATTACCTAAACCAATAATACCCAGTGTTAACCCGTTAAGTGGAAAGCGCGTCTCGGCATGCCACACCGGTGGCTCAGCGTTTTGATTCGCGGCAAATGCGGGTATGTTTCGCGCAAAATGCAGTAAGTAGGCAAACACATACTCACGCATTAATTCTCCAAATACGCCTTTTAGCCCCGTTAATTCATAGTCAGTTTTCTTAAGGTTGAGAAGCGGAGCATTACCAGCCCAAGTAGATTGGCACCATTTCAAATGCTGGCAGCGCGGAATAACACTTGCCGCTAGATTGGGATCTGCAAGCAGCACTTCGATATTATCGCAATTGATATTGTCTGGGTTATCGGTAGCGATACAAATATCAATATTCTGAAAAAGTGGTGAAGGTAGCGCCGTTTTATCGCGGATCGACTCGGCAATTTGCTCTGCCTCGTTGCTTAAAATGACGACCTTTAATGGTTTTTGAGCGCTTTCATTCATTCAGATTTTACTCTTAAGTAAACTTTTCTTTCCTAGTGCATGTTCATCTATCGCACGTCTTTTTGTTCTCAAATTGTAAATATCGTTTTAAGTTTTAGTTAATGGCCTGCTTTTTAGCTTAGCCAACAGCCCTAATCCAATTTCACTATTTTAATGGAACTATCATGCAGTCGGATAATACTCACAATCATTCTATCTCGGTTGAACACGCTAAAGTACTTTCACCTAAACGCAATACCACTGAGGCCAATACCACAGAGGATTTAGTTAGCGAACAGCTAAGCCATTTTGGCATCGACGCGTCTAGCGATTACGGCAAGGCCCTAGCCCAAACTGCTCATCACCTTTACGGCGCCCAATCTAGTGTAATGGAGTTGTGGAATATTACTACCAACACACTACAAACTCTGGATAAAGAAGACAGGGTCGCCTATTTTAATGCTAAGAAGTTTTTATCTTTTCAAATTGCTAAGGTACTAGATACATTACAAAACCCGTTTCGCGCCACTTATCAAAGTTTGTCTAGTGGCAATGGTTCTCAAGGTCACTACCCGATGTTTGATAACGTTACTGCACTATTTTCAGCCACGCCAGTGGTAGTGAGAACGGCAACGTACGTGTATGCCTGCACCGAGTGGGTAGACGATGCATTTCAAGGCAAAGAGTTTACTCACCAAATATATTCTCGCTTACTCAACCCAACCAATATTTCCCTGGCGAATGCCATTGTGGACATGGAGGCTGGACCTTATGCATCACAATATCTTGCTTGGAATTTCAATTCAGGGATGGCAGCAATCGATGCCATGTTGTCGAATGTATTAAGTCATGGCGACGTGTTAATTGTGTCTAGAAATGTGTATGGGGGCGTTTATCAGCTTCTTCACGATTTCTTCGCCAGAGAAAATAGGATGGATATTCAAATTGCTTGGTTCGACGGATATGACAAAGCGAGCTTTGCAGATTTTATGGCACACACCAAGCACCAGCACGCTGAGCGTTTAAATAATGGCGCTTCATTGCATGTTTATATGGAGTCTCCGTGTAACCCCCATGGCTATGTTCTTGATGTGCCTGGTATCAGTGAGCTTGCTCATGCTGAAGGTGCGCTGGTCATGCTTGATTCTACGCTTGCCACGCCAGTACTGCATCAGCCGCTGCAGCATAAAAATAAAGCCGCACGACCAGACTATGTTGTCCACAGCTATACCAAGGACTTGTGTGGCAGTGGTGCAACAACTGCGGGTGTGGTGATAGGGGAAGGCCACCGCATGTTTCAGCCTAAGGGAAGCAGTGTAGATGGTGTAGATTGGTCGCAAACCATGTTCTGGGACGTGTATTACATCAAGGGCGCTTTCCTAGACTCTGAAAAAGCGTTTGATGTATTAAATGGCATGAAAACGTTAGAACAGCGAATGATGACAAAGGTTATCAATACACAAGTGTTTACGACATTTTTAAACTCTCATCCTCTCATTAGAGTGAATTGTCATGGACTGGCAGAGCACGACAATGCAGGGCTTAGGGAAAAACAGCATGCTCATGGCTGGCCGTGCACGCTATTTACTATCGATATGGCGCCCGCTGGTTTAGCGAGAGACGTATTTACTCGCTTTTTCGATGCCTTAGAGCCTGCTTTTAGTCATCAGGTGAGTATTGGTCAGAACAACACTATTGTGCTTTGCCCTGCGTTAACCTCGCATTCTGAGTTAAGCAAAGACGAGCAATCAAAAGCCGGAATTGAGCTTACTACTATGCGCATTGCGATGGGCCTTGATAACGTAAAGCAGATCATCGCGCATTTCATACTGGCTTCTCGTCATTTCATTGATGCCAGCACGCCAGGGTTTAGTCATCAATTTATGGACAATGAGGCAATTGATGCGCTGTATTTAGCGGTAAGCGAAAGAGTCTGCGCACAGCATTTTGGCAGTAAGCCTAGTATGAAGTCGCTTATGGGTGAGTGAGTTTGACCTTATGCAACTTGTAATATGTATGTCGTAATATGACATATGCAGAGCTGGACTGACGTCGCCACGATAGTGCTACTAGCAAGTTATCGTGGAATCACAGAAGTGGCGGCGCTCACTCATTGAGGCTTTACCACGAATGGAAATGGGTAGGCGAAAGTGAGGGTTAAAGATTTAAGCATTTAAAGATGCTGGTCGATAACCCCAGTAAGAGAAAAGCAAAACCCTTAACGCTTACGCCAGATGTTTAGGGGATTAAAAATAAATGACAAAGGCCATTTCATGTACCAATTCACCATAGACGTCACTTTCAACGCGCCGCTACCTTTTATCTATGCGTCGTTTCATGAAGTTGAGTACCTCTCACAGTGGTTTGCTCCTGGAAGCTGCTCGGTTACTCAGGTAATGAACGACTTTAAAGAGGGCGGCAGATACCGCATTAAAATGATGGAGCCTTCCGGAGTCGAAATGTCGCTAACCGGGGAGTACGTTACCCTGTTAGCTAACGAGCAATTAGTATTCTCTTGGGCTTGGGAAGATGACTTAGAAGATTCTGTCATGACTTCAGTGAATATTCACTTTACAGAAGATGATGAAGGTCACGTTAACATGGTATTGGAGCAAAGCGGCTTTGTGAATAAAGAAGAATGCCAGCAACATGAGCATGCATGGATGTCATGCTTAGAAAAATTGGCCGTGTTGGCGAGTAAACAAAAGGCGCTAAGCTAAAGTTGCATGCCCCAGAGCTACACCAAATTACACGCTAATAAAAAACGCCTAATCGTTGTTAAACGAATAGGCGTTTTGTGTTTATTAGTAACGCTTACTTAATTCTGCGCTTATTGCTTCGTAATTCGTACTTAGGCTGTGGTTAAGCAAACCCTATTACGTTAACGACGACATAGCGTCTTTACCGCTAGATTCGCGATAGGTTTCGTAATCGGTGTAGCCTTCTTCATCGCCGCCATACCATGTAGATGGATCATCAAACGGGGTTAGCGGGTAGTTGTGCTTAAAACGCGTCACAAGGTCTGGATTGGTTATCCAAGGTCTGCCAAAAGCAATCATGTCACCGTCGCCATCGCTAATGCGCTTTTCTGCTTCTTCTTTCGTGTATCCGCAGTTACCAATAATTATACCGTCAAACAGCGCTCTAAATTCTGCAAGAGTCATTGGCTCGCCACGTTCATGGAAACCAAAAGCCAGTCCGTCCATTACATGCAAATAACCAACTTTCAGCTTGTTAAGTTGCTGTGCTACGTACGTAAAGGTTTCTCTGTAGTCGTCGGCGCCCATGTCGTTGAACACACCATTAGGCGATAAACGCACGCCAACATCTTCTGCAGGCCAAATGCTTAGCACTGCTTCCATAACTTCAGAAAGAAATCGATAGCGATTTTCCAAGCTACCGCCATAATTGTCGTCACGCTGATTACTGCGGCTATCTAAAAATTGATTAAGCAGGTAACCATTGGCTGCATGAACTTCGATACCATCAAAACCAGCGGCTTTTGCATTTATCGCCGCTTTTTTGAAATCTTCTACGGTACGCTTGATGTCATCAGTGGTCATGGCGCGGGGCACTTCGTAAGGCTTTTTACCCTTAGGGGTATGAATTTCGTCGCCTTCAATTTTGATAGCCGATGCTGAAACAGGTAGCTCGCCATCGTGAAAGTCGCTGTGCGAAGCGCGACCTGTGTGCCATAGCTGTAACACAATTTTTCCGCCTGCTTGGTGCACGCGATCTGTTATTGAACGCCAGCCTTCTACCATTTCATCGTTATAAATACCGGGAGCATTAACCCAGCCCACACCTTCTGGAGAAATTGACGTGGCTTCAGAAATGATAAGTCCTGCATCTGCACGCTGTACGTATTGATCGCCCATGATTTTATTCGGAATGCTTTCGTTGCCAGCGCGTCCGCGGGTCATTGGTGCAAGCACCATTCTGTTCTGTAATGTTTTTCCTGCCCACTCTATGGGTTGGAATAATGCTGAATCTGTCATTAAGTGTCCTTTATGGTTTCTACTTTAGTCGTAGTGAATACATAAGTGGATGTAACTTGGATTGATTCAATAGGCGATATTAGTGCGAAATTATATATTAAAGATGTTTTGAGTCTTTAAAGGCTCGCTTTGTAACTGAGGAAACCGGTGAAATGTTCGTATTGATGCAAAATCAGCACGCTAGTTCTTTTTGTAAAGCGCTCCAAGAACAGCAGCTCTGCTTGCTCCGGTAACCTGCGGCACATTACCTGTAATATCATGAAGGTAAGCAAACGCTAGCCACGCAAATGCGGCACCTTCAACGTGCTGAGGGTGAATACCCACATGGTCAGAAGTGAGTACGGTATAGCTCGATGGCTGGCTAGAAAAGTTAGGGAGTGAACTAGCAGCCAAGTTAGCAGCCAAGTGAGAAGAAGATTCAGTAGGTGCCTTGCAAGCTAAGTCGGAAGCTAACTGATTCATTAATACGCTATTAAAAGTGCCGCCGCCACAAACAATCACTTCAATATCGCTCTGTTCAACAGAGCTCCCTTTATGGTTTGTGTGCCGAGTGTTCACTACTTGATGTATCTCTTTGGAAATAGTGTTAGCCGTGAGTTGCAGCAAAGTGGCTTGAATATCGACGGGGCGAAAAGCATTGTCTTTACTGCTCTCGTCAATATGCCCCGTTCTCTCGGAGAAAAAGGATGATAAATAATTACTTAGCCAGTCAATATTAAAATACTCTCTTCCCGTGCTCTTAGGAAAAGGCGAGGAAAAATATCTATCGCTTAGCATGTGATCTAACAGCGACTGATTTACGCACCCTTGGGCTGCCCAGCTACCGTTACTGTCATAGGCCTCGTTCAAGTGCAGTCGTATCCAATTGTCCATCAGTGTATTGCCTGGCCCTGTATCAAAGCCTAAAGGTGGAAGTTGCTGATAAGCGGGTGGAACAACAGTAATATTGGCAATGCCGCCAATATTAACCAGTATCCGGTATTTTGAAGGATGGGCGAATACCGCATTATGGTAGGCCGGCACAAGAGGAGCACCTTGACCTCCAAGGGCAATATCTTTTTTCCTAAAATCGGCCACCACATCGATTCCGGTGAGTACGGCAAGGGTATTGGCATCGCCAATTTGACAGGTAAACGTACGCAAGTTGCCTTTGCTAAAGCTCAATGAAAGCACGTTACGGTCTGGGTGGTGCCTTATGGTTTGTCCGTGGGAGCCGATTGCTGTGATATCGCTAGCCGCTAGGTTTTCTTGTGCCAGCAAGGCCTGCACAGCGTTGGCAAATACCTCGGCGACTAACCTGTCGGCTACCGCTAAGGTATTGAGTTCATTGCTGCCCTCTGTGCATAACGCATTTAAGGCGCTAAGTAATTCATCGGGATAGGAAAGAGAGTAAGCGGCAAGCGTTTGGCATTTGAAACCAAAAGCATCATTGGAAATATCACAAAGGACGGCGTCTACGCCGTCCATACTCGTCCCTGACATCAATCCAATGTATTTAGCCATTTATAGATTTATCGCATTGCAAGCATGATGCGCTTGTTATTATCCAGTTGCTGTTGTCTTACCGACGCAATTTCCATAAATCGTGCTTTCTCTTCTTTTGCAATGGGAAGTGCTTTAGGTAACTGAACCGTTCGTGGATTTCGGTGCACGCCATCCACTAAAAACTCATAATGAACGTGAGGGCCTGAAGCAAGGCCTGTGCTTCCTAAATAACCCACTGTTTGTCCCTGTTTGACAGTATCGCCAACTTTTACCGCACGCTTTCTAAAGTGTAGGTATTTTGTGGTGTACTTTTCACCGTGCTTAATAAACACGTGGTGACCGTTGTACTTATCGTAAGCCGATTTGACTACTTTGCCATCGCCTGCTGCCATAACTGGCGTCCCCACTTTCGCCACATAGTCGGTGCCTCTGTGAGCCTTCCATCGTTTTTGTACCGGATGAAAACGGGCTTTAGAAAAGTTAGAGCTAACATATCGAAAGTTAATAGGCGCACGCAAAAAGCTCTTGCGCATGCTGCGGCCTTCAGGCGTATAGTATCGGCCATCTTCGTGCAAAATAGCGCTAAATTGCTCGCCTTGGTTCGTAAATTCAGCGGCAACGATATCGCCATAGCCAACAAATTCACCGTCGATGTACTGCTCTTCAAATACTACGTTGAAAGTATCTCCGGCGCGTATTTCTAACGCAAAATCGATGTCCCAACCAAAGATCCCCGCAAGGTTCATAATTTGGTTGTTACTCATCCCCGCATCGCGAGCTGCGTTCCAAAAGCTTGACGTAATTTCGCCTTGAGCAAAGTTATAGCGAATATCTACGGTGCGTTTTTCAATTTCTGCAACTAATTCGTCTGAATTACCGCCAGTGTGCTCATTAGCAACGTGCGATGTATCGCGATGAACCAGCAGCGTTTCAGTTGCTGATAAGGCATATTTTAGTTCGCTAAAACGACCTTCGCGATCAGCTTTAAATGACAGTTCGTCGCCGGGGAGTAAAGTCACTAAGGTTTTCGCTAACTCTCCCGCATTGGTAACGTTGTAAACGTCTCGCGCCGTAAAACCCGCGCGTTTAAAAATTTTTGCTAACGTGTCACCACTTCTTACCTTGTAAGTCTGCCAGGGCGATTCTTCTTCACCAATGAAAACGTCGGAAGACGAGGTAAGTTGAAGTGCAACAGGGTAGCGTATGCCTGCATCAAGCGATAATGCCTCCTGATGGCGACTCGCTTCTACGGGCTCTGATGGTAAAAGGATAAGCGCACCTAAGAACATACTGGCTATTGCGAGGCTTGTTCTGTGCTGCTTTGGTAACTTTTTAATCAAATTGACAGCTTTAGAAGTGTCTATTTTTTTCGCCATTTCTTTTCTCATTTCTTTTCTCTTTCTACTGCATTTTTAGAGAAATACTGCTTACATAGTACTATCCATCAAATACTATGTCACATAGGTTGCTTAAAAAAACAGCTTTTCTTACTGTTTATAAAGTAAAGGCCGCTATTTTTATGTGTGTTCAGCGCCGTGTAGTAGGCCACGCTGTTTATTCAAAAGCTTCTTAAAAGCAGGATAAAAAGAGTATAAATACAACGTTGGAATCCTACTTGATAAAACGGCAACCGCTTATAATCCAATTTCGACGAGTAAACCTTTAAATGGTTCCGTTGTATGCGTAAAATGCCGCACAAAATGAATTAGTGTTATCAAAGAGTGTGAATAACAAATGAATGACTGGCAAACAGCTCTTGCTGAAATTAAACGGGGTGTTGATGAAATTCTCCCTGAAGACGATTTAATAGAGAAACTTAAATCTGGCAAAACCCTAACAATCAAAGCTGGTTTTGATCCAACTGCGCCTGATCTTCACCTTGGTCACACTGTTTTGATCAATAAGCTTCGTACTTTTCAGCAGCAAGGTCATAAGGTTGTTTTTCTTATTGGTGACTTTACCGGTCTTATTGGCGACCCAACAGGTAAAAACGTCACGCGTAAGCCACTAAGCAAAGAGCAAGTTTTGGAGAATGCAAAAACCTATCAAGAGCAGGTTTTTAAAATTTTAGATAAAGAAAAAACGGAAATACGTTTTAACTCTGAGTGGATGGATAACCTTGGCGCGGCTGGCATGATAAAGTTAGCGGCCAGCCAAACAGTCGCTCGTATGCTAGAGCGTGACGACTTTAAAAAGCGTTATAGCAACGGTCAGCCTATCGCAATTCACGAGTTTCTTTACCCTCTGGTACAGGGCTGGGATTCTGTTGCCCTGAAATCTGATGTGGAGCTTGGAGGAACTGATCAGCGCTTTAATTTACTGATGGGGCGTGAGCTTCAAAAAGAGCAGGGCTTAAGCCAGCAGTCTATTGTAATGGTGCCGCTGCTCGAAGGCTTAGATGGCGTTCAAAAGATGTCGAAGTCGCTAAATAACTATATCGGTATTACCGATGCACCTAACGATATGTTCGGTAAAGTGATGTCAATCTCTGATGATCTTATGTGGCGCTACTACGACTTACTCAGCTTCAGACCGTTAGAAGAGATTGCCAGCCTTAAAACTCGTGTTGCTGATGGTGAAAACCCTCGCGACATTAAAATTCTTTTAGCGAAAGAGATCATTGCTCGCTTTCATGACGAAGCGGCTGCCGAAGGCGCTCATCAAGACTTTATTCAGCGTTTTCAAAAGAACGCCATACCCGATGATATGCCTGAGGTAGAAATTGCACTGCCGACTGATGGCATTGCCATTGGCAACTTGCTTAAAGAAGCGAAACTTGTGGGTTCAACCTCAGATGCAATGAGAATGATTAAGCAGGGCGCGGTTAAAATTAATGGCGATAAAGTGGAAGATACTCGCCTTGTACTTGTTGAAAAAGGCGAAAATGTTTACCAAGTGGGTAAACGTAAATTTGCTCGTATCACTCTTTCTTAATTCGAAGGACTGCACGGGAAACGTGTGAGCGCGTTACAAGCGAAGTTGTAAGTATTTGTAGAAGCCTGCTAACGAAAGTTAAGCAGGCTTTTTTACTGATAGGGTTATTCTTTAGATAAACGAAAGCATCATTTCGGCACCTTCGCAGTAACAATGCTCGTCGCAAACTGGACAATCGTAACCTTCGTAGATTGAAGCGTATTGCCATTTATTAGGATGTTTTTTGATAAGTACACCGCCATTTTTCGAGAAATATTTAAACGCACTATTTCCCGGACTGGCTAGCCATATATGAGCTAGCCCAGCAAGGGCGCCCTGTGACAAAGCGCTTTCAATCGACTTGGCCAACAGTTTACTCCCAATCCCCAAGCCTTGTTTGTCAGGAACAACAGTATTGCATTTAAAATAACAGACTTTATCTTTGTCGACTGTCCAAAGGTTTGGCGAACACCATTTATCTGGCGTCCATTGCGTGTGCGCAAACGTAAGCCTGAATCCCACGACTACGTCATTGTGCAGAGCTAGCCAGCTAGCATTGACGGTATTGTGAAAGCTACGCGTGTAATAATCAGACATGAGCTCGGGAGTTAAGTAGTTATCGCCATGAACGTGATTTCCAAGTGCAATTACGCCCTCAAAATACTGCGGGGCTAGCTGAACATAGTGTATGTCATGGCGAGTTGTTTCTTCGCGTGCGGCGTCTTTGGGGGCGGTATTGTGCATCAGTCACCCTTCATACCGTCTAAATGAACGTCGAGGGCTTCAACAGAAATCAAGATTTCTCGTACAGACATCCAAAGTGAATAAAGTAATGACACTAAGCTTGCTGCAAATATCCAATTACCGACTTTTTGGTACGTCAGGTAAATGGCAAGCATAGACACCACGCATAAAAAGAAGCTGCCTACGCCAGCTATTTGCATACGCTTTATCAGTGAAATGCGTTGACGCAGGTTTGTGATTTGCGCAACGGTATTGTCGTTGCGTTCTTCTTTCGCAAAGTTCCTAATGATAGTCGCAAGGGTGAGAAATCTATTCGTATATGCAAGTAGCAGTAACGAAATAGCGGGAAACAACATGGCGGGAGTAGCAATATCTATTTGCATTAGGTTTTCTTAAGGTTACATATATGAAAACGTGTAATGCAAAAAAGTGTACCACACAGTTGTGCAGCTTCGCACGAACTGCCGAGCAGCTACATTTTTTCCATTGCGTAGCCAGCTTCATTCCAGCCCAATATATCGCCTTCCAAATGCATAACGTCGGTAAAGTCTTGCTCTTGCAGTACTTTCATTGCGAGTTTGGCTCGTCTACCTGAGCGGCAGTAGAGGATGATGGGCTTGTCTTTATATTCCTGCAATTCGCTTATGTAGTCATCGATGCTTTTATGGGGCATGTTGATGGCGCCAGGAATGTGTCCGTTGGCGTATTCTTCAGGAGAGCGAACATCGATTAGTAGCCAATCGTTACTGGCCACTCTTTCAAGCAGAAAAGGTGACGCTTCAATATTTCGATACGTGGTGGCTTTAGCGGTAAATTGCAATGATAAAAACAATGCAACGCCCACAGCAATTAAGAAACCTGTCACTACAAATCGCATGATGACCTTTCCCGTTGCGATAGTTCAATGAACAATATACTACAAAATTTTAGAGCTTGTTGACCTTTGCAGATATTTACAGCATCGGTTCGATTAGTTAATACCGTGGCAAAGCCGGTTTAGTTCATCTGCAAGACGCAATGAGAATCGGCTGGTAATGTCGGGGTTCACAGTAACTATTTCTGCATCTAAAAAGTCTGAATGAGGTTCCCAGAATGATGACAATGACGCTTTACTTTCGTTACTTGCGGCAATTATCACATCAACCTCACGCATTAGTACTTCTGAAACGGATACTTGAGGGTAATCGATGGGGCTGTCATAAAATGCAGTCTGCGCGCCGCATACGTTCAGTAGTTTGTTTGGCCATGCTTTAGGACCTACTGTCATCAAAGGTGTAGACCATGAGTAATAGAACACGTTTTTGGGCGTCTCCCTTGAATAAGCACTTTTTAACGCCGCTATCTTCTTACTAAATGCTTCCGCCAGGGATTTCGCCTTCAAATTAGTATGCGTTAGCGTGCCTAAACGAATGAGTTCTGATGGGATATCGTCTATTTGCGTAATTGCGCTATCAAACACGTTAAGCCCCAAAGATGACAACTTTTGTATATCTTGTGGCTTATTTCCTCCTTTCCACGCCAATACCAAATCGGGCTTAAAAGCGAGAATAGCGGCCATATCTACGCCTTGGTAGTCAGCAACCCGAGGCAGCGCTTTCGCTGCATCGGGGTAATCGCTGTAATCACTTACTGCCACAAGGTTAGGGCCTAAACCCAAACTGTACGCCCATTCGGTGAGGTGTGGAGCCAGGCTAACTATTCGCAGGCTATCTCTTTGAGGTGCCTGTTGCCCCTCGCGTAGTGCAGGACTTTCTGTTTGATAATATTCAGTGTTGAAGCTATTAGATGAGCCTTTATTTTGCTCTTGTGGCAATAAGCTGGCGGCAACAGTTACGTTTGCTACAAGTAAGAAACTAAAGATAGCACTACCTATTAAACCTTTAGCCAGAGACAAACTACAAAAAGCAGAAGGGCGGCAAGCAAAGCGAGAAAAGAAGTGGGAAGCAAGGCGAGTAAAAAGATGAGAAAGAAGGCGAAAAGAAAGAGGAGCGCTTCGAATACAGTAATTTAGTGTGGTCATTAAATTTATTGGCCTAATACAATGAGTAGCAATGTGGCAATGGCAGTTACACCAATCATCGCGCTGGTGATCGTTCTTTTTACATAAACCATACTTGAGAATTTAACATCCTGTTCGCCACCCACCCGCGGATAGCGAACTTTTTTGTTGGCATAAATAGCAGGCCCGCCCAGTTTGATATTGTGTATACCTCCAAGGATTGCCAATAGCAGCGAGGTTTTATCTTTAACAGAACAGCGTTTAACGGCTTTTAAACCGCGAATGGGCCTACTGCTTATCAACGTGATGAGCGCGCCTAGCAAAGCGGGTGGAAGCACTAATACGCTAACGACTTTTCTTATAGGTTTAGCAAATAACGCCATTTTGGGGTTTCGATAGTGCCACTGCCATGAGGTTAAAAGCAGCAGTCGATACACTAAGGCACCAATGGGCCCAAAGACGACATAGTAAAAAATAACGCCACAGAAAAGATAAAGAAATTTCAGCCATAGCGACTCTATTGCTGCTTTCGCAATACCTATATCAGTTAGCGTATCGCATTGACGCGCTGTGATGCTAGACACCAATTCACGGGCTAGCGACTTTTTATTTCTGCCCACAGTAACTAATACTTTTTTGTACTGCTGGCGCTGGTAGCCGTAATCAAGTAGCACCACCATGATGACGGCATCAAAAAAAACAGGGTACTCAGCCATCGAAACCAAAATGGCGAGGCAGGTGACTAAAGGGCTAAGTAAAACAATAGATGCCAGTGTACCTGAAATGTAGTGCTGGCTAGGAGCGTACGATGGGGAAGGCAACACTTTACGCCCCATCTGATTTACCACGTAGCGCATAAGTGTAAGCGGGTGGGTACGCTGCGGCCATCGCCATGAGGCGTCGATTGCAATGGCCAACCAAAGTATCAGTAGTGGTTGAAAATCAATGCCACTAATTAGTGCATTCATTGGTGTGATAAATCTTCGTTCACGCTTCTATTATCAGTTATGCAAAGTCTTTTATCATTGCCATTACCAGCTGCGCAGAATGCTTTGCTGCGGTCTCTAAATACTCTTTGAAGCTAACTGACGAAGTCTTTCCGGCAATATCTGATAACGAGCGGATAACAAGAAATGGCGTGTTCAGCATGTAACAAACCTGGCCGATTGCCGCACCTTCCATCTCAACGGCTTTCATTTCAGGAAAGTCTTCTCTTAATTTCGCTACGGCTTCGTCGCTACCAATAAAGGCGTCGCCAGTGCAAATTAAGCCGCTGGTAGATTGTATTTCTGCAATGTGCGATGTCGCATTTTTGGCTTTTTCAATGAGTGTATCATTACAGCGAAAGTCTTCTGGCATTCCGGCGCATTGGCCAAGTTTGTAACCAAAGTGAGTGAGGTTGGCATCGTGATGAATAACGTGGCTGGCTATAACCACATCGCCAATGTTCAAGTTTTTATCAAAACCACCCGCAGAGCCTGTGTTAACCACCGCATCAGGAGCATACTGCTCAATAAGTACTGTGGTTGCGATAGCCGCCGCTACTTTACCTATGCCGCACTTAACTAGTATGACTTCAATGCCACTGAGTGTGCCCTCGTAAAACGTTAAATGTTTCCACTTCGTTTCTTTTACGTCGTCTAGTGACGCTTTAAGTAGCGCAACTTCTTCGTCCATTGCACCTAAAATACCAATTCGTTTCATAATTGTACCGACAAGTTAACGTGTTTAAATGTGCTGTCGCACTGCTTTGACCGCTATACTATAGCTGTTATTACAGCGGATTTATAAGCTAATACAAAGCCTGTATGCAGTTAATTGTATAAGGAATATTGGGAAACTGACAGAAAAATGCCTTTGTTACTGTTACTCCGTGTAAGTTTGAGCCGTAACAAAGGCAGGGGGAAGCGGGGGAATTATCTATACGCGCCGATATAGGTGGTTAAGCGGCAGCAGGGCGGCTTGATCTAATCGGTCTCGTTGGGCGTTTAGTTGGCTCTGGGTTAAGCGTAGGCTGCTGCGCCATCTTTTGCTGTAGACGGCGGTATGGCACTAATTTATTTTCAAGGCATTCTCGAATATCTTCAATGCTGTAGCCTGACTTCACTTTAATACGAACATGAGGAACTCCAGCAGCATCTAATGCGCCAGTGACAAACCAATCCTTTTGAGTTTTATACCCCTCTTTGCCTTGGTTGTGTACTAAATCAATGGCTAAAACAGGGCTCATGGTATCTTTTTCAACAAGCACGAAGTCGAGCTGACGGCTTGCTGCGCGTGAGAGTGCCTGTGACGCCGTTTTCTTTTTCGTCGATTGACGAACGGCAACCATGTCGTTTAAACGAACCCGGCACATGACTCTAAATTCGCGGCCAACCGCCTGTTCAATCAACGTTAAAAATGAATATTCCACTTGGGTAAACAGCTGTGGCTTACGTCGAAACGGGAATGCCATTCCTCCATCAGACAATTTTATGGCGCCTAGAGCAACGACAATAAGTAACATCATCAAAATAATTGCCAATTCCATCTTTATCCTCACATATATCAATCAATATTAGCGTCAAAAAGGTGACGCATAATCAAACTAGACCTTTGGTGATTAAGATATTGCAAAGCAGATGCCAGAAATGACTATTTGGTAGATTTATACTGCTTGTTGAAAAACGAAATCGACTGAGCTTGGCTTCGTTCATTAAAGAGCAATCAACACAAGGAATGGTAAATTACAATGTCACCGTGCCGCTTCTTAGTATGAATAAAACGAACTGTTTGAGTCCTAACAGCCCGCAGTGAATAGTCATGTATTTTTCATGTGAGCGGTTAGTCTCGGCAATTAACTTTACGATGTACGAATATCTCGATATATTAGGGGCTTATTTTGAGATTGACGTATTGTCTACTCTCATGCATCTAGTGCATTTAGTGTATAGGGCTTTATAGATGGATTTACGCTTTAAGGCGTCGCGAAAAATTCCCGCAGCGTGTATTTCAAGTTTGTTATTTTTTTATCCCGCAGGCGCTTTCGCTTTCAGTGATTTTGCAAAAGGTAACCCCAATAATGCGGCTGCATTAATATACCTTTTGTTATTTATTTTAGTTGTACTTTTGATTGTACCGCTTTATCAATTTTATATTCATGCAGTTGAATCATTAAAACTAGAACAAGAAAGAAAAGCGCATAATGATATCTTGGATTCGTTTAGCACTGGCGTGGTTTATTTAGACAGCAATGGACACATTGTTTCTGCAAACGAAACGGCCCCAACGTTATTTAAAACTAGCGAGTCGCAACTCCTTAATCGTGAATTCAGTTCACTATTCTTTGATGGAGATAAGCAAAGAATAATAAATGCCTATGCAGGCGAACACGAAGTCCTTGAAGCTAAGTTAAAAAACTCAAGTGAAATGTTATCGGTTAGTTTTGGAGAGTTGCTGACGCAGGGTAAAGCCTCTACTCGTATAGTGACCATCCACGCAGCGGTAAGCGACGCAAGTGGCGATAGCGGCAGAAACGTCAAACTTTTGAACGAACTCTCGCAGGCTAAAAAAGCGTTAGTAAGCGCACAATCTAAAAATAAAATGATGTTTACTACTGCGCCAGTTGCAGTAGGGAAAATGACGAAAGAGTTTAACGTAGTCGATGTAAATGAAAACTTACTCAGTCGATTGAGTTTTAAGCGAACTGATGTTGAGAATAGCCAGTTTTTCAAATTGTTTGCTGAGAAAAATGAAGCCAATGCTGCTGAAAAGGAGCTTCGAAAATCTAAATCTTTACGTGACTTTAGAGCGACTATTGTCGGCAAAAACGGCGCTCGTTATGAAGCCCGTATAGACGTTGAACCTGCGAATGATAAGAATGAAGAGTTTTTATTCTGGATTGTTGAACGTGTAGATGAGTCGTTTAAAACCCAAATAAGTGAACTTGAAAACAAACTAGATAAGACATCTAAAGACGTTGAGCAAAAAGAGGCTCAGTGGGGCAAATCTCAAAAAACCTTACAAGCAACATCTTCTGAACTTGAAGAAACAAAGCGAGCATTGAAGAATGCAGAAGCTAGTGTTTCCTCAAAAGAAAAAGAACTTAAGGCATTATCAAAAGCGCAAAAGCAGAGTGAAGGTGATGCAACTAGTCTACAGAAGTCGCTTGATGAAAAGTCAAAGGCTCTAGAGAGTGTTGAGGAAAAAGCATCTTCACTTTCGCAAAAAGTCGCATCGTTAACTGACGATATTGCTCGATTATCGAAAGAAAAAGAAAGCCAAATAAAGTCATTAGAGAAAGAAAAGCAAACAGAAAAAACCGCCCTTGAAAAAGAGATGTCGAGAGTCTCGTCAGATTTAAATGAATTAAAAACCCAGTTGAGTAACAAAGAGACTGATCTTTCCAAAGCTGAAAATGAATTGGCTGACCTGAAGGAAGCGTTAAAGCAGTCACGCGCTGAAGCGGATGATTACAATAATGCATTAGACAAACTCCATAAAGAGTCGGAAGCGGCGCTGCAGGGCGAGCGAAGTGCCGCAGAGAAAGCGCACGCCAATGCGGTCAACGAATTACAGACGAAATTAGCTACACTTAAATCAGAAGCTGACGCTGAGTCATCGCGTTTGAAAAGTGAACAAGCAGCGTTAAGTGATGCTTTGAAGGATGCTCAGAAAAATCTGGCCGACGTTAAAGATGAATTAGCGCAAAGTGCTAAAGATGCTGAGCATAAGGACTCAGAAAGCGAAAAACACAATCAAATAATCGCAGAGCTCAACGCTCAGATTTCCACTTTAGAGCAAGAATCTAAACAACAAAAACAGCAACTCCAAGAGAAAGAGGCTGCTCTGGACACTACTCAGTCGGAATCTGAGAGCAAAGTTGAGCAGTTGAACAGAGAATTGTCTGAACTACGTGATGCGAATGAGGACTTACAGAAGAGGTTAGCACTTGAGTCTAGTGCTTCTACTGATGCCGTTTCTCAAATTAATCAGGTCGAAGATGCGAAAGCTCGTCTTCAACAAGAACTTGAAGCGTCTCAGAATGCGTTATTTGCGTTAAAGCAATCGGTAGAAGATAAAGATGCTCACAACAAAGCAGTCAGCGAGCAAATAGATGAGCTTAAACGAGAGAACAGCTCATTAAAAGCAGACGCCGATAAACAAAGCAAAGAATTAGTCAAAAATGAATCTAAGTATGAAGAATTAAATACTGCTTCAAAAACGCAAGTTGATGAGCTTGAAAGACAAGTTCAAAAATTACAAAGCGATAATGATTCATTACAGTCACGTCTAGTGGGCGACTCAGATGCAATTGCCCACGCCTCAGAAAAAGTGCAGCAACTTGAAATTGAACGCTCTGAGCTTGAGAAAGCGTTGGCCGACGAGAAAGCAGCGGTCGCAACCCTGCAGCAAGCTGAACAAGAAATACAGTTGCAAAACGATGAGCAAATTAAGCTGCTGGAAGCTGAAAAACAAAAGCTTGTAGAAGCCTTAGCCGACGAAAAAGCTGCAATAGAAGTACTCAAGCAAGGTGAGCAGGAGTCACAGTCGTCTATTAACGAGCAAGTTACGCAATTAGAAAAGGCGAAACAACAGCTTGAAAAAGCGTTGGCCGACGAAAAAAACATGGTTGCAAAATTGCAGCACAACGAAAAAGAAATGCTGTCGCTTACAGATGATCAAATTAAGCAATTAGAATCGTCAAAACAAGAGCTTGAGAAAGCCTTAGCTGATGAAAAGTCTACTGTGGAACTGCTGAAGCTAGGTGAACAAAAATCACAGTCGTCTAGTGATGAGAAATTAGTTCAGTTAGAGAAAGCTAAGCAAAAACTTGAAGAAGCGCTTGCCGCTGAAAAAGAAACGGTTTCAGCATTGCAGCAAAGTGAACAAAAAGCACTGTCGCAGAACATTGAGCAAGTTAAGCAGTTAGAGAAAGCTAAACAAGAGCTTGAGAAAGCCTTGGCTGACGAAAAAGCGTCCATGCTTCAGTTGCAATCAAGTGAGCAAGAAAAGCAACTGCGTGTAGATGATGTAGAGAGAGAAGTTGAAAGTTTAAAAGAAAATAATGCAGAGTTACTCAGTAAGCTCCAGCAGTCCTCTGAAGTAGTTGCGCAAAACGACAGTAAAGTTGGCCAACTAGAGCAGTCGAAAAAAGAGCTTCAAAAAGCACTTATTGACGCTCAACAATCTATTGCTTCTCTAAAGCAGGTATCTACTGACAAGCAAAATGTAGAGAGTGAACTTGAGGCGCAAGTACAAAAAGCGCAAAGTATCGAAAATGAACTCGCCCAGAAAAAGCAAGAAGCTTCAATAGCAAAGCAATCTTTAAAAGAGTCTCAACAAAACCAAGCTGAACTAAAAGAGAAAGTAGAGTTGCTTGAGGCTAAGTTAGAAGAGACTAGTAGGAGTGCACCTCAAGAGCCAAATAAAGCGACTTCACCAGTTGCTGGTAGCATGTTTCGTGCTGACATAGAAGAACTGCCGACACCAGAAAACCCAACGGCCTTTTTCGACTTAAATTATTTTTGGGCATCGCAAGGCGAAGGGGCAACATTAACCTCTGCATTACAAGACTTGCTTGTCAGAATTGAAGAGGTCATTGAAAAAGGAGAAAAGGCCGTTGATTCCGAAAAAATTGGCGAGCTAATCATAACCTCACAGGCGCTCATGAAGCTATCTCGCTCAATTAATGCTGAGCCTTTAGTTGACCTGGCTCAAAGCCTTGAAAACGATTGTCGTCAAGGTTTACTTGATAATGCACTAATACGTTGGTACCCGACAAAGCAAGGTTTACAGAAAACTCTACGTGTGGTGTACAACCAAATCCAAAGGATCTAACGCGTCCCCTAGCTTACATAAAACGCGGAGTCCATACTCCGCGTCTTTTCACTAATATCATTTTAAATGTTCCCAGGCTTTCGACACGCTCTAGCTTTTGTAAAACGTAAATCACAGCTTTCAATGGCCCGAAAAATAAAAGTATTTATTCTGAGTATACTGTAAGAAGAATCGGGCTTCTTACGGCCAATAAGTTTCAGGGATGGGAAAGATGAAAAAGTTGTATGTTGCTTTCGGCTTTTGGTTAATTACTTCGATGGCTCAGCATCGTCAATGACATGGGCTGTGAGCTCTATCGATGGTATTCAACTTAGTTAGCCACAATCTAAGGAATCAATTTGTTTCTGCGCATCTAACGAGCTAGGAGCTTTAGGAGAACTCCCCGCTTGGTCTTCAAGGGCAAAGCAATATGCCTTTTTAAAAGCATTCTCGGCCAAGACTTCGACATTTGGTTTTACACCTATACCCTCCCAATTACTTCCTGTAACGGGATTTATTGCTTTGGCATATGGAATTGCAACAGCGAATCCCTCTTCGTAAAAATACGTTCTAATTGGATTAGCGCCGCCACCCGTTCTCTCACCAACTACAATAGCCCTTTCGTAATGTTGAAGGTCGTACACAAAAGCCTCTGCGGCTGAAAAAGTGTCGCTACTGGTTAAAAGGTAAAGCGGCATTTGGGGACGTCGTAAGTCTTTTGATGCCGGCTCGGACGCAAACTCAATGGTCGTGTCAGAAGCCCTCTCATAGATGCTGCTTAGTTTGATTTCGTTTTCGAAAAAGTATCCGGCAAGCACCGAAACCATATCTGGCGAACCGCCGCCATTTTCGCGTAAATCTATGATTAGACTGTCAACGTCACTCATGAAAGCCATTGCTACCTTGGCTCTTTTCACTGATTTGGTATCTACTTTGTCAAACCCTGTTAGGCTAAGAAAACCAATGTTGCCTTCCAAGATTTGAACTGATTGGAATCCTGAGTTTTTTCTTCTCAGCCTGTGCCAATATGACTCGGTAGCAATCTCTTGTTCACTGTCAAAGCTTTGATGAACAGATACTACAAAATGTTTATCAATTCTTGTTAACGCGTTCGTTAATAGTGTTGCGAGAGCTTCTTTGTCAGTGATATCCCCTGTAACTATTGAAGCAGCGGCGACCTCTATGCTCGCTTCTATCGATTCCATTTTCTCTTCCGACACATAAACCGATTTTGCGTTTTCGGTAAAGATATCTAAAAACTGCAACATGTTTTCTTTGGTCGATGCCTGACCGCTCGAACAGAATACAAAGAAAAAAACATTGAAAATTATTACTGAATTCTTTTTCAAATTAACACGGCCATCGTTAATAAAATCATTAATATAAGTATTTGAATTGCTCTTGTTTAAGTTATCACTAAAGCGAACCGTAAGGTCAATATCCCCATAATTAGAGGTCTCAGTGTTTTTCAGGTGGTTCTTCCGTTTTGAAACAAAAGCGCTATTTGGAATTAGTGGAACAAACAACTCATCGACTGATCGCTCGATGTCTCTAGCTGCTTTCAGAGTATTTACGCAAAACCTTGTTAAAGCAAAAGAAAAAATGGGTGAAAAGAAGCGAGTCTCAATGTTTTAGTCTCAAGAAACACTATTACTCTTCTAATCTTTAATATCTGTCGAAAGCACGGTTGAAAGGAGTTTAGAGAAAATTAGAGGAGCAACTAGGCAGGGTGGGTAAAAGCCACTCTAGCTGTTGCAGAGTGGCTTAACAGACTGGCTTTGCGCTAACCTGCCGATGGTATCGTAAAAGCTTCACTAACTTTTAGCGGGTTTAATACATCATTTGTAGAAAGCTCTACCGTGTACTCACCCTCTAAGGTAGGCTCACTTGAGTCAAACTCTATAGTGAACTTGGTATTGGTGCGCCCTGCAATTGATTGTCTATCGACTGTGCTTCCGTTAGGTCCGCGGGCTCGCATAGCGATAAAGCCCCCTGGTCTGAAGTTAAATGTTGCAGTAACGTCTACCGATACTACGCAACGAGAGCCATCCTGATAGCTTTCATCACAGTAGTTAGGGATTGCACTGAAACTGACAATTTGAAGCTCGCTAGAAATAGCAGCAGGACTAGATTCTTCTGATTCCCCCTGAAACTCGCTCAATAGCGACTGTAGACGTACATTTTCTGCATTAGCCTGTGCTAGTTGAGCTTCAAAGCCCGCATTGCTAGTGTTTTGCTGTAATCGGTCAACCTCGATTTTTAGTTCATCGAGTTGGCTAGTTAACCTCTCGTTTAGCGCTTGGACGCTTGCAAGCTCTTCTGCAGCTTCTCCATTCTCAGTGTTTTGAGCTAGTAATCGCTCGTTTTCTTCACGGAGCGTTGTGAGCTCTTCCTCTAATTCAAGCTTTGCTGCCTCAGTATCTTGAAGTGAGTCACCTGAATTGCGAAGTGCTTCGACTCGTTTTTCTAGAGAGCGAATTTTGTCGTTGCGTTTGTCTAATGATGCACTGCATGATTGCTGTTTTTTCTGTGTTGTTTCCAGCTTGTTTTTAATTGACACAAACTCGTCAGAAGGCGGAAGGGCTGCACATTGTGATGACAAATCACTGTCGTTATCGCGCTGTTGAATTTGCTCGATAGTAGACTCTTTGTCGTTAATTTCGCTCTCCAGCTCAGACACTTTTTTTGAGAACGCTGTGAGCTTAGATTCAAGTTCTTCTGATTGTGAGGTGAGTGTTTGATTTTCTTCTACAATGTCATCTATATAAGACTGATCTGCGGAAAGAGACTGATTCATTTTAAAGAAAAAATACAGTGCCAAAATCACCAAGAATCCAATCACAGCTCCTAAATATTTTGCTGCATGTTGAACTACTTTTTCCATAAATACGACAATTCCTCGTTAATATTGGCTTAAATAGAATAAAGATACAAAAGTGCTGCTAAATTACTACTGCAATTTTAACTTTACCAACTCTTTAAGGGGTAATAAACAAAAAAGCCCACTAAGAAGTGGGCTTCTACACGTTTTTCAATTTAGAAAACGTAATTAATAGCAATACGGCTTAATGTTGCATCTCTAGTGTCATTTAAATCATCAGAGTAGCGACTAATTTCTGCTTTCAGCGCAATATTCGAATCATAATCGTATCGAACTGTTGCTGATGTAACAGTATAGTTTTGAGCAAATACCCCATTGATAGCCATCAGGCTTGGCGTAATAGCAGTTTGAAGAGGCTCTCCAAGAGCTGCTAACTCATCTAAACCTTTAACCTCGTCACCTTTAAATGATTGATAAGTAAACGAAGGGGTCCACTTACCGAAACGCATGCCAGCGGTAACATACCATGCCTCATCTTTAGGCGTATACGACTCTTCGATGTCGATATCGGTGTATTCACCACCTACAAACCAGTCGAAAGTATCAATCTGAACACCAACACCAACAAAGCGCGCAGTATCTTCTTCCATTAGAAGAAAATCTCTCAATCCTGGCGCAACAGCTGAAAGCTGATCAGTAATTTGAGCATTGAGGTCTGGTTGGTCAAAGGTTGTCTTGGCCGAGCCGTAAACGCTTCGAATGCTCAACCAATCATTTGATACTTCGGCACTTACCAAATAGGTGTTGTCACCCTCAATCGTACCCGCAGATATTTCATTCTCAAACGTACCAACAGCGGCACCCAACTTGTATTCCCAGTCGCCTGCGAAATCTGAATAGTCGATACGGAAACCGTCTAAGTCATTAAATGGTACGTCATACACTGCTTGAGGTGCAGAGATCCAGTGGTGCGAATAGCCCACATCTAATGAATCAGAGAGTCGGAATAATGGAAGGCGAAAACGACCCGCCGACACAGCCATGTTGTTAGTAACACGATAAGTTAGGTAAGCCCACTCGAAGTCGACTTCAAAGTCGTTTTCGCCTCGAGCAAGTACCTGAACTGTGGCTGACATGCGATCGTTAACATCTCCACTTGCTTGAAGAGCGAATAGACTCTCTTCACGGAAGCTAATATTATCATCGTAGCCGTAAAGTGGATCTTGCGTTGGGGATACTACTCTGTCTTCACTTGCCATACCGCCGATAAAGTTGGCGAAACCATTTATTCTTATATTGGCGTGTGCTGTGTTGGCAAGGGCTGCAGTCAATGCAACTGCTAAAAGTGCTTTTTTCATGACAAAATCCTTAGTCTAAGTTTACGACTTTAACGTCGCCGTTTACCGAGGCCGAATCGATGTATCCAATTGCGTTTTTATCGCCTTGAATAAATTCAATTACTTCCGCATCCGTTTCTACTTCCTGAGGGGCAATGCCACGGCCGGTAAAAACCAGTTTTGCCCACATAGCTGAAACTTGAGCGGTATTGCGCCCAAGTACATCGCTATCAAACTCTGCGCGTAATGGTTGAGATGCAGGTTGAGTTACGATGGTTGCAGCTTCACTTGAAGGAAATGCGGTTTCCTTGCCTAGAAAAAGACGTTGAACATTTTGCTTAGTTATTGTTGCCTGATTGTCAGGGTGTACTACAACAACGACTTCAGCAACGGCTTGCAAACTAAGTAAGGCGCCGAATAGAGTTGCGCCAATTGTGCGTTTCATTATGATCGTTTCCTTGAATCGTTATTATCGAATACTGCTTATAACGCTGACGCCTAATTGACGATCCGCGGAGTGTGTTAAGCATGAGTATTTTGTATTCGATTTATTCTTATTTTTAGTTAGGGTCTTACCTACAGCATTTTAGCGCACGTTTGGTACACGCTGCTTTTCGGAATCAGCCTCCCAAAAACGAGAAAAGAATGTCTTTTTGCTCGTAAAATGTCAAGGAAAAGTAGATGGTTAGCGTATTAAATTTCATCAGATTTAATAATTTAATATACAAAATCACCTGATTTTAATTAGTGTAATGATGAGATAGGTATAATAAAAAACACGGTGAGCGACCGTTATGCGAACCGCCGTATCGCACACATTATTGAATGGCTATTCATTATTAAAAGCTCAAATAGCTTTAGAGCTAGACCTTGACCTTGAGATTAGAATCTAACGACAGTTGCGGGTATTGTTAATGCCTACCAATCATTTTTTATGAGCAAATGCGTTGAGCGGGAAAGTGATACTTCCGACACAAAAGTCATTGGTGATTGCTATCGGCAGTTAGTAGAGCGGGGATAGCACACATTCCACCTAAAACGCCTTTACGCTATTGCTGGCGTAGCTTATGGCGCCGATGGGCAAGACAAGCTTAATGAAGCGATTAAGTCGTTGACTAAGAACTCTTAGTCAACGGTTGCTATTTAGTCGCTGAATCAAGGCCGTGAAAACCAATGCTTACTACTTCGTAACCAAAATATCTACTTGCGCTCCTGCATTGTCAGGCGATACCACTATTTTAGTGTTTCGTTCTGTAGATGTGATCAGCGTACGCTGATTGATTGCCGTGTGGGTTTTAAACATGGGTAGGCGTTCGTTGTAAAAGCTGATCATTTGTGAGGGAGTCAGCGAGGTGTGGTAAACCATAGCAGCTGGAATATCACTTTCAAACTGCTGACATTGCGTAGCGTCTAAAGATAGAACGACTGAATGAAACTCAGTTGGGCATGTTGTCGTGTTAGGTTTACTCACGCTTTCAGTGACAGCCAGTGTGTCTGCGAAGACCGATGCGCTTCCTAGAAAAATCGCTATACAGGCGATGGTATTTTTAATCAATGTAAAATGCGCAGTAGGGCGGTATGCTGATTTTTTATTTTTCATGGTGTTACACATTCTCTAAATTCTTATTAACGGGCTTTTAATGGCCCTTGCTACTCGCCTGCCTACACATTTAATAGTATGGGTATCTGGAAGTCGGACCGTGATGATTAGTTTTTGTCAATGTTATTAATTACCATAGTAAGAATAATACCAAGGAAGTTCAACTAGAGTTTGTTTGCTTTTGTATAGGAATTATACCTTTATCAGAAATAGTAAAGTGAGAAGTATCACGACTTGGTTCAATACGTGTCGGTCCGAAACAGTGGGTTGCACACAGAAAACAAAAAAGGTCTAAATGCACATTGCAAATAGACCTTTTGTTCTTGCTGTTGAGGGCTATACGCCCATAAAGTCCATCATGCCTTCAGCAGCTTTACGTCCTTCATCAATGGCAGTCACCACCAAATCACTTCCTCGAACCATATCGCCACCGGCGAATATTTTCGGGTTAGACGTTTGATAAGCAAATTTACCTGCACGCGGAGCGCGCACTCGGCCTTTTTCATCAAGCATAATGCCGTACTCGCCAAACCATGGTGCAGGACTTGGCTGGAAACCAAAGGCAATAATAACCACGTCTGCTTCAAGAACGTGTTCTGAGCCTTCAACTTCGATAGGACGACGACGACCATTTGAATCTGGCGGGCCCATCTCAGTTTTAACCAGCTTAACGCCAACCGCATTGCCGTTATCATCTACGGCAATATCCAGTGGCTGAAGGTTAAACCTAAACTCAACGCCTTCTTCTTTGGCATTAACCACTTCGCGACGTGAACCAGGCATGCTTTCTTCATCACGTCGATAGGCACAGGTCACGCTTTTAGCGCCTTGACGAATAGATGTACGCAGGCAGTCCATAGTGGTATCACCACCACCTAGCACTACAACGCGTTTGTCTTTCATATCGATAAAGTCAGCAGGGTCTTTTTCTAACCCCATTACGCGGTTGGTGTTAGCAATCAAAAACGGCAGCGCCTCGTGAACACCATGTACGTGTTCATTGTCAAAACCACCCTGCATCGACTTGTACGTACCCATTCCTAAAAATACGGCATCGTACTTGTTGAGCAGATCATCAAACTGGACGTCTTTACCAATTTCAGTGTTAAGTACAAACTCAATACCCATATCTGAGAAGATTTGGCGACGCAGTTTAATCACGTCTTTTTCAAGTTTGAAAGAAGGGATACCGAAGGTCAGTAGGCCACCAATTTCTTCGTACTTATCGTAAACTACTGGCTTAACCCCGTTTCTGATAAGAATATCAGCACAGGCTAGGCCAGCAGGCCCGGCTCCAACAATAGCCACTTTCTTATCTGTCCACTCAACATCAGACATGTCTGGACGCCAGCCCATTTCAAAGGCTTTGTCGGTAATGTATTTCTCAATACTACCGATAGTAACAGCGCCAAAGTCGTCGTTTAGCGTACATGCACCTTCACAGAGTCTGTCCTGTGGGCAAACTCGCCCGCACACTTCAGGCAAGCTATTAGTTTTATGTGAAAGTTCAGCAGCTTCAATAATTCTGCCTTCGTTAGCCAAATCCAACCATTGAGGAATGTAGTTGTGCACGGGGCACTTCCATTCGCAATATGGATTACCGCAGTCCAGGCAGCGATCTGCCTGACCTTCGGTTTGCGACTGGCTTAGCGGCTGATAAATTTCCGCAAACTCTTCCTTACGCACCATGATCGGCTTTTTAGGCGGATCGATACGTTCAACATCGACAAATTGATATACGTTCTTTGCCATTAAGTAAATCCTCCTATTGAGCCTGAATGCGCAGTTCAGCGCTTGAACGACTGATGTGACCAAGCAAGTTTTTCACATCACTTGTTTTAGGCTTAATAAGTTTGAAGCGCGCTAGCGTTGCATTGAAGTCAGTAAGCAGTGACAAAGAGTGCTCGCTGCCTGTTTCTTCGTAATGCTGATTAATAAGACCTCGTAGATGCTCAATAAGAATGGCTTTGTCACCAATTGGCATAATATCTACTAAGTCAGCATTCACGCGGTTATCAATGTCATCGCCATCGTCCATTATGTAAGCGAAACCACCTGTCATACCTGCGCCAAAGTTAACGCCCACAGGGCCAAGCACAGCAACAATACCACCGGTCATGTATTCACAACCGTTGTCACCAATACCTTCCACAACGGCTATTGCGCCAGAGTTACGAACGCCAAAGCGCTCACCCGCACGGCCGGCAGCAAATAACTTACCGCCCGTTGCGCCATATAAACAGGTATTCCCCATTATTGCGCTTTCGTGTGCATCAAATTCGATGTTTTTTGTAGGGTGGATAACTAGCTTACCGCCGGTCATGCCTTTACCTACGTAATCGTTAGCGTCGCCTTCTAAGTGCATGTGTAAGCCACCTGCGTTCCACACGCCAAAGCTTTGACCCGCAGTACCGGTAAGCTCAACTTTAATAGGTGTATCTTCAAAGTCTTGATTACCGTGGTGCTTAGCAATTTCACCAGAAAGCAGGGCACCCACAGAACGGTCTGTGTTGCGAATAGGGTACTTCAGAGTGATTGATTTGCTATTCACTACAGCGCTTTGTGCATCGGTAAGCATCTTAGCGTTAAGCTCGCCCTTATCCATTGGCGCATTAGTCGTTTGCGAACAGAATAAACGGGTATGTTCACCAGCCACAGGCTGTGCCAATAGCGGCGACAAATCAAGACGGTTTTGCTTCGCCGTAATACCATCAAGTACTTTAAGAAGCTCCGTACGGCCTACTAAATCGTCGAACTTGCTGACACCAATAGACGCCATGATCTCGCGCACTTCTTGAGCAATAAACTTAAAGTAGTTCATTACCATGTCAGGAAGACCAATAAAGTGATCGTCACGCAGTTTCTGATCTTGTGTTGCAACACCGGTGGCGCAGTTGTTTAGGTGGCAAATTCGAAGGTATTTACAGCCTAACGCTACCATTGGGCCAGTACCAAAACCGAAGCTCTCAGCACCTAAAATACCCGCTTTGACTACGTCTAAACCGGTTTTCAAACCGCCGTCAGTTTGTACGCGCACTTTATGGCGTAAGCCGTTTTCAATAAGTGCTTGCTGTGTTTCAGAAAGACCAAGCTCAAATGGGCTACCGGCGTATTTCACCGAGGTTAACGGGCTCGCACCTGTTCCACCGTCGTAACCAGAAATGGTAATAAGATCGGCATAAGCCTTTGCCACACCGGTTGCGATAGTACCTACACCCGGTTCAGAAACCAGCTTCACAGAAATTAGCGCTGTTGGATTTACCTGTTTTAAATCGAAAATAAGCTGGGCTAAATCTTCAATAGAGTAAATGTCGTGATGAGGTGGTGGAGAAATAAGCGTTACACCCGGCACAGAGAAGCGCAACTGCGCAATGTACTTGTTAACCTTATCACCCGGTAACTGACCACCTTCACCAGGCTTCGCGCCCTGAGCAACTTTTATCTGTATAACGTTAGCATTAACTAAGTAATGCGGCGTTACACCAAAGCGACCAGAAGCAACTTGTTTAATTTTTGAGTTCTTTTCAGTACCGAAGCGAGATGGATGTTCACCACCTTCACCCGAGTTAGACTGACCGCCTAAGCGGTTCATCGCAATAGCAAGGGCTTCGTGGGCTTCAGGACTTAACGCCCCAATTGACATAGCCGCCGTATCGAAGCGAGGGAAAAGCTTCTCCGGCCCTTCTACATCGTTTATATCAATAGGATCGCACTCTGGGTTTAGCGCAAGCAAGTCGCGAATGTGCGATGGCGCACGCTCGTTAACCAGCTTAGCGTATTCTTGATAGTCGGTGTATTCACCCGATACCACCGCTTTTTGCAGTGTGCTAACCACGTCTGGGTTATACGCGTGATACTCGCCATCGTGTACATATTTCAGTAAACCACCATGTGAAACTGGCTTGCGTTTTAACCACGCAATACGGTTTAAGTTGATGTGGTCTTGATGGAAGTCATCAAAGCCGGCACCTTGGATTCGCGAGGTCACGCCGTTAAAGCAAAGTTGCATGACTTCGCTGTTGATGCCAATGGCTTCAAACAACTTAGAGCTTCGGTAACTGGCCACTGTACTAATGCCCATCTTAGACATTATTTTGTACAAGCCTTTGTTAATTCCTTTACGGTAGTTCAACGTTGCCTGCATAGGTGAAATATCAAGTTCGCCTTTTTCGCAAAGCTGTTCAATCGTTTCGTAGGCAAGGAATGGGTAAACCGCAGTTGCACCTAAACCAATAAGCACGGCAAAGTGATGAGGGTCGCGAGCACTTGCGGTTTCTACTACAACGTTTGCATCGCAGCGTAGCGACTTCTCTACAAGGCGTTTCTGAACCGCCCCTACTGCCATTGCCGCAGGAATAACTAAGCGGTTTTTCTTAATGTTGCGATCTGAAAGTATAACAAACGCCGCGCGCTTGTTTTTTACCAACATTTCAACTTCGTTACATACGCGTTCTACGGCTTTCTTCAAGCCCTCTTGTGGCGTGTATTGAAGTTCAACCAACTCAGAATAATAGTTGTCTGGGTTAAATTCGCGAAGCTGTTTGAGGTCGGTGTACATCAATATAGGCGAGTCGAACAATACGCGGTCAGCGTAACCGGACGTTTCGCTAAATACATTCTGCTCTCTACCAATACAGGTTGCCAACGACATAACGTGATTTTCACGCAGTGGATCGATAGGCGGATTAGTGACCTGCGCAAATTGCTGACGGAAGTAGTCATATATTGTGCGCTGACGCGATGACATGACCGCCATTGGCGTATCGTCACCCATTGAACCAACCGCTTCTTGACCGTCTTTTGCCAACACTTTCACTACTTGTTGAATTTCTTCGTAGCTGTAAGCGTGAAGCTTGTGATAAACCGCCATTGCATCATCATCAAAAACTCGTTTGCCGATAAGTGACGCATCAAGTTCTTCAATAGGCGTTAAGTGGCGGATGTGCTTTTGTAGCCACTCTTTATAAGGGTGTCTCGCTTTTAGCTCGTCATCAATTTCGGTAGAACGCCAGATTTTGCCTGTATACGTATCTACAGCAAGCATTTCGCCTGGGCCTACACGTCCTTTTTCAATGACGTCGGCTTCTTGATAATCCCAAATGCCTACTTCTGAGGCCAGAGTAATAAAACCATTTTTGGTAATAACGTAGCGCGCTGGACGCAAGCCGTTTCTATCAAGGTTGCATGCGACGTGGCGACCGTTGGTTAGTACGATACCCGCAGGTCCATCCCACGGCTCCATGTGCATCGAGTTAAACTCGTAAAATGCACGAAGGTCATCGTCCATTGTTTTATTGTTTTGATAGGCTGGCGGCACCAGTAAACGCATGGCACGGAATAAGTCCATACCACCTGCTAGGAACAGTTCAAGCATGTTATCTAGTGAAGACGAGTCAGAACCTTCGGTATTGACGAACGGTGCTGCATCTTTCAGGTCTGGAATAAGCGGCGTTGAGAATTTTGCCGCTCTTGCCATTGCCCAGTCGCGGTTGCCTTTAATCGTGTTAATTTCACCATTATGAGCAAGAAAGCGAAACGGCTGCGCAAGTGGCCAGCGAGGTAATGTATTCGTTGAGAAACGCTGGTGGAATACGCAAATAGCGCTTTTCATGCGTTCGTCAGCAAGGTCGAGGTAGAAGGCTGGTAAGTCTTTCGGCATTACCAAACCTTTGTAAATAGTTACTAACCCAGATAGACACGCCACATAAAAGTCTGGATCGTCTTCTAGGCGTTTTTCAGCACGGCGTCTAATCATATAAAGACGTCGTTCTAGGTCGCGCTTTCTCCAACCTGCAGGGGCGTTGACAAATACCTGTTCTATTTGCGGAACACCAGTAAGAGCAAGCTCGCCAAGTACTGACTTATCAACAGGTACTTCCCGCCATCCTACAACAGAAAGCGTTTCTTTTTCTAACTCTTCGTTAAGTACGTCACGAGCTGCTTGTGCAAGCACAGGGTCCTGATTCAAAAAAATCATTCCTACGCCGTATTTTTTGCTCAGCTTCCAGCCATTTTCGTCGGCAATTGAATGGAAGAAGGCATCTGGCTTTTGTAGTAATAAACCACAGCCATCACCGGTTTTTCCATCGGCGGCGATACCGCCTCGATGTTGCATTCGGTCTAAACCGTGAATTGCAGTGGACACCAATTCGTGACTGGCTTCCCCGTGAGTGTGGGCTATTAAGCCAAACCCACAATTATCCCGGGAATCGTTGGGATTGTATAAACTCATCTATTAACTCCTTCAACCTTATTGACTGGGCAAGGTATGCGTTGCGTGCAGATGCGCCTAGGTGTGCGTATCGAAACATAATTAGACATCTTTTAGCGCTTGAGCAATGTATCTCAGCGCATGCGTCTTTCTTGTCGTTAATTATTATTAGAGGATTCCAGCCGTTCCGCATTTTTATGCATTGATGCGATGCGGGCCGTACAAAATACCCACATTGAAAACTAAAATCAAACGCAAAAAAAGCTACATCACTAATGAATTAGTATAAGTCTGAAAAAGCTATGTAATTTCAATGTTATACGGAGGCTGATTTAGGTTTGTAACAATAATGTTATAAAAATATTCATGCAAAATTTAAACACGATGGAGATGATAATACTTCTCATTTGAAATTTCGTTTTGAATAAATATTCAGTGATTGAGTTGTTTTATACAGTCAAAAGCGTGTTTTCTGTATTTTTATTTACTAGTAAATAAATTCTTTCACTCATATTAGTAAACTGCTATGTTAGGTTGAATTGATTAAAAAGTGAGCGCTGCTTTAGGGCGTGCTGTCCTCGCTACTCATACAACACACCATAGGGATTCGGTAATGACAAGCACATACTCAGCGCCCCGTGATGCACTTCGTATTACAAACAATAGGTTAAACGGAAGTGAAATAGTCCATGTGACCTCGCCCAATAGCTCCGGTGAGTTTTTACAAGGGCAGCCCGATACCTTGGTTATTCATTTTACGGGCGGCGGTAGTGTGTCGTCGTCAGTTGACTATATGCTAAACCCAGACAGTAAAGTATCAGCCCACCTTGTAATAGGACGAAATGGAGAAGTGACACAATTACTCCCATTTAACGTCATTGCTTGGCATGCGGGGCAGAGTAGTTTTGCTGACCGAGAACAACTTAATAACTACGCCATAGGCATAGAATTAGATAATGCCGGTCCATTAGATAAAGATGAAAATGGTGAATTTGTTAGCTGGTTTGGAAAGCGTTTTCACCCTGACGACGTCTTCATTGAAAATTCGCACTCCAATTCCAAAAGCCGCTTTGGCGCAAACAATAACAGTGATGTGCAAGAAAACCCAAGCGCACATCCTTCTTTGTTTTGGCACCGATATAGCGAGGTGCAGCTTCAACGTACTTTCGATTTATGCAGGCTGTTGTGTAACACCTACCATATTAATTACGTACTTGGACACGAAGAAATTTCACCAGGAAGAAAGTTCGATCCTGGGCCTGCATTTCCACTTCGCCAACTTCGCCGCTATCTCACCGCTCAACCCTCTGATGTCACCGTAGACGAACTGTCCCGAGAGCTACCACCTTCATTGCAATTTACTAATGATAAACCGCTAACTGTGTCGCGAAAGCCCATCACAGCGCCACAAGACTTTCCTTATACATCTGCCATTGTTAGCGTGAAACGTTTAAATGTGAGGTTTGGCCCTGGCACAAAGTTTACTAAGGCAAGTAGTCAATTGACCTCGGGGCAGGTAGTAAGGGTATTAGAGCGAGACGATACGTGGTCTCGCGTTGCGTACACCGCGGAAGGCTGGGTGTGCAACGAGTACCTTACTTTTGTTAAACAGAAACGGTGAAAATATGCGAAGCTGTGGTTTATGTGTTTGAAATTCGAACAGTAAAGTGAGGTGCGTTTACTCGTGGATTCCAGAACGTCAGAAAGACTGATAGGATAGGACAAAATGGTTATAGACTAGACGTATATGCATTCAGACTCTCCAAACGATTCATGGGCTATCCGCTTTGCCCAATTTGTGCAGCGATTTGGCACACTAAAATTAAGCATACTATTTGTTGTATTTTCACTGGTATTTACCCTTGGCGGCTCGTATGTGATACGCGTAAGCCTAGGCAGCCAGGTGCAGCCTGACGACTTTATCAGCGCAGTAATCTTAACAATGCTGTCAGCACCTTGGGTGTTGTACTTTTTTAGTGAACTGATAAAGCAACTCGAAAACTCACGTACAAATCTTAAAGAGGTGGTTAGCCAACTTGAGAGCCTGCGCGAAGAAGATGTGTTTTTGAATCGCGAGTTGCAAACCAATATTCGACAGCTGAATCATGAAATTGAACAGCGAAAAATTGCTCAAGAAGAGCGCGAGGGACTGTTTAAAGACTTAGAGCAAGAAATTAAAAATAAGTCTGAGCAGGAATCTCAGGCGCGCAGGCTGTCTACCTTATTACGTTCTATCATCGATGCTTCTCCAGATCTTATCTATTACCGCAATGAAGAAGGACAGTTTGCAGGCTGCAATCGTATTGCAGAGCTAATGACGGGGAAAACTGAACTTGAGCTGCTTGGATTAACTCCAGAAGATGTATACGAAGAAGAATTAGCGCGACAGATTGTAGCCAGTGATAACGAAGTACTTGAGACTAATGCCAGTATTACAGAAGAGCTGTGGCTTAAGTTTGCCGATGGGCGACGTCGCTACTTCGAAATGAAGCGAGTTCCGTTTTTCGACAAAGAAGGCAATCGACTTGGTTTGTTATCGTTCGGGCGAGACATGACCGAGCGTAAACAAGCGGAAAATGCGGCGGCAAAAGCCAACACAGACAAAACCCGCTTCATTGCCACAATTAGTCATGAGTTGCGCACGCCGCTAAACGGTATTGTGGGTTTAAGCCGGATGCTTCGCGATACTGAGCTTTCCGAAGAGCAGTTTGGTTGGGTGAGTACCATTTACGCCAGTGCCATTACGTTAGGTAATATATTTAACGATATTATCGACCTCGATAAGTTAGGCCGAGACAAACTAGAGCTCAGCCTGAAAACTATATCGCTGAAAGACTTTACGGAAGAACTTAGCAGTATTATTCGCTTATTGGCTGGTGATAAACAGCTTGAATTTAAAACCGCAATTAAAGATCCCTTGCCCCGTTTAGTTGAAATAGATGGTACGCGATTGCGCCAGATTCTCTGGAACATTCTTTTCAACGCGGTGAAGTTTACTCAAAAAGGTCACGTGAGCCTGTCGGTATCTGCGACTAAGCCAGAGAATGACAAAGCCTTTGTCACCTTTATTGTGGAAGACACTGGGGTGGGGATTCCAGAAAGCGATATAGACAAAATTTTTGCGATGTACTATCAAGTTGATCACCCCGATCACCAATCGGCCACAGGTACCGGCATTGGCTTGGCAATTTGTAAGCAAATGGTCGATTTGATGAGCGGTGAAATTAACGTGACCAGTAGCGTAGGCAAAGGTACTCGCTTTGAGATCATCTTGCCGGTGCAAATATCAAACAGCCCAATGAAAGTGGCTGAGCTTGAGGTAACGGGATTAAATATTCTTCTGGTGGAAGATATAGAGCTTAATGTGATGGTAGCCAAAGCGCTGCTTGAAAAACTTGGGCAGCGTGTTGATGTTGCGATGACGGGGCAGGAAGCTCTAGATAAAGCCAGAGAGACGCAGTACGATCTGATTTTACTCGATATTCAGCTACCGGATATGACCGGGTTTGATGTGGCCAACACGCTAATAGAAGAAGATTTAGTGATGCAAACCCCCATTGTTGCACTAACCGCTAACGTCATTAAAAAGCGTGATGAATACTTAGAGAACGGCATGGACGATGTTATCGCTAAGCCAATCAAAAAATCTCGAGTTATTGAAGTATTTAATGACCTGTTCCATGCGCCGCCAGCGCCGCTAGAAATAGAGGGGCAGGTGGAACGAGTGCAGCCTAACAAAACATTAAGTAACATTTTAGATATGGACTTGTTAGAGATGTTAGTGGATACCATAGGGGATGACATGGTTCGGGCGAGTGTGAAAGTTTTCCAAGAGAAAATGCCTGAATACATGGAAATACTGCAGCTTAGCTTAACCGCTGATGAAAAGTCTGAGGTGTGTTCTCAAGCCCATAAAATCAAAGGCGCTGCGGGCTCGGTTGGTTTAGCGAGAGTGCAGCGTATTGCTAACCAAATTCAGCAGGGCGATCACCCTACATGGTGGGAGAACGTTCATGACTGGGTGGAAGAACTACAAATGGCAGTGCAGCACGATATGAAAGGGCTGAATAGCTGGCTTAACGAACAGCAATTTGACGACTAGTGCACTGCTATGACTATGTAGCATATCAGCTGTGTAGGCTAAGCTGAGTGGTTCGATTACAGTGGTTGACTAATAGCAACTACTAGAAATGAAGAGGGGGCTGATGCTCCCTTTTTATTCTTTTTGAATTACTGGTTGGGGCATTTGGCCGCTCTGGCAATAACGCGATGCAGTGAGCTTGCGTAAATTTTTACAAGGATAAGGTGTATGTTTTCAGCGTCAAAGGCGGCCGAGTTTTCTAACGAACCGCTTTCTCAGCAGAATTTACCCGCGTTAGATTTACTGGCGCTAACGCCAGTGTCGAAAAAGTATCGCACCATTAATTTAGGCGTATGCTCCACCGTCACTGTGCTTTTGCTCGGCGCGCTATCCGTAGCAAAATATCAACCTTGGTTTCGTGTGCCAGACGACCTTCACAATGCCTACCCCTATGCGTGCCTAGTCATTTTCACGTTGGGTTTTTTGTGGTTTACCTATCATTTTTTTGCCGACAAGAAGGTGAAATTTGCTGTTAGAGAGCAAGATGTAAGTAAGGAGTCGGGCCTTTTCTTTCGGCAGTTATCTTGTCAGCCTATTCTTCGTGTACAGCATGTTGAGTTAAAGCGAGGCCCACTTGATAGATGGGCTGGATTGGCTTCGTTACAGGTTTTTTCAGCTGGCGGTGAGATGCATACCTTTGAAATTCCTGGGCTTGAAATTGATGAGGCCAACCAAATTAGGCAGTTTATTCTTGATCATAAAGATGTGAGCGCCCGATAGTGGAAGAGCAAGAGATTACCTCATCGAATGCTGGGAGTTCAGTCAAAGTAGAAACCGGTGATGCGTGGCAGCGCTTAGCCATCATCGCTATCTTATATTTCTCGGCACGCAACATTAAAAATTCTGCCCAAGGGCTTATTTATATTATTCCCGCGTTGGCCATAGGCTCTAACGTACTCTCCAAGCTAAACTCGCCAGAGGCGTATATTGCCATAGGCACCTTGGTGTTGCTGGCGGTGGGCAGTGGCCTGGTAAGCTTTTTTATGTACACCTTTCGCGTGCACAATCAGCATGTTGAGATTCAAACTGGCGTATTTCAACGTCGCTATACTAATTTACCATTTTGGCGCATTCAGAACGTAAAAATAGAGCACCCCTTCTATTATCGTCCGTTTGGCTATGCATTAGTGGTGCTGGATACCGCAGGAAGCGGTAAAGAAGAAGCTAATATAGTAGCGGTGCCGGTTTCCTATGCCAATGCGCTTAGAAAGCAAGTGCTGGCTGAAAAGAAGAAAGAAGAGTATTCCTCCGCCCATTCATTTTCAAACTTAAATGAGAGCTCAGTTCAAAGCCCAGTTAAAAAATCAGATCAGAGCACTCCCGAGCATCTTTCTAGTGATAATGGGGCGGCTCACTTTGGCACGTTAGCAGGGGACATGCTAGAAAAGAAAAAGCTAGAAAGGGACATGCTAGAGAACGATAGTGCAGAGAGTGAGGAGGTACTCAATACCCGCTCTATTGGCGATATTGTCATTCATGGCATTACCAATAACAGGGTGTGGATAATACTCGGTGCCGCAGCCCCTTTTTACGATGACGCTATAGGTTTAGTCTCTGACTGGTTGGCGGATAAAGGCCTACAGCTTAACCAACTCGTGGGTGAACAAACCGTCGCATGGTGGCAGTTTGGGCTTTATGCGTTTGTGATCCTTATGATGATAATGGCTGCCATGGCGCTACTTAGCGTGGGTGGAGCACTATTCACGTTTTATGGATATACCCTCTCGCGCTCTGACGACAGATACATTCGCCGCAGCGGTCTATTGAATAAACAAGAAGTCAGCATGCGTGCGTCGCGCATTCAAATGATTACCGCTAAACAAGACTGGCTCGACAAAATACTCAAGCGAGTTAATTTGTATTTTGAGCAAAATTCCACGGCAGGTCAGCAAGTACAAGAACTGATGTCGCCCAATAAGCTTATTGTGCCATCGGTTACCGAACAGGAAGCGGTTGAGCTTAGCCAAGAAGTCATGCCTGATTGCCAACTTCACCGCGATGATTATCTAAGCGTTAGCAAACGCTTTATTCTGCACTGGTTGATAGTAGCGTGGAGCGTACCCATTTTAGCATTGTTTATTGTTGGTATTGTCTCATCTCAGCTCGACATTTTTCTTGGCTCTATCGGGCTTTTGGTTGCAGGGGGCCTGTTACTCACGCTGCGCTGGTGGCGGTGGGGCATAGCGGCCGATGGCAAATACGTATACGTGAGGCGAGGGCGGATTGGTGTTGACTACCTATGTTTTGAGCCATACAAAATACAACAAGTTATTGTTAAGCAAAGTGTGTTTATGCGACGGCATCAACTTGCGTCCATCAAGTTTGTATTAGCGTCAGGGGCGGTTACTGTTCCTTTCTTGCCAGAGCATTACGTTAAAGCGCTTGCTGACAGCGTGCTTTATGAGGTGGAGTCTACGCGTAAGTCATGGATGTAATACTTTACTCATGCAAAAGCTCGTAAATTATGTAATGGTGTTATCACCGTGAACTACAATTTCACTTTATATGGATATTCTCGACTACACCGTTATTTGTTTTTACCTATTAGGTTTATTGTTTGTAGGTTTTTTATTAAGAGGTCAATCATCTAGCAAAGCTTACTTTCTGGGCGGACGTGACTTGGGTTGGAAGCCGCTTACTTTATCGGTAATGGCCACTCAGCTTTCTGCAGTAAGCTTTATTTCTGCTCCGGCCTTTGTTGGGTTTAGAGAAGGGGGCGGCCTCATTTGGCTAACTTACGAATTGGCCGTTCCTTTGGCGATGTTGTTTCTCCTTGGCACTGTACTACCTACTTTGTATCGCAGCGGCGTTGTCAGTATTTACGACTATTTGGAGCGTAGGTTCGGGCTATCAACACGCCTTATCATCAGCGTTGTATTCCAGTGTAGCAGAGCCTTCTCAACTGGTATTATGGTGTATGCGCTCACTATTATTTTGCAAAGTACGATGGGGATAGAGGCCTGGCACGCAATCGCACTCATTGGTGTGGTTACACTGCTCTACTCTTTGCAAGGAGGTATGAAAGCAGTGGTATACGGTGATGCTATTCAAATGGTCATCATCGTGCTGGGTACAATTATATGTGCGGTTGTCGGGCTTGAGGCGCTTGGCGGCGTGTCTGAGTTCTTACAACGCGTTCCAGCAGAGCGTACTATCGCAATAAATTTTTCATCATTAGGTTTTAATGGCGACGGCTTTGGTTTTTTGCCAATGGTTATGGGGGGAGTTATTCTGTATGCCTCATATTATGGCTGCGACCAATCGGAGGCGCAGCGAGCACTTTCAGCAAAAAACGAAACAGACCTTAAAAAAATGTTGGTCGCGAATGGGCTTCTGCGCTTCCCAATAACGCTTTTGTACTGCATGTCGGGTTTGATAGTTGGCACGCTCGCCTTCTCTGACCCGAGCTTTTTAAATCAGATCCCCTCTGATAACCCAGATTGGCTGATGCCTATATTCATTCTCAATTATTTACCCCACGGAATTATTGGCTTGTTGGTTGTCGCTATACTTGCTGCGGCAATGTCATCACTGAGCTCTGCTATTAATTCGTTGGCCGCGGTAAGTGGTGAGGATATTAGTCGGGCGCTGAATAAAGACATAGAGCCACAGCGATATCTGTTTATTGCGAAAGTGATGGGAATTGTGTGGGGCGTTATTATTCTTATTTTATCTTTAAATGCTGGCAATATTGCGCCTACTGTTATCGAAGCAATCAATAAAGTTGGCTCAGTATTCTTTGGCCCTGTGTTAGCAGTGTTTCTCCTTGGTATGTTAAGCAAAGTAGTGAGAGGGTTTGATGTAAACCTAGGCTTGGTCACAGGGGTGTTCACCAATATCGTTATTGCGTTTTTCATCCACAACATATTTTGGTTTTGGTGGAATGTCATAGGATTTGTGACAGCCATTGTAATGGCTTTACTCGCTTCACAATTACGCTCGGGAGGAAGTGTAAACGACGCTCATTCCAAGAGCATTGAGAGCACTGAGCAAAGTGAAATCAAAGAAAGCATTGCTACCAAAAAGCATTCGGTTCTCACACCTGCGGTGAAGGCAGTGTTGCTAAGCTATTTTTTATTACTTGTGTTCGTGTGTTGGAAAATGCCTGATTGGTTTGCATAGCTATTAATGAAAGGTGTTTAAAACAGCTCAATAAAACTAGGGCGTGTCGGTAAAATGCGCTGTTTAAGCGAAACACATCTACATCAAAAAAAAACGCCCATAACAATGAGCGTTCGATAAGTTGGCGGTCTAAAAATTAGCTAAATTTGTGGTGCAGGCACTCTCACATTGCCTTCCATCAGCACCCGAGCACTTCTACTCATGGTTGCTTGTGCAATATGCCAACGATCATTTGAAAACTCAGCTTTTGCACCGACGCGCAATGTGCCTGATGGATGGCCGAAGACAACGGCATCACGGTCAACACCACCCGCACTCAAATTAACTAGTGTGCCCGGAATTGCTGCGGCGGCTGCTATGGCAACCGCGGCAGTTCCCATCATAGCGTGATGCAGTTTGCCCATGGACATGGCGCGAACCAATACATCGATATCAGAGCCCAAAATATCTTTTCCGCTAGACGCTTTATATGGCGAAGGTGGGGCAACCATAGCAACCTTAGGAGTATGCTGGCGACTGGCCGCTTCACCAATGTCGGTGATCAAGCCCATTTTTACTGCGCCATGGGCTCTAATTGCTTCAAACTTGGCCAACGCATCAGGGTTGCTATTAATATCGTCTTGAAGCTCGGTACCGGTATAACCAATGTCTTGTGCATTAATAAAAATAGTGGGAATGCCAGCGTTTATCATAGTTGCATGCAGCGAACCCACTCCTGGGACTTCAAGGGTATCTACCAGTCTTCCCGTAGGAAAAATAGCACCCTCGCCATCGGCCGGGTCCACAAAAGCGACTTCTACTTCTGCTGCAGGAAACGTTACGCCATCAAGCTCAAAGTCACCGGTTTCCTGTACTTCGCCATTAGTAATGGGAACGTTAGCGATAATAGCTTTATTGATATTTGCTTGCCAAATCTGCACAACAGCAATGCCATTGTCTGGAATTTTACTTTTATCAACGAGACCATTATTAATGGCGAATGCACCTACAGCTGCAGTTAAGTTACCGCAGTTTCCGCTCCAATCTACGAAGGGTTTATCGATGGCAACCTGGCCGAAAAGATAATCAACATCGTAACCTTCTCGTTCACTCTTACTAATTATCACGGTTTTACTGGTGCTTGATGTCGCCCCGCCCATGCCATCGGTGTGTTTACCGTAAGGATCTGGACTTCCGATGACTCTAAGTAGTAGGGCGTCTCGCGCTGCCCCAGGTTTTTGAGCTGCCTCTGGCAAATCCGTTAAATTAAAAAATACACCCTTACTCGTACCGCCGCGCATGTAGGTAGCTGGTACTCGAAGCTGTGGCGCATACTGTGTCATGTTTATTCCTTTTTCTTTTGAGTAAGGGGAAGTTTGATTGCGATTTGAAACACGCGGTGAATACATCCATGTACGCTCCCCAGCCGCATCCATGCGGCTGGAGGGTTTCAAATCGCAATCAAACTCCCTCTAAAATAACTAAACTTCGTTAGAGGAGAGTGTTTAGTCCATGCCCGAAGGTCTCACCTAAGCTCTCGCTCCTCGCTTAACATTCGAATCAAAATGTTCTGAAAAGAGAGAATGGTTAATTTGACCCAAACTCCAAGTAAAAACTACAACCTTCGCTAAAGAAGGCTGGTGAGTTAGGTTCAGGGCCCTCAATTCGCATGGATGCGAATTGGGAGCCTACAGGGACGTATTTACGGCGTGCCCTGCACCTAACTCACTTGCCTTCCCCTCGCGAAAGTTGATTCGCCCCAATCCACACGGATGCGAATTGGGTGCCTGCAGGGACGTATTTACAGCGTGCCCTGCACCTAACTCACTTACCTTCCTATTGCGATGGCTGATTTGACTCAATCCACATAGGTGCGAATTTGGGTGCCTACATGGACGTATTTACGGCGTGTCCCAAACCCGGCTTAGTGCTCGCTCGTCAATCAGAGCAAATTAGTCAACCTCGGCTTCTAAGAAGTCTTTTGCAAAGCGTTGTAATACGCCGCCAGCGCTGTAAATAGAGACTTCTTCCATGGTGTCTAATCGACACGTCACTGGAACATCTAATTTTTCGCCATTAGTGCGGTTTATCACAAGAGTAAGCGTTGCTCCTGGTGACGGCTCGCCCTTAACATCATAGGTTTCAGTACCATCTAGCTCGAGTGTTTTGCGGGTGGTACCCGGTTTAAACTCTAGCGGTAGCACGCCCATTCCGATTAAGTTGGTGCGGTGAATACGCTCAAAACCTTCCGCGGCAATCACTTCAACACCTGCCAAACGCACGCCTTTTGCGGCCCAGTCTCGTGACGAGCCTTGTCCGTAGTCGGCGCCAGCAACAATGATCAAAGGCTGTCTGCGGGTCATGTAGGTTTCAATAGCTTCCCACATGCGCACAACGTTGCCTTCGGGTTCAACGCGGGCAAGAGAGCCTTGCTTGGCTTCGCCATTTTCCTGCACCATCTCGTTATACACTTTTGGGTTAGCAAGCGTGGCACGCTGGGCAGTTAAATGGTCCCCTCGGTGGGTTGCATAAGAGTTAAAGTCTTCTTCAGGTAATCCCATTTTCGTCAAATACTCGCCCGCCGCGCTGTCTGCCATAATGGCATTAGAGGGAGATAAATGATCGGTAGTAATGTTATCGCCTAATATGGCAAGGGGACGCATACCCGTCATGGTGCGTTCTGCATCCATAGCGCCTTCCCAATAGGGTGGGCGACGGATGTACGTGCTTTGTTCGCGCCATTCATAGAGCGGGTCAATATGACTGCCATAATCTACGCTTAAGTCGAACATTGGCTCGTACACTTTTCTGAAGTGTTCAGGCTTAACGCTTTTGGCAACAATCGCATCAATTTCTTCGTCACTTGGCCAAATGTCTTTTAACGTTACTGGGTTGCCGTCGTTATCAATACCCAATACATCTTTTTCGATATCAAAACGAACGGTACCGGCAATCGCGTAAGCAACAACCAGAGGTGGCGATGCTAAGAACGCTTGTTTGGCATAGGGATGAATACGACCATCAAAATTACGGTTACCCGATAGTACTGCGGTGGCGTACAGGTCGCGGTCGATGATTTCCTGCTGAATTTTAGGGTCTAATGCACCACTCATGCCGTTACACGTAGTACAAGCAAAAGCCACTACGCCAAAGCCAAGGGCTTCAAGTTCACTCATCAGGTTAGCTTCTTCAAGGTAAAGCTTAACTGCTTTCGACCCAGGCGCTAACGAGCTTTTTACCCACGGTTTGCGGGTGAGGCCGCGTTCGTTTGCGTTTCGAGCAATAAGACCAGCAGCAATCACATTGCGTGGGTTAGACGTATTGGTACAGCTTGTAATGGCAGCGATGATAACCGCGCCGTCAGGCATTTTGCCGTCTTCTTGTTCCCACTTTGCCGCAATGCCGCGACTCGCAAGGTCGCTAGTCGCTAAGCGAGCATGTGGATTAGATGGCCCCGCCATGTTACGACCTACTGACGATAAATCGAAAGTGAGTACGCGCTCGTATTCAGCGGTTTTTAAATCATCAGCCCATAAGCCCGTGTGCTTCGCGTAGTTTTCTACCAAGGCTATTTGGTCTTCTTCACGACCGGTAAGGCGCAAATAATCGATGGTTTGCTGGTCGATATAGAACATAGCGGCAGTGGCGCCGTACTCTGGCGTCATATTCGAAATGGTGGCACGATCGCCAAGAGTAAGGTGTGAAGCGCCTTCGCCATAAAACTCTAAGAAGGCAGAAACTACTCGCTGCTTGCGCAAGAATTCAGTAAGTGCCAATACGATATCAGTTGCAGTAATACCAGGCTGTGGTTTACCGGTTAACTCGACACCCACAATGTCAGGTAGACGCATGTAAGACGCACGACCAAGCATGACGCTTTCAGCTTCAAGTCCACCCACTCCAATAGCAATAACACCTAGCGCGTCTACATGAGGAGTATGGCTGTCTGTTCCTACTAAGGTGTCGGGAAACGCCACGCCGTCGCGAGATTCAATAACAGGCGACATACGCTCCAAATTGATTTGGTGCATGATGCCGTTACCTGGAGGAATAACGTCTACATTTTTAAACGCTGTTTTCGTCCAATTAATAAAGTGAAAACGATCGTCGTTACGTCTGTCTTCAATGGCGCGGTTTTTCTCAAAAGCGTCTTCTTCAAAACCTGCGTGTTCAACAGCTAAAGAATGGTCGACAATAAGCTGGGTAGGAACCACTGGGTTCACTTTGGCCGGATCGCCCCCTTTCGCTGCAATGGCGTCTCGCAAACCCGCCAAATCAACCAGTGCGGTTTGGCCGAGAATATCATGGCATACCACACGAGCTGGAAACCAAGGAAAGTCTAGGTCGCGTTTGCGATAGATTAACTGCTCTAGCGCTTTATTAAGTTGCTCAGGTGCACAGCGGCGCACCAAGTTTTCAGCAAATACCCGAGAAGAGTAGGGCAGCTTTTCATAAGCCCCTGGCTCTATCGTATTTACCGCCTCGCGGGTATCGAAGTAATCGATACTCGCGTTAGGTAAGGGTTTACGGTAATCAATATTCATAAATGGTTACCTTATGCGCGGTCAGAAATAGCTGGCACTGGACGAAGTTCTTCACCGGTATAGTCTGCTGATGGACGAATAATGCGGTTGTCAGAACGTTGTTCCATTACGTGAGCTGCCCAGCCTGTTAAACGAGACATGACAAAAATTGGTGTAAATAGTTTTGTAGGAATACCCATGAAGTTATAGGCAGAGGCATGGAAAAAGTCTGCGTTGCAGAACAGTTTCTTTTCACGCCACATGACTTCTTCACAGCGCACTGAAACAGGGTAAAGTACAGAGTCACCCACATCAGCAGATAGCTTTTCAGACCACTCTTTAATAATGCCGTTACGAGGGTCTGAGTCAGCATACACCGCATGACCAAAGCCCATGATTTTTTCTTTGCGCGCTAGCATGCCCATCATCTTTTCTTCGGCATCGTCGGCAGAGGTAAAGCCTTCAATCATTTCCATAGCGGCTTCGTTTGCGCCACCGTGAAGTGGACCGCGAAGTGAGCCTATGGCACCTGTTACGCACGAATGCATATCGGATAGGGTTGACGCGCATACGCGGGCTGTGAAGGTTGATGCGTTAAATTCATGCTCTGCATAAAGAATGAGTGATACATGCATTACTTGTTCGTGAAGTTCACGAGGCTTTTCGCCGTGAAGCATATGCAGGAAGTGGCCGCCAATGGAGTCGTCATCGGTTTCAACTTCAACGCGAACGCCGTCGTGAGAGAAGCGATACCAGTAACAAATAATGCTAGGAAAGCACGCCAGCATACGATCAGTGGCTTCTTGCTGCTCATCAAAGCTCTTTTCCATCTCAAGGTTACCCAGCATAGAGCAACCAGTGCGAAGTACATCCATTGGGTGTGCGTTTTTTGGAATGCGCTCAAGCACTTCTTTAAGTGCGTCAGGTAAGCCGCGCATACCACGAAGCTTTTCTTTATAGCTGTCTAGCTCTGCTTGAGTAGGCAATTTGCCCTTTAAGATAAGATAAGCGACTTCTTCGAACTGACATTTATTGGCAAGATCTTTTACGTCATAGCCGCGATACGTTAAACCCGAGCCTGATTTGCCTACGGTTGATAATGCTGTTTTACCTGCAACTTGGCCGCGTAATCCCGCGCCACTTAATTGTTTAGCCATCTTGTAATCTCCGGTCTTTTAAATTTGTAAGGTACGTTAGTAAAAAAATCTATTATGAAAAAGGAACGGATTCCTTAGTCGCTGTTAAATGTACACTTTTAAAAACGGGCTCAATGCATTGAAAAGTGGGGGCGGTACTTAGGTCGTTACCCCTGCGAGGCATGGATGCCGAGCCGGAGCCCCCATGGATGGGTTCACGGCGTGGTAACGACCTAAGTACCGCTCCCGCTTCAATAGTACATTGCGTCCCAGTTACTGTTTACTGTGTTTACTTTAGTTTTTACCTTTTGCGAAGAGCTCATCTAGTTTTTGCTCGTAATCGTGGTAACCAAGGTAATCATAGAGATCCATGCGGGTTTGCATGCTGTCGACAACGGCTTTCTGATCGCCATTTTCAAGTATAGATGTGTACACCATTTCAGCGGCTTTGTTCATGGCTCTAAATGCGCTTAGTGGGTAAAGCACCATACTGGCTCCCCATTCGCCAAGCTGTTCTTTGTTCCACAATTCGGTTTGGCCGAACTCGGTAATATTGGCAAGAATAGGCACGTCTAGGGCGTCGGCAAAGGCGCGATAGTGTTCTTCGGTTTTGACCGCTTCAGCGAAAATGCCGTCTGCACCCGCTGCCACATACGCTTTGGCCCGTTCGATAGCACTTTCTAGACCTTCCTGTGCAAAAGAGTCGGTGCGAGCCATAATGAAAAAGTCAGGGTCTGTGCGGGCGTCTACTGCAGCTTTGATGCGATCAACCATTTCTTCTGTGCTAACAATCTCTTTGTTTGGACGGTGACCGCAGCGCTTTTGCGCAACTTGATCTTCCATATGCACAGCGGCTGCTCCCGCTTTTTCCATATCGCGAATGGTTTTGGCGATGTTAAAAGCACCACCCCAACCAGTGTCAATATCGACTAATAAAGGAAGATCGCATGCTGAGGTAATACGCTGCACATCCACAATAACGTCGTTAAGCGACGTCATGCCTAAATCTGGAAGGCCGTAAGATGCGTTTGCTACGCCACCGCCAGAAAGATATATAGCTTGATGACCAATGGATTTTGCCATCATGGCTGAATAGGCATTAATAGTGCCTACAATTTGTAGTGGCTTGTTCTTAGAAAGGGCGTCTCTAAATTTTTTTCCTGCACTCATTATAGTTACTCGCTTAATTAGAAGTAGGGGAGAGGTGAATGAAAAATACCGAAGCATCACTGCACTTATGCATGATTGAGCTTCTTTTCTATATTATTTTTTGAATAAAGAATGTGTCTGCGCATGAGTATTTCTGCTAACTCTTCATCGCGATTAGCAATGGCGTTTACAATGTGTCTGTGTTCATCAAATGCCGTTGTTACCCGCGGTCCTGCCATGCCAAGCTGAACGCGATACATTCGCACCAAGTGATACAAGCCATCTATTAATACGCTGATTAAGTGGCTGTTTTTGCTACCAGTGACAATACGATAATGAAAATCAACGTCACCGGCCTCTTGATAGTAGCTTTCGCCGCCTTTCACTTTATTGAAGTGACTGTCTAGTAAACCCTGCATCGCGGCTATTTCATCATCGCTCATATAGCGTGCCGCAAGCCTAGCCGCCATTCCTTCTAGGGCTTCTCTTACTTGATACAGCTGCACTAAGCCTTCTGGAGATAGTGCAACAACGCGAGCGCCCACGTTGGCCTTACGTTCAACAAGATGGCAGGTTGCAAGGCGATTAATTGCTTCGCGCACTACGGCGCGAGACACTTCATATTTTGTCGACAATTCAGTTTCGCTTAACTTAGAGCCGGACGGGATAATGCCTTCGACGATATCGTTCCGAAGCTGATAAAACGTTTTGTCTGCGCTAGTAATAGCTTGCTCGTTATTTAGCGTCACAATAAGCTGCTTGTTTTCTCATAATGTCGACAATATAGGCTCTTTGAAACTCAATATCAAATTTTAAGCCTCTTATTGTCGACAAATTAATATTATTGTCATATTGAGATGGTCGGTAGTACCTGTATTGAAATGCGCTTCAGTGTGGAATAGCAAAGCGCGTGGTTTGAGCTTCCAATCTAAGCTCGTATTCTGAGTTCGTGATTCAAGCTCGTGATTCAAGCTCATTGTCCAAGCTCAAGGTATTGGCAGATTTCAAAAAGATTGGCAGTTCCAAAACAGATGCTGATGTTTTTTGTGATGAAGCTGGTTTACTGGGGTCTTAAAATAGGGGGTTTAAAAGAACTTCTGTCTAAAGTGCATTTGGTTTTTAGTCTTAATTTTTACGACCAAAGGCTAAAGACCAAAGGTTATGTAAGGGGCGGGTAAGTTGATAATGGCAGCTAGCAGAGTTGTCTATATGGTCAATTCGAGGTGTGGATTTTACAATTAAAAAGACTTATTTAGTATGTATTTATCTTATTGAATTATAAAACTATTGTGCGATTAATTTTTATTCTTTAAAGGTCGTACCAGCTAACCAATTAGTCTATTTTTGGTTTTTTAGTTTGGCGAAAAAATGATATTTAGCTTTGCAAGAAGGCAATCTGTCGGTATCATATTCATCCAGTTTTCGAGCCTAAGTAACGCACTTAAATGGCGAAGGCTGGTGCACGCATTTACGCATGCTTTCAGTAAAATACATATCAATAATGTACTCCTTTGCCTTTAACGTTTTTAGGTTGTAAGAGTTCCGCAGAAGAACTCGAAACACAAACCATAAGCCGTAAATACCAAACACTCACGCAAAGGGGTTCCACCAAATGACCACACACACTGACGTGTCTAAGACACTAGCCAGTAAGCTTTCGCCTGTCGCTTTAGCAGTAGCGATGACCGTTCCAGCACTTACCAATGTGGCTGTTGCACAAGAAGCAGAAGCAACAGAAGAGCAACAATTCGAAGCAATAACCGTTACCGCGACTAAGCGTCCGCAGGTTATTTACGAAGTGCCAATTGCACTAAGTGCTTTTGACGGAGACAAGCTTGCTGCACAGGGTATTACGGACCTAACTGACGTGGGTAAATTTGTACCAAACCTAAACGTTACTGGTTTTTCAGCAGGCCATACCTCATCAGTTAACCCGTTTATTCGCGGCATTGGTTTACAAGATCACTTGATTACAACCGATCCAGGCGTAAGCGTATACGTTGACGGTGTATATTTAGGTCGTCAGGTTGGTCAAAACTGGAGCTTAAACAACATCCAGCGTATTGAAGTACTGCGTGGTCCACAGGGTACGCTGTATGGTCGTAACTCAATTGGTGGTGCAATCAACATCATTACCAAAGAGCCAGACCAAGGCGATGTAACCAAAATCAACACAGAATTTGGTACACGCGGTCGTGTAAAGGCAGATTTATTCCTTAATCATGCGCTTTCTGACACAGTAGCATTTAATGCAAACTTATCGTTTAACAAGCGTGATGGCTTAGGTGAGTTTATCAATGTTCCAAATGCAGAATACGACGTGGGTGAAACCGAAGACGTATCTGGACGTGTATCAGTTAAGTGGGAACCATCTAACGATTTTCGCATGGTGCTAACGGCGGATGCGAACAACGGCGACGGCGGCCTTCGTCCATACACTGTGCTTATCGATGAAGTTGGCTCTGCGCGTTATTTTGGTGGCGGAAACGGCCTAGGTATTGAACTACGTAATACCGATGTTACCCCAGCGGGTGCGGATCGCTACGACAACGCTACTGGCACTGAAGCGGTAACCGGCGTATCTAACGAAGCCCGCGGTATTGCACTTACTACCGAATGGGATATTAACGAAGACTACACTGCTAAAGTAGTGGCAAGTCAGCGTACGTCAAAATATAAAGCGGGCCTAGACGACGACGGTACTGTTTTCTCACTAGACCAATTCCCAGAGCGCGGCGAAGCTGACCAAACCTCTATTGAACTTCAGTTAAATGGTTACATTAACGAGTATACCGACTTTGTTGCTGGCCTTTACTACTTCAACGAAGAAGGTAGTAACCGCCAAGGTGAAGATTCGAGTTTCGACGGCGGTGGAAACCTACTTGAACTAGACCAAGAAACGACGTCTAAAGCAGCCTACATCAACCTTCGTCACGACATTAACGACGAGCTATCTGTGTCAGGTGGTTTGCGTTACACGAAAGACGAAAAAGACGCTTCTGCAAACGTATTCTCTGCACTAGGTACTATTTTTGATTCTAACGACTGGAACGAATTGACGTGGGAACTAGCCACTAACTATACGTTTGATAACGGTATGACGGGTTACGCTACCATTCAGTCGGGCTATCAGTCTGGTCAATATCCAGCGCGTCCATACTGCCTAATAGGTCAGTTCTTTGGTGCCGGTGGCTTTGACGACATCGACGGTGCACAAGCCGCAGTGCGTGCCAATAACTGTTTTACTGCCTCTGACAACATCACTGCGACAAACTACGAAGTGGGAATTAAAGGCCGTATTAACCAATATATGGATATGAGTGTTGCAGTATTCAATACTGAATTTGATGACCTACCTTACCAAGTAAGCCGTGTAAGTGAAGGTGGTTTCGACACTGCTAACTTAGTGGTTGAACAGACTTCTCGCGGTATCGAACTAGATACAACGTTTAATTACGGTAACTTCAGCATGATGACCAGCATTGGTTACATGGATGTTGACGTAGAAGAGCAGGCAGGATTTAGTCCAGTTGCTCCACTTACACCTGATTTAACCCTTGCGATTGGTCCACAGTATACCTTCGAACTTGATGGCGGTGATTCAATTCGCGTACGTGCCGATTATTCATATCGTTCAGAGATGTATGGCGAGCCAACATCTGCACCAGAGCGTATGACAGAGCTTGATAGTCGTGAGCTTGTAAACTTTGATATTGCTTACACGCCAGCAGACGAAGCGTACACAGTGGCATTATACGGTCGTAACATTTTTGATGAGCGTTATGACAATGCTCGCTTAAATACTGGCGATTATATTCTGCAAATACTCAGCAACGATGCGAGTGAGTTTGGTGTGAGATTCTCAACCGAGTTCTAAAAAGCGCGCTTAAATAAGCATGCGATAGCGCACAAACATAAAAGCCGGTCCTTTGTAATGAAAGCGACCGGCTTTTTTATACCTATAAGCTTGAGAGATACTGCAAAAAGTAGCTATAACTCAGTTTGTATACGTAATATGTAACTAAATACATCGGTAATCTTGTTTTACTGACGATATTAGAATAGTTTTATTACATCGACCTTGTGTGACTAACTCTACATTAACAAACATCGGTTAGTGACAATCAAATGGACAAGAGGATTAGCAGGGGTGGGGATACTATCTAAGTTACAACGTTCTTGGACTGAACGAAAATTCAAAAAGCATGACTGGCGTATCATTCAGCAGATCCCCTTTGACGCCTTTGAACAGCTTATCGTTTCACATGTGGATGACGGTTGGGAAATTGAAGAAGATTACCTTCCGCTTAAAGAATCTACCAAAAAGTGGGAGTGTGAGCTAAAAAAAGGCACCAGCATTTTGGTGTGTACATGGTCTAGCTACAAGCTAGGGCAGGTAGTAGGGCCAGAGAGAGTGGTGACTGGACTTGCAACAAAATTGAATTTGCCGGCGCACACGTCTCCCCAATATTAACTCAAACCAGCGGGAAGATGTTATAGTCTAAAGCCATCCTTTTTGCTGCGCTATTCGAGCGGCATCAATGCGGTTGGTTGCGTTTAGCTTTGAGATAGCCTCTGAGAGATAATTTCTTACCGTACCTTCAGATAAAAACAACGCGCTAGCAATATCGTGGGTTTTCATTCCCTCTGATGCAAGCTTAAGTGCTGACATTTCCTTTTCCGACAGTGGGTTATTATCGTCTAACGCCATTAGTGCCAGTTCCGTAGATATAACGACTTTCCCAGCAATTACGTCCTTAATAGATGCAATTAAGTAATCGCTATCGGCTTCTTTTAAGACAAAACCTTTTACGCCAACACTCATAGCTCGCTTGATATAACCAGGCTTGGCAAACGTCGTCATTAACACCACGTGACTAGCAATATGATGACTTGCCACATGCACTGCTAAATCTAGCCCACTCATTTGAGGCATTTCAATGTCGCTTAAAATGATATCTGGCGCGGGGTTATTTTCTAAAAAGTGAATAGCCTCTTGTCCATGGCTGCATTTTCCTACCACCTCGAGTTCTTCTTCTAGAGACAACAGCATAGCAATAGCGTCGCGCACGAGTGATTGATCTTCAACAACGAGAATGGTGGTCATCTGCTTCCTTTATAAATGAGTACGCTTAGGCGTGTTAGATGTAAGCGTAAATGTAAAACCAGGGTGAGAGGAAAATGTCATAGTGGCTTCGGCGCTTATTGACGCGGCCCTCTCTCTCATTCCTTTTAAGCCATTGCCTTCTTTTATTTTATTGACGTTATCTAGACGACCAAAGTCGTGATATTCCAGTGTATATGAAGGGGCGGGCGTATCAATCTGCGATAGCTTTAAGCTCAAGGTGACGTGGGTAGCATTTGAGTAGCGAAGTGTATTGGTAAAGAGTTCTTTAACAATAAGCGCCAGCTGGGTTTCTTCCATCGCGCTAATATGTTGATTGATATCATCATCAATATCCAAGTTAACATTGACGTCTTTCTCCATGAGTAATGCTTTGTTTTTGGTAATTTCATCAGTTAATGAAAGTTGTTTTATGTCGGATACTGCATGGCGTATTTCACTTAGGAGTGACTGCGATAACTCTGCTAGCGCCCTCACTTCTTGCTGTGCTAATTCAACGTTATTTTTGCTCAACAGCTTATCGGCAAGTTGTGCTTTTAAAGAAATAGAGCTTAGCGCGTGGCCCGCAACGTCGTGTAAATCTCGGCCAATGCGTTCACGTTCTGCAATGGCTGACAGTGTGCGTAACGACGCAGCGTGCTGGGACTCTTTTAATTGATGAAAGGTTTCTTTGCGCTCCATAATGCCAAAGCCAAGAAGTACGACACTGTTTATCGCAGCCGCAAGTAAAAAGTAATCGTTTGTTTTGATGAGATAAATTTGAAGTGCGGCAAGTGAGATAAGCACCAATGACATGATGAGCAATGACCGTTTCAGCGCATAATAATAACCGCAAATAAACGCGACAAAGCCAAAAAATACTGCACCACCTGGATTACTGTAGGTGGTGATATACCCGAGTGCCAATATAAAGGCTATGTAAAACGGAAGCTGATGCTGTGGTTTATTAATCGCGACAAGGTAAGTAATTACAAACAGCGTATAGGCTAAAATGTTAAACGATATTACAGCGTTGCCTAGCGGCGGTGAAAGTATAAGCGGCACAAAAAAGAACAAGGAAAAAAATAGGCTGCTATACGACCATCGCTTCTTGCGCCCACTAGCAAGCAACGGCATGGTGGGCGATTGGCTTTGCTCTAATTGGGTTTGAGCATCATGTTTAAGCACAAGTACTTCTTCCTTATTGAAATACGACGGCAGACTTACTCGTAATAAGCACGGTACCAGACACAATCAGTATAATACCTATCACGGCAAACATGTCGAAGGTTTGTTTATAGAAAACAACTGATGCCGCTGCTTCAAAGCGACTGGTAGCGACGTTCTAATGCATACAGAGACACAATGTAGACGGCAACAATAACCGCTGAAATGGCCTCTACCCGTGCATCGGGGAACAAGTACCATACTGCTACAATACCTGCAGTGCGGGCGCTAGTATGAAAGTAGCCCACCCAATGTTCGATAGACCAAGAAAGGGGCATCCACATCAGTCCTGCTAATATGCCTAAGGTTAACGGTACGGTCGTATGGTCGATGGCAGCTACAGGCATAGCTATCCCAAATACCATTAAGCTCATAATCATGCCCACGAAAAAGAGCGTGTCGAAACTCGTTCTAGGCTTATCTTTTGAGAAAAAGCGTTCGCCAGTGAGATAAGACAAACCTGCGCCGAGATAAAAAATAGCGCCTGTGCCGATGTACAACATCCAAGTTATCGCAACCTCAGAAACAAAAGGCGCCGCAATACCTAGCAAAGCCCATACGATGGTGCCGGCCAGAGGCATGGCAATAAATCTATTTTGCTTAAATAGCGTGCGTTGCTCATCAAGTGATAAATCACGAACCGATAGAGGTTGGTTTTGGGCTTGCTCTAGTGAGCTGCCTTCTATTTGGTTGTTCGAGTGGTTGCGTGCACTTTGGTGTAATGCTTGCTCTGCAATAACATCGTTCATGTTCGTTTCCTTCAATGCTGTGTTGATAGTGCTGAGAAGGTTGAAGTATGAAGATGTGACTGCATTAAAGTAAGTCACAAACATCACCAATGCAGCATGACAATTGTCATCAATACGGTGACCAATGAACACGCGTTAAGAAGGCCCTTTGTAAACCAAATAGGCCTAGTTTCAGTATTCTACTGTCTTAGTAATACGCTTTTTAGTATCGTGTTGCTTTGCCTGAGCGTGTTGGATGCACCAAAGAAAAATCACCAGGGCCTTTGTTGAAGGTAATGAAAACTAGAAAGGAAAGTTTCATCTAATGAGCCTATTTTGGATCCCGATTTTATTACTCATCGGCACCCTTGTACCTAAAGCTACCGAAAAGCTCGGTAGAAATGTATGCACAGCAATGACTATGTTCGCCCCTGCGGCATCATTGGCTATCATCGCAAGTTTTGCTCCCGCTATATTTGCTGGCGACGTTATTACCGACTATTTCGAATGGATCCCCGCCATAGGTCTTACACTGTCGATGAGGCTTAACGGCCTAGCGCTGCTTTTTGCTTTTCTTATCCTAGGTATTGGCCTGCTTGTTATCTTTTATGCACGCTACTACCTCTCTGCAAAAGAGCCGGTGGGGCGGTTTTATGGTTTTTTAATTTTATTTATGACCGCAATGCTCTCTATTGTGCTGGCAAATAATTTGCTGCAGCTTTGGATGGCATGGGAAATAACCAGTATAAGCTCGTTTTTATTAATAGGATTTTGGTCTTCTAAGTCGGCGTCTCGAAAAGGGGCGCGTATGGCCCTTACCGTGACGGGCGCCGGCGGGTTAGCACTACTCGCAGGGTTTCTGTTAATAGGCGATATTGTAGGAACTTACGATATCGGTGTAATCGTAGATAGCGCCAACACCATCAGAGATCATAGCCTCTACCCAGTGGTGTTGGTATTAGTGCTTATTGGTGCATTTACCAAATCGGCTCAATTTCCTTTTCATTTTTGGCTACCCCATGCCATGGCAGCACCGACGCCAGTAAGTGCCTACTTGCACTCTGCTACTATGGTAAAAGCAGGGATATTTCTTTTAGCGCTACTTTACCCCGTATTAGCAGGCACTGAGTTATGGTTTTTATTAGTTAGTTTGGCGGGGTTAATGACGTTTTTGCTTGGCGCTTATGTGGCTATGTTCAAACACGATTTAAAAGGCGTGCTCGCGTATTCCACTATTAGCCACCTAGGACTTATTACGCTATTGCTAGGTTTGAATACCGAGTTGGCAGCGGTGGCAGCGCTTTTTCATATTATGAATCACGCTGTGTTTAAAGCCTCGCTATTTATGGCTGCGGGTATCATCGACCATGAAACCGGTACACGAGATATGCGTGAGCTCAGCGGGCTGTGGCGTTTTATGCCCTATACAGCCACACTAACAATGGTGTCTGCTTTATCAATGGCAGGTATTCCTTTGTTCAATGGTTTTCTGTCAAAAGAAATGTTTTTTGCAGAAACTCTAGAACAAGCTGTGTTTGGCTCTCTATCTTGGATGGTGCCACTTCTTGCCACCGTTGGCGGGGTATTATCGGTTGCTTACTCATTGCGCTTCATCAAGGACGTGTTCTTTAAAGGTGAGCCAGAGGCATTGCCTAAAACACCGAAAGAGCCTCCTGTATTCATGATGCTGCCTATCGCGCTTTTGGCTGTGCTGTGTATTTTAGTCGGCGTCTTCCCTGGCTTTATGGCAGGCGATTTACTCGCCATTTCAGCTTCTACGCTATTCCCTGCGTCATCTTTACCCTACTACAGCTTATCTATATGGCACGGGCTCAATATTCCCTTGTTAATGAGTGTTATCGCTATTGTGGGTGGGGCTGTGCTGTATATCAACCGCCATCCCCTTTACCGCTTTCAGTTTCAGTTTAACAACCCTGATGCAAAGCAAATTTTCGAACAGGCCATGCAGAGGCTCGTAAAGTATGCTCAGCAATTGCATAACGGCTTAGACAATGAATCATTACAGCGTTATATAGGGTTACTGTTTCTTTTAGTCATTGCGATGACCGCACCACCGCTAATTATGCTTAAAAATGCTGCGGGAAGCTTACCGCTTCAATCTGTCAACGGTATTGAAATTACATTGGCGGCAATACTGTGTATTGGCGCCATTGCCACCGCTATTTTGCATAAACAGCGCATGACCGCACTCATTGCTATTTCGGTAGTGGGGCTTGTGGTCTCTATTACTTTTGCGCGTTTTTCAGCGCCGGATCTTGCGTTAACCCAGTTAGCCGTAGAAATTGTCACGGTAATTTTGCTCATGTTAGCCCTGTTCTTTTTACCCCAAAAAACCTCTGCCGACTCAGCGCCAAAGCGGGTGGTTCGCGACTTAAGCATTGCGGCCGTTATCGGCGGCATAGTGGCTACCATTAACTATGCAATTATCACCCGTCCCTTCGAGACTATTTCTGATTTCTTTGTAGAAAACAGTAAAACAGGCGGCGGTGGGACCAACGTTGTCAATGTGATTTTGGTGGATTTTCGTGGCTTCGATACCATGGGCGAAATCACGGTGTTAGGCATTGCCGCGCTGGGTATCTTCAAATTGTTGACGAGAATTCCACTTGCCATGCCCTCGGCCGATGATAAGGGGATTTCATGGACTAAGGATATTCATCCGCCTATTTTAGTGATGATTTCTCAGTCTTTACTTCCCCTTGCGCTATTGGTGTCTGCCTATATTTTTGTTCGAGGTCATAATTTACCCGGTGGTGGTTTTATTGCAGGCCTTGTTACCTCCGTAGCGTTAATTCAGCAATACATTGCCCACGGTGTGAACTGGGTTACACCACGTATACCTGTTAATTATCAAAGTGTGATTGCATGGGGGGTATTGCTGGCGGTGCTCACCGGTGTAGGCAGCTGGGCGTTCACAAAGCCATTTTTAACATCGTGGTTTGATTACTTCGATATTCCCTTCATCGGAAAAACAGAGTTGGCCAGCGCGCTTGTATTCGATTTAGGCGTTTATCTAACGGTAGTAGGGGCTACGTTATTAATTTTAGCAAACCTAGGTAAGCTAACAACCCAGCATCGCCCAACAATGGAGGAAAACTAATGGAATTATTGTATTCGCTATGTGTTGGCGTGATGACTTTCAGCGGTGTATTCCTATGCTTACGAGGCCGTACGTTCCCAGTGGTTATGGGGTTAATGATGCTCGGTTATGCCGTTAACTTATTTCTATTTTCAACCGGGCGGCTTAGCTTAGATGGCGCTGCTATTTTAGGTAAATCAGAAACCTACGCAGACCCTCTTCCTCAAGCGCTGGTGTTAACGGCCATCGTGATTGGCTTTGCGATGACGGCCTTTGCCGTCATATTGTCGATGCGAGCCCGGGCCGACCTTGGTAATGATTTTGTGGACGGTAAAGAGCCACCTGGCAGGCCAAAGCAGTCGGTGTCTCGCTGGAGCAGTAAGCAATGATGGACCATTTACCCATACTACCAATTTTGGTGTCATTGATAGGCGGGTTACTTCTTTTACTGCCGCCTTTTGCTGGCATTGAACGCTATGTGAATCGAAGGGTTGCAGCATTATTTTTATGCTTACTGCAAATCGCTGTTGCAATAGCGCTAATGGCAAAAGTCATTGATGCTGGGCCTATCATGTATGCGGTGGGTAACTGGCAGGCGCCTTTTGGCATCATATTGTATGCAGATTCTCTTGCTGCACTTTTGGTTCTTCTCACCGGCTTTTTGGGATTAGCATCAACACTTTATTCATTCGCTGGCACAGACCGCGAAGGGCATTATTTTCACCCCATAATGCAGTTTCAGTTAATGGGTATAACGGGAGCGTTTTTAACTCACGATCTGTTTAATCTATTTGTTTTTTTTGAAGTGCTGCTAATTGCATCATATGTACTGCTTGTTCACGGTGGCGGGAAGCAGAGAACCCAAGCCAACGTGCATTATGTGATATTAAACCTAGTAGGCTCTGCCATATTCTTGATTGCCTTAGGAACTTTGTATGGCACTACCGGAACACTCAACATTGCAGATATGTCCCTTAAAATGAGTACTTTATCAGAGGGAGAGCAAGTGCTGGCCAAAGTAGGCGGCATGATGCTATTGGTGGTGTTTGGGCTTAAAGCCGCCATGCTGCCATTACATTTTTGGTTGCCCAATACCTACAGCGCTGCCAGCGCGCCCGTGGCCGCGCTATTCGCCATAATGACTAAGGTGGGCATTTACAGCATATTTCGGGTGTTCACTGTCATCTTTGGTGAAGGAGCGGGGGCGCTTAGCAACATGGTTTTACCTTGGGTATGGCCGCTCGCTATTTTAACAGTAATTGTTGGAACAATTGGCGTGTTAGCTAGCCCTAACTTACGCAATATTGCAGCTAATACCGTGCTTATATCAGTAGGCACCTTGCTGATGGCTTTTTCCATAAGAAGCCCAGAGGCAAGTGGGGCTGCGTTCTACTATGCACTTCACAGCACATTAATTTCAGCGGTGCTCTTTATGCTTGCCGATATGATAGGGCAGCAGAGAGGGAAAGCTTTCGACCGCTTTGTCATCGCCAAAAAGGTGACTCAGCCAACTCTGCTAGGCGCACTCTTTTTTGTGGCCGCCATGGTGGTGGTTGGTTTGCCGCCTTTTTCAGGTTTTATCGGCAAGGTGGTTGTTCTGCAATCTGCCGCAACGGGATTAGATAAGGCTCTATTGTGGTCTACCGTCCTTATCTCCACGCTACTCACTATTATCGCGCTAGCACGAGCCGGTACAACCCTATTTTGGCGGCATGCTGGCGAGAGCGCTAACTCAGAAGATGAGTCTGCATCTGTGTGGCAGGTAGTGGGTGTTGTATTATTGTTGATGGCGTCTCCAATAATGGCAATTTTTGCTGGGCCTATTACCGAATACACTGCAATTGCTGCTTTGCAACTTCATGACATTCGACTTCCTGTGAGTGTGTTGCAATTACAGGGAGGTCAGCAATGAGCCTGTTGTCACGCCTGCTGCCTACGCCTGGTCGCAGCGCCATATTACTTGTTATTTGGCTTATGCTGAATGTGACCGTAAGCCTAGGCCACATTATTTTTGGGTCTGTGTTTGCTATAGCAATACCCTTATTGTGTGCACCGCTACAAATTTCACAGCCGAGAATTAAAAAGCCCCTTAAAGCACTTAAATACTTCTTTATGGTGCTTGGCGATGTGGTGGTGGCGAATGTGCAGGTGGCGATTTTAGTACTTGGGCCCATAAGCAGAATAAAACCTGGCTTTGTTGCCGTGCCGCTAGATATTAAAGAAATTCGCCCTATTACCATACTGGCAAGTACGGTAACTATGACGCCAGGAACGGTTACTGCCGAGCTCTCAAAAGATAAGCGCTATTTGTATGTGCATGTGCTGCAAATGCCGGATGACGAGCAGGAAGTGATACGGTTCATCAAAGACCGATACGAGTCGGCGATTAAGGAGATGTTTCAATGTTAGCATTTACTCTGCTTTGTGTAGGGATCATGATTTCTATAGGGTTAGTCCTTAATCTATGGCGCTTATTAGTCGGGCCAGATGTGGTAGACCGCATACTGGCACTCGATACTATGTTTATTAATAGCATTGCGTTAATCATGGTGTACGGCATACACAAAGGCACGTCGCTGTATTTTGAGGCGGCACTACTTATTGCCATGCTAGGTTTTGTGAGTAGCGTTGCCTTTGGAAAGTATATTCTTCGCGGCGATATTATTGAGTGAAAAGTGAATAAAAACCGAATAAAAGACTAATAGCTAAAAGTAAGTAATCGAATGAGTAATAAAATGAATAGACTGCGGATAAGGATACGTAATGAATTTTTGGCTTGAGTTAACCGTGTCAGTTCTACTTATGATTGGCGGTATATTCGTGCTGGTGGGCTCAATAGGCTTGTTTCGCTTGAAAGATGCCTACACACGCCTTCATGCCCCTACTAAAGCGACTACAGTAGGCTTAGGAGGCATTTTGCTGAGCTCGGTTATTTACATGTCTCATCTTCAAGGCTACATCAATATTCACGCACTACTGATCACGCTGTTTTTAGTGATTACTGCGCCGGTAACTGCACACATACTGGCCAAAGTTGCCATGCATCATAAAGTAAAAACTATGGAGCCGACACAAAACGAAGGATTAGTTGATACGGCAAGAGAGCAAAAATCTGTGGATGATGATGCTGGTTCGAGCAGTGACAACTAGAGCAATATATATTTGCGCCTAATTACGGCAAGCGCTTAGAAAGTCGTGTTCGATGTCAGCAAGGTAGAACAGTAGTAAATTTGGTCTGATACAGGCTATAGTGGTATCACAGTTCAGCGAATCGCAGAGATCAGAAACGAGTAGTTGGGATAGAGACTAAATTCACTATCACTAGTTTTCTGACAGCAAGCATTGGCTAGTGAAATATTAGAGGTCTGCTTAAGACTATGTATAGTTAATCGTACCCTAAAAAAGAAAATTCGTTTGTAGGGTTTTTACTCGGATCATATGTATATCAGACAACAACATTCGATGTTTTCCTAATACCATTAAAAATGGTCCGAGGCAGAATGGTGGGCTTATAGTGCTCATTCATTATTTGATACCCCATTGGAGTCGGTTGTATGGCAAGGTATGCATTTTTAAGAAAAGTATTCTATAAACGAACTATAAAATCTTGGCTTATAATTTTGTTTGTCTGGCCCGCGGTTCCTTTTCTCTTAATCACCATAAGCCTTTTAGTTTTTTCTTATTTTCCTTGGCCTGTGAAGTTCAACGTTGAAGCGCCAGTTGTCAGTGACAATAAAGACGAACTGATAATTTTAATTCACGGTAAAGACGATTCTCCAGATACCTGGCCTACGGCTTTTGCAAAAGCGCTTGAAATATCGGTATTAACCGATAAACAGCAGGTGGCAACAGTCGATTGGTATGACTATTCAACTAACCTTTTTCGAGTTGCTAATAATGCTCGCCGAATAGGCCATCAACTGGGTAGGGAGCTTGTTGAACATAGTCGGCTAAAAAAAGTTCACATAATCGCACACAGTGCAGGCGCATTTATGGCTTATGGTTACTGTGAAACGCTAAAGCAATTCAACCCTGATCTGTTTGTTCACACAACTTACCTTGATCCATTAGGCCCATATAGTGGATTTCAGTGGCATTACGGAACACAACATTTTGGTTCCTGTGCAGACGTCAGCGACGCTTATATAGACATCCATGATAATATTCCGGGAAGTAATGTTCCGGTAGAGCATACTCATACCTTTGACGTCAGTGCGCTGAGACTAGCAGACAAACACTATCAGGGAACTGCGCATATGTGGCCAATTCACTACTATCGCATGGCCGTTCTCAGTGGGCAGCTACCCTTCTGGGAGCCTGGAAAGGAAGTGTTAGGTCGCTACCCCAGAAGAAAGCAGACAATTTTCGAAGGACAATGAAGTATGATAGCCAGACAAAGTTACCTTTCTATGGCCACCAGCTATCATCTTAGTAAGTGTAATCGGCCATGGGTTCGTCAAACATTCCTTGTTGATATTGCACGACATTATCCTCAGCCAGTTTAGCTTTGTTCTTTTCGGCGTATTTACTTAGTTTTCTGAAATCGCTGTTGTCCTCGACTTCCTGCAACACCTTCTTATAGCGCGCGAGGCCTGTGCTGCCAATGGCATTGGTTAACCAGGCCAATGTATCAATCTGCGCTTTGGTGGCCGAAGAATAATTCCGCAATAACGCCTCGGCAGCAATATCAGTGAGCTCCTGATCAGCGGTTCTGGTGCTAACAATCTCTTTGGCTGCTTGCTTTAACGAAGCGAGATCGCCAGCCAGCATCAATTTTTTTAAACGGGCCACCAGTTCTGACGACTCTTCTTTTTCGAAAGCGCCTTCTGGCAGTGTGTACATGCCCGCTACATATTGCTCACTTGATGCGCTGGGTAAGTTATCCAGTGCTTTATCCGCGTGGCGCTCGAGTTTGTCGATTTTCGTTTTGCTTACCACTTCTGATAGTACATCGTAATAGCGGCCATTTTCTGAAGCGCCCAAGGCACGAGCAAGCCATGCCAGAGAGTCAACTTCGCTGGAATACGCTTCAGGGTATTTGGTAAGCAGAATTTCGGCGACAATGTCTAACAGTTCCGAATTACTGATTTTATCTTTAAAGATACGTTGGGATGCGGATTTTAGCTGTCTTATATCCCCTGATAGTAGCTGGTCTGCTATTTCCTGCTGGCCGTCAGTCAATTCGGCCATAGCACTGAAAGAGAGAGTAAAAGCCATAAAGGCAGCGCTGATTCGTCTCATTGGACACTCCTTTTTATGAGATCATTATTATTTAATGCGGCTAGAGCAGGTGACTTCGCCTAGTACATCCCACCATTAACACTGATAACTTGTCGGGTGATGTATTTTGCCTGGTCTGACACTAGAAAGCTGATGGTATTTGCCACATCATCGACGTGACCAAATGCCCCCAGCGGGATCATTTTTTTAGCTTCGTCTGCCACTGCGCCTTCTATCATACCGGTTTCAATAACACCGGGGGCGACACAGTTGACCGTGATCTTACGTTTACCAAGCTCGATAGCTAATGCTTTAGTGGCACCTACAATTCCTGCTTTAGAGGCACTGTAGTTAGTTTGACCCCGGTTACCCATTAGCCCAGACACCGATGATAGCGTGACAATGCGGCCGCCCTTACGCAAACGTATCATGGGCATAATAGTAGGTTGCAGAACATTGTAAAAGCCGTCGAGATTGGTATGTACTACGCCATCCCACTCCTCGCCGGTCATCGCTGGAAACGCGGTATCCTTAGTGACACCGGCATTACAAACTACGCCATAGTACGCACCGTTTTGTTCAATATCATTTTCGATGGTCGCTTTCGTGCCTTCCCGGTCAGCAATATCAAACTGCACGGTAACGGCTGTGCCACCACTTTGAACAATATCCGTGGCTACTTGGTCGGCTGAAGCCTTGCCGCTGCGGTAGTGAACGGCGATGGCGTACCCTTGCTCGGCAAGCTTATAAGCGGTTGCTTTACCAATACCACTGCTGGCACCGGTGACCAGAATTCGTTTTTTATCGGCCATAATTTCCTTTCTCGTATGTAGTCTGATTAGTATTGAACAGGCTGATTGCTGCTATAAAATTAATGGTATTGCCAATGAGTATAATGCTACCAAAGGCCTGAACAATCGGCATTGAACTGAATGCGAGGAGTCCAAATGACAACAGGCTGGTAACGGCTGAAAGCAAAATGGCCTGTTGAGCGGTGTCAGGGTGGCTGGTCATTTCTTTGGCAAATATAATGTAATCCATGCCTAACCCGAGTACTAAAAATAACGCCATGACATGGAACACATTAATGGGGTGTCCCAGTGCGCAAACCAGTGCGATGGCTATGAGGCTGGCTGAAGCAGGGATAAGTAACATTAACACGGCTGACACCTTTCGATAGTATGCACCAAGCAACAGCGCAATCAGGGCATAAGCTAAAAATAGCAATTTTGTAGCAGTTTCTCGCTGGGCTTTTAATGCGCTGCTGGCGTTGGCCAATGTATTGACATACTCCACCCCATCAATTGTGATGCTGGCCGCCTCGATGGCTGCTAGATTACTGCCTTTTTTAATCAGGGCGAAGCTGTAAATGGTGTTTGCATGCTCGAACCACAAAGGTGGTAACGTCGGCACGTGCTTGAGTAATTCATTAAAGCGAAGAGGGTTGCCTGCAGCTAATTTATAATCCTGCTTTACCTGTTCACTGATTTTTGGGGCAATGCCAATGGTAGCGGCGAACGTATCGAGGGCACCGCCATCTTCGTATAGCTTAGCTTGCAGTGTGTAGTTTTTGAGTTGTTGATGCTCAGATTGTAAGTAGTTCGCAACGGAGATAATGGCATGGGACTCGACACCTTGAGCGTTATTGATAGAGTTTAAAGCAGTAAATATTGCCTCAGAGCTATTCCCTCGGATCAGTAAATAGCGTCCTGGTTCATAAATCTGAGTTAATTTAGCGATTTCCTGCTCCTGGCTTAACAAGGATTCAGAGACGTGGAAGAAGCGCCGTGGGTCGTCGTTAGTTTTGAGGTTTCCGGAATAAATATAGCCACAACAGGCAGCACTGAGAGTGAGCCCAGCAAGTACTAATAAGCGAGGGCGCTGCCCTAGGGCTTTTTGACATCCATGGATAATCCCTTTTAACAGTGACTGACGTGCTTCGATAGGTCGGCGAATGACTAGCGGACCCAATAACATGACGCTTAGCCAGGCCATCGCCAGGCCCGAACATGAAAACAAGGCAACTTTCTTCAGGATCAGAAGATCAGATAGACCCAATGCACCGTATCCCACTAAAGATGTGACAACACTCAACAACATAGCTCGGAACAATACGTTTGAGTGAGCTGAGTTTGAAACGTGCCGGTGAGCCAGATAATGGTAAAAGTAATGTAATGAGTAATCGACTACAATTCCAATGAGGCTGGCACCAAAGACGATGGTTAGAACGTGAATGGAACCAAAAACCAGAGTACTGGTAATTACGCCGAAGCCAATCCCAATTGCGATGGAACTTAACGACAAAAGCAAGGGAAGTAATGAACGAAAAACTAACATCATTAACAGCAATATGCCAGCCACAGAGCCTATCGCAATAAGCTGAATATCGGCTTTTGCAGACTGCGCCGAGTCTACGGCAAAGAAGAACATTCCAGAGCGCAAAATGGTAACGTTATGTTGCTGGCTAACCTGGTTTTCCACCGCCTGAATCCGGCTATAAACAGACTGTTGCGCTGACATACCGACTGGAAAGGTGCTGAAAATCACGGAAAAAGACGTGGTTTGATCTTTGAGGTTTACATTGGACGACTGGAAGGACATATCCTCATTGTCAAAGTTGGTCATTAGATAATCTGAAAACCAACCTAGCGGGTCCTGTTCAAAAGGTATAAGCCTGACGCCATCACCAATCAGATAGAGTTTACGCAATGCACTGTCTGAGATTTGTTGATTACTGCTTACTTGAAGTGACTGGCGCTGGTCCTCTGACAAAAGGTTAAACCGATAAGCAGACAGCAAGCCGACTAAGTCACCTTGCAGGGCGGTATCCTTAATAACGGTTAATTCTGGAAATGCATTGAGTTTCTCTTGGAGGGTTGTTTTACTGTTGAGCACCGCTTTTTTATCTTCGCCCTTGATCACCACCGTAAAGCGCTGACTAACATCGCTAGTTAAGTTATCAATAGCTTTCTTTAAGCCAGGTTCTCTAATTTGCGTTGGGTTCAAATCATTGAGATTCGTATCGATCTGCAGGTGTTGGATATTCAATACAAATACAGCTGCAGCAAGGATAACAAAAAGGATAAACGTGCGCGGCAACAGCAGGCTTTTCATGAGTACCAATTACCTATCAGTAGCGGGGAGGAGATCGTAAAACCTGACACCATGGTGTGTCTGAGTAATGAACCTCGCATTGTTCGTAAGCGGCTCGTTTACCATCGATATCATAATGCTCAATAGCATTAATTAGTACGGTAGTGCGCTGGCCAGTAGCATCAAGAACCTCGATATTCAATGACACTTCGTTGGTCTGGTCAATCGTTTTGCTTACTACGATAGCATCGAGTCCTTTGCGAATGTATTCACTTTCGGGGCGCAATGTTACCATCTTGCTTCGCTCGCCCTGTGAAACGACAAACTCGTCAATAAAGTAGCTAGTATCACCCTTGAGTAAACGCACAAAAAAATTCGACATTATGTATCGTGTGGTACCGGTTAATTGCGTCAGTACGCCATCGGCATCAGCCCTGAAGTTATTGCTACTGTTTACATAGAGAATGGCTTCATTAAAAGGCGTTTGGGTGTGCCAGACCAAGCCAAGATCACAGGAGTAGTAAAAGTCGCCGATTGAAGTGAGAGGTACCGGCACGCCTTGAATTTTCTTCTGTTGTGAAAAATGCCCAGAGAAATGGCAGTTAGATGGGACTATCTCCGCCAGCAACGCTGCTTCATCAGGCTGGCGAGGCGAGGCCTGTAAAAAACGTGGAAACAAACCGCATAGCAGCACATAGAGAATAACCCCCAGCCAAATTTTATTCATGCTTTTTTAGCCATGCATTAATAGTTTCGATCAGAAATGGAGGAGACTCAAACTGGGTGATTTGGTCTGGCATCGCGACTGCAAATTGGGTGGTTTTGGCTTTGGTGTATATTTCACCACTTGCCCTGTCTTTAATTGTATAGCTTATTTTGAGGCGGTTCTCCCACTCTGTCAGCCATGATTCGATAACCACTTTTTGCTCAAATAAAAGTGGCTTAACGTATTTAACCTGAATATCAACTATTGGAAAGAAGAAACCGTGTTCTTCCATCACACTGTAAGGACAGCCAATTTCCGACAATAATGCACAACGGGACATTTCAATATATTTCGGATAATTGCCATGCCATACAACCCGGTACGCATCAACGTCAAAAAAAGGAATATCAATATTCAGGCTTACTTTTTTCATGATTTTTACGCCTTAACTGATAGTTCGGCTAATACGTCAACAACGTCCTCAATGGTGCGAACCTGTTTGAACTGTGCAGGGGTAAGCTCCACTTTGGTAGTCTTTTTTAGATCAATTAACAAGTCTACGGCATCAATACTATCGATATCTAAATCTTCGAAAAGCTTTGCTTCAGGTACCACCTCAGACGGCTCAAGATCAAATAGTTCAACTAGGGTTTCACGCACTTGGGTAAGGATAATTTCTTTTTCTGTGTTCATATTATTTCACTAATTCTTATTTTTCAGAGGAATGTTTGTATCTGAAACCGCAACAAGCTGACGTTCGTAATAACTTTCCAGATAACTTGTGAGTTGCCTGTATTGTTTCGGCCTTGGCAGGCTTGTGTCAATACAATCTTCAAGGGTAATCAGATTTTTCGAGACTAACTTAAATTTCGGACCTCCAGAGGGAATATTGTACCACTTATCGCCTTTTTTAAGTGCCCTTGGGTTGCATTCAATCACAATGGGCAGAATAGCCGCATTAACAGCAACGGCCATATTAGCTGCACCGCGTTTAAACCTAATAACGTTATCTTCCTTTGTGCGAGTGCCCTCAGGAAAAATCAGAATATTTTCTCCTGCTTTCAGCTTGGCGGCTGCCATTGGCAGCACTTGCTCAGCGTTATTGGGGATGTAGCCCGCCTGGCGAACCACTGCGCCGGTAAAAATGCTTTCCCACACCGCACTTTTCACAAAGCAGCACATCTGCTCATTGACCGCCAGTAACAATACGACGTCGATAAGTGACGGATGGTTGGCAATCACTATATGCCCAGTGCGAGCTTGCTTCATTGAGTTCACGTCAAAGGAGTATCGAATCAAACCAAAAAAGCGCATGATCCTAATAAACGTTAGACAACCTTTATGGACGCTCCAACGAATCATATGTTGCCTTTTGGCGGCTGGGATAAAAGGCAGTGGGCTAAGCAAACGGAAAAAAATGCCCACAATCAAAGCGCCAAGTCCAAACAGAAAGTAACAAAATGCGGCGGAACTAACTTGCCACACTTTAAGCAAGCGGTTGAGTTGCGTCATCAGGCCCTTCCGTTGCAATGCTGGCAAATTGTCAAATACAAAAACATTCTACTTCGACCAGTAATTCTTTGCGGCATATGTCTGCAATGGTAATCAGCATTGCAACGCTCGGATATCGGGCTTCCAGCCAGTCCCTTACGAATGGCACATCCTCAGGGTGGCGGACGTAAACTTTAAAAGTTGATAATGAAAGATTTTCAGGGTTAGCGCTAGAGAGCAGATGCTCGATATTACTTTGTGTAACCTCTAATTGCTTTTCAAGGTCATTTACCCCGAGCGTCTGATGACCAACAATACTCGCTGTACCAGAAATAAATAGATAATGCTTATTATTAAGTGTTATCGAGGTTGCGCGAGCAAATGATGGACTGCTTACACCATACTGTCGCGGATATTCATACGCATTAATTTGCTGATTATTTTTGAAATGCCGTGGTGTAACTTTACTTGCAAACATATAAATGACAGCACCATCTGAATGATGACCTAACGCTGAGGCTGCTGGGAAATTCTCAGGAGTTAAGCCAGCGTTCTCAAACGCCCTGAGGCGACCCGTACAGAATTTTTTGTACAGCTCCTCATCACCGGTTCCTTCATTAATAGCGGGTAAATAATTCCAAAAACGGAAAGGATAAGTAAATCCATGATCAGTCATAACTGACAATATTGATTCATATGCGTTTTGTGTGTTTCTCTCAATATTTTTGCAATCGTTTTTGCTGAGCCAGTGCGCGACGCAAATAATCTCATTGTTTTTTGACCAATGTGTTTTTTCTGTCTGACCTCGAACGGTAGAGGTTGAAGATATCCACTGCTCGTTCGTTGACATAAAAGTAGCGTCTTCGAGTCCAGTAGTAATCATTCTTGGTTCAAATGGTTGGCACTGCTTAGCTGAAGGTATTATGGATAACGTGGAGTCGTCAGCAACTAATTGTTCTACTGACGCGGCGTTGAATTGATGTTTTAGCATGACAAAACGAAATGTGGTATTACCTCTACAAAGAGCAATTTCCAGCTAATAAATGAAGAAACCATCCTGGTATATATGAGGTCTACTCTCGATTTAGTCAGCAGAAATTTCGCAATTATCGAGCAACCATTCCTTGATTCAATGTTAGGTTTTAGTTTTGTAGTAGTTTAAACTAGCGCCTTTGGAAAATAAAGCGAATACGGTAATGGTTACTCAACTGTTCGCTATTTAGGAACACTTTTTAAATTATAATTTCATGTCAAATACATTTCCCTTAGTTTCACGCCGACCAAATGATCACATTGCCTACTTGACTCACCCAATTGAAGTGATTGGATTAGAGCACCGCTTAATCAGTACAACTCAATTTGTTACGCACGTCTATCAAGTTGCAGAGTGTTTGCCAACTGGCAAATATGCAATTAACCTTTGCGAAAATCGCTATCTTTTTTTAGTGGGATTTTGCGCAGCAATTTTGCGCGGCGATGTTAATTTACTGCCCCCGAATAAAAATACCGCTACACAAAAAGAACTCAGTGAAGATTATTACGGATGCTATATCATCCACGATGGAAGCGATGCTGTGAGGGGCATGCCTGCCATTAATATTCTGAGTGTTTCTTTCGCATCAGATGTCCACCCTCAATGTTCTGTACCAATGATTGCCAATGATCAGCTCGCCTGTATAAGCTTTACATCGGGGTCTACGGGAAAGTCCAAGCCTAACCTTAAGTACTGGCATACCTTGCATCGCAGTAGCGCCATTAATTATAAGTTCATGATGCCGGATAGTCCCGCGACGGTCTATCAACTGGCGACCGTGCCCGCACAACACATGTGGGGACTTGAGACGTCTATATTGCTGTCAATGTTCAGTGATATCTGTATGAGCGATGCAAAACCGCTTTTTCCTCAAGATATTCTGGCGGGTCTTGAGATGCTCCCCGAACCCAAAATGTTGATTTCCACGCCGGTCCATTTGCGGGCACTGTGTGCCAGTGTTGAGTCTGCCAAGCCTTTACATTCCGTATTATGTGCCACTTCGCCACTCACGGCTGAGCTTGCAAAAGAAATTGAAGAAGCCTTTTCGGCACCGCTAAGAGAAGTGTATGGATGCAGTGAAGTCGGCTCGATGGCGGTGCGTCAGACCGCCGTTGATAATAACTGGTTGAAGTTTGATGAATTATTTTTTGGGCAGCAGGCAGGCACAACAACTGTTACTGCAGAACACCTGCCGGAAGCCACTGTTTTACAAGATGTTATAAAGTTTCAGACTGATAATCGCTTTGTGCTAGCCGGAAGAACGTCAGATTTGGTGAAAATTGCCGGAAAACGGGGCTCGTTATTTGCTATTAATCAGACATTATTACGCTATAAAGGACTAGAAGATGGCATTGTATTCTATCCACAGGAAGCAAATCAGGTTACACGACTGGTTGCTATTGTGGCGTTGAAAGAGGGTGTTGAAAAAGCCGAATTGCTAGCGTTCTTAAAGCAGCACTTGGACAGCGCGTTTGTGCCACGCCCGGTTTATGTGGTGGATGTTTTACCGCGGGAGCCTAACGGGAAATTGCTAAGAAAAAATGTTGATGCGCTCCATGCATCGCTAAGAAAATCGCGCATTTGAAGTAATATAGTTTAGCTTTACAGGGAGACTTATTTTCCCTGTAAAGCTAAAGCGAAGTTATATGCGCTTTATAATGAGAGAGGTGTTAATGCCACCAAAGGCAAGATTGTTACTCATAAAGTAATCAGTGGTTATCTCTCTGCACTCGTGCTGGATATAGTCTAATGGTGCGCATTCTGGGTCAATGTTATCCAGATTAAGCGTTGGCGCAAAACACTTGTCCTTCATCATGTTAATCGTTGCCCATACTTCAAATGAGCCACAAGCGCCCAGAGTGTGTCCGGTGAAACTCTTAAGCGAACTTACGGGTTTTGCCCCTAAAACTTGATAAGTTGCCTGACTTTCAACAATATCGCCGTGTTGAGTAGCTGTACCATGTGCAGACACGTAGCCTATTTGCTGAGGCGTTACCTCAGCATCTTCCATAGCTTCTATCATTACCCGGGTAACGGTTTCTAGGTTTGGTTTTACCAAGAAGGTGCCATCGGTGTTAGTGGCATAACCGCTCACTTCTGCCAGAATGTTTGCGCCTCTGGCTTTAGCGTGTTCGTACGATTCAAGGATCAGAGTACAGGCTCCTTCGCCCAAAACTAAGCCGTCACGGTCTCGGTCATAGGGGCGGGGGGTTGCCTCTGGTGTGTCATTTTTAGTACTTGCCGCAAACAGCGTATCAAATACGGCGGCTTGTGAAGGACATAATTCCTCAGCTCCACCAGCGATCATGACATCCTGTTTGCCAAAACGAATTGCTTCGTAAGCGTACCCAATGGCCTGGCTACCCGCAGTACATGCGCTCGATGTGGTATGCATACGCCCCTGGGTACCGAAGTATACGCTGATATTGACCGCAGCAGTGTGAGTCATCATACGCAAATAAGTACTGCTGTTAATGCGCGACGTTGACATGTTTTCAAGCATGGGCGCGAATTCTAATGCTGCCTGGCTGCTACCTGTCGCTGAGCCATAGGCAACTCCGGTGGCCTTTGAGCGAATGACAGGATCATCAAGCAGGTTTGCATCAGCAAGTGCTCGTTCGGTGGCCAGAACGCCCAACTGTGCAACTCTTCCCATGCTACGCTTTCTTTTCTTAGTATAGTGCGAGGGCAACTCGAAATTGTGCACAGGCGCAGCGAGGTAAGTGCCCAGACCTTCATATTTTTGCCAGTCTGGCATATAACAAACGGCAGATTTGTTAGACTCGATAGTGGCTTTGACTTGTGCCCAGTCATCGCCCAGCGCAGAAACAACGCCTGCACCAGTAATGACGACACGTCTGAAATTATGGTTACTCAAAGTACATCCTTTTTATATCTGACGGCGAAATACCGATAAACTGGCTGTCGCCAGACACTTTATTGTTTGTGAAGTTTTGTCGTAATTTTCGATGAAGCAGTCAAACGTTGCAAGCCCGTCACCGACTATCGCTTTTTCTTCGCAACGCACCGAATATTCACCTTTTTCAAAGTAACTGCACTCAGCTTTATAAGCGCGGGTCCCTAGAAGAAAGCCTAAATGGGGCGATACCAGCCCCTTTTGCAACTGATGACCGGCAATCAACGCAGCTGTTTGCCCCATATATTCAAGGCCTATCCAGGAAGGCACACCATGACCAGGTTCAAAAAAAGATGAATCCTCATCAACCAGTACTAACGATGAAGAAGACCTTTCATCGACCTTGAGCACTTTATTAATGAGTAACATAGGCGGTCGATGAGGTATTAGTTCAAACAATCGACTGTCAAAGCGTGAATCAAGCAAAACTAAACCCCTTCCTGTTTGTGGCCGGTTAACTGTGAATAATCAGTGCCGGGTTGCCAGAAGTCATAAAAATTAAAAAACTGGTATGGTGACGCAGAGCAGTGCTCCTCCAATTTATCGGCAAACTTCTGGGCATAATCGGTAAGGTCCTGCTGCCTTGTTTTGCGATTGATTTCCAGTTTGTCACACAGTTCAAAGACATCGAACAAGACTTTTTGGTTAACGTTAGGGCTGCGATAAGCAAACATCAGTTTAACCGGGCAGGCCAGCGCTTTTGCCAGCATATACGGGCCAATTGGCAGCGGCGCTGGGGCGCCCAGAAAGTTAATATTGACGGTACGGTTTATGCCACTCAGTGGAATTCTGTCTCCGGCTATAAATATCCATTCGCCAGCGTCGACTTTCTCCTTGAGCATCATAATTGTTGTGACATCGAACTCATCAACCTGAAAGACATTCATACGAGAAGCATCATTCTGGCTTTGCATCATCCTCACAAAGTTGCCTGCATGTTTGTCGTAAAGCAGAATGTTGATGACTTTATTGTGGTGGTTATAACGGTGCATAAAGCCCCGGCAAAACTCGAGATTGCCAAAGTGTGAGCCTATAATGAGTTGACCGCGTGAATCATTTAAAAGTTTATCAACGGTTTTCGGAGAGGCCAGAACAAAGTCACTTTGTTTAATTTCATCCAGCCAGCCGAGTAGCTTATCTAAGATAACTTCAGCAAAATGGTGAAAATGCAACAGCACATGATAGTAGCCCGGTTTCTTCGGCCACGCTTGTGGCTTGCATTGATAATGGGCTCTCAGATATTTAAGCGAAGCTTTGCGCTGATCTGGCCGACAGAGCACAAAGTACAGTGCTACAGGATACATGATCAGGGTAAATATCCAACGGCCGAACAAGCGGTAGAGAAAGTACACAAATCGCATGCCTGCTAGGGTGCCCGCTTCTTTGGTTTGTGACCAGTGATCCTGGTTGATATCGTTATTTTTTCCCACCACTGTCATGACTTACCAAGTAATGAACTCAGGCGGACATAAAGCAACTTGGGCAGGCGGACCAACATGCCAAACATCAGTCTGACGTGAAGTCTGATAAGCATCAGGTTGTCTTTTAGGTAGTGAAAATGCGACACGGTATTTTCGTGATAAATGACTTTGGTCTGAATAAAGTGAAGATCAATTCCTGTCCACACAGCCTTAACTAATAATTCAGGGTCAAAATCCATGCGCGGGCCGAGATAGTAATTATCAAATACGCGCTCAATCTGCTTTATCGGATACACGCGAAATCCACATAACCCGTCTTTAATTTTAAACGACAAAGTCTCTAGGGCGACCCAGAAATCTGTGATTTTGCGTCCGTATTTGCGGGCAAACGGCGCAGTTTCATCAAAGTAAGGCTGACCAGAGATAAATGAATCAGGATGCTGATTACTGTAATCAAGCAGTTTTTGCGCGTCATTAATATTGTGTTGACCGTCGGCATCGAGTTGCAATACATGGCTAAACCCCATGGCACTGGCATGGTAACAACCTGTAATCACTGAAGCACCTTTGCCGCGATTAGTCTGGTGTTGCACTAAATGAAAGTCGGGATATTCGGCCAGCAGCTTTTTCACTGTTCCAACACTCTGCTCGCCGCTGCCATCGTCAACAACAATACATGGCAGCTTGAGAGATGCTAGCGCCGGAAGAAATTTTTCAAATAACACTTCGTGTTTATAATGTGGAACGATTATGCAGTATCTCATGACGGAATAAACTTAAAACTGCCCGTAGAAAACGAGTCAGTTTCGTTAAAAAAAGTAAATTTGATGCTATGTTTTGCCGTGTTGAAACTTAATTCAAGCTGCATGGCGGTATCCGGCATCACCATGGTTTTAAATTTTATATTAGACAGTTGTTGAAAGGCATAATCCTGAACAAACAGTGCCCGGGCAATTTTACCTGCCCAATCAACCTGTACAACGCCTGGCAGTACTTTTTGTTCAGGGAAGTGGCCGTCAAACCATTTTAATTTATCTGGGACACACAATGTAATTAATACAGTATTATTAGCCGAATCAACGCTGAAGATTTGTGGCCCTTCAGAGGGCTTAAACAAGGCGTCTAAAGCCTTCGCTTGGTTACTCATTGACAATATTATGCTTCTTTTTATAGTAATTTCGGTACACCAACTCAATCACAACGAGTCCGGCAATGAGCAGGTAGGATAGTAACCCATTATATAAGGTCCATACAGCCAGACTGGCAAACCACACAGTCCAGGCCGCCACTGCACCATTAAACAACAACAGCACCCCCCATACTATGCAGAGTTTATGTAAGTAGCCTCGAGCTTGTGTTGGTGGCTGTTTGCCTCCGGCAGCGGCAAACCGTTCAATAAGGTTGCGTTTGTCATTTAGTGAAAAGAGAAATGCTAGGCCCATGCTAAGGCTCATCATCACAGGGTAGCATTTCAGCAATGTTTCACTTTCGAGAATGATAATAGCGCTGCAGAAAACTGCGATTACCGCGGTGATAAGCCAGTCGCTGCTTTGGCGCTTTGTTCCCGTCACTACAAGGCGAAATATTGCCAGTAACAACAACACCACACCAAACCAACCCGGCTCAATCGAATCGATGTTTAAGTACACTAAAAATGGATAAGCGAGGGTAGCCAGAAAAATTAACCCTGGTAGTAAATCTCTTGCGCTACGCGGTACACCACTGCTCATCAGGCTAGTACGCTTAACCTGTAATCACCCAGAATAGCCCTTTCTTCCTCATTGATATCCATTGATGCATTGTCACTTAGCATGTCTTCAAAATACGGCACCACTTTTTCCATTATGGCGATGTTCTTTGACAGTGTTTTGGCTACATCAACATTCGGCTTTTTCAGAATATCATTCAGCTCGACTAAACAAGGCACTAGGAACTGATCCATAAATACCCCTTTAGCTGGCAGGACCAAACGCTTTTTGGCACGTTCACTAAGCAGTCTTTGCATTCTTTGATTAAGCATTTGCGTTTTCATGAGATCCGGCGTGATTCTGCGCATGGTTTCAATATTGCCAATAGCATCGGTAAAGAAGAGCAGGGCGAAAACCCCCCAGTAATAGGTGTAATCCCAAACCAGTTTAACCGACATCATTTTGCGATCGCCAAAGCCACCATACTGATCTTTGTAAAGAGACAGCGTATTAGTAAAAAAGGAGTCGTAAAACTTGTGGAACAAAACACTTTCAAAGCGGATGTCCTGATCGTTAAAGTCGCGCTCGATAAGATGCGTAATAAACGTATTGTTCAGTGCAATAAAGTCGCTACCCGGTGAGTAGAATGGATCGGCGAATGCGCCGGCTTCCCCGGTCATTGCCCAGCCCTGATCACTAAACATCTGTTTACAGCCGTAGGAATAACCCTGCATCACTTTAAAGTCGAGCAACTCAGCACCCTGAATAGCTTTGACGCATAGCGGATGCTCTTTTTCGAGCCAAGCCATTGTGTCTTCAAATGATTCAATACCACTTTCAGCTAGGGCCTGATCATCCATAACAATGCCAAAGCTGGTGGCACCGGAAGCCAGTGGAATTATCCAAATCCAGTAACCCGGCCCCATCAAATGGTTGGTACTAAGCCAACGTTTGCCTGGTTCACTAACGCGGCTCTGCCAGGCCGGATCCGTAGACCACTCATCAATGATAACGCGCCTGTCAATTCGGAAAAATACCGCGTTGCCCCTATGGCCTGTTGAGCTTTGCAATTGTAACTTATTTCTCAGCAGGGCCTGACGACCGGCGGCGTCTATCAGCCAGCGAGCAGTGAAAGAAAAGGCTCCGTTGTTTTGGGTACATTCAATGGTGTGTTGTTTATCACCAAGTGATATGTCACCCAGCATGGCGCCGTCAACAATATTCACCCCTTTACTGGTGAGCAGTTCATGAAGGTAGTTTTCTAATGTACCGCGCTCAATCTGATAAGCCGGTATACCGAAAAGTTCACTTACCCCGAGCTCATCGTACTCGCTGTAATCGCCATCCACGTTGCCAAAAAATAGCCGTAGTCCGTATTTACGCAAATGCTTTTCTTTAAAGTGAGCGTCGAGGCCCAACACGTCTGTAAAGTAATGGGCGCCAATCTCTACCGTCGATTCGCCGACCTTTGCGGTGGTATCGTGGACGGGAAAAGTATTCTTTTCGATGATTGTAATGCTTAACGATGGCGTGCGGTTCAGTATTTGCAGAGCCAGGCTCATTCCGGCCAGCCCAGCGCCCGCGATGATGATATCCGTATTAATGTGTTTCATAACTTACCTACGTACGGGTGAAAGAAATTGACGTGCCCTGACTCAGGGGCATGGTCACTGACTTGCTGCCGTTTGAAGTTGTTATTAATTCTGCCAGACATAAGATCTTAGCGCTTGGATTGTCTGCGTACATTGAAGTGATGTAATCACTGTTGCTTTGTAGGGCTGGCCAGGCAAGTTGGTCTGCTGCGGTTACCTCAGCGGTAACCTCAATGCCATCTATTTCTGCGTCCGCAGGTAAAATAACCAACGAAAATGCGAAAGTCTCCTGATTACTCAGAATTGGCCTAAGGACTTCTGCTACCGGTGCATCGTAGAAAGTAACAAGCATCGGTTTGTGTTCAGTAACACACTGAATGAAGGCTTCAAGTAACGTTAAAGGGACTGATTCCTCATATCCCGCGACAGAGTTGGCTGCACTCATAGTGCCGGTGCTGATTGTCCAGTAACCTGCCGGCGCATTATGAACAGAGTTATGGAATTTAGTTGGTGATAATTCCTTATATTCAGACGCTAGGGTTTTGCACATGTAGTCGGTGAGTTCTGTATCACCAAGTCCTGATGCAAATACGCATGTAAGGGTATTCGGTTCAAGGCCGGCCGATTGGGTTGCCTGACATGAGCTCTCTACCGCAAGACGCACAGGTAATGGTGCCCGGCGACGTTCATTAGCAGGAATGATAGAAGGTTTAGGGCCTTTGTTTTTTGTTTCTGGTAATGGTTCGCCACCAAGTAATTGCTGCAGTGATTCCCAACTATTAAAGTAGCTGCCCCAGGCGCCGGCGCCTACGATTTTGCATTTTAGTTCTTTTGCTTGCATTTTATTCTGACCTGCTAAACAAGAGCGTGCAATTGTTGCCGCCAAAACCAAAAGAGTTAGTCATAACGTGCTGGCACACTTTATGTTCATCAGAAGCCTTAATTGAAAGAGATAAGGCTTCATCAAGGGTTTCGAGGTTTTTGGAGCCTGGAATGATATTGGTATTCAGGGTATCCATGGCTATGATTGCTTCGGTTATACCAGCCGCGCCGAGGGTATGTCCCATCCATGCTTTGGTTGACGAGCATCGGGTTGTATTCGGAAATAATTCAGAAATTAACTGCCCTTCGATCAGGTCGTTAGCACGACTTGAAGTACCATGTAAGTTGATATAATCAATTTCAGCAGCCTCTCGATTTGCCTGTTTTAATGCCTGAGTCATTGATAGTCTGGCTCCTAATCCTTCAGGGTGAGGATGCGACATGTGATAAGCGTCTGAACTCTCACCGTAGCCTGTCAGATTGATACCACTACCGTTACTGCTTTCTGAGGACCTTTGTAAAACGGCAAAGCCTGAAGCTTCACCAAGGTTGATACCATCACGGTACTGGTCGAAGGGCTTACATGGATTAGGAGACAGTAACTGCAGGGAATTAAAACCATGCAGTACACTTAAACACAATGTATCCACGCCACCTACCAACACGGCATCAACAATACCAGTTTCCAGCCACCGAGCTCCAGTCGCAAAGACTTTCGCTGAGGATGAGCAAGCTGTATTAATAGTGAGTGAGGGGCCGGTAATCCCTGTCAGGTGAGCCATAAACAAACTGAGAGCATGTGGATTATGAACCAAAGGCTGTTTAAATTGCTCAGTTAAGTTGCCCGACTCATCCAATTTTGTATAAGCCATTTCAGTACGGTCGATGCTTGAGGTACTTGAGCCCATGACCAGCCCCACTCTGGCTGCACCAAATTTACCAATTAGTCCTGAGACGGTCTGGCGGATAGTACCTTGTTCGAAACCCAGTGCAGCCAGCGCATTGTTGCGACTCTGCCAACGGCCTAAATCACTCACGTTGTTGACCTGTTCGACAACACCTATCCAAGTATCTAGATCTGAACCGGGAAGATTATTTTTAACAAGTCCACTTTCGTGATTTTTAAGAGAGGTTCTTAGCGTCTTGAGGTTTAAACCTGCTGCTGAGCAGGTTTCGTAGTCGATTATGTGTATTTTCATTTTCTCGTGGGTCTACGTTGGCACAGGAATTAACCTTTAACCATATTAGACTTCTTATTATTTTTTATTTTCAACAAACGCAGTTAAGCTTCTCAGTGTGGCAAACGCTTCGCGAGTACCCTCGTCTTCTGCTTTAATTTGAACGCCATACTCCTTAGAAATTGCCAGAGAGATTTCGAGTGCATCTATAGAATCTAATCCAAGTCCGTCACCGAACAGCTGCTCTTCCGGATCGATCTCTTCTGCGTCCATGTCTTCAAGATTTAAGGCCTCTACCAATAGCTGAGCCATTGTTAGTTCGGATTCTGTTTGTGTAGCCATAGTTGATACTGTCCTTACTATGATCGCTTTAAAGTGAAAAGACGGTAGTTTAAACTAATGTTACAGTAAAAACTATTCTAACGGATTGTATGTTCTCCGATTTATCTCTTTCAACTACCGCTAATGGTTTAGGCTTCAATGAGGTGATTCTCAAATATCTGAGTATCAAGCAAGTTTTGAGTAGCCATACCATCAGCAGTTTACGCGAATTACTTAGCGATGAGGAGCGTTATAGGGTGACAACTCTTCGTTCGGAAAGTCGCCGTGATTCTTTTATTGTAAGTCGTGCGGCGCTCCGTCTAATGCTAAGCAGTCTCATGAAAGAGACGAATCCAGAAGCCATTAGTTTTTCATTCAATGCAAATGGAAAGCCTGCGCTTAACCATGTTTCCAGCCTGCTTCAGTTTAATCTGTCACATTCGCATGATTACATTGTTATTGCTATCTCTAGAAATCTTCCTATTGGAGTAGACATTGAGTTGATGAAAGCCCGCTTGACAATGAGAAAAATTGCGGAAAACTATTTTCATCGCTGTGAACAAAAAGCTATTGATTACGCGCTTAAAGCCGAAGGAAACTCTGCCGCTTTGCGTTTATTCTACAAAATTTGGACATTGAAGGAAGCCTTTATAAAAGCTGATGGTAAAGGTATGGCCATACCAGGAGACTGCTTTTATTTTAATAATATTTGCCAATTTGACCCTCTTATAGCGTTTGACGGCTATGCATCTGATGAACCCCAAAATTGGCATTTTGAACATCACATCATAGACGATCTCTACAGTATCGCTTTGGCATTGGATACTTCTCATAGCAAAGGCAAGCTCATAGTTTCAAAGGAGCGCTTTACTTTCTAGTAAGCTTGTCGAATAGCTAACCTTTCGATATTTTTTGATGCTAAATATATGAAATTAGTATAAATTGAAAAACAAAAGGAGTAGCCGCTCAAAAGGAGTTTGTGGTGAATCAGGTAGTTCAATTAGTCAAAGCGGCTATAAAAAAAGCGGATGAACCAATGCTAGTGAATTGGTTTACCGATAATAAAAATATGGCGTTGCCCCAAGTTGAGTCTACTCGTTACTTTACCTTTTCCGATTATCGCACTCGTTTAAAAGCTTTTAACGAATTGCATGACTGGCACGAAGATTATCTTCATCCTTGCTTTCCGCAAATGTTGGGATTATCACAGCACATTTGCGCTTTATCGCATCCAAATTCACCATTTTCTCTTATTGGCTTAGTCCATATTGAAAATGAAATTAGGCAATATCAGCCACTCACTTGCAAAGATCTATCTTTACACTGTTACTTTGACAATATAGTGCCACATCCTTATGGCGTTCAAGTTGACATAATTATTCTAGTTAGCCAAGAGGGAGCGCGCTGTCAGACAGTGCGTAGCAGTTATCTATACAGGCTGCCTTCTATTGACGCTATTAATACAACGGAAAAATCAGAATTAATCGATACTCAAGTGGAATGGTCACCACTAATTGAGCATTCTAAATTACATTTTGAATCTGGAATTGGGCGTAGGTATGCTCAAATTAGTGGCGATTACAATCCTATTCACTTAGCGAAATGGAGCGCAAGACTAGTGGGTTTCAAAAATGTTATGGCTCATGGCAATTATGTCTTGGCATTGGCTTTATCCAAGCTGAATTATAATTGGCGTTTACCGACTGAACGAGTCGCTATCAGCAGCCATTTCAAGCGTCCAATCATTCTGCCTTCAACCGCAATCCTAAATGCGACTATGTTACCGTTGAACTTTGAAAAGTCAGTGAGATTTGAGTTGGCTAATACATCAGCCTCACGCCGAAAACGCTCAATGATGTTTGGGGAGGTAAAAGCTATTAGCGACAAGTAAATTTTCAAAGCAATACTAAAAATTTTAAAAACAAATATTTTCATAATTTTATACAAGGGAAGAAGATGATAAAAAAAATCGGATTAGTTGGCATTCTAATTGTGGCATTTGGCCTTGGTGGTTGCGCGGGTTTAGCGAATATGAAGGAAGTGCAGTTTCAAAATATGCCAGATGAGAACAAAGCTACCGTAAACTTCGTACGTCGTTCTATCCTTATGGGAGATGGTGTAAAAAGTGAAGTTTGGGACAGTGAAAATCTAGTGGGAACGCTCGCTGCTGGTCGTCTATTGCAATACCAGACTGAACCAGGAGAACATACACTTATGATCAACTTTCAAGGACATTGGGCAGTGGCGCAAGGTGTATTAGAAGCAGGCAAAAATTATTATTTAAAATTAAATATGACAGGTTGGGGACCAATTATAATTGGAGCAGCTGAGGCCAGCGATCCAAGAATTGAAGAGTGGAACGAAATGACCACTGTAATTAAAGACGACGTTAATTCTAAGCAAGTTCCACAGAAATACGTAGAAGAAGCAAAGAAAGTCCTAACCCGTATAGAAAATGGTAACGCTAACGTAACTAAAATCACTGAGCAACATGCATACTGATAGTGCATACCAATTTTAAAGTTACTCTTTTAGTACTGCGTTAAAACATGTTGCAACACAATTTGCGCAGGAGTTAACTTACCTGATTGGCAAGTTAACTCCTATTTTAATAAAAAGGAATCAAGATCTCGATACATAAAAGTAAGCTGCGTGTCAGTAATATTCAAACTGGGACGAATTGATAAGCCAATTCAAACTTAAACTATGGGTTGTTTAGCCTAAACACCACAAATATTATGGTTGTTACGCGACAGCTAACGTTAAAACTATTCAAAACAACTTTTACCTCACTTTTAGGTAGTCAATATATAATACTCAGTAAAACTGTTGTGACTGCTGCAAAATTATATCAATTTTTTCGCTTCTACAGCACTGTTAGTGATAGTGTTGTGTTTACCAATTGAACTCAAGACACATTTCAGCAGTCTAGATTAGCGCATAATCCGAATCAAAAGTCCCTAACTGATAAGAGTAAAAAGCAGAAAGGTCCCATCTTTCGTTACTTATAGCTTTTTAAAATAAAGATTTCGAACCCGACCATTAGATATCCTAAAACCATTCACTGCGCCGCTATCATCACGTTCAAACGAGATATCGCCTACTTGTGATCTGAAAAAGTCACCTTTTACTGGCGCAATATGATGATCGCTAAGACGATAATGAGAAATTTTGAGCTGATCGTTGTCCGGCGAAAAATGATAAGTAGAAGAAAGTTCAGGGCTGTAGTAACTGCCTGCAAATTGAGATAACCAGGTTTCAGTCACTTTAATTGGCGTGTAAGCAACTGACACATAGGTGTCTATGTTGTCTACTCGCACTGTCATTAGGTTTTGCTCGCCATCTTCAGTAAACTCAACGAAAATTTCGCCCTCTACATTTAGCATTTTGAAGGTGTTTTCACTCACGGGAGCGAGGGGGCTCGTATCGTCTTTGCCTCGTGAATACATGAGTCTACCATTGTCTAAATAGATCTCTCTTGAATAGGCGTCTGGCTCATTCCAATAGTGACCCACATATGTATTTAATATGTCTTCACTTAACTCAACTTTGCTAAGTTCAAAAGAATTAGGTGTTTGTTTTGGTGACATTGACTCCATAAACGCGTCAGCAATAGCATTCTGAGTGGGAGGGGTATCTATTTCTAGAAAGCGTTCAGCAATTTGCAGAGCCAATTCCCAAGGTCTTGCATCAGCGCCATTGTTCAATATAGCAATTGCTAAATTCTGCTCAGGAAATCGAGCTAAATATGAACGAAATCCTGCATCTCCGCCGCTGTGCTGAATATACTTGATGCCGTTGTAGTAACTAATGAATTGTCCGTATGCACCACCAAATGTGTCGCCGTTATTTAATGTGGCAAGCGTATTCATTTGTTTGATAATTGAAGGGCTGCCTACAGTAGGAGCGGCGAAGTTTTCCGACCATTTAAGAAGGTCTTCTGCGGTGGTAAACAAACTGGTTGCGCCGACATTTGCATAGTTCAACACACTTTTTTGATAGCCATTGTCAATTGGCTCGTAGGAATAAGCCCTGTTGCTAACAATTTTTTGATGGTCGTCATAAAATAAGCTGTTTCTCATATTTAATGGCGTGAACAGTCTTTCTTGTGTGAATTGTGCAAAGGACTTACCGCTAACTCGAGCAACAACCTCTGCTAATAGTGTGAACCCAGTATTCGAATAAAGGAACTCTTCTCCGGGTTTGAAGTTTAGTTCTTTTTGTTTCGCTACCATTTTTAATACATGTTCGGTAGTGATCACATCATCTAAACGCCAGCCAGCCATACGCAACAAATTCCATTGATCTCGCATGCCGCTGGTGTGCGATGCTAAGTGTCGTAAGGTTATGGTTTCACCAAAATCAGGTACTTCAGGTATATATTGTCGTATGTCGTCGTCAAAATTTAACTTACCTTCTTCAGCGAGTAACAAAATGGCAAAAACGGTAAATTGCTTCGATACAGATGCAACGTGAAACATGGTGTCTGGCGTAACAGGTATATCGTATTCGAGGTTTGCACTGCCATAACCTTTTGAGAAGACAACCTCTCCATCTTGTAATACGGCAACCGAGGCTCCCGGCTTGTCAATATCATCAAATTGGGCAAAGAGTTTGTCGAACTTTGAGGTTTGTTTCGCAGCGGCATCATCAGGCATTGTAGACTTTGACGAAGGTTGGCAGGCAGATATAGAGATGAGTAGTGATAAGCTAATAACTATTTTAACAGCAAGATGAGACACAATAACGATTCCTTGTTAACTCTTGTTTTTCGATATTCCCTGACGACGAGCCTTGAAAAAGTGAAAGCCGTTCAAAAGCAAATAGTAGAGTAAAACTGTTTTGGGCTATCGGCAATTATATTTTCTATGGACGTCTCACCTGTTGTACTCACTTCCTCAAAGCTTCTGCGTTCTAAAGAAAAGTGTTTAGCAAAGCTCAATACAGGCTATTTTTCAGAGTGATTTTTTGCGCTTGCGTTTATTTAACACCGCATCGCCGTCTTCTTTTGAAAGCAAGATGCTGTCTGTAATGCTAACCAATGCCAGTATTGCCATAAATACCATGGCGATGGTGAATGTTGTTATATCTGGCGTATCGGCAGATTGACCGAGGATTAACGAAGCCACCGCTATGGCCAGTGCCGACAGTGTTATTCCCAGCCCGCGATTCATTTGCATCAATATTGCCCCAAGGGTATTTGCATCGCGCATCTTATCTGGGGGAACGTCTGCAAAAGCGATGGTATTTAGCAAAGTGAGGTGCATTGAACGGGTAATGCCATTGATGAATAGCAGGGCTGCAATGTTAAAGGACGAGGTGTTAGCATCAATCATGGCCAAGGCGACAAAACCTAGCGCAATGAGTAATCCGTTAACAATCAATACCGGTTTAAAGCCAAAGGTATTCATAATCCATGTTGTAGCAGGTTTAATAGCAAGGTTACCTGCAAACAGCCACAGCAAGATAGAGCCAGCCTCTACAGGTGTATAGCCCAAGCCTAGTTGCAGCATTAGGGGAATAAGAAAAGGCGCACTGCCTAGCGCAATACGTACAACAGAACCGCCATACACTGATAAGCGAAAGGTGCGATGCTGCATTGCATCAAATGAGAAAAGCGGATTGTTTGCCCTTTTTATGTGCCACATGGCAAGGAGCATACCCACAAAACCCACCGAAATAATGGTGGCACTTGCTAATAGTCTGTCACCGTTACTGGCTAAAAACTCAATACCAGCCATAAAAAGTGCAAACCCTACGCCGGTGAGCAGAAAGCCTTTTACATCGAATGTGCTTACTTCGCCTTTTGTATTTTGAAGTAAATATGCTGAGGCAATAATCGCAATTAAGCCCAAAGGAATATTCATATAGAAAATCCATTGCCAACTGAAATGGGTGGCAATATAGCCCCCTAATACGGGGCCGAGTAACGGCGCACTCAGCGCAGGCCAGGTAATTATGGCTACCGTTTTAACTAACTTTTCTTTTGGCAGGTCACGAAGTACCACTAACCGCCCAACGGGCACCATCATTGCCCCGCCAATTCCTTGTAGTATTCTCGATAGGGTAAATTCAACCAAAGTGGTGCTTAAACCACATAGCACAGAGGCAAGGGCAAATACCCCAATGGCAGCAATAAAAATGGTTCTAGCACCAAAGCGGTCGGCCACATAGCCACTGAGGGGGATGAACAGGGTAACCGCAACTAGGTATGCCGATACACCAATTGAAAGATGCGCAGCGGGGATCCCAAAATCTGCGGCAATAACTGGGAGCGCCGTGGTGATAACCGTGGCGTCCAGAATTTCCATAAAGAGCGCCCCCGCCACGAGAAGGGCAGTGGCAGCGTCTCTATTGATTAATTTCAAAGGCGCGCACAACTCTCGCTACGCCAGTCACATTACGAGCAATGTCTACCGCAGCGGTGGCTTCTAGGATAGATAATCTGCCCATAAGAAATACTTCAGAGTCTTGTACTACTACCCTTACTTGTAATGCGGGTACACGCTCGTCAGCAACCAGCTTTGTTCTCACTTTGGATGCGAGCCAAATGTCGTTGGCTTGAGTACCTGCACCTATTGGAGTAGCAACGCGCACTTGGTTGTGTATTTTCTTTAAATAATCCACGTTTTGGGCGCGTTCAACCGCTTCGTTAATGAGCGCTTGATTTGGCGCTTGACCGGTGAGCAGCGCTACGCCGTTGTAAACATCAACCTGTAGGTTAGCTTGTTCTTTCAACGCGTCGCTTTTAGACCATTGAAACGCTACCGCATTGTCGGCATTTTGATCGTCAAGCTGGGTGCCCACGGTTCGCCGGTCGTTAGCTACCTTTGCCGCAACAGCGCCTGCAGCGCCAACCGCCACTACACAACCTTGTAAGGTCATGGAAAAAGTAATCGCTAGAATGCTTACGCATTTTGTCATTGGCTTCATAAATTAATAATTACTCGTCACCGTGATCAGCTGGGAATAAGCTATCGTCAATGCACTCGCATAAATTGTGAATGACCAGCAAATGCACTTCTTGAATTCGTGCAGTACGGTTTGACGGTACGCGAATTTCTACATCGTGCTCACTCAAAAATCCGGCCATTTCTCCACCGTCTTTACCAGTCAATGCAACTATCGTCATGTCGCGCGACAGTGCGGCTTCCATGGCGGCGGTAACGTTACGCGAGTTTCCACTGGTAGAAATAGCAAGCAGGATATCGCCGGGTTGGCCTAGCGCACGTACTTGCTTGGCAAAGATTTCATCGTAGCTGTAATCGTTGGCAATAGACGTAATTGTTGAGGTGTCGGTACTCAATGCTATAGCAGGCAGGCTAGGGCGATCTCTTTCGTAACGATTTAGCATTTCAGAAGAAAAGTGCTGTGCATCGCCAGCCGAACCGCCATTACCGCAGCTAAGCACTTTATTTCCACGAATAAGCGCTTCAACCATCATGCTCGCTGCTTTTTCAATCGACTCTGGCAAAATTTCAGAGGCAGCAATTTTGGTTTGAATACTTTCAGTAAAGTTAGCTTTAATTTGTTCAATCATACTTCTTCTCTTTTTAAGCGAGCTGCTGATAGAAAATCTTCAGCGCTGGTGGGTGCGTATGAGGCGCTTCGAATGCTAAGGCTGGCATTAGCCAATATTTTTTAGCCATTGAAGACGATTACCGTCGATAGCAATAACGTCGATCCGCAATGAGGTAGACGTTGAATTGAGACCATTATCTAACAAATAGAACTCAAACGCAGCTTGAATTCGCTGCAGTTTTTGTGCGGTAACGAATTCTGCTGCATTGCCAAATTTCGTACTCTTACGATACTTGACCTCAACACACACTATGGTATCGCCGTCTTGCATAACAATATCTAATTCGCCTCGGCGGGTGCGATAGTTTTGACAGCGTAAGGTGAGGCCTTGTTCCAACAAAAAATTGCAGGCTTGTTGCTCTGCTGCATTCCCTTGCACTAGCGACATAATGATCCTCTATTCTGTGAGCATTTCCACTTTTTCATTGCGAATAATAGCTCTGGGTTGCTGTCGTTCTACTTCGCCATTTTCGTTAAGTGACAGCGAGCCTGTAAGCCCATCGTGATTTAAATATTGTAGCGTGTTTAATATACCAAGCTGGGGGAGTAGCTCATATGCGTCATACCCAAAGGCGAATAAACGCTTTTGCATGGTACTTTGTGCTGCAAAGGCTTGGTCTACGGTTTGGGCTAAACCTTGCCATTTATGCTGCGGCATTAACCAGGGCATATCGATAAAGTGAATGTTTTTCAAATCTCGCCACTGGTTTTTGCCGCTGTCGTAATCCATAGAGCGAGATGAGGCATAAACGGGTATGGGCTGCCCATCAAGAGGGTTAAGGCTTGCTTCAATAATCGGGTTGAGTAATTCAGTGTCTTGTGGTGATGCAAAAGCGATAATCGCGTCTATGTCTCGTCTGCTACGAGGCATGTTGTACACTTCGTCATTAGTCATGTACTCAATTTGATTAATTCGTTCGTTGCTTTGCGCCACATCTAGCGCTGAAGTAATGCCTTCTCTCAGCGAGTTGCTATCATTAAATGTTACCGACGTAATGTTGGTGCGGCGTTTGCCTTCTGCCTTGTTCAGCGTTTCCCAATGGGCTTTAAATGTGTCGTCCATACGCATGTAAAGAGAGCTCTGCTCTGCAATAACAATAGGGGCCCTGAAACCTTTGTTAAATATAAGCTCTGCAAGCTGTTTGGCTTCATCTTCTGGTGCTAGACCAAAGAAGTTAGCTGCGATAGGTTGCGCTACAGACGTTTTCTCAGATAAACCTTGCTCTGCAGATAAGGGGGGCATCGCGCTTTTTTGTTCTGATAGCGAGCCGGCTGCAGCGTTCCCCGAAGCATCCTGCTGTGCAAGCAACTCAATGGTTCTATCAAGCTCGCCCATTGCCTGCTGGAAATTATCAAACCGATTTAGGGCTAATACGTTTACCCCAATAGGTAGGGCAGGCACTATGCGTTCAACGTTATCTTTAAGTAGCGGGCCAATAACAAATTTTGCTTCTCCGATGGCACTTACAATACCCTCGACATCTTTGTCTGTGGTATCGACAAAGCTAAGCTGAGGCAAGTCGCGCTCGCTCTGATTATCTTCAATGCTCTGATAATACGCAGCCATGATGCCGTTTTTAATGGTGTTTCCCGTTGCGCCAAGGCGCCCAGATAGTGGGAGCAACACGGCAATGCTGTCGATACTTGGGCGAGAAAGCTGGGTAGCGCTATCTACATTTTTAGGGAAAGCCTTGCCTAGACTGTGACCTGCGTACACACGTTTGAAATTACGTAGGTTAGCAGCAAGCTGTTCAGGGTTAGACCGATATTCTTGCGTTAATTTTCTTAAGCTAACAAAGGGAGAAAGAGCGGGATACTGCGAGCTTACGTCGTCAAGTGATGAGAGGGACATTGACGTTACCCATGCCCAAACTTGCTCTACTTTTTGTTCGTCAGAGAGGTCGGTTTTCAGCAGGCTGTTTGCTGCGGCAGCATAATTGCCTTCGCGGATAAATAACTGTGTCTGGAGGCGTGCTTTTTCGACAGCAAATTGGCTTTGGTCAGGCACTGCCTCAAGCATAGTCAGTAGGGTTTGAGGCGACGCGTCAGGGCTGTTCACATACACTTTTGCCATAAGCAGTGCGTAAGCAGGTTGGTTAGCAGTAGATACGCCGTCTTGCTTCACTTCATAAAGCACTTGTTGGGCTAACAGGGGCTTTTGATTTGCGATATACAGCTCAGCAGCTTCTAGAAGTAAAGTATCTCTTCGCTCTTTATTGCGAGTTTCAAGCCACGCCTTTTTTGCCTCAACAAGCTTGTGTTCAGGTGTAATCTCTTTTTGGATAACAGGTTGCTCGATAGGCGATTTTACATTTTTTGAGACACTAACCGCTTTTTTGGGCGTACTCGTGCAGCCAACTAACAATAACGGTGAAAGCAGTAATGAGGTTACCGCAAAACGCGTGATGTGTTTTCCAGTGGTTCCGGTATGGCGCACAGTTTCATTCCTTTTACTTCGATATGGGCTCAGTTTATCTCAACCAGTGTGAAAATCTACGCTTGACGGCATAAACTGGACTATTGGCATGTTACACTTACCGCATTATCACGTTTCTATTATTATTTATGACTAACTCTGCCAATTCTATGAATGACGTTGCTACGCTATACATTGTACCCACCCCCATCGGAAACTTAAACGATATAAGCGCTCGTGCTATCGAGGTACTTGGCAGTGTGAGTTGGATTGCGGCAGAAGACACCCGCCATAGCTCAAGATTACTTCAGCACTTGAGTATTACTACCAAAACATTATCGCTGCACGATCATAACGAAGATAAGCGTGCAGCCATGTTATGCGAGCGATTAAAAGGTGGCGAGGCGGTTGCATTGATCAGTGATGCAGGAACACCGCTTATAAGCGACCCTGGCTTTATCTTGGTACGTCGCTGCCGCGAGCAGGGCATTCCTGTTTGCGCATTGCCAGGCCCCTGCGCCGCCATTACTGCACTAAGCGCGTCAGGCTTACCTACAGATAAGTTTATCTTTGAAGGGTTTTTGCCAGTAAAAGCACAGGCCAGAGAGAGTGCGGTTTCTGCGCTACTCGATAGACCTTACACCAGTGTGTTCTACGAAGCGCCGCGCAGAATTTTAGACACAGTAATGCTTATTCAGCGCGTGCTCGGGGAAAGGCATATTGTGGTGGCGAAAGAGCTGACCAAAACATTCGAAACTTATGTAAGCGGCAGTGCCCAAGATGTTATTGATTACCTAACATCCGAAGCAGCTCACCAAAAAGGCGAATTTGTGGTGATGATTGGTCCAGCTCACATTAGTGAACAGGAAATTCCCTTTGAGGCAATGTCATTGCTGCACACCCTTTGTGAACATATTCCACTGAAAAAAGCGGCTGCAGTAGTTGCAGGCCACTATGGATTAAAGAAAAACGCACTTTATCAAGCGGGGTTGGACGCAAAAGAATAAACCAGAGGTGAAAAGGGCTAGCACTGATCTTAACTGTCTTTTAGTTGTTACCAATTAAGAGAATGTTAAACAGCAGCAAATGGAGGCGTAAATGAAAAAAACTCTGAAAATCACCATGGCAGAAGGCAAGTGGCTGGTAGATGTTTTCTCAAAGGCCAATGATTCGGGAGTGTTCGATTTAATTCACCCTAATACCAGCGCTGAAGTATCGTTTAATGAAGGCGAGATGTATGGTTTTCGTTATAGTGTAAGCGGAAAACAAGGTAACTCATTTACCATCGAGCTGGATGATATCGTGCTAGTGGAAGGGGAAATAGATGAAAGCGAAACCGCAAAAGGGAGCGGTGTTATATAAGCGCTATCGATAAAGTCCGGCCAAAATGTCGGTAGTTAACACCGACACGTTTGCTGGCCTTTGACTTACGACAATTAAACGATGAGGTATGCAATGCCGTTACCCCTTTCGCTTCTAGATTTGGCGCCTATTTCAGAAGGCCAGAGTATAAGTAATGCACTGAGTAATTCGCGAGAGCTAGCTCAACAAGCAGAGCGCAGTGGATATCAACGGGTTTGGTTGGCAGAGCATCACGGTATGTATGGCGTGGCAAGTTCTGCTACTGCAGTAGTACTAGGGAATATTGCTAATGCGACCAATCATATTCGAGTTGGAGCGGGTGGTGTGATGTTGCCCAACCATTCGCCTCTGGTCATTGCTGAGCAATTTGGCACATTAGAGACTTTGTATCCTGGGCGTATTGATTTAGGACTTGGGCGAGCTCCAGGTACCGATATGGCTACCGCTAAAGCATTACGTAGAAACCTTAGTAATTCAAGTGCTATAGACACCTATCCTGACGATATTAAAGAGCTTCAGCGTTATTTAAGTACTCCTGAACCCGCCCAAAACATTGTTGCGGTGCCAGGCGCTAATACGCATATTCCTTTGTGGCTATTGGGCTCTAGTTTATACAGTGCGCAGCTTGCCGCATCGTTTGGACTTCGCTATTCATTTGCCTCACATTTTGCACCAGACCAGCTTTTTGATGCTTTGCATCTTTATCGTTCTACGTTTACTCCGTCCGAAAAATTAGAAAAACCTTATGTTATGGCAGGGGTAATGGCGGTAGTAGCCGATACCGATGAGGAAGCGCAATACCTTTTCACTTCGGTTCAACAACAGTTTATGAATATGCGCCGAGGGCTTAATAAGCCTTTTGCTAAACCAACAGACGACTTATCTACAATGTGTACGCCTACTGACCATGCAATGCTGTCTCATGTATTGCAGTATGCGCTGGTCGGCTCAAAAAACACAGTGACTGAGCAGCTTGCACAGTTTGTAGGGAAAACTGAGGTTGATGAGCTGATTGTTTCAATGCCCATCCATAATTTAGACGCTAGGTTAAAGAGTGTGTCGCTGCTAGCTGAGATAATGCATTAGAAATGCTGGACTGACGTGTAATTAAAACGGTTTCGATTACATCGAAATTCGTAGATAAAGGCCAGCATGGTAGAACACAAAAAACACTAAGAAAAAGTCGGCCGATGTAGGCCGACTGTTCTTAGATTTATTGGCTTAAGACAAGCGCCCTTTAAAGTCTTCGTACGTGAAACTTCGAACTAATTCAAACTCACCGTTCGAGCGCAATATGCCAATGGACGGATGGTCAACACCATTAAAAAACGTGGTTTTTACCATGGTGTAGTGCATCATATCTTCAAACTGAACACGGCTTCCTGCTACGAGAGGTTCATCGAAGGAGTAGGTGTCTATAACATCTCCAGCGAGACACGAGTTGCCGCCAAGCTTATAATTGTGGGCTTTTTCATTTGGTAATGCCGCATTTAATACGGTAGGTCGATAGGGCATCTCTAACACATCTGGCATGTGCGCAGTTGCCGAGATATCCAATATGGCAATATCACCTTCGTTATTTACCACATCCACCACTTCCGATAGTAAAGGGCCTGTTTGCCACGCTACCGCAGAGCCCGGCTCTAGAATAATATCAAGGTGGGGGTAACGCTCTTTAAATGCCGACAATGTGTTGATTAAGTGCTCAACGTCATAGCCTTCACTTGTCATTAAATGACCGCCGCCTAAATTCAACCATTTCAATTGATGTAGCCATTTGCCAAATCGTTTTTCAATGGCCTGCAAAGTACGCTCTGTGGCAAAAGAATCACATTCGCATAAATTGTGGCAGTGAAAACCTTCAATTCCATCAAGGCTGATACCCTCTAACTCATCCGCTCTTATCCCTAATCGCGAACCGGGTGCAGCGGGGTCGTAAAGTGGTGTATCTGCTTCTTGATGCTCTGGATTAATTCTCAAACCAAGTGATACGTTTTTAAGCGCCTCACGGTGGGTATGCCATTGGCTGAGGCTGTTAAACGATAAATGATGTACCAGTGAAGCCAGTGCTTTTGCATCCTCGGCTTTATAAGCAGGGGAATAGGCATGAACCTCTTTGCCCATTTCGGCTGCTAACTTTGCCTCCCACACTGAGCTTGCGGTGGCACCCTGAAGATATTGTTTGACGATATCGAAGCAAGACCACATGGAAAAGCCTTTGAGAGCTAAAATAATTCGCACGCCTGATTCGTCTTGAACCCGCTTCATCAGAGTTAGGTTACGAATTAATTTTGCTTCCTCAAGAACATAACAGGGTGAGGGAATATCAGTGCGTTGGGTAAGGTCGGTCAAGGTGTTCACGCTCCGGTCAATAACGTAAAAAAGGGGCACTTAACATAGCGCCCCTCGTAAATATCAATAAGTATTTGTTTAAAGCAATCTACTTAGTAAATGGGCTGCTATCGCACTCTAGTACATGCCACGGCAGTCCGTGTTCATTAAGCATATCCATAAACGGGTCTGGATCAAACTGTTCCATATTCCACACACCGGCTTCTTTCCACGTGCCGTTTAGCATAAGTGCAGCACCAATCATCGCAGGAACGCCCGTGGTGTAAGATACCGCCTGAGCACCCACTTCCTCATTACACTTAGCGTGTTCGCAGTTATTGTAGATAAAGATGGTCTTTTCTTTGCCATCTTTTACACCTGTAATGTAAGTTCCAATACAGGTCATGCCTACATAACCTTCTGCAAGCGAGCCTGGGTTAGGTAATACAGCTTTTAGAAACTCTAAGGGCACAACTTGTTGGCCTTGAAATTCGATAGGCTCAATGCTCGTCATACCGATACCTTCAAGCACGCGAAGGTGGTTAAGGTAAGCTTCACCAAACGTCATCCAAAAACGGGCACGTTTAAGGGTTGGGAAGTGTTTAACCAACGACTCAAGCTCTTCGTGGAACATAAGGTACGAAGCGCGCTCGCCTATATTTTGATAATCAAGGTCTTCTCGAACGCTAAGCGGGTCGGTTTCTTTCCACTCACCATTCTCCCAAAATTTACCACGCTGAGTAATTTCGCGGATATTGATTTCTGGATTGAAGTTAGTCGCGAATGCTTGCCCGTGATCGCCGCCATTACAATCGACGATATCAAGGTAGTGAATTTCATCAAAGTAGTGTTTTGCTGCATACGCAGTAAAAACGTTGGTAACACCTGGATCAAACCCACTTCCAAGGAGTGCCATGATTCCGGCATTTTTAAACTTGTCTTGGTACGCCCACTGCCATGAGTACTCAAATTTTGCTACGTCTTTCGGTTCATAGTTTGCGGTATCAAGATAATGAGTGTTGGTTGCCAAACACGCATCCATGATAGGTAAATCTTGATATGGCAATGCCAAGTTAATCACTAGGTCTGGTTTAACTTCATTTATCAATGCTTCCACTTCTTTAGCATTATCAGCATCTAAAGCAAAAACGCCTTTCACGCGGTCTTCGCCAACTTCTTTCTGAAGCGCTTCGCATTTAGACACCGTGCGGCTTGCTAAGAATATTTCATCAAAATGTTGTGGCAAACGAGCACACTTTTTAACCGTTACTGAGGCAACGCCGCCAGCACCAATGATAAGAACGCGAGACATAGTTTTAATCCCTAAATTTTACGAGTAAATTTTTGCTGAATGCTAGCAGACACCGACAATTTGGCAAGCAAAGTCAGTGTCTGAAAGTATAAATAGTATAAATTTTCCTGCTAACGATAGAAAACGTTATGCACGTTTTAACTATCGCAGGGTTTACAAGCTTGTTTGTCAAGCTTCGGTCGTGCATAGATTTCAGTTAGGGCGCCGCAGTATTAATGGGCGGCGATACCACCACAGAACCGTCAACCTTATAATAAGGATAAAGAAGCAATCGTTCTTCCTGATCAGGCGACGATGTCACTACCGCTATGGCATCAACATTTTTACTGTTCTGTGTATTGATAGTAGCAGCATAGACTAAAACGCTGTAACTGTTGGTATCTGTGGTTGTGTCGATGATCCTCCACTGAAGTTGCTCGATAAGCTGTGATTCACGCTTACTCTCGGTGGTTTCATCTGCAAATATACAACCGTTTTTACCGTCTTGGTTTATAGCCGCAAAAGGGTAAAACACGTCGCTGTTTAGCAGCATTAGCCTACATATGGAAAGTGATTTGGAAACAAGTTCTTTTAAAGGGGTTGGCAATGTAACTGGTCGGTCGATCATGTTGTATCTCCTCAAAGTTAGCGTTGCTTGCGATGCTATAGTTAAGACTCTATAGGTCATCGCTATTATTTTACGATTGCTGTTTTTAGATACCCTGTACTTTTTTTCCTTTCATCATTGATTACGGTGTATTGGACTCATAGGTTTACTATCACTAAAGAGATGAGCACTGTGCAATGTGCTTAGCGAGCACCCTGAAGTCCGCCGGTGTGTAAGACAATAATCTTACTACCTGATTTAAATGTGCCCTTTTTAAGCATATCTTTCAATGCGAAAAATACTTTTCCGGAATAAACAGGCTCAATATTAAAGGGCATGGCGTCGTTAAAGTGCTCACAAAACGCCTTTAAGTAGGGCGGCGCCTTTGCATATCCACCGCAATGGTATTCATGGTTAATATGCCAGTTACTGTTTGTTTTTCTCTCTTCGTCATTGTTCGCAGGCGCTTTTGCTGCAAATTCTTTTGGCATAAGTTTTTTTGTCAAAATTTCTTTTGTCAAAAGGTCGGCGGGTAAGAATTGGTTAACTAAGGATTCCAAGTAATCTTGGCCTTTAAGCACGCCAATACCAATAGCATGCTGGTTTGGCCTTAACGCACTGACAATACCTGCCATTGTGGCACCACTGGCTGCGGGGGCAACAATAGTGTCAAACTCGGTATTGTGATTGGCAGCGAGCGCTTCAGCAATCTCATAAACTAGCTCTGCAACCCCTCCGATTGCCTGTTCTTGGCTTCCCCCTTCTGGGATGATAATGGCAGGGGAAAAGCGCTCTTTTAGTGAGTTGAGGTATTCGGCAGAGTCACGTTTTTTATAGGTTATTCGGTCAACATACTCAATATCGACGTTCCATGAAATTAGGTCGCTAATCATTGGTGTTGGTGTAGCAGAATAGTCACCACGAATTATGGCTGTAAGCGGAATGCCGAGGGTATGACATACATATCCGAGTGCATACAGATGATTTGAAAAGCCACCACCAAAACTGATGAGTCTGACAGAGCCTTTGGCGGTGAATGAAGAGCCTTCAGCGTAAAGAGAGCCCTCAGCGTTGAAGGAGCTTTCAGCGTAAAGAGAGCCCCCCTCAGCATTTTGAGGTAGTTCTTCCTCAAGTTCAGCGCCGTCTAGGTGTTGCTCTGCGTATTCGTAAATAAACTGCTTCAGTTTCCGCCACTTATTACCAGACACCACGGGATGTATTTTGTCGTCGCGCTTTACAAAAATAGTCACATCCTCGGCACCAGGCCAGTCAGGTGTGAACAATTCTAAAGGTGAAGGCTGGGTAAGTGTTTGCTCAAGCGCTGTTAGTTTATTCACAGGGATGGTGGCCACAATTGATCATTCATTATCTGCTCGCAGTATAACTAATACGACCACAAATCAAAAAGTATGGAAATGTTAAAGGCGTCAGTTCGTCAAATGGGGCGACTAAAATTAACGCTGGACAGTCATACAGGGAAAAATGATGAAACCTAAATTAATAATGAAAGCTAAATTGATGACGAAAGCTGAATCAATGACGAAAGCTAAATTAGCGTGTATCAAACACGCAACCTCAAATAAATCGCAGGTAGAGAAGATCTCGCTGTTGAGTTCTTTAGCAAATAAGTTTCGCGCTGTCGTGAAACGGGCTGCTTTTTTAAGTTTAACAATGATGAGTATTTCTTTGATGAGCGTATCTTTTGCATCAAATGCTGCTTTGCCTTCGCCAGTATCCGAAAGTGTCCCCAATGCAGAAGTTGTGGGCAAAGATATGTTTACTTATTACCTATTCGACGTTTACGAGGCTACCTTGTTCGCTCCCAAGGGAGAATATGAGAAAGGAAAGCCTATTGCCTTAACGCTAAAATACCAACGTTCGCTAGACGGTAAGAAAATAGCTGAACGTTCTATCGATGAGATGAAAAAGCAGGCAAAGCTTGATTCAGATAAAGCTAAGCGCTGGTTACAAAACATGGTAGATATTTTCCCGGATGTAAAAGAGGGAGATGTATTAACAGGCGTAGCCACTGAAGAGGGCAACGCCTTATTCTATTTCAACGGCGAAAATGCTGGGGAAGTTAAAGACCCAGAGTTTACGCAAAAGTTTTTTGATATTTGGTTAGGTGAGGATACCTCAGAGCCTAAGTTTAGAAGAGCGCTGCTAGGTATCAAGTAAATAGCGTAGCTTAAATACTATTTTGAATTTTAGCATTAGAGTAGAAAACAGGATAATTATGAAATCATTAAAACGCGCTGCGTATGCACTAGCAGGGTTGGGAATAAGCGCAGTAACACTCAGTGGTTGTTCGGTGTCGGTGGAAGGTAAAGACTATACCTCTGTACAACCAGCATTTAACATCGAGCAGTTTTTTGATGGTGATGTGAAAGCGTGGGGCATCGTTCAAAATCGCTCCGGAGAAGTTGTGCAGCGTTTTAAAGTGGATATTGATGGTTCTATTGACGGTAACACGTTAACACTCGATGAAAGCTTCGATTATGGTGTTGGTGAAGGCCCAATGTCCCGCACGTGGAAAATTGTTAAACAAAGCGACGGCACCTTCGTTGGAAACGCTGGCGACATAGACGGCCCTGCTGCAGGCACCTCTTACGGTAATGCTTTCAACTTCCATTACCAGATGGATTTACCCGTAGACGATACCAGTTATTCTGTGACCTTTGACGATTGGTTTTGGGCGTTTGACGAGACAACCATGATGAATCGCTCTTATATCCGCAAGTTCGGGATTGTTATGGCAGAAGTGACTATATTTATGCAAAAGCAAGAGTAATTGCAGCGTCATGCTCGTGGTACACATTGCATTGACTTATTGTAATAGCACTTGAAAAACATTCAAGCGAAGGGGAGTAGCGTCTAACTCTTTTTGAAAATTAACGCTACTCAACTGTCCCCTTTTCAGTGATATCTGGCTGTTCGCTGATTATTTGATCGCCAACGGCCTGCTCAGCTAACTTTTCCCTCTCAGCTTTAGAAACATAAACTGGCTTACTACTTTTATGAAGTTTAGCGTTCGCCTTTTTGTCTTTTTTCTGGAGTTTCTTGATGATTTTTTTGCGACGGTTCAAAACCAATTCCCTCGAACTGACAACTGAATTTGCACATTATATCGTGTTGATAAGCACTCGTGCCAGACGCATGTGGCCAGTCACGGTTAATTGAGGGCGAAAGCCGTATATGAGTAGTCTAACCGCCTAGCGCTTGAAGCTAAGCACCACGCCCAAGCCCGTTCCATTCATGAGCGGGTCGTGTACAAACCACACTCGGCCTTCGTGTAGCTTAACAATGGCAGAGACAAGAGACAGCCCCAAGCCGTTGCCTTTACTTGTTCTGCTGCCATCTGCTCGATAAAAACGACGTTCTAAGCTTTCCAGCTCATGCTCCCCTACGCCCATTCCTGCGTCGTTGATGGATATGACGTGGTGAGTTTTCGTCGACGTTAATTGCACTACCACACGGCTTCCATCGGGAGAGTACTTTAAGGCATTATCAAGCACGTTCGCTACAGCTTGAAACAGCAAATTGGGGTCTGCAATCATTGTGATTGGCTGCAAGGAGCTTGTAAGCGTTATATTCCTATCTTCCGCTAGCGGGTGGTAAAGGTCTACAACATCTTCAACGATTGCAAGAACATCGGTTTCGCAAAACCCTTCTTTTTTGTTGGTGGTTTCTAGCCCGCTTATTCTAAGCAAACTATTGAACATATTGAGCAGGTTATCTGCTTCGTGGGTTGTTTCATCACGCAGTTTTTCGTCGTCTATTTGCTCTAATGTATTGCGTAATCGTGCTAAAGGGGTACGAAGATCGTGTGCAATACTGTCAGTTACCGTCTTGATATTGTTCACTGAGCTTTCTATGGTATCTAACATTTGATTGAATACCGCTGACAAGCTGCTTAAATCATCCCAGTTACTATCTATTTCTAGACGTTCTTCTAAACTTCCCGTTTTTATTATTTTATCTGCGGTTTGGGACATTCGATTAATACGATTTACCACATAAACTGCAATGGCAAAGCTGAGTACGCTCAACATTGAAAGCAGCACCACTATAATCCAGCTAAACGCTCTGCCAAACCATTGGGCGCTATATAAGTCGTCAATTCCACGACCTACAATTAACGTGTGTTCGCCTAAGCTCACTTCCCGAACTAATGCTTGTCGAAGGGTTTTGCGTTCGCCGCTATCCGGCAGCGAAATAACAATTTCGGCCGTGTTAAAGTTTGCGTGCTCGTGACGCTCTAAGATAAGGGGAATACTGGCAAGGTTTCCGGTGACAAACTGTTCTTTTTGACTTAATACCACAAAAGAGCGAACCGACCTGCTAGATTCGTTGGACAAGGAAGCTGAGTTGTTCGCCATTGTGGAGCGAGAAAACTCTCCACTGTCGATGGCTTCTTTTACAGCATCAATACCTAAAGAACGGTGTATCTGAGAAAGGGCGGCAATTTTTGCGTTAATTGCCGCTGTAGATTCTGTTATGAAAAGATCACTGCTTGTTAACCGCCAGAAATAAACAATGAGAATAATTGCTACGCTGGCTAGTGTGGTAAGCAGCGCGCCAACACGAAAGCTAGAACTTCTCGTGAAGTCGCGAATTGCAATCATGTAGCGCTATCGGCGATACGGTACCCCGTACCCCTTACTGTTTCAATCAGTGGAACATTGAATGCTTTGTCCACCTTTTGACGCAAGCGGCTGATATGCACGTCGATCACGTTGGTCTGAGGGTCAAAGTGATAATTCCATACCTGCTCGAGCAACATACTTCGAGTCACTACTTTGCCTTTGTGACGAAGCAAGCACTCGAGTAATTGAAACTCTTTGGACTGTAAATCTATTTCTTGATCGCCGCACAATACTTTGCGGTTAACGAGGTCGAGGGTTAAATCGCCAACTTTGATGAGCGTTTTGTCATCGCCTTCTTTGCCGCGACCTGCTAGTCCCTCAATACGGGCAAGCAACTCCTCGAAAGCAAAGGGTTTGGTCAAATAGTCGTTTGCGCCAGTGCGAAGGCCGCGTACTTTATCCTCCACCTGACTTTTTGCGCTAAGTAACAAAACTGGGGTGTTATTGTCAGCTTCTCTCAGTTTTTCTAACACTGTGAAGCCGTCGTATTCCGGAAGCATTACGTCGAGTATCACAACATCGAGTTCATTTGATGTTGCTTCCCTATAGCCTGATGCTCCGTCACCCGCAGTAATACATTCATGGCCTTCGCCCAACAGTCCATTTACGATGTGCGAGGCTACCTTTGGATCATCTTCTACAAGTAACACTTTCATGATTACACTTCTACTTTTAGGTTAAAACGATACGTAAGGCCGCTATTGGCTTACGGTGTCTTTTACGTGTCAGTAGATAAAAAGCGATCACTTTTCCCCCAGGTGAGTGATAAATAATCCGCCAAGTTAAGCCAGTTTTGCAAAGTCTGTGTTACCGGATTATGACCCGTTAATGCATAACTGTGTGCGACTGTATGCATTAATCGCGGGGAAAACGCTTACTCGCTGCGTAGGGAGTGAAGTGTTGTACATCGCCACGCTCACACTTCATCTGCACATCGCGCCAGTATTCTTGGGTCATTAGGTCGCCATGAAGGCTTTTTAAGATATCTTTAAATTTGCGTTTGCCCACAATGAAATGTTCAAACTGCTCCGGAAAGACGTCGCTTGGCCCCACTGAAAGGGTGTCAATTGCATAGGGATCGTCAGATTTAGGTAAGGCGCGGAAGTTTCGCTCATTCATCAAACAAATTTCGTCGTAGTCATAAAATATGACCCGACCGTGGCGAGTGATCCCAAAATTTTTATGCAGCATATCGCCTGGGAAAATATTGGCCATTGCAATTTGTTTTATACACATTCCAAGTTCATCTAGTGCGTTCGTTATTTTGTCATCATCGGTTTCTTGCTGAAGATATAGATTGAGCGGCGTCATCTTACGCTCAATGTACATATGCTTTATAACGAGTTCATTCTCAGTAAATTCCAAACTGGAAGCACACGTCTCTTTGAGCTCTTCAATCAATTCTGGTGCTATCCGGTCAAGTGGAAATCGAAAGTTCACGTATTCATGGGTATCGGCCATTCTGCCAACACGGTCCGACATCTTCACGAGTTTGTAGCAGTCTTTCACGTGCTGGCGAGTGATTTTTTTACTCTCTGCAAATTCATCTTTTATAATTTTGAACACAACCCCATAAGAGGGAAGGTGAAACACCATCATGACTAAACCGCGTATCCCAGGCGCCGCTTCAAAGTGGTCTTCTGAGGTTTCTAAATGAGAAAGGAAATTGCGATAAAATACGGTTTTACCGTGTTTGTAATGGCCTAGCGCCATGTACAATTCAAAGTTCTTTTTATTCGGCAGCAGTTCTTGTAGAAAAGCGACAACTTCTGCTGGATTTTGTGTGTCGGCCATAAAATAACTGCGCGCAAAGCCGAAGATAACGCTTAAATCTTTCCTGTCTGTAAGTAATGCATCTACAAACATATTTGGCGCGTTGTAACGACGCATAGCAATGACAAAGGGCAGGGTTTCGTCCGGCATACAAATCCTGCCGATTAAATATGCCGCTTTTCCTCTAAAAAACGTAGGTTTAAGTATTTCTACAGCCTGCACACTGGCGAGTTGCGAAGTAGTGAGGCGAGCGCGAAGCGCGTCTTCTAGGTGCTGCAGGTCTCGCTCGAAATCTTGAAAGGGGATATTGTATCGGTAGGTTTTAAAAATAGCTTCGTACATCTCTCTCACGGTGGTGGTGGTGTCGAAACTATTGATCACTTTGTCTCTATCCTGGCCGGGCAAAAAGCAGCGGCTAGGGAGCACATACATCATGTCATCATCAATTTTTCGATGTTTGAATATGCGGCCAATTACCGAATTGAAGAAGGTCTCAGCAAGTTCAAATTGAGGGTGCCCTTCCAACTGAACGGCAAATATTTTCTTTAACTCTTGCCAAAACGCATCATCTTTTTTGTGCACCGACGTTAAGTGATAAATCTCAGCAACGGCATCAGATAAACTTTGTTCATATATATTGATGCGCTCTCTCGATGCTAATTGGGTTTCTTTCCAGTTGCCTTTTTCAAACCGCTGTTGCGCACCTCGAGTAATTCGAGTGAACCACCGGTAGCTTTTGTCGAAATGAGATAACACCAAATAGGCAGCCTTTTTGGCCAAGCTTGTTTCTTGGGGCGATAGGGTATTTTGCATTACTAGGTTCCTTAGAAATAACAAGCATTACTTGCCTATTTCGACGTCTTCGAACTTCTCAAATGATGTGCACTTACAGCACGCTATCTGTTTGAGGTCAACGTTGGCAATAGAACGCAGACAACAGGTTGAGGCGCGAAATACATCGCATGTTTATTGCCAAAATAATGCAGATGATACACGGATGCCACTTGTTTCAACGGTAAGTTGTCGATAATCAGCGACTTATTTTGTTTTCTTATACTTTAGTTTAGGATAAATTTAGTGGTTCAAAAAAAGCAGTATAGAGTTATCCATGAGTTTCAATGTCCTAATTTGCGATGATTCACCGTTGGCGCGTAAGATAATGAAAAAAAGTCTGCCTGCTGGTTTTGTTGAAAATGCTTACGAGGTGTCAAACGGCGTAGATGCCCTTGAGGTATTGGCCCATCACTCTATCGATTTGATGTTACTCGATCTGACCATGCCTATACTTGGTGGAATAAGTGTTTTAGGGGAAATTAAGCGAAGGGGTCTGGAGACTTTCGTTATTGTTGTGTCAGGCGATATTCAGCCAGTGATACACAGAAAAGTCGCTTCGTTAGGCGCTCTTGATTTTGTTCAAAAACCACTGCAGCCCGCGCGTCTACAGTCAGTGCTAAGGGAGTTTGGCTTCGTTACCACCGGTGAAGAAGAAGCCCTAGCTGGCTAGCTTTTGAGGATTTGGCTACGCCGCCTCACAGACCGCTGCTAAAATGTACAGCAAAGATCAACGCGCCCTAGTGTGAGCGCCCGCTAACATTGACTATTTACGATGGGTTATCAAACCAATGCCGCGTTTTATTTGCAAACCAGACTAGTGACAGCATCACGGGAACCTCTACCAACACGCCTACCACCGTAGCCAACGCAGCACCACTGTGTAAACCAAACATTGAGATGGCCACTGCTACTGCCAGTTCAAAAAAGTTCGACGTCCCAATCATACACGCCGGAGCGGCGACGTTGTGCGGAAGGTTGATTTGCTTCGCGACAAAATAAGCAATAGCAAAAATGCCATACGTTTGGATAAGCAGAGGTACGGCAATAAGCGCGATATTCTGAGGCTGAGATAGTATGGTTTTTGCCTGCAGGCCAAACAATATTATGATGGTAAGCAGTAAGCCACAAACGGAGAATGGCTTAAAGTTATTAACCAGCTTGGTAACAGCCTCCGGCCCTTTCGTTTCAATACGTTTTCGAGTGAGAAAGCCTGCTATGAGTGGTAGTACTACGTATAACGCCACCGAGAGTAATAGAGTATTCCACGGAACGGTAATATCAGTAACACCAAGCAGCAGGGCAGTCAGCGGTGCAAACGCAATCACCATGATCAAGTCATTGATGGACACTTGCACTAGCGTGTAATTAGCATCGCCTTTAGTGAGGTGGCTCCATACAAAAACCATAGCCGTACAGGGTGCAACACCCAATAAAATCATGCCTGCAATGTATTCAGTTGCCGTTTGAGGGTCTACCATATCGGCAAAAATAACTCTAAAAAACAGCCAGCCAAGTAGGGCCATGCTAAAGGGCTTTATTAGCCAATTAATCGCTAGCGTTAATACTAAGCCTTTGGGCTTTTTACCCACGTCTTTGATTGAGCTAAAGTCGATTTGTACCATCATTGGATAAATCATTAACCAAATAAGCACTGCTACCACTAAATTTACATGGGCATATTCTAATGCTGCTACTGACTCAAAAAATTGCGGCACGGCGTAGCCAAATCCCACGCCAAGCGCAATGCATAGCCCAACCCATACAGAAAGGTATCGTTCAAAAAAGCCCATATCACGCTCCTTCCAGTGTTGCGCTCTCAATCATTAGCGTGCCCCTAATTTTACGAGTGCGTTTTTAAGTTGCTCTCGTGAAAACGATTCGTCGGATAATGACCGCTTAGCGAGTTCAGCAAGTGCGGCAACGCGCTGCTCAATGATATCGATAGTGTGGTAGAACGCTAAGGCTTTATCTTCGTCACTGCCTTCTAACTTAGATGGATCTTCAAGACCCCAGTGCATTTTCAATGACTTACCGAAATATACCGGGCAGCTTTCGCCGGCAGCAGAGTCGCACACAGTAATAACAAGGTCTGCTTCATAATCTTCAAACTCATCCCAAGACTGACTTTTAAGACCCTCTGTGCGATAACCCTTTTCCGCCAAATATTGTAACGATAGAGGGTGAACTTCACCAACGGGCTGGCTGCCTGCACTTTGTGCTTGTAGAGGACCTGAAGCGGCGTTGGTAATCGCTTCACATAATACGCTGCGACAGCGGTTATGAGTACAGATATAAAGAATTTTCATGGTAAACCTTCTAATAGGTTGAAAATAAATGAGAAATTAAACGTGTTGTAAGATTAGGCGTCGCATCCCACTGACTGGCAGCACGCTAGATTTTCCTTAGCTTCGCTAATGTACTCTTCGTTTTCTTGGGCGGTGTTGGTAATGATGTTTTTTGCCCACATAGGTAGGGCAGGATTAAGACTGTAATAAACCCACTTACCTCTGCGTTCATCAACCACTAGCTCACATTTGCGTAAATCGGCAAGGTGTCGAGATATCTTAGGTTGACTCAGTTTTAGTGCATCGGTTAAGTCACACACGCAGAGTTCATCTGCAAAGCTCAATAGCAGCAATGTTTTAAGACGGCTGTCTTGTGATAGGCATTTGAAAAAGCTAAGCGGTGAGAAGTCACATGTTGCTGTCATAATTGTTCATATACGTTATTTCATATGTTTTTTATGGTATATGGAATTCCGTATATATCAAAACATATTTGAATTTTCATATGTGATGATGCAGTGGATGGGGAGAATGGGTTATTTTGCTCTAAGCCAGGGGTATGGCTAAGCTGCATATGCGGCTTAGCCATTGGCTATCGCTGAGCTAAAGGCGGTTATTAGCTTTCGGTTTTTGGAATAGCCGCATCAAAAGACATCGCGTTATCCGTTCTATTTATTGCATTGTAGTGAGCAATTACGCCTTCCATAAAGGCATACCAAGTTGGATTAGGTTGCCAAATGGCTAATAAGTCCTTTTTGGCCATATTTTCGTCCTCACCGAGCACGTTCACTCTGTAAAGGTAAGTAAATGAGGCGCCGCGCCAGTTTAATTTGCAGTGGGTAAGCACTTTTTCAGAACCTTTATCTACCCGCTGCATAAACGCAGAGTAGTTTAAAAAATCACTGAGCACCGGCTTTTCCCATTCAACGGGAACGTTGAAGTAGCTTAATCCCAACTCAGCAGTATTCATAATCTCCTGAGAGCGATCGCCTGGGATCAGGTCGACAACATAGGCAACGCCATCTTCTTTTAGCAGCGCTAAATGGGCTTTAGCAGGTAATCCAGAGGAGACCATGAAGTCGTTATTGTTTTGTAAGTTGGTCAACGACGTTAAACTATTAACTTGCTGATTTTCTTCACTCTGCTGTTGAGCTGTAGCCATGGCGGGTGGGTTAGTCCCTAAGGACGCTAAAGCAAATAAAGACACTGCCAACATCGACGCTTTTTGAAACGGTAGCCTCTGCAAAGACGGAGCTGATAAATAAGACATCGTTTTTTTAACTGTAACCAAGTTCATAAACTTTCCTACACGATTAATGCGTTATCAATACTATGGCATGAATACGCAGTAACAGCTAAAAACGTGATTAAAATCTCTTTTTCAATTCGTAACACATTGTGAAAATCAGTGGTTATTTTGCCTAGTGTTGTGCAATAAAAAAGCCCACCTTGTTAGCAAGACGGGGTTTTTTTAGCGGTTATTTTAAAAGCATCATATTCTTATGAGCTATTTATCTATATGAACTGCTTATTCCTATGATCTACTTATCCATATGAACAACTGAGCGAATGCTTTCGCCTTTGTGCATAAGGTCAAACGCCTCATTGATTTCGTCTAGTCCCATAGTGTGTGTGATAAATTCCTGTAGACCGAACTCACCGTTAAGGTATTGTTCTACGATGCCAGGCAGCTGCGAGCGACCTTTCACGCCACCAAAGGCAGAACCACGCCACACTCGACCGGTAACGAGTTGAAATGGTCGGGTTGAAATTTCTTGTCCAGCGCCAGCTACACCGATAATTACCGACTCTCCCCAACCTTTGTGGCAGCACTCTAGTGCAGAGCGCATTACATCCACATTACCGATACATTCAAACGAGTAGTCTACACCACCATCGGTAAGCTCGACGATAACGTCTTGAATGGGCTTGTCGTAATCTTTCGGATTCACCATATCGGTAGCACCCAGTTGCTTCGCAAGCTCAAATTTACTTTCGTTAATATCGATGCCAATAATGCGTTTTGCACCCGCCATACGCGCGCCGATAATTGCTGACAACCCAATACCACCTAACCCGAAGATAGCTACCGTGTCGCCTTCTTGTACTTTTGCTGTATTTAACACCGCGCCCATGCCGGTAGTAACACCGCAACCAAGTAGGCATACCTCTTCAAGTGGAGCACTCTTATTGACTTTTGCCAAAGAGATATCGGGTAAAACAGTGAATTCAGAAAATGTAGAGCAACCCATGTAGTGATAAATTGGCTCGCCGTCTTTTGAGAAGCGGCTAGTGCCGTCAGGCATTAAGCCTTTGCCTTGCGTGGCGCGCACTGCTTGGCATAAATTTGTTTTGCCAGAAGTACAAAATTTACATTCGCCGCACTCTGCGGTGTAAAGAGGAATAACGTGGTCGCCCACTTCTACACTTGTTACCCCTTCGCCTACCATCTCTACAATACCGCCACCTTCATGGCCAAGTACCGATGGAAAAACGCCTTCTGGATCTTCACCTGACAAGGTAAATGCGTCGGTGTGACATACGCCAGTCGCTTTTATACGAACTAATACTTCGCCTTTTTTAGGCAACTCGACATCTATCTCTTCCATTTTGAGTGGCTCGCCAGGTCCCCATGCCACTGCTGCTTTGGATTTAATATGCGTTTGACCTGCTTTTAATGAATCTTTAAACGAGCTCATACTTACTCCTGTCATTACAATTCGAGTTTGTGATATTTGATAAGACGAGTATAGGAGAGGCAGGACGATTGATAAATACAGATTTAGTAAATCACTATTTCTTATTTGTAATAATAATGAAAGCGTCATAGGCTTTAAGCTGTTAGGTACTTTATTTTGCCCAACCAAGGCTGGGTCAAAATCGAGCCAAAAGTCAGCCAAAATTGAGGGAGGGGTCAAGTTAGTCGCTGAGTAAGAGAATTATTGAAGTACAGGGGGAAACGCTCGATAGAACGTTTGCTTTTAAAGGAATGGTTTGAAAAGAGTAAATTAAAAAGGATGGTTTTAAAAAATTGAATAGGTTGATACATGAGGCACAGTTGTGAAAAATCTAGATGGTATTGTTGAATTCTGTAATGTCGCTAACGTGGGTAATTTTACCGGCGCGGCAAACAAGCTAGATACTTCAGTGGCACAAATCAGTCGAAAAGTTGCTGCACTAGAGAAGCGACTTGGGGTAAAGCTACTGCAGAGAACAACGCGCAGTGTATCGCTAACCGAGGCGGGTTCGCTTTATTTTGAGCAAACTAATCCGGCGTTAACCATGCTCGAAAACGCACAGCTAACGGTAAGTGCGCTGCAACAATCTCCACAGGGGCTCATTAAGTTGACCGCGCCAGTAGCTTTTGGTGAAGCATTCATAGCGCCCTTATTGAACAAATTTCTAGCTACCTATTCCGGCATCAGTGTGCAGTGCACGTTTTCCAACGAGAAATTGGATATTATTGAGCAGGGACTCGACTTAGCAATACGTATCGGCAAACTTGAAGACTCCTCGCTGATTGCTAAAAAGTTGGCTACACGCCAGTTGTACGTGTGCGGCAGTCGAGAATACCTCAAAAGCACATCGATGCCAGAAACGCTTGAAGACTTAAAGCAACACAGTTTGCTGGTAGGTTCTCAGCCCCAATGGCGCTTTCTTATTAATCAACAGGTTCACACCCTAAATGTAAATGGTCGCGTGCGGTATAATAGTGGCAATGCACTTAAAGCTGCTGCACTTAATGGACTGGGGTTAACACAGCTTCCCGGCTTTTACGTGAGAGATGCCATCACCGAGGGGCGTCTCATAGAGGTCTTACCAGATTATAAAGATAAGCAAGAAGCCATCTGGGCAGTGTTCCCCTCTAACCGCAATGTGGCACCTAAAATTAGACTTCTTGTCGATTTTTTGTCCGAAAACCTTGCAGATGACAGCTAATGATAACCATAATCGGCTTTTTATATTCAAAAAAGAAACGTTTTGTCTAGAGTGTTGCGTTTTATGCAATACAGTGTGGTGAAAACTGCGGTTGACAGATAGACGTCTATACGGCAAATTGAACCCATGAAACAGATTCTAGCGATTCGCACCATGACCATGTTAATTACCACCTCAAGTAGGGCGGTCGGTGACTAGTGCGAATAAGCAAAAGACAACGAAAGCCCGCCTCAAACAGAGCGGGTTTTTTTTTATATACGTTTTAGCATGCGCAACCTTAAGGAGTAGCATATGAAAGTCTTAAAGTTTGGAGGGTCTTCTCTAGCCGATGCACCGCGATATTTACGCGTTACAGAGATTAGCATGGATACTCACCAGACCGACGGTGCTGCCGTTGTTCTCTCGGCCCCAAAAGGCGTAACGAATGCGCTCTCATTATTGTGCGAACAAGCAGCCGGTGGCGAAGATTTTCAGCCGCTTCTTGATAAGCTAAACGACACAGTGACCGGTATCGCTAATAGCTTAAATGATGAATTAAACGGGTTTGAATACAACCGAGTTATCGCTTTTATCGACAGCCAGCTTGCAGTATTGAAAAAACATCTACAGGGCATTAGTTTGCTAGGTGTAGCGCCTGATAATGTGGCCGCGGGCATTTTAAGTATTGGTGAGTATATATCGGTAACGCTTTTTGGTGCCATTCTTACTGCAAAGGGCGTGACTAATCGAATTATTGACCCCGTAAAATATATTCTGGCTGATGGCGAGTACTTAGATAGCATTGCCGATGTGTCGCTTAGTAAGGCACGATTTACTGACGTTCCTGTTGATGGCAGTGAGTTTCTTATCATGCCAGGGTTTGTAGCCGCAAACGAAGAAGGGCAAAAAGTCACCCTAGGTCGAAATGGTTCTGATTACTCTGCGGCTATTCTAGCCGCGTGTATCGACGCAAGCTGCTGCGAAATTTGGACTGATGTAGACGGCGTTTACAATGCGGATCCGAATCAGGTTGAGGGCGCAGTACTACTTGATAAACTCACCTATCAAGAAGCCATGGAGTTATCCTATTTCGGCGCAAAAGTTCTGCACCCAAAAACAATAGGCCCTATTGCTCAGCATCATATACCGTGCCTTATTCGAAATACCCTTAATCCGGCGGCTCCTGGAACGCTTATCAGCAATGAGAAAAGCGAGAAATGGACATCGGTTAAAGGCATATCGCAGCTTGATAATGTCACTATGTTTAACGTGGCGGGACCTGGCCTTAAAGGCATGGTGGGAATGGCAAGTCGCGTATTCGAAGTTATGTCGAACGCCAATATCTCAATCAGCCTTATTACCCAGTCGTCTTCTGAATACTCCATTAGCTTTTGTATACAGAGTAAAGACGCTAATAAAGCACTAAACTTGCTTGAAGATGCGTTTGCGCTAGAGTTACAAAATCAATTACTTGACCCAATTGAAGTGCGCAACGATCTTGCCATCGTAACGCTAGTGGGCGACGGTATGCGTCAAACCAAGGGGCTTGCGGCTCGTTTCTTTAATTCACTAGCGCAAGCACGAGTGAATAATGTAGCAATAGCGCAGGGTTCATCTGAACGCTCTATCTCTACCGTTATCGAAACTAAGCGAGCGAAAAAGGCGGTGAAGATTATTCATCAAAACTTTTTTTCTAACAGACATACTATCGATGTATTCCTTGTAGGCTGCGGTAATGTGGGTAGCGAACTGTTAGCACAAATTGCGAAACAGCAGCCTTCGCTGCTTGCTCGCAACATACAGCTACGCGTATACGGTATGGCAAATAGCCGCAAGTTATTACTTAATAGCCAAGGTATTGACTTAAACGGTGATTGGAAAGCAGCACTAGAGTCTGCCCGCGAAGGATTGAGTGTTGAACGCCTAGATCAGTTTGTGAATGACAATAGTTTAGTTAACCCAGTAATTGTGGATTGCACTAGTCATGAAGCTATTGCCAATCAATATGTAGACATGATGGAAAGCGGGTTCCACGTGGTAACGCCAAACAAAAAGGCGAATACCTCAGCCATGGAATATTACCGCAAGCTTAAAAAAACGGCTCAAGCGACCAACCGTCAATACCTTTATGAAACGACCGTAGGGGCTGGCCTACCGGTTATCGATAACCTTCAAAAGCTATTTAGCGCTGGCGATGTGCTACATCGTTTTGAGGGCATACTTTCTGGCAGTTTATCCTATGTTTTTGGGAAACTGGACGAAGGTATGACGCTTTCTCAGGCTACTGAAACCGCTAAGCAAAACGGCTTTACTGAGCCAGACCCCCGTGACGACTTAAGTGGTATGGATGTAGCACGCAAGCTTTTAATTATGGCCCGTGAAGCAGACCTTGCGTTAGAGCTGTCTGACATTGAGATTGAATCTGTTTTGCCGCCAGGCTTTGCAGAAAAATGCTCGGTTGATGAGTTTATGACTCAACTACCAGACCTTGATGAGGCGTTTGCAGCGCGTGTTGAAGATGCTAAATCAGAAGGCAAAGTACTGCGTTACATTGGCAGCATAGAAGATGGCAAGTGCAAGGTAAGTATTGAAGCAGTATCACCAAGCAATCCACTGTCTCAAGTGAAAGATGGCGAAAATGCATTGGCCATCAATAGCGATTATTACAATCCTATTCCTTATGTAATACGCGGCTACGGCGCCGGCGGTACAGTAACTGCGGCCGGTGTGTTTGCAGATATTCTACGAACGATGCCTTGGAAACAAATGGCGTACTAAGCGTATAGAGAAGTGATAAGCAGGAATACGAATATGAAAGCAATACGTGCCTATGCGCCGGCCTCAATTGGTAATGTTAGTTTGGGCTTTGATGTCCTTGGTGCTGCACTTGCGCCGGTGGATGGCACAAGACTCGGTGATGAGGTAGAAGTTAAAGAAGCGGCGCATTTTTCACTTGAAACCATTGGTGCTTTTGCGCACAAACTACCCGGTGATGCCGACAGCAATATAGTGACAAAATGCTATCATTATTTTTGCGAAAAAATGTTGAATGACGACAAAGCGGTATCACCTGTCGCTATTACGCTGCATAAAAACCTGCCCATAGGTAGTGGATTGGGCTCAAGCGCGAGCTCAATTGTGGCTGCCTTTGCCGCTTTAAATGCGTTCTTTGACAATCCTTTCGACAACGATACCTTGTTAACGATGATGGGGGAGTTAGAGGGGCAGATTAGCGGCAGTATTCATTACGATAATGTGGCGCCGTGCTTTCTTGGCGGTATGACGTTAATGACCGGCTCACCATCGCCGGTAACGTTATCGCTGCCGCTTAATGACCAGTGGTACTATGCTATTTGTTATTCTGGTATCAGTGTATCGACGGCGGCGGCTAGAGATATATTGCCCAAGCAGGTGGACATGGCTACTGCACTGACCTTCGGTCGTCAGCTAGGCGTGTTTGTTCACGCATTGCATTCAAAAGCATTCTCTCTGGCGGCCTCAGTAATGAAAGATGTGATTGCTGAACCGTACAGAAAATCATTGTTGCCAGGTTTTGATGAAGCGCGTGCATTCAGTGAGCGTGAAGGCGCATTAGCGTTTGGAATTTCGGGGTCTGGACCTACTGTATTTGCGGTATGTAATAGCCAAACTCAAGCTGAAAAAATTGCAGCTTACTTAGATAAAAATTATGTGCAAAATGACGATGGTTTTAGCCATGTATGTCAAATTCCAAAGCTCGGGACGCTAGTATCAAAGGCCTGATACAATAGCGCAAAGCTTAAACCCAAAAAGGGCAAACAGTCTCAAAGATGACTGACACAAAGCCTGCATGGGCGTGGTAAGAATTAAAGAAGGTAAATAAAAGTGGAATTGGTAAATTTAAAAGATTCATCAGATACGGCAAGCTTTGCAGAAGCGGTAAAACGCGGCTTGGGCAAAAATCAGGGACTGTATTTTCCAGAGAAAATTCCAGCCTTATCCGATATTGATGGACTATTGGAAAAGCCCTTTGTTGAACGCAGCATTGAAGTACTTCGTACCCTTATTGGTGATGAATTAGCTGAAGGCGAGCTAAATGCCATCGTTGAGACGGCCTTCTCATTTGGCGCACCGGTTGAGCAAGTCAATGACAATGTTTATTCACTTGAGCTTTTCCACGGCCCTACGCTGGCATTTAAAGATTTCGGCGGGCGCTTTATGGCGCAAACATTATCTCGTATCAGTGAAGGTAAGCCGATAACTATTTTAACCGCAACATCAGGTGATACTGGTGCTGCCGTAGCTCATGCATTCCACGGTATTGAAAATATTAACGTGGTTATTCTTTTTCCAAAGGGAAAAATCAGCAAGCTACAAGAAAAGCTATTCACTACGTTAGGCGGCAATATTCACACGGTTGCTATTGAAGCCGATTTTGATGCTTGCCAATCCTTGGTTAAATCGGCATTTGACGACCCTGATGTACGCGAAGGCCTGCACCTAAACTCTGCTAATTCAATCAACATCAGCCGTTTATTGGCTCAAGTGTGCTACTACTTTGAGGCGATAAGCCAGTTACCAAAAGAAAAGCGTGACCAGGTCGTTATTTCAGTACCTAGCGGTAACTTTGGTAACTTAACTGCAGGTATGATTGCTAAAGCGATGGGTCTGCCCATTAAGCGCTTTATTGCTGCGACAAACCTCAATGATACCGTTCCACGTTATTTGAAGACGGGAGAATGGGATCCTAATCCAACAGTGGCGACTATCTCCAATGCCATGGACGTAAGTCAGCCAAATAATTGGCCCCGCATTGAAGCGCTTATCGAGCGTGGTTATATCGACAAAGCGTGCTTAAAGGGCGAGATGGTTGACGAAGAGTACACTCAGCTTGCTATGCGTCAATTAGCACAGCAGGGCTACACGAGTGAGCCTCATGCGGCTATTGCTTATCGCGCAGTGAGTCACGATTTGGAGGAGGGCGAAATTGGCCTTTTCCTAGGTACTGCTCACCCTGCGAAATTCCGCGAGACGGTAGAAAACGTGTTAGGAAACCCGATTAGCTTACCTAAGCCCCTTGCTGATGTGGCGGGAGAAGATAGCTTAGCCGTAGATTTGCCGGCAACGTATGAGGCATTGAAGCAGCATATGATGAGTCTGTTAAAACCATGATGACGTGGACAGAGGCATTAGCACAAGAAAAGGCAACTCCCTATTTCCGAGAGCTAATGTTGCATGTTCAGGCAGAAAGGGAGGCGGGTAAGGTTATCTACCCGCCAAAAGAAGATGTGTTCAACGCCTTTGCCATGACGGCGTTAAAGGACATTCGTGTGGTTATACTGGGTCAAGATCCCTATCACGGTCCAAATCAGGCACACGGGCTGTGCTTTTCTGTTCTGCCAGGCGTTAAAATTCCACCGTCTCTTAGAAATATTTATAAAGAATTGGCCGACGATATAGACGGGTTCACTATTCCAAACCACGGCACATTGTCGCCTTGGGCCGAACAAGGGGTATTGTTATTAAACACGGTACTTACGGTTGAGCAGGGCAAAGCGCATAGCCATGCAAAGCTAGGGTGGGAGACCTTTACCGATAAAGTGATAGAGGTTGTAAACCAGCATTGTTCGAATGTGGTTTTTTTGCTGTGGGGCAGTCACGCTCAAAAGAAAGGCAATACGATTAATCGTGAAAAACATCATGTTTTACACGCGCCGCATCCTTCTCCGCTGTCAGCACACAGAGGCTTTTTTGGTAGTAAACCTTTCAGCCAAACAAACCAGCTACTTATTGAATTGGGCAAGACGCCTATTCAATGGCAGGTCTGAATACAAAAAAGCTAGGTATGTAGAAAGAAAAAAGCCGCCTGATGATTCAGGCGGCTTTTCATTATCTTTCTAGTGTTTCGAGTTCGTACTCAAAACCACAGTCTAACTCAGCGAGTTCTTTTTCCAACTTGTAGCGATCTTGTAGCGCCTCGATTTCTCTCCACTTTCTTTTTTTGCTTTTTGTTTTTGCTGGACTTGCTTCGATGTCTAACATGGCAAATAGATCTGATTTATCCATTGGGATCTCCTTTGTACACCACTACAACTAATACAGAGCAATTTAGTAAATTCCTTCTGTACGTTTTTTATCACAGCCACCTTCAGAATAAAATAGTTTTATTTACTTTTTATTAACAAGGCGTTGCATTTATATGACATTAGTTAGGGAAACAAGACCTGTTATCAGCGAGTAAATCCAGTTAGCTTTAGATGTTGACTCAAAAGCAGGCCAAAAAAAACGACCGGGATTAGCCGGTCGTTCAGTTTGTTATTTGCACCAAGGTGAAGTGAATTACTACTCCATACTTTCCTTATTTTGGTGCATTCGCTGCTCTGAAGCGGGCAATCAATTGTTGCGTTGAAGCGTCAAAGTTGTCTTTGTCTGCTTCGCCTTGAATGCCTGCAAGCACTTGGTTTCCAAGTGCTTTCCCTAACTCTACGCCCCATTGGTCGAATGAGTTAAGGTTCCAGATAACGCCCTGAACGAATACCTTATGTTCATACATTGCAACCAACGCGCCAAGAGTTTTAGGCGTAAGGCTATCAAACAAAAAAGTATTGCTTGGTTTATTACCCGGCATGGTTTTATGAGCAGCTAAACGCTTGCGCTCTGCGTCGTCAAGGCCCTTACCTTCAAGGTCTGCATAGCATGCTTCAAAGGTTTTACCCTGCATCAGTGCTTGGGTTTGACCAAAGCAGTTAGAGGCCAACATGGCATGATGAGTGTCATCTTGATTGGGCACGTTAAGCGGCAGCATAAAATCAGCTGGAATGATGCCAGAGCCTTGGTGGATAAGCTGGTGAAAACTGTGCTGACCGTTAGTGCCTTCACTTCCCCAAATAATTGGCCCTGTAGGGTAGTCTACGCTTTCACCTGTTTGCGTCACCTCTTTACCATTACTCTCCATGTCCAGCTGTTGTACATAGGCTGGAAGGCCACGCAAGTAATGATAGTAAGGAAGAAGAACATGAGACTGTGCATCAAAGAAATTGCGATACCAAACGCCAAGAAGGCCTAATAGTACCGGCATGTTCTCTTCAAGAGGCGCGGTGGTGAAATGGGTATCCATTTCAAAGGCGCCTTCAAGCAGTGCTTTGTAGTTATCAAACCCAAGTGCCAATGAAATAGGAAGACCAATGGCAGACCACAATGAATAGCGCCCGCCAACCCAGTCCCACATTGGGAAGATGTTGTCCTCACTAATTCCGAAATCGGTAGCCGCTTTAACGTTTGAAGATACCGCAACAAAGTGTTTAGCTATGTCTTGCTGCGTGCCGCCTGATTTTAAGAACCATTCTTTTGCCGTGAGGGTATTTTGTAGCGTTTCTTGCGTCGTAAATGACTTAGAAGACATGACAACAAGGGTTTCTTCAAAATTAACGCTTGAGAGCACGTCGTGAATGTGACAGCCATCAACGTTAGCAACGAAGTGCACCTTAACGGCATCAACAGTGTGAGGCTTAAGCGCCTCAGTCATGATCTTAGGGCCTAAGAACGAGCCGCCGATACCAATGGCAACAATATGTTTAACGGGCTTGCCGGTGTAACCTTTGTGCTCGCCGCTGTGAACCGACTCGGTGAAGGCTTTCATTTTTTTAAGTGTTGCATGCACTTCAGGCATGACATCTTCACCGTCAACCATTACTGGGCGATCAGAGAAGTTGCGCAGTGCTGTATGCAACACAGCACGGCCTTCGGTGGTATTAATGTGTTCACCTTCGAACATGCTTGTTCGAATTGTTTCTAAATTACATGCACGGGCTAACTCAAAAAGTGATGAAAGTGCATCATCGTTTACGCGGTTTTTAGAATAATCTAGGTAAATGCCGCATGCGTTTAGCGTCATTTTGTCTGCGCGTTCACTGTCAGACGCAAACCAGTCTCGCATGTGTGCGCTTTTAACCGTCTCGGCTATCTTACTTAACTTTTTCCACTCGGGGAGTGATGTTAATACGCTCATCGTAGTTTGGTCCTTACGCATTCAGTTTTTCGCGCAGCAGAGTCTCAAGCTTATCTTGGTCTGCAGCAAAGTTACGGATACCTTCAGATAATTTTTCTGTTGCCATTGCGTCTTGGTTCATGTCCCAACGGAATTCGCTTTCAGTTAAGCGCGGACCAGGCGTTTGTGTAGCGCCATTGTCTTTTAGCATAACTTCCAACCCACCAGGCTCGTTAGCTAGCTCTTCTAGTAACGCTGGGCTAATGGTTAGGCGATCGCAGCCAGCAAGGGCTTGAATTTCACCGATGTTGCGGAAGCTTGCGCCCATAACGACAGTCTTGTAACCGTGATCTTTGTAATAGTTATAAATGCTTGTTACTGATACTACCCCTGGGTCTTCACTGGCAGCGTAAGACTCTTTGCCCGTAGATTTCTTGTACCAATCTAGAATACGACCCACAAAAGGAGATATGAGATAAGCGCCAGCCTCAGCACATGCTCTTGCCTGTGCGAAACTAAATAACAAAGTAAGGTTGCACTGAATACCTTGTTTTTCTAAAACCTCAGCCGCTTGAATGCCTTCCCAAGTCGATGCAATTTTAATAAGAATGCGTGACTTATCGATACCCGCGTCTTTATAAAGCTGAACTAGGCGTTCTGCTTTTTCGATAGTGGCCGCAGTGTCGAAAGATAATCGAGCATCCACTTCGGTAGAAATGCGACCAGGAATAGTGCCTGAAATTTCTTTACCAATAGCGACCGCGAGTTTGTCTGACGCATCAATAAGCTGCTGGTCGGCATCGTTAGACTGCAATTTAGCCCAGGCTACGGCGTCGTCAATCAAGCTTGCATACTGTGGTAAGCCAGCCGCTTTTAACAATAAAGACGGATTAGTAGTAGCGTCGACAGGCTGGTATTTTTTTATAGCGTCAATGTCACCGGTGTCGGCAACAACGGTAGTGATATCACGTAACGATGCTAGCTGATTGCTCATAATTCTCTCTATTAGTCATTCAAAATTTGTTCAATTTGTCAGGAAGACAAGCTGAATAAAAGGGTTCATTTTTCTGCGAGTAGTGAATTAACGTTTGATTACGTTAATGAAATTCTTATGGAACATAGTTATACCAAAATCATGTGACAAATTATAGCTTACAGAAGCTAATTTACACCTAATCGGATTTCTCTGTTAAGCCAATTTGCATGTTTGTTGCGGGGTATTATTTTTTCACAATCAGGTGGTGATATACTCAAGTTTATAAGAGCTAGTCTGTAGAAACCTAAGGAGTTGACATGTTAGTGGTAGTTTCCCCAGCAAAGAATCTTGATTTCGAAACTGAAATTCCAGTGAGTACGTTTACTCAGCCAACCATGATGGACGATACAAAGCGTCTTATGGATGTATGTCGTACCTTGTCGCCAGCAGACTTATCGTCACTAATGAAAATTAGCGATAAGTTAGCAACCTTAAACGCCAATCGTTTCGCTGAATTTTCTACTCCTTTTGATAAAAACAATGCCCGTCAGGCCATGTATGCGTTTAACGGCGACGTTTACACCGGGCTTGATGCATATACCCTCAGTGATGAATCGGTAGCGTTTGCGCAAGATCATTTGAGAATATTATCAGGGCTTTACGGACTGCTGCGTCCCCTCGATTTAATGCAGGCATATCGACTGGAAATGGGGACAAAACTCGCCAACTCTGAAGGTAAGGACTTATATGCGTTTTGGGGCGACCGCATTACGAAAGTACTTAATGAAGCCCTCAGTGCTCAAGGTGACAATGTTCTTATTAATTTGGCGTCCAATGAATATTTCAAAGCAGTAAAGAAAAAAGAATTAGACGGCATGGTGATTACCCCTACGTTTAAAGACTGCAAAAATGGCCAATATAAGATCATTAGCTTTTTTGCTAAAAAAGCGCGAGGCCTCATGGCCCGTTATATTATTGAGAACAAAGTGGATGACGTAGAGGGATTAAAAGTCTTTGATACTGATGGTTACCAGTTTAGCGAAGAGCAAAGCTCGTCAACTGAGCTTGTCTTCTTGCGCAACCAAGAAGCGTAACTCAAGAAGAGTAAACAAGAAGCGTAACCTTGAAGCTAAACCAGAAGACTTAATACTTAGCCGGCACGCCAGATCGCGTGTCGGTCTTACTGTCTGCGTACATCCGATTATTTTTATACTGATACCTCTACCAACAAACTCTCTTTCGTACAGATACCTAGTCTTTCAAGCCAGCTTTCTTCTTAAACAACACCGTTCGTCTATATTGCGTAACAATTGATATGAACACATAAATAGCACTTTGCGTTGATAAGACCTAAAGTAGGCTTTAATCAATTGAGTTTGTAGTTTGCGGAGGCAGGGGCCAGATGCACTGTTCTCGGCAAAACCTAATTAAAAATAAAACGACAAAGGAAAGAGTATGATTATCAAAAAGATGCTGTTGATTAGCAGTGCAGTAGCGCTGGCGCTAGGGACATCAGTTGCTATCGCAAATTCTCATAATGACGCTTTAAAAGAGCCAACCGTTATGCAAGAAGCTCAGAATGAGCATGAAAAACTCTTTGCGCTTTTTGCAGCATCCGATGAGCGTAATTTAGCGCTGAACCCCGTAATGGCCATATTCCGCGGTGATATGCGACGTGCAGATCGCTTGGGCGATTTTTTAACTGATGCTCATGATTTAGCAAGCCGTACCAATACACAGCTCAATTTATCGGAACTTGCGCAGATTGATAGAAGCAAGCTAGATGATACTGATAAATTGGCTTATGACGTTTTTAAGTACAATCAAGAGCGCGCACTTGAGATGTCCTCTCCTGAGATAAGCGCCTTAACCGAAGTACGTCCTGTTAATCACTTCAGTGGGTTCCATACATTTTATCCATCATTTGCAAGCGGTAAGGGCGCAGCTCCTTTTAAAACCGTTGAAGACTACGAGAACAACTTATCACGCCACAAAGACTATATTGCCATTTCAGACCGAGCTATAGGGCGTTTTCGAGAGGGAATGGAATCTGGCGTGTTAGAAACTACGCTTACCATAGACCGCGTTATTAAGCAGTTTGATACGCAGCTAGCAATACCGCTTAAAAAATCGCAGTTTTGGGGGCCTATGACGATGCTTCCAGATTCATTTTCTGATGAAGAAAAGTCTCGCTTAACGAGTGAATATGAAAAGGCTACGCAAGACATTTACGATGCAACCACACGTATGCGCGACTTTCTTCAAACTGAGTACTTACCTGTTGCTCGTGAAACCATCGGTTTGAGCGACATGAAAGGCGGAGCAAAGCTTTATGAGCTTATGGTAGAAGGCTCGACTACGCTACCTTTGACTCCTGAGGAACTGCATGAACTTGGTCTTAGAGAAGTTAAGCGCGTTAAAAACGACATGCTAGCAATAAAAGACGAAGTTGAATTTGACGGCACGTTAAACGAGCTGTTTGATTTCGTGCGCACAGACCCGCAGTTTAAGCCTGAAAGTCGTGAAGCACTGACCCAAAGTTACTATCGTATTGGCAAAGAGGTAGACAAGAAAATTGGTGAGTATTTCTCATTATTGCCAAAGTCAGAGCTAGAGATAAAGCCTTACGATCCGGCTATTGAGCAATTTAGCGCCGGTGGTTCTTATCAACCGGGGACGCCAGATGGGTCACGTCCAGGAACGTTTTTCTTTAACGCCTATGATTTACCTAGCCGTTTAACTACCGGGAACGTGACGCTATATCTTCACGAGGGAGCACCGGGCCATCACTTCCAAATAAGTCTTGCTCAAGAAAATGACTCACTGCCGTCGTTTATGCGCTTTAGCTTTTTACCCGCTTTCGGCGAGGGATGGGCGCTATACTCTGAAACGCTAGGATACGAAATGGGCTTTTTCGATGATCCGTGGAACCGTTACGGCACATTGCAAGATGAGCAGTTAAGAGCCATGCGCTTGGTGGTTGATACTGGTATTCACGCGAAGGGCTGGAGCAGAGAAAAAGCCATCGACTTTATGCTTGATAACTCTGGCATGACGCGCACTGAGGTAGTGGCAGAGGTTGAGCGTTATATTGCTATTCCTTCACAAGCCTTATCTTACAAGGTTGGCGCATTAAAAATACAAGAATTGCGCGCACGAGCTGAACAGGCCCTTGGCAAGAATTTTGATATTCGAGAATTCCATGCGCAGGTATTAAACACAGGTGGCATTCCGCTGGCTATTCTTGAACAAAAAATAGACCGCTGGATAGCCAGTCAAAAAAGCTAGCCCCTTAAAAAAGCACGCACAAAGCCAGCCTTTGCTATCTCCAGCTTTTGCTATATAGGGCGTGTTGATCTTTGCTGTACATTTTTGCAGCGGTCTGTGAGCTATTTAGACAAGGCGAACGGTTGAAGGTCTAGCGGGCTAAATCGAAACCATTCAACGCAGGATAAATAGCTCACAGGCGCTGCCCGAAGGGGGCGTCATGGAAGCATTTTACTCTTTGGCCCCGCTTTTTTACTTGGGCCCTTTGACTTAGCCCACTAGGCCTACAGGACTGTTTCGCGATTAAAATGCTTCCATTTAGCCCAAAACTCGTACAGCAAAAATCAACACGCCCTCGTGAAAGCTGGTTTTTTGATCTCACTTCCTCTATTCTAAAATTCAGCCCGCTAGGACTGGAAAGTAAAATATGGGGAACGCTATGAAGCAAAATAATGGATTTTTCGCGTCTTTAGCCGCTATTGGCTTTGCCTGTGTAGCGTTAAGCCTTTCTGGATGTCAAAGCACCTCACAGCAAGTGAGTAGTAGCGATGATGTTCCTAGCAATCTGTCTTCTTCACTCAACTGGCAAAGCGACAAATTTAGCCAAACCAATGTTATTAAGCCCCATGAGATATTGGTGCTCACACCCAACCAAAAAGCGGAATTTTTATCCTTTTTCAATAGCGACGAACAGCAAGACGTATCCCCCAATTTTCGTATATCCAACTTTTTAGAGAAATGGGCTACGGATTTTAGCTACGCAGGAGACACATTTACTGCAACAGAAGCGTTTGAAAAAAGGTCGGGAAATTGCCTGACGCTGGCAATATTAACCACTGCACTCGCTAACGTTGTTGGGTTAGATGTGTATTATAAGAAGGTGTTCACGCCGCCAATTTACCAGCGCCACAATCATGTTTTGACCACCTCTGCCCATGTTAAAACCATTGTGCTTGGCCCTGAGGCGGAAGAGAAAAAGCTTGGCGTTGTATTTTTTCGCAGCCGAACCGTTATAGATTATTTCCCGTCATCGCTTAACGACACAGGAGAATACGTAGCTTTTAACGATTTTATTTCTATGTATTATCAAAACAAAGCGGCAAAGGCGATGGCAGTTAATAACTCGTCGCTAGTCTACAGTTTACTCTCAAGGGCAATGCGCCAAACCCCGCTCAATTCAGAAACCCTTAACGCTTTGGCGGTGTTTTATCGTCAGAATATGCTGCATAAAAAAGCGCGAGACATATATGAATTTGCGATTGAGAATAACGTTGAATCTATACACACCTTATCGAACTACGCCGTGCTGTTATCCGAGGTAGGGGATACTGCGACGTTAGCGAAAATAGAAAGTAAGCTATTGGACGTTGAAGAGAACAATCCCTATCAATGGTACGACCAAGGCGTTAAATACTTGAATCAAGGCGAAACAAGAAGGGCGGTTGCCCTTTTCAACAAGTCGATAAAAACCGGGCCGTACCTGAGTGAAGGTTATATGGGGTTAGCAAAAGCATACTTTTTACTTGGCGATATAGAACGTGCAGAGTCTAAGCTTAAAAAAGCAAAGGAACTCGCCTTTGGTGAAAAGGAAAGAGGATTATACGCTGCAAAGCTTGATGCCCTGCAGCGTGTTAATAAATTTACCGATTAAATAGCAAAGTAATTTTATTACTTATACGACCAAAAACGCTTAGATTTTCGCAGCCAATTCGGCGCCCTGACGAATGGCTCTTTTAGCATCAAGTTCTGCTGCTACGTCGGCGCCACCTATGATGTGTACCGTAAATCCAGCTTCTTCAAGAGGGGCTTTTAATGGTGTGAACGGTTCTTGGCCGGCACATACAATCACGTTATCAACCTCCAGTAGTTTTGGTTTGTCGTTAATAACAACATGAAGCCCTTTGTCATCAATTTTTTCGTAAGATACGCCATTAATCATTTGCACGTTGTGAAGTTTCAGAGACTGACGAAGGATCCAGCCAGTTGTTTTGCCTAAGCCCTTACCTACTTTTGTGGTTTTACGCTGAAGTAAAAACACTTCGCGCGTCGTGGGTGTGAGCTCTTTTTCCTTGAGTGCGCCGCCGGCAGTATAGCTTTTATCAATACCCCAGTGATTGAGCCACTTGTCTTTATTCTCAGACAGATCTGCATCTTCAACTAGGTATTCAGCGACATCAAATCCAATGCCTCCGGCACCGATCACCGCTACGCGTTTGCCCACTTCCATATGGTCCCGCAATACGTCTAGGTAACCCAATACTTTAGGGTGGTCGTGGCCTTCAATAGTTAAGCTTCTCGGTTTAATACCGGTGGCTAAGATAACCTCATTGAAATTTCCATCCTTTAATGTCTCTGTGTTAGCAAGAGTATTTAAATGAATAGTGACATTAGCTCGCGTTAATTGGTGTTTAAAGTAACGAAGGGTCTCATAAAATTCTTCTTTTCCCGGTATTTGCTTAGCGTAATTAAATTGACCACCAATCTCATTAGCTTGGTCGAATAGATGTACATCATGCCCGCGGTCGGCGGCGTACATCGCAAAAGACAGGCCTGCTGGTCCTGCACCAATAACCGCCAGTTTTTTCTTGTTAGCGGTTGGTGAGAAAGTGAGTTCGGTTTCATAACACATATGAGCCTCCGGGCTGTCAATGAAAAAAGATAGCCCTTTGACCGCTATTTCAAGATCAATACCGTTGCCTTTTTAGAACTCGTTTACTTCGTCTGTCATGGTTGATGTTAGGCAAATTGC
>NZ_JAPVOT010000049.1 GCF_027257845.1 Alteromonas sp. BMJM2 | reverse complement strand
CATTGCTCAAGCGAAAATCATCAGGGCGATAGCGTAACAAAGCTAATAAACGCCGAATGTAGAGCTGCTGTCAGATCTTCTTGTTATCTAAAGAGCTATTGCTTGACAAAGGGGAGTCCATGTAGCCCCGCTAAGGGGAAATTTAAAGTTGGCTATAATGTTGAACGGAGTGAAAACAGCCAACTGTAAATTTTCCCTCTTGAGCGACTTGTTAGGCATACTAGACCGAATAAACAGCCATTATCCTGCATGGCCCTGGCTCACAATCTTTAAATTTCTTTTGTTCGAGTAATGATTTAGCCTCCTCAAAAGTTTCTAGGAGGCAATGCTTATTAACTTTTACCTCTTCTGCCATGTGATTACATGACAGGTATGAACATTCAGGCTCATTGCCATTAGTAAATGAAACCACATCAAAGCCTTCTAAGGTTTTGGATTTAGGTTCTACTACACTTGTTTCAAATGATGCTTCAGGCTCGAAGCTTTCCCAAGTAGGCTCATCTTCATAACATTGAAACTCATATGTTTCATAGTAAAACATATGAGTTTCAGTTAAATCTATTTCATTTTCTTCAGCTACGGCATAAATATCTTGAGGCGAATTAAAAAGCCAAAAGCCATTATGTTTCCAATAATTTATATAATCCGAAAAATCTTTTGAGGTACACCCGCTAACAGAATACAAATCTTCAACTTGATCTGTTTTCAGCCAAGTTGGTTTCTTCGCAATTCTTTTTAATAAATACCCAACAGGAATCATGGTGTATGCCTAACACTTCGTTAAGCGGTAAAAACCGCCCTTGTTTTTATCCGCCTTCAACGTTTTGTTATACCGCAACTACGCCACCAAAGCTTTATAAGGTTCGACATTTAAAGCTGACTTATTTTGCCTAGTCATCCACAAATCATGTGCATTTTGAAGTTTCAACCAATGATCTGCGGACGGTTTACCAAAGACTAGTTCAAGTCGAAGTGCCATTTCTGGGGAAATAGATGCCCGACAATTAAGGACTTTAGATAGCGTTTTACGGCTAACATCTAAATGCGCGGCGACATCAGTAATTGTTAATTGAAGAGGCTCTATCACAAGTTCTTTTAATATTTCACCTGGATGCGCCGGATTATGAATAGTCATTAATGGTAATCCTCATAGTTGACGAGCTCGATATCCTTACCTATAAACCGATAAGTTATACGCCAGTTTCCACTCACCCTAACTGACCATATATCCTTCTTATCACCTTTCAGCTTATGCATAAAAAGACCCGGTAAATCCATATCTTCTGGACACTCTGTTTGATCTAAATTGGATAGTATCAGTCTGAGTTTCTTCTCATGCTTTTTCTGAATACCAGCCGTACTACCTTTTTGGTAGAACTTTTGTAGGCCTTTATGTAGGAAGCTTTTTATCATAACTTAATGTAACCCATATGGTTACATTAGTCAATCTATAGAGGTATAACTTCCAAATATGGGGCGCAGACACGTGTGCAATAATGGCGAAGCCGCGCACGTGTTTGCGTCCCAGCGAGCGGCAGCGAGTGGCATAATTTGTTTGTTATATGCAATTTTCAAGCACCCTCTGACGCAGGTTTTATTATTCATCTTTTCTTCTGTGTTTGAAAATGAATTTTCCAAACTGAAATACTAGCCCGAAAAATACAACAAAAAATATAAGAGCATTTACCCAATCAGGCATGAACTTTACAAGTTGAGGAGCATTTAATTTGATTAAACCAAAGAATCCAACAATCAAAAGAATTAGGGTCGTATTTTTCATTTACCCTCCATTTTAAGAGCGTTTTCATCAAGCTAGATAAATGGCCCCCAGTAATCATTGCATATAACGCCTCGTTAAGGGGCGAATTCAGTTGGCTAAAATTGTGAGCGAAGCGAAACTAGCCAACTGTTATGAGTCCCGCTTGAACGACTTGTTATATGCCTGTTAGTGCAGATCTGCGAACACTTCAG
>NZ_JAPVOT010000048.1 GCF_027257845.1 Alteromonas sp. BMJM2 | reverse complement strand
GCAGCCTGAGTTAGTTCGTATTCTTGAAAATAAGGTGGCCAAGCATGTGTCGTTGTAACAAACCTAACAAATCCATAAACCGGACATTGGCAAGAACGGCCAACGCCGGTTATGGAAGGTGTTATACGTCAAGGTAGACTATGTATATTCTTTCAACAGATTGGGATAGTTCGTGCAACGGCAATGCTGTTGCCGAAGCTCATGCAAAGTACAATGAGTATCTATTGGAAAATAAAGATGCATTTCCAATCTCAGCATATGAATTCGCGACCGCTACTTGGCATCACGATTTCTCTCATCACAAAGCGTTACACGACTCCTGGTTGAGTGACTTTGCTGTAATGGAAACTGGTGATGTTAATTCAAGGACTGTATCCATTCAGCTCGTTTTGTTTGGTGCGTTTCATGATGGACATCTACATATAGAATACTCAAATGTAACCTCTTACCAAATAGGTAGCTCGGCTTCTGGGCATACATCGATCAACCGAGATGAAGTAAGGTTGTCAGAGAGCGGATTGGTTGTGCATGAAATTGTTTGGTGGCAAAGTACTAATTGGACAATAGAGTGCGCTGATATAAACGTAAAGTGGATCCCGTTGGCAAATGACGTATAACAAACGATTTAAGACGGACCAAAACAAGAGCGGTTTTCGCCGCTTAATCGGGTGTTAGAAGGCGTCAGCCTAAACTACGTTTGGCTTAATAAAAAAAACAGTTCAACCACCCTTACCTACTGTTTCAAAAATCGCTCTGGCTTTTGGTGGTTTTAACTTCGCCGCTTCAACTTCATAGGTTGCGCAATAGGCGCTTTATCGCCAAGTTCTTATTCTCAGTCAGCAAGCGCCATTGCGTTTGTTAACTCAAAGGGCGGCTTGCTTCAGTCAAATCAAAAACATCACCGCGCTGTCGTTTTACTTGTTTGTGTTAATAATCAATCGTATGCTGGCTCTATTAGTTTTTAATAAGGCCAAAGGAACGGGCTCTGCTTCTAACAAAGCGCTCAAGTTCACTCCCTTCGGTCGCTGGGACGCTAACACGCGGGCTGACTCACTTCGTTCGGATTTTAGCCCACATGCTAGCGCCCCTTAGCTTAAAGTTAGAAGGCGTCAGCCAAACTGCGTTTGCTTAATTAAATAATCAGTTCAACTACCCTCACCTGTTTTCACCAGCATCGCTCTGGCTTTTGGAAGGTTTAATGTCGCCGCTTTAAATACTGTGGTTGCGCATTAGGCGCTTTATCGCCAAGTTCTTATTTACCGCTAGTAAGCGCCAATGCGTTTGGCAGTTCAAATGGCGGCTTGCTTCAGTCAAATCAAAAACATCACTGCGCTGTCGTTTTACTTGTTTGTGTTAATAATCAATCGTATGCTGGCTTCATTAGTTTTTATTAAGGCCAAAGGGACAGGCTCTGCTTCTAACAAAGCGCTCAAGTTCACTCCCTTCGGTCGCTGGGACGCTAACATGTGGGCTGACTCACTTCGTTCGGATTTTAGCCCACATGCTAGCGCCCCTTAGCTTAAAGTTAGGTACTCAAAAGGAATACTATGAAAACTTTTGTTGTTTCATTCTTGTCTTTTGCAGCAGGCATCGCGGTTATGTTTATACTTCACTTGGAAGATACCGTTAGAGATTCAAAAATCAAAGTAACTCAAGACCTAGAGTCATTTTCGTACATTACTGAAAATCTTAATCAAAATGACCTAGAGGCCGTTTCTCGGTTAAGCTGTAATATGCTAAATGGTGCGATTTTAGCAGCAAATACTATTACAGAAACACCTCATAGAAGCCTTGGCGTCTCCGACGAAAAAAGGTTTATTGCTTTCCAAGAAAAAGCTCAGAAACTTCTAAAAAACGAGGATGTGTGTGCACGTACCTAACAAAAAAATCAAGTCGCTCACTTCGTTCGCTGGGACGCATACAAGCGGGGCGGCTTCGCCATTATGCCCCACATATCTGCGCCCCTTATTTAAAAGTTATGTGCCAAAAGGAATTTGAATGCACAAGAATAATCAACTAATAATCGCTGGCAGTTTAAGCATCTTGGCTGCATTACTCCATATTAGTTGCATTTTCGGCGGTCCTGACTGGTATCTCTTTTT
>NZ_JAPVOT010000047.1 GCF_027257845.1 Alteromonas sp. BMJM2 | reverse complement strand
GTTAGAAGCAGAGCCTGTTCCCTTGGCATTTTTAAAAACTAATAAAGCCAGCATACGATTGATTATTAACACAAACAAGTAAAACGACAGCGCGGTGATGTTTTTGATTTGACTGAAGCAAGCCGCCCTTTGGGCTAACAAACGCAATGGCGCTTGCAGACTTAAAATAATAACTAGCCGATAAAGCGCCTATTGCGCAACCTTTGGAGTTGAAGCGGCGAAGTTAACACCACCAAAAGCTAAAGCGATGCTGGTGAAAACAGGTGAGGGTAGTTGAACTAATAAATTAATAGAGTCAAACGTAGTTTAGGCTGACGCCTTCTAACTTTAAGCTAAGGGGCGCTAGCACGTGGGCTAAAATCCGAACGAAGTGAGTCAGCCCGCGTGTTAGCGTCCCAGCGACCGAAGGGAGTGAACTTGAGCGCTTTGTTAGAAGCAGAGCCTGTTCCTTTGGCCTTATTAAAAACTAATAAAGTCAGCATACGATTGATTATTAACACAAACAAGTAAAACGACGGTGCGGTGATGTTTTTGATTTGACTGAAGCAAGCTGCCCTATGAATTACCAAGTGCAATGGCGCTTGCTGACTGAAAATAAGAACTTGGCGATAAAGCGCTTATTGCGCAACCTTTGAAGTAAGCGCGGTGACATTAAAACTACCAGTGCTCGGGCGATGTTGGAGACAACAGGTGAGGGTAGTTGAACTGATATTTTTATTAAACGAAACGCAGTTTAGGCTGACGCCTTCTAACTTCCCGCATAACGGGCAAATATACGTAGGCTAAAATACCAAGCGAAGCGCAGGGAGCCTACGTGTTTTTGTCCCAGCGAACGCAGTGAGCGGGTTTATGCGTTTGTTATGCCCAATTTAAAATTGCCATTTCCTTATTGAAGGACCTAGTAAACTTTTTAAAGCACCTTGGGGTAGGGTTAACAATATACCGCTTATTGCAAAGTTTAAGTATTGGGATATCTGCTGAACTGTCTGAGTAGCCAATAATTAAGTCATATTTTCCTAAATCAAAAAGTTCGCGTACACGCTTTACTTTTCTAGATGCGTAACAGTGAAATTTACTGATAATGCCACCGAAAAAGCGGGTTTCTTCAGAACAGGCGAACTTCACGTTAGGGAAATGATTATGAGTAAAAATAGCTTTGACCATCCAATCTGATGCCCCACTAACGACTACAACTTCATCTGTATTTGAAGAGTGTAAGAATAGTTGTTGAACAGCGTCTTTAAAAATTATAGTTGAGCTGTCATTGAGGTACATTCGGATGAACGACTTACGCAAATAAATAATTTTTCTGGCGCTGATTCCAAATGTTGCTAACCATAAAAGTATCGAGAATCCTATATATTTAGTCTTCGCATGGAACAAAAATGGGGTACAGATTGGCAATGACAAACAACAAAACAACAGGCGTAAAGGGTTTCGGTAAAGCATGAACTTCATGTACGCAGCGCCAGTATCCCTATTTATTATGGTTTTATCGAAGTCGAAAAGTACTAAGTTCATGTAGTTAAATTCTTCCTTGATTGGGCATAACTTTTAAATAAGGGGCGCAGACATGTGGGCTAAAATCCGAACGAAGTGAGCAGCCCACATGTTTGCGTCCCAGCCCGCGCAGTGGGCGAACTTGATTTTTTTGTTATACATTCGGTTGCCTACATTCGCTGCCAATGAGTCGGGTAGTGACTTTTGAAAACAATATTAAAATAATCATCTGCCCCTAGGTTGCCGTTCTTAACCATGGGATAAAAGTAAACTGCTGCGCAAAGTGAACAAAGTAAATATATACAGCAAAATAGTAACAGAATGCCAAAAGCAAAAACCGAGTACACTATTTGAACGCTATATTCCTTTAATGGAATATCAAGGTCTACACCGAACATTGGTAGAGCTTTCATAAACAATAAATAAGCTATGCCTCCTCCCAAAATACACCCGGTAGTACCAACTTTCGCTGACTTTTCATAAAAGTACGGTTTCAGGTTGAGTTGGCTCTTTATCGCTTTAATTAAAATAACCTATTCCTTGAGAATGTATAACACCTTCCATAACCGGCGTTGGCCGTTCTTGCCAATGTCCGGTTTATGGATTTGTTAGGTTTGTTACAACGACACATGCTTGGCCACCTTATTTTCAAGAATACGAACTAACTCAGGCTGCATC
>NZ_JAPVOT010000046.1 GCF_027257845.1 Alteromonas sp. BMJM2 | reverse complement strand
TTTGGCTAAATCAACGCCAACGACTTTAATTAAGGACATATGGACTCTCCACTTTTGTTGAAACTTCGCACTTTCAATATGGCACATTGATGCCGAAAAGGTGGGGGAGTCCATATCATTCGTTAGGTTTACAAGGATGAATTTGTGAAAGGCTCAAGGTTTCTGTTAATAATTACCAGTATTTTAGCTGTGCCATTGCTGCTTTTTGCCCTTTATTCAATTTACAACTATTTAGCATTCCCAGAAGCTGAACTTCGCCATGAACAATTGTATATTGTTGCGTTCATGCTAATTTATGGTTTATTCCTTTTCGTTCCATATATCATTACATTAGTAGTTAAATGGCGAGTTCATTCAAATCTGTTAAAGTTGGTCACTGCTAGCCCTTTTCTAGCATTGTTTTGTTGCGGTGTATTTGCCGAACTAAATGGTGTTCCGTGGTAAGTAAACCTAACAATAAACAACATTCGTTTCACTCATTGGGAAAAAGCCTCGCTGCCGCTCAGCTTTTCCCGTTATTGTAAGCGTTAGTTTTCTAGAGGATATATTGGACTCACGTAATCCTATTACAATTGTAACTATCGGTATTGTGACCCTGTTTTTATTAGGGGCTTGGGTGATATCGCATAGCAACGAGAATTTTACTATTAGGTTGGCAGAGCTGTCTGCGAGTAAAGCAAGGTGGGAGAAATTGAAACCCATCGAATATAATTATACCGTTAAATCTGGTTGCATGTTTGTGCAGAGTTACAATATTGAGCACCGAAATAGGCAAATTTTCAAATTTCCTGTCGGGCAAAGTACGCCACGAGAGAGTCTAAGTATTAAAGAGGTGTTTGACATTGCCGAGAAAGCCACTAGATTATCTTACTCGGTAGATATTATTTACCATCCATATTTTGGTTATCCCGAGTTAATAGATGTAGATTGGGATAAGGACATTATCGATGATGAGTGTTTTGTTCAAATTACAGATTTTGACGTGCTCACCAAGAACGAAATCTAATCGGGTAGCCGGAGGTATCTAGCCTCCAGCCCCCACAACACCCTGCACCGAAGCGTCGGCCCGAGCGACTCCGCACAGGGCGTTTCCCAAAGACGTTTAAAACACACCGGCCGATTAGCTCCTGTGCATTCCAATAATGGCTTCTGCTTTTGCGCCAACGCTCCTAAACCTGGTCAGGCACGGAGTAGTTGAGCTGCACAGGCTCCTTATTGATCCTCAGGTTTGTGGCGGGTCGGCCCCCGACTTCACCGTGTCCCAACCATTACGATGGGCGTTTGGCTACTATGCCGTCTGCTGACTTCTGCTTAATCATCAATAAAGTTGCCCTTATTGACGCTATCGGTTTCATCACGTTCGCTCCTTTGAGTTGATGACACTCAAAGACCAAGGTACTTGTATACCAGAACCTCACTGGTTATTTACCGATCGCTTGTTAAGCAGATCTCTGGAAGGCCAGTCCCACCACAGATAAGAGCATGCACTGTCTCTGCACTGCTGCATCATTTACGGTGGCCGTTAAGTCACATGGTTTCGTTGTCTTGGACCCAAAGCACTTCACGGGGCCGGCCCTGCCAACTCACCTTCAGCCTAAGCCTCATATGATGTTCTTATTCATCAGCTCGCAGATTTGCTAGCGACTTCCTCCAGACACCCCCTCGCGGATTTGCCCTTGCCATTCGCTAGTAGTTATCATCTAATAACAAAATTAATCGCTAAGGATGGTGACCTTCCTACAGAGGACTTTTATCCGGGGCGGCCTACCGCTCATTAGTTCATGCCCATGCTGGGCGTACACAAGGCGCTCAACAGGGACCAAAACATGGCGCGCCTTCGGCATTATAGCGCCATGCTTTGGCCCCTTAGCTAAGTGTTATATTCCAGTGATAGCGAAGTCTATTGCATCTATCAGCAGTTCTCTGGATTGCTCCAACGAACCAATGCGTTCGTTGAGCACGTCTACGGGTATGGAACTAAGTTGTTGTGCTAGAAATAAATATGTTGTGCCCTCGAATTCTATTTCCGGCGTCAGCTTCTTCATGTAAAAACTGTTTTTAGTATTGCTAGTTGTTAACGGTACAACCAGCCTTGTTGCCAATTGGTCAATTACAGAGTTTTGAACATCAACAAGAAAAGGGTAAACTTTATTAGTTTTCTTGCTTGGGTTTCTGTAAACATCAAATTGCGCCATTAGAAGTTCCTGTACTCATCACCTATACAGCCGTTCTCAGCAACAAACTCGTTGTATGCAGCTATGGCAGCTTTGTTTTCTTTTTTCCATTTCTCCGCTTCAATACTTTTTAGCTTGTCCCTAAGTGCTTGCTCTAAGGTCGCAGACAGGTTAACTTTTAAACTTCGAGCTTTTTGCAATAAGTCGCTATTTAAGCTTAGATTTGTCGCTTTCTTGGGGGCATGGACGTCATATAAATCTTGCATTGTAATACTCCAACTAGTCTCACCACCAAGTATACGCATACAGATGCGCATTGCAAAGCATGGTTGGAATATAACACATATGAGCCTCCGGGCTGTCAATGAAAAAAGATAGCCCTTTGACCGCTATTTCAAGATCAATACCGTTGCCTTTTTAGAACTCGTTTACTTCGTCTGTCATGGTTGATGTTAGGCAAA
>NZ_JAPVOT010000045.1 GCF_027257845.1 Alteromonas sp. BMJM2 | reverse complement strand
ATTCCACAATAGTACGGATGTGTATTAGTATAAAAGTTCATTGAGTTTTCTCCCTTGGTTTGGTCGCCTATTAGGATAAACTTAGTTTATGCTGATAGGGAGGAGGCTCAATGATTATCAAAACGCTGTTGGCACTCCCTTCGGTCGTTGGGACGCTAACACGTGGGCTGACTCACTTCGTTCGGATTTTAGCCCACGTGCCAGCGCCCCAAAGCTTAGCGTTATACGTAAATCAAATTCTGCATTCGCTTATAAAGGATTATCCATGAAAACCATATTGCTACTTTTATCAATTATTTCAATTTCTACTTTTGCTACGGTAATTCCTAATGAACCTCATATATATGTTGAAGGCTACGCAGAAAAAGAGATTAGTCCCGATCAAATTAAGATATCAGTATCTATTGTTTCAACTAACCTAGACGCAGATGTTGCAAAATTAGAAATAGATGAGAAATCTCTAAAGATATTTGAATCAACTAAAAAATTAGGAATCGGTGCAAATCAAATTACAGCAACACCCATCCAAATTTTTCCTGCAATAGAAAGAGATAACGGGAAAAGGATTGACAATGGTACGAGAGTTAGCCGAAATATAGATATAGTTTTAAAAGATCTAACTAAATATCCTTTATTAAATGATGCCTTAATCTCAGCAGAAATAACGTCAAAGATATCGTCTACTGTAGAGTTAGCCGATGAACGTGCGGTTAAAAAAGACGTGTTAATGTTAGCTATTAAAGATGCAAAATTGAAAGCTCAGGAAATAGCTGAAATACAGGGGAAAAAGCTCAAAGATGTTCATTCTGTTTCCGAGTTTCAAACTCGACAACAAGAAACTTATAATTTACATCCAAATCAGAGTATTTACGGACAGTCTTACGGAGCTGGTCAAGTGAGATATAGAGTTCCACCGAAGTCTAGTGTATTCAAGATTGGAAAGATGAGAGCTACAGCAACCGTCTATGTTGTTTACACAATAGAGTAAATTACGTATAACAAGGCATTCAAGTCGGACTAAAAACAGTTGGCTGTTTTCACTCCGTTCAACATTATAGCCGCTTAATGTGGCGTTGGTATGACTCCCCTTGTCAATAAAAACCAAGTGTCTCCCTGACATTTTTTCGGTCCATAATTAGCTGTTCTCTTGCTCTAAATAAATGAGCTAACGCACCGGATGAGGCAGTAATGTCGTCGGTTGTCATGCTGGTATTCGTGGATTATTCATCTCTCAATGAACAGCGCCTACCTTACTCACTCCGCCGTGATCCCGGTGACCGCTCAGCCTTTCTCATCAGTCTATGTTCGTGGATCAATAACCGTTAAGTTATTGCCGTCATAACGCCCTCGTAGGTTGTGCCACATTCCGCGGCCTGATCCGAATGCATTAGCTCAAACTCGTTTATCATGCAGGTACTCTGCTCAATCTCAATTTTGGGTTAACTGGCGTAAGTACCACTTCTTTTGCGATAGCCCATATGTAGGCTGCCATTTCTCTGGCTATCGCAGTAATAATTAAATTGTAGTGTTTACCTTTTTTACTCATGCGCTGATAGCGTTTGCACAGACGAAGCTGTGCTTTCCATGCAATATCAACGATGTCTTTGGGCAGCCCTTCTTGCCGGATTTGGATATTAGTCGACACGTTCGCTGGATATCGATAGCTATGCGCCCCTTCAATCAGCAAGCGCCTTGCTCTGCCGTTACCAGACTTCGTAATAGCGCCTAAATGGCGTTTTCCACCAGAGGAATGTTCGCTGGGTACCAAACCTAAATAAGCCATAAGCTTTCTAGGATGGTCGAATCGGTGTAAATCACCAAGTTCCGCAACAACCCCAACCGCTACTAGAAGCCTCACACCACGCATGGCTTGGATCGCTTTAACAACGGGATAATAGCGCCACTGGTGTACATGATGGGTGAGTTCGTTATCCAACCTTTCCAATCGTCGTATGCGCTCTTCTATCGTTTGTAAGTATTCTTGCAGCACGATGTGCTGCGCGGGATGAGGTAATATCAACTCAGTCAGCCACCGCAGATGTTTCTTCGACCAATTAGCAGAGCCTTCATACCGAATATTGTTTCTTAGCAGCAGCGCTTTGAGTTGGTATTTAGCTTCTTTTAAATCCTTCATAGCAAGCTCTCGAGCTCGGGATAAATCTCTTACTGCCTCATCCTCTGGTTCAGGCACATAAATGGGCGTGAGATCTTCAGATCTTAATAACTTCACCAACTTCAACGCATCGCGCCTATCGGTCTTGATATGTTCGCCAGGCTTTTTCGGAATAAGGGAGGGCGCAACGACATAGCAACAATGCCCTAAACTTGTGATAAGTCGATAAATCCAATATCCACATGGCCCTGCTTCATAAACAACGTGAAGCGTCGCGCCTGGATATTTGGATTCAAACTGACGGAGCAGCTTTTTGACACTGACCTTAGACGAGGGAATACGCCCATAATGAACTGGTGTCGCTCCACGCTGCTCCTCACAATAGGCAACCTCGTGAAACTCCTTATGCGTATCCAATCCGATAAAAATCATGCTATGTTTGTTCATGCTAGCCTCCAAATTGATTTAGTATTGAACAAACTAATTATGGCACTGGCTTTCTGAGCTAACCCACGAAAATGCGGAGGCTAGCATTTCTCAGGGAGTCATTGTGTCTATATGCCTTTCATAGCGTGTTGACATAATACGGCATTGCCGTATACTTTCAGTATGATATTTATCGAAACAAGTACATTTACAAAAGTACTCCCCAATTATCTCTCAGATGATGATTATCGAGGGT
>NZ_JAPVOT010000044.1 GCF_027257845.1 Alteromonas sp. BMJM2 | reverse complement strand
CAGGCTCTGCTTCTAACAAAGCGCTCAAGTTCACTCCCTTCGGTCGCTGGGACGCTAACACGCGGGCTGACTCACTTCGTTCGGATTTTAGCCCACGCGCTAGCGCCCCTTAGCTTAAAGTTATATGACAAGGATGTATTAATGAAAAGTTTAATTTTAGCGTTTGTAGCTACACTCCCATTATTAGGTTGTTCTGGTGACGATCAGAATCAAAATGAATGCCCTGAAGTAACGTTACCAGTGATTATTCCAGCCATAAATGTGAAGTTATTCGATACAAATCAGACACCTCTCAACGTATGTGACGCCATTGTGATGGTCGATAGTGCAAACGGTAGTGAAACTATCTATGGTTCGGCATTTAATGATTGCTCTACTAAATTTAACATCGCTGTCGGCTACGATTTAATTGAGCACAAATTGCTCATTGAAAAAGCAGGTTACATTAATCAAAGTTTTGATTCTTTATTACCAATAGCAACAAAATGTGGATACGAGACCCTAGAACTTTCTGTTAACTTAGTGGCTGATTGAGAAATGTCATATAACAAAAAAATTAAGCACGCCCGCTGTGCGGGCTGGGACGCATACATGTGGGCTGGCTCACTTCGTTCGGATTTTAGCCCACACGTCCGCGCCCCTTATTTAAAAGTTAGAAGGCGTCAACCTAAACTGCGTTTCGCTTAATAAAAATAACAGTTCAACCGCCCTCACCTGCTGTTTCAAAAATCGCTCTGGCTTTTGGTGGTTTTAACTTCGCCGCTTCAACTTCATAGGTTGCGCAATAGGCGCTTTATCGCCAAGTTATTATTTCAATTCAGTAAGCGCCATTGCATTTGGAAGTTCAAATGGCGGCTTGCTTCAGTCAAATCAAAAACATCACCGCGCTGTCGTTTTACTTGTTTGTGTTAATAATCAATCGTATGCTGGCTTTATTAGTTTTTAAAAATGCCAAGGGAACAGGCTCTGCTTCTAACAAAGCGCTCAAGTTCACTCCCTTCGGTCGCTGGGACGCTAACACGCGGGCTGACTCACTTCGTTCGGATTTTAGCCCACGCGCTAGCGCCCCTTAGCTTAAAGTTAGAAGGCGTCAGCCTAAACTGCGTTTCGTTTAATAAAAATAACAGTTCAACCGCCCTCAGCTGCTGTTTCAAAAATCGCTATGGCTTTTGGTGGTTTTAACTTCGCCGCTTCAACTTCAAAGGTTGCGCATTAGGCGCTTTATCGCCTAGTTCTTATTTTGAATCAGTAAGCGCCATTGCGTTTGGCAGTTCAAATGGCGGCTTACTTCTGTCAAATCAAAAACATCACTGCACTGTCGTTTTACTTGTTTGTGTTAATAATCAATCGTATGCTGACTTCAACAGTTTTTAAAAAGACCAAAGGAACAGGCTCTGCTTCTAACAAAGCGCTAAAGTTCACTCCCTTCGGTCGCTGGGACGCTAACACGCGGGCTGACTCACTTCGTTCGGATTTTAGCCCACATGCTAGCGCCCCTTAGCTTAAAGTTATGTTTTGAATCATAAGGTGGAGTATATGGATAAAGCACTGCAAACAATGATTGATAATATGCCTGAGAAAACAGGTAAAAAGTTAGAAGAGTGGCTTAAAATATTAAAAAAAGAAAACTTTGAAAAGCATTCAATAGCTGTAAAGTTTTTAAAAACTGAATATGGAGTGACACATGGGTTTGCAAATACAATAGTAGCTCTATCTAAAGAAGTTGATTCGCCTGAGGATTTACTTTTAGATCAATATAACGGTAAAGAATTGCTCAAACCCATTTATGAAAAGCTCCTATCCATTGTTGAGAATTTTGGGGATGATATTGAAATTACGCCCAAAAAAGGAAGTGTAAGTTTAATTAGAAAGAAACAATTTGCCTTAATTAAGCCTGCAACTAAAACAAGGATTGATTTAGGGCTGAAGCTTAAAGGTGTCGAAGTACAGGGCTGTTTAGAAAGTTCTGGCCCATTTGGTACTATGTGTACTCATAGAGTTCAGCTACAAGATGTATCTGATGTTGATAGTGAAGTTATCGATTGGTTATCAAAAGCTTACGAGAACTCAGTGTAGTCAAAACATAACAAGGCATTAAAGTAGGAAAATTTACAGTTGGCTGTTTTCACTGCGTTCAACATTTTAGCCAACTATAAATTTCCTCTTAATGAGGCGTTATCTCTCAATTTGACTGAAAGCTTTTTTGTACATACACTGTATGTATGATTAAATTCGAGTGGAATGAAGCTAAAGCAGCTTCGAATCAAGTAAAACATGGAATCTCGTTCAAGGAAGCTAAGACCGCATTTTTTGACGAGAGAGCTTTGCAGTTTTTTGATGAAACAAATTCAATATTAGACGAAGACCGTTTTCTTCTATTAGGGATGAGTAATTCTTCAAAACTACTTCTAATTTGTCATTGTGAAAGAAAAGATGGAGAAGTCATTCGCATAATCTCAGCAAGGAAGGCAACAAAATCCGAATCAAAACTTTATGGTGATTTATGAAAGCCGAATATGACCTTACAAAACTTGAATCTCGCAAAAACCCATATGCAAATAAGCTCAAAAAGTCAGTTACGATAAGACTAAGCGAAGACATAATTGGCTATTTTAAAGGGATGTCTGATGAAACCGGTGTTCCGTATCAAAGTCTGATAAATTTATATCTCAAAGACTGCGTCCAACAACATCGCAAGGTTGATATTAGCTGGCAGACTGAGATAACAAAACCATGAACCGGATTTGCGGTAGAGCGCCACAAACCGGTTATGGTAAGTGTTAGGTTTCATTCTTTATGACTAGGTTATTATTCGTTTGCAGTGAGAATCGGCTTCGGAGTCCTACAGGAGAAGAGGTCTTTTCAGCACGCGATAATATTGAAGCGATTGGTTGCGGAACGAATAA
>NZ_JAPVOT010000043.1 GCF_027257845.1 Alteromonas sp. BMJM2 | reverse complement strand
AGATAGCAAGGCAATTCTTCCGATTAGCTTGTCATGCATACAACATTACCCTTGTCCGACATCAAAAGGCGGACATGAGGCCGATACTCAAGGCTTTTTAGGGTTGTATGGTTAAGTGACTAAGCGTATACGGTGGATGCCTTGGCAGTTAGAGGCGATGAAGGACGTGTAAGTCTGCGAAAAGCTGTGGTGAGCCGACAAAATGCATTTGAGCCACAGATGTCCGAATGGGGAAACCCACCTGTTTACAGGTATCGTTACATGAATACATAGTGTAACGAGGCGAACGAGGGGAACTGAAACATCTAAGTACCCTTAGGAAAAGAAATCAATTGAGATTCCCCTAGTAGCGGCGAGCGAACGGGGAACAGCCCTTAAGCTGTTTAGTGTGTAGTGGAATCCTTTGGGAAGAGGAGCGATACAGGGTGATAGCCCCGTACACGTAGCGTGCTTTACAGTGAAATCGAGTAGGTCGGGACACGTGTTATCTTGACTGAATATGGGGGGACCATCCTCCAAGGCTAAATACTCCTAACTGACCGATAGTGAACCAGTACCGTGAGGGAAAGGCGAAAAGAACCCCTGTGAGGGGAGTGAAATAGAACCTGAAACCGTATACGTACAAGCAGTAGGAGCACCTTCGTGGTGTGACTGCGTACCTTTTGTATAATGGGTCAGCGACTTATATTTAGTAGCAAGGTTAAGCGAATAGCGGAGCCGTAGCGAAAGCGAGTGTTAACTGCGCGTTGAGTTGCTAGGTATAGACCCGAAACCCGGTGATCTAGCCATGGGCAGGTTGAAGGTTGAGTAACATCAACTGGAGGACCGAACCGACTAACGTTGAAAAGTTAGCGGATGACTTGTGGCTGGGGGTGAAAGGCCAATCAAACCGGGAGATAGCTGGTTCTCCCCGAAATCTATTTAGGTAGAGCCTCGGACGAATTCCATTGGGGGTAGAGCACTGTTAAGGCTAGGGGGTCATCCCGACTTACCAACCCTTTGCAAACTCCGAATACCAATGAGAACTATCCGGGAGACACACGGCGGGTGCTAACGTCCGTCGTGGAGAGGGAAACAACCCAGACCGCCAGCTAAGGTCCCAAAATATTGCTAAGTGGGAAACGATGTGGGAAGGCATAGACAGCTAGGAGGTTGGCTTAGAAGCAGCCACCCTTTAAAGAAAGCGTAATAGCTCACTAGTCGAGTCGGCCTGCGCGGAAGATGTAACGGGGCTAAGCAATATACCGAAGCTGCGGCAGCACAGTTTACTGTGCTGGGTAGGGGAGCGTTGTGTAAGTGGATGAAGGTGAGTTGTAAAGCTTGCTGGACATATCACAAGTGCGAATGCTGACATGAGTAACGATAATGGGAGTGAAAAACTCCCACGCCGGAAGACCAAGGTTTCCTGTCCCATGCTAATCAGGGCAGGGTAAGTCGGCCCCTAAGGCGAGGCAGAAATGCGTAGTCGATGGGAAACGGATTAATATTTCCGTACTTGTATAATCAGTGATGGAGGGACGGAGAAGGCTAGACAAGCTTGGCGTTGGTAGTCCAAGTGAAAGTGTGTAGGCCGAGCGTTTAGGTAAATCCGGACGCTTAAAGTCGAGACACGAGACGAGCTCCCAAGGGAGTGAAGTTGTTGATGCCCTGCTTCCAGGAAAAGCTTCTAAACTTATGATTATATGAACCGTACCCCAAACCGACACAGGTGGTCAGGTAGAGAATACTAAGGCGCTTGAGAGAACTCGGGTGAAGGAACTCGGCAAAATTGTACCGTAACTTCGGGAGAAGGTACGCCCTTATTCGTGATAGGACTTGCTCCTTGAGCGAACGAGGGCCGCAGTGACCAGGTGGCTGGGACTGTTTATTAAAAACACAGCACTCTGCAAACTCGCAAGAGGACGTATAGGGTGTGACACCTGCCCGGTGCCGGAAGGTTAATTGATGGGGTTAGCGTAAGCGAAGCTCTTGATCGAAGCCCCGGTAAACGGCGGCCGTAACTATAACGGTCCTAAGGTAGCGAAATTCCTTGTCGGGTAAGTTCCGACCTGCACGAATGGTGTAACCATGGCCACGCTGTCTCCACCCGAGACTCAGTGAAATTGAAATCGCAGTGAAGATGCTGTGTACCCGCACCTAGACGGAAAGACCCCGTGAACCTTTACTACAGCTTGGCACTGAACATTGAACCTACATGTGTAGGATAGGTGGGAGGCTTCGAAGCACAGTCGCTAGATTGTGTGGAGCCGTCCTTGAAATACCACCCTTGTATGTTTGATGTTCTAACATTGGCCCCTTATCGGGGTTGTGGACAGTGTCTGGTGGGTAGTTTGACTGGGGCGGTCTCCTCCCAAATAGTAACGGAGGAGCACGAAGGTTAGCTAATCACGGTCGGACATCGTGAGGTTAGTGCAATGGCATAAGCTAGCTTAACTGCGAGACAGACACGTCGAGCAGGTACGAAAGTAGGTCATAGTGATCCGGTGGTTCTGTATGGAAGGGCCATCGCTCAACGGATAAAAGGTACTCCGGGGATAACAGGCTGATACCGCCCAAGAGTTCATATCGACGGCGGTGTTTGGCACCTCGATGTCGGCTCATCACATCCTGGGGCTGAAGTCGGTCCCAAGGGTATGGCTGTTCGCCATTTAAAGTGGTACGCGAGCTGGGTTTAGAACGTCGTGAGACAGTTCGGTCCCTATCTGGTGTGGGCGTTGGATGATTGATGGGAGCTGCTCCTAGTACGAGAGGACCGGAGTGGACGAACCGCTGGTGTTCGGGTTGTCATGCCAATGGCATTGCCCGGTAGCTACGTTCGGAACGGATAACCGCTGAAAGCATCTAAGCGGGAAGCCGGCCCAGAGATGAGTCATCCCTGAACTTTAAGTTCTGGAAGGGTTGTTATAGACGATGACGTTGATAGGCAGGGTGTGGAAGCGTTGTAAGGCGTTAAGCTAACCTGTACTAATTGCCCGAGAGGCTTAACCATACAACACCCAAGAAGCTTTAGGCTGGTGTGTTGTGAAATGACAAGCACATAACGAATAAAGCAAGTAGAGTGAAAAGTAAAAGCTCACTACTCTTAGATTGCATTGATATCAGATTTTCCACAATTGTTAACCAGTTTTTCCTGGCAGCCATAGCGATACGGCACCACCTGACTCCATTTCGAACTCAGAAGTGAAACGTATTAGCGCCGATGGTAGTGTGGGGTTTCCCCATGTGAGAGTAGGACACTGCCAGGTCC
>NZ_JAPVOT010000042.1 GCF_027257845.1 Alteromonas sp. BMJM2 | reverse complement strand
ACCTGTGAAGTTGAAGCGGCGAAGTTAAAACCACCAAAAGCCAGAGCGATTTTTGAAACAGCAGGTTAGGGCGGTTGAACTGCTATTTGTATTAAGCGAAACGCAGTTTGGGCTGGCGCCTTCTAACTTTAAGCTAAGGGGCGCTAGCACGTGGGCTAAAATCCGAACGAAGTGAGTCAGCCCGCGTGTTAGCGTCCCAGCGACCGAAGGGAGTGAGCTTTAGCGCTTTGTTAGAAGCAGAGCCTGTTCCCTTGGCATTTTTAAAAACTTATAAAGCCAGCATACGATTGATTATTACCACAAACAAGTAAAACGACAGCGCGGTGATGTTTTTGATTTGACTGAAGCGAGCCGCCATTTGAACTAACAAACGCAATGGCGCTTGCAGACTTAAAATAATAACTAGCCGATAAAGCGCCTATTGCGCAACCTTTGGAGTTGAAGCGGCGAAGTTAACACCACCAAAAGCCAGAGCGATTTTTGAAACAGCAGCTGAGGGCGGTTGAACTGTTATTTTTATTAAACGAAACGCAGTTTAGGCTGACGCCTTCTAACGGCCCGCATAACGGGCAAAAATACGTAGGCTATAATACTGAGCGAAGCGAAGGGAGCCTGCGTGTTTTTGTCCCAGCGAGCTTGCGAGCGAGTTTATGCGATTGTTAGGTAAACTACTCAAAAAGAGCACTTTGCAGCAAGAGCCTCTTTACATTGTGGTGTATGATTAAAAGCCCTATGGCGCAAATTGCAAGAAACACAATTGTTGCCAAAATATACTCTACCCAAGCTAACCACTTAATTCTATTTCTATGCTCGAAAATTAACTCTTTTCTGTAAGCGGTTGATAGTAGAAACGGCCAAGCAAGATATACGAAGCGAGGTCCGCTAGCTAATTCTGCAAAGAAATCTAAAGCGTTGCCTAAAACGGGAACTCTAGATAGCGCTACAGCTACAGCGAGGAATACCCCGAAAACAAGTAAGCTAATTACAGCAACCAAAATTTCCATATACAGGTTTACCTAACACCCGATTAAGCGGCGAAAACCGCTCTTGTTTTTGTCCGACTTCAATCGTTTGTTATACATACGTTCATAATCCTTTTTGCCAATGTTGCGGGTAGACACCTTTAAACACAATATTGATAAATTCTTGTTTGCTCAAATGTCCTTTTTTTAGCTTAATACCAAAATAGACAGCACCTGATAAAAGACAAAATATATATAAAGAAAACAATAGAGTGACGAAGCATAAAGCAAAAACAGTCATAACCAAAACATTGTCATAACTTCTTATCGGGACATCAGAGTCAATACCAAAAAGGGCCGCAATCATAAAACACAAGTTATAGGCAACAATAAAACCAAGGACACAACCAACACCGCCGACTTTAGCTGATTGTGAATAGAAATATGGTTTTAGATTTAACTGACTCTTTATTGCCCTAATTAAAATACTGACACCCTCAAGTATGTATAACTTTGAGCTAAGGGGCAATTACGCAATGCGATAATGCCGAAGGCGCATTGCGTAATTGTCCACTTTGGCGTTTTGTTAGCGTTCTTCATCTATGGAATGCAGTTCCAATACTACTAAGCCGAAAATGGTTTGTTTGGAAATAACCACCGCCAAAACTTCTTGATTAATTTCAGTGTACTCCATTTCGCCTATGCAGTAATGAAAGATAAAGCTTTCTAAGCCTCTTGGGTGAAGGCGATATTTACACTTGTTTTTACCACCACTTTGTTTAACCAATAGCATTTGAGACTCGGTTAAGCTTCCCATTAAATTTGTGGCAATACTTGGAAGCATTACCCCAATGAAAGACCAGACCCAAAACAGACAAATAAACGGAAACAATACAGATATGAAAGCTTTTTTAAATTTAGTTTCCGCTTTCAATTGCGGTATGGGCTTAATACTGCCTGCTTTAAATGCACGCAAATAACAAACAGCTACAACGCAACATACAACAAAAGATAGAAAAACTGATGCAAAAAATAAGCCCTTTGAGGGAATAAAATTATGCTTGAAAAAAAGAAAGATTGGCGAAGTTAAAAACACCATGAAAAAGGTAAGAACGATACAACCCAAAATCCTTTTTGCCAATGGTGTTTCTTCCTTTAACTTTAACATTTACTTCCTGAACGCTAACGCCAATGCTAAGGGGCTGCCGTAGGCAGTCCCAGTGAAGGCCCGTTTTTAGGGCCTAAACGCCCTTGAGCGTTTTGTTAAGGCTGCTACTAGCTAATGTGTTGCAGCTGTAATATCAGGTCTTTTTTCTTTTATAAATTCAATAATACCTTCTACTTCGGCTAAAAGGCTTTCCGGTTTTGATTCATTGAACTCGTATATACCAAAAATCTCAAGGCTACCATCAGGTGCTTTCATTGATTGGGAGAAACTGCCTACTGGCGGGGAGTCTTTGTGAAGCATGAAAGGAATTATAAAAGGCTTATACCCTTCAAGTTCTAAATTGTATTTAGATATTATGTTTTTTGGCCAGTGAACATAATTTTTGAAGAGGCCGTTTAAATAGCCTCCTGGGATATTAATAGCAGACTCTCCTCTTGCAATAACTCCTAATGCATCTGGTTTTTTTGTATATATTAAAGTGTACAAAGCTAACCAAGGCGTCACTCCCTTTGTATTCATAAGGAATGAAGGCTCGATCGCTGCGCCAGTTGAGACTGCCGGACCTACCTTGACCATTGAAAGTAAGCCGCGAATTTGTCCTTCGGTTAGATTAAGTGAACTAGGATCATTTTTACTAATCCCAAGGAAATACATTTGCTTCCATTCGGTTGCCGACTGCCCGATTTCTTTACTTTGTTCCATGGGTGATTCCTCCTTTGCTATAGAGCAAGGCAAGAACCCTATGGTAGATATAAGTAGTGTTAATGTTGCGATTACTTTCATAAATTTATTGCCTTAACACCCGATTAAGCGGCGAAAACCGCTCTTGTTTTTGTCCGACTTCAATCGTTTGTTATACATACGTTCATAATCCTTTTTGCCAATGTTGCGGGTAGACACCTTTAAACACAATATTGATAAATTCTTGTTTGCTCAAATGTCCTTTTTTTAGCTTAATACCAAAATAGACAGCACCTGATAAAAGACAAAATATATATAAAGAAAACAATAGAGTGACGAAGCATAAAGCAAAAACAGTCATAACCAAAACATTGTCATAACTTCTTATCGGGACATCAGAGTCAATACCAAAAAGGGCCGCAATCATAAAACACAAGTTATAGGCAACAATAAAACCAAGGACACAACCAACACCGCCGACTTTAGCTGATTGTGAATAGAAATATGGTTTTAGATTTAACTGACTCTTTATTGCCCTAATTAAAATACTGACACCCTCAAGTATGTATAACGCCCCTATTAAACGGCCCAGACTTGCTGGCTATACTGTGAGCGAAGCGAAACCAGCCAGCGAGTATGGGTCCGGTTGAATGGTTTGTTATATGCCATTTTGCCAAACCTTAAGTTTACCCTTTGTAAAGCTGCCACTGTCCATGGATTTTATACTATTTGCCAATTCGAGGCTCGTGCACAATTGAAGCTGAATTCCAAAAGGTAATTTTCCATGTATGGTGGAAACAGCACTTGTTCGAATTTGGCCAGCCATTTCATCTAGCCAGCAATAAAAGACTTTTTCATCACCCAAATTTTTCTTTTCGTATAGCCTATAACACCCAATTAAAAAGTCTTCTATCTCGTTAGTGCAAAGCTCTGCTAATGCTGCTTCAGTTAAACCGAAATAGGCTATATTTTTAATGGCTTGAATGTGTAAATCTTCGCTTTCCGATAGCAGTAATTCTTCGTCCAGCTCAATTAACCAGCGTTTAAATTCTAAATCAGACCTCATGGCATATAACTTTAAGCTAAGGGGCGCTAGCATGTGGGTTAAAATCCGAACGAAGTGAGTCAGCCCACATGTTAGCGTCCCAGCGACCGAAGGGAGTGAACTTAAGCGCTTTGTTAGAAGCAGAGCCTGTTCC
>NZ_JAPVOT010000041.1 GCF_027257845.1 Alteromonas sp. BMJM2 | reverse complement strand
GTGGCCAGCAACGGTCTCACCCTTAATTGCACTATTTGGATGTTAGGATGACAAACGTTGGTGACGTTTTCGACTGGTCAGTAGTTGGTTTTTGCTTGTGGAAGAGTTGATTTGCTTATGTTGGCTTATCTCCAAACCCGCGGAAAGCCCTTTGGTTGTCTAAAGATGGGTATGCCCCCTGAACTGCATTTTATCCCAAACGAAAACGATTCAGTGTTAAAGTAAACCAACCCAGTCCAAAACACAGCTGACACAGCGTGTGGTAAATAGCTTTAATTCTTCTTATACTCCTTAATTCTAATCGCTAATAGCTAACGGTAATGATGGATAATTTTCAGCTTGGAAAATGGACAGTGTCGCCAAACGAATGCACACTCAAAAGCGCCGATTTTGTCCAAAACATAGAGCCAAAAGCGATGGAGTTGTTGCTATTGTTAGCCAAGTCAAAAGGCGAATTAGTTACTAGGCAGGAGATAATGAGTACACTCTGGCAAGGCCGTTATGTCACTGATTTTGCTCTAAATAGTTTAGTCTCTTCGTTACGTAAACACCTTGATAAGCACGACAGCAATGCCTTCATAAAAACCCGCCCTAAACGCGGATACCAATTGATTCAGACTGTACAGGCGATTCAACCTTCAAAAACAATCAGCGAAGTTAAAGATTTAGGTGAACAGTCTCCACCTACTTTGAATAAAATGTCTCCGGTTAAAGCTATAAAACTGATAAGTTTGGCATTAATTGTCTTATTTCTGGTTGTAGTGTTAATACAATGGCTAAGTTCAATCAATCAAGAAAAGGCCAAGTCTATTGCTGTTTTATCTTTTTCTTTGATGGCGGACACCGATGATATTAGTTACTTTGCAGATGGATTGGCAGAAGAGCTCATTCATCATTTAGCCATGGTGCCAGAATTTAAAGTAATTTCGAGAACCTCATCTTTTGCTTTTCGTGATACCGCAATAACCACAGCTGAAATTGGCGATAAGTTAGGTGTTAGCTATTTATTGCAAGGCTCCGTTAGGCAGGAAGCACAGCTCTTAAAAGTAAATTTGCAAATTATTGACGCTGATGAAGATAGCACCCTTTGGTCTCAGAGTTTTGCTGCCAGTATTGATAACGCATTTAGTGACCAACAGCAGATAAGTAGCCAAGTGATTGCTACCTTAGGTGGCAAGTTTGACTATATTCCAGACGTACAAAAAAGATATAAACCTAGCTCAGGTGAGGCCTATTTACATTTACTTCGCGGACGCAAATACAATCAGATACGTTCTACAGATTCACTGCTAAAAGCGAGAGACGAGTTTACCATGGCTACCTTGCTCGATCCTAATTATGCAGAGGCCTATGTCGACCTTGCCGTTAGTTACCTATTGATGGCTCAAAATAAAATGCTAACACTCGAAGAGGCAAATAGAGAAGCCAATAAAGCTATTGAAGGCGCCCTTAAGCTCGATCCAAAGCTTTCTAAAGCGTATGCAGCAAAAGGCATTTTGGCATTTAATAATAATCAACTTGATACAGCTAAAGTTGCTTTCGAAAAAGCGCTTGCGTTGAATGGTGACCAATATTTGGCACTGATTAATTATGGGAATTTACTTAGGTCAAACTACCAAAGAGCCAAAGCGTTGCCATATTACGAGCGAGCATTAGAGATCGCGCCGTTATCCTCTCCAGCAAATTGGGGGATTGGTGCTATTTTGATTGGAATGGGCCGTTTAGATGACGCCATAAGCCGCTACCAACGCTGTGTTTACAGGTTGCCTGGCGACACAAATTGTGTGTTGGGTCTGGCTTATGCTCTGCGATTAGCTAATCAAACAGAGCAGGCAAATGCAAGTTTCGATTCCCTAGATAGGAACAAACTTGGGCAAGAGTATTACTACAGAATGGCTCAAGCATGGCACCATCTATGGAAAGGTGAGCCATTAATGGCAGAAGCAATTCATGAATCGTTATTAACCCAGTTTGGTTTTGAGATTGAAGCACTACAAACAATTACGTTAACGCAATATAATTTAGGCAACCAAGTGAGTTGGTTTGAACGCTTCAGAGCGGCATTTCAGCTGAACAACAAGACCAGCACCTTGAAAGCTAACTATGGGCTAGCGGCTTTTTATGCTAATAGGTGTGACATTGCCCTGCCCATATTCGAAGAGTTGTTCACGACTCAAAATCAGCTCTTCACCGACGCTGATCTCATGGCGAATGGTGTTTCTTATGTTGCTATGTTAACTTATTGCTACAAGCAAACGGATAATGTGCAAGGACAACAGCAAATCATCAATTTTTATGCCTCGTTAATTGAAAACCCACCTAAAAATGTCAGCTTCATACCCGGTTTGGTTTATGCCCAGGCGCAATACTTTGCTTTGGTAGGTAATTTTGAAAAGTCAGGAAAACTGCTTTCCACGCTAAGGCAAAGTGACTGGCACTTAGCGTGGTTGATCGCTAAAAATCCTATCTTTTCAATGCCATAGTTCGCCTACAAAGTGCTATAGCTCCTAAGCTACTTAACAGTAACCAACTCGTTACAGGTGCCGATACAGATGAAGGCGGAACTTGTGTTGCGTTCATAAAAACGCCTGAAGCTGATGTAAAGGATATCGGTGAGTCAAATGCTAGGTGCGCTGAATTGAAGAAATCAGCGTTTCCTGACACATTTAAACTTAACCTAAAGTCAACGACCGTTATTTTCCCTGTTTCTAATGAGAACAACCCATTGAATGTATCCCCTAAGTCGGATAAGGATGTCCAATCTCCAAATGTTGAGGCCATGGGGGTTTGAAAACCAGGGTCACCGAAAGTTAAGGGGTCACCCGCCTCAAAACCAGGGTTTAGGAAAGAAAGTACAAAGTTGTCTGGATAGACTGTTGTGGCTAAAGATAACTCATCATCATCGCTAATCAGACTAAATTGTAAACTGGCTCTTGATGGCCGCGAACTTAGATAGGGGAAAAATATTCCCTCCCAATCTATGCCTATGCCTAAATCAACTGTCGAACCTGCCACTTGACCTGATAAGTCGAAGGTGAGTGTATCAATTAAAGTGACCACAGCATTTGTCGCTAAACTTGAGGATGGGATGGAGGGTATCAAGGTTGTCTTCGCTCCTACCGAACCAGTAGATAGGTCACCGCGTATTTTAGCGGTTCGATCAATATTTGTTTGGTCACCAATTGCTTCGTCGCGAAGTACAGAAGTAACGCCACCCAATTCCTCATCGTATATAGCATTGGTATGTACACCCAACTGATAGTCAATGCCATAACCAACGTCTTCAATTAAGGTTGCTTGCGCTGGACGAATAACCAAGGTTGTTAACATAGTCATTGATGCAAATAGTGTCATTACATTATTTTTCATAAAATTTCCTTTTTCGTGTTTCAACATGAGTTCGTTAGAGTGATTTTTGTTTTGAGTTGTTTTGGGTGAAAATCAACTCAAAAAAGCTAGCATGTGCTGCTAAAAGAAAGTGTCAAAAATATATAAGAAAAATATAAAGGGGCTATTTACAGGGGCTAGCGGTGTCTTAAAAAACCTTGGAGTTATCTGTATTTAGTAGAAGGATTAACTTTAGTTAGGGACAAATTCTGTTACTAACCGTTTAATAATCGCTCAATTCATTGGATTATTTAAAAGGCAAGTAGCATGTTTGTAGTTATACCCTCTCCTTTTTTGGCAATAAATGACTTAAAAAAAGACACTGAATAGTTAATCCAAAGTCACTTTTTGGGGATTGTTATGAGGCACTTATTAATTAAAAAGAGAGTTTCTGCAGTCATTGCTTTAGCTATTGAAATTTAACTGTTTTAGTCGGGTGTTTATTAAAGCCAGTGGGTTTTAAGCCTACCTATTCCCTTACGGTTGCTGCTAGCAAGATATTCCAGTGAGTTAAGCAAAGTGATGCAAATTATTCACCGCGGCATTTCAACGCATATTGTAAACAAAGCAGGCTTTTCCAACAAATAAGCAAAGACGTGAGCACCATCGTATAATGATATGGTCGAACTCGTGTACACCATCAGCCATCGCATCGCTAAATATTTAGAGAAAGTCGGCCTCGTTGTGCGCCACCTCTAAGGTTTCAGTTCCAAAGGACTGTTCACATTAAACACTAACAGACGTAAGTTTCACAAATATCACCACAAACATCTGTTTGAATGGATCAAGTCATCAAAAAGACAGCTGTAACGAAGGGTAGGAGTATAAGTAAAACAAACGCTATATGCTATCCTTCGTTGCAGCTGGCTTTTAGTGTGGCTAGATGTCCGTTACGAAGATGGTTTAGGCATTTGGGTTAATTGCACAGTTTTCATTGTTTGATCTTTTCAAGTCTTTGGTA
>NZ_JAPVOT010000040.1 GCF_027257845.1 Alteromonas sp. BMJM2 | reverse complement strand
ATCGATTCCACAATAGTACGGATGTGTATTAGTATAAAAGTTCATTGAGTTTTCTCCCTTGGTTTGGTCGCCTATTAGGATAAACTTAGTTTATGCTGATAGGGAGGAGGCTCAATGATTATCAATCTATGTAAAGCAACAGAAAAGAAAAATCAGTACACTGGTTACATACAATAAAAAAATATCAGGTCTTATTTAACAGACCTTCGCAACACGTTCCTAGGGATAGAAAATGAAGAACTCCGGTCTAAAGAAGAGTGGTATACCACTTATTATTATTGTTGTTGCGTTCGTTGCAGCAGCAATCATGATCAGCGCTAAAAAACCACCCGAACAGGTTCCCGTTGAGATACCGGCCTTTTTGGTAGACGCGCAAAAGGTGTCACCCGAGTCTATTAGTTTTGTCGTCAGTTCACAGGGTAATGTTGTCCCAAAACATCAAACTGCATTGAGTGCTCAGGTAAGTGGACAAGTCGTCTCTCTATCTGGCGATTTTGTAGTAGGGGGAACGTTTAAAAAAGGCGATGTGCTTGCTGTGCTAGAGCAAGAAGATTACATGACCGATATGAAGCTTGCTGAGGCTGAACTTGCGCAAGCGCACGCTGCGCTACAAGAAGAAATTGCGAGAGGAAAAGTTGCTGAACAAGAATGGCGTTCAGTACGCAACTCAACGCCTCCCGAGTTGGGGTTGCGCAAGCCGCAACTCGCCAAAGAACAAGCGAATGTAAAAGCCTCTGAGGCAAAATTAGAGCGTGCAAGACGTAACTTGGAGCGCACAAAAATAAAAGCGCCTTACAATGGTATTGTAGTTGAGCGAAATATCGATTTAGGTCAGTTCGTAGCAATGGGAACGCCAATCGGTATGGTGTATTCAACTGATACGGCTGAGGTAAGACTGCCTATTACCGATGGCGACTTAAGGTTTATCAACATTGCCGACCAGTCATCAGACGGTGCAGAGGTTACTTTGCGGGCTACGGTGGGCGGTGCAAAACGCAGTTGGACTGGACGCCTAGTTCGCTCTGAAGGTATTTTGGATACCGGAAGCCGTGTGGTTTTTGCTGTAGTAGAAGTGACGTTGCCTTATCAAATTAATGACGAGCAAGACTCTCCACTTCGATTTGGACAATTTGTTGAGGCCGAGATTACCTCGGGCAGAGACGAAAGCTTAATAGTACTTCCCCGCAATATTCTTCGTTTAGATAACACCGTACTGACTGTGAATGAAAATCGCGAACTTGAAATTGTTCCTGTTGATGTAACACGCACCACGGCTGAAGACGTGTTCATTAGCGGCGGTATAAACGAAGGCACTCTAGTAGTGACAAGTGCAGTTCCTAACCCTTATAACGGAATGAAAGTTCGACTACCAGGCGATGAAATAGTGTTAGCCGAAGAAGCTGAACTAGATAAAAGCACTGATAAAAATTCAGATAGAGAAAAAATTAATACTGATACCTCAGAAGGTGGCAGCGAATGAGTCGTATAGATACACATAGCGGGTTGATTGCTTGGTTTGCACGCAACAACGTAGCCGCTAACTTATTGATGTGGCTATTGGTCGTTGGTGGCTTATTTGGTGCACTTTCAATTCAAAAACAAGTGTTTCCAAGTTTCGAAATTGATGTAGTCAATGTTCGAGTTCCTTATTTGGGCGCAGCGCCACAAGAAGTGGAAGAGGGCGTACTGCTTAAAATAGAAGAAGCCGTAAAAGAGCTTGAGGGAATTAAGCAGCTTAACGCTACCGCAGTTGAGGGCATGGGAACCGTAAGTATTCAAGTTGAAGAGGGCTACGACGTTAAGTCTTTGCTCGATGAAATTAAGGTACAGGTTGACGCAATTCCCAGCTTTCCTGCCGATACAGAAAAACCGGTTATATATCGACAAAAGATTCAGCAAGACGTTATCTGGGTATCGGTGTATGGCGATGCTAACGAGCGCGAGTTAAAAGAGTTTGCAAAAGACCTTCGCGATGATATTGCAAACCTGCCCGGCATATCGAGTGTTCAGGTGGTGGGTGCTCGCGATTATGAAATTTCAATCGAGCTTTCTGAATCTGACCTGCAAAAATATAACCTCACCTTTGCCGATGTTGTGGCGCGTCTTAGCCAGTCAAGTATCGACTTACCAGGCGGCTCAATTAGAACTGAAAACGGCGACATTTTATTAAGAACGAAAGGGCAAGCGTACACCGGTTGGGATTTTTCACAAATTATTTTAGTGTCAAACAGCAATGGTACGCGAGTAACTTTAGGCGATGTGGCCTACATCAACGATGGCTTTATCGAGAATAACCAGTACGCTTTATTTGATGGAAAGCCTGCGGTCAGTTTGCGTGTTCGCGCTGTGGGCGATCAAAATGCCTTAGAAATATCTGAGCAAGTTAACCAATACATCGACAAAGAAAAAGAGACGTTCCCAGCGCACATTACAGCAGACACATGGGGAGACAGCTCGTTTTACCTCGCTGACAGACTCAACATGATGCTAGAAAACATGTTTTTCGGTGCCTTGTTAGTTTTCTTGGTGTTGTCTCTGTTTCTTAAAATTAAGCTGGCGTTTTGGGTCATTATTGGGCTACCTGTTTGCTTCTTAGGTACCTTATTGGTAATGCCTTTAGACATGATTGGCGTGTCTATTAATATGCTTAGCTTATTTGCTTTTATATTAGTTCTGGGGATTGTGGTAGATGACGCCATTATTATGGGGGAGTCTGCGTATTCCGAAATAGATGCAAAAGGCCACAGTGCAGAAAATGTTATCGCTGGAGTTAAAAAGGTAGCAATGCCCGCAACGTTTGGCGTGTTAACAACCATTGCCGCATTCTCGCCAATGCTAATGGTATCTGGGCCCTTCGGCATTATTTGGAAAACCATCGGTATGGTGGTTATTGTTTGTCTTGTCTTCTCTCTAATAGAGTCAAAGCTGATATTGCCCGCGCATTTAGTGCACATGAAGCTCAAACCTTACGACCCGGCAAAAGCAAACAAATTTCAGCGTTTTAGAGACTTCTTCAGCGAAGGCATTAAGAAGTTTATTCACAATACCTACGCCCCATTTTTGGCTAAGGCCGTGAGAAACCGCTATACCACCGTAGCCACATTCCTAGCCATGCTTATTCTAACGGTTGGTTTATTTGGCGGCGGGATTGTGCGGTTTGTATTTTTCCCCAGTATTCCAAGCGACTTTATGTCGGCAAGTTTTGAGTTAGAGCCTGGTTCGTCCATTGCTCAGCGCGACCGCGTGCTCGATACCCTTCGAGATGCCATGAGTAGAATGGACAAAAAGATTCAAGAAGAAACGGGCTCTAACGTTATTAAGCACGCTATGACTTTTGATAACGGAAACTTGGGTGGTGAAATTTTTGCAGAGCTCACCAAAGGGGAAACTCGCACACTGTCAGACTTTGATATTCAAGATCGCTGGCGGGAAGAAGTACCAGAAATTCCCGGTGTGAAAACCTTTAGCATTAGCTCGCCAGGTGGGCCAGGCGGTGGCGCAGACCTCAGTTTTGAATTTAGTTCTAGCGATATTAATGCGCTTCGCGCCATTACGGATGAAATAAAAGAAGTTCTTGATACCTACGAAGGCGTTACCGACATTAACGATACGTTCTCTGGTGGTAGCGATGAAATTCAGCTGGCGCTTAAACCACAAGCGGATGCCCTTGGTATTACGCTGCAGCAGTTAGGGCAGCAAGTTCGCTTTGGTTTTTACGGCGCGCAGGTACAGCGTATTCAGCGTGACGATGAAGAGATTAAAGTGATGGTGCGCTATCCAAAATCTGAACGCAGCTCTATTGAGCACCTTGAAAATATGCGCGTGCGAGCGCCAAACGGCCAAGAGATCCCTTTTGAACAAGTCGCAACCTTCAATTTAGGTCAAGGCTTCGACTCTATCATTCGCGTTGACGGTAAACGCTCGGTTACCATTACAGGTGTAGTGGATAAGGCCTTAATGGACCCGTCTGAGGTGACGTATGATGTTGTAGATAACATTATGCCAGACTTACTGGCTCGCTATCCCAACGTTGAATTTAAACTACAGGGTAATTCGAAAGAACAAGCCGACGCTATTTTCAGCCTGATGCAAGGACTGCTGTTTGCTCTGTTTGCCATTTATGCCCTGTTGGCCATTCCGCTTCGCTCTTACAGTCAGCCGCTTATTATTATGTCGGTAATACCTTTTGGCGTGGTGGGTGCCATTATTGGTCACTTGGTGCTTGGTATGGCGGTAAGCGTGCTGTCCATCTGCGGAATTATTGCGCTGTCGGGAGTTGTGGTAAACGACAGCCTCATTATGGTTGATTTTGTAAACCGAGCTCGTAAAGAGGGACTGTCGTTAATGGATGCCGCCATAAGTGCTGGTACGCAGCGCTTTAGGGCCATTATCTTGACTTCACTGACTACGTTTATGGGCCTGATGCCTATCGTATTTGAACGCAGCTTACAGGCGCAAATTGTAATACCAATGGCCATTTCACTGGCGTTCGGTATTTTGTTTGCCACTGTCATTACATTGCTTCTTGTTCCTGCGCTGTACTTAATTCTTAACGACATAAGAATGATGTTTAAAGGTAAGAATAACGCGGCCAACAGTAATTCTGAAATTGAAAATGTAGGCTGATTTCAAAACGGCCGTGTTTTTAAGGAGAGTAATTTGAAAATAAAATCAATGCGTTCATTTGCTGTGGTGCTAGCGGCCGGTGCGGTGGTCGCCTGTAATTCGGCATACCAATCTGATTCGGCCTCAAAAGATAGTGCAGACATCTCAAGCCTAAGCACAAAAGAAACGGGCGCCGCCACTTCAATGCCTACGCTGTCTGTTGCATCAACGGCTTACCCAACGGCAAAAACGGTTTCTCAAGTAGATAATTATCACGGGGTGAAAGTAAGCGACCCTTATCGATGGTTAGAAGCGCAGGATACACCTGAGGTAAAAGCGTGGGTTAATGCGCAAAATGCGTTAGCTAAACCGCTGTTAAGTGCGCTTCCATCTCACGAGCGCTATACAGAGCGCCTAACTGCGCTTTGGGATTACGAGAAGTACTCTACACCTTATATGGTTAATTCGAAGGTGTTTTATACTTACAACAACGGGCTGCAGAATCAGTATGTCATGTATGTGTCCAGCGATGTAGAAGGCGAAGGGAAAGGAGAAGGAAACTTCGACGTACTTATCGACCCCAACACGCTAAGTGACGACGGCACCGTGTCTATGGCCTCTACCGAGGTGAGCCCTCAAGCAGGTTATCTTGCCTATACACTGTCTGACGGCGGCAGCGACTGGAAAACAGTGCACGTACGTGATGTGAGTACAAAGCAAGACACTAACGATATCTTAAGCGGTGTGAAGTTCACTAATATCGCCTGGTTGCCTGACGAAACGGGTTTTTACTATTCTCGGTATCCACAAGATGAAAACGGTGAGTATGACGATAGCCAAACCGTTTCAATTTACTTTCATCAATTAGGCACCGAGCAGGGCGAAGACAAGCTTGTATTTAAGTTTGATGATAAACCAACATGGAACCCGTATCCTGAGGTAATTCAAGATGGCGAAACGCTGCTTATTTCAGTATTCGAAGGCTATCAGTCGAACGGTGTCTATGCGAAATCCCTTAACGAAGAAGGGCCTCTGGTGCCAATTTTTGATAAATGGGATGGCAGGTACGAGCTTATCGGTGAAGAAGGCAACACGCTCTTTTTCTCATCTACTGAAAACGCACCTACCGGAAAAGTAATTCAAGTTTCTCTAACGGATAGCTCGGCAAGCGATACATCATCAACGGGCAAAGTCGTCAGTGATAGAACCACCATCATACAAAGCGGTGATGCAACGCTTCGCGGTGTATCTCTGCTTGGCGGTAAACTGTTCGTACAGTATTTAAAAGACGTGAAAGCAAACGTTGTTATATTTGACACCAAAGGCAATAAGCTAAAGGAATTAGCGTTTTCAGATATTGGCAATGTATCAGGCTTTAATGGCAGTAAAAATGCAGACTCGACATTTTATAAGCTGACCGGTTTTACAAACCCTGGGCAGGTTTTTAAATACGATGTAGACATCGGAACAAGCTCTGTTTTTAAAACCATTGATACTGGCGTCAATTACGACAACTACGTGACCAAGCAAGTATTTTATACCAGCAAAGATGGCACCCAAGTACCTATGTTTATTGTGCATAAAAAAGGCATAGAACTAGACGGCAATAACAAAACATTATTGTACGGGTATGGCGGTTTTAATATTTCTTTACTGCCTAGCTACTCTATTTCTCGCATGGTGTGGGTAGAGCAGGGTAACGTGCTTGCTATTGCGAACATTCGTGGTGGTGGCGAATACGGCGAGCAATGGCACCTAGCTGGCACTAAATTAAACAAGCAGAACGTGTTTGATGACTTTATATCAGGGGCAAATTTTCTGATTGATAAGGGCTACACATCAAGTGAAAAGCTGGCGGTGCAGGGCGGTTCAAACGGAGGCTTGTTGGTTGGTGCTGTTATCACTCAACGGCCAGATTTATTTGCAGCAGCCCTACCGGCAGTGGGCGTGTTAGATATGCTGCGCTATCATACGCCTAGTGCCAATGCCCGGGCATGGTCTTCAGACTATGGATTGAGTGAAGACAAAGAGCAGTTTGAAGCGCTTTATGCTTATTCGCCGTTACACAACACAAAAGCAGGCACCTGTTACCCCGCGACTATGGTAACTACAGGCGATCACGACGATAGGGTTGTACCTTGGCACAGTTATAAATTTGCTGCTCAGCTTCAAGCCGCCCAAGGATGTGATAACCCCATACTGCTAAAAGTTGAGACCAGAGCAGGTCATGGCGCTGGCACACCCACATGGATGCGTATTCAGGGCTATGCCGACCAATGGGCCTTTTTAGAGGCTGCTTTGCACTAGGTTTTTATGCCTTAATGACCAACTAAAATTCACTCATTTTACTCTACATTTGAAAGCCGCTCTTATGAGCGGCTTTTTTGTTTGCCCAGCGAAGCTGGCAAACCCAGCAGGACAATAGATGCCTGCATCACCCTGATTGAGGGGAAGATAATCCGAATCGCAAGGGCGTCACTGGCCAACGGTGGGGTCTCCGGGGGCCGGCCCGAAGCAAGCGATAGGAAGTTAGCGGTACACAACGCAAGTGAACCTGTTTCGGCTGTATAAGTGGATAAGCGTGCAAAATAGCGCAAAGTCCAATACTCAATCAGACTTATGCAGTGCTTGAGGGTGGAATGG
>NZ_JAPVOT010000003.1 GCF_027257845.1 Alteromonas sp. BMJM2 | reverse complement strand
GATAGGGCATTCATGGTTGTTTGGTCTCAGTGATGTTTGGCGATTGATCTGATCACCAAACGTCATGAATGTTCCCTTCTTTTTTATCTCACTGATTTTGCTATTTTATTTGTGGGGATACCTCAGGGTCAGAACCCATTTTTGCAGTCGCTAACAATGAACGATGCTAGACGTATGGAAATAAATGTGGTTCTGACCCCCTTTATTGCTTATTCAGATTCTATTTTTTCGAAATATGCACGATATTCAATTCTAGTGATTTCTTTATCACCATTAGTGTCCATATCTGAAATATTTCCTTCCACTTGACTAGCCTCCAGCTCCTTCGTTGAAAGTGAACCGTTACTATCCTTATCAAGATCCGTGAACCTGCTGTCAGCGGTGGCAGACATTTGAGAACGAAGCTCTTTATTCTTTTCAGAGATCATTTCACCACCTTCTAATGCTGACATCTTCTTTTGTTCAGACATTAAAGGTTGTGCTGCAGTTTGCGTATTTGCTGATGTAGTAGTGTCGTCATTGAACATACTAGGCTGTTCATTTACGAAAAGATTAAACTCTGCACGGCTTACTTTGTTATCGCCATCAGTGTCCATTTTCGTTAGTAGTTTGGGATGTAAGGTACCTTTAGCTTCGGCTTTAGTGACAAATCCGCTGCCGTCCATATCGAGTGCGCTAAAGCTTTTCTCGATCTTAGTTTCGTGATGGCTTGCCAAAACTGATGTTGAAAGTACAGTTCCTATTACTACGGTAAGCGTGGCAATTTTCATAATATAAATCCTTCTATGTCTATAGTGTCTCAATTTACAGAGTTGACCATTAATGAGCTAACCTACGAGATACAAATTACCAGTATCTCTATAAATCTTATTTGTGTTTAAGCATTTACTTTTAACTTTCCAATTTTTCACATTAGGTAATTCACGACTTGTGCCAAGAGCTTAACCTGCTGTTTTTATTGTTAATTTAGTAGAGCTATCATTATTTTTTCTGTCAAAGATTGTTAAAAGGAAACAGTTTATGAAAATGCTGCATAGCAGCGACATAGCAGCGACATAGCAGCGACATAGCAGCGGCATGGCAGCAGCATAGCAAAGGGCATAAAAGGCATATCAACAATGATACATTGATGGGTAGGTGAGCTTAATATACTGTGTTGTGATGAAATGTGCTTAGCGTAAAGTTCACGACCATAGGGCTAAGCACACGTTATTTTGATTTAAAAATGGTAGGCGTAGGATAGGTTTAGGAAGTCTAAGCCAGGGTTATCACTATTCAATCCGCCGTTTGAAAAATGCATGTACCTCACAGCGATATGCTGTGTTTCATCTAATTCAACATATACACCAAGTCGGTCTTCAAACTGATAGTTAGAGCCAATGTCTTTACCAGCCACTTCTTGATCGCCGATATAGCTTGCACCAATACCGGCTTCAAAGTAGAGAGGGTAGCGATCAGCGATGGTTGTAATTTGTTTCATAAATACAGGGGTTAACGAAACTGCATAGCTTGTGCTTCTTGTATTATTCTCTCCATATTCCCACACTACTGCGCTAGCTTCCCAGTAGAGTTTTAAATCACCAAACCACTGGGTAGTAATATTTTGGGTAAATGGCCGATAGGCAAACCTAAATCCATCTATTCCATCAAATCCGTGCATGTAATCAGCACTTACAGTTTGTTTGGCCGAAAGGGTATTGGTGGTAAATAGTAATGAAGGGAAAAGTAAAACGTAGAATAAAAGTGTAAAACGGTTCATATGTACTCCTTAATGATAAGAAGTTTTAGCAAAAAAGTGGCCAAGTAAGATAAATCAATAAAAACAGTGTTTTACAGGTTTGTTGGAGAGCGAGGTGGTGATTTCTATAGTTAGATTTTCTCAGCTAAAGAAGTTTTTACACAGTGCCCAAATACTTGCACTCTAAACACTTAATTTGCGAGTGCTGGGTCTTTTTTCCATATGTCACTTGGACTTAATTGTTGCTCATTCACTAGTGAGTCAAAGAGTTCAGAGAGTGGTATTATTGAATATTTAATTCTTATGCTTTCTATCAGTTTAGGATTGGATGTAATAAAACGGTTGAGTTCGTCAATGATAGTCTGCTGCCTTAGGGTGGAAATACTAAAGGAGACTTCATTGTGTGGTAGGGTGAGGTCTAAAGTAACATCATCATATTGTGGTAAAGATGCAGTTGAAAATTGAGCCACGTGATACTCTAAATCTAAAGCATCAACTTTTTCTTGTTGAAGTAAGGCAAATCCCTGCGGTACATCTTTTACTGAGGTGAGTAAGGTGTCGCCATTATTGACTCTCTCTTGCCAGTTTACGGGGGTAAAACCGAGTGGCATGGCGAGGTTCTTTACTGCCGCTATGCCTCTGCCTGCTTTCTTCTTTTTTACAATAGTACCGGTTACCGCTTGAGTCAGAGGGAGCGAAAAGCTTTTATCATTATTGTTAGTAATATTGTTATACCATCTTTTGCTATCAGGATAGACGAAGTCAATATTCCCTTTTGCTAATTCCATCTGAAGCCTTCTGATTGGTAGAGCGACATAAATAAATTCGTGGCCTGTTGCGTCAGAAAAGGCTTCAAGTATTGCCCATCCAACGCCCTTATCCACATCTGAATCGAAATCGTAATGGGGAAAATAAGATAAGTTTTGAGCGCCCACAATAAAACGTTCGGCAAAAACACAAGAGCTGCCTACCAAGCTAAATACTGTAAAAGCAAACGCCGCTACCCATTGCTTCAAATTATACTCCAAAAAGAAATTACTATTTAAGTGGCACTAGCTTCTATGAAGATAACACAGATTTCTTTAATGAAAATCGCGAGATGGAATAATAATCGATCCTAGCCAAGGGGTTCTATCAATCAGTTTGCCTGCAATAACGTGTACAACTCCTTCTTTAGAATGTTCAACAATACCGTTGACTTGTAGCAGTTTGGCTTTCAAAAATACTTTCTGCTGAGCTCTAGCAGTGGCTTGCCACACAACAACATTCACATTACCCGTATCATCTTCCAAGGTAAGGAAAGTAACGCCAGATGCTGTACCAGGCGCCTGCCTACCAGTTACAGCGCCAAGTATGCTCACCACTGAACGGTTTGGTTTATGAGAAAGGGTGTGTGCCCAGCTAATCTTCTTAAGGTTTTTATGTTGTTTGAGCAATGAGATAGGGTGATTATCAACAGATAGCCCAGTGGCTGCATAATCTTCAAGCAAGTTTTGGGCTGCTGAGGGAGCATTGCACAAAGGTTGAGAAGATTGGGAAGGTAGAGAGGGTTGGGAAGGTAGAGAGTGCAGCGGCTCACCGTCTTTTGCGCTTTTATTGTCAGCATTATGGTTTGATGTAACATCTTCAAAGAGGGGAAGGCTGGCTTGGCTATCCATCATCTGCCACCGAGTTTCATACCTATTGCCAGAAATTAACTTAAAAGCATCGGCACTTGCGAGCGCCTCTAATTCGTTACTACGTAGCTTTATTTGCCTAACCTGATTTACACTGCTAAAGCCATTTTTAGGGCGCTGACTAACGACGGCATCAGCGCCTTCTTTACTAAGCCCTTTAATGAGAGTTAATCCTAAACGCAGTAGCTTTTGTTCACCATCTATCACCATTATATGTTCTACATTGGAATTATTAACGCAAGGCGGTAATACTTTAATACTGTGTCGTTTAGCATCTTGAACTAATTGCGATGGCGTATAAAAACCCATAGGCCAACTGTTGAGTAACGCCACGTAAAATTCCACGGGGAAATAAAACTTTAGCCAGCAAGACACATAGGCTAATACTGCAAATGATGCAGAATGAGACTCAGGAAACCCATAACCCGCAAAGCCTTTAATCTGCTCAAATAGGTTGTGCGCAAAAGTACTGTCATAGCCTTTATCCGTCATTCCCTTAATTAATTTATCTCTGAATTCAAATATGCGACCGTCTTTTTTCCAACTAGCCATTGCTCTTCGCAGCTGATCAGCTTCGCCGCCACTAAACCCTGCCGCCACCATGGCAAGCTGGATGACTTGCTCTTGAAAAATGGGTACACCCATTGTGCGAGATAATACGTTTTCAACTTCCTTGGAAGGGTAGGTCACTGTTTCATTACCATGACGTCGAATAAGATAGGGATGTACCATATCGCCTTGAATTGGACCTGGCCTTACTATGGCGATTTGCACAACAAGGTCGTAATATTTACGGGGTTTAAGGCGCGGTAACATCGTCATTTGAGCCCGTGACTCTATTTGAAAAACGCCTACGGTATCGGCTTGGCAAATCATATCAAAGACTTGTTTGTCATCACCTAGCTTAGTAATAAAGGGAATGCTCACGTCTACTGGAAACTGCTTATTGATGAGTTCAAATGTTCGGCGTATCGCGCTCAGCATACCAAGGGCCAGTACATCCACTTTAAGTAAGCCAAGGGTTTCTATATCGTCTTTATCCCACTGAATAATAGTACGTTCTGGCATTGCTGCATTCTCAACAGGAACCAGCTCGTATAGTGGCCCTGCGCTTATTACAAAACCTCCCACGTGTTGTGAAAGGTGTCGGGGTGTGCCTAACAACTGTTCTGTTAAATCAATAAGAAGGCTCACCCTTTTATTACTAGGGTCTAAACCAAGGTCGGCTAACTGAGACTTCCAAGGAATTACCTTGTCCCGTCGATTAATTTGCTTTACGACGAAGTCGAGTTGAGATTCACTGAATCCTAGTGCTTTACCCACGTCTTTCAAGGCCGACTTAAAACGGTAGCAAATTACAGTAGCCGCAATAGCAGTCCGCTCTCTGCCGTACTTTTTGAAAATGTACTGAATGATTTCTTCGCGTCGTTGATGTTCAAAATCTACATCGATATCGGGAGGCTCGTTGCGCTCTTTTGAGATAAACCGTTCAAAAAGAACATTGATTTGGCGAGGATCTACAGCGGTTATTTCAAGGCAATAACACACGACAGAGTTAGCAGCTGAGCCTCGGCCTTGATATAAAATACCCTGCTGTTTAGCAAACTGCACAATATCGTAAATAGTGAGAAAGAAGTATTCGTACTCTTGCTCTTTAATGAGTACTAGCTCTTTTTCTATAATTTGCCTTATCTCGGGCTGTAAACCTTCAGGAAAGCGCAGTTTAATTCCACGTTCAACACACGCCCGTAAATATGAGGTTGGTGTGTAGCCCGAAGGCACCAATTCTGCTGGATATTGGTAGCGTAATTCGCTCAGTGAGAAATGACATTGTGAGGCCAGTTTATTGGTATTAGCAACCCACTTTTCAGGATACAGTTTTTTAATTTTCTGCGTGGTTCGCAAGCTTCTTTCTGCATTACTCAGCGCGGCGCGCCCTATTTCATCTACAGGCTTATGTGTTCGTGTGGCGTGCAACACATGCTGAAGTGGTAAGCAGTCACTATGGTGCATAAGTACACCGGTACAGGCTATAACTGAATATCCATATGTTGCGTGAAGATAGTTATAGTTTTCAAACCTATGATGATCTAATCCATCGAGTAGTCGCTGCGCACCAATATGAACCTGAATCGCCGACTGCTTTTCTAGCCAGCTTGCCCAGTGGTCGTCGTACTCCTTTTTACCGGACGGCAGCCATATAAACTGGCAATGCTTAATGGTGCGCAAATCCCACTCTGCCAGTTTGTATTCGCCTTTTTCAGAGCGCCTACGGGCATTAGTAATAATTCGGCATAACTCGCTGTACGCTTCTTTACTTGGGCATAGCAATACAAAAGAAAGAGACTCATCAAATACAAAGTAGCTACCTATAATAAGTTTTATCGGTAAACGCTGATGAGTTATCTCATCAAATGCGCGTACCACCCCCGCCACCGAGCACTCATCGGTTATAGCAATAGATTGGTAACCTAAAAACGAAGCGGTAGTCACTAACTCGGCAGGGGAAGATGCACCCGTTAGAAAGCTATAATGACTTTGACAAAAAAGCTCGCTGTAATTCATAACAACCCTAACTGAAAAGACCCTGTGCCCACCACTGATTATCTTCGTCTTTAAATATCAGCATGCGCACTCCATATAAGGTTTGAGCAATAAAATAGTCACGTTTTCGAGGTGTTTCATGCCACCATTCACTGTGAAGTCTTACAGGTCCAAAGCAGACTTTCGTTGATTGAGTGAGTGGTTTGGGGCTGTCGAATAGAAAAGTGGGAACAATGTCTGAAGTAAATGTTGATGCAGGCGTGCTAGATGAAATTTCAGCATTCGACATAGTCTCAAACTGATGTGTATCTGACACTTTTGGCTGAAAAGTACATTCTTCCCCTAATTTTGCGTTCAACCGTCCAATTAATTGTTTCTGAGCTACCTCGTTAAAGCGATTGCTGAAAAAGTCACCATTGCTGCCTTCAATCGTTTCGACGTTGTCGCAGCGCAGGGTTATCGACACTGCTGGCTCAGGTAACACTTCGTTCTCAATACGCAGTGTGAGTAACGACAGCCAGCTGTCGACGGTGCTTTGTGGTAGCGCTGACTTTATTTCTAACTGCGTTGATGGGTGCTCTCGAAAATCAATTTGAAAGCAGAGTGTGGACGTTTGTAAATTTCTGGCGCGTAAGTAGTGGGCAAGGTAGCCCAGCAGCTTTTCCATAAAAGGAGTGAGATGTTGCGTGTTTTCAACATCAAAAGGGAGAAGCGTAAAGTGCTCAAAGTGCTCTGCAGGCCGAAAAAGGGTGACATGAGGAAAGGTTTCTCCCCGTAGGGCAGTGAGGTATGAAATGGTGTTGTTATCGAATCGTCTGCCAAGTTCATGTACAGGCATGGCAAGTAATTGATGAACATGACGTATGCCCACACGAGTCAGCGCTTCTTTTGTTTTTTTATCCAACGCAGTTAATGACAGCGAGCATTGCGATAACCTATGTTTGATGTTGTCACAATCACACTCATAGTTATCAACGCCATTTAAAGCCAGTATTCGTGCGGCTTCAATAGACCAAGCTGTAGCGAAGTGGTAGCTCACTTTTGATAATTTAAGTTCATGGGTGATAGTGCTCCACAGCTCTTTGTGACCGCCATAGTAATGCACTAAATTATCAAGTCGTATAGCCAGTGTATTGTGGGTGTCTAAGACAATATCGGAAACAAATGGATAAAGTTGGTGGGCTAGTTGTACAAGAGTGAGGCGTTCATTGTCTTCACTAAAAGGAATAATACATACTTGAGGACATAATGCGGCAGCCTGAGCAAGCCCGTGGCCTATCTCTATACCTTGCTGAAGTGCCCCGTTATTTCGCTGAACAATGCGATTTGTTTTTTCACAATAAACAATAACAGCCGGTATTTGTGTTTTGCCCGGTTGGTGTAGCCCATTCGCCGATTCACCTGTTCTTTTATGTCGTACTTCGTTTTGCGTGTTGTATTGAGGGCTATTGCCCGCACTCAAACTCGCTTTTTCATGCGTATCCAAGGTGATTTGATGAAAATACAGGTAGGCCCACAACATCATTAACTCACTGAGTGAAGTACATGACGTTTTACTTTGTTATGTTCAACTGCCCACTTGATTGCTCGGTTGTTCGCAGTCCAGTCGTTATGTATGGCAATATTATCTTTTGGCCAGCCGTGGCGCTGCTTTAGCACGCTGACTTCCAACGCCTGTTGTCGATAGTTAAGGCATAAATCTAGAGAGATAGGTAATGTCTGCAGTGCTGCGCTGTTGAGCATACTGCTTCTGTTAGGACTGGTGAAAAGAAGACAAAGTGCATCGTTATGTGTTGCTGCTACTTGTAGACGTCTAGCTTCCTTTGTATTTACCCCATTGCTCCACAAAATAACGCAATGGCAGGCCGTACTCTTCAAACACTGTTCAGTTGCCCACAGTGACTCTTTTTCAGTACTGGGCTTTATAATTAAAACCTGTTTAACATCAATTCCAAATGTTGCTAACCAAGGGGTTTGAATATCTCCTGGCGGGTTTACAAATACAATCATCTTATGCGAGCGTTGCTTGCTGATGACTTGTTTGAATAGAGAGAGTTCGCCAATGCCAGTTAGTGTGCGTATACGAACCACGCCAGAGGTTGAAACGCCACCGTTTAGCGCTTCATCTAGCTGATCAAAACCCAACGAAAACCGCTCTTCTTGCTGACTCTGCTCTCTAGCCCGCCAAATATGCGGGTGGTTTTCCAACGTAGATAATGACTTATTCATAACACCAACTAATACTGTATATGTGTACAGTATTATAGTGAGAGGTAAAGTCTTTTCAAGATAAACCGGCGCCTTTCTACTTCGTAGCTTGCTAACCTACTGATTATTTTAAAAAGGGAAGACATTAAATTTCACTTCACACTTTTTATGAGCGAGAAACTGATAATAAAGACAGACATAAAAACTGCCCGATGAATGTGGCAATAAAAAAGTAATAAAGAAAAAAATGGGGACTTTAATAGCACTAATAACGAAAAAGCTGCCTGTAACAGCAGCTTTCAATTATTGCGCATTAGTTAAGTGACTTATACCCAGTTATACCGAGGCTCAGTTATGACGACAATAGGTTATGCCGAGAGTAGGTTATGCTGAATCTGGGCCGTTAGGATGCCTTTTTAGCTTGTGCTGCGTCTTGAGAGTCGCTGCTGCTTTTTACCGAAGTGACAGCTTGGCAAAACGCTATAAATCCATCGGCTGTGTTCTTAGACCACAACATTCTAAGGTTACTGGGTAAGTCTTTTACAACGAGCTGTATTCCTTCTAAAGAAATCTCTTCATTACTTAACGCTTTTTTAAGAGACTCTTCCAGCGAATCGCCTTTTTCGCAGCAGTTCATCACAATGGTTGAAAAGTACGTCATCAAGGGTAACAAAGCATTATACTGATCTTGATTAATAAGCCTGCTTTTATACAGGCTCTGCAAACGCTGCGTCAGGTTTTTTTCCAAAGCATCAGTCACTAATACCAGGTTGCGCTGAGCGTAATTGACCTTGCTGTTGCTCTGCTTATTGGAAGAGCGGGAAAGTATTAATTCTTTCTGAAAGTTTTGGGTGCGTAGCACGAAATAAATCAAAAGCAGAATGAGTACCCCGATAACACCAAATGCAACAATCATAGTTTTTTAGCCTTTTGTTCCTTTATAAACGTATTAATACGCTGTTCTAAGATGAAAAGTGGAACTGAGCCATTCTCTAATACAGCTCGGTGGAATTTACGAACGTCAAAGTGTTCGCCTAATTCTGCTTCTGCTTTTCCACGCAGCGCTTTTATTTTTATTTCGCCTATTTTGTAAGACAGCGCCTGGGCAGGCCACGATATATAGCGGTCAATCTCAGTATTAACGTTGTGCTCAGATAATGCGGTATTTTCCATCATATAGTCTACCGCTTGCTGACGACTCCAGCCCATAGTATGCATACCTGTATCAACGACTAAACGGCATGCACGCCACATTTCATAACTTAAACGGCCAAAGTTATCGTAAGGGTCTTCATAAATGCCTGCTTCAATACCAAGAAATTCTGAATATAAACCCCAGCCTTCACCAAATGCCGAAATATACGTATTGCGGCGAACCATGGGAAGATCCTCAAGCTCTGCTGCTAATGATATTTGTAAATGATGCCCTGGCACAGCTTCATGAAGGGTTAATGCAGGCAGTGCATACAAAGGGCGCTTATCAAGAGCATAAGTGTTTACCCAGTAGTAGCCGGGCTGATCGTCCCTACTTGGGTGAATATAGCGCCCAGTGGTGTACTTTGGCGCAATGGCATCTGGCACTGGAGCAACACCGTAGGGGGTTCTGGGTAGGTATTCAAATAATTCCGGCAGTTTGGCATCCATTTTTTTAGCAATAAAAGACGCCTCTTTCAGCAGCTCTTCCGCGCTGGTGGCATAAAACTGAGGGTCTTCCCGTAAAAATGTAATGAATTCGTTTATTGAGCCATCAAACGCTAAGTCATCAACAATCTGCTGCATTTGCGCGCGAATTCTCGCTACCTCAGATAAGCCCAGTTCATGGATCTCTTTTGGGCTCATATCTGTGGTTGTGTAATGTTTAGCTCTGTTTGCGTAATAGTTAACACCATCAGGCCATTTCTCTGCGGCTATGTCATCTCGAGCACCAGGAATATAGTCCTTCACCATAAAGTCATAAAACGCTTGGTAAGCCGGTAGTACAAAATTGCGTACTGCTTGCTGGCCTTGTTTTTTCAATGCTGCTTTTTCTGTGTCGCTAAAATAGTCTGGAAAACGAGTAAAGGGCCCGTAGAAGCTGCTTTCTTTCACGTCGCTCACTAAATACGTTGAAATAGAATCTTCGAAACCGTTAAGTACGGCGCTAGGTTGGGTATATCCCTCTGCTAATGCCTGTTTCATATAGTCAATTTGCTGCTTGAAATAGGGTTTTAGCGCCTGTAAGCGACTGATATACGCCTCGTAATCTGCTACGCGCTTAAACGTAGACAGGTTTGGCAAAGACGCCATGGCGCTGTGAAAACCGTATTCTGAGTTAATGGGAACAAGGTAAGAGCGATACGTGTACTGGTCTATATAGTTTGCCAACCTGTACCGCTGCATCAATAAAGCAATAAACGCATCTTGCGATAAATTGCTTCTTTCATAATGCGCCAGTTGGTTTTGGAACTTAAGCCAATTTTTATGCTGACCACTCAGCCCTTCAGGAGATATATCAGGCAGTGCATGCGCAAGGTTTGTATTACCTTGGCGAGAGGCAAGCAGTGGGGATACAGACATTTCATACTGCCAAATGTTATCGAGCAGTGTATACAGACTTTTATCATCATAGCTTTTGGCTGATAAGCCGAGGCTGCAAAGTAAAAGCGTAGCGGCAAGAAGCAAGCGATACATAAGGGTCTCCGGTAACCTTAACCGGAAAACCCCGGCGCGTTACTCTTTAGTTGGTGTATAAATTGGACTAGGAAATTGAGTTACTTTATCAGATTTGTTTTCTAATTGAGTAATTTTGGCAGAACCTTTTTTCTTTACAGCGTCAATGCGCAAGACATTGTGCATAGGAATATAGGTTTTTGTGACTTCTGCAAATTCAGATTTTAACTTTTCATGGCTAGGGTCGAGTACTACGCTGGTATGCGTATCCCAGACAAAATCCCCAATTTCAACAAAGCCAAATAGACTTCCTTGCATGAGAGTTTTTACATATAGCTCGTATCGCTCACCATTGCTGATGAATTGAATACGATATAACAATGCTTCGTTAGACATGGACAGCTCTTATCAGTTAAAAATTACGATTAAATTTTATAACGACTCTACTATGCGAGCAATGGCAGAAAACCCGTGTTAAACAAAATGGGTTGCATAGCAATGCCCCTATGAACTGAGTTAACATGTTACTTACAGCGACAAGCATGTAATAAACATTTTTGCGTAATAAAAATTTGGTGAACTAAAATGATAAAAAAACTACTACTAGGTAGTGCAATAACGGCAATGACTTTCGCCGCGAGTGCACACAATCATTCAACGACAGAACATTCCTCAAAAGCCCATGCATCAACTGAGGGGGCATTTAGCCCAGATACTCAGCGAATTAAATCTCACCTTTTCTTTTTAGCTGACGATTTACTAGAGGGACGTGATACCGGCTCTCGTGGGCACGATATTGCTGCGCTTTATATTGCAACAGAGTTTGCCAAATATGGTTTAACGCCGGCCGGCACTGACGGGTTTATTCAAGATGTATCATTTCGCAAGGCAAACTTAGTTCAAGAATCTCCTCAGTTTACGTTGACGAAAAACGGCAGTACCGTAGATTTCGCCTATCCAAAACAATACCTTGCTGGTCCTAGCTTATTGAACGTAGATGCGAAGGTAAGTGGTGAAATGGTCTTCGTGGGCTACGGAATTGTTGCCGACGAACTGTCGCACAACGATTATGAAGGCGTAGATGTAGACGGAAAAATTGTTGTTGCGCTAGCGGGTAAGCCGAGTGATTTCCCATCAGAAGAAGGGGCGCATTTTGCATCGGGTTATCAAAAGCAAAAGTATGCTGTAGACAATGGTGCCATTGGCATGATCACTATTACTACCCCGAAAAATGAAAAAGTGCGTCCTTATCAAAGCCGTTTAAGTTACATCCATACACCACGCATGGCATGGCTAAACGATGACAATGAGCCGGCAAACAGTTTTCCTCAGCTTAAAGGCGGCGCTTACATGAGTGAGGGGGCTGCTCGCACGTTATTTGAAGGCGCTGAGCGCAGTTTAGACGACGTTTATGCTGACCTTGAGGCTGACAAAGTACCAAAAGGTTTTGCGTTACAAGGCACCGTGGATATCAGTAAAAAGAGTGTGCATGACACCATCACAAGTCCTAACGTAGTTGGGATGTTAGAAGGTTCAGATCCGAAGTTAAAAGATGAATACGTCGTATTTTCTGCTCACTCTGACCACATAGGCTTTGCGAAAACCGTTAAAAAAGACAACATCAATAACGGCGCGATGGACAATGCCTCAGGCACCTCAGTGATGCTAGAAACGGCTCGCCTTTTCAGTGAGATGAGTGAAAAGCCTAAGCGTTCTATCTTGTTCGTTTCTGTAACGGGTGAGGAAAAAGGACTGCTAGGTGCCGACTATTTCGCACGCAACCCTACGGTACCAGTAACGTCTATGGTGGCTAATGTGAACCTAGATATGCCTATTCTTACCTATGAGTTTGCGGATGTTATTGCATTTGGTGCAAACCACAGCGATTTGCAGCAATCGGTGGAAAAAGCGGCGGCAAATGCTGATATTGAACTAAGCCCAGACCCATGGCCTGAACAAGCCCTGTTTACGCGCTCAGATCACTATGCGTTTGTTAAGCAAGGTGTTCCTTCGGTGTTTATGGTGCCAGGTCTTAAATCAAAAGATCCCAGTGTAGATGGCAGCAAAGTGTTTGGGCAGTTTTTGTCGACTCACTATCACAAGCCTAGCGATGATATTAACCAACCCTTTAATTGGAAAGCGGCTGAAACCTTTACCAAGGTGAATGCTCAAATAGGTTGGACGTTAGCCAATCAAGAAGATAAGCCTCAGTGGAATGAAGGTGATTTCTTTGGGGAAACGTTTGGTAAATAAGTTTGCTACACGATGAAACAAACACTAATCGGTATCACCTATAGGTGATACCGATTGTATCGTTATTCTCCCAAGCGGATAATTTTCGTTAAATCTGCTGAAATTTTTTTGCGTTCAAAATACATTTTTACACGAAATTTAAGGTTTCTCCAAAAAGTACTGTGATTTGAATGTCGCCCACTGTTTACTGCTTCGATTTCACTATTAAATGTTTTGTCTTGAGTAAATGGGTAAGGACGAATACCTGTAACACTGATCCCTACTTCGCTATGAATCTGCATATCTACATCTACTGCTCTAAAAAACAATTGGCGCTGAAGAAGCTTTTTTGCACCTGATAGGCTTAATGCATATGCTGCAGCACAATTTGGGACTTTTAAAAAATTACCAATCGAAGTATTACAATCCAATGATTTTGAATCGACAAAGGCCTTATTGCGACTATCAAACAACTTTATCATTTCCCAGCCACGAAGTTGATCGATGTGCTGCAGGATACGAGGAAGTGTTACATCTATACATAAATCGTCTTCCAAGATTAGGCAGTATGGCATTTTCTCTTCAACCATTTTCTGCCAGATCCTTTTATGGCTTATATAGCAACCGATTTCTCCAATCGTAAGATTCCTGTGGTGATGTTTGCGATTTGCAACAGGATCGTACCATAGCTTTATTTCATCCTCGCTGAGTTCACATCCCACTGTAGCATCAAAGCGAGTTACACTGAGCCCAAGCTCTTTTAGGTTTGACGATGTCGACTCCCAACGCTCGCTCGAACATTTCATGTTGATTACAAATATAGGAAAGCTATTCATACAAATTTCACGGGTAAAAATCGTAATCTACTGTGTCAGTGATATAGGTGTTTTTCTATACAAACATTTGTTTAAAGGCTGCCCACTGCTCGTTGAACTGCTCGGTAGGTTTGCGTGTGAATCCGCTTCTGATAAACAAGTTTATGCGCCCATCAGTGTAACAAATTAGCATGTTTGCAATAATGGCCTCATCGGCAGAAAGGGTTTTACCTTCTCTGAGTTTTCTCTCTCTAAGCACTTGCTTTAACTGAGTTTCTAGGCGCTCAAAAAGTTTTGCGATACGGGCTCGTAACCTATCTTGTTCTCCCATTAACGCATCTCCATTAAGAATACGGGTTATACCCGGGTTTTTTTCTGCAAAACCAAGGATAAGGTGCAAAATCATTTGGCAACGAGTTAACGAGTCTTTTTCTTCGTTTACAATCTTGTTGATGCGCGTAAACAAGGTTTCTTCTATAAACTCAATAAGACCTTCGAACATACGAGCCTTACTTGGAAAGTGACGATAAAGGGCGGCTTCAGAAACCCCCACTTTTTCCGCTAATTTTGCTGTAGTTATACGCTGACCTGGGTTGGTTTCTAGCATTCCAGCAAGTGCTTGCAGAATTTGCGCTCTGCGATTTGTTTTTTTGACTGCAGGCATGACGAAATGACTTCCTCCGCAACCGAGTAAGTTCTACCCGGGTTCCTTGTTAAGTTGGCTAATGCCAAAACGTTATCGTTTTATTGTTATTATTTATCAAGCCTACCACTTTCTGTTGTGGCAGCTTTCTTAAACCGTGTTTCTATTAATCAGCATGTTGAGTTGCTGTTATCGACACATTAAAGATGTCGTTTAATTTTTTTCGATTTCACTAAGCCGTGTTGTTATCAGCGATATTAATTGATGTGCTAATTCACTTTTGCTGGTGGCGGGTAACTTTTTATCGCCTCCGTTCCACAAAACATGAAGTGCGTTGTTGTCGCTATTAAAGCCTAAGCCGTCTGCTGTTATGTCGTTAGCCGCTATCATATCAAGCTTTTTATTGGTCAGCTTTTGGCGGGCATATTGCTCAACATCTTGGCTTTCAGCCGCAAAGCCTACGCAAAACGGTCTGTTATCTTTACGTGAAATTGTAGCTAGAATATCAGGGTTTTTTGTAAAAGTAAGTGTTAACTCATTATCTGATTTTTTGATTTTATTTTCAGCCACACTTACCGCTTTATAATCGGCTACCGCAGCTGTACTGATGAAAATATCTGCCTTGTGCGCGAATTGTTCACAAGCATTTAGCATATCATCTGCCGTAGTAACATCTATACGCTCGCATCCTCGTGGTGTTTGAAGCGAAACTGGGCCTGCCACCAAGGTGACTTCAGCCCCCGCGTTCACGGCAGCTTCTGCAATAGCGAACCCCATTTTTCCAGAGCTATGGTTAGATATATATCGCACGGGGTCCAAAGGCTCTCTTGTTGGCCCTGCTGTAATTAAAACGTGTTTGCCACGAAGCTCAGCAACTGCGTGCCGGTTGACTGTTTGACTTACAATAGAGGCAATTTCTACTGGCTCCATCATCCTTCCTGCGCCCAAATCTCCACAGGCCTGCTCGCCGCTTGCTGGACCAATAAAATTAACTCCGTACTGGGCTAATCGTTCTACATTATGCAGTGTCGCCGGCGCTTTCCACATTTGTTGATTCATTGCGGGTGCAATAAACACGCTGGCTGTGGTGGCAAGATACAGTGTAGTTAATAAGTCATCCGCCATACCAATGGCTAATTTGGCCAATACGTTTGCTGTGGCCGGGGCAATAAGTAATATGTCTGCCCACTTCGCCAGTTCGATATGTCCCATTGCTGCTTCTGCTGCGGGGTCTAGCAAATGCTGGTGAACTGGATTACCCGATACAGCTTGAAGAGATAACGGACTGACAAACTCTGTTGCCGAGGCTGTTAGTACAACGCGTACGTTAGCGCCTAAAGCGGTGAGTTTGCGTACAAGATCGGGTGTCTTATACGCTGCAATGCCGCCAGTAACGCCAAGCAGTACATTTTTATTTGCAAGAGACATAGTCATATAAATACGGATTGAAACGAATAGTAGTGATACACGCATACTAAACTATCATGAAGCTAAAATCTGGGATAGGTAAACAAAAGTAGGTGTGTAGATTTCACTCATAAACCCGCCTTGAAGACAGTCGCTGCTGATTTGAGTTTTCGATATAACATGCTTTCACGTTAACTAGAGTAAGAAAATGACGATTAAAGCATGGCCATTTGGTGAGAGACCAAGAGAAAAGTTGCTAACTTCGGGGGCACAGAGTCTCAGTGATGCTGAGTTAATTGCGGTGCTATTTGGCAAAGGAGTAAAAGGAAAGTCAGCAGTAGAGCTTGCCCACGACATGTTAAACGAGCTTGGTACATTACGAGAGGTTGTCACTGTTTCAGAAGAGCGCTTTACATCGTTAAAAGGTATTGGCCGCTGCAGCTATGCGCAATTTCAAGCCGCATTTGAGATTTTTCGTCGCAATTTAGAAATACAGCTTACGCGGCAAGATGCATTTCATAATGTCGATGACACAAAACAATATTTACAAGCTAAGCTTAGAGATTGCGAGCAAGAAAAGTTTGCTCTTTTAATGCTCAACAGTCAGCATCAACTTATCGCATTTAGAGTGATGTTTACTGGCACAATAAATAGTGCAGCGGTGTACCCCAGAGAACTGATAAAGCAAGTGATGAAAGACAATGCTGCCGCTGTGATCCTGGTACATAATCACCCTTCTGGTATAGCAGAACCAAGCCATGCAGACATTCGATTAACGAGCGAGATCAAAAGTGCAATGGGAATGATCGACGTGCCTGTTCTAGATCATTTTGTTGTTGGCGACAAAGAAACTATTTCTTTTGCACAAAGGGGCTTGCTATCATAGCAACTTAAGTCATTTTTTTTGATTATATTCTAGTCAAAGCGTTCGGAATGATTTAACATAGGATATTAGTGGGTATTTTTATTAAAGGACTGTTATGAAAAAGTCGATTATCGCATTATTTGCAGCTGCAACAATGGTAGCTGGTGTTAACGCGCAAGATGGTGAAGGTGGCGCAGGTACTGGCGGCGCAGGTGCTGTAACTGGCGGAACTATAGCCACTGCAGCAATTGGTTTAGGTATTGCTGTTGGTATTTCAAACAACGCCTCGGCTGATGCACCTACTGTAGATCCAACTGATCCAACTGATCCAGTTGCTCCTACCTGTGAAGGTTCAGATCCACTAGTAGACGATGTATGTGTTGGTACAACTAACACTGTAACGGTTACTACATCTGGTACAACCACAGCAACAACTACAGTAACTGTTCCAGTGACATTTACTTACGCTCCGACAGTACAGTAAATAAAACGTATTTTTTAAAAGCCGCTTTAATTAGCGGCTTTTTTATTGCTAAAACGTTATAAAAAACAGTTAAAACAGTTAAAACAGTTAAAACAGATATACCTAATTTCCCTTTCGTCGGCGCATTCAAATGAAATCATATTTTTCCTTGGCCACTATTGGCTTTCTTATGCTCACTATTTCTGGTTGTTCAACAACCACGCTTGCTTACTACAACACGTTAAAATTAGCGCTAAAAGACAGAACGGTAACCTATACCGTTGAAGAGATCGCGAATAGCAAAGCCGATCTTATGCAGATTAAAGCCGGAGACCGTGATAATGCCTCATTGGCGTTAGCTTATATAGATGGCGATCGCTATCGCTGGGTTTCGGCTGATAAAGTCATCTTCACTATGCATCACGGTATTATTGTTAAAACAGAAGGGTTAGATAACGACATCTTCTATACGGGTAACCTTCAACACAATCCATTGGGTGGAAACGATACGCTTAATTTTAACTGGAAGCGTAAAGTCGATGTGTCTGAGGTCGGTTTTGGACTAGCTGTAGATTCAGCATGGCGTGTAGAAGGTGAAACAAGCCGCACCTACTTTGACTACTCAGTTCCCCTTATAAAAATAGTAGAGACAGTGTCGTTCCCTGACTATACCCCCTTTATTGATGTAGGGCTGTCGTGGGAAAACACGTATTTTCTGCATAAATCCACCAAAGAGCTTTTGGCTTCAACACAAAAGTTTAGCCCTATTGGGGATACCTACGAAATGGTGTACTTAAGCCGCATTGTTCGTCAGATGAATAAGGCAGGAGCAGAAATACAATGAAAGGGCTAAATTACATTCTATTTGCTGCTATCGCGCAGTTTTTAAGTATGACTTTTTCGCAGGCTGCTGCAGCTCAAAGCGACCTGGTTACAATAATGATCAACAAACAAACCTATCAATTTGATAGAACCATTAGGTTATCGAGCGCACTGTCAATTGTTGCGGACAACGGGCAATGGTACTGGCCGACAGCTGCAGCATTTGATTTGACCAACCCTAAAGCAGAGCATGAAAAAGAAGTGGTGTTGTCTAGCATTAGGGAGTTGTTAACTCACTTCGATAAAACCAGCAACACACATAAAGCGCTGAACAGCTTATACGGGCAAGTGGCACAGTGGACGGTGTCTACCCGTCTAGATATGCCCATATCCTATAACCGGTCTCGTTTATTTTTTGAAGATAATCCTATGTTTCAGCCCGGCAAGTATTGGTTGCGACTGAATGGTCGGCCCAATGTGCTTCATTTTTCTGGTGCGGTAGTGAAACCCGGTGCATATCAACATCAAAGCGATACGTCTGTTTACACAGCGTCGCACAAATTGGCTAAACTTGATGATGCAGACAAGAGTATTGTTTACGTTATACACCCAAATGGTGAAGTTGAGCCCAAAGGCGTTGCCTATTGGAATCTTGACTTTTCACAGTTGATGCCGGGCAGTCAGGTTTACGTACCTGTTTCATCAGAGCTATTCAGTAATAAAATAAATCAGCTTAATCAGCGGGTTGCCGCTTTAGCAGTACACAGGGTTCTTCCTCAATGAGTGCGTATTTTCCTTCAAAAAGAACAACACTAGCGCTGGTTGTGGGCAGTGTGTTATCGACAACAACGCAAGCAGACACGCAAATAAACGTAACGCCTTCACAAATGGTGCAAGGTGGTAACGGTCTTATACAAACGCCAACGGCTCGTATGCGCGAGCAAGGCGGCATGGCTATAAATTACACCGATAATGGAGAATATCGTTTTTGGTCTGTGAATATACAGCTCTATGATTGGATGGAGGCGACTGCTCGTTATACCGATGTGCGTACACAGCTCTATAGCCCAGTTGAATCATTTAGCGGAGACCAAACGCTCAAAGACAAAGGCTTAGACGTTAAGTTTAGGTTGTGGAAAGAAAGCTATTACTTACCGGATATTAGCGTTGGGTTTAGAGATTTTGGTGGAACCGGCTTTTTTGAAAGTGAATATATCAACGCCAGTAAATCTGTAGGCCCGTTTGATTTTCATTTAGGGTTGGGATGGGGCTATCTCGGTACTGCGGATGATATTTCTAATCCGTTTTGCGAGCTAAGAGACAGTTTTTGCGAACGCCCTGGAGGCTTTTCCGGTAGAGGCGGAAAAGTAGATTACGATCAGTTCTTCAAAGGTACAGCCTCATTTTTTGGTGGTATTGAATATCAAACGCCTTGGGAACCGCTCACGTTGAAGCTAGAGTTTGAAGGGAATGATTACTCCGAAGACCGGGCTGGTGAACTTGAACAAGATTCTCGTTGGAATATTGGTGCGGTTTATCGATACAAAGACGTCGACTTTTCTTTTAATTATCAGCGTGGCAACACCATTGGGTTTGGCTTAACGTATCGCTTCAATATGAATACAGCCTCGCAGCTGAAATTCGATAAAGAGCCGCGGTCGTTAATGGCAAGGCGCCCGCCTAAAAAGATTGAAGACGTTAATAAATCAGCACTGTATAACGACATGTTTCGCGATGCTGGCTTTGTACTTTCTGATGCAGAATTAAATGAGAACGAAGCAACGTTTTATGGCACGCAAGTGAATTACCGAGATCAAGACGAAGCAATAGAGCGAATTGGTCGCGTAGCGGCCTCTGAGCTGCCAGATACGGTAAAAACCTATCATATTGTAGATAATCGTGGCGGTCAGCCAATGGTCGATACTCAGGTAGACGCTGAAGCCTTTATTGCAGCAGCGCGCTATGAATCTGTAGATGCTGATATTAAGCAAACCTACATAAGAACTGAACCTTCTCAAGAGGTATTAGACGCTTATGAACCTGAAAATACCAAAGGGTTATTTTATAGCGCAGACTTTTTCTTTACTCAGTCTTTTGGTAACCCAGAAGATTTCTACCTCTACCAAACTGGTTTTTTACTAGGCGGTGGATATGCGTTTGACGAGAAATTTTCAGTACGAGGTAGTGCTCGTGTAACCTTGCTTGATAATTTCGATAAGTTTAATTATCTAGTCGATAATGAAGAAGTCGCCTTGCCCAGAGTAAGAACGCGGGTAAGAGAGTATGTTTCTGAAAATGACGTATGGCTAGATACTGCTATTTTGCATTACAAGGATAGACTATCTGAAAATCTATTTGGGCAGGCTTATGCGGGTTATCTAGAAACCATGTTTGCTGGTGTCGGCGGCGAAATAATGTATCGCGAAGTGGATAGTAATATCGCCTACGGCTTAGATATTAACTATGTAAAGCAGCGCGACCCGTTAAAACAAATGGCGTTGGAAGACTACGACGCTATCACCGGACATGCGAGTGTGTATTGGAAGCCCGAATTTTTAGATGACACCCAAATAACCGTGAGTGCAGGGCAATTTCTTGCAAAAGATAAAGGTGTGAATATTGATTACGCTAAGCGTTTTGACAGCGGAATTATTGTGGGCGCATTTGCAGCTTTCACGGATGTATCGTCAGAAGAGTATGGGGAAGGGAGTTTTACGAAAGGCTTCTATATCTCAATTCCAACCGACTTATTTTTGCTACAGCCCTCAAAAGGACGTGGTTTCTTCCCTTGGGTACCCATCTCTCGAGATGGCGGTCAAATGCTACAGCGACCTGCAAGGTTAATTAATCAGACCGAGATAAGAGCGCCGTTTTACGACTAGAAAAGGGAGCTTTGCTCCCTTTTATAAAATTCAATTCCTCAGAAGAGAAACCCACAGTAAGAAGATTGCCGTGGGCTTTTGCTCGCTGCAAAATAGGTACACAACCAACGTGGAGTACATCAAATATGCCAAATACAATTACTCTTCGCGAGATTATTCCTATCTTTGCATAGTCGTTTTTTATTACAGATGCTTTTTATTTTAGTGACGTGCTCGAGCTTGCGTGATATGTTTGCGCCCACTTTATTTGTAGCTTTTGTTGAGCCAACTGCTCAATGTAAATTAGCACAAAAATAATCGGGTGTGGGTTGCGGTTATTAATTAAAGTACGGTAATTAGTAGTAGAAATGCCGAGATCGTAGAAAAAGCAGTTAAAAATTGAGCTTTTTTTACTTTTTTATTGAAATGATCCTGCCTTTGCTGTATAAAATGCGCCCTCTAATTTATAGTAATACGCCTTTTGACCCAACGACTATTTGAGTGGTGGGAACGACTGGCGCGACAGTTATCGTTGTTCTGGAGACAAATACAATGTCAAGAGTATGCCAAGTAACAGGTAAGCGTCCAACGGTTGGTAATAACCGTTCACACGCAAGAAATGCGACTCGTCGTCGCTTTTTGCCAAACCTTCAAACTCACCGTTTTTGGGTTGAGAGCGAAAGCCGTTTTGTTAAACTACGTTTGTCTGCGAAAGGCATGCGTATCATCGATAAGAAAGGTATTGACTCAGTATTAGCTGATGTTCGTGCCCGTGGTGAGAAAATCTAAGGAAGCCGACAATGCGCGATAAAATTAAACTAGTTTCTTCAGCAGGTACAGGTTTCTTCTACACTACTGATAAGAACAAACGTAACATGCCAGGCAAAATGGAGATCAAAAAGTTTGATCCTGTTGTGCGTAAGCACGTTATGTTCAAAGAGGCAAAAATCAAGTAAAGCCCTTTTAGAAAGAGCACTTGCTTTTGTCTCCACGAAAACCCGGCTTTTGCCGGGTTTTTTGCGTTTATTCGGTCACACGTTCTCAGTACTGATTGCTTTTCCGTTTTTCAGTGCATAACAAATCATAGTCGCACGTTGAGAGAAAAGCAGAAGCCGCGAGATCGTGGTGAGATCCTTCCCCCCAGCAAACATGACAGAGCCTTGAAATGTCCAAACTCGTGCAACAAAGATCAACACGCCCTAGTATCTTAAGAATTGAGGCTTTACTATAACTGCTCTAAAACTCCTTTTTCGTTGTAACGGGCATAGGCAATGGCAAAACTTTCACAGCGGGCAATGAATAACGTGGTCATCGTTGCCATGTTGGTCATGATTGCTTTGTTTAACATTGACAGCTTACGTCCTCAAAAAGATATCTCAGAAGTACGCAGTTTATTGCCGCAAAACGCCTATGTGTTAAAAATAGAGCATGACGACAGCCAGCTTGTTAGGAGTGGTCAGCAGTGGCGTCAACGCAGTACTGAGGGTAACCTTTCAATTAGTCCAGACGCACAAATAGGCGGGTGGCAAGAAGCGCGTCTTCGTTATTTAACTTCCCTTAAAAACGATATATCGGACATAGAGCCCCTTGTAGTTGTGGTGTGGCTGGCGGGTGAAACAAACGGTCGGGTTTACGCCTTTTACCCCACGCCTTCTGTCACCGTAGTGAAAGTAGACAATAATTGGTATGCATTAGACAATGTGTCCCTGAGTACATTGCTCCCATGGATATAACCAATGCCTGAGTTACCAGAAGTTGAAGTGAGCCGTTTAGGTGTATCACCGCATTTAATCAACAACACTATCGCAAACGTCATTGTTCGCGAGAGAAGGATGCGCTGGCCTATACCTGAAGAGGTTTCATTGGTGGTAGGACACAAAGTTAACAATGTTACGCGCAGAGCTAAGTACCTGTTAATTGAAACGGCCGTGGGAAGTTTGGTTTTACATCTTGGCATGTCTGGCAAACTACGGGTAATTGATGCGTCAACACCGCTAATAAAGCACGACCATGTTGATATTGTCCTAAACACTGGGCAATGTTTGCGCCTTAACGACCCTAGGCGCTTTGGTGCGGTGTTATTTCAAACACCTGATACGCAACTTGGTCTATTAGATAATTTAGGCCCAGAGCCGCTTACGGAAGCCTTTGATGAAAATCGTCTCTATACACTGTCTCGTAGTAGAAAAAGTCCTGTGAAAAGTTTCATTATGGATAATGCAGTTGTGGTTGGCGTGGGGAATATTTATGCAAATGAAGCGTTATTTTTAAGTGGTATCGACCCTCGCAGGCAAGCAGGTCGCGTAGGTGCAGAGCGTTATAAGCGTTTAACCCACAATATTAAACAGGTATTAGCGAAAGCAATCGCGCAAGGGGGAACCACCCTAAAAGACTTCGCGCAAACCGATGGTAAGCCGGGCTACTTCGCGCAGCACCTTAATGTTTACGGTAGGAAAGGGGAAGACTGTGAGGTGTGCGGGAACCCAATTCAAAGCAAAGTCATCGGGCAGCGCAATACCTTTTTCTGTATTCACTGCCAGCGGTAACGGCTCTTTTGCTCGCTTTTGCAAGCAGAATCAGGCGTCGGCAGAGCTATTTTTTCTTGCCTAATCGCTCTTGCAGGGCAGCCTCTACAACAGGGTGACAAAATCCGCTCACGGCACCGCGGTGAAGGGCAACTTCTTTTACTAACGTAGACGAGATAAACGAATTTTCCTCGGCAGGGGTGAGAAAGACACTTTCCAATTTAGGGTTAAGGCGTCTATTCATATTCGCTAGCTGAAATTCGTACTCAAAATCCGATACTGCTCGCAAGCCGCGAATGAGTATGGTGGCGTTTTGCTCATCAGCAAAGTCTGCAAGCAATCCGGTAAAACCTACTACTTCAACGTTAGGAAGGTCGGCGGTAACTTGCTTAATCATTTCCACACGCTCTTCTAGCGTGAACAAAGGCTTCTTACTCGGGTTTGATGCAATAGCTACAATCACGCGAGAAAATAATTGTGACGCTCGTTCAATAAGGTCGGCGTGCCCGTTTGTAATCGGGTCGAAAGTACCTGGATAAAGTGCTCTAGTATGCATGTTGTCGAATCTTTTTAGTTGTAAAATGAGTGTAGAGTAAGAGTAGAGTTAGGTTGTAGCGTAACTATTTAATACATCCGCGCCTTCAATGTAACACAGTTGTATCATAGTTAGGCGCTATTCCCATCGCTCTTATACTTGTCGCTGTATTGGCCAATATGAGTGTCGTTATGCTTTTCTGGCTGTTGACGAGTAGCCATCCAAACAATACTGCCATTCATCCATTGACCAATGAAAAGTGGCGTTCTTCTCTTTTTCTTTAAGCAGTGAGCGCAGTAATCTGTTGAGATTGCCGGCTTTCCATTGATGTCCTTGACGTTTCCGACAGCGGTCAAAATCAATGAGCCAAATGGCGTGCTTGTCATCCATCATAATATTGCGAATATTGGCATCGTGGTGGTACACCTGGCAGTTGTGCATTGCCGCCAGTGCGCGACCAACGGCGTGCCACTGATTTTGCTCAAGAGGCTCACGACACAGTACTCTGTGTAAGTCTTGGCTACCTGGTATTCTCTGTGTGATGAGATCCCCGCGATAAATAATACCTCTGCGGTGAATACGAGCGGCAACGGGCACGGGAACATTGAGTCCTTCTTTACGCATGTCAGAAAGTAGCCTGAACTCTTCAAAAGGACGAGAGGATTCAACCCCCAAAAACACATATTGATCACTCAGCAGCTTGCCAATAAGCCCGCCACGTTGGAAGTGTCGAAGTACCCAGCTGTGGTTATCATGCTCTATAAAAAGCGTTGTGCCTCTTCCTCGTGCATGGCCGACAATTTTATCTTGAAACTGCCAATACTCGTGGGTAAAAGTATCAATACTCGGTTCACCAATAATGGCGCTGTCGTATAGAAAGTGGTGACCGGCACCTAAGTCTCGTCGTATTGTCGCCATGTTACTCACAACTTATGGTAAATTTAACATTCTAACGGTTTATTAAAGTTTTTCAGCAACAGTTTTTCAGCAGTAGTTTTTCAGAAAAAAGAGAGCGCTAAGTGGGAAAGAAGATTTGTATAATGCGTTTATCTGCTATCGGCGACGTGTGTCATGCGGTTGCCATGGTTACTCGAATTCAAACTCAGTGGCCCGATGCCCAAATAACCTGGGTGATAGGAAAAGTTGAGCATCAACTCGTTAAGCTAATGCCTAATATACGCTTTATCATTTTTGATAAAAAGCGTGGCAAAGCGGCAGTAAAAGACCTTGAACAGGCGGTAAAAGGCGAGGTATTTGATGCCTTACTCATGATGCAGGTGGCTTTGCGAGCAAACTTAGCGTCTCGCGTCATAAAAGCAAAACAGCGTATAGGGTTTGATTGGGCTCGCAGTAAAGAGCTGCATTGGCTGTTTGCTAATAAACGCATATCGGCAAACCAGCATGCGCACGTGCTTGATGGGTTTATGGATTTTGCAGATGCATTGGGCGTTCCTCGTGTAGAAAAACCAGCTTGGCGTATTCCCGTTTCCGATGAAGTTAGTGAATGGGGCCTACAACAGGCTAAAGACCTTGGTAAGTATGTCGTTATTGCCCCCGCAGCGAGTAAGGCTGAGCGAAACTGGTTGCCAGAGCAATACGCGCGTATTGCCGAATATATTCAAAACAAAGGTGTTAACGTGATTCTGTGCGGCGGACCTGGAAGTTTAGACCGTGAAACTGCAGATGCAATAAAACAAAAAACAGATATCAACTTACAAGACTTTACGGGGAAAACGTCGTTGCATCAGCTGCTTATGTTGCTAAAGCACGCAATATTAGTTGTTGCGCCAGACACGGGGCCTGCACACATGGCAACCACTGTTAATACGCCAGTTGTGGGGCTTTATGCCCATTCAAATCCGTTGCGAACCGGGCCATATAATAATCTCAACAATGTCGCATCGGTTTACGATGAATGCATTAAAGAGCAAAAAGGCAAGGCGTGGCAAGAGTTGCCATGGGGCGTAAGAGCGAAAGGCGATAACCTCATGCAAAGAATTTCTTTCGAGCAAGTAAGAGAAAAAGTTCATCAATACATCGCATAGCGTACTTTTTACTGGGTAAATTGTTCAGCTTTTATCTACACTGTAATTATCTCACCCTATATTGCACTTTGCCTTTGTTTAAAAACAGGGAGCTGTTACTGAATGAAAACACCCTCGATAAGGCCGCTCTTAGAGTCTTTATCCCATATTTCTTATCGTACATTTCTTATTGTTATGTCTCTTTTTGCGACACCTTCTTTTTCATACGCCGATGACTTGAAGGTTATGGCGCACGAGAGCGTCTCCATATCTCAATTGAATCGCTCTGAGCTTCGTCAAATTTTTACTGGCCACCGTCAACATTGGCAAAACGGCAAAAAAATTACCGTTTTTGTATTACAAGATAACGACGAATTACATAAGCAGTTTTGCCGAGACATATTGCAGATGTTCCCTTATCAGCTATCTCGCTTATGGGATCAACTAACCTATTCAGGGCAAGGTGTTACGCCCGTAAGAGTGTCGTCATACGACGCTTTAATTGAAGCACTAGAGTCAACAGAAGGAGCTATCGGCTATGGTGATAAAAACGATATCGTTAAGCTGCGACGTATTGAGGTAGAAGAAAAATGAAAGGATTAATCTATTTTTCCTTGTTAGTGAGCAGCTTCGCTGTTTTCTCAGCTGATTCGGATTTCGCATGGCACGGTTACGCTTCCCAGGGGATAACTCAGTCTAACAGCAGTAGCTTTATCACTGACAGCGACGCTGTTACTGGTGAGCTTACCGAAATTGGTATTAACGGGCTTTACAGGTTGTCCGAAAATTTATCTATTGCAGGGCAAATAAATTACCTAGACGGCGGAAATAGGTTTGAACAAGGCGCACGTCTTGATTACCTATTTGTCGATTGGAAGCTTCCCGACTTAGGCGGCGGATGGCAAGCTCATATTCACGCCGGTCGCTTTAAAAACAGGCATTGGCTTTACTCAGTCACCCGTGATGTGCCGCAAACCCGCTATACCGCGGTACTGCCCCAATCTGTTTATTTTGATGGTTTTCGCGATATTGCCCTTGGCAGTAACGGCATATTGACCAGTTTTACCCACTATGGACAACACAATATTTGGGAATTGAACTGGAGCTATGGGCGCTCTAACATCAATTCGTCGCAACGAGACTTTTTATTAGGTGAAGAGGCGAACGGCGAGGCGAAGCAGGATTTTGTTCATCAAGCGAGTGTATTTTGGCAGCCTGCTTCCATGGCGTGGAAAGTGGGAGTTAGCTGGCTTAACTCAGACTTTAGCTATACCCCTTCACAGCAAGACAACCGTTTGGCTGGGGAGGCGAATGTAGAACGCTTTATGCTTTCAGCACAGTATTTTTCTGAGCATTGGGAAGTGTCTATGGAACTGCTGTCAGAAGCCCAGCACAGCAGGGGCTTATTTGCGCCAGACTTTAACGATAAGCGTCGAGGTGATGGCGGGTTTATCCAGTTCAGATATTTGTTCAATAGTCAGTTTAGCGGGCTAATCGGTTACGACACCTACGTTAATGATGTTAACGACAGAGACGGAAAACGTCTGGAGCAATTATCTAATGGTGCCGTACCTGCGTACTTTGGTTATCAAGACACTACTACCTTAGGCTTACGTTGGGACATCGCGCCTAAATGGCGGTTACAGGGTGAATATCATTGGGTTGAAGGGGCAACGAGGGTAGTAAGTTTGCTCGATCGCAATGTAGCAGAGCAAGCGGATAAAAACTGGCAAATGTGGTCGCTACAACTGATGTACTGGTGGTAACAAGCAATATGAAGGTTAAAGTATCATTTACTACCAAAACGATTGCTATATTAATGGCGATGGTGCTGACCGTAACGGTAGTGATCTCGGTGGTGCTGATACAAGAGTCGGAAGCGAGTTTGCTTTTGCAGCAAAAAGAAAACCAGATAAGTCACCAGCGGCGTATCCGGCTTTTTGAAGAGGTACTGCATAACCGCATGATTAATCTCATTGATATTGTTAGTCAGCAGCGAGACTTGCAAAGCAAAAATCTTGATGAGCTTCAACGCACACTCCAAAGTCTCTCGGAATACTTTACTCTTAACTTTCAAGTAGAAGAACTTCTGTTGTTTGATGAATCTGGTGCTGTAGGCACTAACGTTAGCCATTCGCGTGAAGAAGTAGTGCAATTAGTCAGCTCAACACGAGCTAGTTTTGAAAGTCGTTCAACGATTGTTTGCGACAAAGTCTGCACTCACTATATGTCTATTCCCATTATGAGCGAAGGTGAGACGGTGCCTGTCGTGGTCGTATCTACGTCAATGCGAGAGCTGCTGTACCTGTTTAATCGTGCCGCGGGGGTACACAAAGTAGCCATTGTGCAAATTTCACAGGCATTACAACAAGCAGAAGCGGCGTCAACTATTGCTGAAAACGTTATGACGCCGTCGATAATGCTAGCCAGTCAATTGTCTGCGGCTAATCGGGAGTATCTACAGCAGGTTTTTGAGCGGTTGCCCGCTGATTGGTCAGTGAACCGCTTAGTGACAAGGGGCAGTAATATCACCCTCAATAAAGAGCAGCTGCTTGTTAGTTTGCTACCATTTTCAAAAGGCAACGCCAACCGTCCTTATCTGCTACTTGTTCAGGATGTTACAGCAGCTGTGCAGCAGACAAATCAATATCAAGCCGTTGTAGTCGGCTCTGCCGTTATTTTATTTATTATATTTTCGATATTGCTATATCTGTTTTTAAATGGGTACAACCAGCGATTACTGTCTATCAGCGAGCGGCTTCCCATGTTGGCAGAGCACAAATTTACTGAATTTCATGCTAACGCCGCTAAACAGCGAAAGGTGTCAAGCTTAAAGCTAGTAGACGAGTTAGATGTTGTAGAAAGCGCAGCAAATAACCTGGCAAAGCAGCTAGAAGACTTTGATGGTCAAATGGCAATTAACACAGCCAAGCTAGAAAAAATGGCCATGTTTGATGTGCTTACTGGCTTGCCCAACCGTAATATGCTGACCTTTCAAATTGAAAAACAGCTTGCTCGCTCTTATCACGATGAAAAGCTCGTTGCACTGATGTTTATGGACTTAGATGACTTTAAGAAAGTGAACGATAGCCACGGTCACGATGTGGGCGATGCGCTATTAAGAGCCGCGGCTATGCGAATATCACGGCCTATTCGGGAGACAGACATCGCTTCTCGCTTCGGTGGCGATGAGTTTGTGGTTTTGCTTTCAGACATAGAAAGTCGCTCTCAGGTAGACGCTATTGCCAATAAGCTGCTCAGTGAATTCGCTGAGCCAATCGTTATTAATGGGCAGAAATTCTATATCTCTGTGAGCATAGGTATTGCCATTACCAGCCAAGCCCTAGCTACGCCCGTTGAGCTTTTGCGGCACGCCGATATTGCAATGTACGCAGCAAAGTCAAAGCAGGGTGCAGCCTACCGAGTGTATGAAGCGAAAATGAATTTGGCGGTCATGCAAAAGGTAGAGTTGGAATCTGAAGCTCGCGAGGCGCTTAGAGGTAATCAGTTTAGCCTTGCATTACAACCGCAAATTGAAATGCATACCGGTAAGCTCATTGGTTTTGAGGCGCTGCTTCGTTGGTTTCACCCTACTAAAGGTGCTATTTCGCCTGCCGACTTCATACCGCTCTTAGAAAATACGACTTTTATGCTTGAGCTAGACTACTGGGTTATTGCAAGAGCGTGCTCTCTTACCCAAGAGCTTGGTCACAGCGGCTATCGCAATATGAAAGTGGCCATAAATGTGTCGGCAGGACAATTTATCGACCCTAGTTTACCCGACTATCTTTACCAGCAAATAAGCCGCAATGATTTAGCGCCAGAGCAGATATGTCTTGAGCTTACAGAAACGGTACTTGTTTCTGATATCGATAGAGCTCGCGCTATTATGAACACAATTCATGAAATGGGATGTATGCTGGCGATTGACGACTTTGGTACCGGTTACTCTTCACTGAGTTATCTTAAATCGTTGCCTGCTGACTTTATTAAAATTGACCGCTCTTTTGTTTCCAACATCACCGACGATGCCGACGACAGAAATATCGTAAACTCCACGGTATCCATGGTACGCAACATGGGAATGCAGGTAATTGCAGAGGGCATAGAAACGCAAGCACAATACGATTTGCTGTGCGAATTTGATTGCGATTATGGGCAAGGCTTTATGATTAGTAAACCTATCCCAGAACAACATATTTGGCGCGAGTTGAGCACAAATGTTAAAGACGGTCACTGGAAACCGCCTCAAACTTAGCTTACGGCAGCAAGACTTAAAGGCAGGTGTGCTAAATAATTTACACACTTTATCGGCTTTCCTATCAAATAGAGCGTATCACTGTATATTCATCCTGAGGCTTTTACTAAAATACCCTTTTACGAATTTCGGAGAACGGCATGTCAGCGGCATTTATTTCCCATTTGCAATCGCAAATTGAAACCACCAAACAAGATGGTTTATATAAAAAAGAACGCGTGATCACATCTCAGCAGCAGGCTGATATCGATGTGGCTAATGGTGACCATGTCGTCAACTTCTGCGCCAACAATTATCTTGGTTTAGCAAACAATGAAAGCTTAATAGAGGCTGCCAAGCAAGGATTGGATACTCACGGTTTCGGCGTTGCTTCGGTGAGATTTATCTGCGGCACGCAGGATATTCACAAGCAGCTTGAAACGTCTATCAGCGAATTCTTAGGCACAGAAGACACCATTCTTTACCCGTCTTGTTTTGACGCAAACGGTGGGTTGTTTGAAACCATTCTTGGTCCAGAAGATGCCATTATTTCAGATGCCCTTAATCATGCAAGCATCATTGATGGCGTTCGCTTGAGCAAAGCAAGACGTTACCGCTATGCAAATAACGACATGGCAGCATTAGAAGAGCAGCTTATCAAGGCAAACGAAGAGGGCGCTCGCTTTAAAGTTATTGCTACCGATGGTGTATTTTCTATGGACGGCGTTATTGCCGACTTGGCTTCTATTTGCGACCTCGCAGATAAATACGATGCCATGGTAATGATTGACGATTGCCATGCTACCGGTTTTCTCGGGGAAAACGGCCGCGGAAGCCACGAATATTGTGGCGTTTTAGACCGCGTAGATATTATTACCGGCACCCTAGGTAAAGCGCTTGGTGGCGCCTCAGGTGGTTATACGTCGGGTAAAAAAGAAGTGGTTGAGTGGTTGCGTCAGCGCTCACGCCCTTACTTGTTTTCAAACTCAGTAGCGCCTCCTATTGTGGCAGCGTCGCTTAAAGTATTTGAAATGATGAAAGAGGGCGATGAACTTAGAGCCAAACTATGGCGCAACGCAGAACATTTCCGCAGTCGTATGGAAGACGCTGGCTTTACGCTGTCAGGTAAAGACCACGCTATTATCCCGGTTATGCTTGGCGATGCCCGTTTAGCGAGTGACATGGCAGACAAGCTGTTAGAGAAAGGTATTTACGTTATTGGGTTCTCTTATCCCGTGGTACCAAAGGGGCAGGCGCGAATTCGCACCCAAATGTCTGCGGGACACTCTATTGAGCATGTAGACAAAGCCATTGACGCGTTCATAGAAATTGGCCGCGAAATGGGAGTGATTTCATGAAGTCATTGGTAAAAGCAAAAGCCGAGCGCGGCATTTGGTTAGAAGACTCGCCAAAACCCGAGGTGGGGCACAACGACCTGTTAATAAAAATTCGCAAAACCGCTATCTGCGGCACCGATATGCATATTTACAACTGGGACGAATGGTCACAAAACACTATTCCCGTGCCTATGGTTGTGGGTCATGAATATGTGGGTGAAGTGGTTGGAATGGGTCAAGAAGTTAAAGGCTTCGAAATAGGCGACAGAGTGTCTGGTGAAGGTCATATTACCTGTGGGCATTGCCGTAACTGCAGAGCGGGTCGCAGACACCTTTGTCGCAACACCGAAGGGGTAGGGGTTAATCGCCCTGGCGCCTTTGCTGAGTTTCTTGTTATTCCTGCTTTTAACGCGTTTAAGATACCTCATAATATCAGCGATGAACTTGCGTCAATTTTCGACCCGTTCGGCAATGCGGTGCACACCGCGCTCAGTTTTGACCTTGTTGGCGAAGACGTGCTGATTACCGGCGCGGGACCCATTGGTATTATGGCAGCCGCTGTTGCAAAGCACGTGGGCGCACGTCATGTTGTCATTACAGACATCAATCCATATCGTCTAGCCCTTGCTGAAAAAATGGGCGCTACCCGTGCTGTCAATGTGTCTAAAGAAGACCTGAAAGATGTCATGAACGACTTAGGGATGACAGAAGGCTTTGATGTGGGGCTTGAAATGTCGGGCGTGCCTGTTGCGCTTCGCGATATGCTAAATAAAATGAATCACGGCGGTAAAGTCGCCATGCTTGGTATCCCGCCAAGTGATGTAGCCATCGACTGGAACCAAGTTATCTTCAAAGGACTCGTGATCAAAGGCATTTACGGTCGCGAAATGTTCGAAACCTGGTATAAAATGGCAAGCCTGCTTCAAAGCGGTTTAGACCTTACCCCAATCATTACTCATACTTATAGCGTAGATGACTTTCAGAAAGGGTTTGATACCATGGGGTCAGGGCAATCAGGTAAAGTTATTTTGGACTGGCAATAATGACCACATTTTCTCATATCAGCGTGCAAGACGTTGCTGATTTTTCGGGCACGGTATCTATTGTTGATATTCGCGATCCACAATCTTACGCGAACGGGCACATGCCTAACGCAGCGCCGCTGAACAATGACAATTTCGCTACGTTTGTAGAGCAAACGCCGAAAGACACGCCTGTTGTTGTGGTGTGTTATCACGGTGTGAGCAGTCAGCAAGCTGCCCAAGTTATCGCGCAGCAAGGTTTTGAAACGGTATACAGCATGGATGGGGGCTTTGAGGCCTGGCGTTTAGCTAACCCAGTAGAAACAGAGTAAACCACCCATTTAGTTAGAAGCTTAATGAAGGTGCTCATCTCAACACGCCCTAGGGTGTGATGAGATGAGCACCTTTATTTTTATCCTTTCCCTCATAACGCTTTATCAATACACTTGTTCAATAGATAAACTGGTCTACCGTGTTATTTTCCTTTTTACACCCATGTTTATTGTATTCATATTTATTAGATTCGGTATTTCGAGTCATGTGTTTTGGAGCTACCTCAGCCTATGGGCCAACCATTAATCGCGTTCAATCAGCAAAGTGCTGCGCACCTTCTCGCCAATTATCTTAATAGCCAAGGGGTTACTGCTTCTGTTAAACAACAGGCTTCATCACAACAGTCTGCATCGTCAGAGTTTGTTGTATTTATTGATGATGCTGAGCACACCGCGCAAGCAGAGCTTATAGCTAAAGACTTTATTGCAAACCCAGGTCACCCAAAATATCAACAGGCAGCATGGGACAATGGTCAAAATGTTCAGCTAGCAGCGTCGCCCAGCGGGTTTTCCGTTAAACACATTGCCGCAAATGCTATTTCAGCGCCATTTACGTCTTTGGTGTTTATTCTGTGCTTATTGGTTTACGGCTTATCTTTGCTAGGACTATTTGCGCCTATTGCACAACATTTGCTGATGCAGCCTTTTGGCCTGCTGGCAGAAAACCATCAGTGGTGGCGGCTATTAGGCCCGGCATTTATACATTTCAGTGTGTTGCACATTGTGTTTAATTTATTGTGGTGGAGTATGCTTGGCGCCAAAATAGAGCGTACTTTTGGTATTACTATGCTCATCATTGTTTTTATAGTGTCAGCGGTAGTATCTAATGCGGCTCAGGCGCTATTTAGTGAGCCAGTGCAGGCTAACCTATTTCTATTTGGTGGCCTTTCTGGTGTTGTGTATGCCGTTATGGGATTCGTTTGGTGGCTAGGTTGGCTGCGCCCCAGTTGGGGGCTATCGTTACCCAATTCTATTGTAGGCTTTATGTTGGTGTGGCTAGTACTTGGCTTTGCGGACACACTCTTTGCTAATGTATTGGGGGTAAACATGGCAAACGCTGCGCATACGGCGGGTTTAATCACCGGATGCTTACTGGCTGCAATGCTCAGTTTAGGTGCCAAAAAGCCTGGCTGAAGAGGGCTGGCGAGCAATCGATGTTGTATAGACTAATCGCCCTGATATAGATACTTGGTAAATATCACGTTTTTGATCACTTCGCCGCCAGTCTCTTCTTTCATGTGCTCTTTTAATGCTTTTAAAAGCGCTAATCGAATGTCTTCACGGCCCGTAAGAGACTTCACTTTTTCAGCGGGCTGTTGACCAAATATTTCGATAGCAGTAGAGCGTAAAAGCGGCATGTGATGCTCTGCAATCTCTAACTGATCAACGTCATATACCATGAGCTCAACCTGAACACGAACATAACCCAGCTTACGGGCGCTGTCGCTAATGTAGTTAGTGACGATTTCTGGTTCAAGGCCAATATAGGCAAAACTTGATTTCTCTTGTGCTTGAGCACTAAACGAAGTGCTTAGCAAAAGCGCACTTACCGCTAAACAATGTAAAATTAAAGACTTAAGCATGGGCGAACCAAAAAAGAAATGAATTGAAAACAGCCTTATTGTAGCAAAGCTGAAGTTAAACGCACTACTGCAAAAGTAGTACGCCTTTTTAAACGTAAAAAATACTGGAAGAGGCCAGCCTTTATGAGCGATGGAAATACAAAGTTTGGTCTTTCCTAGCGATTACAGCGCAAAAATAAATGTTATGATGCCAGTAGTAAAGCGAAATACATTCTTAAGAGTGTTAATAGCGCTAGCAGTGAGTGTTTTGTAGTGGTTCTTTTGAAGTGAGTCTTTGTAAATGAGTCTTTGTAAATGAGTGCTTTAGAGTGAGTCTTATCGCCGACTTTCCCATTGGGCTTGCCGTTGATTGGCTTTCTTTAGCAGAAGTAAACATACCTGAGCCAAGGTTAAAAAACTGGCTGCTGGATACTGGCTCTTTAACCGAAAGAGTGCAGTCGGCTTGCGGTGAATTTTCGCTGCAGCTTTTAGGGCAGCAAACGTTAGAGCCTCACAGCACTGAGTTACCCCTGTTACAAGCGAACGGGCAAACAACCTATCAAATACGAGAGATTGTTTTATGTGGTGATGAACAGCCTTGGGTATTTGCTCGCTCAGTGATTCCTCAAGCTGTTATAGACGCAGAACTGTCTAACCTAGGCAGTGAACCATTAGGCAAACGATTGTTCAATGACAAGCGATTTGTACGCTCTGAGTTTCAAGTATGTACGCTACCTTATGCGCAGTTTCCTCAGCACCTCGCTGAACAATCAAGCTCGCAATTAAGTACGCAGTTAAAAAACAATACAAAGCAAAACTTGTGGGGTAGGCGGTCTGTGTTTACCTTTGGGTCTCATCATTTGATTGTTGCAGAAGTGTTTCTTCCAGGCTCACCGGCTTACGGGCAAAATAATCTTCAGAAATAAGTGGTAAAAAGAGAAACGTGAACATGACACAGCACAATTGGGGCGCATATGCCCGCCTAATGCGCCTAGATAAACCCATCGGTTTTTACCTTTTATTGTGGCCCACATTATGGGCACTGCTCATTGCCTCGCAAGGAATGCCGACGGTTGATATTGCCGCTATTTTTATCGCTGGGGTTATTGTGATGCGCTGCGCAGGATGCGTTATTAACGATTATGCCGATAGAAAAGTAGATGGCAGTGTTAAACGTACGGCAGGGCGGCCGCTTGCCACTGGCGAGGTAACTGCTAAGCAAGCATTGCAGCTGTTTGCAGTACTCATTGGTATCGCCTTTATTCTAGTACTTTTCCTAAACTGGCAGACCATTGCACTGTCGGTTGTTGCGCTGCTGCTAGCAGCATCGTACCCATTTATGAAACGCTACACGCACTTGCCGCAGGTGGTACTTGGTGCTGCATTTGGCTGGGCTATTCCGATGGCGTTTATGGCGGTGTTAGAAACTGTACCCGCTTATGGCTGGTGGCTATTTATCGCAAATCTTACCTGGACAGTGGCCTACGATACCATGTATGCCATGGTCGATAGAGATGATGACGTGAAAATAGGCGTAAAGTCTACTGCTATCCTGTTCGGTCAGTACGATGTAATGATTGTAATGGCGTTGCAGGCATTCACGTTGGTTACTTTATGGGGTGTTGGTTTGTCGATAGAGGCGGCATGGCCTTATTTTCTAGCGGTGCTATTTGCAGCGCTACTGTGTGTTAGACAGTATCAGCTAATCAAGCGAAAACAACGAGACGGCTGCTTTACCGCGTTTTTAGAAAATCACCTAGTGGGCTTATCAATTACCGTAGGGTTGGCAGTTAACTACCTGCTTTATTAGCAGCGTATGCAAGCGATAACAAGACACAAAAAAGGCACATAAAAGTGCCTAGTGTACATCGAGATTACTGGCTGTCTAGGCTATTAGCTATTAAGCTTGGTTTCAAGCTCTGCAATACGAGCTTCCATCGCCTCTAGCTTTTCGCGAGTTCTAATTAGTACCTGACTTTGAATATCGAACTCTTCACGGGTAACCAAGTCGAGTTTAGAAAGCTGAGACTGCAACACAGATTTAACTCGTGTTTCTGCGCCTTCGGCCATATTTTTTACGCCCGGTGGAACGGCATCAGCAATCTGTTTAGCCAAATCTTCGAGTTTTTTCGGATCCAACATGGATTTCCCTTATAATACGCAGCTCAAATTAGTGTCACTATTCTATCGGTATCGACACGACATGCAATCAAAACTGTGAACAATGCTGGTACTGCCTGTTAACCCTGTTTTAGGAACAAAATGAAACTAAATGAAGCTCAAGAGTCTGCCGTTACCTTCGTATCGGGTCCATGCTTAGTGTTAGCCGGTGCAGGCAGTGGTAAAACTCGCGTAATCACCAACAAAATTGCTCATTTAGTTCGAAACTGTGACATGCCCGCTCGCTATATCGCTGCGGTAACTTTTACCAACAAAGCGGCTAGAGAAATGAAAGAGCGAGTGGCGCAAACCTTAGGCAAGCCAGAGGCGCGAGGGCTTAAGGTTTCAACATTTCACACACTGGGCCTAAACATTATTAAATCCCACGTGAAAGACTTAGGGCTCAAGCCGGGCTTTTCCCTGTTTGATGACAAAGACTCTCTGTCTCTTCTTACCGATCTTACCGCCGATACCTTAGACGGCGACAAAGACCAGTTGAAGCTACTGCAAAGCTGTATTTCGAATTGGAAAAACGACTTAGTACTTCCCGATGCGTTATTAAAACAAGCACAAAGCACTGGCGAACAAGAGTTTGCACAAGCCTACAGGCGCTACCAAGACAATTTAAAAGCCTATAATGCGCTAGATTTTGACGATCTTATTTTATTGCCTACGCTGCTGTTAAAAACAAACGAGCAGGTTCGAGCTAAGTGGCAAAGCAAAATACGTTACCTACTTGTTGATGAGTATCAAGATACTAATACCAGTCAGTATGAACTAGTGAAGCTACTTGTTGGTGAGCGCTCTCGGTTTACTGTGGTAGGCGATGACGACCAATCTATCTATTCATGGCGTGGTGCCAAGCCACAAAACCTGAATTTATTGCAAAAAGACTTTCCCCGTTTAAACGTCATTAAGCTGCAGCAAAACTATCGCTCTTCAGGGCGTATACTGCATTGCGCGAATATCTTAATTCAGAACAACCCCCATTTATTTGATAAAACCCTGTTTTCAGAACTTCATTACGGTGAAACGTTAAAAGTCATTGAAGCCAAAAACGAAGAACACGAAGCTGAGCGGGTGATTGCAGAGCTATTAGCTCATAAGTTCATGAACCGAACTAAGTTCAAAGATTACGCTATTTTATACCGTGGTAACCACCAGAGTCGTTTGTTTGAAAAGCTCCTAATGAGCAACCGCATCCCTTACAAAATAAGTGGAGGCATGTCGTTCTTTGGGCGCACCGAAGTGAAAGACATCATGGCCTACTTAAGGCTTCTGGTGAATCAAGACGATGACAATGCACTGCTACGTATTATCAATACGCCTGGACGTGGTATCGGTCGAGCCACACTGGAAAAATTGGGCAATTTCGCAAATAGCTTGGGCGTGTCTATGTTCGAGGCTGCAACACATAACAATCTAAACAGCGTATTGCCCGATAAGGCGTTTCATTCGGTGTCGGGTTTTGCTAGGTGGGTTGTAGAGCTATCTGATAATGCAGAGCGCGGCAATACGGCAGATGCAGTAAGAAGCATGATCCGTACAATGGGTTATGAAGAGTGGCTATACGAGTCGAGCGCAAGCCCAAAAGCTGCTGAAATGGCTATGGCTAACGTCAGTACGCTTTTTGGTTGGGTTACCGATATGCTTGAGGGGAACGACCTCGACTCCCCAATGACACTTACTGAGGTAGTAAACCGTCTAATACTTCGCGACATGATGGAGCGTGGTGAAGAAGATGGGGAAAGCGACCAGGTACAGCTGATGACACTGCACGCCTCAAAAGGCTTAGAATTTCCTATTGTGTTTCTTGTGGGAATGGAAGAGGGGCTGCTGCCTCATCAAAGCAGTGTAGATGAAGACAACGTAGAAGAAGAGCGGCGATTAGCATACGTAGGCATAACGCGGGCGCAACGAGAGTTAATATTTAGTTTAGCGAAAGAGCGACGACAGTTTGGTGAGGTAATTCAGCCAGAGCCCAGCCGCTTTTTATTTGAACTACCGCCTGATGACATTCAGTGGGAAAACCAAAAGCCCAAAGCGACTAAAGAAGAGCGTCAACAAAAAGCGCAGGTGGGTATTGCAAACTTAAGAGACATTTTGGGTAAAAAGTGAGGCAATGTTGAGTTGCTCTGCACTCGCGGAGATTGCTAACGTATTGGCACTTAACAGTATAGTAGCGCTTAGTCGGTAGCTTTCTTCATATCAAGAACCACAGCGCGTTGCAGGGTTTTACCTTGGCCGTATACACATTCTATGTCGTTTAATGCACTAAGCTGAGAGGGGGAATCTACGCCTTCTGCAATTACATTAAACTTCAAATGTTCTGAAATTAGCATTACCGACTGAATAAGCTTGAGGTTACGCTGAGACCGAGGCAATGATTTTACAAAGCGATGGTCAATTTTAATAAAATCGAAGGGATAGGCAAATAGGTAGCTTAGCGAGGCCAAACCACTACCAAAGTTATCAAGCACTAGCGTAACGCCCGCACGTTTTAGCTTTTTAATCGCCGGCAGTATAAACTGCGAGCGACGATTTAAATCATTCTCGTCAAACTCGAACACTAACCGACTTGCTTTAATGCCTGTATCAGCAATAACTTCGGTCATCTGATTTACCATTGAAGGCTGAAGCAAATGATTAATTGAAACGTTTACGGCAATCCGCTCTATCGCGTTGTCGGTATCTTCAAAGCGCTTTACCAGTTCACATGCTTTAGCTAACTGAAAGAGATCCAAGTCTATAGTTAACCCGCTGTGCTCTGCCACTTGCCGGAATTGTTCTCTCGCAATCTTTCCGTACGTTGGATGCGACCAGCGTAAGTACATCTCTTGGTACAATGTGGTGTTGTCGGTGAGATTGATGACAGGTTGTAAGAAATAATCAAACTCTTCATCTCTTAGGGCACGTCTAAATTCGTTTTCTAGCTCAAGCTCTTCAATCAGGCGTTCCCGCATGCTCTTGTCGAACATGACATAGCGGCCACGGCCTAAGGTTTTAGCTTGGTACATGGCAGCGTCGGCGTCGCGCAAAACTTCATCAGCACTGTTATAGTAAGGCTCAAGGAGGGCGATGCCGATACTGGCGCCCGAATACATTTCACGGCCATCAAGTAAGAAAGGTTCTGATATTGATGCAATGATACGACTTGCCACTTCCTCGACATCTGCGTTTTCATCAAAGTTATCGAGTAACACAACAAACTCATCGCCGCCTAATCGAGCCAGTAAATCGTGGCCGCGAATGCACAGTGCAATGCGCTTAGATACTTCAATTAAAAATTCATCGCCTGCGTGGTGGCCGAGAGTGTCGTTAATCACTTTAAAGCGGTCGAGGTCAATAAACAGAACAGCAAACATATTTTCGGTATACCGCTGTTTGCTTGCCACTGCGAGCTCCAGACGACTGGTAAACATTGCTCGGTTTGGCAAGTCAGTTAGCGAGTCGTGATGGGCGTCGTGAATGAGCTTGAGTTCAATTTCTTTACGCTCATCTATCTGTTGCTGTAAAAAAGAGTTTGCGCGATTGAGTTCTGCGGTACGCTCCTTTACTCGTTCTTCAAGTTGCATATTGTATTGTTGAATGGCTTCTGTATTGCTTTTGCGTTCCATAGCCACGGCAATATGGTGAGAGACAAAGCGTAAAAGCTCTTGATCACGAGCGGTGTATTTCGCATGTTTTCCGTACGTTTGAACGGCGATTACACCGACTATATCGCCATCGACAACAAGTGGAGAGCCCAACCATGAATTCGCACTTTTCAGCATCTTTTGCGCAACGGTCACATCAAGTTCGCCGCTCTCAGCAAGTTGCAGTACACGGGGCGGGTTTATTAACTCTGCCTGTCCGGTGCGAAGCACGAACTCTGTTAAGCCAAAACTGAGAGGTCTAGGGTCAATGCTTGCCTGGTTAATGTCACTGAAATACGGGAACTCGAGCATGTTTTGCTCTTTATTCACAATCGCAATATAGCAGTTTGGTGCGCTTATCAGCCTAGCGAGGATTTCATGCAAGCTTGAGTAAAATACACTCATGTCGCCTTCAAGATTGGCGGCGAGTTCAGAAATTTCAAACAATGCTTGTTGTAACGATTCTACTTTTTGGCGTTCAAGAATTTCTTCTTGTAAGTCATCGTTAGTTCTTCGTAGCTGGCGCGTTCTATCGCGTATAGTGCGTTCGGTAAGCTCTCGGTTTTTTACTCGGTCTACTGTGGTAACAATGTGCTGTGATACGAACAGCAAAACCTCTAAGTCTTCTTGCGTATAGTGCACACCTTCATCGTAAGTCTGAACAACCATTGCGCCAATAACTTGGCTACCGCGCTTTAACGGAACGCCAAGTAACTCAGAGGGCGGGGAGCCAACCAATTTAAAACCTAGCTCGTCAGCAAACTTGTGATCTTGGTCTCGCTGGTAAAAAAGATAATTGCCTGATTTAAGAATGTACCCAGTCATGCCGTCCATAAGTGATTCGGCGGGCAACTGTCGCACTGTCTGTTCGTCAAATTCATCAACGAAATAAGAAAAATCGACAATATTGCTTTCAGGGTCGTAAAAAGCGACGTAGAAGTTATCGGCATTCATAAAATCACCAATGATTTCATGAATGGAGGTGTAGAGGTGGTTGAGGTTACTTACAGAACTGGCGAGTTCTGAAATATCAAAAAGGGCTTTCTGAACACGTTCAGCGCGCCTATACTTATCTGTAAGCTGTTGAAGTTGCGGGATAAGCTCCCGCAGTTCTTCTTCAGACAGCTCAGATTGAGTCGAATTCGATGACATTCCGATCGCCAGTGTAAAATTAACAGTTGATTAAGCGGTTTAACTTACCCTATCCACGAATCAAACGCTAATTTTTCAAATAGCTTAAACTACCAGCTAGGTGTTTAAATACCTTCAATCATATATTCGATTGCGGCTTTAATATCGTCTTCTGAACAGTTTCCACACGTACCCATTGGAGGCATTGCGTTGATACCATTAATTGCATTTTGCCATACGCCGTCAAGGCCGCGGTCGTCTAGGCGAGGTTGCCAATCTGCAGCAACTTGAAATTTAGGAGCACCAAGAACACCTGCGCTGTGACACGCTACACACGCAGAGTTGTAAATATCTTCGCCAGATTTAGCTCCGCCAGCAGCAGCGGTATCGCCTTGTGCAGCGGCACCGGCAACGTGTACTTTACCAAGTGGCTTAATACGATCTGCAATTTCATCGTTACTCATTTCTTGCGCTTGCGCCGCAAAAATAGTTAGCGCCGTAGCAGCAACAGTTAACCAAGTCTTTAATTTCACATCTGTCTCCAGGCAATGATGAATTTGTTTACAATATAACTGGCCAGATTATAACGGTAAATGGCGGCTGAACAACTATTAGAATCCAATTACCTATAAAAAGTAAGGATTTTTAACAATCGAACATCGATTAGATAGAAAGAAAAGAACAAACTAGTTGATGCCTGCCCATGGCCTAAGTATCATTACGGCGCGTTTGCTAATGTGTTTATTAACATTCATTAATTTCTACAAACGTCATTTTTAGCACCTGTAGCTCAGCTGGATAGAGTGTCGGCCTCCGAAGCCGAAGGTCGCGCGTTCGAATCGCGCCAGGTGCGCCATCTTCTCATAGCTCCGTATTTTTCGCTCACTATCAAATTCATCATTGCCATTTAAAAGTGGTTATAGCGTTTACAACATAAATCTTTATTGTTATGTTATAACATAATTTGGTGGTGGCGAATGAGCAGTTTCAATGCAAAGTTCTCTGCTGACTCACTATTAGAATTTACTCTTTGGGCTCTAACGTAGGCTAAAAGCATGATGCAAAAAAAGTTACCAGTAACGGTGCTATCTGGATTTCTAGGTGCAGGCAAAACCACCGTGTTAAACCATATTCTTAATAATAAAGATGGGTTAAAAGTTGCGGTTATTGTTAACGATATGAGCGAAATCAACATTGATGCAGCAGTGGTGCAAAATGAAATAAGTTTCAACCGCGCTGAAGAGAAGCTTGTTGAAATGAGCAATGGCTGCATATGCTGCACGCTTCGCGAAGATTTACTGGAAGAAATTAATCGTTTAGCCGCAGAAAATAAGTACGACTACCTTGTTATTGAGTCCACGGGGATCTCTGAACCCCTGCCAGTAGCAGAAACCTTCACCTTTGCTGATGAAGAGGGTGAAAGCCTCTCAGACGTTGCAATGCTGGACACCATGGTGACTGTTGTAGATGCGCTAAATTTTCTGAAAGATTATGACGAAGCGAAATCACTTCAAGAAGTGGGTGAAAGTTTAGGTGAAGACGACGATCGCAGCATTGCCGATTTATTGGTCGAACAGATTGAGTTTGCAGATGTGATCTTGATTAGCAAAACGGATTTGGTATCAGAGCAGGAGCTCAATCGCTTACAAAGCATTTTGAGTACGCTTAATACTGAAGCCCAACAGATCCCCATAAAAAACGGCAATGTGCCAGTAGCCAAAGTATTGGCGACGGGCAGATTCAGTTTTGAAAAGGCGCAGTTAGCGCCTGGCTGGCTCAAAGAAATGCGTGGAGAACACGTCCCTGAAACTGCAGAGTTCGGTATCAGTAGTTTTGTATTTCAAGCAAGACGCCCTTTCTACCCACAAAAATTCTATGATTTTATACACAGCAAAGAAATAGCGGGAAAGCTTATCCGCTCCAAAGGTTTCTTTTGGCTAGCAACACGCCCACATTTGGCGGGCAGCTGGAGTCAAGCTGGCGGAATGGCGCGCTATGGAGCGGCCGGCCTTTTCTGGAAAGCGGTACCGAAAGAGGAGTGGCCGGATGATCCCGAGTACCTCGAATCTATTCAGCAGCAATGGGAAGAGCCCTTTGGCGATATGCGACAAGAACTGGTGTTCATTGGCCGGGGGCTCAATAAGCAAGACATTATCAATCGTTTGAATGATTGCTTGCTGAGCGAAAGCGACCTGCTAAAAGGAAGGGCAGAATGGTCAACACTTCCCGATCCATTTCCATCTTGGGGACACTAACATGCTTGCGCTAAAAGAAAATACTACATGCTCTTGGAGCAGTGGACAGTCTCCTATCGTACTTGGCGATATTATCTGCGATACAAAAAGCGTCACCATTTGGGAGCGAGAGAAAAATGATGCTATCACTCGCTACTTTGAGGCGGTTTTTACATCGTTAGGGTTAGGCCTAAAAGGTGTGTTTGAGGTTAATACCCTTAAGCAGCAGCTAGACATTATGCTGCCTAAGCACGATGGCAAAGCTGAAGTTATCGATGATATTTATTTACTGACCGATATGCTTACATGTTTGTTCGATTGCAAAGAAGTGGGTCTTCGGCTAGTGCCGCTTACCTCAGCAATGTGTCCTAGCTTTCATCGAGACAATATACCCGTGCGCCTTGTTAACACCTATCTTGGTGTTGGAACTCAGTGGCTTCCGCTAGAGCAATTGCGCCCAACGCCTTTTGCTGAAAGTCAGCAGCATGTATCGCAAACGAATTTTGGTATGTACTACAAACACAACGACATTCAAACAATGAATGCGTTCGAGGTAGGTATGCTAAAAGGTGAGGCTTGGCATGAGTCGTTAGGAGCCGTGCATCGTTCATGTCCTGTTGCAAAAGGCGAAAAAAGAGTGCTACTCACATTAGATCCAATGTGAGCGTTTTATTGCATTTAATTAAATTAAATTGAAAATTTACTCTCCCACTTGATGAATTGGGTCCGCTGGACTCAATTCATTTTTTTGCTTCCTCGCTTTTATATCTTCTTATTATTATCGACTGGAACAAAGCTAGCTTACCGCTGGGGTCCTTAGGCTACGTCAATGCCATAGGTTGGGTTGCTATTAGCGCTGTGTCTGTGCTTATCGCTCCATTAGGTGCGAAACTCGCGCATAATTGAAATCCCAATATGCTAAAACGCACATTCGGGATATATCTGGTGATTACAGGTGTTTTCATGCTGCAAAAGAGCGTGATATCCAACTCTTCTAACTCGGTATTAAAAGAGAGTTGTTGTGTATCAACTAACATCGAAGAGTACTAAGTTAACGTAGGTTGTCTAGCATACGCTGGGCTAACTCCGCTATTCGTATATTTTGGTCCATGGCCGCAGACTGCAGCTTTTTGTATGCTTGGCTTTCGCTAAGCTTCCCTTGCTGCATTAATAGCAACTTTACTCTATCAATGGCTTTTTGATCATTAAGGGCTTGTTTGGCCCCATTTAATTCGTTCGCAATATCTTGAATGTGCTGCGCTTGCTGGCGAATTAAGTCATAAAACGACTTGTGTGCAGAGAGTGATGTTGAGGTAATTCCTGAATCACTATGAGTGCCTGCCATAGAGAGACCTTTAACGGTTTTATCGTAAATCATCGAAACGGGTGTATCGCTCATTGAAGGGCTGCTATTTAAAGCGGCAATCAGCAGTTCGTTGTTACGCAGCTCCTCTTCGGCTTGGGCAATTCTTAGTGTGGCTTTTTCTACCAGCCTATCGGTAATGTGTTCTTCTATGTCTTGCATCGCGTCAATTCGCAACGTGGCGATGTCATACCAAATTTCGCTAAGCTCAGCAGTGCAGGTGTCATTCTCACCAAGCTCGCAAATCATTTTACGTAGTCGATTAAGATGTTCGGCGTGGTCACTTTCTAATTGTTGCTGCCACATAGAGAGTTCAGTGGCATCGGCAAATTTAGTAAACGTCTCAAACGAGTGATCTTGCGAGTCTGTCAGTGCTGTTATTCGATCGCATAAAGATTGCTTGAAATGACTGGAAGAGAATCCAATTGCCCCACAAGCACGCTCTTGTCCAGCATACTCTTTACCTTGAATAAAGTTAAATAACGCGACTAGAAGGCGGGTGATAGCAGGGTCGTTAGCAACGTCAGCGGCTTCAAAAATTACATCAATCAAAGCAGCAATTAGGCGGCAAAATGCATTAGTTGATTCGGTAGGTGTCAGTTGTTGTAATGCCACTTTGCTACGCAAATCCTTAAGATTGTCCATACCTTGCAGCGCAAATGTAATGGTAGTTACCAATCGCATGGTAAGTCCATTATCAGAATTAGACAGGTATAAAGCGTTAAGCAAGCTTCGAAGTGTATCTTCACTCATCTCGCTAGCCATTTCTTGTTGCGACCTTTGGGTTGCAAAACGCTCACCTTGTGAGCATAAGAAAACATTGCTCATACCACGCTCTCGCTGCAGTTGATGAATCATCTCCGTTACCGCTTTCACTATTTTGCAATTTGATGACAAGTGTCGCAGTGACTGTATTTCTTGATGCTTGGCTAATAAAAAGAATCGCTTAGTGATATCGCTATGATGACCCATCGTGAAGTATCCAGAAAAGAGATACTTAGGATAAGCAAATGTTGTTCCTTTCAATCAAATTGCTAAGGCTCCACATCGAAATGCCCTATATCAGTACCTAGGCGCCACTATTGACAACGTAAAGTAAAAACAGTGTCGGGTTCAGTAAAGCAATCACAGGTATAGCGCTACCTTATGCTCCAAATTAGTGCGCTTTTTCTCGAGATAGGTGCAAAAGAGACGCTTAAATTAAGTAAGCTCATTCTTACCGTTGAGTAATTATCTGTTATACATAAGAATTTCATTTAAAGGTTTGCGCGTTAACATTGGCATTAATATTGTTACCACTATGGTGAACAATGCAGGTTGTTTAAGAACAATATTCGGATAAAGGCGTCCGCAACTTATTTTTTAGGAAATAAGGGCGGGCGCTTTTTTGTGCCTGAAATGTAGGTAAAGAATGTTTCTAAAGAATTAATTTCAATAGATTAGGTGGTCCAAAATGGCGTATTTACTTCCTTCTGAATTTGCAACCAAGATGGTTGATGCAGGCGAATCCAAGATATACATGTCTACTCGCGACACACTCATTCGCGCTTTTATGGCGGGTGCCATTTTGGCGTTGGCCGCTGTGTTTGCAATAACTATAGCGGTTCAAACAGGGGTGTTTTTAATTGGTGCAATACTCTTCCCTGTAGGTTTTTGTATGTTGTATCTCATGGGGTTTGACTTGCTTACGGGTGTCTTTGTGCTTACTCCGCTGGCTTGGCTGGCAAAGCGACCGGGCGTAACATGGCCACAAATTCTCCGCAATTGGGGCTTAGTGTTTTTAGGGAATTTTGCAGGCGCGCTGAGCGTGGCATTTATGATGTCGTTTGTTTTCACCATGGGCTATAACATTGATGGCGGTGCTATAGCTGCAAAGGTGGCGGGTATCGGTGAAGCCAGAACGTTAGGGTATGCAGAGCACGGCGTTGCTGGCTGGTTTTCTATTTTTATTCGCGGCATGTTGTGTAACTGGATGGTATCGCTTGGTGTTGTTGGCGCAATGATATCTACTCACGTAAGCGGTAAAGTGTTGGCAATGTGGATGCCTATCATGCTGTTCTTCTTCATGGGGTTTGAGCATTCGGTGGTTAACATGTTTTTGTTTCCGTTCGGCTTAATTATGGGTGGCGAGTTCTCAGTGATGGATTACTTTATTTGGAATGAAATTCCTACCGCACTCGGTAATTTAGTGGGAGGCTTAGCGTTTACTGGTTTAACTATTTATTCGACACATGTGCGTACCGCGCCTAAACGCATTATCGCTACCGGTGCTAGCAACAAAACAGTGCTTGCAGCAAAAGTGAATGACAAAGTATAAACCGTGATCACCCTTCGACACGGTGCCTTTTCGAACAAAGGCACCAAACCGATTAATCAGGACCACCACTGTGTAGTGGTGCCCGATTTTTCGCCATCTTCAAATTTTGATGCTATCGCCATTGTATCTGACGGAATAAGTAGCAGTCAGGTGAGTCAGTATGCAAGCAACCTTGCTGTTGAATCGTTTGTACGTGAATTCGCGTTAACGAGTAACGTGTGGTCTTTGTCGAGGGCGGCACAACATGTATTACGTAGTATAAACATCGAGCTTTACATAAAAAATCAACAAAGCCCTTATTTTGAAAACCTCGATAAAGGGTATGTTTGTACATTTAGTGCAGTTGTTTTGAAAGGGCAGTCTGCGGTAATACTGCACTGCGGTGACAGCAGCATTTATCACGTCCACCGCGGTGAAGTAACGCTTTGTACCCGACAACATCGAGAAACCGGCGAGGGTAAAAATACTTATTTAAGTAATGCACTGGGTATTCGGCCTAACTTAACCGTTGATATTGCCACCCTAACGCTAGCGCCTAACGATATGTTTGTATTAATGACAGATGGCATAGCGGATACCTTGTCGCCAAAAACATGGTACGCAATACATCAACATAATACATCTAGTTCAGATTTGGGGGCGCAGCAAATAGCGCAAGCAGCATTGAATGCAGAGTGTGAAGATAACGTCACGGTAGCGCTGCTTGACGTAGTGTCCATTGCCAAAGAAGAGCAAGCAACTTACACCTCAAATGGCTTTCTTCCTTTTTTAGATACACCCAAGTCGATTGATGTAATAGACGATTGGATAATACAGCGGCAGTTGTATGCCAGTGAGCGCAGTCTGGTTTTTCTTGCTAAGCATAAGCTCCATAATCATCAAGCGGTGTTAAAAATTCCTGCAAAGTCGATGCACGATAACGAAAGCTTTTTAGATGAAATGGTGAAAGAGGAGTGGATTGCCGCACGCGTACAGCATGACAATGTTCTTAAAACCTACAAGTGCCCCTTTACACGACATTACTTTTATATTGCCATGGCGTACACACCTGGAATTAGTTTACGCCAATACCGAAACGACATTGGTAGTGTTCCTCTTACTAAAATTCGAGACTGGAGTACGCAAATTGTTAGCGGCCTAACGGCGCTGCATCGGAAAGACGTGCTTCATCAAGATATTAAACCAGATAACATCATGGTTGATGAAAACGGTAAAGTCACACTGGTCGACTTTGGTGCCGCGAGCATAGCGGGTTATCATTTTTCGCATAGTGATGTGCAGCTTGCCATTCCTGGCGATCTATTGTTCACCGCTCCGGAATACTTTGTTGGGCTATGGCCCGATGAAAGCTCAGATCAGTTTTCTTTAGCAGTGGTCCTATACTTTTTACTCAGTGGCGAGTATCCCTACAACAGTAACGTTGCCAAGAAAAGCAACTACGCAGGTTTACTTAAATTGCGTTATATCAGCTTGCTACAACGAAACATCGCCGTTCCCATGTGGATTGATGAAACGCTGAAACGGGCTTGTCATCCTAAAGCGTCGAAACGCTATCCGAGCTTGTCTGAATTTCTGTACGACTTAAATCATCCTAATCCGTCTTACCGCAAAAGCTTGCCACTGATGGAGCAGCATCCAGTGCGGGCATGGAAAACCATATCTGGCGTATTGCTGGTATTACTCCTTGCTATGCTTGTTGTTCATTTTACGTAACCCGAACCCTGTTTGAGAAACGGCGCTCAGTATCAAAGGTATGCACCATAAACTGTCTTCTTTGCTTATTCGTGGTGCGATATCAACGGGTTTATGCCAACGTTATTTTGCTAAGTCTTTGTAATATAGCGATGAAAAGCATTGGCACTATACTTGTATTATTATTTACATAGTCTCGACTAGGTACCTGTGTATCATCGAGTAGCAACATATTTAACAATGTACTTAATCAGGCAACGAAGCCCACAACCAGGAATGGTTGTGGGTTTTTTTTTGCTTAAAATAAAGGTGAACGAGATGACGCTTTCCTCACAGCAGCAACAACGCATCGTGATAATTGGCAATGGTATGGTTGGCCATCACTTTGTTGAGCAACTTATAAACAGCAAAGCTGACTACCATATTACCGTGTTAAGTGGAGAGGGCCGTTTAGCTTACGATCGCGTTTACCTATCGTCCTACTTTACGGGTAAAACCGCAGCCGATTTAGCGCTTACCGACGAAAAAACATATAAACAGTGGGGAGTAAATGCCGTTACCGGTGCGTGGGTAACGGATATTGATCGTACTCATCAAGTCGTCACCACTAAAGACGGTACTGTCTACCCCTACGATAAACTGGTGTTAGCGACAGGCTCTTATCCTTTCGTGCCTCCTATCCCCGGCAACGAGCAAGAGCATTGCTTGGTGTATCGCACCATTGAAGATCTTGAGTCTATTAGTGCCTCTGCCGCACAAAGTAAAATAGGCGTAGTGGTGGGAGGCGGCTTACTGGGGCTTGAAGCAGCCAATGCGCTTAAATCAGCAGGATTAGAAACGCATGTGGTTGAATTTGCACCTCAACTAATGGCGGTGCAGCTTGATGCAATGGGGGGCTCGCTACTAAAAGATAAAATTGAAGCGCTCGGCGTACAAGTACACACACAAAAAGCCACTGAGATTATTGAGGCTGGTGAGCAGTGCCGCTACCGAATGAAGTTTTCTGATGGTTCACACCTTGAAACCGATATGGTGTTATTTTCCGCCGGTATTCGACCTAGTGATCAGCTAGCCCGTGAATTTGAATTAGCCGTAGGTGAACGCGGCGGTATTGTTATCGATAATCAATGTAAAACCTCCGATCCTAATATATATGCTATTGGTGAATGTGCATTGTGGGAAAAGCGTATTTACGGGTTAGTAGCGCCAGGATACGCCATGGCTCGCGCCGCCGTTGCCAGTTTGACCAACAATGAAGGCGAATTTGCAGGTGCGGACATGAGTACCAAGCTTAAACTAATGGGCGTTGAAGTGGGGTCTATTGGTGATGCTCATGGCAATACCTCAGGGGCGTTGGTATACACCTACCACGACCAACCTGCAGGCGTGTATAAAAAGCTTGTTGTCGATGAAGCTAAAGCACAGGTATTGGGCGCGGTGCTTATCGGCGATACCAGCGATTACGATACCTTGTTGCAATATGCGCTAAACAACATTGCGCTGCCCGATGCGCCAGAGGCGCTTATATTACCGTCCTCAGGAGACAAGCCCTTGTTAGGGGCCGATGCTCTTGGCGACAGCGCCACTATTTGTTCATGTCACAACGTATCTAAAGGCGATATTGTTGAGGCTATAGAAGGCGGTAGTTGCTCTTTAGGCGATATAAAATCGTGCACAAAAGCCAGTACAGGCTGTGGAGGGTGTTCGGCATTACTTAAAAACGTTGTCGATGCTGAACTAGAGAAACGGGGCGTAGAAGTATCTAAAGCCATTTGCGAACATTTCAATCACACTCGCCAAGAGCTCTATCATCTTATTCAAGTAGAAAATATTGAGACGTTTGATGCACTGCTTGAAAAGCACGGTAAAGGGTTAGGCTGCGAAATTTGTAAACCGGCCGCTGCTTCAATATTTGCGTCGGTATGGAATGACTATATCCTTCGCCAGGCTCATCAGCCACTACAAGACACCAACGATACGTATCTTGGCAACATGCAGAAAGACGGTACTTACTCTGTTGTGCCGCGGGTAGCGGGTGGTGAAATTACCCCAGATAAACTGATTTTGCTGGGCGAAGTTGCAAAAGAATACAACCTCTACACTAAAATAACGGGCGGTCAGCGCGTTGACTTATTTGGCGCACGCGTAGAGCAGCTCCCTGCAATTTGGCAAAAACTAGTGGCTGGTGGTTTTGAGACCGGACATGCCTATGCGAAGTCGTTGCGTACGGTTAAATCCTGTGTGGGCAGCACGTGGTGTAGGTTTGGTGTACAAGACTCTGTTGGCCAAGCTATCGACTTGGAAAACCGCTATAAGGGCCTACGCGCACCACATAAAATAAAATTTGGTGTGTCGGGCTGTACGCGGGAATGCGCGGAGGCTCAAGGAAAGGACATTGGCATTATAGCAACGGAAAACGGTTGGAACCTTTACGTTTGCGGTAATGGAGGGATGAAGCCACGCCATGCCGACTTATTCGCTACCGATTTAGATGATGCAACACTGGTGAAATACATCGACCGCGTACTAATGTTTTACACAAAAACGGCCGACCGCCTGCAACGCACATCGGTGTGGATGGAGAACCTCGAAGGTGGGTTGGACTACCTCAAGTCGGTGGTTATCGACGATTCGCTTGGTATTTGTGACGACCTTGAGGCTCAAATGCAACACATTACCGACAGCTATCAGTGCGAATGGAAAACCACCATTGAATCGCCTGAGGCGCTTAAACGGTTCCGCCAGTTTGTAAACAGCGACGAAACCGACTCAAACATTCAGTTTGTTACCGAAAGAGATCAAATTCGTCCTGCCACCAGCGCCGAAAAATACGTAGGTCAACAAGCCATTCCAGTAGACATCATTTAGGAGAAATTTATGCAGGCTCAGGCTGAGGTATTAACAACGTGGAACGATGTGTGTCATACCGACGATCTTGTCACAAATAGTGGGGTGTGCGTGCTGCTTGAGGGTAAGCAAATAGCTCTTTTTAAAATTCAGATTGAGGGAAATACCCAATATTTTGGTGTTAGTAATTGGGACCCGATTGGGCAAGCTAATGTTTTGTATCGCGGTATTGTGGGCACTTTACAGGGCAATATTGTAGTGGCATCGCCACTGTACAAAGAGCATTACGTACTTGCCACGGGCCAATGCTTAGAACGAGATGATGTCAGCATACAATCATATGAAGTACGGGTTGAACAAAACCGTGTTTTTATCGCGACGTTATAGCACTTTAGCGAATTAGATTAATTATGACTACAACACCAACAGCTACTTTACCCAACCACGCTTGCCAAGACGACAGGTTGCTGCAAACTACGTGTCCATATTGTGGCGTTGGATGTGGTGTCGATGTTATTCAGCGTGGTGGTATGCAAGGGCAGTTAAGCCAACTTACGGGAAGCCCTGAACACCCTGCGAATTACGGCCGACTGTGTATTAAGGGTACCCACTTATTAGAAACCCTTGATAAGCACAAACGCTTAACTCAACCTCTTGTTTTTGGTCAAGTAGCTACATGGGACACGGCAACCAACGAGATTGCTGGGCGTTTAAGGCAGATTATTGAGCAGCACGGGCCCGATGCTATTGGGTTGTATGGATCGGGGCAGTTGCTGACAGAAGATTACTACGTGGCCAATAAGCTGATGAAAGGCTTTATTGGCACGGCGAATATCGACACAAATTCGAGACTATGTATGTCATCGGCGGTGGTGGCCTATAAGCGCGCCTTTGGTGAAGATATTGTGCCCTGCAACTACGACGATCTAGAGCATACTGACTTACTGATTTTGATAGGCAGTAATGCGGCGTGGACACACCCTGTACTTTATCAGCGCATTGAGCGCGCTAAGCTTAGAAACCCTGCAATGAAGGTGGTCATCATCGACCCTCGTCGCACCGACAGCAACACGCTAGCCGACCTACATATAGCTCTTCGGCCAGGCTCCGACAGCGCCTTATTTTGCGGTTTGCTACATTACTTAGCAGACAATAACGCCTTAGATAAGCCATTCATTGAAGCATCTACAAAAGGCTTTGATGATGCACTAGATGCTGCGTCACAGTGGTCGCTGGCAAAGGTTTCTGACGCATGCGATGTACCACAGAAGCACTTAAAAACCCTGTTTAGTTGGTTTGCTAAATTGCCGCGAGTCATCAGTTTCTTTTCGATGGGTATTAATCAGTCAACTACTGGTGTAGATAAAGGAAACGCGATTATCAACTGCCACTTAGCCAGCGGAAAAATAGGACGAGAGGGGTGTGGTCCGTTTTCAATTACCGGCCAACCCAACGCAATGGGCGGGCGAGAAGTCGGTGGTTTATCTACTATGCTGGCGGCGCATATGGATATTGAGAACCCTGAGCACCACAACACGGTAAGTTCGTTTTGGCAGGCGCCAAATTTAGTGACAAAGCCGGGCTTAAAGGCAGTTGATATGTTTCAGGCTGCTGCCGATGGCAAGCTTAAATGCTTGTGGATAATGGCAACCAACCCCGTAGCAAGCATGCCAAATAGAGCACTAGTTGAAAAAGCACTGCTCAATTGTGAATTAGTGATTGTGTCTGAGACTGCGGCTAAAAATGATACGCTGCGCTTTGCTGATATTGTATTGCCCACTACAGGATGGTCTGAAAAAAACGGCACCGTTACTAATTCTGAGCGACGCATCTCAAGGCAGCGCGGCTTACTAGCCCCTGTTGGCGAGGCAAAACACGACTGGCAAATCATCAGTATGGTAGCCCGTGCCATGGGGTTTAACGATGCCTTTAATTACCATCATCCGCAGCAAATTTTTAACGAGCACTGCGCGTTAACCTCTGCGAATAATAATGGTAGTCGTGCGCTTGATTTAGGCCCGCTTTCCAATTTGACGGCAGCTGAGTATGACGCGTTGCGGCCTCAGCAATGGCCCCTTGAATCGGCACATCGCATAGGCCGCGAGCGATTATTTTCAAATGGTGAGTATTACACCAAAGACGGCAAAGCCCGTTTTATGGCAATAACGCCTCAAAAACCCGAACAACAAACCAGCACGCAGTACCCTTATATTCTTAATACAGGGCGGGTACGCGATCAGTGGCACACCATGACGCGCACTGGCAACGCGTCACGTTTACTTAAACATATCGATCGGCCCTGGCTAAGTATTCATCCAGATGACGCAAAACTAAAAGGTATTAGCGAAGGTTCGCTCGTTGAACTTCACGCGGCTTGCAGTGACAGTATCAAGGTAATATTACCTGCCAAGCTGGATGATAGGCAGCGAGTTGGCGAGTTGTTCGCTCCTTTTCACTGGTCGGCCACGTGGGGGTCGCATTGCAAAGTGGGTGCACTTCTTAACGGGGCAAACGATGCACTATCAGGTCAGCCTGAGTTGAAGCACGGCGCGGTCAGCGCTACTTTGTTTAACGCTGCCACAACGGGTATCCTTTTTGGTGAAAGCGCTTTGGTTGATGTTATAAAAACGTCATGTTTTTACTGGCTCGATACCACCTCAGGCAGTAAAGCGTATACCCAAATTGCCGACATTATCTCTCCAATGCCGTTATTAAATAAGATGATGCCGCTGCTGCCACAGCATACCCAGTGGTATACCTTTCAATGCGAAAAGCAAAGCACTTTAGTCGCCACACGGAAAGGAAAAATGGTGTTGAGTATCATGCTCAATACAACGTCGGTATCTATTCCTACCGAGTGGCTAGAAAATTTATTTCACAGCGACCATGCGCTTACTCAGGCACAAATAAACAGCTTATTACACCAGCAGCCCGACGAAGCCTTTATGTTAGGTAAGATTGTATGCAGTTGTTTTAGCGTGCGAGAAAAAACCATTACTACAGCCATTGAGCAAGGCAATAACAGTGTTAGCGGCTTAGGTGCTGAACTTAAATGTGGAACTAACTGTGGTTCATGTAAAACAGAGTTGGTGTCATTACTTTCTGCTAACAACAAAGCCAGCACGTTATCTGTATCCAACAATGATGACACTCCGACAAAAACGTCGGTGACAGAGGAAACCCTATTATGAACGCTCGATTACATGCTTTCTCTGGTGCTTTACATAGCGCCCTATTTCGTATTCAAAACGCGTTTGTTAACCGCGATACACGTATTGACTCGACTACGCCACCTAGTACGCGAAATGGTAGAAAAAATATGGCCGAGGGCGAGGTGTTTATCGTTGGTGCCGGACCCGGTGACGCCGAGCTTTTAACCCTTAAAGCGCACCGCCTTTTACAAACTGCCGATGTGGTATTGTTTGATTGGTTGGTTAGCCAGTCAGTATTAGACTGTATACCGCGGCATATCAGTAAAGAGTTTGTGGGTAAGCGGTGCGGTAAACACAGCATGCCGCAAGCTATGATTTGCCAGCGATTGGTTGAACTTGGCCTTGAAGGCAAGCGAGTAGTGCGACTTAAAGGCGGCGACCCTGCCATTTTTGCGCGTACGAGTGAAGAAACAACAGCGCTTCACAATGCGGGTATCAAGTTTGCCATTGTGCCTGGCATTACGGCGGCCTCTGGCGCCTCTGCCTATACGGGTATTCCCCTTACCGATAGACGATTTGCTCAGTCGGTAAAATTTATGACCGCGCAATTTCAAAACCCAGAAAAACAGGCCGATTGGGCCGCTATTGCCAGCAGTGCAAAACATGAAACAACCGTTATTTACATGGGGCTTAAGCGGTTGCAGCAGCTATCTGAAAAGCTTATCAACGAAGGTATAGATAGTGCAATGCCTGTCGCTGTAATAGAAAATGCGTGTTGCCCTGAGCAGCAAGTGGTCACCGGTACAATAGCCACTATTTATCAACGAGTTCTTGATGCGGTAGTTGCGGGTCCTGCACTGGTAATTATTGGTGAGGTGGTAACGGCGCGACAATATGTGTCGGCAGAGTTAATGAACGAGAGCGCAGTAAAGTAGTAGAGGTATTGTTAGCTCGAAGCCCCATCACCTGGCGTTGAGAATACAATAGTAATGTATGATTATTGTGCAGCAAATGCACTACATTCAGTCATATCAACAAGTGTAAAAAGAAGTTATTAAGCTAAGGGTATGAAAAATAGAGCTTTATTTTTTTGGCACTAAACGTGAATAGTATAAGGTAAGTCGTGTTGTTGAGGGTGTTTGATTCACCTTTGTCATACACAGAAAGCTCAACCACAGTACGTGTTTTTATTAAAACGAGCTTTCAAACAAAATTTAGTGTTTTGCTACTTCGTCATAGTAACAAAACATTCGGCAACGAAGCCTACCCGCTATTGATAACACGGTTATCCATAGCGGGTGGGTTTTTTTTTGGCTAAAGGAAAGTAAATGTTATCAATCATTGCAAATAAGAAACGTAGAAACCCAGCTGGCTCACTCTCTCTAGTCGCTGCATTATTTTCAGTATCGCTGTTGACCTCTGTTACTGCAGTCAGCGCGCAAGAACTTGGATGGCCAGAAAAAGAAGAACTTAAATTTGGATTTATTAAGCTAACCGATATGGCGCCACTGGCAGTAGCGTACGAGAAAGGATACTTCGAAGACGAAGGCCTGTATGTCACATTGGAAGCGCAAGCAAACTGGAAGGTTCTGCTAGACAGAGTGATAGACGGACAGCTTGATGGTGCGCATATGTTAGCCGGGCAACCACTAGGTGCCACCATTGGTTATGGTACGCAGTCGCATATTGTTACTGCATTTAGCATGGACTTAAACGGCAACGGCATTACTGTGTCAAACGATGTATGGGCCGAGATGAAAAAGGCTATTCCTCATGAAGATGGGAAGCCTGTTCACCCTATCAAAGCTGATTATCTAAAACCTGTTGTAGACAATTATAAAGAAGCGGGTAAACCATTTAAAATGGGCATGGTGTTTCCGGTTTCTACGCATAACTATGAACTTCGCTATTGGCTAGCCGCAGGGGGCGTTCATCCAGGGTATTACGCACCGCACAAAGGGGATACCTCAGGTCAAATCGATGCCCAAGCATTGCTATCTGTAACGCCACCACCTCAAATGCCTGCCACAATGGAAGCTGGCACCATTAACGGTTACTGCGTAGGTGAACCTTGGAACCAGCAGGCGGTATTTAAAGACATTGGTGTACCGGTGATCACCGATTATGAAATTTGGAAAAACAACCCAGAAAAAGTATTCGGTGTGAGCAGTCAGTGGGCTGAAGAAAACCCAAACACGCACATTCGTGTGGTAAAAGCGATGATTCGTGCTGCTATGTGGCTTGATGCCAACAATAATGCCAACCGTCCTGAAGCCGTAAAAATGCTCGCGAAAAGCAGCTATGTAGGCGCCGATGAAGAGGTTATTGCCAACAGTATGACTGGCACTTTCGAATACGAAAAAGGCGATAAGCGCGATATACCTGACTTCAACGTATTTTTCCGTCACAACGCCACCTACCCCTACTACAGCGATGCTATTTGGTACCTCACACAAATGCGTCGTTGGGGCCAAATTTCTGAGCCTAAATCTGACAATTGGTATTTAGACACTGCCAAAAATGTCTATCGCCCTGATATTTACACCAAGGCTGCACAAGCACTTATCAAGGATGGACTAGCCAAAGCGTCAGACTTCCCCGACTTTGCTTCTGAGACTGGTTTTAAACCGCCGCAAACTGAATTTATCGACAATGTAACGTTTGACGGAACAAAGCCAAACGGTTATCTCGAGCAATTTTCAATTGGACTTAAAGGCGACACGGTACTTTAACCGTGTCGAACTAGGCATATAGAGACATAATCATGAGTAAATCGGTACAGGCGGTAAGCCAAATTGGCCAGCTAGACGGGAAAAGCAGGATAACGAGCCTTGTTTCAATGCTACCTAAATTGCTCATGCCACTCGTCGGTATTCTATTATTTTTAGCCGTGTGGAATGGCGTTTCAAAATCTATTGATACGTCGCTAGGGCAATTTCCAGGGCCGGCACAGGTATGGGAGCAGAGTATTGTGCTGGTGAACGAGCACAATGCGCAGCGAGATAAAGCCGCGGCCTTTTACGAACGTCAAGAGGTGCGAAATGCCCAGCGCGTAGCGCAAGATGAAAGCTACGTGCCTAAAATTCGCGAGTTTACTGGCGCGCCCACGTTTTTCGATCAAATTTGGACTAGCTTATACACGGTCATGGTGGGCTTTTTTATTGCTAGCATTATAGCGGTGCCGGCAGGTATTTTGTGCGGCCTCAGTAAATCTGCTTACGCTGCGATGAATCCGCTTATTCAAATATTTAAACCAGTTTCTCCCTTGGCCTGGTTACCGTTGGTAACAATGGTAGTTAGTGCCCTTTATGTCAGCAACGACCCCGTGTTTTCGAAATCGTTTATCACCTCGGCAGTTACCGTGTCTTTGTGCTGCTTATGGCCAACGTTGGTGAATACGGCAGTAGGTGTTTCAAATATCGATGCAGACTTAGTTAACGTGAGCAAAGTTTTGCGATTAACGCCTTTAAAGCATGTACAAAAAATTGTGCTGCCAGCTTCTATTCCAATGATATTTACGGGCTTGCGCTTGTCACTAGGCATTGGCTGGATGGTGCTGATCGCTGCTGAAATGCTGGCTCAAAACCCTGGGTTGGGTAAGTTTGTGTGGGATGAATTTCAAAATGGTAGTTCTGAATCGTTAGCCAGAATTATGGTGGCAGTTATTACCATCGGTATTATTGGTTTCATGCTCGATCGTTTGATGTTAGCCGTTCAGCGCTTCGCAAGCTGGGATAAAAACGCGGTGTTGCGATAAGTTAGCAACGCTTAGAAGAGGAATAAATTATGCAAAACAAACATTTAGAGCTATCGCAAGTGGGTATTGATTTCCCCACTCCTAAAGGACCGTTTACCGCACTGACCGATGTAAATCTGAAAATAAGAAAAGGCGAGTTTATTTCTCTAATCGGTCATTCGGGATGCGGCAAGTCAACAGTATTAAACATTGTTGCAGGCCTACATCAGGCTACGAATGGCGGCGTTATTTTAGATGGCAGCGAGGTAAAAGAGCCTGGGCCAGAACGTGCTGTTGTGTTTCAAAATCATTCGCTGCTGCCGTGGCTATCTGTGTATAAAAACGTGGAACTCGCGGTTAAACAAACGCAGAAGGGTAAATCAAAAAAAGAGATCCGCGATTGGATTTTGCATAACCTTGAGCTAGTTCATATGACTCACGCGCTTGATAAGCTTCCGTCAGAAATTTCGGGAGGCATGAAACAGCGGGTGGGCATTGCTCGTGCCCTAGCCATGGAGCCAAAAGTATTGCTGATGGACGAGCCCTTCGGCGCGCTAGATGCACTTACCCGGGCGCACTTACAAGACTCATTAATGGATATTCATGCCGAACTTGGTAACACGGTTATCATGATCACGCATGATGTGGATGAAGCCGTGTTGCTTTCTGACCGTATCGTGATGATGACAAATGGGCCGTCGGCCACTATTGGCGAAGTTCTTGAGGTAAATCTACCTCGCCCTCGAGACCGTTTAGCACTGGCGGACAATCCAGAATACAACCATTACCGGCATGAGGTACTTACCTTTTTGTATGAAAAGCAAAAAAAAGTTGAGCCAGTTTCAAATTACAAAAAAACAAAGCAAAAGAACGCAGCAAAAAATAGCGACGCTGCATAGCACTTAATAGCAACAAATAATAAAAACAATAAGTTAGCTCGACTCTTTGAGGCCGGGTCAGGTTTTCTCACACTCAATTTAGGAATTCACTATGAAAATTGCAGCAAAAATAGGTAATCAGGCGGTACTCTCCATTGGAATTGCAATGGCGTTAGCGCCAATTGCTCATGCGGCAGACTGGTATGAAGCGCTGTCAGACATCAAAGCAAGTGCAGACTTTTACTTACGTTATGAGGGTGCGTCTCAAGATAATGCGCTAAGTGACGCCAATGCATTAACGTTGCGTACTTTTGCTGGTATTGAATCGGGAGAGTACAACGGCTTCTCGTTTAAAGTGGAAATGGAAGACAGCAGAATAGTACTCGGGCAGGGTGACTATACCGTCGGTCCAACAGGTTATAATGTTGGTGAATATTCTGTGATTGCAGACCCCGAAACCACCGAGCTTGATCAAGCCTATATTCAATACAGAAGTGACAACATCAAAGTAAAAGCAGGGCGGCAGGTTATCGCGCTTGATACGCATAGATTTATTGGCAGCGTGGCCTGGCGTCAAGACCGTCAAACCTTCGATGGTATATCTGTTAACTATAAAGTGAGCGATAACATTAACGCTTTCTATGCTTATGTTAATCAGCGAAATCGTATCTTTGCAGAAGCCGCAGACTTTGATTCAAAGGACCATTTTCTTAATGTTAGCTACAGCAACAACATAGGTAAATTAACCGCCTATGCGTATTTACTTGAAATAGATAACGATACCGACAATGCATTAGATACCTACGGTATTCGTTATGCGGGCTCGTATGCAACCGATTCTGCTAAATGGCTATATACCGCAGAAGTTGCTACGCAAAGCGCTGAAAATGCAACTAACGACTTCGATGCCAACTATCTATTGTTAGAAGCCGGTGCAGTAGTGTCAGGCATAACCGCAAAGCTAGGCTATGAAGTACTAGGTTCTGATGAGGGTAACTATGGGTTTGCCACGCCCTTAGCCACTTTGCATAAATTCAACGGTTGGTCAGATCAATTCTTAGGTACACCTGCGCAAGGGTTAAAAGACCTGTCGGCGACTATTTCAGCTAAGTTTGCAGGAGGGAAATGGACCGCCATTTACCATCAGTTCGATGCCGATGAAGCATCTGTAGCAATTGATGATTTAGGCAGTGAAATAAACCTGTTATACACGACCAAAGTGGCCGAAAAATTTAACCTTGGTGTTAAATACGCCAGCTATTCAGCAGATGACTTTAGCGTAGATACCGACCGAGTTTGGGTGTGGGTTTCAACTAAGTTTTAAGGATGCGTATTCGCTATGCCACCGGTAACGGATGACAAAAAATTAGCTATATCGCAGGCGCAGCAATGCCTTGGCTTTATTTTGGCTGGTGGACGTTCTTCGAGAATGGGCACAGACAAGGCAACGGTCAGCGTTGCCGGGCGTAGCATGTTGCACACTGCTCGCGATGTAATGAGCCAGACGCAGGTACACCACCATGTTGTAGTAGGTGGTCGTTTTGCTGATGTTCATGAAAGCGCTGAAGGGTTAGGGCCCGGACGGGCCATTTGCGAACTCATAATGAAGTCGTATTCGCTATGTATTGAGAGTGATGACTATCAAACGAAACGCAACGATGTAAAGGGGTATGCTTTATTCATTCCCCTCGATATGCCTTTTTTACAACCCAACACCCTAACTACGCTTATCCAACTATCTCAACAACATGAGCGCGCCTATTTTTATGCGCAATACTACCTACCGCTGGTTGTGCCCATCTCGGCAAGTAACTCAACTAAACTGAGTGAACTCGTTGTGCAAAAGCCTTCGCCGTCGGTACGCAATGTTATACATGCGGTTAGTGCTAGCGCCGCAAAATACAGAGGCGATGAACAAGAATTTGCCAATATAAATAGTCCAGCGGAATTAGCTGAAGTGCAACACCTATAAATTAAACATTTTCTTGTAGGTATTTTGACTTAAGCGTTATCGCCTTTTTGCGAAAGGCAAATAAAGCCAAAGACAGCAAACCTATACTCATGGTTGATGGGGCTGGCACCGTTGTAACGCCTAACGTTGACACCGTCAAACCCGTTTGGCCGAGAATACTCGCATTAACCGTATGATTATCGGTTTCAAAGTTACTGCCGTAGAACGTGATAGATTTCATCGCGTCTACTTGAGAATCAGCAAATAAATTCACAAACGCAAAGGGTTGCCAGCTAGCAGCATATTGAGCCGGTGATGCAGGGTTTAGCCAAAATGGATTGCCAAAGTGAAGAGATGACAACGCAGGCGAGCTGAGAATATCAGAGGTGGTAAAATCAAGAGTTTGCTTGCTGGTCTCTATAGAAAGCTTATTGCGATCATCACCTGCGCTCCACCAAAACCCGAAGTAGCCTACAGGTTGTTTAAAAGTGAGGGTTAAACTACTACCGCCGCCTGGTACATAAAGATATTTGCCGTTTCCACCTGCACCGCCCCACATATTCGCATTATTAACAGACACACCACCGGACGTTGTGGAGTAGGTGCCAAACGCCGTGGTATACGCATTTAAAAATGCGCTGCTAGCTACGGTGTCAAAGTCTTCAAGTAGCGTGTTTTGGCTTGCCGAGGTTAATGCCAGTGTTGGCGATTCAAGTGTGAGTATGACTGCCGCATTGGTGGCACTGCTTAATAGGGCAACGAAAGCTAAAATAGATATTTTTGAACGCAAGGTCATATGAATTTTTCATCTAAACGGTAAATTTCACATGAGATAGCGATATCCATGCCACAATAATAAAGCAAATAATTTCAGTGCCTTAGGCTTTTCTGGCAAAGTGGCGCTCTACCTTGCGTTTCTCGTTTTGCAATATGATTCTCAAAAAGAAAAAGCCTGATTATCACAGGGTGAATTCAGTTTGTATGCCGATAGAATAATTCTGTGGTTGTCGGCCAAAACATCGTTACAGTTACCCTACTAGTTAACTGGGTGAAAGTTGGGTATTAAGGGCATTTTTGTAAGCTTCAATGGCTGGGGCAAGGGCTGCAAGTACAATGGCTACAAAAACACATACACCTAATATAGCCACGTCTAAAGAGAATATATTGGCGCTTAAAAACAGGCCGTAATGTTGAATAAGCCAGTCTGAGAGAGTAGCAAGAGAGACTGAAACCAACGCACAAGCTGCGCCAAATGCGAGTCCACCAATCAAAATTGCTTCATAAACAATAAGCTGAAAAATGATTGCAGGTGATGCACCTAACGTTCTTAACACCGCAATTTCTAACCGTCTTTCATTCATAGATGCAATTAACATCGTCGATAGACCAAATAGGGATGATAGAAGTACAAGGAAGGCGGTGACTCTTAATAGGTTTTCGATATTGCCCATAAGCTGCCACAACTGGGTCATTGCTACCCCGGGTAGCACAGCCATTAAACGGTCATCTTTAAAATTATTGAGCTGGCGCTGTAGTGTAAAAGTAGCAAATCGATTTTCTAGTCCAACTAAAACCGCGGTAATAGTAGACGGGGTGAGAAGATCAGTTCGCCCTTGCTCCACAATTTGCTCAAGTTGAGATGGGGGCAGGTGAATAGCCTCTATTGCGGCCAGACTAACATGGACAGTTTTATCAACTGGTGTTCCCGTTGGTGTTAAAATGCCGCGAATGGCAAAAGGTGCGTGCTCATGATTTTTAAAACTCGTGGAACCAATGCCATGAGAAATCACAATGCTATCGCCTAGCGAATAACCCAGCGATTGGGCAACTTCAGAGCCAATAACGACATCGAACAGACTTTCAAATGGTTGACCGTGTGTAAACTTAAGTGAATCTTCCTCACCAAAACGATAATGCGTAAAATACTCGCTGCTGGTTCCCATTACTCTGAAACCGCGATGCGAATCGCCAAGCGAAATGGGTATAGTCCAGGCTATGCTTTTATGCTCTTTAAGCATGTTGTAACTACTAAGCTGAATATTATTAGTAGGGCTTCCTAATCTAAACACTGAATACAGTAACAAGTTTAGCTCGCCGCTTGGCGCGCCAACGATAAGATCGGTGCCTGAAATTGAACGATTAAAACTGCGCTTAGCTTCAAAGCGGATATGCTCAACGGCAATTAATACTGTGATGCTTACTAGCAAAGACAGAAACGTCAATACTACGGTTTTTTTACGACTCTTGAGGCTTTGCCACGCAACGGTTCTTAGCATGACAAGCCTTCTTCACCCCAACGACAGATGTCTGTGACGGCGAGATGGTGCTTAAAAAATTGTCGAAGAGAGGGGTCGTGACTAACAAAAATCATTGTTGACTCAAAGGACTGTGAAGCAGACATCAGCATTTGCATAAAGCCGTCCCGTGCGTTTGCGTCGAGCGCTGATGTGGGCTCGTCAATTAACAATAACTGGGGTGAATTAATTAACGCGCGCATGATAGCCACACGCTGTTGTTGGCCAACACTTAACTGTGACACTGTTTTTGACAAAATAGCTTCAGGTAGCTGTAAGCTCGCTAACATCACTAAAAGTTGGTCGGTAATATCGACTGAGCGTTTGGCAAAGTAAGACGCTAATTCAACGTTTTGTCGTACCGTTAAATAAGGAATGAGATTGAACTGTTGAAAAACTATCCCTATATGTCGAGCGCGATAGCTGTCTTGCTGTTTTGGCGTTAGCGTATTCAGCTGCGTATTGTTCAGCGTTATCGTGCCGTGTTGAGGTTGGGCAATACCCGATAACAAACTTAACAATGTCGATTTTCCACTGCCAGAGTTGCCGTGTAAAAAAGTATGCTGGCCTTTTGGCAAAGACCAGCGATCGCATAGAAACGCCGATTGACGAGATGGATAGCGGTAAACAACATCAGCCACATCAACGGCATTTGAAGAGCTAGGTGAGGGCGATGGTGTTGTTAACTGCATAAAACGTATCAAAAACGAAAATTGAACCTATCCTCAATGTTATGTTATAACGTATTTAACATTCAAGCTGTGATTACAAAAAGACAGTCAATTGTGAAATATTTCGTTAGCGCAATTATATTATCAGTCCTGCTGGCCAACCTATTTTTATCTACTGCGATTGCGTCAGAAGATGTATTTGAAGAAATTGAGTGGACTGATTTAATACCAAGAGATGATTTGGCAATATTGCTAGACCCTCCTGAGTTTTTACTTGGCATCGAAGATGGCAGTGAAAATGACAACATGGAAACATTGGCTGAGAAGAGTCAAGACGACGCTAAAACCAAACGCTTTAATGAAGCGCTTAAATCAGAGCGTGTAATTACCGAGTTCGATGGTCGTAAAATTCGTATTCCTGGTTTTATTGTGCCGCTTAAAAACAACGCCCAACAACAGGTGACAGAATTTTTTATTGTTCCCTATTTCGGTGCTTGCTTACATTTACCACCACCGCCTCCCAATCAAATAATCCACGGTCGTTGGCCAGCAGGAATAGATGTTGAAGACCTGTCTATTCCAATGTGGTTTGAAGGGGAAATCGATATTAAGAAAACATCGAGTGAAATGGGGACATCGGTATACGATCTCAGTCTTACTCGGTATCTACCTTATTAGGTAAAGCAATGATGAAACATATACTATTTACCATGGTTTGTTTGTTTTCTGTGTCTGCACTTGCTTGCGACTTGCACGGTCAACCTGGGTTTGGGCTTTATGGCCATATGAATTTTTCTAACAGCGTATACAGTAGTGATAGTGAGGAAATGCTTGTCCTTACCCTTGATGAAAAAAGGGAGGTTAATCAGGGGGATCAAACTACCCTCGATATTCAATACACTGCCCCACTGCGTTTTCGTAGCGTTATTGTTGAATTTGTTGCAAGCGAGGGGATTAATATTGTAAGCCCCAGTTCGGTGACTCTTGACCGTCTTCGCGGCAACATATCGTTAGAGTTCAATGCCGCCGAGATGGGGGAGCATACCATTGCGGTAAACGTCTCTGCTAACGAGGAAGGTTATCCCTATTTTGCTCAGCAAAACATAGTGATTAACGCCAATTAACCATTGAAGTCGGTAATGCCATCCTCTTTTAACTATTCTCGTCTTTTTCTGTGGCTGTTCGTCATTACTGCTGGGCTACTCGGCGGGCATTTGGTTGCCACACACTATAAACGTGTCATTGCACTGGTGACGCCCTCTGATGTTGTGTACAAAAACGCTGTTGATTGGTATGAGGAAGACATTCATTTCTCCCTGACACCGTGGGAAGTGCTGCTTCCAGAACAAGAGAAAAAATTGCTAGAAAAATATCAGGTGAAGGAAGCAAAAACGGTAAATGACATAACGGCTCAACTACTTAATTCAATAGAGTCGGCTAGCGATCCGCAGTATCGACAGGCATTAGTGTCGATGAACACGGTTGAAGAGTTAGCAGGGCAGCACATATCCATTTCTGGCTTTCTAGTGCCTATCGACTTTTACCCAAACAAAGACGTAAAGCGATTATTCGTAGTCCCTTATTTTGGTGCTTGCATACATTATCCGCCGCCGCCACCAAATCAAATGATTTATGTTCAGCTTGAGCCCGGGTTTAATACCTTTGACATCAATCAGGCTTACACGCTTAAAGGTAAATTAACCACCGCATTGTATGAAGATGTAGCCGGCACGTCGGCTTATGTGCTAAACACAGCGTCGATAAGCACGTTTACCGGCCAATCCGATACGTTTAGAAGTCATTCGCGTTAATAGTAGGACAGAAGACATTTTTTTGAGACTGTACTGTTCACCGTTTTTTTGTTTCAGACGGTAAATGTCGTAGCTTTGCATTAAAAAAGTGAGCAGCGGCAATCACTGACGAACCTAATACAGTAAGACTAATCTCTCCCCATTCCCCCAGCAAATCGTGACCTAAAGTCGCCGTAGACACCAAAATAAATAGCCCGACAATGCCCGTGAAAAGCACTGGTATGTTTCGATGATGGCGAAAGCCAAGACCAAGTACAAGGATGCTAGGTGGCAAAATGAAATACAAAATAGCCTGATGAAATTGCTCATCTGAAAAGAACGTAAAGAGTACTGATGGAAATAGCGTTAAAAATACAGGGAGCACCAGGCAATGCACTACGCAAATTGCCGATAGTCCAATGGCCAGTTTGTCTCCAACGACTTGTAACTTCATTATATTCTCCAAGGCAGAGTATTACGATTGTGAGACTTCAACGGCTTTATGGTGCTTCAGATTAAACAAATGACCTACCACCAATAAAATAGAACCAAGCACTGTCATTGCAATCTCGCCCTCGTGCCCAAAGTGGTCATGGCCTACAGTCGCTGCCACAAGCAAAAGTGCCAGCCCAGAAACGGCGAACAGTAGGGTGTTAAGACGCCTGTGTTTAGTAAACCCCCAAAAAATCGCGATTAAACTAATGGGAGTAACACACACTAATAGCCACACGTGTAAGGCTTCGTCTTCAAACAATGCAAGTCCTGTTAGATAGGGTGTAAATATTGCCAATAACGGTGGCAGCAGGCAGTGCAAAAGGCACAACCCTGAAATGGTAACCGCTGACTTATCTGCTAATTTGATTGCAGCATTATTCAATGACGTTCTCCTTTTGATGTGAAATGTGCGCGCATTGCTCGCACACCCCTGTTAGCTCGATATGTGGCAAAATATCGCAGTAATTCGCCTCCGATACTCGTTCATAAATAGGGTGTACCAGCGTGTTTGGTGCGCGCTTTTGAATCGTTTTTTGACAGTTTTTGCACACGATAAAAATAGAGAGTTGCTGCGTGCTTGGCCTCTGCTGACAAGCAATAAATTTATTCAGAATATTTAATCGATACGCAACACCCGCTTGCGTCAACCAATCAAGAATACGGTAAACAGAGGCTGCAATAATGCTCTCGGTATATCGTTTGTTATACCGATCAGTGAGTTCATAAGCTGATAACGGCTTTGTTGTTGACAGCAGAACGGCAAGGACATTGCACCGTTTAACCGTGGGTTTATTTGCGCTACTTTCAATCAAGCTTCTGGCTTTCGCCACATATTTTGGCGTGCGCTTGGCTACTGTCATCATATCCTCACTGTCGCCGTTTTTATGGTCGCAGTTTGACTGCCTTGCCCTACATTAGTAGCCCAGACAACGTTAAGACTGTTTATGCTAGGAATATGATCAAACAGAGTCAGCGTGATATTTGAAATATCCGGTTTGCACTTAAGCGTTACTGCTATTTCAACATCGTTGTGCTCTGGCGCCTTTTTTTCCTCGTGAGCTTCGCTGTGCTCATGGGCCTCGCCGTGCTCATGTGCTTCGCCGTGCTCATTTGATGAGTTATGATGGCTGTCGTGACCTGCGCTATGGTCATTGTGACCTTCATCATCAAACGGAAAGTTCACATCATGAGCTTGAATACTGCAACCCGCTGGTACTTGTATTAAGTGCTTTGCATCATTAAGCAAGTGCTTACGAGATAGGACGATGTCGCGCTGCTTATCGTTTTCAGGTTGATGCTCGAACCCGAAAACATCCGCTGCGGGAAGCTCGTAGTGAAAAAGCCACACATTGTTATCCTGAGCGATAAACAGCGAACCTGCTCCGTGAACGTGGACATTTGCTAAAGATTGTCCGGAAGCACAGATGAACAACAGTAAATAAAGGCGCTTAAAGATCATCGTTACCTCGCAAGGTGGTTTTTGTGAATAAGGCGTTGCCGATGTAATTGATATAATATAACATTACTGAAAATTAACAAGTGTTATAGTATAACATATCAACTCAGAGAGGGAGTGGATGAGAAAGTTATCCAAGGTTGCTTTGATAGTCTGTTCAAGTCTGTGCGCGACAGCTACTGCTCAAACTATTCAAGGTCAAGTGACTAACAAAAAAGGTTTGCCCGTAGCTGGAGCGCTTATCGAATTAGAAGGTTCTGGTTTAGAAGTGACCACCGATGAAAATGGCAAGTTTGTCATCGAAGATGCGAGCAAAGGCGTAAAAGAATTACATATTCGAGCATCTGATTACGCTCACCTCCACAAAGACATAACAGTAAGCAGCGACGACAGTACTGAGGTATCGTTTGTCCTTGAGCGAAGCCCTATTGAAGTTATCGACGTGTATGCTTCGCCCATCCATTTATCGTCTATGGAGTCGGCAATACCGGTAAATGTTTTAGGCGGAGATTCGCTTCGTAGAGAGCAAGCTGCAACGCTAGGAGACACGCTAGAGCAACTACCAGGAGTTCACACTAATTTTCACGCAAAAGTAGCGAGTACTCCGATTATTCGAGGCCTCAGTGGCCCCCGTGTCTTAATTGCGCAAAATGGGTTAGATGTAAGTGATGTATCACGGGTTGGCCCAGACCACTCTGTTGCTTCAGAGGCATCAACGGCTCAGCAAATTGAGGTGCTGCGTGGTCCAGCAACGCTGTTCTATGGCAGTGGTGCCATTGGCGGTGTGGTCAATGTAGTAGACAAACGCGTTCCAACTAGCACCGACACTCAAGGCGAGTGGTTAGTGCAGCATAGCAGCGTTGACGATCAAAACTTAGCCAGTTTCAACGCCACCACAGGCACTGGTAATGTGGCGTTTTATGCCGATGGCTTCTTCAGAGATGCCAATGATTATGAAGTACCAGTCAATCCAGAATTAGAGCATGACGACCATGATGAAGATCATGACGAAGAACACGACAGCGCGAATACCGTTGCCAACAGTTCCGAAGAGTCTTCAGGCTTCACATTGGGTACAAGTTATTTGTTAGACAACGGATATGTTGGTATATCGGTTGAAAAGTTTAATCGTGAATACGGTATTCCCGGTCATAGTCATGGTGAAGAAGAACATGATGATCACGACGACGAGCACAATCATGACGACGAGCACGACCATGGCGGCGAGTCTGAGCATGGCGACGTGTTTGCTGATTTAGAACAAACCAAAATTCAATTATTGAGCGAGCTTACGTTCGAAGACTCAATTCTCAGTAAGGTGAACATGCGCGCTGGGTATACCGATTATGAACACGCAGAAATTGAAGCGGGCATAGCCGGTACAACGTTTAAAAATGAAACCTACGAGCTACGCCTAGATTTAATGCATCAAACTTTTGCAGGTTTCAACGGTGGCCTTAGCATTCATTACAAGGCAAGTGATGTAGAGGCGCAGGGAAGTGAAGCTTTCACGCCGCCATCAGAAACAGAAATGCTAGCACTGTCGTTACTAGAAGAACGCCATTTTGGTGATGTACTGCTGCAATTTGGTGGGCGTATTGAACGGGTTACGTTAAATGCTGACCAAGTATTACTTCCCACCATTGACGCTCATGGACATGATGACCATAGCGGTGATGAAGACAGCCACGATCATGACCATGATGCTCACGACCATGACGACCATGGACACAGCGACGCCGACATAACCCGTGCTTTTTATGCCGATCATGAGTTTACTCCCATGAGTTTATCAGCCGGTATCGTATGGGACTTTACGCCTGGATATAATGTAGGCCTTTCGGTTTCTCGTTCTCAGCGTGCACCTTCTGCGTCTGAATTGTTGTCCTTTGGCCCGCATATCGGTACGCGAACGTATGAAGTGGGTGCCCTCTTTGCACTTGAACAGCATAATGGCGAGTCGGAAATTACCCTGACCGACGACGTTATTGATTTGGAAACCGCAAACAATATTGATCTGACATTCAGAAAAACCCAAGGCGATGTCAGCTTTATTGCCAACCTCTTCTATAACCAGATTGATAACTATTACTATCAAATTAATACAGGTTTGTTTGCCGACGATGGCCATAACCACGACCACACAGATGAACATGAGGGGCACGCTCACGAGATGCATGCTTCAGAGTCAGAAGATGACCATTCTGGCGAACTGCCCGTGTTCCTATTTCAAACTGATGACGTGATCTTACATGGTTTTGAGGCGCAAATAGCTTGGCAGGTAACCGATTCATTTAAAGCATCTGCATTTGGTGATTTTGTGCGAGCACGCTTGGAAAATGGCGGGGATTTGCCAAGAACGCCACCCCTTCGTTTTGGCACGCAGCTTAGCTATGAAAATGAAGCGCTTAGTGCGCATCTTGATATTACACGCTTCCAATCTCAAGACCGTATCGCCGATTTCGAGACGGATACCGACGGCTACACGCTGGTAGATCTACACGTGACCTACGATTTAGCCATTTTCGATCAAGATACCTCTCTCTTTTTCCGCGGCGAAAACTTAACGGATACCGAAGCCCGTGTTCATACCTCATTTTTAAAAGATATAGCACCTCGTCCAGGTCGAAACTTGACCGTTGGCATACAGGGCTATTTCTAATTTAAAACCAATTTTTAGTAAGGAACGAAAAATGAATTCAAACAAAAAACTCAGTGCTCTCAGCATTGCAATATTAAGCGCATTACTTACTGGGTGCGGTGGCGATGCAGAAACACTTATTATCGAACGGGATCCAATTGTAGAAGCGCCAGACGACTCAGATGGTGGCGAAGGCGCAGCACCAGAAGATGACTTTTTAATAGAAAGTGCTGGGCGCTTGGCCGTAATGTCTGATATGGCGATAACAATTGTTGATTTAGACGACGGCATGCAGCTTGATACGTTTAGCTTAACGTACGATGGCAGCAGCATGTATTCATCAGCTAACTCACGATATGTGGTGGTATCGTCTCGTAATAATGACGTAGTAGAGTTTATCGACGGTGGGCTATGGCGAGAAGATCATGTGGAGCATTTGCATGACTACGAGCAAGCCCCGGTAATGAGTGATTTTGTGCTAACGGGAAGCCGACCAACTCATGTAGGTTCATTTGATGGGCAGATGACGGTTTTTTACGATGGCGACAGTGAGGCGGGAGTTCCCGCGTCAGTTCACGTACTAAATGACGGGGATATTACGTCTGAGAGTGACGCGATACCGACACTAGATTACAGCGTCAACATGCATGGAGTTGCAAAGGCTCATGACGACATTCTGCTTTCTACTATTCGCAGAGACGATAGTGAAAGTACTTCAAATACAAAAATATTGCCCGATCAAATTGGCGTCTATCATCTGCACGATGGCGAGTATGAGCTAGAGCAAACACTCGAGCAAGCTTGTCCTGACTTACACGGTGCAGCACAAAACGAAACCTTCTTTGTATTTGGTTGCGCTGACGGGGTTATTATTGCGCACGCCCACGATGACGATTTTGAGTCTGTTAAAGTTGATAATATTCCTGAGCTAGACGGACTCAGAGTTGGGTCTGTATACGGGCATAAAGAAGCAGAATTGTTTCTTGGTGTGGCCAGTTCACGTGCCACGGGAGAGCTAGTACTAGTAAGTATCAACCCATCAAGCAATGAAATGGAAGTAGTAGATTGGCAAAGTGAGGCTGACGCTAGCCCACTTTCATATGCCTTTTCGTACGATGGGGAAGCCCTGGTTATTCTTGACGACGCAGGTTATGTATCAAAGTATGAGCTACACATGCATGACGGCGAGGTAGAGTTTGAATTTGAAGGGCAGCTACAGATTGCTGAAGACGATGTAAGCAGCATGCCACAAGGCACGAACTTTTCCATGACCATGGCACAAAATGATCATCTACTGTTTGTCGCAGACCCTATTGCTCAGCACGTTTTGCATATCAATATAGACACGTTGGAAATAGAATCTGATACAGAGCTAGATGTGGTGCCATCAGGTATCGTGTGGGTAGGTATTGAAGAAGACGAACACGACCACGATTAATCGTCTTATTTAGTACATGCTAGGTATAGTGGTACTGAACTCAATAACGCTATGCCTAGCAAGTGAAAAAAGGAATATACAACCATGCGCTATTTACTAACAAAACTGACTGTCGCGTTTATCGCCGTTGGATTAAGTGCTGGCTGTACCTCGGCAGCTAAAAACGGTATTGCGGGTGAAAGCCAACCTGTTAGTGACAGTGACCGTTCTTTATCAATAGCGACACAGGATGTAACCCTTAACAAGGGTGACCTTCCTCTTTCTAATTCCGTTAAATGGCAAACTATGTCTAAGGAATATCAAACCATTGCGCGGGGAACCTACCAGTTAGCCGAAAAGGCAATAATGCAGATGGAAAAGCCTGCAGAGCCTTGGGTTGTGGTAATGGATATTGATGAAACCGTATTAGATAACAGTGCTTATCAGGTAGGGTTAGATACCACAGGAGAAAGCTACTCCAAAGCAGGGTGGGCTAACTGGGTTAAGTCTGAAAAAGCCACATTAACACCAGGAGCCGCAACGTTTATTGAAATAGTGTTGCGGGAAGGCGGAAAGATTGGGCTCATTACCAATAGGGACGCCAGTCTCAATGAGCACACATGGCGCAATCTGTTAGAGCACGGTTTGCCACTCACTGCACAAAATGCCTGTCTTTTAGGTCGCTCTCAAGCTGATATTACTGCCGTTGATAACGAATCTTTTCTTAACGACAAAGACTTGCGCAGGTCTCACATTGCCTCGGGCAATGCCAAGTGTTTTAAACCGAACAATAGCACGGTTACGTGGAATAAAAGCCACAAAATAGTGATGCAAATTGGCGATAACATCGAAGACTTTAAGCAAGTAACACAGGAGCATGCCGACGTTGATGTTGTGCTTACTGAGCTCAATAAAACGTTGTTTTTATTACCAAACCCTATGTATGGGTCGTGGTAATAAATAAAAATAAAGGCAAGTTAACACCATGCTTAAAAACATACCTACCAATATCATTACAGGCGCGCTGGGTGCCGGAAAAACCACTCTTATTCAGCAATTATTAGCGAACAAACCCGCTGATGAACGATGGGCTGTGCTGGTTAATGAGTTTGGTGAAGTGGGTATCGATGGAGCAATGCTAGCACCCACGGCAGATGGCGATTCCAACACGAGTGTGTTTATCAAAGAAGTTCCTGGTGGCTGTATGTGCTGCACGTCGGGTTTACCTATGCAAATTGCCCTTAACTTTTTGCTCGCAAGAGCAAAACCTCACCGGTTACTGATTGAACCGACGGGGTTAGGTCATCCTAAGGAAGTACTGCAAACCCTCATGCAGGAACATTATCGAGATGTGCTTAATGTGCAGGCTACACTGACATTAATTGATGCGAGAAAGCTTGAGAATAATGTATGGCGTAATCATCCTACTTTTCAAGAGCAGCTAGAAATCGCAGATACCATAGTGGCTACAAAGACGGATTTATACCAGAGCGACTATTCAGATATGTTAAAGGGTTATGCAGGTGAATTAGGTGTTACGTCTACACCCATTATTTATTCTGAAAAAGGAAAAGTAGACGTCAGTATTCTCAAACAGCGCTCATTATTTAGGGAAACCTTTAACAGTGAAAAAGTGCACCACCACGCTAATAAGGCATCCCCGTCTAAAGCGTTACAGGCACCGCCGGAAGGAACGTTAAAAATTGCAAATCGCGGCGAAGGCTACCACTCAAGAGGGTGGCTGACTTCCGCTAATCGGCAGTTTAATTTCGAGCGTTGCAAACAAACCTTTAGCGCATTAAATGCAGAAAGACTAAAAGCGGTCATTCATACCGACAAGGGCGTATTCAGCTTTAATATTGTGGATGGCGATTACCAAGAGCGCCTACTAGAGGGCGCTGCTGATACAAGGATTGAGCTCATTTCAAGTGATGCTGATGTAATTGAACAATTCGCTGAACGTATTGAAACGGAGTTAGCGATTACCGACAGTATTAGTGCTTGTTAACTTAGGCATCATTCACCAGCCATTTAATAACGTTGCCTATGGCGAAAGTGGAGTGATAGTTGGAGCAAATGGTATAGCCACGGCCTGGCGACGTTAAGCTAGGGCCAAGTGGAATGAGCTTTCCCTCTTCGATAAACGAAGTGATTAAGCCTTTCCAACCAAGGCATAAACCTTGCCCAGCCACAGCGGCCTCAACAATTAATGGGAAATTGTTATAACGAAACACAATAGGGTTGGTGGAAGGCTTTATTTTTACGCCCTTCGACCAGCTTTTCCAATTAGGCCAGCGAGGGTCGTCAACATCCTTGTGAAGCAAAGGTATATTGCTTAAATCAGTCAGGTTTTGTCCAGCTTTAAGGCCCAGCTTGTCGGCAAGCTCAGGTGAGCACACCGGAAAAACCTCCTCCTCAATCATCATATGTTCGTATTCATATTTACCCGCCAAGCTTGAATAGTGAAAAACAATGTCTGCTTGTGAAGCGAGAAGATCAGATAAGCTGTTTGTTGGCTGAATTTCAAATAGGTAATCGGGAAAGGCTTGCTGTAAACGCTGCAGCCTTGGCATTAACCAATGAAACGCAAACCCAAAATAGGCGCTGATAGAAATTTTGGTTCTAAAATCGTTAAAGTCAGTTTTTGCGCTATCGGTAGCTCGCTGAATAGTGGCAAGGGCCTTTTCTATTTCATTATAGTATTTCATGCCGGCCATGGTGGGAGACGTAGGTTTGTGCTCCCTATTAACTAACACACCGCCAAGTACCTCTTCCAATGCACGTATTCGCTGCGACACCAGGGGCTGGCTTATGCCTAATTCTTCAGCAGCAAGGGTCATCGAACCGTGCTTTACGGTAGCATCAAACGCAATAAGGCTATTCAGTGTTGGTGGTTCGTTGCGCTGCTTCATAATGAATTTGCATGTTTCCTATAAGTCATAGCTACTGTGTTGCTAGGTAATTTTGCTTGATACTCGCAGCCTGACATTTCACAGAGGAAAAATCAAAAGTGCAACAGGTGCAAACACTCAATTACCGCATAGATGAACAACAAGCTCGCGTACTGGCATCGGTAGATGGACAAGAAATTTCATTACCAGCGCTGTGGCTAAGAGAACGTTGTCAGGATACAGAAAACGTGGATAAGACAACCAAACATCGCCTGTTCGATCCGCATCAGCTAGATACCGATTTAGCACTCACACGGGTGGAAAAGAGAAGTGAACTGCGCGCCAGCTTAACCTTCAGCGATGGGTACAGCGGTGAGTACGACCTCAGCGAGTTCAACGCCGATTTCGATCATCTTGATGGCGCTCCAGCCCCACGTCCTTGGAAAAGTGATATCGATAAGTCGGTTTTTCATGTGGACTATCATTCGCTGCATTCAGATAAAGGGCTTATTGCAGGAATTGAAAAGTTTCTTACCTATGGCGTTATCATTGTTGATAACGTGCCGCAGAATCTTGAGGCCACCATTGAGGTTGCCGAGATTTTTGGCCACGTAAGGGAAACCAATTTTGGTAAATCTTTTGAAGTTTATTCCCGCCCTAATTCAAGCGACTTAGCGTATCGTTCTGTGCCACTTGGGCCGCACACCGACAACCCGTATCGCGACCCAATGCCAGGAATTCAGTTACTGCATTGCTTACAAAACCAGGCGGGTGAGGGCTTATCAACGCTGGTGGACAGTTTATCTGTATTAGAGCAGCTAAAGAAAGAGCAGCCAAAGGGCTACAAAATGCTTAGCGAAGTGCCGGTGCGTTTTCGTCATTTCGATAGTGAAGTCGATTTGGTTGAGCGTCGCACCATTATTGAATCTGATGCGACCGGAAAAGTAACCGGCATTGCCTACAGCCCGCGTTTAGACAATTTACCCTTGTTAAGCGATGACGACCTTATTACTTTTCACAATGCTCGTAAGCGCTTGGGTCAGCTACTGAGTTCGCCAGAGTTTGAGTGGAAATTCTGTTTGCAGCCTGGTCAGCTTCAAATGTTTCACAATACCCGCGTGTTACACGGCAGAACAGGCTTCGATCCAAACAAAGGTTTGCGTCACCTGCACGGCGCTTATATCGATTACGATGCACCGAAAGGGCGTTATAAGTTGTTAAAGCAAAAAATGATTGGTCAATAGGGGGCGCTGTATGGAAACCGTAGTATTCAAACAAATGAAAGACGGCACAAAAGAAGAGTTCGAATTTCTTGATAAGCACGAAGATGAGTTTACCAAAGGGCTGCCCGATAGAATTTTAAAGGCGCTAGCGCAATTAGAGCATACGCTTTCTGGCTATCAGGTGTCGCGATTAGAGCACTCGTTGCAATCGGCGACGCGGGCAGAAGAAGACGGGGCAGATGATGAGATGATCCTTGCTGCCCTTATTCACGATTTAGGCGATGATTTAGCGCCGCACAACCACTCTCAGTTTGCGGCCTCTATTTTACGTCCTTACGTGCGCCCTGAAGTGACGTGGGTCATTAATCAGCACGGCTTGTTTCAAAATTTCTATTACGCCCATCATTTAGGTGGCGACAGAAATGAACGTGACTACTTAAAAGACCACCCGTGGTATCAGTCGTGCGTAGATTTTTGTGAGAAATGGGATCAGGCGTCTTTCGACCCAGACTATCCCACCAAGCCACTGTCGCACTTCGAGCCTTTAGTTCGCCGTATTTTTACTCGTACTGCGTTCGACCCACAATATGTTGGTAATCAAACTATGGGAAAAAGTGCGGTAGACATTGCTATGTCTGGGGTAGAGCCTAAATCGTAATATAGCCTTGCCGAGTATCGTGCTGCAAAATTTATTGCATAATATACTCGGCAACTTTAGAGAGACTATTAATGGCACAACTACCTGCATAGCTATTATTTTTGTTTTTAAATTGTTAATTAAAAGTGGGGGATTTTACATTTTATTTCGTCTTCATAAATTAATGGCAAAAATGCTGTTAATTTATAGTTGGTCGTAGTTGGCACACCACAATATATAAAACCATTATTTTAAATAAGCACTGGAGCACCCCCATACACAACATGGTAGAGGGGGAAACGGAATTGTTAGTTTGATTGTAGCAATTAAGGCCTCTTCTATCTGTGTTTACGGCGCTAAAGCTTAAAACTCTGCAAAGGTTATTGATATTAATAGGTAATGCTTTACCAAAGTAGCATTTCTTAATCGAAAAAATGCACGTGAGTGACGCCGACTACGAAATTTTCAGACGTCAAAAAGTGAAACTAATTAATGAACAATAACTCCCAAAAAGAAAATCTACTTTTTATTGTACTTATCAGCATGGCGGCGACTATCGGCGGCTTTTTGTTTGGTTTTGACAGTGGTGTGATAAATGGCACCGTCGATGGATTAACAATGGCTTTTAAAGCAAAGTCGATTGGTCAAGGCTTTAACGTTGCAAGCATGTTGCTAGGCTGTGCAGTTGGCGCCTTTGCTGCTGGCACATTGGCTGATCTACTGGGGCGTAAAGGCTTATTAGTCATCGCCTCTGTATTTTTTGTTATTAGTGCATGGGGTTCAGGTATTGCGAACAGTTCAGCTGAGTTCATTTTCTACCGAATTCTCGGTGGTTTAGCTGTTGGTGCGGCGTCGGTTATGGCTCCGGCCTATATCGCTGAAATCGCACCCGCTCGTATGCGTGGCAGCCTTGCCACTATTCAACAAATAGCAATAATTTTTGGCCTGTTTAGCGCATTTATTAGCAACTATTTCCTCGCCAACGCAGCGGGTGGCTCAACACAAGTTTTATGGTTAGATTATCAAACGTGGCGCTGGATGTTTTGGGTTGAACTTGTTCCAGCAGTAATCTTTTTTGTCTGTTTGCTTGTTATACCTGAAAGTCCGAGATTTTTAGTGATAAAGGGTAAGCACAAAGAAGCAAAAGGCACACTCATCAAGCTTCATGGAGAAGACCAAGCAAAACAAACCATAGATGAAATCGAGAAATCACTGACAGCCGTTCATCATCAACCAAAACTCTCAGATCTTATGTCCGGTGGCAAAGTCCGAACCATTGTTTGGGTGGGAGTTGGCCTCGCTATGTTCCAGCAACTAGTTGGTATTAATGTGGTGTTTTACTACGGCGCCGTATTGTGGCAAGCGGTAGGCTATTCGGAATCTGATTCTCTAATGATAAACGTTATTGTTGGGGCTGTTAGCATTATTGCCTGCGTCATCACGATTAGCCTTATCGACAAACTGGGAAGGCGGCCATTCTTGATCATTGGTTCAGCGGGCATGACTGTCAACTTGTTAACGCTCGTATGGGTTTTCGCTAATGCTGGTGTTGCAGAGAATGGCAATTTAATCTTAGGTGGTAATGGCACGTTGGCTTTAATTTCTGCCAACGCTTATGTATTTTTCTTTAATCTTTCATGGGGTCCAATCATGTGGGTGATGTTAGGAGAAATGTTTCCAAATCAAATTCGAGGCTCCGGTTTGGCGATAGCTGGGTTCGTACAGTGGACAGCAAATTTCTTAATAACTATGACCTTCCCTATAATGTTAACAAGCATTGGTTTGGCAAGCGCATACGGATTTTATGCGCTATGCGCGTTATTATCAGTGGCCTTTGTTGTGACGATGGTCAAGGAAACAAAAGGTAAAACATTGGAGAGTATGCAAGGTTAATTCAATTTATATTACCAATGTATAAATCAGAAATTTCGAATGTAACAAGCGCTCAGAAATTGCGTAATGGGGCTTGGACAATCTATAAATTCAACTTCATTTGCGAGCAGCGTTAAGTTCTGCTCGCCAATAGGGTACTGGCGCATCTTCATTTAGCGCATACGTAAGCGACAATTTCTCATTCAACGCTATTGCTGCCATCCTACTCGTTTGCCCTAGATTGAAATTAAAAGGGCCACATCAAAGTAATTGCTTTTCAAGCAACTCGAAACACAAACCCTAAACATGTGAAGCTTTAGCTATCTTGGCAAAGAGCTCGGCGGCCTAGACTAAAATACCTACCCACTCCTTTGTTTAATATTTGTTAAATAAATATGGGGGATTTTACAATTCGTATCGTCTTGATGGATTAGCAGTCAAATACTGTTGATATATAAACGTTTGTGGGGTGCACACCACAATATTAAAAATAAATGCCAGTACTTTAAAAAGTACCGGAACATTAGGACACACAACATCATGTATAGGAAAACCAAGCTTGCTTGCTCAGTTGCAGCAGTTTTAGCCTCCGCTATTTATACAACTAGTGCATATGCTCAAGACATCCAACCCGACAAAAATGTAGAAGTGATTGAGGTAAATGGTATTCGTTCATCAGTAGCAAAATCGATGGACGTCAAACGAAGCTCTTCCGGCGTTGTCGATGCGATTAGTGCAGAAGATATAGGGGACTTTCCCGATACCAACTTAGCTGAGTCACTTCAGCGAATCACCGGTGTATCAATAGATCGTTCTGGGGGTGAAGGACAACTTATAACCGTGCGTGGTTTTGGCCCACAGTTCAATACTGTACTAGTAAATGGTCGACAAATTGCGTCTGAAAATGATTCCCGTGCGTTCAGTTTCGACACGATAGCATCTGATCTGGTAAGTAGCCTCGATGTTTACAAAACCTCTACTGCCACTATGCAATCTGGTGGAGTCGGCTCAACTATAAACATCAACACGGCGCGCCCATTTGCGTTAAATGGTTTTAAAGTGGCTGGTTCTGTAAAAGGGATCTACGACGAAAATAGTGAAGAAACAACACCGCAATTCTCTGGGTTAATTAGCAATACCTTCAACGATGAAACGTTTGGTGTGTTGCTTGCAGTTTCTCATCAAGAACGTCAAACCCGATTAAACCAAGCTCAAATGGATGGGTGGCTAGAAAATGTAGGTGTGCCTAACCCTGTTACACGAAGTGGTGAAAGTTGGGCAGGTAATGTTTTCTCTCCACGTAATTATGACCATAAAGTAACGTTTGAAGAACGTACCCGGACCAATGCTAATTTAGTACTGCAGTATGCACCAAACGATAAGTTAGTTGTCACTGCTGATGCACTTTACTCAGACTTCGACGTGGAATCTGAAGCTACTTCCTATGGTCATTGGTTTACCGCTCCTAATATTCAAGGCGTCGGCGATGATGGTAGCTTGTTTGATGAAAACGGAAATAGACGCAGTCCAACAGTGGACGAGAATGGCACCATTATAGATTTGTATCAGGAAGTGGGGCTGGCTACTGACATGCACGCCAAAACTTTTGATCGCCTTACCGATACCTATGCAGTGGGTTTAAACTTTGACTACCAATACTCTGATAACCTTAATCTAGCGTTTGATTTAAGTCATTCAGGTGCGGAACGTGAAGCCAATAATGGCGGTGGTGATCAGCTTTCACTGATTGGATATGCAAACCGCGTAAGATTCCAAGTAGACGATGGTATTTTGCCTGTTGCGAGTATGTTTGCATCACCCAACCAAAATATATACAGCGGCCAGCAAGAGCTCGATGGAGCTATTATATCTGGCCCAGATGGCTTTCCCATCTATAACGCTGCACTTGGCCCCGACGGCGTCAGTAATCATCTTGATGAGGCCAATAGCCGTGCTCATGTTATGTTAAGAAGGGGTTGGGCAGTAGAAGACGAAGTAAGTCAGTTACGTTTTGACGGTGAGTATGTTACTGACGGTGGTGGCCTGACAAAAATTCGCTTTGGTGGCCAATACAGCACAGAAACGAAATCGCTGACACGATGGGACAATGAAGGCGTAGGAATTCACTGTACTTATTGTGGCTATCCAGATTTGCCGGAAATTCCCGCCGGCTCTCAAGATGTGTTTGATGCTGGAGGCGACTTTCTTTCTGACGTAAGTGGAAGCGGGCGTATGCCTACCTCATGGCTTGCTCACGATGGCGAAGCAAATTTTGCCTTTCTAGAAACCTACTATCAAAATGTGAACGGTGAAGCGATTAGTTTTGATGCTGTTCGCCGAAACAATAGCTTTGAGGTCGAAGAAGATATTCTCTCTACTTACCTAGAAATGGACTTTGAAGGCGAAGTCGCTGATATGTACCTGAGCGCCACAGCAGGTCTTCGATATGAATCTACTGACGTCATGGTAAATGGCACACAAGCGCCAATTACCGGCTTAACCATTCTCGATCAAACAGAGATGTTAGCGGGCTTCGGTGATGCACAGAGTATTGCGGCAGAATCTGATTATGATGTGTTATTACCCAACTTTAGCGTGCGCTTAGAAATAACAGACGATTTAATCGCACGTTTAGCCGCATCATCGACACTCACTCGTCCCACGCTTAATAGTATGTCGCCGGTTACGGTTATCACAACCACCCGCCAAGGTGGAGATTTAACGTCTACAAGTGGGAATCCGAGCTTGGAGCCCTTCCAGTCAGACAATCTAGATCTTTCATTGGAGTACTATTATGGCGAGGCAAGTTATGCATCGGTAGGGTACTTCAGAAAGTTGGTATCCAACTTTATTGTTAATAGCCAAGAAGATAAAACATTCACATTAGCTGATGGCTCGACACTTACCGATCCATCCACTGGCGCTGACACAAGTGCTGCAGATGCCGCAGATGGAGAAGCAGTATTCACTAATTCGCTACCAAATAATGGTGAAGATGCTACGGTATATGGTTTCGAATTAGCACTGCAACACACCTTCGACAATGGTTTTGGTATGCTGGCCAACGGTACTATTGTTGAGAGTGACGCAGAGCTTGATCCATTTAATTTAGATCAAGTTTTTGCACTTACTGGGCTAAGCGATTCATATAATTTGGTTGCGTTTTATGAGACTGACAGTTATCAAATTCGCCTTGCTTACAATTGGCGTGATGAGTTTGTACAGTCTTTAACACAAGGTCAGGGTGATGGCCCTACAATCGTTGAATCTTATCAACAGCTTGATGTTAGCGGTAGTTACAAAGTGACTGACAACATGGAAGTTTTCTTTGAAGGTATCAATTTAACCGAAGAGTTTGTGCATAAAAGAGGTCGCTTCTCTAATCACTTGTTACTGGTAGAGGACAGTGGCAGACGTTGGGCACTCGGTTTACGCGGAAGTTTTTAATTTCGCGTAGCGATACATCACATGTTGCGGCTATTGTTTGGTAGCCGCTACTTTAAGGTAGGATAGCAAGTGAAAAATTTTCCAATAACACGTATTGTCGTCGTGGGTGGCGGTAGCGCCGGCTGGTTGACTGCAGGTCGGATTGCTGCTGAACATCAATGCGCTTCGTCTGAGCGTATTCAAGTGACGCTAGTAGAAAGCCCGAATGTGCCTATTATCGGGGTTGGCGAAGGTACTTGGCCCACAATGCGCTCTACACTCATAAAACTGGGCATCAGCGAAACCACTTTTATCAAAGAGTGCAACGCCACGTTTAAGCAAGGCGCAAAGTTTGCACAGTGGCGTACTGGTAAGAAAGACGATTTTTACTACCACCCGCTAATGCTTCCACAAGGGTTTAGCAAGGGTAATTTAGGACCCTATTGGCAAACAACACAAGATGACTTAGGCGAGTCTTTTTCTCACGCCGTTTGTTTTCAAGAAGCCATATGTGAAGCAGGCTTAGCGCCTAAGAGCATTCGGCATGCTGAATTTGCAGGCACCGCAAATTACGCATACCACCTGGACGCTGGCAAGTTTACGCAGTTTCTTACTAAACACTGCCAAGAGAAGTTGGGGGTAAAACATATACTGGCCGACGTTAGCGATATTGTTAGTCATGAAAACGGTGACATTAAATCCCTTCTCACGCAGCAAGCTATTACAATAGAGGGCGACCTTTTCGTTGACTGCACGGGCTTTAAATCTAAACTTCTGGGTGAGCACTTCCAAGTGCCTTTTATACCCTGCGACGATGTCCTTTTTATCGACCGAGCAATTGCTGTTCACGTGCCTTATGAACAGGAAAGTAGTCCTATTGCTTCCCATACTATATCCACAGCCCAAGATGCAGGTTGGGTATGGGACATAGGTTTACAGTCGCGAAGGGGTGTAGGCTATGTTTATTCAAGTAAACATCAAAGCCAAGACGACGCTTACGAGCGTCTAGAGAGTTACGTGAACCTCGATAACAAAGGCCTATTCAATCAGCTCAAGCCTAAAGAAATCACTATAAAAAGCGGTCATCGAAAATGTTTTTGGCAGAATAACTGTGTTGCTGTAGGGCTATCTGCAGGTTTTTTAGAGCCGTTAGAAGCATCAGCGCTTGTTCTCGTAGAGCTTTCCGCTACCATGATTGCAGAACAACTTCCAGCAAACCGCCAAGTAATGGACCTAATCGCAAAGCGCTTTAACGATACGTTTAGTTATCGCTGGCAACGTATTATCGATTTTCTGAAACTTCATTACTGCTTAAGTCAACGGGACGACAGCGAATTCTGGCGGGACAATCGCGAAAGCACTTCAATACCCGAATCATTGCATGAGTTATTAGATCTCTGGCAGTACCACCCGCCTTCAGACCTTGACTTCACCAGCAATAATGAAGTGTTTCCTGCAGCGAGTTATCAATATGTGCTTTATGGCATGGGGTTTAAGACCCAGCTTCAACCTCATCAACAGTGGGTTGATATTCATTTTGCAAAACAGCAACTCGCTCAAAATCAAAAGGTGCGCAGCATGCTGGTAGAAAAATTACCGGCACATCGCGAACTTATAAACAAAATTAATCAATTTGGCTTGCAGGCCGTGTAAGGAGAGCCCATGACGAATATGGTGGCTATAAACAATCAACATCATGCTAATTTACGAATTACCGAGCATGCTCATACTCAAGGTGCCAATCAGCATCTGGTGCCGATAGTGACTTCTGAGATAAATAAACTCATCGTTCACTATCCCGTTGTACTGACAAAATTTGATGACACTGGAAAATTCGGTTTATCAGCCCTATTAGGTTTTGAAGAGGGTGAAAATCTTTTCTGGCAGCAAGGTAGGTGGGAGGCCGTGTATGTTCCTGCTCAAATTGACCGACTCCCATTCTTTATTGGCAGTGAGCAGCAATCTGATACTGTTAATCACGTTTTATGTGTGGACATGGATAACGCCGCCGTTAATGAAAGTGAAGGTAGCGCCTTATTTGATAACACCGGGGAGCCTACTGCATTTTTAGCCGAGAAGCAGCAAATTCTAGCGCAACTTTTAGATGGTGAGTCACAAAACCAGATGTTTATTGAAACGCTTCAGTCACTCAATCTCATTACTCCCATCACGCTTGACATAACCTTTGAGAACGGGGCGAACACATCAATTACTGGTTTGTATACCGTCGATGAGGAAAAACTAGGGGCGTTAAGTGCAAACGCTATTACACGCTTGCATACCGAAGGCTGGCTGCAAACTATTTATACGTTGGCTGCGTCAAACGCACAGATCTATGCATTAATCGACAAGAAAAATAAAGCCATTAAACAAGGTGATGCGTGGTTTGAAAACTAAATCGACGTTAGTCCATTCACACCCATCTGAAGGAGCGGGAAGTCCTCAGGTAAGCCACATTAACGTGGGTAAAACCAATATACCTATTTTTATAATAGACAACTGCTATCCTGCTCCCGATGCACTGCTTTCACAGCTGTCACTTTCAAAATTTCAGCCACGAAAAGATGACCATTATCCCGGTTTACGTCATCAGAGCCCCCTAGCATATATTGAGTTTGTTACTAACTCTCTGCCTCTATATATTAGCCGCTATTTACAGGGTCAATCCACTGAATACGCTGCAAAATGGTCAAGTGCCAAAATAAGCATGTCACAATTTTCAATGGCTACATTCAGCGCCAATGCACTAAAACCGATTCAGTGTATTCCTCATATCGATACTCACTCCGAGAAAGAATGGGCATTGGTGCACTACTTGTTTAGTACGCCACTCGGCGGTACAGCTTTTTACCGACATAAGGAGACGCAGCTAGAACAAATAACGTCGTCCAGCTATGAACAATATATGAATATCCTTAAGCGGCAAGCGACTACCGTAGGCTTACCGCCTAAAGCGTATATTGGCGAAGATAGCGCTCTATTTGAAAAAATAGGGCAGGTGGATGCCGCGTTTAATCGTGCGATTGTTTATCCTGCAAATGTCCTGCATAGCGGGCTTATACCTAATCACCTTACCCTACCTACCTGCCTCAAAACGGGGCGATTGACTGCTAACGCATGCTTAGTTTGCTAAAACTGGTGAAAAAATACTGCCTTAATAGGTGACATTGATGCCTAGCGCATACCTCGTTCCCGAGTCTTGTACTAACAGCAGTTGATTGCTAAACCGCCCGCGTTTGTGCACTGTTTCATTCGTTAGGTTAATGCCTTCAGCAAATAGCGATACGTGGGGGCTAATTTGATAAGAAACGCTCATATCCCACTGCTGATAAGGTGCTACGAAGGTAGGCTCGGTGCTTTGGGACTGATTCAGCGATTGTAAAAATCCATCTCTATGATTCCAAGCTACACGCAATTGAAGCGCGTCTTTCTCATAAAAAGCCACTACGTTCTTGGTTCCTGACAGCCCGGTTAGTGCGAATGTAGAGCGCACGTTAGCAGTATCGAGTTCGGCGTTACTTCTTACATAACTGGCATTTGCCTGCATGCCCCATCCTGACTCACCAAAAAAGTGTTGAACACTCAATTCGACTCCTTCTACCGTGGCCGACCTGCCATTGTTGGGGGAGATGACAGTAAAAAAAGCGAGTTCATCGTTACTATCGGGAGCGTTTGTATCTCTTCCCGTACTTGGGTCGGTAACGTCATTGAAAGTAATTTGTTTACTTTCGCTAACGATAAAGTTATCCACATCTATTTTGAATAGACCCAGTGAAAGGTAACTATTGTCTTGATAATAGCGCTCTATCGCCAAATCAATATTTTGGGCTTCAAAAGGAAGTAGTTCGGGATTGCCAATACTGGCGCGTAAATCTCCTCCTTGGCGAGTAGTAGTATACGTCACTCCAGGAGACATTTGTTCAAGAGTGGGTCGCGTTAAACTGTGGTTGTATGCGGCGCGAAGCACCCACTCATCGCGCCAGCTAAATTTGAGGCTGACGCTTGGCAACCAATTCATATAGCTTGAATCGCTTTGTATTGCGACTGATTGGCCAAATTCTTGACCTAATTCGGTTTGGTCTAGAATAACAAGGGCTGATAACTTTTCATCAACCCCAATGACGTTAACGCGCGTATACTCGGCCCGAAGCCCCGCTTGAAAGTCGAAAAACCAAGGCGATACCTCCTTCTCCACTGTTAATTGTGCGTACGAGGCATAGACAGTCTCTTTAACAGCGAATGAGCTTCCGCGTTTTTCAGCAGCAAGGCTTACACCGGCGCTGCGTTCTAAAAAAGTAAAAAGCTCAGCACCATTGTGTTGAAGCCATTGATGCGGAATATTTTGATGCCCGCTCACTGAATCTAAAAAACCTTCTCCGGCATTAAAAACCGATTGAAAGCTATCTGGAATATCAGGCGTTTCAAAATAGCCACAAAACGTGCAATGCCTTGCATTGGCTTCATTATCCCGCCGCTCGTTAGTTTTATGGCGCTGGGTAATCGCAACGCCGGTATTCAGTTGACTAAACCAGCTATTATCGCCTAAAAAAGTTAAATTCATTCGGCCCTGATCGATATTATCGTCAATGTCCCACCCGCGGCGCAACATGACATGTGAGCGACCATTTTCGGGAGATAGAAAGTCACTTCCTTCTTGTCCTAAGGCACCCTCAAAACCAGATATAGCTGGAAGAATATTCCCTTCAGTATGGTCAAATTTAGATTGATTAAGAAAGCCAATAAGGGATAGAGAATTTCCTTCTCCGTTTTTATCATTCACGCGTGCGTTTGAAGTTGAAATGTCGGCATTGAATAAAACATCATCGTGAATAGCCCAATCAACACTAAAGCCCAAGCTCTGAACATTCGATGAGCGATTAAATGTACGAGCATGAAAGTCAGTTGCATGGCCGCTAGATTGCGAAAATGCCACCGCACTGCCGTTGTTATCTAAGACTACATTCTCTAAATTACTCGAGGTAAACCAATGCCCCATTGAAGTTGCGGCAGTATCGACATCGAACTGAGAGCCTAAATAGTCTATGGCGAGTTCAAGATCAGTCGAGGGTCTATACTGTAAAACCAGTGCGGCGCCGGTTCGAGTTCGTTTGTCGAACCGAACCCGTTGGTCATAGTTTCTTGGTACGTAAAGGGTGGGGACGGCGTCAGGCAATTCCGAAGAAGGGATGTTGGTATTCACCAACCAGCCGTCTATCTGCGCTTCTTCTATCTGAGCATCTCTTTCATGGTGGGTAAAAGAGGCGAGTAAACCCAGCTGGTTATTCAAATACGTATTGCTGAACATGGCTGTTGCTGAGGGAGCAAAATTGGCCGAATTAGTATCGTATTGCATTTTAACACTTCCAGCGGCCCGCATTCCTCTGAAAGACAGAGGCTTTGCCGTTTCAATATCGATAGTTGCGCCAATGCCTCCAGACTGCATAGCCGCTTGCGCCTGCTTGTATACCGTTACGCTATTGATGATTTCAGAGGCCAAGGTATCAAAACTAAATGCTCGGCCGAGCTTGTCAGTTGCCAGCGGCCTACCGTTAATCAGTACTCGATTAAATTCGGGGCCGAAACCGCGTACCGTAACAAGCTGACCCTCTCCCTCGGCCCTATCGATAGATACCCCTGACACTCGCTGAAGCGCTTCTGCTAAATTCTGGTCGGGAAACTTTCCCATTTCTACAGACTGAATTGTATCAATAATAACATTAGCATCATTTTTAATGCCCGCCGACTGCGCTGCGCGAGCTCGCAGGCCCCGTACCTCTATGTATTCGATATCAAAGCGGCCTGCTTCATCGGGTACTGCAATGAGTGACTCATCTTGCGCAGTAATGGCATTGAGCAACCGTGAAAAAATAGTAGAGTCAGCAGTGTCATTATGCTTAGGTAAAATTTTAATACGTTTATTATTTATCACATTGGCGTGTAATGAAGACCCCGCAAGCAGCATCGCTATGGCGCGCTGGGGTGTATGGTGACCCACCACTTGATTAGCCGAAATGTGCCTTACTTTGTTGTAAGGAAATACCACCGTCAGATCAGCTTGATTTGCAAACGCGATAAGTGCCTCATCGCCGCTTAATGGTGGGATGTTAAAATAGACTGTTTGCTCTTTCTGCAAAGCATCTTTCGGCTCAGTGAGAACATCCGCATAGGAGTTAGGCATACTGCACAGACACAATGAAGATGCCCATACCGCCAACGTTGCAGCGCGAAGCTTGTAGGGCAATAGAATGGGCAATTTTTTTTGTTTCTGAATAACCGGCATGTGCGCTTAGTAACTTTTTATTTTCATCTGGAATGCGCGTAAACGCCAACGTTGTTGTAAATCAAATTCGCATTATATACAAGATTTTAACAACTTTTATATTTCATTAGTGTTTTCATTTAGGTTGGGGGAAAATCCGCGGTATCTCGTCTTAGTGAATAAGAATAATAAATAATTAACTCTATGCCTGTAGAAACCGCAATACACAATGCCTACATGTCGGCAAGAAGTTCCATGGCAAAAATGTTGTCTCGCCTTGTGCCGCCTAAAGAAGTAGATGATATTCTACAAGACACGTATGTGCGGTTATGCCAGGCTAAAACTACTGCCCACATAAAAGAGCCGAAAGCTTTTTTATTTAAAACAGCAAAAAATTTGGCCTACGATCACCTCAAACGCTCTAATACGCGTATGGTAGACGACAGCGTTGAAGCCGCTACTGCATTAGAAAGTGCAGTGAACGGGATAGAAGATGAGACCTGTCACAACACGGCCACTCAGCAAGAATTTAAATATTTCTGCGACGCGGTTCGTATGCTTCCTACGCAATGTCGACGTGCATTTGTATTAAAAAAAGTATATGGCTACTCTCTTAAAGAGATTGCCAAAGAGTTAGGAATAAGTGAAAAAACAGTGGAAAAACACATTGCAGAAGGCATTAAGCGATGCACCCTTTTTATGCGTAGGCAGACGGTAAACAACGACCAGTCGAATGCTTATCAATACACCGCGTCCCCAAAGAGAGACTCACATGAATAAAGAGTTTCAGCAACATGACACTGACAACAACGTGGTGCCTTTGGTTGCCGATGAACATGTGCTCGATGAAGCCAGTCGTTGGTTGGTTAAGCTTGAGGAAGGTTTATCAGAACAAGATAAAGCCGCATTAACGCTATGGTTAAAGAATGAGTTTAATCGGACTACTTTTATGGAAATGGTAACTCTATGGGACAAAATGTCGGTACTTAGTCAGCTTAGCGATATCGTCCCCCATACTCCCGAAAGTGCCCATGCTCCGCGGAGGCGCTATCTTGCCATGGCGGCTTCGATATTGTTGGTTGGATTGTTAAGTTGGCAGGGTTCACATTATTTCCAAGCCTACTTTCCCAATCAGAATGAATCTGTTGAAGCGGCAACGCCGAATTACAGTTTGCAGGCATCTACCAAAGCCGGGGAGCAAAAAACAATAAGCTTAGAAGACGGCAGTACACTTTGGTTGAACACCAATTCGCAGGTAAGTATTGCCTTTACTAATACCAAGCGCGTTATTCAGCTTATTCAGGGTGAACTTCATATTGATGTTGCCAAAGAACCCATGCGCCCACTTAATGTGTTAGCAGCGGGCAAGGTAATGGAAGCGGTAGGCACTGCTTTTAATGTGCAATATCATCGAGGCGATTTAGAGCTGCTTGTCACTGAGGGAATTGTGAAAGTGAATAGCTTTTCATTAGAAGACAAGAAAGTTATCACTCGCCCAAAGGTAAATCAGAACGCCCAAGCAATGGTGCTGACGAAGGGGCAAAAGTCTTTGTTATCGATGCCTAAGTCAGAGATAGAAGCAGTAAGTCAGGATGAAATGGCAAGTCAGCTATCGTGGCGAGAGGGTAAATTAGTATTTAGAGGCGACTCGCTACTCCACGTTATCGATGAAGTTAGCCGTTATACAGATAGAGAGATTGTACTTGGCGATACCAGTCTGGCTAGTTTAAAAGTATCAGGTCTTTTTAATACTAATGATGTAGACGCTTTGCTGGCAGCATTAGCTGATAACTTGGATATTCATACTGAATATTCAGACAAGGTGGTTGTTTTACGAGCACATTGAATGTGTTGTTTTGGTGCTACACAACGTCTGACTTTCTAGCTAGTACGGCGTGCTGCAGTTGTTTAAATGTCTTTTATAAACGAGCGGCGGGCAGTGTAATAGTAAAGCACGTGCCTTCGCCCACCTCACTTTCAATGCTTATTTTGCCGTTGTGGCTTTCAATAATACCGTGACTTATAGCAAGGCCTAGCCCGGTACCGGTGCCAATTTCTTTGGTGGTAAAAAACGGCTGAAAAAGTTTATCGAGGTTCTCCGGTAAAATGCCGCAACCGTTGTCTTTCACGCTCACCACAACGTCTTTATCTGTGGGTTTAATATTTATTTCAATCGCCCCGTTTTCACTAATAGCATGTACTGCATTTACCAGCAGGTTAACAAACACTTGGCTAAGCTCGGTTAAATTACCGGTAACATAAAAGTCGTTGCCTGGCTCATAATGCAGCACGGCATTGTATTTTAACTCGTTGCGAACCAATGATATGGCAAGATCGATAGCCGATTGAATAGAGAGCTGTTCCTGCTTCGAGTCAGAAGGGTGGGCAAAACTGCGTAATCCAGACACGGTCTTGCTCACGCGTTTGGCGCCTTCTACACTCTCTTGAATGAGAGGGGAGATATCCTCAGCCATAAACGCTAAGTCGTTCCAATTAATATTGGTTCGCGAAAGGTCTTCTATGTTTTTTTTGTCAGTCTCAGATAAATTAGACAGCGCCGTTATCAACGGCACAACACTTTGCATATACTCATCAAGGCTAGATAAGTTGCTTAGCAAAAAGCCAATAGGGTTATTTATTTCATGGGCAACACCGGCTGCAAGGGTACCTACCGAGGCCATCTTTTCAGATTGAAGTAACTCTTTGGTACGTTGGGCTACCAAAGATTCCAAGTGTTCAGCGCTGGCTTTCAATTCGCTGTTTAACTTTTTAACGTGCTCGTACAGGCTCTCTTTAAGCTGAAGGGTACCGATGTAAAAGTTGATAGGATCGTGATTAACAAAGTCGTTAAGCGACAGACTCATGGCTTCAAGCTGCGCCATATCGGTAAGCTGGGGATAACCGATAAAATAATAGCCAGTAGGAATTTGATAAAACACCCCACCAAAAACAAAATCTTTTTTGTCGCACGGGCAAATAGTCACTAATTGCCCGTTAAACATAGTAAGGAACTGCTTACTTACCTGAATTCTTGGCGATACTAATTCAAACGCACTTAATAAAGGCATTTCTTCATGCAATTGCTCGCAAATTTTACCGAATGCTGGCGAAAAACTTTTGAGGTTGAGCTGCTGGTCTAGCTCAAACTGAAAGGTATGAATTTGCAAAGTGCTTCCTAAACAAAGTTAATACGAAACGTGCTAAACGGTGTGTCTTCAGTTTTCGTCTCTACAAACGTAATAGTGGCTGGCTCATTAAAGTGGTTGCACACGCCTAACAGCAGCCCCTCTACAAACGGCTCTAATCCGTCTCGGGTAGAGTAATAATGAATAGTAATACTGCCGTCATCATTTTTTTGACATAGAAACGACGGCGGCACGAGCTCTTTTAGCTGCGCAGAAATTACCTGGTGCATATTGTTTAAATTTGATAGAAATTCAAATGCACCGCCAGACACAAGGGCATACATAGCGCGGTAACTACCTTGAGAGGTTTCTTTCACCCAATCCTCACCCATTTGACGTAAGAACATTGCAGCATCAACATTGAGATGAGTAACACAAGCGCCAACCAGTCCAAACGTAACGTCATCGGCATAGGGCTGCATTTCAATAAAGGACGATTCATAATCATCAATAGACTGCTTAATGTCGTTCCAAGCATGCTCGCCATAGCGGTTTATTACCGTGGTAGATATGAATTTGTTTACCATGCCGTACATAAAAAACTCCCGTGCTTTCTGTACAAAACATAGCACAACCTGCAAAAAAAGAATTTAGTTCAAAAGTAGTGCTTTCGCCAAGGTTCAGCGCAGCATAGGTAAAAACATCCTCGGCCGCTTGTGCCGCTGCACAACCTACAACTGGTTATTGTGTGTGATTGAGCGGTTTAGGGAAAAATGCGCTTTAAGGGAGTAATAACTTAAAGAGCAAAAAAGAAACTATTGTGAGTCTTAACAAACAGTGGTGTTATAGATTGTATACCTGTGGTGTTTATCCGTGCCCGGCATCATCAGTTTTTTACTATTTAGCTTTGCGTTATATTCAGCTTAGCTTCGCAATTTGTATTGGGTTTAAGACGCCAAGCTTACCTACTTAATAGCAAATTAATGAGCCAAAAAATAATAAAATAGAAAGGGAAAACATGTATAAATTACGCTTTTTATTGTCGCTAACGGCCTTAGCTTTTACCCAGCCAAGCATTGCGGTAGTGCCTTCTAATGCGGCTTCTACCGCTACTATCACTTCAACATCTGCATGCGAAAAAGCCGATTTAGTGCTGCACAATACCACTGTTTATACGGCAAATGACTCACAGTGGAAGGCGCAAGCGGTCGCGAGCCTCGGTAATAAAATAGTGTTCGTAGGCTCAAACGAAGCAGCCAAAAAATACATGTGCGGTAATGCCAACAGTATTGATATGGCCGGGAAAACCGTATTTGCAGGCTTTACCGACAGCCATCAGCATTTAGAAGGCGTAGGTAAACGCACCAAAACCTTAAGCTTATTTGGTGTGCCCACGCTAAAGCAAACCGTACAAGAAATAGAAAATTGGGCAAGCAGCGTACCTGATAACAATTGGGTATTAGGTCGCGGGTGGATAGAGCGTGAATGGACCGATGAACAGCGCTTTTTAAGTCGCCATGATGTAGATGGTTTTACCGCAAATAAGCCGTTATTTATGCCCCGTGCTGACGGTGTGTCTGCGCTGGTAAACAGCAAAGCGTTAGAACTGGCTGGCGTAACTCGCCACACGCCAGACCCAGAAGGCGGTAAATTTGAGCGCGACGAGTCAGGCGAGCTAACGGGGTACGTGCTTGCCAATGCCATGAACGTGTTTCGTGATATTATTCCTAAAGACACCGATGCCTATTTAAAAGATAACTTATTAAGAGGGTTACAGGCTAATGTTGCTATGGGCTGGACACAAACCCAAGATGCCGGCATGCCCTATCGCTTAGTCGATTTAATGCAGCAAATTCATCAAGAAGGCGACATGCTGCATAGAGTGTACGCGTCAATTCCCGTTTTACAGGCCGAACAGCTATTCATCCGTGGGCGCGAAAAAACCGCCGATGATATGTTTGATGTAAGAGGCATTAAGGTGTTTATCGACGGTACATTAGGCTCGCGAGGTGCTGCACTATTAGAAAACTATTCTGATGCACCGCACAATGGGTTTATGAACCGCATTACTCAAGAAGCCCTAGTGCCCATATTGCACAAAGCACTGCAACATGGTGCGCAAGTACAAACCCATGTTATTGGCGATAGAGCAGTACGCTCGCTGCTAAATTGGTACGAAGAGGCGTATAACACAGTGCCTAAAGAAGAGTGGGCACAGCAAGATTTGCGCTGGCGTATGGAGCACGCTCAAATAATAACGCCACGCGATCAGCAGCGCTTTGTAGATTTAAGCGTTATCCCCTCAATGCAGCCTAGTCACGGCATTGGCGATTTAAACTTTGCTGGGGCTAGATTAGGCCAAGCGCGACTAGCCTATGCTTACCCATGGAAATCACTGGTTGATAAAGGCTTAAAAGTGGTAGCAGGCTCAGACGCACCGGTAGAAGTAGGCGACCCACGGATAGAGTTTTACGCTGCCGTAGCCAGAAAGCGACTGGATGGTACTTCGGGCGAAGGTTGGCACCCAGAACAGGCGGTTTCAAGAGAGACCGCCCTTAAAATGCTGACTATTTGGCCTGCCTACGGGGCATTTCAAGAGCATCTGCGCGGCTCTATAGAGGTGGGCAAATACGCCGATTTCACGATATTTAATCGCGACCTAATGACAATAGACGAAGCTGATATTCTTAAAGCAGACGTAGCCATGACTGTCGTCAATGGGCAGGTGGTATACAGGAGAGAAAACTAACTCCCACTGCTGCTAAAGCGCGGTGAAACCACCTTCTATCATCAACTGATGACCCAACAAAAACGACGATTGATTAGAGCTTAAGTACATTACGCCGTTGGCGATATCCTGCGCTTCGCCTAGACGGCCGATAGGGTGTGCACGCGTTGCTAGCTGAGCAGTTTTAGGATCTTTTTCAAAAGCTCGTGTTGTCATGTCAGTATTAATAACACCGGGGCATACAGAATTCACGCGAATGCCTTTTCTGCCATATTCTACGGCGGCGGTTTTCGTTAAACCAACTACAGCGTGCTTTGTTGCGCCATATATTCCCATTTTAGGCGCAGATACCACTCCGCCTATAGAGGCGGTATTCACAATTACGCCGCCACCTTGCTTCATCATTTGCGCAATTTCGTATTTCAAACAAAGCCATACGCCTTTCACGTTGACCGCCATTAGCTTATCGAACATATCTTCTTCGGCGTCTGCTAGGTAGGTGTGATCTAAGTCGATACCTGCATTGTTAAAGGCAATGTCTAAGCAGCCATAGTGCGCTACTACCGCATCAACCATGGCTTTTACATCTGCCGACTTAGAAACGTCTGCCTTTATAACTATTGCCTCGCCACCAAGAGAACGCACCTCTTCAGCTACCGCGTGTGCGCCTGCTTCGTCTATATCAGCAATAGCCACTTTGGCCTTATTTTTGGCGTATTCTAAAATAGTGGTGCGACCAATACCAAAGCTACCGCCGGTGACCAATGCTACTTTGCCTTCTAAATCTTGATACATATTTTGTCCTTATAAAACATTACTTAACACGAATTAACCCTTCTTGTGCGACTGACGCCACCAGCTCTTCAGATTGCGTGAAAATACTGCCGCGGTTAAGCCCTCGGCCATTGCCCGTCCAAGGCGTATCCATCAAATAGAGTAACCATTGGTCTACTTTAATGTCGTTGGCGTGAAACCATACGGTGTGGTCTATGCTTGCAGTTGCTACATTCTCATCCATCCATAGCATTTCGTGTGGTCGGCCGCTTGTGCTCAATAGGGTTAAGTCGGTGGCGTAAGCCAATATGGCGCGGTGTAATGCGGTATTGCTCGGCAGCGCCTCTTTTGCTCTAAACCAGGTAGCCTGACTCAGTTTTTTGTCACTTCTTAAAAAATGAGCTTCTTCGTTAATTGGCCTCACCTCAACGCTGCGGTAGCGGTTAAGCATGGAATACACATGCTTTGGCAATACGTCTTTATGTTTTTCAGCCAATGCATTCTCGTTCAACAAGTTATCTGGCGGTGGAATATCAACTGGCATGTCAATTTGATGTTGGTACCCGTCGCTTGTACCTTGAAATGAGGCAATCAAATTAAAAATAGGTTTATTGTGTTGAAGAGCAACCACCCTTCGGTTGCTAAAATTGCGGCCATCGAGGTCGCGATGTACCTTGAAAACGATGTCTTCCTCGCAGTCACCTGGGCGAATAAAGTAGTTATGGCAAGAGTGCACACGTTTATCGGCTGATACCGTTTTCGACGCTGCCATTAACGCTTGTGCTAATACTTGACCACCAAATACTCGGCCGGTAGACGACGCTAATCTATGCCCTAAAAACTCGTCATTTTCTAAAGCGTTAACATCCAGCAACTCAGTTAATAAGTAGGTTGGTGACAATCCTTTCATATAGCTCCTTCATGTTATTCCTCGAGGTTAGCCAAAGTGATTGCTTGCAAAGCGATGGCTTACATTTATCTCACGCTGTAAATCAGCTTCTGTGAAATGTTGAAGATGCCATTCACTATAAAGTGAAACGCTTTTTATATGTGGTAATTTTCAAGGAATTCTCATCATAAATTTGATTACTTAACTATAAGTTAATAAGGGCTATTGAGCGCTGGTGTTCAGTAAAACTCAACGGCATCTTATACTTACAGTTTGTTGTACTTGCGGTATCAAATTTTATGCGGATAACTCTGTGATTCGAGTTAACGTATTTGCGGTTTTAAAGTGGGTCAAATATGCCCATGTGAAATGACAGGCGATATCATATAACGCATAGGATTATGTGTATTAATACAGCGTAGTGCGTCGATAATCGCATCGGTGTCGTCATTACGATGCAGAATATCAAGCTTCCAAAGCTGTCGCCCGCCCGCCACCTGTTCAGCAAGGTCTAGTTTGGCGTTGTCACGACTGTAACCAAAGCATGACGATATCGAAAAGCCAGAAATACAAGTGAGCGGCAATAAACAATCTATTACGTCCTCTTTGCGCTTTTGTTCTACATAAACAGTAAGGTTAACCGTTTCAGGCATGTTTTCTTCGCTCCCAGTAATAGTAGCCAATGGGCAATAAGTACAGTGTTATAAACGTAGAAGTAATTAACCCGCCAATCACGACAATGGCCAATGGTCTTTGTATTTCTGCGCCCGGACCACTAGCAAATGCAAGGGGAAGTAGGCCAAACATCGCTGTTGTTGCTGTCATCAATATAGGCCGTAATCTCGCTACCGCTCCGTTTTTTACTAATTCGTAAAGCGACATAGCTTTACCTTTAAGATCTTCATAATATGAAATCATCACCACGCCGTTTAGTACGGCTACACCTAACAGCGCAATAAATCCAACCGAGGCGGGCACCGACAGATACTCACCGGTAACAAATAACCCAAATACACCACCCATCAAAGCAAAGGGTACGTTTGCCAGAATAAGTAACGCTAACGACCACCTTCCGAATATGGTAAATAGAATAAGAATAATGATGACTATAACGATGGGAATAACGGTCATCAGATTATTGCTGGCCCGTATTTGATTTTCAAATTCACCACCATATTCTACTGAATAGCCTGCAGGCAGATTGATGTCGCTATCAATAGCGTTGCGCACTGAATCGACAAAACCGACCAAGTCGCGGCCTTCAACATTCGATGTAACCACTGAGAAACGAAGTGCTTTTTCACGTTCTATAATGGCTGGGCCTTGGGTGCGCTGAATATCGGCAAGGGCAGATAAAGGCAACATTTCATTATTTGGCATTAGTATCATCAGGTCGTTTAATTGCGCTGGCGACGTGAGCAATGCTTCTCCATGTTCAAGGTCGCCAAAATAAATAGGTGTCCTTACGCGCCCTTGTATAACGTCTCCTACATGAAGCCCCGATATTTGCATCTTTACATATTGCGACAACGAAGACGTACTCATGCCATAGGTTAATGCAACACCCGGTTTGGGAACTACGCTGAGAAAGTCACCGCCTTCAATTAGCGTGGCGTTTACGTCTACGGCGCCATCTTGGTCGCGAACTACGTCGGCAATGTCGTTGGCTATGGTCGATAACTGCGTAAAGTCGTTACCGAAAATTTTAATGGCTAGAGTACCGGTTGTGCCGGTAAGCATTTCTGACACGCGCATTTGTATAGGCTGGGTAAATCCAATATTCATACCGGGAAAGTGTGCAAGAGCCTCGCGAATAGCTGCTTCCAGTGCGCTCTTGTTGTCAAAACGCCATGTATCTGACGGCGACAACTGCAAAAATATATCGGTTTCATTAAGCCCCATTGGATCTAACCCAAGCTCATCAGACCCAGTTCTTGCAACTATATGCTGTATTTCCGGAAATTCAGCCAGTAAGGCAAGTTCTACCTGTTTATCTAATGCTAGCGACGAGGCCAATGAGATGGTGGGCGATTTTTCTAATTGCACAATAATGTCGCCTTCATCCATTACAGGCATAAAGGTTTTACCTAAATAGTTGAACAATATGCCGCTTAATAGCAAAAGGCATAGCACAGCGCCTACCAGCAATTTACTGTGGGTTAACAGTATGCCCAGAGAGTGACGATAAAGTGTTTGAAGTTTAATTAAGTAGCCCGGCGTAGCGCCGTCTTTGTTGGTAAGCACAAAAGACGCAACAACAGGAATAAGCGTTAACGCAGTTATTACTGATGCCAGCATGGCGTACACGATGGTCATAGCTACGGGTGAGAAGAGTTTTCCTTCTAACCCGGTAAGAGTGAGCAAAGGCACAAATACAACAATGACGATGGCTGTGCCTGCTATTACCGGAACCGCAACTGCCCGTGTTGCTCTATAAATAAGATGTAAGCGTGGTAAATGTTGTGCCTTACCAAGTTGAGATACGGTGTTTTCGACAACTACCACGGCGCCATCCACCAGCATGCCAATTGCAATAACCAGCCCGCCTAAGCTCATTAAGTTTGCGGTTAAGCCTGTTACTTTCATGGCTAAAAACGTAAGTAGCACCACCACGGGTATAACTAGGGCCACAACAAATGAAGCGCGTACGTTACCTAAAAACAGCCCAAGCACTAATACAACAATAATAACCGCCTGCCCAAGCGCGCTAGTAATGGTACCTACCGCAGTATCAATGAGCGTTTTGCGATTGTAAAAAACATCCAGAGTGGTGCCCGCGGGTAAAGTTTGTTCAATGGCGCCTAACTTGGTCATTACGTCGCTGACAACCTCAGCGGTATTGCTGTCTTTTAAGGCAACAATAAGGGCCTGTGTGGTTTCTTCTCCATCACGGGTAACACCACCGTAGCGGGTTAAACTGCCAAGTGAAATGACACCCAGCTGCTTAAGGGCAATAGGCTCATTCTGATAGTTGCCTACAATAATACTACCCAGCGTGTCGATAGAGGTAGCGCGCCCTTCTGTGCGTATTACCAGCGAATCTACGCCTGCCTTTATTCGTCCTACACTGCCATTGATATTAGCTTGCTGCAGAGCACTAGATAGCTGATCAATATCAAATTCAAACGCATTTAATTTGGCAATGTTGGGGGTAAACTGAAATGTTCTGGTGTAACCACCTAATACATTTACGTCTGCCACACCCGCTACAGTGCGAAGTGCTGGCCTAATTTCCCAATCAAGTATCGATTTTCGCTCTTGCAGCGATAACGATGGGTTTTCAATGGTAAACATGAACATTTCGGATAGCGGCGTGCTCATTGGTGCTAGGCCGCCTTCTACAATACTAGGCAAAATTGAATTAACCGCGGCTAGCCGAGCGCTCACTTGTTGGCGAGCCCAATAAATATCGGTGCCTTCTTCAAAGTCCAGGGTAATAGACGTAATCGCGTACTTTGTTGTTGAGCGCAAAATGGTTTGATGGGGTATACCCAATAATTCAACTTCAATAGGTTGAGTAATTTGCGCTTCCATTTCTTCTGCGGTCATGCCATCGGCTTTCATGATCACCTTTACTTGGGTAGGCGATATATCGGGAAAGGCATCTACCGGTAGTGTTAGCCAAGCACGATAGCCAAAAAGCACCAGCGCTAAAAAAACACATAATATAAAGAGTCGCTGGACAAGGGAAAACTGAATAATACGGCCTATCATTCAATACCCCCAAGGCCCAGTAAAATACCTTGTACAGCGCTAATTGAAGACGTGAGAACTTCGTCGTTTTTTGTTAAACCCTCTGCAGTGAAAACGGCATTGTCGTTATCAGCGTTTCCGATAAGCGTGATGGGCACCGCTTCAAGGGCACTAGCACGGCGTACAAATACAGATGCTTGACCATGTAAATAAAATACACTGTCAGCTGACACGGTAAGTGCAGAGACTGAAAGCTGTACTCGCGTATTAACGTGCGCGCCAAGCTGCAGGGCACAGCCTTCTGGTATTGGCGCTGACCATACGCGCACAAAAAAGCGATGGTTAATTTCTTCTACCCTTTCAATGTTAACACTGCATGAGTCTGTGTTAATAGCTTCAACAAAGTCGCTGTCTAGCGCGTTAACCAGTGTACTAAGGCGAATATCGTTAGGACTTACAACGGCACCTAACTGGGATTCTGTAGCCTGGGTTTCTGTATCAGCAGATGCTTGCTCAGGAAGCATAAATACGCCTTTTGATGGCGCCAATAGATAGCCCATGTCGTCGTCTTCTTGGGGTTCAAACATTTCAGCAAAATGGTTAAGGTGCCCCCACGCAAGTTGCGCGTCATAGTATTGCTGAGCAATATTAAGCCACTTGTCTTGAGGTATCGCATTGACCGATACAAGCTCGCGGTTTTTATTAAAACGCGATGTAGCTATCTCTAACAGTGCAGTTTTAGCTGCTAAGTTCTCACGAAAGTGGTGAACTTCACTGCCGCTCAATATGGCAATGCGTTGGTTCTGGGTTACGCTTTCGCCGTGGGCCACTAAATAATCTATTTTTTGTGGGTTCATGGGCGCTACTATGCGAAGCGGTGAACCTGGCAGTACTTTAACCATGCCCGTGGAAACTGGCTTTTCCATTGTGCTTAGCGCATTGATAGAAGAATAAGAAAGCGACAACTTACCTAGGCTGTTAAGCGGTACCGAATTGTTTGCATGTGCATAACCAGTTAACACCAATGTAAATAAAGCCAATACATAACGAAAAATAGTGTAATTCACAGTGCTACCCCTGCAATCTGGTTAAGTTTAGATGCCGCTTGTGCACGGCGTACTTTCATTTTTTCAAGCGCCAAAATAGTATCTTGTTGTGCAAGTAACTGTTCTAGCCACACTACTTTTGGCAAGCTACTAGTTTGCTGTGAATATAAGGCCGAAATTTCTTCACCTAACGCCACCTGTTTTGCCATTACTTTCTCGGCTTCTTGAGTGTATTGGTAATTGGCAGTCACCTCGCTAGCCTGTTGCTTTATGCGAGCATACGTTGTGGCAAGTGCTTCGCTTAGTGCATTGCTAGCGTCGCGCCATAACGCGTAATCGTTGGCTGATGTAGTATCGCTTCCAGTAAGCGGAATATTCACACTCACACCAAGCAAGTTATTGTTGCCTGCGGGCCCTTTCAGCTGGCGGGCAATAATGCCTAGTGTCCATGGTGCTAACGACTGATCGGCAAGGTTGTAATTTATGTCGAGCTGCTGCTGACTGAGAGAAAGCAGATTGAGTTCAGGGTGCGTTTGAATAGCTTGGTCAATATTAGGTATTAAGGTTTCTTGAAGCGTGCTGGGAAGCTCCTGAGTTCCCGTTATTTGCTGATAGTAGTGCTGTGCATTACTCAGTGTAATTTTTGCTTGTGATAAGGTGAGCTGGTGAGACAGTTTTTCTTGTTCCCAGCGTAACAAGGTTGCGCGGTTAAGTTCACCGCTTTGAGCCTGCTGTTGTAGGGTAACGTCTAGCGAATTAATCCACTTTTGTTTTTTCTTTAGCCCTTCAAACTCAGTTTGTGCCATAACTCGCCGCCATAGCGCTTCTCTAAACAAGCCGCTTGCTAACAATGAAAACCGCTGTTCTCGTGCTTCAGCAAAGCGCTGTGCTATTTCACTCTGCTGCTTATCTAGCGCGCGCCCCTGGGGCGATCTGAATGGCAAAAATACGCCAATTTCGTACTCATCTTCGCCATTGCTGGTATTACTTGGCAGCGCAACAAGCTGCAACGACGCAGGGCCTTGAAGCCACTGATTCACCGCTTTTACTTTATGCCCTATGTGGTCGGGATTGTTCTGATAAAGCTGGGTAAGGCGATGGCGGGCTCCGTTGTATATATCAGGTAAGGTTTTCGCAATACCATTGCCACTAGCTAATAGTAGAACGAAAAAAATAAAGAGTGATGAGTAGTGAGTCATAAGTTCTCGTTTTAGAAATACACGTACTATATTTCGGGTGCATTCATGTTCACAGACTTCAATGACAGTACGGCAAACAAGGTGAAAAAGATATCGGGCATAGCACCTAATGGCCTAGGTCAAACCGCCTATAAACAATGTAATCTTATGATTTAAATTAAGTTTTCGAAGAAGAGGGCTGCTAACTCATGCCTTCCTTTGCAATCTGCTTTGCGATAAATTGCAGAGGCATGGTGGCGTATAGTCTTCTCTGAAGTGCTACGTATTTCTGCAATTTCTAAAAGCGTTAACCCCCGCAACAAAAACATGGCTACTTCTTTTTCACTAGGTGTTAAGCCCCATACATCAAATTGAGCTTGAATCGCTTTTAAAAAGTGCTGTTTCGATTGCTGTAATTCGGCGGTTACTTTTTGCTCTCTTTCTGACGAAGCGGCAAGTTCAGCTTTTAATTCTTTTGCGTTGTTTGATCGTTGGCGAATATCAAATATAAGAAATAGGAAAAGTGCAGAAGAAATTAAAATTAAGATGGATTCTTGAATGAGGTGGGTGAGGCTGGCATCGTCGGCAACATCTGCACTTAAATCTGCAATTTTAAGCACAATAATACAAATTAATGTAATAGAGAGTATTTTGTCTTTCATCAGTTGTTCGTCACATTGAGCTTGATATAAAAATCAGACCAGTTAGTTACGGTTTGTCTCATTGGCTTATTTTCACGGTTGTTCCATCAAATCGCGTAAAGGTAAAACCGCCAAAATCTTCTTTATATTGGCGCGCTACTTCTCTTAGCACACTCATGGCATATTCCTCACCTAGTACTAAGCCATAATCTCCATCAGCGCGATAATGTACGCCAGCAAAATTACGGCCTAAAGCAACATTACTGGCTAATTTGTTAAGTTCGCTCTCTAAAGTAAGAGGCTTACCCTTGTAGGGAAGTAATTGCTTCCCATCAGCACTTGTCATTACTGGGTTGGGAATAACAAAATCACCATTGAAAAATGCTTTTAGCATTGTGACAGCGGCGCCAGCCATCACTGCATGAGCAGCGGGGTAAGTAGGGTGAAGCGGTGCGCCTTTGGGCGATGCTTGCGGCAACAAGTAGGTGCATGCGCTTTCAAACTCAGGTGCTGGTGGTATGCTAAAAGTGTCTGGGCTGTTGCCTTCGCGAACACTTGCGTATGCAGCAAGTGGATTACGAAGTCCAAATCCGTTTTTCACGCCCATAGGGACATTTTCAAAAGCGTTACTGTTACCTTCGTTTAGTGCCGATAGTAGTTTTTCGTATGCCTCTTCATTCACCACTCCCCACTCGTTGTGAGGCAGGCCCTTACTAAAACTGTTAAGGTAGCCGGGTAACTTGGTTTCATCCAAAGTACTTTCTATATCTGCTGTATTAGCAAGCACTACATTAGTGAGTAGTAAAACGGAAATGCCAATTAAGGTTTTAACGCAATTCATAACAATACAATTCTCTTAACGTATTACAACTAACAATAAACTTACTTCTTCATCATTTGGCATAAGCAGCATTATGCTAATGCAGGTAATTAGCCCGGCACCCTACAGTTTTTCTGAATTTAGAACGGGTTTACCGTATAGCCATTTTGCTGCAGTAAAGCATGGGCAGTCATGGCTGATAGTTGAATCTCTACGCCCTCAACCAGTTGGCTGCTTTGTACTGCTTTTGAAGCGGCGCTTTGACCACATAAAATTACGCGCACATTGTTTTCTAAAAGTGCTTTGAGAAGCGATTCATTAGGGTTTTGTGTGTCGTACTTTTCTTGATAAGACGCATTATTTAATAAATCGAAAATTGCGCTTCCGTGAACAACAAGTGCTAGGTGGATATTGTCCTTTTTAACACCCGCCGCAGCATGCATGTTAATAAAGCGCGCCAAGCTATCAAACTTGCGATTTACCACGCCTGCACCGCCAGTACTGGCAACATCAAATGCAATGTTAAATGCACTGTTTTCTGGCAAAACATGAGAGAGCACGGGGGCGCTTTTTCCAAAGCCTTTAATCACAGTGCCATCTCTGAACTCAGACATTTGAGCATGAACCACAGAATGAAAACTAAAAAGGGCGACGAGACAACAAGCCAGCAGGCTCAAGTTCTTTATTTTTAACATGGCGTGTACCTTTGCGTTGGTTTTAGTAAATGTGACTATCTAATGGCAAATAGTTAGTGAAGTTTAGCTTCATTTTGTACCACAATGGGCAATTGTTCTTCTTTCCACTTTTTCATGTCTCCCTCCATGTAAGTGATATTTTTAACTCCTGCCTCTAATAGCAAATCTATTGCCTTTGCTGCACGTCGGCCTGTGCGGCAGTAAATAACAAGACCGTTGCGCTCTAACGCGCGAAGTTTTTCAATGTGTTCGTGAAAAGTACCAACCGGTATGTTCAATGAATCCTTTATATGTCCTTCTGCATACTCTTCCTCAGTGCGAACGTCTATTAAAACGCCACTAAACATTGGGTCGTTCAATACGTTATGTACTTCGTGCACTGTCATTGTGTTTGTAGTGCTTGCTGGCTGTGCATTTAATAGCGATGGGAAAAGCACTAAACCGGCATAAAATAAGAGTATTGTTAACGCTGTTTCTTTCATCGTTCTTCCTTAATCAAGAAGATTTCGGTGTTAAAAAATGCTGCGCCAGCATGCCAACAAGCATAGCGCCAATAAATAAAAGAACATCAGACTGCAGAGATACAACAGCAACAACGGCAGGGCCAGGGCAAAAGCCACTTATTCCCCAGCCAATCCCAAAACACGCAGACCCCAAAACTAACTTACTATCTATAGTTTTACTTGTAGGAATGTCGAATTTGTTAGCAAACAATGGCTTGCTTCTTTTGCGTACCCAATAAATGCCGGGTGCCGCTACTAAGATGGCGCCGCCCATAACAAAGGCTAAGGTAGCATCCCAGTTCGCGCTAAAATCGAGAAAATTAAGCACCCTGGCAGGATTACTCATTCCCGATATAACAAGTCCAAATCCGAAAAGTAGGCCGCTAAATAGCGAAGCGATAAGTACTTTCATAATCTATTTCCTCCGCTGTGCTAAAGGTGTCTAATAATATTTGTGGTAGCGGCCGCTGCCGCCATAAATGTCAGTGTGGCGACTATCGAGCGTGGTGATAGTCGAGAAAGGCCAGCTACACCATGGCCAGACGTACATCCACAGCCAAGACGAGTACCAAAGCCTACCAGCAGCCCTGCTACTATTATCCAGCCAGAGCCCAATTGAGTCTCTACCTCAAAGCCACCCATAAAAGTGCTATAAAATATGGCAGCCAAAATCATTCCAGCTAAAAATGCGAATCGCCAATACTGTTCAGAGCCTCTTTGCGTTAAAGCGCCTGCAGCAATACCTGATATGCCGGCAATGCGTCCAAGCGTGAATAACAGCAGCACAACTGATAGCCCAATAAAAATGCCTCCTGCCAAGCCGCTCAAGGGCTCAAAAGGGGTTGTAGTCCAATTTTCCAATTATTTCTCCTTACTTACGGTATCTAAAATAAGTCTGCGCATTTCGTCGCACACCGAGTAAATCATTTAAATGCATTATTTCGCATATATAAATGCGAGCTTAGACGCATGATCCAGTGCATTAATAAGCACAATATAATCAATAGTACAGGAGTAGACAAATTAAATATATATATGGAATATACTTTATTTATTGCTTAGCTAGGTTGCAGATAAAAATGCAAAGAGTACGCTGTACCACTAGCTATCGGTTGAAAATAACAATTAATGCAAACACACCAAAACGAGGGCGCAATGGATTATAAAAAGTACTACGAGGTACTGGTGGCGGTGCATTCAGTCGACTTCAATAAGTGTTTTTACTGTGGCTGTGAGGCCTCAACACCTGATTACATTCCGCCTATCTCGTTTATACACGACTGGCGCGATGGCAGCAGAGAAGCCGAATTTATTGCTGTACCCTCATGCAATGAATGCGTCGATTTAATGAAAAAGCATAATACCGGTACGTTAGGCGAGCGTGTCGATGTGCTTAAAAAGCTATTGGCTAAAAAGTACGAAAAGGCGGTAAGGGTTTACACCATGTGGAGCCCAGAGGAATTGGAAGACATGGACACAGCCTTTCAAATTAGCTTACGTGCAGGCATAAATTTAGGCAAAGAAACCGTATCTCGACTTCGTTTTAATGGCTTCGATTATGAAGTAAACGGCAGCATTACCAGAGTAAGCAAAGCGCCAACTAAGCCCTATAAGGTATTCAACGAAACCTTTGAAAACTTCAAACTGGCACTGGAATATGCAAGCCATACCTATCAAATTAGAAAAAGCCGCTTAAGCGAGCTGTACTTCGAGAACGGTGAGAATTTCGATAAAGCCATAGAGGCATTTCATCGTTCACTAGAAGCACGCAAACTATTAGATGCCATCGAAAAGCCCTGCGAAGCCTTTGCAACGCAGCACAATCAAAACAGAAACTTGGTTATTCGAGAAGTGAAAAAATACCTACGTGCCGATGAAAATCTCACTGTGAATGAAGCGTTAGATAAATTTTATCTGATGAGGGTAAAAGAGGGGCGCAGAGGCTAAAAAATTGTCTTTACATGTGGATAATTCAAAATTTTTTCGTCCGCCGTAATCAAAGGTGCTGACAAGGTTCTTGCTAGTGCCACGATCATCCTGTCGGCGGGATCTTTATGGAATTCATCAGGCAGCCGAGTCGACTCGATGGCAACTTTGTTATCTACGGGAACGAATTTAACGTTCTCGATTTCGCTTACTGTTTGAATCCAAGTATCAACGTCCATAGTCAGAGTAAGCCTACTTTTTGATACCAACATAGATACTTCCCATGACGATATAGAGGAGATCATTATTTCTTCCTCTAATTCTAATGCAACGTTAATCCGTTCTTTTGCTTTAGCGGAAAGCTTATCATCGCCATCACACCACCAGATCAGAATGTGAGTGTCTAAGACTATCATCTATGCAAGCTCCCAATCATCTTCACAAACAGGAGCCGTAGGTGAGCTATATGTCACAACAGACCCGCGTAACTTTTCTAATGGGCTAACATTCTTTTTGCTAAATTTTTTTATGACTAACGTGGGTTTGCCATGAGAGGTGATAACAACTTCTTCACCCGATTTCTCAACATCTCTCATTATTTCAAGAGCATGAGCTTTAAAATTTGATTTTGATATTTCGTGTTCCATATTTAGAACCATAGTCACATTACCATAGTCATAATAATATCAAACTAAATGGGCCGACAAGAAGTTAATTTTCGTTTTCTAAAATGCCATTTTCCGTTGGTACACATGAGCTTCAGGTTTTACTTTGTTCTGCTTGTCGAATTTGACAAGCTTAATCTACTTAAGCCTTATTCATATTAAATTTTATTTACCAATAGCCCTATTTTTCAGTGGGTTGATGCAAAGATCTCTCATTGCCTTTTTAGCCTTGTTCCCCTTATCAGATCTGCTGATCAGCCGTATTTAAACTTCCATACCCCTTTCTATTTACTGCCCATTTCTCCTTTAGACGCTGGTATATAGGCAACTAAAAATACCCATTAATAAATTTGTTTCCCAAAAAACTTCGTGATAACTTAATCTAAATAATAACCATTATTATTAACATCCGCACCATTTGTAGGGTTTTAGACACATGAAGTTTTCAAAAATTGCTCTTGCTATGCTCGTTTCTGGTTTCAGTACATTCTCTTTCGCCGATGCACTAGAAGAGGCCAATTTCGAACAAATCACCGTTACATCCTCTCGATTTAATTCAGATATAGATGAAATTGCCTCTAGCGTAACCGTTATCGACACCGAGCAAATGGATAAGATGGTGGCCACTGATATTCGTGACTTAGTGCGATTTGAGCCTGGTGTAGTGGTTGAAGGGGGCGGCCGATTTGGCCTATCGGGCTTTAATATTCGAGGTATTAATGCCGACCGCGTACTCATGTTGCTAGATGGCGCGCCTATAGCGGATGAATTTAGTTTTGGGCCTGGGCTTTCAGCGCGCCGCGACTTTATCGACGTAGATATGATAGACCGAGTAGAAATTATTCGCGGCCCAGCGTCTACCCTTTACGGCAGCGATGCGATAGGCGGTGTTGTGTCGTTTATCAGTAAAGATCCAAGCCAGCTGCTACAAAACGATGACAGCATGGCCGGCCGTGTAAAAGTAGGGTATGCGTCGGTAGCCAATGAGCGTATGGCTAACGCTCAGCTATTTGGAAAAAAGGGCGACTGGGAATGGTTATTAAACGCGACCACACGAGATGGCGCTGAAACTGAAAACTTCTTTGGCGGCAGCGGCACAGGGTTAGAGCGCGATGCCGCAAACCCACAAAGTAATAATACCGACAGTGCCCAACTCAAACTTATCTATAAACCAAGCGATGTGCACAGACTAGAGTTTCTCGCTGACTACTTAGAAGGCGAAACTCAAACCAACGTTTTATCTCAGGTGGATACCTTCGTTCGTGGTGTACGCATTACTGAAAGCCAAGGTATTGATGAACGCGACAGAACACGTTTTCAAGTTAATCACACCTATACCGATAGTACCGCCATATTCGACAAAATTCTTACCCGCGTTTACTGGCAAGAAACCCAAAATAGCCAAGCAACCCGTGAAGGGCGCTTTGGCGCAGTATCAAGACAAGACCCCACCCCAGTACAGTTAGGCCGAACTCGCGATAGCGAATTCAACCAAACAGTAGAGGGAATCATTGTACAGTTAGACAAACAGTTCAGTGTAGGTGATTCAAAGCATTACCTTATTTACGGTAGCGAACTGCAGTACACCGACAGTGAATCGTTACGAGAGGGCAGCACATTTGTAGCTGCAACGGGTGCTGTGGTACCGGAGTTTTCTGTGTTTCCCGCACGAGACTTTCCTATCTCTGAAGCCAGAGAGCTATCGTTTTTCATTCAAGATGAAATAACCCTGCTCAATGGCGATTTAACGTTAAGCCCAGGCGTGCGCTACGACGAATTTACATTAGCGCCTTATCCCGATGACATTTTTACCAATGCTAACCCCGGCGTTGTTGCCGTGCCCTTCGACGATTCGCAAGTCTCATTTAAGTTAGGTGCAGTATACGACCTAAGCGACAACACCAACGTTTGGCTGCAATACGCAGAAGGATTTCGCATTCCTCCTTTCGACGACTTAAATGTTGGCTTTACTAACTTTGCCGGCGGTTATACCTCACTTCCTAACCCCGATTTAAAGCCTGAAAGTGTAGAAAGCTGGGAGGTAGGCATAAGACAAACATTAGACGCGGTGAAGTGGAGCGTAAGCGCCTACCACAACAACTACGACAACTTTATTGAATCGAGATCTACGGTAGGCTTTAACCCCGCCACGCAGCTCATCGAGTTTCAGGCAACCAATCGCGAATCTGTGGTTATTGAAGGAATAGACGCACAGTTCACATGGTTTTTAGGTGAGTCTGCTTCTGGCTTAACTGGTTGGGAGCTGCGAGGTGCGCTTACGTGGTTAGACAGCGAAGATAAAGCCACAGGCCAAGACATAGAATCTATTTTACCGCCACAAGCCGTTGCAGGCATTGGTTATACCGATAGCAATGATGTTTGGTCTGTTGAGTTTGTCGGTACGTTTGTACAGCGCTTTGACTCACAAATTCAACCACAAGACCTTGCCGAGCCACGACTATTTGAAGCCCCTGGATATGCGCAGTTCGATTTGCTGGCTAACTACAATGTGAACGACGACCTTGCCATTAATGTTGGTGTATTCAACCTTTTCGACCGCAAAAGTTGGAGCGGCACTGAGGTGCGCGGGCTTGAAGTTGGCGAAGCGAATAACCTCAACTTTCTTACTCAACCAGGTATCAATGCCGCCATTAATGCCACGTACGCATTTTAAGTTTATGTGCGAGGAATAATGCCAGGCCGCCTACAGTAAAATCGAGTGGCACTTACTCAGTAAGTAAGGGCTTGGCAATGCCTCGTAAGTTAATACCCTTTATTAGGAACAGATTGCTATGAAACTCCAACCGCTTTTCTCAATCGCATTCTCAGTATCAGTAGTGAGCCTATTGTTCGCTTTTGGTTTATTAAGTCACAACAACGCGAATGCTAAAGAAAACACTTCACAAAAACTTATTACGGCAGGCGGCACTATTACCGAAATTGTGTTTGCCCTTGATGCTGGAGACAGTGTGATTGCCGTAGATCAGTCAAGCCAATATCCACAGGAAGTTAATCAGCTACCCATGGTGGGCTACTACCGAGACTTAGCCGCTGAAGGCGTGTTGTCTTTTGCCCCTGATAAAATATTGGCCATTGAAGGCGTGGGCCGTAGTGAGGTTATACAACAAATAAAAAGTACCGGCGTAGACGTTGTAGTTTACGAGAAGCCTACCAGCCCCGAAGGCCTCGTTGTGCTAATTCAACAGCTTGGCGCAGACCTTGGAAAAACAGCACAAGCACAACAGTTAATTGCGCAATTCAATGCCTCACTGCCAAGTAAAGCAACAAACAGTACTGCCAAAGCGGTATTTTTACTTTCAGCCTCCGATCGCGGGCTCATTGCGGCAGGCACAGAAACGGTACCGCAGTTAATATTTAGTTATGCTGGTATCGACAATGTGGCAGCGCAGCATAAAGGGTTTAAAGGCATAAATAGCGAGGCATTAGCACTGCAGCAGCCCGACTTTTTAGTTGCGCCTAATCACGTGGTAATGAGCGCCGGTGGTAAAGACAAGTTTTGCCAAAGCCCCAACTTACGCTTACTTAAAGCAGCGCAAGAGTGTCGCTTGTTAGTCATGGACTCACTTCAATCGCTTGGCATGACCCCTCGACTTGCCCAAGCTATTGCCTTGGTGAAAAACTGGCGCGAGAAAGGCGAGAATGGGCAAACAGTTAATAAGCAAAGCGCTTATAACCATACTGCCAGTGGAAAGCGCGATGAGTAGCCTGACTTTTTCACATCAGTCACCGTTGCCTACATCACATAAAAGCTGGTTTGATAGCCAGCAGAAAAAAGTGTGGTTTTGCCTTTCATGGCTGCTTGCCATGTTAATAGTGGTAAGCGTAGTGTCGTTAAGCTTTGGGCCTGCAGGCTGGGATATACGCTTATCTGTTGCCTGGTTTTTACCCGACACTTGGCATTCGATAAGCACGCTGCAGCTCAACATTATTAGCGAAATTCGCTTACCGCGTTTATGCCTTGGATTACTGATAGGCGCAGTATTGGCGCAAACTGGGGCTGCCACGCAGGCATTATGCAGAAACCCACTGGCAGACCCTTCCGTAATAGGAGTTAGTTCGGGGGCTGCGGTAATGGCCGTAGGCATGATTGCGCTTGGGCCTTTATTGCAGGCGACCTTTGGCATAAAAGCCGAGTTAATGCTGCCTTATGCTGCGTTTATTGGGGCACTTCTGGCTACGCTGTTGGTGTATCAATTTGCACAAAGCGAGCAGGGCGTGCAGGTTACCTCGCTCATCTTAGTAGGCGTGGCAATGAACGCGCTAGGGTTTGCTCTTATTGGGTTACTCAGCTTTTATGCCGACGACAGCTCCCTACGGTTAATTAATTATTGGACCATGGGCTCGTTGGCGGGGGCCAATTGGTCTTCACTGTTTCAAGCCTTGCCATTACTGCTACTTAGCTTAATGGGTTTATGGAGCAAGCGGCAGCAAATGAGTTTGTTGTTATTGGGCGAGTCAGAAGCCAAATACATGGGAGTAAATATAAAAAGCTTAAAAAATCAGATAGTGGTGTTTGTTGCAATAGGGGTAGGTGCTGCGGTTGCACTTACTGGGTTAGTCGGCTTTTTAGGCTTAGTTATTCCCCACCTGTCTCGTATTTTGGTAGGCGCTAACCTGAAATACATGATGCCAGTAAGCATGTTATTAGGTGCCTTGGTGTTATTGGCATCAGACTGGATTGCCAGAGTGGCCGTTGTGCCTGCCGAGTTACCTATTGGCATTGTTACCGCCATTATTGGCGCACCCGTTTTCATCTGGATGCTGCGACGCCAGCTAATGCCACATGGTTAAAAGAGAGCAGTCAACATGACCAACCTACTTTCACTGAACAATGTAACTGTTAAGCGCGGCAAGCGAAACGTACTTAACAACATCACATGCCAAGTACCCGAGGGTAAACTCATCGTGCTGGTGGGCGAAAATGGGGCGGGTAAGTCTACACTTATTCACACCATTGCCGGTAACCTACACTTTCAAGGGCAGCTAAGTTTAAAAGGGCGCTGCATAAGGCAATGGAGTGAGGCTGAATTAGCCCGTTTACGCGCAGTACTGACGCAGCAAAACGCGCTTAACTTTCAACTAGGTGTGCCCGAGCTCATTGCCATGGGGCGTTTTCCCATCGCTGAGTCAGAGCAGCAAAAGCGGCAGCGCGTGGCTGAATTTATAGACCACCTAGACTTACATAAACTGGTTAATAGGCACACAGGGCAACTATCTGGTGGTGAACTACAGCGGGTGAATATAGCCAGAAGCTTTGCTCAACTCGACGCTTTTACTAAGCAAAAGCACAGCAGCAAACTACTATTATTAGATGAACCTACTTCAGCGCTAGATTTACACTTTCAGCACCATTTTATGCAGCTAGTGCGCAAATTCACTGCACAGGGTAATACGGCTATTGTGGCCATACACGATTTGAACTTAGCATCGCTGTATGCCGACGACGTCATGTTATTAAGCGGTGGCGAACTCATTAAATTTGGCACTAAAGACACCGTATTAACGCCAGAATTTTTAGAGCCTGTATACGGTACGCAAATGCATATACAGCCTCACCCAGACCTACATATTCCAATGATATTTTCAGAACCCAAGGAGCTCCTTAATGAGAACGCAGGCATTAACTGACGCAAAAGCACTGCTTCGCGCGTGTGAAACGGGCGTCATTTCTACTATTTCGTATAACTTACGCGGCTACCCGTTTGGGTCGGTGTCGCCCTTTATTAGCTGTAGCGAAGGCAAGCTGTATTTTTACATCAGTGATATTGCGCAGCACGCTAAAAACTTAGAAAAAGATAGCCGCATGAGCCTAACGGTTTTTCATCAGGCAGAAGAGGGCGATCAAAATGCCCACGGACGCGTTACCGTGGTTGGTGATGCTACACCAATAAAAGGCGACAAAGCTCAGCAAATTCTTGAGCAGTACGTACTGCGCTTTCCAGAGGCCGAAACCTACAAACAAGCTCACGATTTTAAAATATGGCAAATGGACATGGTGCGCGTTCGCTTTATTGGCGGGTTTGGTAAAATTTTCTGGTTAGAACAAGAAGAGTGGGAGGCACCGGCAAGCCCTTGGGATTTTGAGGCCGAGACAGGCATGATTGCGCATATGAACGAAGACCATCAAGACGCTATGGCGCTTATATTAGCTCATCATCACACTGTGCAAGACGACGCACCCACCATGACCGGCGTAGTCACCGACGGTTTTTACATTCGCTCGCAAGATAAAAATTACTATGTGCCCTTTGAAAACGTGTGCACCAAGCACGAAGACGTGCGCATGGAGCTGGTAAGACTAACCAACCGCGCCAGAAAATCGCAGGCTGCATAATCTAACAGGCATGTGAGGGGCATACTCAAAAGGCGCCGTTAAATAACGGCGCCCGAAATACGTTACTCGTTCAGTGCTATTGAGTTTCACGAGCGCAATCGATTATCGCTAGGTTAACAAATGAAATATCGGCTAAAAAGAACATACCCTCATACCTCTATATTCGGTATATCTGGCGCTTGCGATCTTAGCTGCTGTGTTCGTGCCAAAATATGCGCTTGCACCTCAGCCATGTAATATCGGTCCTCTTCGGTAAAGTATGGTTCTTGAGTTATTTTTTCGATAAATGATTGCTGCGTCAGTATGGCTATGACCTTATCTGCCAAATTACATAACTGGCGAGACAATAGCTTTTTATTTAACCCGCAGGTTTCAGCGAAATCAGCCATTTGGTAGGCATTTATACTTTTGGGGTCAAACTCATCGCCCATCGCCATAGCCAGTACATGCTTAAACTGCGGAAACATGGCAACATTCACTAAATCATAGGCTGGCGTGAATCGATTATTGCGCTTATCAAAAAACAGCGAGACGTTTTTTCCATGACTGTCGTGGTTGCTGATCATCAAGTTAAATAGCTGCCAGTTGATAAGCCATTGAAGACTTTCAACAGGAGAAGCCATAGTTTTTGCTAGTTCAACGAGTCGAGGTAAGCTTGCGCCGTCCCGAATATGTTGTACGTCTCTGCCATCCCCTAAGTTTCGTTCGTATTTGTAGTCCCTTGGCAGGTTAAGTGCTTGGCAGCCATCAATCACATGCCTGCGAAAAACCTTGAAATGTTCAGGCGCATACTTACGGTCGAAGCGCTTCACAATCAATGCTGGATATTGCTCAAATCGCGTGAACGCTACTTCAGCGGTAGGCAGTTTCACTGCCTTTGACAGCTTCATACAGAAGTATTCATTGAGTACGAGATTGGGACAATTGTGCTTCTCAAACTTGAGAATATGTGTTGAGCATAACGTTCCATCACCAAACCCGATTTGTCCTTGCTCGTTGATGAGTACATTGAGCTTGTCTTGTATTCCCGCTACACTCAGCCTTGGTTTGTCGTCCCACGTCAACAGGCCTATGTCTTCCTTACTGGCAAGCCGCTTAGTTAGCTCGTCAGCTTCGATCACTCTAAATTGTGGCTCATTTGCCTCTGATGAAACCTCTGACCTATCTTCACTCGCCTTAAATGTAACGGCCCCCGCCAGATCATTGCCAATGGCTCTGACTTGGGAATAGACATGTCTTTCTGAGACTCCAAGATGATCAGCTAAGAGCTTTCGCGCTTCCCCTTCTGGCAAGGCATTGTCGATATAGTTGTAAGCAATTTCACGAGAGTGAGCGTTGTCTAGTGTTAGAGCCGGAGAGAGTGGGTAACCCGTTTCCTGCCAACTCGACTCATATTCTAGTTTGACCAGGTTGGTGCTTTTATCCAAAGCTAACGTGGCAATTCTTTGTTCTGCTAAATAAATGAGCAAAGCGTATGCTGAGGGCTGGTTGGTATTATCTGTTGGCATTGCTGTTATACCCACTCGTCATTATTTACATTTGAGTGGTTTCGCTTTTCAATCGAATCAGGAGTAAGCGACGGTGAGGTAAGCTTGATACCTATTCCATTTAGCACCGCAAATGTGGCAGCTAGAGTGCAATTGTTATTGCCATTTTCAATTCGAGATAAGGTATTAATACCCACATTACATAGTGCGGCGCAATCAGCGAGTTTCATACCCATCGCCGTGCGCCTCGCTTTAATGAGTTGCCCCAACACATGTGCATCATTTATAAACTGCGCCTGCGGCATTTTTGAGGAAGTCACTTTCTTAGCCATCTAGATGCACCAATTTCAACATTAATATTCTTTAGTATTAGTGATTATAGATTGATAGTTATGAATAACAAATTTATTAACCGATAGCGGTGATTTAAAGCTGGAGGTCAATTTTATTGCGAATATTCACCAGTACTAGTGAATAAAAAGTGATATTAATTAAAAATACAAACCAGACCCATGCCCACTCCAATTTTATAATTGCTTCGGGCGATTGGGCTACCTTAAACCTTATTGGTAAAGAAACGAAGGTGACTAATTAAGCTATTAAACTTGACGCCGCGTACAACTCCTTTCAAGATCAGCAGAACATTTATAAAGTTAATTGAATATAAGGGCACAGTAATGAAAATAGATATCGCACTTTTAGAAGGGCAAAAACTTCAGGCCAGTTTTGGCAAGCATCAAATAACCAGTGACCAAAGCGTATCAGCAGGGGGCGACGAGTCTTATCCTGAGCCGTTCGACTACTTTTTAGCTAGCATGCCGTTGTGTGCCGCGTTTTTTATCCGCAAATTTTGTGACGCAAGAGATATAAGCACAGACGGGATAAGTATTAGCCAAGACCATAGCAGCAGCGCCGAAGATAAATTTAAAAAGGCATTTGCTATTAAAGTAACCTTGCCTGACGATTTCCCAGAGAAATACAAAAAGCCACTTTTAGCGTCTGCCAACAGCTGTACAGTAAAGAAAGTCATTCAGGCAATGCCCGATTTTAGTATTGAAATTGACGAGTAAAATTTAAATTGAAGAGGAGGCGGGTAAAACAGCCCCCTGCGTTTATTCAATGTGGTGTATATCAAACGGCGTATTAAATATGCCTTTGCTTTTTACAGCACGTAGCGCTTCGCTGAATAATTCTGCTAGCGCCGCATACTCAGAGCGCTTCGACAGTGCAAGATACACCTTTCTGTCTTCGGTTATGTGATAGTTTTGCTGCGAAATTATGTTAGTTAAACCTTGCTCTTGCAGCAGGTAATTAAACCTTTGTTCAGAGCCGACGAAGGTGTCTATGCGCTTATTAAGTAATAAATCGATAAGCTGCAAGTGGGTGTTGGCTTCCACTCTTGCAAAACTTGTGGCGTTATCGAATTCGGGGAAGTACAGGCTGTAACGTAAAAGGCCGACAATTAGCCCGTTAAGATCGGCAAATTCGTTAATAGAGGTTGTTGAACTTTGCCTAGCGTAAAAGGTTTGAACGCTTCCTGGTGCTACAGAGGGCTCGATAAAGTGCAAAAACTCTGCTCTTTCGTCGCTATAGGTTAACCCAATAAAAACATCTACCAACCCCTTTTCAAGCAACACAATGCAGCGCGCAAAAGGGCATTCTATAAATTTCAAACGCATGTTCAGCCGCTCGGCAATCAGCTTCATGGCAATAACGTTTATACCGGCTGGTGGCTTACCTTCTGACAATATGGAATAGGGAGGGAAATGATTTATCGCAAATCGTAAAACGGGTTGGGTTTCAGGCCACTGTATTTCATTTAGCTCAGCTTGCTGGGTAGGCTCACCATTTATGTGTGTTTTGCTAGCCAGCCCAAAGCTCACAATAGTTAAAAAGAAAAACATTGTTGCTTTAAACAACATACACGCTCCGTCGAAGCCTCACCGAATTAGCCGCAGTCAAAATACTACTTATGGTATGTATTAGTATAACAGAGTGACTACGCCCTTTGGGCTGACCGCGTATAATTTAACTCAATCAACAATAACCACCACGGCAGAATGATAGGTAATACTTAACGGGCCGCTGGTTACAAAACGCTTAAACGTGGGGTTATCTGTTCTGTACAGCGTAATTTTGGTTGAAGCCATAAATCCAAGGGGTAACGGCAATGGGTGGGTATCAAACGAGAAGTTATACATTACGTATGCGCGAGCATCCTTAAAGCGCAGTTCATAAGCGAAAAGCTTGTTATCTATATCTACCTCATAAACGCGCATATCTGCGGTAGTAAGTGGACCGTATTGCTCGATAAAAGACATAAGCGCTAACGCATTGTTATCGGCTGTGTTTAATGGCGAGCCAGGGAGTACAGTTACCGACTGCAACATTTCAAACAAACGCACTTCCCGAGCAGATAAGTTAGAAGACAATGATGAGAGTGCAGGGCAGGTTTCAACTGCAGTGCTTACCTCTTCATTACCCAATGCCTTCGACAGCCCCTCGTTCAGTAATGCCACATCTCGCTTATCGCTGCTTACTGCAAAAAAGCGGCACAAAGCATTGTTCCACACTGCACTTCGCCATGGTTCAGTATAGCTAGGCTTAGGTTCGCTTTGCTGGTTTTGAAAAAACCACATAGCGCCAGCGAGTGCTAGAACGGTTAGCAGTAGTAGAAATAGTAGCGCTTTTTTGATGAGAGCCTCGTTTTTAGATGTTTTTGGTTTACGGTTGGTTACGTTTTGGGTAAGGGCTTTTAGGTTGTTACGAGTTGAGGAGAGAAAAGGGGTATTTGGGTTTGGATTACTAGCAATCAGTTTTATTAAAACCAATACCTAATGCCTAAATTAAAACTCGAAAGCGAGGTTTGTTTTTTGTAGAGTACCTTCAACAAACCCCCTTGGTTGAAAGGAAACAAAAATGGCTAATGCAAAAGGACTTTGCATAAAGGTATCGCTCATATCGATAGCCTTTTTGATAAACACGCTAATAGTATTATATGTGGCAAGGCAGAGCATTGCATTACCACATTGGCTACATGAGCTGTTTGCGCATGCGGAATCTATTCGCATTGAACATCCCTTACAAGATGCGTTTTTAGCAATATCTCCTCAACAGTCTATAGCTAGCCCAGTAATTCATAACAGCAAAACTCGTAAACACTTAGAATCAAACTACTCAACATGTATAGATAAGAAAAAACCGCCCAAAGATAAAACGCTATACACATGGATTGGTGCTGATGGAACTCGTCATATCAGCGATAAGCCACGAATACTCAATGACAAAACGTCGCTGAGGGTGGCGGGGGTAATTAAGCCAGACAACATATCGATTAATTTTCTTTCTCAAAATTTATCGTATGCGGTTCGTAAAGCATCTACCGATAAAGTAAACAGAGCCATGAAAATGTTTGGAGAGATAACGCCTGAAGCTGCAATAGTATCGGTAGTGGCAAGCGTAAGAAGCTTCAAAACAAGAGCCTTGTACAATCAATACAGTAAGAAAAAGTCATCGTTGAAAACACCAACTGCTGGCTTTTATACGTCAGGAAATAATGAGTCTGTTGTGCTTATTCGCGATGACGAGAGTACGGCAAACACGGTGGCGCATGAAATTGTGCACACGATAAATCAGCATTGGTATGGTCAAATGGCAAGGTGGCTCAACGAAGGAATGGCGGAATACGCTGAAAACCTGTCACAAAGCCATTGGCGGTCATATCTTTTGAAAAACCAGCCCGTATCGCTTACCGAGTTATTCGCAAGTACACGTAACGGTTGGGATAACGATACACAGCGACACTACGCGACCAGTTGGGCACTTGTCGCATTTATGATGACTAAAGAAAAACAGTTTATGAGTCGCCTGTTATTAAAAGAGTCTGAAAACGGGTGTGCAGAGCTTTCGGTGAATGACATACAAAAGCTTTACGGACGGCCAATAGCCCAGTTAGAACGAGAGTTTTCACGTTGGCTGAAATAGGCTTATTTAAAGGCACGCACATAGCGCCTAGGTTATGTGCGTTGGTAGAGCAGGAAGTTGAGATAAGTGTTTAGTAACACACTTTACTTAGTTGAAAACTGTTTTTTCTTGCATGCATAGCGATGGTCTTTGAGTGTTCTGAGCTCTTCTCTTAATCTCTCACCTTCTCTAGCACTATAACCAGAGCGCATTTTTGAATTTATATTTTTTATGCGTTTTTCGATACCCGAGCAGCTATATTTCGACGGCTCAAAGTGAGAGGCTGAAAAAGCTAACGATGGAATAAATAGTAAGGGGATGAGAATAAATAATTTGTTCATAAATCTTCCTTGATGAGTGTTGAAATGTAGAGAAGGGTGCATACCTAATCTACGTAATATTTATAGGAGCTCTATTGTTGTTCCGGATATCCCAGCGTCGTTATAGCCCCATGCTCTGAAATAATCATTTCCAAGTCGTTGCTCTCGTCAGGGTATTGAGCAAGCCTCGAATTGTCTGGATAAATGACTTGTTGATTCTCGGAACCGCGCCAGCGAAGGTAAGTATTTCTTTTGTCTTCTTGGTACCTACCTGCAACTATGATGTCTGCGAATTCAAGAAGCGGTTTCCAATATCCCATTTGTTTCAGTTCGTGCGGTTCGTAACCTGTGTAAGTCATTATTGATAGGTTACTATGCTTCCGTATTTCTGCTAGAAGCCAAAGAGTATTTTCAGCCTGCTGCAAAGGTTCTCCACCGAGAATTGTTATGCCATCAATATTTGGAGCACGCAAAATTTGTTGAAGTAACTCAATGCGGTGGATCAAAGTTCGAGGCCTTTTAGGCCACATCTCTTCATTCCAGCAACCTTTACATCCAAGCGAGCAGCCTTGCACCCACAGTGTAAAGCGTGTTCCAGGTCCATAAATATGAGTGGCAGGTTCAATATGCGAAACGTTGAACTCATCTGAAGCCTGAAATTTCATGCTGTCCGCGAGCATACTAACTGAATTTTTCCGTTTACATACTTTTCTTTAACAACATAGCCTTGCGCTTTTGCCTGCTCTATGGCTTTTTTTCTCGTTGCCTCCACTCTAGCTTTACGCTCGGCCTCTAAGCGTTGCTTTTCAAATTCTGCTAGGTGTTCTAAGTAAATATCGTACTGCCGTGTGTACTCAGTAGAAAGCTCTTTTAAAAAGAGTCCAACCGATTGATATTGTTTGCTAGTTTTACTAACTAACCTACCATTCATTTCACTAGAATCATGAAATAAAACCCATAGGTCATTCACTAGACGAAAGTATTGGTTTCCATAGTAGTCTTGGCGATTTGTTATTATGTCACTCACTTGAAGTGGGTTGCTGTGGTTAAAGGTGTTTATATTATCAATTGTGACAATAGTTGGTTCGTACCCTAACACGTCTAGTGCATCTAAAAGAACATCTTGAATTGTAAAGGGGGTTGCTGTGGTGATTACTGCACTCAAGGACGGCCTCGACTATTGATTATGGTTCGATTACTCACTAGTTCATTTGCTTGGAAATATTCATCTGTCTTTTTAATATTTATTACATTGAGTTCTTGCTCTAATAAGCTTTCTACTGCTTCCAGACAGGCTTCTCCTTTGAAGCCATCCGTTTTCGCTGTAATTTTTCCTTCATCATCAATTGTGAGAATTACTTTTTGCTCAGGCATTTTCCATTCCTTGTTCGCGCTTTACGCATAAAGATGCTCCTAATCGTGCAGCATCCTCTTTTGCTTTTTCAATGTGCTCTTGAAAATGAACAACTAAGTAAAGCTTATTCTTCGCACTGAATAGTTGTAAATTGTTTGCAGGTAATTCAGCTGTCGGCCAAGTGATATTGATTGGTTGATCTTCTTTGATACCAAGTTGTTTATCAAAGTGGTCTGATGGTTCCTTAGATGTGGTGTTTTCGTTCTTGTGATCTTCTAATGCTTGCTTGCAGCTACCGACATCTCTTTTCGACTGCTCTACTTTACCGGCAAGTGTTTCTAGAGATTTTGATAACTGATTAAGTTGCGAATTAGCGTTGTTTATCAGGCTTTTTAGCTCACCAGGCCACTTTTTCGCGTCTTTGCTGGTTTTAATTAATTTGCTCAGCTCTTCAAAATAAAAATTTGCTGGAATGTTTTCATATTGATCGCTGCTTTCACTGAAAGACTGCAATCTCTCTTGCGCTTGACTTTTAACAAGGTCTTTTTTCTTCTTAACTTCTATAGTTTGCTGCTCTTTCCTTGAAACGCTTTTGCCATAAGCATCTTCACTTTCTCTTAATTTAGCTAGAAGTGATTCTTGTTTTTCTTCCCATTTTTTCAGCACCTTAGCTTTTTGCTTTTCAGCCTCAGTATCTTTTTCTCTACGGGATATCTCAAACTCTACCTTCTTTAAAATCGCCATTTTTTCTTCTCGGTCAGCTGGTGAGCTTGAGCTTGGCAAAAAGCTGCTAAGCTCTCCCAAATTTCCAGTGTTTTCCTTCAGCGCACGATTCTGACCCAGTAAAAACTGCTTTAATTTTCCAATCAATGGACCTCTTTTTAATTCATCAAATGTAGACTCTAAACTTTTTATTTTAGCTCTCAGCGTATTGATAGCTGCATGCCATTGCTTATCAGCTCTTTCCCATTGAACAACTAACTCAGCTTGTACTGCGCCTTTTGGTAAATAGGGAGGATGGATACGTACACCGTACTGAACGCTCTTAGCAATTTGATTTTTTTGGAACCCTGTTTGGCGGCGTACAAGCGTCGATGGTTCAGCGTCTAAAAAATCTTCGAAGGAGTCGCAAATGAAATCTTTAAGTTCAGAAGATATATTTTCTTTGCAAGTAAGAGGCTCTGAGTCTAATGAATCTGGGTATAGAATCGCTTTGCCAACTATATTTTCGACAGTCGTGTCATACGATAGCTGCCATTTTACGGTATCAATAAACTCTTCCAGAGAAGTTTTAAGCTCTAAGGCTTGTTGTCCGTTCAGCTCTAATGCCCAATTTACGCTGTTAGAATTAGCTTCATCAGGGAGAAGCCATATTTTATTGTCGCCAGCGCTAATCGTTGGTAAGTTACCTTCTGCTAAAGCAACGTGCAGCTGCTCTTCAATACTTGAAGATACTAATTGATTCAGCTTTCTACTAGCTATAACTTTTGCTTGTGGTGCAATTGATAACTGTAGGTCAGTCGTATGCTTTGTTTGGCAAAGAAACTCAGCGGTGTCACACTTCAAATGATCGTTTAATTTATGCGCCTGATGAAAGTCGTTGTTGGTTATTATTTTCGTTTCTAAGGAGCCTACTTTCGATTCTTCACCTTCGGAGATTTCATGCGTAGCGCTATTCCAGAATAAATAGCAAAAGCTCCGATAGCTATCATCGAGTTGGCTTTTATTGAGCGTTGCTTGGTAATCGCCAAGGTGAATACTGCCTTGTGCATTTAATGTATTGCAATCTGAAATCCATAAGCTGCCAACTTGCGCAACGCCATACCGAATAAAACAACGATCTTTAAGTTTAGCAATTACTGAGGTGTTCTTTTTTTTACCGCCTAGGCATAGATAAACACGAAGACCTTTTTCATCTATATTTTTACGAATGATATCTACGTATTTTTCTTCTAAAGCGTCGGTGCTAATAAAAACAGTTTGCTTACTCCCACTGATAAGGCATTTTACCGCCTCGTCAGTTGAGGGCGTAAGCCACTCGGTCTTAAACTCGCTTTCTTCGTAATCTTGACTGATGAATAATGGCGGTAAAGGATGCGATGAAAAATTTTTAGTGAATATCTCTTTTCTAGCAACTATTTGCTCCATTAGTTTTTCTCCAAATACTTTAAAAGGAACTCGGGCAAATCACTGCGCGACATGGGCGTGAATGTGGGATAACCGGCTACTTCCCATTCATCATTTGGTTGTTGCCTTAAAAAGTCTAGACTAGTGCTGACTTTCCATATTTGTTCATTCTGGCTTGTTTCTATAATCCAATATCGGTCGTGATTTTCTGGTTTGCTTTTTTCAAAAAAGTCGAGGCTCCAACCATGGGGCTGAATTCTTGTCTCGCTACTTCTAGCCGTTAAAAGTTTGCCTGGGCAAGTGTTTGCTATTGCATTAAGAAGTTGCTCTTGCTTATCTGTTCGATAGTATCTGTCTGAAATAAACATACGCGTTATAACGCGATCGTTTGTTAAATGCTGGAGCAGGCGTTGAGGTGTTACGCTGTCTCCACTCTGCAAGGTTAGCGGTATACCTTGCTGGCTGGTTTGTGATGGAATTAGGTCTATTGTTGCTGCAGCATTCCAGTAGGCCCTTCCTCTTCCACTTTCAGCTAGTAAATCCAAAATTTCTTTTTGTCCAATCGGCGGTATGTCTAAGTGTGCTAACTGTTTTTTACTTCGCCACAAAAGCTGGTCTTTCTCTGCCTGCAATGGGGATACTGGGCGTTGAGTGAAATAACCTTTTAGCCATGTTTGAAGCCAAATTTGTTGATCACTTCTACTATCTGTAGGCTCAATGTTAAAAGGCTTTAAACTTTTAATATGCATTTTGCCCACTTCATGAATGTTCAGCGGCTCAGCGGGTAAGTCTCTTATTTTGCATGCATTTAAAATAGCAAAATCATCTATTTTTTCTGAAAACGGTAATTGTATAGATAGCCTTTCTTCTATCCATTCTCCTTCGAAGTAATCAGCCACAGAGCCGTAAACTACAGTGGTTGATTTTTGGCTTTCACCTTTAAATGAAAGAGGTAACTCGATTTCATTTTGTTGAGCATTGCTATGGTTATTACCACGCCTATTTTTCAATTCCTTAACTTTTACGTTGCATTTCAACTCTACGCTGTTATTAGCATCAAGATTCCAAGTGAGCGTAGCGTCGTGGCCCATCACTTCTTCAGAGATAACATCAATATCTTTAATTTCCGTATGACAAGTCTTCCAATTTTTGGATTCCTTATCGAACACTGAACATTTAGCTCCACCGTTTATAAAGTGTAGCGTTCTAGCTTGCCCTTTTTTGCCTAACGTCTTGCCTTCAATATTAGGACTAAGCGCATCAAGGCGTTGTAACGCTATCAGCTGATTTCCTATCAGAGGGTGTTCGCAGAACCAAAATTGATATAGGCCTTTTTCTTCAAGTTGAATTGTACCTGTGCGACTAAGCTCTAGCCCTTTTTCGGTAAGGTCAGAATTATTATCATATACGCCGATTTTTTTTAGGTACTCGCGCAGTCTCAGCGGTAACCTATCGGCACTTAATATTCGCTGTAAATCTTCTCTTTTGCTGGCAATCGAAAGAGTAGCAATAGCATGAAACGCTTTAACTCTTGTTTGCGATTCTAAAATAGTAGCGAGGCTTTGGCTTTGCTTTGGCTTTTCGTTGCTTTTCTTCCGTGGAGCGTTATTGTGTTTTTTAGGTGTTTTTCGTTCGGGTTCTTTTTCTAATACCACTTCAAGTTCGGCAAGGCTGTTAAAGGTTGTCATAGTTCAGTTCCTTTGACGGTAGTAGTGTGTCGGGCTAGATTTTTCAGCTCATCCGTACGTGATTTGTTAGCAAAGTAATTTTCGTCTCCAACTATCACCAGTTGGTATCTTGCGCGAGTAATTGCCACATTAAGACGGTTAGGGGAGTCAAGAAAGCCATCTCTCTCGTTATTCACCATAGATAGAATGACTAAGTCTGCTTCTTGTCCTTGAAAGTAATCGACGGTGGCAAGCTTTACACTGGTATCTTTTAGTTTAAATGTTGAATAACTTTTGTTATTTCCGGGGAGTTTTTGTAGTTCAGAGCGCAGTGCATTTTCTTGGCCTTTATAAAAAGTAAGTATTGCTACAGTAAATGGCTCTCCATCAATGTTTTTGTTTCCTTCTGCCCAATCTGCAAAGCGGGAAAGCTCTTCTATGACCTGTTTTACTTCCGCATGATTCTTGTTCTTGTTCACTCTCGCGTTTTTCAAGCTTTTAGAAACATCAACCCAAATTTTATGACAGCGCTGTCCGTTACGATCGTATCGCGTGTAGTCCCACACTCTGTTGTCAGAGACTTTACTGCCATTTTTTAATGATTTTCCATGGTAAAATTGCTTACTCGGGAATTTGGATATATCTGGATGCATTCTATGTTGGTAGCTAAGTGTTACTTGTCGGGCATTCTTCTCACTCGAACGAAAGCCACCATTCAGTGTGTGCAAGCTGTCTCTTTTTCGCTTTTGTAACCCAGCACCAGATAACGCTTCTAAAACAGATGGAAATGCAATATTTTGCAACTGAAAAACTCGACCTTCTGTATCTTCAGTTTTTGGCAATAACCGTTCTATCGTTTTTTTATAATTACGTGTTTTAGAGTCGAACGAACTTACTAGCCTTAACCAGTACAAACGTTCCAAGCGCCAGCAAAGCTCTTCTGCCCAACTCGTGGATTTAAGCCTTTTCATCAGTTCAGAATAGATCTCTTTAGATGAATGGTAGCTTGACCTTCTATCACTCCATTGTTGCGAATTCTCAAACAATATATTGTTTACAAATGCATGATGACTATCTTGCCATTCGGATGAAAGTACCACGGCGTCGGCAGGCAATTTGTCTTGTATTTGTGCAAGCGTATTTTTTTCTACAAACAGGATATTGTTCTGCCAAAGGGGCAGATAGTCTATTGGTTTTCTATCTATTACTAACAGTTGGTCAACTGCCTCATCGCCCAACTCCCATCTTTTCGCTATTTCTTTGTTCAAAGATTTACAAACTTCGTGACTTACCGGCAATACAAGTTGATTAGTGAAATTACTACGCTTATCGCGCAATTTTTCAATTAAAAAGCAGGCCTCTTGAATCGCTGAGCTGAGTAAGATATCTGGCTTTTTTCTGTATCCCGGCCTAAGCATTAACTTTTGCAGATTAGCGACAATTTGTTCTCTATCTGTAAATGGGGAAAGCTGCCGAATATCACCAACCAAAATATGCTTAGCTGCGTAGCGTGCAGGCACCAAAAATTCTTGGAAAGGGGTTTTACTGCACTCGTCTATAATCATCACATCGAATGCCGGTGTAACGTCGGGAAGGGTTACATTCTCGTTGTTGAACAGGCGCATGATCCCAATGGTTGTTCCACATATAAGGTTGGCACTATCGACCAGTAGTTGCTCGCTGCAGTCAAAATCGACACTATGGTCTTTTTTTAGGTTATCAAACTGGTAGTGCTCTACTCCTCTCGCGTTATTGGCATCACCAATACGAAGAGGGAATACTAAATCTTGAAGATTATTACTGTCTATTCTCTCTAAAACATTATTGATAGCGGCATGCGTTGAGGCTGTTAGTAATACTCGCTTTCCTTGCTTAACCAATTGAACAATGAGCTCTAATATCGCAGTCGTTTTTCCTGTGCCTGGTGGACCATCAAGAATGGCAAAATCTTCAGAGGCAAGGGCTTTGCATACAAATTCTCTTTGCTCTAAACAGCCATCAAAACTTGTATCTTTAAGTATTTTCCACGATTTTTCATTAAGCAACTCCGGCGCTATTTCCGGCCACTCCATGCGGTCGCGGTCTGAAAACAATGATAAAAGATTAAAGTTTCCCAGTGTAGGCGCTTTCTTAAGTGCTTGAATTGCATCTCGCTGTTTAAGCAATTGGCTTACATCTGCTAACGCTTTAATTTCGTCATCGTTAGGATAAATACTTTCGTTTTGTTTTTCTTTTTTACCTAAAAGAAGCCTGCGCTCTTCACTGTCAGATTTAATAATCTTGTATTGATCATTTCTATTGCCCTTTTTATCTAAAATACACGCATTATCGCTGAAAAAATAATCTAATGCCGAAACGCCGGTATCGTCATTAGACTCCGGCTCTATAAGTTGTATCCATTTATCTTGCTTATGTTCTTTTAGCTTTATTTCTAAATTCCAAGCATCATAGGTAACACTCTTTAGTTGTGGAGCATCTTTATGTTTTGCTGTGATAATACGGGTGCTTTGTTCGTTACTTATTTCAAAATCTGCATTTGAGAGTGAGCTTCCATTGCCAGACAGGTTTGAAATACTTAATTCTTTCAACCACGCGTTAGTAATATTATCCACCGTACAGTTAGGTAGATTTGGAGAAATTTTGCTGTTAATTACCCATCCATTATCAAACTCTTCAGCATTGCTAGGTAAAGACTCAGCGCTAAATTGACTTTTAAAGCAAAAGCTTACTTCAATGCCATTTATTGTTAACTTATCTCTACTTGGAACAATGTGGTTATAAATTTTGATGGTTTTATCGTTCACTACCCTATGTTGAACTTTTATGCCATTTAATTGAACATTTGAGGCTTCATCGAGTGAGTTCTGGCACTGTACTAGTCTTAACGTATAGCCTTGCCAAACCGCGTGATTTTTAAAAAACGCTATTGTTTGTTCATAATCCCTTAAATTTACCTCGAACCGGTCATCCCTTTCTCTCAAATTATAATGAGGGATGCTTACACTCACTCGGTTTGGCCCTTTACCAATCACAAGGGGGTCGGTGAGGTCGGGGACAAAAGGTTCATCTTCGTCATCGAGTTGTAGCTCGTACCAACCAATGTTGTCGTCTATTATTTCAATAGTGTTTTCTGGGACTATTTTAAAAATTTTTGTTTGCAGCGTTATTTCATATTTCCGATCGTTTAACGGGCGCCATTTTGCTACAACCTCTTTATTTTTGAAGGCTGAAATACTGTTGTTAAGATAATTAACAAAAGGGGTAAGCCCGTTATCAACGTCAGTTGCTAGTTGCGTCGCTTGCTCCGCGCTATTGCAAAGCGCGTTATAAAATAAATTGCTCATGTACTACCTAAGAAACAAATGGGTTTTCAATTTCCGTTTTAAGTTTTGGCTGCGGTGAAGATTTTTCAGAGGCTTTTACATCTTCTGGCTCTTCACTGCTTGCCTTAACTGCTCTTCCTTTCGCCCATTTTCTAGTGTCATTGATAAGTTCATGCATGGTTACTGAGAGTGGGGATGTTGCTTCTAATGCTTGTTGAATGTGGCTTTTATCTAAGTCACATCCCTCGTCAAAAGCGACAAACATTGCCTCTTTAATGGCTTCTTCAAGTTCTGCGCCCGTAAAACCTTTTGAAGTCTGTGCAAGGCTACGCACATCTTCTTGGCTAAATTCGTCTGCTCTTCGTCGACTACGAAGGTGTACTTTTATTATTTCTTCTCTTTCGTTTACTGTTGGTAAGTCAACAAAGAAGATCTCATCTACTCGTCCTTTACGAAGCAGTTCGGGAGGTAAATGAGAAATATTGTTTGCTGTTGCAACTACAAATACCGGTTTGTCTTTCTCTTGCATCCAAGTAAGAAAGCTACCTAAAACACGCGCTGTTGTTCCACCATCGGTAGAACCAGAGCTTTGCATACCAGATAACCCTTTTTCTATTTCATCAATCCACAGTATGCTGGGTGAAAGCGCTTCAGCTAACTGCAGCGATTGACGCATATTATCTTCAGACTGACCGACAATGCCGCCATAAATTTTACCCATATCAAGTCGCAACAAAGGAAGCTGCCAAGCGTTTGCAACTGCCTTCGCGGCAAGGCTTTTACCAGTTCCTGGAAGGCCTAAGAGTAATACTCCTCTAGGATCTTCTAGACCAAAGTCTTTTGCCTCAGAAGTAAAAGCTTGTTTTCGTCTGTTTAGCCATGTTTTGAGATTCGCCAGGCCGCCAATATCATCAAGTGTTGCTTTTGGATGAAAGTATTCAAGATGTCCATTTTTACGAATGATTTGTTCTTTTTCTTCTACAATAAGCGGAATTTCAGCTTCGCTTATGCGTTTTTTTTGTGATGCTGCTTTTGCAAACGCAAGTTGAGCCTCGCTAGTAGACAAACCTAGTGCTGCGCTAAGTACTTCATCCGTTACTCTGTAATCGGTTTCGGCGATATTGAATGTCTGCTTCGCTTGCTTAGCTAATCTTTCTAAATCGGACTTGTTTGGAAGTGGAAGTGTAAGAATTTGGGTTTCTTTTTCCAATTCAACGGGGAGGCGGTGGATGGGTTGCGACATAACTAAAGTGATATCTCTAACCTTTTTCCCTGCCACCGAAATCGCAAAATTTCTAAGGCGAGCGATTATTGTATAGTCTACGTCAGTCAGATTAGGGTGGAAGTCTTCCAATAAGACGATGCAATTACTTGGTTTTGGAAAAAGCTCATCGTCATCCTCAAAGACGCCATTAAGCCAATCAATAGGAATAGCAGGTTGTTTTGTGTCTTCGATTATCTCTGTTGACGGAAAGGTTACATTTTCTCGTAAACCTTGGGTGCGATCCCATATATAAGTGTTTCGTCCCAGCGTTTCCGCAACTGCTGCAACTTCGGCTCTAATCCTCAGTGTATCGTGACTGATAATTTGAATTATTGGAGCACCGGCAGCAATGTTACTTTCTAATAGCTTATTGAAAGTCATTTAGAGTCCATTCTTCTGATTTTTTAGCAAGCCGCTGACGATATCAAAAAAATAAACTAATTCGAAGTATTTTAGGGTTGATAAATGTAGGCTCGTACAGAAAGTAGACTATGGTTCGTTTTTGAATAAGAAGTTTGGTTGAATCTTTTAAATCTTAAAAGAATAACTATGGAGTGTTTTTAAGAAACGATGAAAGCGATGATACATTGCTATCGGCTATGCGTGATGGCGGGCCAGGGAGTAAAGTTACCGACTGCAACATTTTAAACAAATGCGCTTCCCGAGCAGATAAATTAACAGCCAAGTTAGCAATCAAACTAGCAGATAATGATGAGAGTACAGGGCAGGTTTTAACTGCAGTGTTCAACTCTTCATTACCTGAGGCCTTATAGCCCCTCATTAAGTAACGCCACACTACGCATATCACTAATTGCTGCAAAAAAGCTGCACAAAGCATTGTTCAGTATAGCTAGGCTTGGGTCCGCTTTGTTGGGTTTAAGCAAGCCATATAGCCCCAGCGAGTGCAATAGCGGTAAGCATTAGTAGAAATATCAGACCTTTATTAAAATCAGCCTCGGTTTTGAATGTGGTGGGTTAGGGGTGATTGAAGTATAATTAAGCGCTTATAAGTTGTTACGGTTCAAGGGAAGAAGAGGGGTATAAGATTTCCTTGTTTATCGAATTTTTTGCTAGCAAACATTCAAAAAGTGGGAAAAAGCGTAGCCACATACTGGCTACCTGTCTAAACTCCGCCTTAACGTGCTACATCGCTCCCTAATACGGGTTACGATTTGTTGATACATGTCATTGGGCATAGGTGTTTCAACATCGCTTTGCTGCACACTGCCATAGTTAGGAGTATCTTGGTTTATGTTAAGTACTTTAAGTTTCAAAAAAAACAATAGCGCCAGTCAATTGCGTATTGCTAGATTTTAATTACACGCTAGCGGTGAAAATCCGTACCATCCAATATCGTCTGGTTACAATGATCAACAGAATAATTGGAGAGCCAACGTGGTATACCACGCAATTATTAACGCATTTATCGACAACATATCCAATCCACGGTTTTACCGGTCTATCAAAGACATTGCTACACGGCTCAATGCATTCGATCCGGCGGTACTATTTATGATGGCATGCAGCGAAAATAATTTGGCTAAAAAATCAGTTGACAGTGAACACAACACAGAAAGCATCGACTCAGTAGCCAAACATATCCTAGGCTACGCGCTGACCTCTGCGGGTCACCGGTCCTTTTTCATACTTCGCTTTTCTTAGTTACAAGTCACAAAATAAATCATCATTTAGAGTGAAACATTACTTCTAATATGAATCGGAACAAATAGTAGAGCTGCACGTTATCCGTTCAGAAAAGTCGTTATTTTACGCAGGCAAGTGAGTGTTCTTTTGGTTATAATCTCACCTACCCCCATATCAAAATGTGCATTCGCCTGCTTGAGGGTGGAAGTCAGCGCCTCCTCTACCTTTTCGTCTAAAAAGGCCAATATGCCGAGTGTTTGCTCTTTATCTATTCCTTGCCGCTTTCCGTGCTCTGGCCAGTGCCTAGGCATAATTTCATTCCATTTGTAGTGTGTATTTTTACTGTGGACTTTCATTGCCATTTTTATTTTTTTTGCCTGAATGTTCCCTTGACCGAAGTAGGGGTAGGCGCTTAGCACATCGTAAAAGGGTGTGAGACGGTACCCATCCTGATTTAGTGCAATGCTGAAATTTTTTGCATGCCCATCAATAGCAGCAAGCAACCAAAATACGATTTGCACACGAAAAAATTCGAGTCTATCGTTGTATGCGTTTTTTGAGCTAGACAGCAGTTCCATGACCTGCTGAGAACCTGGACCATCTTTTTCCTCATACTTCGAACCACTCACTTTCCCTAATGCCTGACACATATCCTCTTGGGGAAGCCGGAAGATAGTGTCTTCCTCAATTCTGCGATCAAAGCGTTCCACTACCAGCACCTTCTGGTCTTCAAATTTCGCAATTTCACAATCTGCTATATCCAAGCCTAGGTTTTTCATAAACGTTTGGCAGAACCATTCGTTGTCTACACTCGAAGATAAGTCTATTCCCAAGCTTTCATGATGAAGAATGGGCGGTTTAAAGATGTGGGTGGTTGGCGTTGAGGCATGGGGCCGGCACCAGTTTCCTTCCCATAGGGTTAGAGCGGTCTTTTCCTGCGCTCCAGCAAGAGAAATTCGGAAGTCATTATCTGAGTTCATGCCTAGCATTTTCTCAAGACAAGTTTCTCTGATAATTTGTGCGACTTCACCCTCAGACAATGACGTGAGCGACAGTGGCGGCATTTCGTCTGTGACAGGCGCTTGAGTGAATGTGAGCGCACCCACACAATCTTTTCCAACCTTGGCTAACAAATCAAAAGGCTTGGCACTATCGGCGCCTAAGCGATCTTTCATATGTTCTCTGATAGCGCTTGTATCCGGAAGCAAATTATCAAAATAAGCATGTACAGCTTCACCCTTTATTTCAGCTCGTTGCATAGGCAGGCTCAGAGAAATAGCGCGGCTTCCCTCTATCTCTAGCCAGTCGGGGTTGTACTTAAAGCTTATGCGACCATTTTTTAAATACAACTCACCCACAGGAAACCCGTTCATTGAACAAAAGAGTGTGCGGGTATGTGATTTTCGCCCCATCAGAATCTCAGTGATTTTTTCGCCAGTGAGCTAGTCTGAGTGGATACTTCATCCATGGCCAAGTTGTCGACCTTCAGCGCTAAGTCTAGCGACGCGCAAAGTTTGATAAGCATATCGACCGAGATTTTTTCAGGCTTGGTTTCACAGTTAGAAATATCCCGTTGATATACGCCAATGCGTTTTGCTAAATCAGCTTGAGTCCACCCTTTGGCTTTTCTATTGTCCTTGATAATGGCGCTAAGATCCTTGGGCGTATTAATTTTCATATTGGTTTTCTTATACCGATTTATGCATAAAATAAAAATATACAGATTACTGTATAAAATTACTATATGCCTAAAACTGTATAAATCAAGTTTATGCACATTTGTGTAAACAGAACCTAATCTAGTTAGAGTATTGATATACGCTTTCGCTGGGGCCACAATGCGGTTCAATGTCGAATCAATTATTTGATGCTATTTAACCGGTCTTGAATACGGCTTATATCAACATGGTAAGGGTCAAAACTTTCACCACACCATTCAATCATGTCCTCGTACTCTTCATCTTCAGGATCGGCAACGACACGTTTCAGCTCTTCGTATCCTGGCTCACCACTACAATCTTCGGGTGGACAGGCCCCTTCCGCCGATATGATGAAAAATGGGTGTGGAGTTAGTTGAATTGATTTTTTTACAAATATTTGATGCTCCCAATGATCACCAAAGTCGTAAACATAAGAAAAGTGTTGGTTACTTCCCAACAATTTATGAAGCTGCTTTCTGCGTTGGTCAATTAAATAATCATCATTAAAATCGCAAATTTCCCCATAGTGCTCATCGCCAAATGTAAACATATGCAAATGGTAGCCATACCAACCCATCGCTGCTATTAAATAGCCTACGCAGACGCTTGTACGAGAGTAACTATACTCGCTGCCTTATCTCATGTACTACCACAAATCTTGCAGCGGAAATCCGATGTGTGAAACTTAACTGACTTATTTCTTGGTGTATTGCTACGATTTTAATTACACGCAAGCAGCGAAAATGCTTTGCTTTATTGTGTTTATATATGCACATTTTTAGCTTATCGTACTTCTTGTGCATATATAAACACACTTTTGGTGTAGATAATGAGCAGAGAATCAATCGGTAATCAGTTAATGGCTGAGCGTAAACGTCGGCATTTAAGCCAGGCTGACATTGCCAGCAAACTTAAAGTAGACCGGTCTCAAATATCACGTATTGAGAATGGCCGGTACCAAGGGTCACTCCAGCTGCTGGAGCGGTACTTAACTCTTATGGGGTTAGAATTAACAGCTACCCCTCTTAATCGCCGCCCGACATTAGACGAACTAGATTCTATTTACGATGACGACTAATTCCATTCTCGCCGGGCTGCCCGAACAGGTTCGCCAGTTGAAGGTCAATGTGGCCGGGCAATTATCCGGTATATTAAATCGGACTGCCCAGTTTATGATGTTACTCACACGCTCATATACCCGACTATCGATAACGCCATGGCGCTGAAAATGCGGAAGAGCAAAGCTTTCCCAATGCGCCGAGATTTGATTGAATTCGCCTTTGAGGTGGGGGTAAGCCGTTCTATAGCCGGCGATACTGTCGATAGCATGGCGCAGGGGATCCTTGATTGCCTGGCATCACTGGATGAAGTAAACGCCATGCAAGGGCTACGCGAGTCAATAGAAAGACATGTTGGCAGCGTCATGGAAAAGCGTTCTATCTAGGCAGCCTATCGCCATGATAAAAAGAAAAAATACGAATAGGCCATAAGGCGAGTAGGGGCGATTGCCCCCTTCTCAATTTCTGAGTAGTAATACCAACATCTAGAGGAATTGCTATTTGTCTAAGTGAATAGTTATCAGTTGGAAAAAGCCACACTTAACCTAGTTGTTTAGTGTTTGAATCTACGGGAGATGAAGGCATTTGTCGTTCCAAAGGTAGCAATAATGTCTCCTTATCGACGAACATAAAACTTACGAGAGAAATTTACAGCTGGTGGTTGCACGCTATTAAAATGCGGTAGCGATTTTGAACGCGCTTTAGCGCGGCCCGCAGGGCGAAGCGCAGGACGCGCTGAGTAATCCTATCGGATGCGCCATTTTTTAAAATTTGACCGTTAAGCTAAAAAAGCAAAGTGTTTCAGAGGTCTAGTAAATACTGCAAAGGCGCAACCATCATTCTTGGCCGTTTTTTAAAAAGTACAAGTCAGAAAACCCCATTTTCACAAATTCGGTATCTCTGAAGTTTCTAACGGTTTTTTTGTCTTTACTGATAGCAGCAAGTTGCTGTTCAGTTTGCAGGAACTGGGAAAGGTCTACTCCCTCAGCATCGGCCACGGCTTCATGCATATTTTGATGGAGGCTGTAAGAAAAATTTATCTCTTTTGCCACACCTTTAAACTTATAACGTACTTTATGGGCCATGTTCTACTCAAGTTGGTCGATGAAATTCAAAAACGGTTTAACCGCTATTATAAACTCAATTAGTGCCGATGATTAGCGTATTAAGAAAAGCGGGTAGCAAAAGCACAGCGTGAGGTGTTCGATGAAGCATTTAGTCGCTTTAAAGAAGCGCTGGCTTTTGCACTCCGGAGGCAGAAGTTACAGGTTCGATTCCTCTACTTTTATTCCGTATATCGACACTTAGGAAAATTAGAGCATCCCAAAAACTTATTTCCTGCATTTAAGCCTCGTTTCGCAATACGCTCGACGAGTGTGTTTCCGCATTTTGGACACTGTGCTTGTTTTAACGCCTCCTCAGTCACCAGTATCTCGGATGCCTCTAGCGTCTCCACTTGCTCCGTTACTTCCATCGTTGTAACAGTCGGCGATGCCTGAACTTTTTGAATAAGTGATAAGAGTTCTACACCACTTAATAACTCAATCGGTTTGCCCTTCGCGAAGTCAAAAGCTTGCTGAGTGAATTCGCCTGAGCAGATAACAATGACTTTTTCAGCATTACTGGCGGTGAGCACACCATACATTTCCCGTATCACGCTCACACCTACTTTTTTAGACTTCCATTGTTTGCACTGAACTAGTGTATGCTCTCCGTTTTTTATCAACTCTAAGTCAATTCCACCGTCAGCTCCGTAACCTCCTTCCGTTATGCGAAAGCCCTGTCTTCGAAAAGCTTCTGCGACTAATTCTTCAAAATTGCGCCAGTGCATTTGCCGAATAGTTTCGATGCTTTTTTGAGTGTCTAATTGCTTTGCTTTACGTCGGGAGTTAAAAAATGAAAACGGCGCAATAAGCAGTATAAATATCGCAAAGTAAGGGCCTGGAACTGCTATGCCCTGAAGTAACATATTGATGAGTTGATTTTCTGTTTGAATAGAAGGAAGAAAATGGGTCATACCGAAATAGGTAATGATTGCTGTTATAACTGAAATCCACCATGGTGCCTCAAAAAGTAAATCGGCAAATGAAGTGTTCTTTCTTGGCATATGTAAACATCCTTGTTTTGAGTATTTATTCAGTTTCGCTAAATTCAGACTTAGCTTTAGTTTTTATCTAACAGCTCCCAAGTGACATTCATCGGCTTTTCACCCTCATGACCCTTATACTTCACTTCGCCATAAAACGTAAAGGGGGAAGCAGTTTTCCCTCTGAGCTTACTCTCTCGAATAAACAAATAGACTGAACTATCTATTTTTTCATGTTCAACAATCTCTCTAACGCGCTTATTCGCTAGCGAAGTGCTATTTTGAGACGTAAATAATAGCGGTTAATTATGGAACATACTTCGGCCGCTTAAACGCAGCAGCGAGCTGCCGATTCTGATCGCTGTATATATAGTAAGTATCGGTTTCGGAGTGCATTTTCTGCAACAAAAACTTATATACGATTGGCGAGTTGGCAGTTAAGAAGCTGATTTTATTTCAGTACCTTCATTTACCGACTCTGCTCCTTATTGAAGAACATGTTAGTGATATACTTGAATATCTAGACAACGGCTTAAAAAGGGTGATGACGCAGTTACAGCAAAATCTTAATTGTGTATTTAGGATAGTTATCCGATAAAGTTCTAACTGTTGCTGAGGCGCAAAATAAGCTTTATCGAACCTATTTCACTGTTATAAAACGGATAGTCAGTATCAAAATGTAAGAAAAATGCTTGTATAAAAAAGGCTTAGCAAAATACTTAAACTTGATTAATTATACCCAAATGTCGACGAATTCCATTGTCAAAGCAAAACAATCAATGTTAGGTTTTACAACTAAAGACTAACTATAAGGAAGTAGGATGCGTTTTGTTGACGTATTAAGCGTATTGTCTAAATCTTCTCCGTATGCAGTTTCTACTGAGCGAAAAGACGCCATTTCAGCTGAGCTTGATGCAGTAAAGAAATATCTATACATCGAAACAGATATTCAAAAAGACTTCGAAAAACACCTTACTGCATTATCTGCGGGCAATAAAAAAGTTATCTTTCTTTGCGGTAGTAGTGGAGATGGTAAGTCTGAAATCCTGACTCAATATGCTTCGAAGTTTTCTCACAAAGCTACTTTTCATCTAGATGCAACGCATAGCTTTGAACCAGATGAGTCTGCAATATCAACTCTCGATAAAGTTTTTACTGACTATGAAAGTGATGACAAGGCGCTAGTAGTTGGTATTAATGTAGGCATGATGGGAAATTATGTCGAAGAGGGTAAGAATGAGAATGTACGCGCGGCAATCGCTAGTTACTTAAACTCGAAAGAGTCGGCTTCAGAGTATGTATTTTTAAACTTTGAGGATTATCCAAAGTTTATTTTAAACAGTGCTGGCCACTCTTCAGACTTTGTTAAAGCAATCTTGCAACGCATAACTAATAATGAAGACAATATTGTACGGCAGTACTTTGATAAAGAACAAGCAAGTCATGACGGCAACGAGGTCCTTTGCACTAATTACCAGTTACTTTCGATTCCACAAGTTCAAGACCGAATTGTTGATGTACTCTTTAAAGCACGTTTGATTAAAGATCAGTTTCTGACTGCTAGAACGCTGTTGGACTTTGTTCACACATTGTTATCACCGGAGGGGTATCTATTTGATAATATGTTCAATGCCTCCGATAACGAAATCTCATCCAAAATAGTAGATTTTGACCCTGCAGATGTTAGAACAGAAAATGTAGATAAGTTTCTTTTAAGTACTAGTTTAGGCTTGTTCGATAAACGTTTCAAAGAATTTACTTCGTACTTATCCTCGACATATGGAATTCGTCAGTCAAAGAATTCTCACTCATATCTAAGGCTATTCTATCTACTGGGCGAAGCAGATCTTGCCAACAACTATCACAAAGGCTTCCTTGAAGATTTTGATGAACCTCTGTTAGACAAATACGCGAAAGTATGGAATCTACATACTCGCTTTGTAGGGGGTAAAGAAGAGAAGAGAGAACTAAAAGCCTTCTATAAAGAGACAATATTCACTGCAATCCATACTTATATCAATAGAAACGCCAAGTCGATTGCAAAAGGTAAATTTCTTATCTCATCTCACAATGGCTACCAAATTATGACAGATGTCGATATGGAGCCAGATTTCGATGCAATTCAACATGCACCACCAACAAGTACATCTTACTTTGTAGCGCATATATCCGTTGAAGGTAAAAGAGTTTCAATGCAAGTTAATATCAACCTTCTTAATATGATGAATAGAATTATTGGCGGGTACAGGCCAAACAAGCACGACAAAAATACCATCGTTATTTTAGATGACTTTGCTGACCATATAGCTGACATCGCATCAAGTAAAGATAAGCTCACCATAGTTAAAGACGGTTTAACGATAAGCCTACGTCACGATGATGACGAAATAGAAGTAAGTGGGGTTTAGAAAGATGTACAAACTCAAAGCAGAGCTAAAACCCAAAGATAATAAAGCTTCATTTTTTCCTATCAATACTAAAGATAGAAAAGATGTTTTCGATTGGGACGTTATACTTGGTCACTTCGTAAAGCATGCCTATCGGAAAAATATTGCGAATAATCAATTTGAACAATTCAAGCTAAAGTGCAAAGAAAATTTTGAATCAAAACTGGACGAGCCGCAGTTTTGGCAACATCTCGAACGTATGTATTTTGAAGGCGATGAATTATTTAACATTAGTCCAGAGCTTTTACTATTTAAAGCACAAGACATCAAAGGAAACTCAGCAAACAAGAGGCTTGGAGATTTATTTTTAAACTTGTTGCAGGGTCATTACTTGCAAAAGTCACCCAGTTTAAACTTGAATTTTTTAGAGAAAGCGCTAGTTGAGACATTTAACAGTTGTGTAGTAACAGGTTCAACAGTTGGTACAGTATCCAACTCACCATCGGAGTTACCTTATCTCCCTTTTCTACGAGATTTGTTTATACAAGATTTGGACTTCATTGCATCGAAGCCAAGGTATTTTATAGAAAACATAACGGCCTTTTTAAAGCTCTATGCATTTATTTACACTACACAGCTTACTCTAAATTTAAGTGAGTGGAGAGCTGGGGAACCGACAGCTAAATCTTGCTATTTCATTTTGGATACCGAGAAAGCGTCGAATGAACGAACGTATATTAAGAATTTTGGGTATCGCCTGCTCGCAAATAATTTCAGTAAAGTTTTTCCGTATTTAGCAATGAATGACAGCTTACAAGACAGTAAAGCTGTTAAGGTTCCATTATGGGACATCCATAGACTTATAGAAGGCGAAGAAGCTCTTACTGCATTAAATAAGTATGCTTTAGATTTTAAAGCCGACAGGAAACTAGACATTCCCATTTCACCCGCCAGTAATATCATCTCGGCCTTAGAGAATTTACTTGAGCTTTTTCAATCTCAATTCAACAGGGGTGAGTCTCGCCATGACATTAATATTTATTTCGCTAAAGCCATAGAGTCTGAGTTGTGCGGACACTTTATTCAAAGCAGGGGGAGAGCTGGACGAGTTCTAGTATTTAATCAAGATTATTTACTGCTTTTGACAAATATTGTTATTGGGAAAAGGGAGCGCTTGAGACTTCATGAACTACTGATGGAGTTCAGTGCTAGAGGAATCTGTTTTGACAAACAAACACAAAAAGTGCTTGTAGATTTTTATGAGCGCATTGGGAATGTAGAGAGAATGAGTGACAGTGGAGATGCAGTTTATGTCAGAAAAACAGTTTGAGAATTTTCTTGCTGAGAAGTTAGTAAACTGGGGTACTGAACATTTCTTCAAAGGTTATCGTTACCAATTCCAGTCCCCGGATAAAGACAATAGTAAAAAGCTATTTAATGCCTTATGCGCCGGAAAAGCAGGCCATATTTCCATCAGAAATGCGGATATACCCTTTATTCAAGTTGGGGGCTACAAACTCTTAATTGTTTTGCATAGCGAAGATAAAGGAGAAGGTTGTAGCGAAAACTTTATTTCTCACATTCGAGATGTAGTCGCTTCCCAGCAAAGCGAAGTTAAAGACTCTTGTCTTCTGATTATCCACAATTCGATGCTTGATACATTGATAAATTCAGCTGAGAACATTGCACAGCCAGGATGGGTTTGGCATCCGCTAAAAATTAAAGAAGCATTAGAGGGGGAAATCGACCCGTTAAACGACAATAAACGCGTTACTCAATGTTTATTAAGCCATCGTTTTGAGCAGATCGTTGATGATGGTGCAACGATGTTTGGGTTTGAAGAGCTGTTTAATGCGCTTGTTGATGATGGTGAAATCAGTTTCCATGAAATAGCTCTGCTAAATGATCCTCTACTGAAAGGGTGGGACTCTCCTAATCAGATTGCGAACAGGCTTGAGCAAAACAAGCAAATGTATGAAAAACTCGACTACATTACGCACCATTTTCCAACAAGTTTGGAGGAAAAACTTGGGGAAGAAGACTTTAGTCCCTCCTTTGTTAAAAAGTATTTCGATGAACAAGACCCAGAAGCATGGAAGTTCAATTTAGAGTTAGAGGCATGTTTACAAGAACAAAGGAAGAATAAAGAAAACCTTCTAGAGCTTGAAAAAGAGTCTATATCAGAGGGTAAGTTATTAGTAAGAACACAAGCAGATACAAAAGCCGGAAGGCGCACTAAGAACATCATTTATGTGATGCCGGAGGGGAAGAGTACCTTCGAGCTAGAAATCAGTTTCATTGGCGGAAAAGTAGAGAAAAAAGAGTGCAAAATTCTCAACGCTAGCCAGCCAAGTGTCGATTTTAGTAACCCCGATAATGCGGGTGGGAAGCGCAGCCGTATTACTGTTTCAGGCAATTATTATGATACTGCTACCTTTTTTACGTTCCGCGTTAAACGCGATAAATCTGCTGAAAATCACAGCTTTAAGGTATTAGTACTTAAAGAAAGTGAGTTTTATCTAAATTCAATAGAAAATAGCTTCCTAATAGACCCCAAGCGCCAGCTAGTTATTATCCAAACCGAAGAAAACAATCTTCAAATTGCCGAGCATGGTAAGGAAGATACGCTCACTGAAAACGCGCAAGAGTTTGAAAACAGCACCGTAGGTGTAATTGATTTTGAACAAATATCGTCAGAATCTGACAATGTTGAATTTGTAGTAAAAGGTACAGAAACACAGTTAAGGTTCAGCATCGAGGGAGCGGTAGCTACTGATGCGTTATCACTACCGCTTATGTTTAATCAAGAGCGTTTTAATAAACTGTTTAATGACGACTATTTTGCGGTATTTAATAGACGCAAGAGCAAGATCCAACTCGACAACCATGAAATAGCACCCAAAGGAAAGCGATTAACGCTTTTACAATGGGAGCAAGAGCTTCTTGATAACAATAGTCTATATCGCCCAGTATCTAACAATTTACATGTAACCGTTGCAGATATCGCTACTAGTTACCCGGAACTATCTTCAGCGTACTCTACTTATTTTGCCTACCTGGCTAATAACAACACCTTGCCAAGTTTGAGCGGATGGGGCGATACTTACCAAGAGCTTGTTGAACGTATAGTGTGCACTTACAACGAAGCACTAAGAAGTATTCAGTACGATACTCTGCTAAGCCAATCGCAAAAGCAGTTAGTTAATATCGGCTTTGCAGAGTTCAACGGCGTCGAGTACATAACGCCATATCATCCTATGGTTTTAGCTTATCACCTGTATCTTGTGCAAAGGGTGGTACAAGACGAAACCAACAGCTTCAAGCAGCTGCCAAAAGTCACACTTTCCCGATTAAATGCGCAAGGATTAATGCCATTTATTTATGACCCTAATAATGAGTTTGGATACTGTCAGTATGAGACTGACAATAGTATGTGGTTACGTATTGTCCCTCATCAAGAAACTAGTTACGGCTATGTACAGAAACTGGTTAGGGATAAGGTTTCTGAGTTTAGAGATGCGTTCTCAAGCCTTTTTGAAAATGGCGAACGGTCCAAGTTAATAATCAATTCCATAAACAATGGGCAAAACAAGGAAGTCTTTCTTGGCCTTGTAGACTTTATCAAGCAATACAAAAATAAAGCCTGCCAAATTCACGTAAATATTTATGACGATGAAATAGAGTACTGTGAGTTTGACCGTTTTTCTGACACTGCTAGCTATGACGTTATAAAAGCCGAGTATGGTTTAAACAAAGGAAAAGATAAGGATATTGCCGATACAGTAATTGACCTACTTCGAACGCGATTAACGTACAGTAAGTTCGAAAACGAGAAGTTAGAAGGTGGTACTTTTAAGCCTCATCATTACGCTCATATTTCCTTTTTTAAAAATAACGACAAAGTACAGTCTAGAGACCGCAACGTTAACGAAGAATTAAGTGGCGTTGTTGCTGAAGGTTTATTAGCGGGTGAAGCCTCATCCAGTGAGGAAGATAGCTATTCAACGGCCTTTGGCCTTAAAAGTATCGAATATGACGATAAGCCTCACCTTCAAATAGCGGAACGCTTGAATGGTCTTATAAAACCAGCACGTAAGCCCGATGAGCAGTATTCACGCTCAAAATCTACAGCATTAGTAGTAAGCGGTAAGTTTAGAAAACTTCTTCAATGTGCTTATTCGAGTTCAATTTGGACGACAATTATTGACCCCAAAGTGACACTCGATTTTTTCGACAATGATAAAAACGTAGTGCTAATTCACTATTCGGATAACTACACCAACTCAATAAACTATGACGCGATAACCGTTACGGAAGAATCTGATTTATACAAGAAAGTCCTTGAGCGAGATCAGGGCGGCATCATTGAAGAGTTCAACGCTTTCAATGGTGAATGGCTTCTTAAAATGATCACTGCTAACGACAACGAACGTAAAGAAAAGCGCGGAATTATTGGGGCGTATAAGTTTGTAAATTGTTTGCTGAATAAATCTGATATTACGTGGGTTCCACTTTCAGTTGCCGAGATGCTGAGAGTTGCAGGTAACATTGGCTTGAAAATGTCAGAAAGTGACTTTTCAAAAAGTAATATTGCGGGAACCATCAAGGGCGCTATTTCAGACGACGTTTTATTTGTAGGCTTTAAGCAAGATGCAATGGTGTTACTGCCTGTAGAAGTTAAAACAGGTAAAAGGCAAACGCACAACAAAGGGGTGCAGCAAGCTAAAGAGCTTAAGCGCTATCTGGAAGAAGATGTACTGAAAGGGGAGAGCTTAGCTGCTCAACTTTATCGAGGGTTATTTGTGAGGCAGCTGTTGATGCAGATAGATAAATACAAGCTTTACAACCTATATAGCGATAACTACTTCGATGAATTACTTTCTCGTCGCGAATGGTGGCTCCAGGGTAAGTATGCTATTGCTGATTTGGCTAATTACCCTGAAGGCTTTTTAGTATCTCACGTAGAGAATGACACATTCTTTGAGCCGGCCTTCGAGTTGAAAGAAAATATACTAAAAATAGAGCTACCAATAAGCAACCTTTCGACCTTTATAAAAACACCGCTATCACAACTTTTCGAACAGCAGCCCGAAAAGCTTTGTCATATCAATAGCGAATATATTTTAAGAGATTCCACACTATTAGTCGGTAACAAAATACAGTCAAAAGAAGACACTTCTTTAAATGTGGATGAGCGGGAAACTGACTACAGGACTAACGCTGAGCAACATGCCGAGAAGCTTGGAGTGAATGTGGCTGACGAACATAACGCGGAATCTAGCGAAACTTTGAAGGTGTTAGTTGGCCATTCTGTACAAAACCAAGAGCCTGTGTTTTGGGAACCAACAAATACTGCAAAATTCATGAATACCAACTCGGGTATTATTGGAACAATGGGTACAGGTAAAACCCAGTGTACTAAATCAGTCGTCACACAGCTCCATCGCAATCAAAAAAATAATGTTGATGGTAAGCCTATTGGTATCCTTATTTTCGATTACAAATCGGATTATGTGGATGATAAATTCATCAATGCGACAAGCGGCAAAAAGTACAATTTATTTAGGCTGCCCTACAATCCTCTGAGTCTGTTTGGTTCTACCCCAATGTTGCCGGTGCATACTGCTCGCGGGTTCTCAGAAACAATGGGTAAAGCTTTCGGCTTAGGCCAGAAGCAACAGCTTAGGTTACGACAGCTAATTTCTCAGGCTTATGATTTGGCTGGTATAAGCAAAGCCGACTCTTCAACTTGGAGTAAACCCGCGCCAACTATTGCAGACGTGTGGGCGTTGTTTTTGGACAGCGAGCCAGCTGAAGATTCACTTTATGCAGCGCTTGAAAGCCTTCACGAGCTAGAAGTATTTGAAAGCGATGTCAATAAATGCACAAGTTTGTACGAGTTGATAGTCGGAATTACGATAATTGAGCTGGCAGGTTACCCAAGCGAAATTCAAAGTCTTGTTGTTGCGTTAACACTTGACCTCTTCTACTCACAAATGCAAAAGCAAGGTAAACCATTAGTACAAGGCGACTTCAGGCAAGTCACAAAGCTTATCTTAGTGGATGAAGCTGATAACTTTATGTCGCAAAATTTCCCAAGCTTGCGGAAAATACTTAAGGAAGGTCGCGAATATGGCGTCGGCGTAATCCTGTCTACTCAAGATATAACCCACTTTAAAACAGGTGATAACGACTACTCTACTTATATATTAAGCTGGATTGTTCATCGCGTTTCACAGATAAGAAATCAAGATATTAAGTCACTTTTCAATAAAGACGATAAGACTGACCAAGAGTATCTGATGAAATCGATACGTGAGTTGGAAAAGCACCATAGTTTGTATGTGGATGGTGATAAGAAAATAACAAAAATTAAAGATAAGGCATTTTGGGAATTGCTGAATGACACCAAATGAACTTAGAGCTGCCGTCTTAAACGTTAAGCGGTGGAGCCGAGCTGATCAGCGAGCGCCAAATAAGCCGTTGATGATGGCATATGCGTTGGCAAAATATCTCCAAGGTCATGACCAGTTGTTTAGCTATGCAAACGAGGTTGACCCAGACCTTCATCTTCTATTGCAACGTTTTGGGCCAGCAAGAAGAGTTTATCATCCAGAATATCCTTTTTGGAGGTTAATCAATGATGGAATATGGCGTCTAGACAACGCAGGCGAGTGTCTACCTAGAAAAAGTAATAATGATCCGCCTAAGTCTGAATTAATAAAGTATGGCGTGCTAGGAGGCTTCAGTAACGAAGCGTATTCACTTTTGAAGAAAGATAGGCAACTCAATATTGATCTACTTAATAGTGTGTTAAGTGATAACTTTCCCGAAAGCGTCGTGCCTGACATAAGTGCGCAATTAGGTTTAGAGTTAGCTTTTAAGGAGGTTAATAAACGCGATCCTAAATTTAGAGGCGAAGTACTGAATGCATATAACGGTAGGTGTGCAATCTGTGGTTTTGATGCGCGTTTGAATAATGATCTTTTTGCTATCGAGGCGGCCCATATCAAGTGGAAGCAGTTCAACGGTCCATGCTCAGTCAACAATGGCCTAGCACTTTGTTCAATTCACCATAAAGCGTTAAACAAAGGGGTAATAGCATTTTCACATGATATGAGGCTAAGGATATCTCATGCACTAACAGGCGGACAAATAATCGATGAGCTTTTTTGGGGACTTGAAGGAAAGCAAATCTTCTTGCCTCGCAATAAAAATTTTTTCCCCACAGGGGATTATATTGAATGGCATGAGAAGAATGTTTTTCATAAATAACAAATAACTTTGGGTGTAGCTCAAAAATTACGATTTGATAAGGTTTAGTAAAGCTAGAAGGCTATTTTAGGAGTTTGCCACAATAAATTAAAAAATCTAATTTTCTCTTTGAAACATTTTTAAAGACTGATCTAAAAGGAAGTTGTATCACATGAGCAATATAGTCACTGAACTTGAAAGTCTAGAACGACAATTTAGCAAATACGATAAGTTGAAAATACCCCTATATCAGCGGAGTTATGCCTGGGGTGGTGACGAAGTCCAAGTATTTTGGCAAGACATAAGGGAGTCGATTGATGAAGGTAGGGCTAATTACTTCATAGGCCCAATAGTCTCAAAAACTATTGGAGAAAAAGAAGTAGAAATAATTGATGGGCAACAGAGACTTACTACAAGCCTTGTATTACTTAGTATTATTCGACGGTTATGTCTATTCATGTTTCATGAAGATCGTGAAAAAAATGAGGAATACCATAAATTCTATACGATTCTAAAGCAAAGATTCGAGGTTACAGGAAGTTTATTGGCTGAAAATGGCGCTAACAGATATGTGATGAATGAAGAAAATAACTATATTTACAATTCATTCATCGTTACAGATACAACAAGAGATGAAATTGAAAGAGAGAAAAAGAAATACAAAAAGCATGATTCAAACTATAAATTGTTGGATTGTATAGACAATGCATGGGGCTATGTAGAGCGTTATTGTGGGGACGAGAAAGAGCTCAAAACGTTAAAAGAAATTGCAGTATATTTGTTGGAAAAGCTACAAATACTGAATATCAGTGTATCAGATGAGTCAGATGCTTACCTGATCTTTGAGACAATTAATGATAGAGGGAGGGAGTTGGATACAATGGATCTGGTAAAGAACCTCTTATTTTCTAAAGTATCCGGCAGCTCTTTTGAAAGAGTAAAAAATAACTGGATAAGAATGCAAGAACACTTATCGGATATGAACTCGGCCAATGACTTTCTGTACAATTTTTGGACTGTGCATAAAGGAAGAACTTCAAAACAAAGCCTGTTTACTCAAATTCGAGAATTCATCAGAAATGGAAGCTCTTCAGCAGTTGAGTTTTCTAATGACATTACACAGGCGGCACGTCTGTATAGTGCGATAAATAACCCTTCTGATGCTCTTTGGAATGATTACAATAAAGAAACAACAGACAATCTACAGGTGTTAAAGGTACTCTCTGCGAAAGTAGTGCACCCAATTATTATGGCTGCACAGCCTGTTTTTGATATTAGTGAGTTCAATAAGCTTCTTAAATATTTAATAGTCTTTCAGGTAAGATATGTCTATGTTTCTGATAAACATACAGGAAGATATTCTACTGCTATTTCAACAATTCCTAACAAGATTAAGAATGGTGAACTAACAAAAGCAATTAAAGTAGCTAAAGCGCTGAAGGCAGAAAATATCTATGTTAGTGATCAAGAGTTTTCAGACTCTTTTAAGTACTTAACTTGCAATACCAAGAAGGCCAAATATCTTTTGTCTGCAATTGAGGAATTTGAAGCAGGAATATTGAAAAAGATAAATGCGGATGGATTGGTAGTAAATATTGAGCATGTTTTGCCACAAGAACAATGCGCATCTTGGAGCAATGAAGCTACCAATATTGAGGCGCAAGAATATAGTACATGGGCTAATAGGTTAGGCAATATGGTTTTGTCTTGTACTAAATTAAATAAAGAAGCAGCTAGAAAACCTTTTAAAGAAAAAAAGGTGGTTTTAATTGAAGCATCAAAAGAGTTTGCAACTACCTTTAACATAAAAGAAGAGCCTAATTGGACCAAGGAAAAGATTCAGGCTAGGCAAGATAAATTAGCTGAAAAAGCCATAGATGTATGGAAAATTAGCTTTAGTTGAATATCTACGCGCGTTTTAAATTATTACACCATTTCGAGGAAGTACTTATTTCTAAGTACTTCCTCGAAAAACGATTATGTAGATAATTTACTTAAAAGCAATGAAGCTGACTTAACATTTCTTATCGAAGCAATTCCATGCTCGACATGAGCAGCCCAAGCTTGTTGTAGCTGCTTACCCTCAAGATTTGGGTAAGTGTACTTCAACAAAAGTTCTGTCATTTCTTGCGTACGCCCTAACCAAGTAATCTTGTCCAACGTTAGGCTACCGTTAGTTGTGTAGTCCGTTGTTGGGTCATATCTAAAATCAGACTCAATCGAACGAAAAAAGGCAATACGTGCTGATACGTTAGGTGTTACCCCCGTGTAGCCTTTCAATTTTTTTAGTTGCTCTTCTACAGTACGTGATAATTGCATTCTATTAGGTAACATTAGGCAATCTCCGCTTTTTGGTTTTCCCAAAAGTAACCCTCGGTTACTGATGAACAGCGAGTAGCTTCGTCAAATTTGATTTCAAACGCATGCGACACTTCGGGCTGTAAAATAGAGTAGAAATCAGCATCAACTTCTGTATCTGTAGACAAGAGAATGACTTGCTCCCCAGCTTCTGGGAAATAGTGTTTTATTAGCTTGTCTCTATGCTTTGAATCTAGTCTACCAAGCGGGGTGTCTACAACAACCGGAAGTACTTTTCCTGATAGTTTGCCTAGAGCTTCTAGTATCGCGAATGCAAAGATTTGCTTTTCACCAGCAGAAAGCGATTTTCTGTTAATTTCCATTCCGTCAAGGTCTATAAGCGCTACATCGAAAGTGGCTGGGTTTATTTTAGCCGTTAATTTCATGTCTTCTTTTCTAGCAAGTTTCCGGTAGGCTAAGGCGAATAGCTCTTCAAGTTGAGAAACTCTTAGTTGCGTTAGTTTTTCAGAAAATTCCTGCAATGCACCTTGAGTTGAGCTCACTCTTGTAACAGCCTTTTGTAAAGACTTCTCATTTTTCTGTTGGTTGAACAGTTTTTCCAGTCTTTTTGCTAGTTCTAATGCCTTAGCCATGGCCGCTTGGGCTTTCTCAAGCACTTCTTTGTAAACGCCTTTTTCTTTAGCCACTGCTTTATCTAGTTCTCGTAAGCGTTCGTAAAGACCAACCAGCTCTTTTTCGTCTGGTGCTCTTTGAATTCTAAGTGATAGCGAGTCTAAGTTTGATTCTGCTAAATTTAATTCAGAGAGAGTGTCGCTCAATCTAGTTTTCGATTCATTTGCATCGTCACATAAGCTTTCAAGTTGGTGGAATTCTCTATCAGAGATATCCAGGCTTAAAGCCTCATCAGCAAAGCTTTGCGCGTCACTTTCGACATAGTGTTTAAGTAGCTCACTTACTTGCGCTTCATCCGCAGCTAGAGCTGATGACAATGTAGATGCAAGCTTTTCAGTTTGTGCCAATAACTGGTTGTTAAAAGAATGCTTGGCTTTAAGTTCCTTCTCACGAGTAAGTTGTTGGAACAGGCCACTTATAGCCTTTGGTGCTAAGGATAAAGGAAATGCACCATCTAGTTCTTGAAGTACCTTACCCTTGATGGTATCAATTTCACGTTCTAGCGACTTTTGTTTACTCTTTTCTTCGTCTCTTGTAATAGCAAAGGCACCACCACGTTCTTGAATGCTTTTTTCGATTTGACTCATTTCAAAGCGAAGGCTTGTGATTTTCGGGTACAGCTCATTCGCTTGCTCTTTGTAAGCGTCGGCTTCTGCTTTAAAGCTCTCTTTTTGTTTTTGGAGATTCGTAATTTCTTTTTGAATTGACGCTGACGCTTTACCTTCACTTTCTTTATTTAGGTATATATCTAAATCAATATTTAGCCTTTCAATAATATCCAAGCCCAGCAGTTTTTGAACGGCCTCTTTAAGATAAACACCTGTATCATCTTCCGCTAATTCTGCAATTTTCTCACCGTCAAAGAAGAACAAGTCTCCTATACCCGGAGGGATCATTTCTGAAATGATTGACTGAATTTGTTCTGAAGTTAAGTTGGAATCCTCTTCTGAGTGTTCAAAACTTATCTTTTCTTTACCATCAACGCCCCACGTACGAGTGATAGTAAATACGCCATGTTTGCCTTGATGAGTGTGTGTGAACTCTAGGCTAATTAATGCTTTTGCCGAGTTATCTTCTTTCTTCGCTTTATTATTTAGCTGCTGGGAAAGGTAGTCTGCATACTCTTTGTTATTTGGAATAGAACTAAGAGCACGTTTTCCCAATAGAAGCAGCCGTATAGCTGTAAGAATGGATGTTTTACCTGCACCATTTAAACCGCCGAAAAGAATGATCGGCTTAGACAGCAGGCCATCTTTTTTAGGCTGTAAATCAAGAGAGTGCTTGCCATTGAACACTCTAAAGTTCTGCATGGTTAGCTTTTTAAAAATCATAACTGCATCTCCTTATTTAAAGATGCTGTGATGGCGGCTAACTCTGCTTCGTAGTCTTGCACTTCTTTCGACTGATTGATTTGATTTTGCCTACTGTCTTTATTCTGTTTGATAATTTCTTCAGCTGACTCCCAATCCTGCTGAATAAGCCTTCCTATTTTTTTGTAAATACCAGTACGTCGAGAAAGGCCAGACATTGAAATTTCAAGGCTTATAAGTTTTCTGACTAGATGGGGAGATACGCCATACTCTGGTGCGATATCTGATATCAGTGCAGAGTCTTCGCGACTAAATTGATTTGTATCATCAATGGCCCAATCGAGGTCGAAACCGAATACTTCTCTGAAAATTACTGGCAAATCATCGTCCCAGTCAGGCTCATTTGGGTCATTGAGCCACTCGTGCCTTACAGCGTGAAGTTCTGGAACAGTAATTAGCTCAAGGTCTTTTTGTATAGTTGATAATTTCTTTTGTATTGTAAGCAGTAATTTTAAAGCTATTTTGCGATATTTAAGTTTGTAAGGGCCGGTCGTATAGTCATCGGTAAGAATTTTTTCACCGTCTTCTTTCAGCGTTTTAAATGCTAATCGACCGTCCCTTCGTATATGGCTTCGATATTTCTTCTTAAGTGTTGGAGAAGTACTTCTAGATAAAATGTTACGAAACTTAAGTAAGGGAAGCATCCATGTTTCGCCATTTTGGATAAGACTTTCCATGGCTCTATCTTTTGTTACTACTGTACATGTCCAACATCCAAAACGAGAGTTACCGCATGAAGGAGTAGTTTCATCAATTACCATCGGGCACTCGCCCTGCCCAGAAGAGTCTTTGTATAAGTTCCACAATACAAGGTTTTTACCGCCCCATGGGGTTTCCCATTCGAGGTCGTATTTATCAAACCATTTATTTTTGATTCCGTAGGGAGTTTCTGTTTGCGTAAGATGGCAGAAACGTAAAATCTTCCACACATCATCAACCGCCCACATATCAATAGGCGTGTAAATAAACGCATTTGAAAGCGTAGTGTGCTTTGCTAAATCCGAACCATCTATTTTGTGCTTTGCAATCACTTGAGCTCTTGATGCACTCTCTTGTGAGCGTGAACCTAAAACAACAACAACCTCATCGTATTGACTAACTTTATCGGTTATAAACGAACTTACCGGATCAATTTTCATCCGTTCGGTACACCACCTAAAGTTACGAGTTGGTGCTGGATAACCTTTTCCAAGTAAATTGCTCCAAAACGTTTCATTCGTTTTGGGTACAACTTTATGTGAAGTTATAGGCAGATTATCTCTAGCTGCCCCGCGCTGAATGGCTTCTAAAGAACGGTTTACGTGGTTTACTACAATAGGAGTCTCAACTAAAGTGTCTGAGGCGACAACAAACACTTTCTTATGACGCTCCTCTGGCTTCAGGCCTAATAGTGCTAAATATATGAGCACTACCACTGCTGACGAGTCTTTACCGCCACTATAACCAACTACCCAAGGCCGTGAATCTTTCAGATACACTCGTTGCACACTGGCAACATATTCAGCCAATGGCTGGCCTGCAAAATCTTCTTGGTCTATAAATTCAATATAATCGTCGAGGTCGAATTGTTTAGCTAATGTCATGAGTTAAGTAAGTCTTTTTCTTTCTGCAGGTCTTCTTGATTTAATTCGAGACCTAATTGGCGTTTAATTTCTAATGCTGTTAGAAATATGTTTGAGCTGGCTTTGGACAGTTTTCCGTGCATCATTGCTCTTTTTACCCATTCGGGATTCGACTTTCGCCAATCAATGGCTTGAAACATTTTAATTTTTTCTATCTGTTTATCTTCTGGAAAGTCGAGAAGCTGGTGACCGACGATTGCAATAGCTTGGAGAGCAATACCATGAGCAGTAAGGTATTCTTGACGAAATTCGCTAACGGCGAGTTTCTTTTCCTGTACTAGAAGCCACTCGGTCATATTATCATTAATACAATTCCAAAACCTTAGCGCTAAATCCTTTTCATCGTCTGAAATGTCATCCTTTGGTCCCTTAGCAAGAAGTGCTCGCGTTGCGTGTTTTATAGCGCTAAGTGCAAATATTTTATTGCTCTTTACTGGGATGCTTCCTTTTTCCATCTCAGTAAAACCAATAAAAGGTTTAGCAGAAGTCGCCAAATATTTTGCCACTCTTGCCCCAGGGTCTCTTTCATCATAAAGAGTGGAAAGTGATGAAGATGGTCGGATAGCGTGTTGATTCAAATCTGCAAACATCTGCTGACTTCTATTTAGGCCCTCATCGATATAAAAAACGATTGCAATGTTATCTTGGCCAAGTTCAGGCTTGAGTTTTATCGCTTCTTCTATAGCTGCCCGACGATGTTGTCCGTCGTTGATCAAAATACTCGTATTCATTGAAACCTTTAACGTACCGATGTTAGGTGCATTATCTTGTTCTACAAATGAAACATCGCTGCCCACCGATGCAGTTAGTGCAGAGAAAACATAGTCATCAGGATTGTCGACTAAGTATCTACTCATCTCTGGTATGCGTGCTTTATTCAGAGTTCGCTGTGCGCGCAACTCTGGCGGTACTTCTTCTTCATCATATATAAATATTTTAGGTATAATCCTTAAGGGACATGTGGCGATGTAGAATGGTCGTCCAGCCTGAACGCCTCTTACGGCGGGAAAGGAGTAACAGAAATCATTGTCTAAAGAAGTCATTTATTTACCTTCCATGTTTAATTACGTAAAATTTTTACGTAAAAAAAGTGAAAAGTAAACTAAAAATAACAATTTTACGTAAAATTAATAAAAATAAATTTTTTTGAAGTAAAAGAGTAGAGAGTTGATGATGAGAAAGATACTTGGACGTTGGAGTAGTTTTTAGTCAATAAAAAGCATTTTTATTTTCCAACCTAGGGCCGCTCTCTTCGTTAAGGTGGTAATCAAAAAAGTCTACATCTTGATCAGCCATTTTGATTTTCACACGTTCTTTCAAAAGCGGAATATCGTGTTTTTCGAATTCTTCATAGCCTAACAGCGTTAGTTTACCTGATGTTATATGAATTTTAATAAGCTGAATATCTTCCAGCTCACCATACAATTGCAAAGCAGAGCTAACGTAAACCCGAAGTAGGGGTGAGAGCAGATCAAGATATTGTTTGTGAAATGTCAGCGAATGCGGATGGCCGAACTCTTCTGCTAAAACACTTTTAGGCAATTCTTTGTGAGCCTCGAGGCACTCCTCCTCAATTAATTCTACGTCAGCTATTTTAAACAATAAGTCTTTAGCCTTTTCTTGGGCGTTTTTATTGGTGTCGAAGAATGTTTTTATGTCTCGCTTTGTCTGCTCCGGCTGATATCTATATGGTTTACGCTTACCAAAGTACCCAACGGCAAAGTAAACTAACAAGTCTTCTATTCGCATTTGCTGAGCAATTTTTAACTCGTCATTACCGTAAAAGCCCTGGCAAAGTCTAAATGCTTTTTTCAGCGTTCCAACTATCTCAATAAGCTCATCTGCCCGCTGATATTCTTCCTTTACCGGTGCTCGCCCCAATAAAAGACAAGCTTTCCAGTAATCTTCAAAAAGCTCATCGTGCTTTGTAAAGAGCAGCTGCGTGTTTGCCTCTTTGATATCAATAGGCTTAGATTTATGTTCCCAGCTGCGCTGGCGCTTATGCCTATTTTGCAGAAAATCTTGCTCTAAATATTTATCTTTAAAAATAAAGTAAATGCCTGGGGCAACTGCAATAGCAGATTCGTCTAAGCTAAGCTCAATAAACATCTTGAGTTCGCTTTGCGTATAATATTTTTGAAAAGTTTTGCGGCTGGTAATAATGCCGTCTTTGTAGGGTCTGAACCTTGCTAGATAACTCTCATTTGCAAGCATCGCTGAAACTACTAATAGCTTGTCAGTAAGCGCCCATGCGCCCTGTATAGCTTCCATTCGTTCATTACGTTCTTCTATCACGTTTATAACGAAGCCAATATTTACCAAATCGGCATTTACTTTTTCCGCGTCGGGTAAAAAATTAGGATCCCATCCGAGAACGTCTAGGCCATGGGCTTCAAGTTCCCGCAGGTCGTCGCCTCTACCACAGCCATAATCGAAGATAGAGTATTGACCCTCTAAAAAGCTGTGTTTTGCTAACACCTTCATCGGCGCTGACAATTCATAACGAACAATCGCTGTTTTATCGCGTTGGATCTTTTGTTTATCACCATCGGCGATAAGCGCAGAGTTACGAAAAAGACGGCCGTCTACCAATTCATAGCCGTGGGAGTTAATCAACGCTTCCCATGATGCTTTAAACCCAATATGCCGAGAGTTTTCATATAAGCCCGCTTGTACACCTTCTTCGGTTATTTGCTGGAACTCCTCGTAATTTGGGTGCTCAGGCAAAACCATAGTTTCTTTGCGGTGAAGAATAGGGGGGTTATCGTAATTGCTATAGTCAGTAACTTTATGTGCTAACTTTTCAAGGTCAACGGTTACGCTTTGCTTTAGTGCAGGGTAAGAGTCTTCAACAAAAGTAGGATAGTGAAGCAAGCTTAATGAAAATTGCTTTCGGGATAATTTCACTAAGTTCCAATTCTCGCGCGGTATCTTAAGTGCTTTACCTATGGCTAAAATAACGTTTTGGAGTTTTGTCGGAAGAGCCGTTAATCCACTTTCATGGATATATATCGCATCAGGTAGTTTTTTACCAACGGCCAACTCTGAAACAAGTGATTTAAATAGTGTTGCATCCATTATAATTTCTCTGCCAATAGCTTTGCATCTTCGCCGAAGGCTTTTGATGCGGGGTAGCGCCTACCGCTGTCACTTGTTCCCATTACTTGTAAATGATGCTGTAAGCTTTCAAGGTGGAAACTCACGTGAACTGGCCTGTCGTTACCGTAAAAGTAGATACGGTCGAAACTAAGATTATTCACAATATATCGCACAATATCTGATGCAGCGACTCCTTCAACATAGAAGTCGCAAGCAGCGCCACCCCTACTACAAATTTGGTTGCCTTTACTATTCACTTCATAAGCCGAGTGCTGATCTAGAGATGGAGCTGTGCCGCTAGAGGAGTTTTTTTGGATAAAGTTTTTTAGTTTGAATGATGTGAATCCGTAGGTGACTTTCGGCTTGCCGATGTTTTCATTTATAGGGAGAAGTACTCTGTAAACTAGCTTATTAAGGGCTAGTAATGTCTTGGGAGCTAACGGCTTATTCGCTAAAGTAAACTTATGCCTAATTACATGCCAATCTATAAGTTGTTCGTTGAGCTGAGTCGCTATTTCAACCTGCTTTTCAGGTAACAAATAGAAGTAAGAGTGTTCTCGTTGTTCAAATTCAATATCTCCCTGCTCGCGCATGCTAGCAAGCTCATTACTGTTCACTTGAAGAATAGTTTTTATTTCTAATTCACTAAATTCGGCCATAAGCCCCGTTTCCATTTGTGAACTAACCCTGTTGTGTTGATATTTAATTGCTAAAAAGCACTACACTATAAAAAATAGGATAAGCAGTATTTGAAGAAGTGGTTTAGGTCAACTTTAATAAATGAATAGACTACAACTTTTGTTGAGTATTTCATATTCTGCTTCTAATAGTCATTATCGGCTACTCATACGCTGTTGCTTTAACACTTTAGAACCTTGAATTAGCAACGATGGTAGCAGATTTGAAATATCATGCATGGTGTGGTCTCTAGTTGGCTTCTGGTGAAATGAATTAGAATAATTGCGTCATGCGTGTCTTTATTATTGAATATACTTTAACTTATGAGAGGATTCGTTAGGGCTTGCAAAATGAGTGGTTAAAACTCAAAAGCCACACACAAATATGATAACAAGAGTTTAAGACCGAAATGTATTAACAGCATGATTAGTTCACACCGCTTAACAGACTTAAGATAGTTTAAAACTGTCTGCAAAATATTTTAAAACTAGATTAAAGGGAATTTATGCAAAAGTTTAAACAAGGAAAAATAATTTCATTTGATTGGGGAAAAGGCTTTGGATTTATTATGTCAGACAACGAAAGCTTTTTCTTCCATAAGTCATTCCTTCCTAGCGACACAGGTGAAAGTGACGTCATTATTGGTGATTTGTATAGCTTCGACCCAACACCGGGCAGAAAAGGCATGGAGGCTCGCAGTCTCAAACGTGTAAATTGCTATAAAACTCAGAAAGTTGTCGAAACATTTATTATCAATCAATCAAGTAATCCTAAGTCAGGGAGTGTAGCGTTTGAATTACCAGTTGTCTCTTGTATGTTCGATTCACCAGACGATGCAAAAATCTATTTAAAAAATAAAACACTTCAAGCTGGTGGCAATGCATTGCTTAATGTTAAATACTTCAAAGATACTTTTTCACAACCTTCAGGCCGACGAGGCCGTTATTACTTCACTGTTCATGGCTATACGGCAAATATAGCACTGGTTATAAGTACTCAATTTGTATCATCAGAGAGTGAGTGTACAAAAAGTAATAAGACTACAGAAGAGGCAATTCTTAACTTCAAAGAACAAGTAAAAGAAATCCAAATGGTCATCAAAGCCGAGAGAGAAGAGCAGTATTCAAGTAAATGTTTTATCGCAACTACTGTTTACGGTTGTTCCAATTGTTGGCAGGTAAATCAGTTTCGCAGTTTTAGAGATAACGTACTTAAATGTTCAGTGTTGGGTCGTATTTTCATACGTTTTTATTACTCTAAATCTCCTAGAATTGCACAATTATTAGAGGGTATGCCATTACTGAGACTTTTAACAAAACATATGCTGGACTTCTTTTTAAGGTATTTACCGAGAGCCTCCTGAACCTATATTTTACCGCTAATAGGAAGTTATCGTGACACCCACTGGCGGGGAAAGAAAAATTTGGATCTATATTCTAAGTTTTAGCTTTGTCAGGTTGCCTCATCAACTCAACCGTCACCCATTCAACATCACTACGCTTTAACCCATCCTTGCTCGGAACCGGATTCAAATTACGCGCTGTTAAACCATTTTCTGCTGCCAATGCTTGCAGCTCTTCATAGCTAACAGGGTACATGGGCCGCTCTGGTTCGCTTGGGCCAAAGCGCAGGCTTATGTACATTCGTCCATTTGCTGAGAGTAATTCGGCAAGGCGCTCTATAGCCCTTGGCCTGTCACCTATTGGCAGGTGCATCCACACGGCGGAGAGTAAAATAAGGTCGAAGTGTTGGTGTTGGTGTTTGTGTTGGTGTGCGGTAGGTAAATTGGCCAGCGCGGGTAGGGCGGCGTTACACCAAATCACTTTTTCTTTGGAGTGTTGCTTGGCTAATTTAAGTAATGCTTCGGCAGGCTCTGTTGCTGTTACCTGCCAACCTTTTTCGGCCAGCCAATTAGCATCTCTTCCGCTACCTGCGCCAACGTCTAGTGCAGTGCTTGGCGTAATGTTAGTAAGTGCTTGCTCTAGGTAGCTGTGCACACTGTCTGCACTTATCGATTGATAAAGCGAGTAGTAGTGTTCTGCGTTAGCACTGTAATGGCTAATGGTTGTTTTCAATACTAAGAATCCCTCTTTGTACGCGGCGCCAGTATTTCTGCGCTTTTTCTGGTTTTGCGTATACTGCCGCTGCAACTCCAAATTTAGCATACCATTAATCGCCTTTTAGGTAAGTGAGAAGTGTCGGTTATTCAGCGCATTGCTGAATCTACAAGGCTGCCTCTTTAACTAACTTTGCACCGCTCTCACACTGTACTTACGCGAAAGACGACTTATTGCAATGCCACCTATTAGCCCTGGCAAAACCCAGAACGCATACTGCCATGCGCCAATATCGCTAAATAAGGTGCGCCCACCAAATGCTGCAAACGCAGTGTAAGCCGCAATACCAGAGCCAATATAGCCACCAAGGTGTTCTAGCAGCCATGCTTTTGGCGCTACCTGTTTGGCGAAGATAAAACGCAGCTGGCTTACGCTTAACGTTAGCCCTAGTGGCGCAAAAACTAGCATTAAAATGTGTTGGTGCATAATGCCAATTACCCCAATAAACAAGCTAGTTGCAGTTAACAGTACCGCCGGTGCAATGCGGCTAACACGGCGAAGCGACTGGCGGCTTTGCTTAGCGTCTAGCGCCCATTGCCCCATCATAACCGATGCATACATTTGTACCGCCAAATGCAGTAAAAATATGGCGAAGCGCTGTAAGTTGGCCACAGCAGCAGGGTTGTCTGCCAAGTTAGGGTTAACCGCCACGGGGGCAAATAGCCACACGCCAGCTAACACCACACCGCTAAAAATAGTCCACTGCATAGCGTGGCGATAATGAGCGCCAAATTTACGATGATTCAACGCCCCTTTTTTAGCGGTAACAGGAACCCAAAACAATATTAAAGCAATGGCGCCGGCAAGAATGTGGCTGTACAAAACAATTTGGTATGAAATAGTCATTGTTATCTCTTCTTTGTAAACTTGAGGTGATAAGTTTACCGAGATGGGCAAGGGCGCATCAGTGCACAAAGTCACGATGTGAAAAGTTACTTTTGGCCTATTCCAAAACAAGCCTAATTAACCAATACTGGGCTTTATGAAATTATCTCAATTACGAATGGCGCCCGAACAAAGTGGGGCGATCATCACCATCTTGGTTGTGGCTGCAACTAATGCTTGGTTACTGGCGGGGTCAGAGCGTGTAGGTGTCACGAATTTTGTGGCTATCATGCTGTGTTTTGCTTTGTTCAGCGTGGGTTTTTGGCTTGTTACTCAAGATAAGCCTTTTCGTCACGAACAATGGGCTCGAGTTGCTCTGGTGGGTATGGAGTACGCACTAGTACTACTACTTTTTTCTTTAAGCCCCATAACCTTCAACGCTATTTTGTTAGTGATTTGGTCGGCTGTGTTGCCCTACTTTATGCCGTTTAAACGGGCGCTGTTGCTGTCGCCACTTTGGTCGGCCTTGCCCTGGTTGGTTTTTGGTTGGGTTTGGCAGTCTAATAGCAGTTTGTGGATAAACGCCCTGTTATTCTGGACGTTTAATTTATTCGCACTCGTTATGATGGAAAGCCGTAAAAACGCGGAGCGCCAGACCCAGCGCGCTGAAGAAGCGAATAGGGAACTGCGGGCTTTACAAGATTTAATGCAGCAGGCTAGTCGCAAAGAAGAGCGTACCCGCATTGCCCGCGATATTCACGACTTGGTAGGGCATCATTTAACGGGGTTGTCGCTGCATTTGCAGGTGGCCTCTCGCACAGCGTCGCCGGATCAGCGCCCAGCGATAGACCAGTGTTTAGGTATAGCAAGGTTGCTACTTGCCGACGTGCGCGAAGCCGTATCAGACATGCGTGAATTTGGGCAGCTTAATTTACTGCAAGCCCTTGAGGCCCTCACCGAACCATTGAAAAATAAGATACAGGTTAACATTGACTGCCAAACCAACATTAATCATTTAACGCTGTTACAGGCCACTAATTTACTGCGCTGTATTCAAGAAAGCCTGACTAATACTATGCGCCATAGCCGGGCCAATGAATTTGCGATCAGCATTTACAGCAACGCTAACCAATTGCACATAGACATAAAAGACAATGGCGGCAGTTCAAGCGCCAGCCTTAGCGTGAATAATGTTGTTCAGGGCAACGGGTTAAAAGGTATTGAAGAGCGCATGAGCGAGTTAAACGGTACTGCGGCCTTTAGTAACAGCAGTACCGGTTTTCATACTTTGCTCGCATTGCCGGAGGCAAAATGATTGCCATCGCCGGAGGCGCAATGAAGAAGATGGTGCCGGAAGCGCAATGAAAAGGATAGGGCCGGAGACGAAATGATTAAGGTATTAGTCGTAGACGATCAGCAACTATTACGACAGGGTTTATGCAGCCTGCTAGGTCTTTCTGACAAAGTAGAAGTGGTGGGCCAAGCCAACGATGGCATAGAGGCGATGAACTGGCTACACGATAACCCGAATGGCGCCGATGTGATGCTGTTAGATATTCGCATGCCGCGCATGACAGGTATTGAGCTGCTCGAAGCCCTTAACAAGGCCAATGCTTCTATTTCTAGTATTCCAACTATTATGCTAACTACCTTTGATGATCATGAAAACCTGATGGGGGCGTTACGCGCTGGCGCAAAAGGGTATTTGTTAAAAGACGTGTCGCTAGAAACGCTAGTACAAGGCATAGAGGCCGTTAATGCCGGTGAGTCACTTATTCAGCCTGCCATTACCACTACGCTTATTAACAGTTTACAGGGGCTCAACACGTCGTGTGACGAACCCGAGCCTATTGAGCCGTTATCGAGTAAAGAGAAAGAAATTTTGCGCTTAATGGCCTCTGGCTGCAGTAACCGAGAAATTGCTGGAGCGCTGCATAAATCGGAAGGCACAGTAAAAAACCAAGTGTCGACTATTTTAGCCAAGCTGGGTGCGCGCGATCGCACTCGTGCCGTACTCAGGGCGGTAGAGCTTGGGGTAATTAGCTAATACCTGTTTTAAAGGCAGCTACAGTTATCGCTTTGGCATAAGGTGAGGGGCAAGCAGCGGTCGCCTTGCCGATTCTTTAGGCCCATACCATGTAGCTAAGTAGTCTAAAATAACGGGCTCTGCGTCACCTAGTGGCCACAGTTTTTGTGTGTCTTGCATCCACCTGATAGTTTCTAACCAGCGTTTTTTACTCATGGCGTTTTGCGTAATAAGCGAGGTTGAATGGCACGCGCTACAGTGGGCTAAAACCAGTTTCGAGCCTTCAGCTATTACTAACCCTGATTGCGGGTCTATCGCCGGTTCGGCTGCTTCTGAACTGCTCGCAAACATAGCGCTAAACCCAGTTAAGCAAAGCGCAATAACGAATGAGCGCAACGCTAATGGCATAGTGAAGCTCATGTTATTGGCAGCGGGGTATTGTGTATCTTTCATCTTTACGCCACCACTTTTACTGCAACGCGATGACACGCATTATTTAAATAACCCTTTGGATTCCAGCCAGGCAGCACCATGGGTTGGGCTTTGCCTGTTTCATCTACAGCTTTTGCCCATATTTCATAGTAGCCTTTTTGAGGGAACGAAATACGGGTAGAGAAGTGTTGCCACGCGTGTCGGTTTGCGGGGCGAGATAGCTCGGCCTTTTGCCAAGTTTGGCCAAAGTCGATTGAGGTGAACATGTCTTTTACGCTGGTAGCGCCGCACCACGCGTGTCCCCTCACCGCTAACGCTTTTGAAAGCTTTTGCTCTACACCAGATTGAGGGTAGGTGATAAGCGATTTAATCGGCATGGCCTCAATAATACACATTTCATCATCGGGTACGGTTGTGCCTGGCGCTACGGGTTCACAAGGAACGCGGTAGGCTTTGCCCAGCATTTTTGCGCCATCGTGCACTTGGTTTCGAATAACAATTTTGCTTAACCATTTGCCCGATGTGGATGCAGGCCATCCTCCAAACACTAAACGCAGCGGAAAGCCATTCATTAAAGGTAACGGTTCGCCGTTCATTTCCCAGGCAATAAGCGACTCATCTTCCATGGCCTTACTAATAGGCACGCCTCGGGAGATAGCTGCTTTACCGGGCGTTCTGCTTAAATGCTGATCGTTGCCATAATAACCAATATAAACAGCGTCATCGTTTACGCCCACTGCTTGTAATACGTCTTTTAGCCGAACGCCTGTCCATTTAGGGCAGCCTACTGCACCGGTGGTCCATTGGTTGCCTGTGGCCGCAGGAGAAAACTCAGCCCTGCCGTTACCGCCGCATTCTAACGTTAGTTGATAGGTGTAATGTTTAAAGCGTTGTTTTAGCTCGTTGAGGGTAAATGTTTTAGACTGCTTGGCAGATTCACCCTCTATGGTGAGTGTCCATGTATCTGGATTGGGGGCGCTTGGCACAATACCGTTATTGCGCACAAAAAGGCGATTAGCCGGTGTAACCTTGTCATCAAGTAAGTGTGCGGGTGTTTCTGCATTTACGGGGCGGTCGTTTAATACCACTAGCCCGTCTTTACCTGCTATTTCAAAAGGGGTGTCTGATTGTGCAAACGCAGCGGGAATAAGCCCAGATGGCATGAACTGTCCGTAAACCACTTCGGCGCCAAGCAGTACCGACAGTGTTTTTAACCCAGATAAAAAGCCTCGACGGCTCATTGGGTTACTAGTTCTGCCAAATACGGTGAGGTCTGCTTTTTCAGCATCGTTGGCGTAAAGTTCATGAAGGCCGCGCTTTTTCACTGCATATACCTTTTAAAGTTACGTAAGTTAGTGGCGTCTATATTGCTTTGCTGCTTGGTATTTTTGCTTAGGATTTATTCGCTAGCTTTACCTAGTCGAGCGTTTCCAAATCGGGCTTTGCCCAGTTGAGTTGTATCAAGTTGAGTTGTATCAAGCTGAGCAGAACACCTCTATAAAAAGAACAAGTAGCCTAAGATAAGTAACGCTATCCAAATGGTTTCAGCTAATATCATCATTATGGGTAAGGCGCCTACTTCGGCAAGTTTACCTAAGTTCGACTTCATGCCAATGGCGGTAATAGACACCACAAGGAAAAACCGCGATACCTGCGAGCCAGTTTCAACAATGTATTCAGGTAACGTCACAAAGCTATTGAGTAACATCATGGTAATAAAGCCCACTAAAAACAGCGGCACTTTAGGTACGTCGCCTTCTTTTATATTTTGTTTTGCGGTGTAAAAGTGTTTTATAACCAGCATCATAATAAGCACTACCGGCATTAACATGGCAACGCGCACAAGTTTGGTTAGCGTTGCCATATCGCCGGCTTCTTCCGACACGGAATATCCAGCGCCCACCACCTGTGCTACATCGTGAATAGTACCGCCTAAAAATATGCCCGCTTTAATATCGTTCATACCCAATTGGGCCGCAATAATGGGGTACACAATCATGGCAATGGTAGACATGGCCGTCACGCCAATTACAGTAAGAAGGGTGTCTCGTTCGTGGTTCTCGCCTTTAGGCAGAATAGTAGAAATAGCAAGGGCCGCCGACGCGCCGCAAATGGCTACCGAGCCTCCAGTAAGCGCCCCAAAGCGCTTTTGCAAACCAAAGGCTTTAGCCAGCAAAACACCCAGTACTATGGTGGTGAATATGGCGCCAGCAAGCATAAGGGCCGTTTGCCAACCTAGTACAATAAGATCGCCAAGTGCCACGCGTAAGCCTAGCAGTACTACACCTGCGCGCAGTAGCGTGCTAGCAGTAAAGTCTATTCCGCACGAGCACGGCGTGTCTTGCTGATATAGAAACGACACGGCCATACCCAGCAGTAACGCAAATAACATAACGGGGGCGTTGTAATGTTCACCAAGAAACAGTGCTGCCATTCCAGTAATGGTGGCAATACCTAAGCCCGGCCAAATGTTTTTGCATTTTACTGCTAGGTCGTTCATAACAATTACCGGTCTGCGGCCACTAAAGCCACTAACACAACCCGTTTTCTGTCGCCAGAATAAGGGCGGCGTCCGTGCATGGTGCGGTAATTATCAACCACCGCAACATCACCATCTTGCCATTCAAGGTCGAAGGTAAAATCTTCAGCAAGTTCAGAGGCGCGCTCTAATCCTTCTTTTGGGATATGGCTGCCGTCGCCAAATGTAATGGCCGACGATGGGTTTTCTCTTACCCCTTTCCAACCCATGTAAGCTGCAATTAGCTGATTGTAAAATACCTCAGAGCCGTCTGACATTTCTACCACTGCTGGTAATACTGGTGTAACGGCTTTTAGGCTGCCATCGGGCATCCAGTCCCAGCTGTATCCTAACTCCCTTAATTTATCTTCAGCTTCTTCAACGGTTTCTACACTTAGTGTGCTTTTCCAGCTTCTACCTTGGCCAGAATTCGCATCGTCGGCAGCGGGCATGGTAGTGGTGTATTTCAGGCCCTTTTGCTTAAAGTCGTCAGCTAATTGTGGGTTTTCTGCTTTAAGTGCTTCAAACAGTTTGTCTGAGCGGCACAGGGGCGTAGCACCACCTTCATCGGCTGCCGACTGACAGAAGAAAAATACTTTGCTGGGAGAAATGGGCGTTTGCGCCATTTCGTGATGTAAGAATATTTCCACGTCTTTAGGCGCTTCGTTGGCCGTAAATACACGCTCAGTAAAGTTAATTCTTACCGCATTAGACAACGATTCTTGATAGGTGAAATTTGGATAGCCGAAGCCGGCTGAAAAAACGTCAAATACTTCCGCAGAGTCTAGCGGGAAACCGCGAAATAAAAGAGCACCGGAGCTGGCTAATTTGGCTTCTAGTTCCGCTTGGTTCGCTTTTACAAAGGCAACAGTGTCGGCCACGGTTTCACAGTGTGAGTTATTTACAACAATAGACGGAAATACGTCGTCATTATAATTGTGCTGGGTAGCCACATTGGCATACGCAACATCCGAGGTTTCATTGACGTTTTTCATTAGTAAGCTCCTAGTCGTAAATAGGGTGGAAACGATTGAAGGCAGCTTCGCAGAAATGCCCAGGATCGTTAAAGCGACGGTTCATATTAAGCGCAGATATGGCCTGCATCTCTTCATCGCTTAAGTTGAAGTCGAACAACGCAATGTTCTCTTTCATTCGCTCAACTTTTGAGGTTTTAGGTATAATTGCGTTACCCCGTTGAATGCCCCATCGTAAAACGATTTGAGCCGGTGTTTTGCCATGTGCTTCTGCCGCTGCTTTCACAACGCTTTGCTCTAAAACAGACTCGGTTTTATCAGCCATTTCAAGCTCTAAATAGGAAAGCGCGCCAAGGGGTGAGAATGCCGTTACCGCTAGGCCGTAATTTTTGGCCAGTCGTATTAGTCGTTCTTGAGTAAGGTAAGGATGAGACTCAATTTGCAGCATAGATGGCTTGATGCGAGCGTAGCTCATTAAGTCGTTAATCAGCCCTGTGTTGTAATTACACACACCAATTTGTTTTACCGAACCGGCATCAACAAGCTTCTCCATCGCTTCCCATGTTTTATAAAGCGGCACCGGCGCAAGTTCCATTGTCGGCTCCGGCGCTTCTGGATCGTAAAACCACTCTGGCGGGTAGCGAGTTTCAATGGGAACAAACTTTTGCGCTATAGGAAAGTGAATGAGGTATAGGTCGAGATAGTCTAGCTTTAAGTCGCTTAATGTTTTATTAAGCGCTAGTTCAACATGCTCTGGGGCGTGAAAGGTGTTCCACAGCTTTGACGTGATCCACAGCTCTTCTCGCGAACATATCCCCTCAGCAATGGCGCGAGCAATTCCCTCACCCACTTCTTTTTCGTTGCCGTAATCGGTTGCGCAATCTAAATGGCGATATCCTGCTTTAATTGCTTCATAGGTTGTATCTGCACAAATGGCTTTGTCTACTTTCCAAAAGCCAAATCCTACCTCTGGTATTTTGTCCATTACGTTATTCACCTTATATTTCTCGTATTTTAGCTAAGTGTATTTTAATAATACATTAGTCTTGTATAAGACATAAGTTATTACACAGCTTTAGTTAAGTCAACAATCTGTTAACAAAGTTAATAATTAGCGGGTGGTGTGTTTTAAATCAATGCGTATAAAAGTGTGAAAACAAGAAATAATGTGTGGTGGAAAGATAAGTCTAAACTAGAAGGGGGTAAGAAAGAGTAGTTAAAACAAGCCCTTAACGCAAAAAGGCAGAGCTGATGTACTAATCTAACTCTACCTGATAGTGGTAATGGTCGGTACGGCATTTACTTTCGCGGTACTCAATAAGTTTGCCATCTATCGATTCGGTGACTCGAGTGACAAGTAGAAGGGGTGTGCCCTTTTCTATATGTAATAGGTCTGCGTCGCTTTGCGAGGCCAATACCGCTTTTATGCTGTCCTGGGTTTTAAACACGGTTTGGTTATAGTCGGTCTGATAGAAGTGATAAAGCGTGTGGGGAATATCTTCTCGTGTGTTAATACCAGTAAACAGTTTGGCCGGAAGATACACGGTTTCCAGCATGCAAAACTCATTGTCGAGAATTCGCCTGCGTACAAGCTTGATAACCTTGTCTTTCGCTGAAAGCGACAGGGCTTTTTGCACTACATTAGAGGGCGCAACACGCTCTTTGCTCAGCAATTCGGCTTTGGGAAGATCTGCACCCTTACCATCGGCTTGAAGAGGGAAGAAGCGGAATAAGGCGTCTTGTGCAGTGTGCTCTGACACAAAGGTACCTACGCCCTGTCGGCGAGTGACAATTTTGGTGTCTGTGAGTAAGGTAAGGGCTTTGCGAACCGTGCCCTGACTAACGTTAAATTCGTCTGCCAGTTTAAACTCGCTGGGAAGCATTTCCCCAGGCTGCCATCTGCGTTCAACAATGAGCTGCTTAATATATTCGCCAACCTGCTGGTATAGAGGCTGAAAGGCGAGGCTCGGCCCGCCGAGCTTATGGTCAAATTGAGATGAAGACATAAAACCAAAACCTAAAGTTTGTTTTTCTTTTGTTATATCATACACAAGATGTATAGCGTACTTTTTACTAATTTTGAAAGGGCAATAATAACAAGGGTAACAACAATGGTAGAAGAGTGCTTTGCTCTTGGCTGTTCATTTTAGCGGGTATCCTCAATACCAGTGTTTGTTAGTAAATCTTTAATTGCCGATTGACACTGTGGTTACATTTCATTAACTTGTGTCTTATATAAGACGTTCAGAGTGATGAGTTAATGAGTAAGGCCTTTAGTGTTAGCGAGCCAGATTGGAATCAAATAGAGCCGGCAGATATTACCCAAGCCCCTTATCTAGAGAATAGCGATATTCTTATTGTCCCTACTCAATGTGGTGAGCTTCGAGTATCAATAAGCAATTTTGGACTACGAATTCAAAGTGCTGATGATAGTCAAACCGCGTATGGGATGCTAACAAGTACGCCTGAAAAAGAGCCGCTCACGTTATCTGTTGATAATGACCAATTTACTCTAGAGGGTGGAAGCTACCGCCTTGAGCTATTTACGTCGCCCCTTCACTTTAAACTGTTTAAAAACGATAAGCTGGTACAGCAAAGCGCCACCGATGGGCATTTTGTTCGTCAACATCGCCTTCCTCCTTTTGCTAAAACCGATGCGGGTTGGTTAATTAGTTTAGAGCTGGCCTACGACGAAGCTGTGTATGGTTTAGGCGAAAAATGGGCCAAGCTTGATAAGCGTGGTCAGCTTATTCGCTCATACAACCACGATGCCCTTGGTGTTAACGCAGAGAAGTCTTACAAAAACACACCTTATGCCTGGAGCCCTGAAGGGTGGAACCTATTTGTTCATACCCCTTCGCCGGTAACCCACGGCGTTGGCTATGCGCTATGGTCTCAACGTGCTTACGTGTGCTTAGTTGAAGACGCTTTACTCGATGTGTTTTTGTATCACGAAGACACACCAGCAAAAAGCATTAACACCTATAGCCAGCTAACTGGCTTTGCTCCAACGCCGCCAACGTGGAGCTTGGGCGTCATTCTTTCAAAAGCGTATTACAAAGATGCGGAAGAGCTACTAGCGGTTGCAAAAGAAGTACGCGAAAAAGAAATGCCGTGCGATGTTATTACCCTTGATGGTAGAGCATGGCAAGACACCGATACCCGCTTTGCTTTTGAATGGGACCCATCTCGCTATGCCAATCCGCAACCCGTAATAGATGAGCTCAAGGCATTAGGGTTTAAAATTTGTGTGTGGGAATACCCCATGATTTCCGTGAAGAACCCGTTGTTTAAAAAGGCTGCCGATAAAGGCTGGTTAATAAAAGACAAACGTACAGGCGAGGCTTACCGCTACGAATGGGACTTAAGCCCATTTGGTGAAGTACTTACACCACTGCCAGATTCCGGTATTCTCGATTTTACCCACCCTGAAGCCTACGAGTTTTGGAGAGAGTCTCACAAACCTCTCTTCGATTTAGGCATAGATATGATAAAAGCCGACTTTGGTGAGCAACTAGAAGACGACAACATGCTCTCGCACAGCGGCGATTCGGGCAATCGTCTGCACAATGTGTATAGCATGCTGTATAACCGCTGCGTGTACGAGGCCGCCGAAAAGTACTGTAAAACAGGGCCGTTTTTATTCAGCCGTTCTGCCTGGACTGGCAGTCAGCGTTATCCTTCACAATGGGGCGGCGATCCGCAAGCGGATTGGCAAGGGCTTGCAGCAAGCATCCGCGGTAGTTTGTCGTGGGGGTTATCGGGCGGGCCGTTCTTTGCCACCGATATTGGCGGCTTTTACAAAGATACACGAGATGCAGAACTTTACGTTCGCTGGACTCAGGCATCGGTATTTAGTGCCCACATGCGCCTTCACGGTATAGGGCCTCGCGAACCCTGGTCTTATGGTGAAGCAGCGTCAAGCGCGGTGTTTGAGGCATTAAGGCTTAGATACCAACTTATTCCGTATTTACAAAAGGTGGCGCAGCAGGCGTCGCAAACTGGGTTACCTGTTCAGCGGGCAATGGTTTTGGCATTTCCCAATGAGCCGCTCTCACATAGTTTCGAACAGCAGTTTATGTGTGGTGATGACTTGCTTGTTGTTCCATGTGTAGTGCCCGGTGGAAAAGTAAAATACTACCTTCCTAAAGGCGAGTGGGTGCGTTTGGGCACTGACGAAGTGGTTAGCGGAAATAGCTACAAAGAAGAAACGCTGTCGCTTAATGATATGGCCGTTTTTGTGAAAAAAGGCAGTCAAATTGAGCTTGGGCCAAACGTTCAGCACACTGATATGGACATGTCGAATACCACCCTATGGCCGGCGCAATAGCGAGGAAGGAGTAGTACATGGATATCACCCTTACGCTATTGTCATGTATGGCATTTATGATTTTAGTTGCCGTCATTTCTTACATGAAGACGAAAGGTGAGGTGAATACTCAAGATGGGTACTTCCTTGCCGGGCGTGGGCTTACCGGTACCTTCATTGCCGGTTCCATGATCTTAACTAATCTATCGGCAGAGCAGTTAATAGGGCTAAATGGCTCTGCTTTTGGGTATAACCTAAGTGCCATGGCGTGGGAAGTTACCGCGGGTATTTCTACCATTATTATGGCGCTGGTGTTTTTGCCACGCTATTTGGCCGGCGCTTTTTCTACGTTACCTGAATTTCTTAGAGACAGGTTCGACGACAGCGTTCGGCGAATGACGGTAGTCCTATTCATGGTGGGCTACTCCCTCGTTACCATACCTTCTGTACTGTACTCGGGCTCCATTGCCGTGCTTCGACTTTTTGATGTACCTGGCTTATTAAACCTAAATTATGAGGCAAGCCTAGTACTAACCATTGTGGTAGTGGGAACCGTTGGGGCTTTGTATGCCATTTTTGGTGGCTTAAAAGCAGTGGCCGTGTCAGATACTATTAATGGCGTTGGCCTGTTAATTGTGGGTTTATTAGTACCCATACTTGGTCTTGTAGCATTGGGCGATGGCAGTTTCACACAAGGTTTAACCACTATTGCAACAACCGAAACAGAAAAACTTAACGCAATAGGCGGGCCTGACGATCCCGTTCCATTTGGCACTATTTTTACTGGTATGATTTTGGCGAACCTCTTTTATTGGGGCACTAACCAGTATGTTATTCAGCGTACCCTTGGCGCGAAAAACCTCGTGGAAGGGCAAAAAGGTGTTCTCTTTTCGGGCTATTTTAAAGTGCTTGTGCCTTTTATGATGATGCTGCCAGGCGTTATTGCATACCACCTCTATCAAGATGAAAGTTTGCAAACTATTGATTTAGCTTACCCTCACTTAGTGAAAAATGTTTTACCACAGTACCTTTCAGGCTTTTTCTTAGCAGTATTACTCGGTGCGGTTTTCAGCTCGTTCAACTCGTTACTTAACAGTGCGGCCACTTTGTTTTGCCTCGACGTGTATAAGCCCTTTAAAAAAGACAACGTTAGCGATGAAAAAATTATCCGAGTAGCAAAAATAACCAGCTTGGTTATTGCTGTTTTATCCTTTATTACCGCGCCATTGCTCATGTTTGCTCCAGATGGCTTATGGCAGATTATTCGCATCTTTACCGGCTTCTACAACATTCCGGTCATTACCATTGTGCTAGTGGGCTTGTTCACCAAACGCGTACCTGCTTTGGCGGCTAAAGTGGCCATTATCTTCCACGTTATTGCCTATGGATTATTGAAGTTTGTATGGGAAGTCGATATTAACTTTATTCATATTTACGGTATTTTGTTCGTCATAGAACTTACCATTATGCTAGTGATTGGACGTCTCTATCCCAGAGCTACGCCATGGCAATTCACGTTAAAAGCAGAAGTGAATATGACACCATGGCGCTACGCTATTCCTTGCGCCATTATTCTCATCAGCCTCATTGCCACGCTGTACCTTATGTTCTCACCCGTCGGATTTGTGGGTGGGTTAAGTCAATCGTTTATCCCTATCTTACTAACGCTGTGGGTTTGCTGCTTTATTGCCATTGGCATCAGCCTTAAATGGTGGCGCGCTAGATACGAAAAAAGTCTAGAGCGTTTAACGGTCAGCGCTTAGCTAATGCCTAATGGGTAGGTAGAGACGATCCCCTCATCTCTTCTACCCAGCATTCACCAAAAGCATAGCGAAAAAATTAACAATCTGTTTGCAAATGATTTTACAATTGTTTAACTTAAGTACTCTTATATAAGATACTAGATAAAAGATATCTTCTATACGTAGTAACGTTGAAAACATAAATTACACTGTGGTGTGTTCCACTTATAACAATAAAACCTACATGCTTTGCGTTATCAATATGTCTAAGAAAGTTTGAATATTGATGGCGAAAAAGGCGTGAGAACAGTCCCTTGGAGAACAACATGAATACAACAAGATCTATTGTTAGTCGGGCGGTAACGCTCGCCATGACATCTGGATTACTCGTTAGTGCACACGGCTATGCGCAAGAAAATCAGAAGGCTGAGGAGCCTATTGATGAAAAATCATTAGAAAAGATTATTGTAACGTCGCAAAAGCGTGTAGAGAGTATTAGTGATATTCCTGTTGCTGTTTCGGTATTGCGAGAAGACCAGATTAATTCGGCATTCGCAAACAATATTGAAGGTCTTCAAGCGCTGGTTCCTTCTGTAAGCTTTCGAAAAGGTAATACAACCCGTAACTCGGCGATTACCGTTCGTGGGGTAGGCACAATTTCCTTTAGTGTTGCTGCAGAGCCAAGTGTTTCAACAGTGGTAGATGGCGTTGTACTTGGCCGTTCGGGCCAAGCATTTATGGATCTTTACGACCTTCAAAGAATAGAAGTGTTGCGCGGTCCACAAGGTACTTTATTTGGTAAGAATGCATCCGCCGGTGTAGTAAACATTACCACTAAGCGTCCGCAGGATGAGTTTGGCGGCATGTTAGAGGCTACGTTATTTCAAGGTAATGAATATCGCTTAAGAGGCAGTATGCACGGTGCCTTAAACGAAGACGCAAGCGGCAGTATTACGGTAATGAAATCGGGCTTTGACGGTTATATTGAAAACGTTTTCAATAATGAAATGGTTAACGGCTACGACAAAGAAGGCGTGCGCGCCATGCTCGACTATCGTATTTCTGACGATACAGAAATGCTGTTTATATTTGAAAATATGAAGTCAAACGACGACTGCTGTGCCGATTTAGAGCTCTCACCAAGTGGTCGTCATCAGTCAGAAGCATCACCCGATAGCACCGGTGTAGGTGATTTAGATTTAAGCCAACGCCAAGTCGATCACGACTTCGAAACGCGTACTATTGATGAGCATACTGCATTCTCTATGCAGTTCGACACCATGATTGGCGATCACCAGTTTACTTCAATCACTGCGTATCGCGATTGGTCGAACACTGAATTCCGTGAAGGTGATTTCACCTCTACTGCCGGAGACGCGCCTCTGCCAGTGTTTGGCGTGCCGTTTCAATTGCACGATATTGGCCCACAAGACTGGAACCAAGTATCGCAAGAGTTCCGTATTGCTTCGCCTCTTGGAAACGCACTTGAATATCAAGGTGGTGTGTTCTGGTGGCAACAAAAGTCTAACCGCAGCTTTACCCGCGAAGCGAGCTGTCAAAACAATAACGGACAATTCCCCGCGGCAATTAGTGCTTATTTAAGCGGTACGCTAGGGGTTGAGAACCCTAGCGATGAACAAGTTAATCAGTTTATTGAAGACGAGTCGCTAAGCTGTTTATCAAACGATATTGTTAGCGCAACTGCCTTCATGGAAACTGAGTTTCTCAACTATGCCGTATTTGCTGACGGTAAATACCATTTGAGCGACGATTTACGTTTACTATTTGGTTTGCGTTATACAAAAGATGAAGTGAGCTTTTCTCATAATCGTCGCAGTAATGATGAATATGCAAGAACGGGTGTAGGTGTTCGTGGCTTTGACACCGACTTCGACGGTGAGACCGATGAAACGGATCTGTCGGGCAAGCTTGGCGTTCAGTACGACATTAACGACAATAGCATGACCTACTTTACCTTCTCGCAAGGGTACAAAGGCCCAGCGTTTAACGTATTCTATAATATGGCGCCTAATGACACGCTTCCTATTGGCCCGGAAACCTCTGATGCCTACGAATTAGGATATAAGTATTCTAGCCGTGACTTCGTCTTTAATGCAGCAGTGTTCCACACAGAAATTGATGGCTTCCAAGCGAATAACCCAGAGCTATTAGACGGTGTTTTTATTACCCGTTTAACGAATGCCGGTTCTATTATTACCGAAGGTGTAGAAGTAGACTTTATTTGGCAAGTGAACGACCAATTTAGCTTATTCGGTGGATTGGCTTCTGTCGATGCCACTGTTGATGAGTTTAGATGCCCAGTAGGTTTAGATTCATGTGACGGGAGATCGGGAGCAGACTTACCGTTTGCACCTGATTTGAAATACTCGCTGAGCGGTGAATACGTTTGGGAACTTAACAATATGGACGTTTACTTAAACGGCTCTTATGTTTACACAGACGAAATATTCGCAGGTGGCCCGGGCACAACAGCTGATACAAACCCTGAAGCATTATTACCTGATTATGGCATTGTCAACGCAAGCCTAGCGTTCTCGTTTAACGATGACGATGTTCGCATATCGTTAATTGGTAAAAACCTGACAGATAAGAGCTTTGTTACTACCTACAGTGGTGACAACTTCCGCTATCAAATTCCACGTGATGCTGACAGATACTTTGGTATTCAAGCGCGCTTGAGATACTAAGGTTGCGCTAAAGTGAAAGCCAGCGGTGATGTTATTACCGCTGGTTTTTTTGTTTTTACCCGTTATTAAATTGTAGTACTTCTTAGATATAACTATTCACGTATAGCTATTTACGTATAGCTATTTACGTATTCTAAGGTTAGTGCGGCTTAGCGAATACGATTCGCTGCACTTGACGCCCAACCCACAACTGCTTTTAAGATAGAGGGAACTCAATGAAATATGTATACCCACCGCGCCTTTGTGCATTAATGACGGTCTTTTCTTTGTCTCTGGGAATGAGTACGGGTGTTAATGGCCAAAATAGAATTGATACTCAGCGGCCAGATGCGCCGGAACTCGCCGCTTATGGAGAGCATAAAGTGGGTGTGCGCACGCTTGAGCTTGTTAATCCAAACCAAATTGATGTGGTTAATATTGACACCACAAACCCAGATTTTTCCTCACTTCCAAAATACGATAGGCCGTTAACCGTAGAGCTTTGGTATCCGGCGGCAGAAGATGCCAAAGGCAGCCAAGTACAGACCACTTACTTGCGCGACGGTAAAACCGAAATCGAAGTTGTTGGAAAAGCAATGCGCGATGCAGCTCCGGTTCAAAGTAGCGAGCCTCTTCCCTTTGTTATTATCTCTCATGGCTACCCGGGAAATCGGTATTTACTGTCTCACTTAGGTGAGAACCTAGCGTCAAAGGGATACGTTGTTGCCTCAATTGACCACACCGACTCTACCTATCGTACCCTTGGTGCTTTTAAGTCAACACTCATTAATCGTCCTCTCGACCAAGGCTTTGTGCTTGATGAAATTGAAAGACTGAATAAAACATCAGACTTCTTTTTGCATCACGGGGTGGATACCCAAAATACCGCTATTATTGGTTATTCAATGGGGGGTTACGGCGCGGTAATAATGAGTGGCGCAGGAATTACCCAGCAAGCGGCAGAGTCAAAAAATATGGTGCCCTCTGGTTTGTTAGCCATGTATCAAGAGGGATCGACTTCTCAAGCTAAACGCCCCGACTCGCGAATTAAAACCGTTATTGCGTTTGCTCCATGGGGAATGAATTATCAGGTGTGGAACGAGCAAGGTTTGGACGATATTAATGTGCCCATGTTGTTTGTTGCGGGCTCGGTTGATGATGTGTCTGGTTACGAAAATGGCGTGAGAGCGCTGTGGCAAAATGCCAAGAACACCGAAAGAGCGCTTCTTACCTACGAAAATGCTAATCACAGCGCGGGTGCGCCCATGCCTGCCCCTGAAGAAAGTTTTTACTACAACGAAGAACTTGGTTTTAATGTGAGTACTCACTATACCGACGCAGTTTGGGCAAGCAGCAGAATGAATAATATTGCACAACATTTCACAACAGCTTGGCTTGGGAAGTATTTAAAAAAGAATGCTGACATGCATGATTACTTAGACTTAGTGCCGTCTTCAAATGATGGCAAGTGGGCCAAAGATAAAAACGGTGAGAAAAAGCCAGAGCATACGCACTGGAAGGGCTTTGAAAATCGAACGGCTAAAGGGCTAAAATTTGAATGGTTAGCACCACAACAGTGATGCTATGTTCACTCACCAGCCTGTAACCGAATGCCATTTGTCTACGGCAACGCCATTTTCTACCACGTAATAATGGCTGTATTGCGCTGCCGTGGCGCATGCATGATTGGGCAGAATTTCGATGGTTTTGGCTGCTGGAAAGTGAGTGAAAATATCGACGGTATTTTTTAGCTGGGCTCCTGAAGGGGGTTTTGATTGGCCTTCAAATTGGGTTTCAGGGCTTGCGTTTGAAACCTCAGTAATAATGCCGTGCTCTTGATTGGCATCACTCATGATATAGCGCTTATCTTTGCTGCTTGAGGGGGCAACTAGTCCATAGCCATAATCATTAGCATGACCGGCAGTTCCGCGGTCTCTCGACATGGCCATCCAGCCTGCATCGGTTATTACCCAGCCTTTGTCTTTTTGGTGGCCTATTACCGTGCCCAATACCGACATAGCAATATCGTCTATGTCGCATACGCCTAACCCCGCCATTACAAGGTCGAAAAATACGTACACTCCAGCACGCACTTCGGTGATGCCGTCGAGTTGGTCAACGGCAAATGCGGTAGGGGTAGAGCCAATTGAGACCGTATTACAGTGTATCCCCTCTTCAAACAAACGTTTAACTGCAAGTAGAGTCAGGTCGCGCTCTTGTGCTGCCATGTCTTGCTTTGCTTTTTCAGTAAAGCAGGCATAAGACTCACCAGCATGGGTCATTACTCCTTCAAACGTTGTATGAGCACTATTGTTGATGTGTTTAGCAATACAAATGAGTGTATCAGAGTGTGGGTTAACGCCAGAGCGATGTCCGTCGGTATCTAGCTCAATAATGACCTTAAACACGCAGTTGTGCTTTGCCATTTTCTCAAAGATAAGTGACAGCATATCCTCATTGTCAATGACAACCGTTAGGTCACAACCTTGCTGAATAAGCTGTGCTACGTGGGCTATTTTGTTTGGTGTGATACCCACCGCATATAAAATATCGTTTATGCCGTGTTTGAAGAAATAGTCGGCTTCTTTTAGCGTTGAAACCGTGACGCCCTTTACGTTGCCAGCATCAATAATAGCTTTAGTCACTTCAATCGATTTATGGGTTTTAACATGAGGACGCAGTGTGCAGTTTAAATTACCAATATGCGCAGACAACCGAGCAATATTCCGCTGCATTTTGGCTTTGTCTATCAAGCAGCAGGGTGTAGGTAAGTCTTCAATGTTGGTTGGAGTAAAATGCATAAGCGCCACACTGTAATTTAGATATCATATACAGTAATGCACTAGGACTCAGGTTTCGAGTGTAATTGAATTAATTAGTGAAGTAAGAGTTTTCAGAAGCAAATAAGCCAAAAAATGAAATAAAAAAAGCCGGGTATAGAATTTACCTACCCGGCTTTATCATTAGCGCCTAAAACAACAATAATGCAAAATGTTACGCCACTTAAGCGCTACACCCCATTAAAAGTTATAACGTGCATTCAATCCGAAGGTGCCTACATCGTCTGAAGTTTCATAGCTAACACCTACAGCGAAGGCAGGAGAGAAGAAATAGTCGCCGCCAATGATAAGCGACGTGTCGCTGCCACTGTCAGTATCAATGTATTTCACAGCGCCGCGAAGTTCTATGTTATCCATTACCATAGAGCGAGCTCCGGCTGTTAAGCCATACCCGTCTTCGCTTTCAGACGTACCGCTGCCTGATATTTCAACATCTTCATAGCTAACAATACCAAAAAGGTCTGTAGTGCCAGATAGGGCATAGCGGTAGCCTAAACCGAGAGACAATCTATCGAAGTCTACTTCAATACCAAAGATATCGTCGTTTTGCATTGAGTAGCTACCGGTAACAAACACGTCATTTGTTACTAGTTTTGATGCTGAAATGGCAAAGCCATCAGGCTCATAATTTAGATCATCATCGTCAAAATCGGTCATAACATAGCTGGCTTGGACAAAATCCCAAGCAGGAGCAGCTGCGAAAGAAGCTGCAGAGACTGCACTAAGTGCGGCAGCAAGAATTAGTTTTTTCATGTAATCATTCCTTAATGTTTTATGCCTGAGGTTGGGAAGCCCGAATTCGAGACCAAGGCCAGGCAGGGGGGAATATACGCTTTGTTAGGAATAAATATACTTTTTTCAGATGCTTATATGTTACGAGATGTAATTTTTGACACATTTTTGAGCTCAAAAATAAACGTGATTTATCACTTTTTAGCGCCGTTACTAATGCAAATAGGAATGCGGCTTAATCAATTTAGATGTTTATGGAATGTAAAAATGTAGCTCATAATTTAAACATCGCGTTGCATAAAAGTTAATTTTTCAGTGCGGAGTATTATCCTAAAGTAGTAATTCAAGAAACCTAAAATCGTGATGAACTTTGCTTAAAAGTGCAAATGTCGAAATGTTTGTACTAATATGGCGCTTTATTGTAGCATGAAAAATGCGCATGGTGAGCTCTGGTCTCATCGCGTTATTTTAATATCACAAAACATAATAAAAATAATATTTATACAAACAACACGTCTTGAAGGAGACACACAGTGAACCAAAGTAACTTCACAAAGGGTCGTAAACTTAATCGTATAACCTCAGCGCTGCTAGCTGGGTCTATACCATTATTTGCCGCACTTTCTGCTCCTGTATTGGCACAGGAAGCGGAAGAAGAAGCAGAAAGTTTTGAGAATATTATTGTTACCGGTACGCGCATGACTAACCGTTCTGCGGCAGATTCTCCGGTACCTGTTGATGTGATAAGCGGTGACGAGTTTCGTCAAAACTCATCTTCTGACGTACAAGACATGCTTCGCACCAACGTGCCGTCGTTCGATGTAAACACTCAGCCAATAAGCGACGCGGCAACCATTGTTCGCCCTGCCAACATGCGAGGCTTATCACCCGATAACGTACTCGTGTTGGTTAACGGTAAGCGCAGGCACCGTGGTTCAATTATCTCATTTTTAGGTGGTGGTATTTCTGATGGAGCACAAGGTGTCGACATTTCAGCTATACCGTCACTGGCATTAAAGCAGGTTGAAGTATTGCGCGACGGTGCATCATCACAGTACGGTTCTGATGCCATTGCCGGTGTGCTCAACTTCTTGCTTCGCGATGACGACGAAGGTTTCGAACTTCGCGCTAACTATGGTTCTACCTATGAAGGTGACGGAGACAACTACACTATTTCTGCTAACGCTGGTTTCTCTTTAGGCGATAGCGGCTTTGTAAACGTAACGGGTGAAATTCGCGACGTAGAAGGCACTATCCGCTCGGTAGTTCGCAACGATGTTGCGGCTATGGTTGATGCGGGGTACTTAGCACAGTCAGATTTCTCTACCATTAACGCGTATACAGACGAAGTGCCTCAGTATTGGGGGCAACCAGATGTTGAAGACGATGTAAAAGTGTTCATTAACTCTGGGTATGAGTTTAGCGATGCAGCCGAGGTTTACCTGTTTGGTAACTATGGTCAGCGTACGGTTACTGGCGGTTTCTTCTATCGTAACCCGGTAACCGAAGGCGGTCAGCGTGGTGGTGTTTACGCCGGTCCATTAGTTGATCCACTAACAGGTATGGAAGATGAGAACGGTGTGCACTCAGTGCTTGTTGGCGACTTAGACGGAGTAGGGGTAGGCGGAAGCTGTATTGCAGGTATCCCAATTGGCGGTAACGGTAATGTATTCCCAGACCCAGACTTCCTTGCACAGGTTCAAGCAGACGATAACTGTTTCTCATTCATCGAAACCATTCCGTTTGGCTTTGTGCCACGCTTTGGCGGTGAAAACGAAGACATGGCGTTCACGGTTGGTTTACGTGGCGACCTAGAAGTTGGTACAGGTCTGTATTACGACATTAGTGCGCAGCGCGGCTCTAACAGAACTGACTTCTTCATTAACAACACAATCAATGCATCGTTAGGTCCTGATACGCCGCGTGACTTTAACCCAGGTGGTCAAGAACAAACAGAAACCTTGTTCAACCTTAACTTTGTGTATGGCATAGACGTTGGTTTTGAATCAGATTTAAACGTGGCGTTTGGTGCTGAATACCGTGAAGAAGAGTTTGACCTGTTTGCTGGTGACGCCGCTTCATTTGCATTAGGTCCATTGGCAAGCCAAGGGTTTTCATCAAGCTCGAACGGCTTTGGTGGCTTCCCCCGCGATACCAGTGCCTCACAAGACAGTACAGCTTTCTACGTTGATTTAGAAGCTGACGTTACAGAGTCACTCACACTACAAGCCGCAGTTCGTCGTGAAGACTTCAGCGAGTTTGGCGATACTACCGACTTTAAACTGGCGGGTATTTTCCACGTAACTGACGACTTCCGTCTTCGCAGTGCGTATTCAACGGGCTTCCACGCACCAACAGCGGGCCAGGCGAATATTACAAACGTAACTACACAGAATGTGAACGGCGTGCTTATCGACCAAGGTACATTGCCTTTGTCATCGGCAGCGGGTCAGTTAGCCGCTAATTTCATTGAGAGCCAAGGGAACGGTCGTCCAGACTTAGGCCCTGAGGAAGCAAAGAACTTCTCAGTTGGTTTCTCTGTAGACGTTGCGGACATGAGCTGGACAGTCGATTTCTACAACATCGAGCTTGAAAACCGCGTAGCACTTGGTGCTAACGTAGACTTCCTTGATGCGCTTAACTTTGCAGGTGGCGGAACGAGCTATGCGTCTGTATCTGAAGCGCTAACAGAGCTTGATTCTTCTGGCATTATCGATCGTCAAAACTTTATTGGCTTAGACGATCTATCTCAGTTCAGGTTCTTCTCTAACAGCTTTGATACCACCACGCGCGGTATTGACGTGGTTGGTAACTACAGCTTTGACGCATGGGGCGGTAGTTCACGCTTAACGCTAGCAGCTAACTACAACGAAACCGAAGTGGACGATGTTGGTACGCTTAACCCAATTGGTGAAGGCCGTGTAGCTGCCATTGAAGACTTACTGCCTAACCTACGTGGTAACGTTTCATGGACACACACCCAAGGCGACTTTAGAACGCTAGTGCGCGCTAACTACTACGGTGGTTGGGACGATACTGGCAACGGTGTTAACGGTATTGGTGCAACGGTACTGGTTGATGTTGAAGCCGTGTACTCGTATAGCGAAAACCTTGATCTGGTAGTGGGCGCTAACAACCTGTTCGACACTTACCCAGATGAAAACCCAAGCGCGGGGAGCTTAGGTCAGCTTTATTCTGAAGCTAGCCCGTTTGGTTTCAACGGTGGTTCGTACTACGTACAAGCACGCTACACGTACTAAACGCTTTACTTAAAAAGTATTCAGTACTGATAATGTGGCTGCTAGCAGCCACATACAAAAATGCCGCTTTCTTGTGTTCTCATATTGAGGCACCGGAAAGCGGCATTTTCTCTTTTTGGGCTGCTAGAGCGATTGTTCCAACTCAACATGAGTTGGCACAATACGACTTAGCTCAATACGACTTAGCTCAATACAAGTCAGCCCAACACGCGCTAAATCATTTACTGATATTTCTTAAGCTCTAATCTAGACACCATGCCTTTATGCACCTCGTCTGGTCCGTCGGCTAAACGCAGTGCACGAGCCCCAGCGGCAAAACGCGCTAGCGGGAAGTCGCTACACATACCTGCACCACCGTGTAACTGCAGCGCCATATCCACCACGTCTTGAAGCATATTGGGTACAACGACTTTAATGGCTGAAATTTCAGTCATGGCGTGCTTAACACCTAAATTATCAATTTTCCATGCAGCATGCAGTGTGAGTAGGCGGGCCTGCTCAATAGCCATTCGCGCATCGGCAACTCGCTCTAAGTTACCGCCTAACTTAATAATAGGCTTACCAAATGCAACTCGCTCGTGGCCTCGTTTAAGGGCAAGTTCAAGGGACTTTTCTGCCATACCAATAGCCCGCATGCAGTGGTGAATTCGGCCTGGGCCCAATCGCCCCTGCGCAATGGCAAACCCTTTACCAAGCCCGGTAATCACGTTGGCTTTACTTACGCGTACGTTATCAAAGTGCATTTCGCCATGACCATATGGCGCATCAAAATCACCATAGGCATCTAGCATGCGTTTAATCGTAATTCCCTTGGTATCAAGAGGTACTATCACCATGCTATGACGGCTGTGTCTGTCGTTGTCAGGGTTAGATAAGCCCATGAATATGGTAAAGGCTGCATTAGGATGACCAAGCCCTGTAGACCACCATTTCTTACCATTAATAACTACGTCATCGCCATCTTCAATAATGGTGGCTGCCATATTAGTTGCATCAGAAGAGGCCACATCTGGTTCGGTCATGCCAAACACAGAGCGTATTTCACCTGCAAGTAGCGGCGTTAACCACTGGGCTTTTTGTTCGTCATTACCAAAATGGTAAAGCACTTCCATATTGCCCGTGTCGGGGGCATTACAGTTAAAAATTTCTGGCGCGAATAAAAACTTACCCATGCGCTCGGCCATTGGGGCATATTCAAGCGTGGTTAACCCTTTCCCTAATTTGTCATCAGGCAAAAAGAGGTTGGCTAGCCCAGCATCGCGAGCCTTCTTTTTGAGCTCTTCTGTTTTAGGGTGCAGCTTCCAGCTTTTCCAATCACTGTGATTATTTTCTTTGTGGTGAAAGTCGTACACCTCATTTTCGATAGGCTCGATATGCTCGGCAATAAACGCATCGAGCTTTTCTAGCAAAGCGTTGGTTTTGTCGTTATGTGAAAAGTCCATGGATACCCTTATTAAGCTAAATATAACACTGAAATGTTACCGCTGTGGTGCTGCTAAAAACCCAACTGTGCGGCTCAACGTGTTCAAACTCTGGTGTAATTAACCACTGCGGTTAATTGTTGATAACACCTAGCTTAGTGGAAGAATGGTCTTGAATGAAATGAAATATAATACCAGCAATATATGAATGATGTTCATAGTGTGGTTTACTGAGATGGATTAATGGTGTGGTCGTTTACAGCTCATCAGAGGGTGTAAAAAAAGCATTATCAAGAAGGGTATGCAGAAAATGATTGATACTAGGCAGTTTGAGAAACTCGATTTAAATTTATTGAAAGTGTTCGAAGCCCTGTGGCAGCAGCGTAATATGTCTCGTGTTGCTGAAACTCTGCATATTACGCCTTCTGCTGTTAGTCACGCCATGCGCAGGTTTAGGGAGTTGCTAGGCGACCCACTGTTTGTGCGAGAAAAGCAGCATATGTTACCTACAGCCGCCTGCGAGCGACTTGCCCCCGATATATTGCATGCCCTTACCCAAATACGAAGTGCGCTAGAGCAATTCAATCATTTCGACCCCGCTTTAAGTCATCAGCGTTTTGCTATTGCTATGCAAGAGTCTTTAGAGTTAGGTGTGTTGCCCACTTTGCTTAGCCAGCTTGAGCGAGCAGCGCCAAACATAGAAATAGTAAGTACACGCTTACAGCGCGATACCATGGAAGCTGATTTAAGCAACCGCAGTTTACATTTGGCCATTGATATTGGCCGCGCTGTGCCAAAGCCCATATCTCACAGCATGCTGCGCCGAGATAACTATCGTGTATTGATAAATCGCAACAATCCGCTGGTAAATCAACTAGACAAAAAACACTACCTTGAGGCTAGGCATATTACTGTGTCTAATCGCGCGAAAGGGGCCTCGGTAGAAGAAATAGCGTTACAGCAGCTTGGAGTAAATAGGCCCTCGCTGTGGCGCTGCCAAAATTACCGTGCTGCTGCCGATGTGGTAGCCTGTACTAACGCCATACTTACGCTGCCAGGCTCTGTGGCGGTGGCAATATCAGACGACAAACTTATTTCTGCGCCGCTACCTTATGGATTACCTGCACTAGAAACTCATTTATATTGGCACAGCCAGCACGAGAGTGAGCCGGGCCTTATGTGGTTAAAGGGGTTGATGCTACAGTTGTTCGCCGAATCTGGTCTTACCAGATAATCTTTGCTAGCATGCGAAACGTGCTTATTTAGGTTGTTCTATGAAAATTCATACGTTGCCAGGTTATATACAACACATTTATCTTGCCGAAGATAACGAGGGGCTGCTGTTACTAGACGGCTGCAGCCGCGCGGATGTAGACAAAGTGTGCTTGTATATTACGAGTACGTTAGGGCGGCCATTAAGCGATTTAAAGCTGATAGTCGTTACTCATATGCACCCCGATCATGCCGGTGGCGCAATGCGCTTGCGTAAGAGAACCGGCGCGCAGGTGGCATCTCATCCTAAAGCCGCAGCTTGGTATAAGGGGCTTGGGGGGCGCACTGCGCATATTATCGATTTATTACTCACTTGGTGGGTGGCAGATAGAATTGGCAAAGCGAAAGAGTCTATTTGGTACAACCCTATTCTTGCCCCCGATATACTTTTAAAAGATAAACAAGCGTTGCCTATTTTTGCCAATTGGCAGGTGCTTTATACGCCGGGGCATACCGATCACGACCTTTCAGTTATGCACGTACCTAGCAAGCAAGCCTACATTGCCGATGTGCTGGTAAAGGTAAAAGGAAAGCTGGTTCCACCATACCCTCTTTGCCACCCTAATCAGTACAGAGAAAGTTTAAAAACACTGGCTCAATCATCTATAGACACTTTCTTCTGTGCCCATGTGCCGCCTACGGCTAAAAGTGATATAGACTTTGAGCATGTCATCGATAATGCCCCTATAAAGCCAAAGAACCACTGGCACTCAAGTAAAAACCGCATCAAGAAAAAGCTGTTTGGTGTCACCAAAGATCATTAGCAGCATCGCGTTAATATCTGGCACTGCCCTTGCTTTTAACAACGAAAGAACCACTATTAATAGAACGTACTACCGATAGTTTACGCTGCGTGTTACACATGCAGACTTTTGCTTGCGCGCCACGCTGCTTTAAAAGCGCTGTGAATAACAGCGCGCAGCGGTTTACTAGCCATTTTATAGCGATATTAATAGCCGCACAAAACGGGACATAACCTCTACTATGCAAAAAAATATTGCCGCATTGTTTGATAAAACAATGGCAGCAGCGTCGCTGACAAGCAACACGTTAGCGGATGTTTTTAGTAAAGAAACGCATCGATTCACTATTACTGGGCTTAGTCGCAGCGGAAAGTCTATGCTGTTTACTAGCCTTGTCACTATGCTGAAAAGCAGAAGTGAGGAAGGCTATGCCTGCTTACCGCTATTGCGATACTTACCACCGTCTCAAGTGCTTGATATAAGAATTGAGCCAATAGAGGGCTATAAGCCTTTTCCTCAACAGGGAAATTTAGCTGCCCTTGAACAAGGAAAGTGGCCTGCGGCGACAGAAGAGGCCTTCGGTTTTAAACTTATTGTAAGACTAAAACAAACCGCATCAATTAAGCGTCATGTGCTCCCCCATACCGATATTGTGTTTGAATTTATCGATTATCCCGGTGAGTGGATAACCGATATTCCCATGTTAAGTAAAACCTATGCACAGTGGTCAGACTCTGCGTGGGCACAGCTGAGCGGCGGCCCGCAACAGCACTTTTCGCACGATTGGAAACAAGTATTAAATAGCTTCGACTTTGAGCAGCCGCCAACGTCAGAGAGAATTCAGCACCTTGTGCATGCATACAGACAGTATTTAATTGAAGCTAAGCGCCAAGGAATCTCTTTGCTGCAGCCAGGCAGTTTTTTACTGGATTCCAGCGATTTTGATTGGCAAAATTTCGGTTTTACGCCACTGCCCTCAAGCATTACCAGCGACGTTTCTCACCCGTGGTACAAAGCGTTTGAACAGCATTTCAGGGCGTTTCAAGATAAGTGGTTAGCCCCATTAAAGCAGTCAATTTTTAAAGAAACAGACAAGCAAATTATCTTAGTAGATTTGTTTGAAGGGCTTAACCACAGTCGTCAGCATTTGTATCAGTTAAAGGAAACCCTCAGTCATTTGGCTGACACCTTTGTATATGGGCAAAGTAGCTGGTTTTCCCGCAACGTGCTTAAAAAAGAACAGATAGGAAAAGTCGCGTTTGTGGCAACAAAAGCCGATTTAATTCCCGTTAGTCAGCGAGAGAATTTACAGAGTTTACTAACTCAGATTACTGAAGGTGCAAGAGCTCGCTTTACCGACAAGCCCATTGAGTTTGAGCATTTCTTAGTGTCGGCTATAGAGGTAACAGACAAAGGCAGCACGCCGCAGGCAATTCGTTATAAAAATGGTGATGGTGCCTACGTTGAATCTACGTTCGAGCCTGTGCCTAGTGCGTTAAAAGAAATGGAAGAGGGGGCGCATTTCCCTGTGCCTAATGCAAAGGTGCCCGCAGACTTTAAGGCCAGGATATTAGCCGGCAAAGGGCTAGACAGGCTTCTACAATTTTTACTGGGTAAAGGAGAGCAATAATGAAAGAGCGTAACGAAGGCCCGTTTTATACCAGTGATGACTTTGATGATGATGCACCTTCTAAAGGCTCTGTGCACTTAAAAAATAAGCCCGAAATAAATAGGGCTGCAGAGGCCGGGTTTGATTCACACGATGGTAAAAATTACGATAATAGCGACGTTTGGGGCAATGCTAAAGCTGATCAAGCAGCCGACCGCAGCTCTGAAAATAAAACCGAATACAAAACGCCTTATCGTTCAAAAGTGACGACGCAAACCCTAGATATAGAGCCCCCGGAAACTAAGCTGCCCGCGCAAGTAGAAAACGATAGCTGGACCTTAGAGGTAGAAAAAGAAGGCGTGTCGTTAGGCAGTGCAACCCTGATATTTGGTGTGCTGTCGGTATTAGGTTTTTTTACGTTTGATGCCTACACCACCTTAGTGGCCAATATGAGCGAGCACCCCATTGGTACTGGCGTATTAGGCGCACTGCTAGCAGGTTTTGTTAGCACATTGAGTTATTTAAGTTTTCGTGAATGGCGAGGCTACAAGCAAGTTAATACCGCAATGAATGATGCTGCTGCTATTCGTACATTGCTGCAAGAAAAAAGGGATGCAGCAAAGCAAAGTGATATCAGTATTAATGAGGTTAATCGAGTACTTACCGCCCATGGACAGCGTTTTACAACAGGCTCTTATGCAGCCCACTGTTTTGCGCGCTACAAGCAAACAGTGCAAAGCGATATGACGGCAAGCGAGTTGCTTGGGCTTTATGAAGATACGGTATTAACCCCAGTGCAAGCGAAAGCCCACAAGGTACTGAATAAAGAGTCGGTAACGGCCGGTAGTTTGGCGTTTATTAGCCCAAATAACCTTATTCAAACCTTTGCGGTTATCTGGATAAGCTTTCGCACTATACGTCGCATGGCCCGGGTATACGGCTTACGCCCAAGTACGGCGGGTAACTGGAAGTTATTAAAAGTACTGGCGCAAAACATTGCCGCGCAGGGTATTTTTGATTTAGCCACCGACGAAGTGGCCAATCAAATTGGTGGCAGCTTATCGGCTAAATTTATGGAGAATTCCGCCGAAGCCATTGCTGCCGGCGCCTTAAATGCAAGACTTGGCAGGGCACTTATCGCATTGCTTAAGTAGGTCGAGTTTGATTTTTAAGTATCTGATTTATAGTTAAGAAATTTAATTGTTAGCTGAGTGGTAAATGTGGCGTATTAATGATTTTTTGCGAAGCGAGATTACGTCAATAAACGGTTTAACTAAAAAATAGATAAATTTATTATAAGTTTAGTTAAATGGCTGTATTCTAAAGTATAGGCATTATTCAAGGTTTCGATAGAGGCTTACCATGGGATACCGAAAGCTTACCTCAGAGCAAGCGCGAGTAGTAGTAAACGCGCAGGCGCTTTTCACACAATATGAGGCACACCGTATTGACAGTGGGAAAGTGGCTGGCTCAATGCATTGGAAAACAATCAATGGTACTCAGTACCTTTACAGGGCCTTCTCCCATGGTAGAAATACCTCACTAGGCCGGCGCTGTTCAAGTACTGAGGCATTAATGCTGCGTTTTAAATCCCAGCAGCAAGAGTATAAAGAACGTGATGCGCAGCTGCGTGAACAGATATCCATCCACGCAGGCTATATTCGTGTAAATGGCTTGAACCGCTTTCCTGTAACGGGAGCGCGTGTGATACGAGCGTTACAGAAACAAAACATTCCGTATCGATTAATTGGAACAAATGCCCTTTATGCGTATGAGGCTCGAGCATCTTCAGTCATCATGCCGGAACATTTGGCTACAAACGACGTCGATATTTTAATGGATGCTCGACAGGGAATTCGCATTGCGGCAAATCTAAAACGCCGCACCTTGCTTGATGTTGTCAAGGATAGTGATAAGTCGTTTCGCCGTGTCTCCGCGTCCGAGCATGAATTTTCAGCTGCTAATAACAGTGGGTACAGGGTAGACTTTGTCACTCAAGGTGGTTACCAGTTTAAACCTAACGAGTTTGATGCAATTTTAGAGCAAGACGATCTGACGCCTGTGGCGATTGATTCACTCAAATGGCACGTTGCCGCGCCTAATTTCGAAGCGATCACGTTTGACGATAGGGGTATGCCTTTAAGGCTTCGTACCGTTGACCCAAGAGCTTTCGTATTACACAAGTGGTTTGTCAGCCAGCAGCCGGATCGCAATTCGTTAAAGCGAAACCGTGATGAGGGCCAGGCTAGGCTAATAGCCACCCTGATCCGCCGCGAAATGACAGACTTACCACCTACTAAAGCTATCAAAAAGATTTTTCCTAACTTCGTATCAAGACAGGCTACGGATTCGATGGACGACTTTGATCTGTGAATATGTTGTTTTAGACAGGCGTTAAATTTCCAATTTTGTTATTTAATTAGAGGAGCGCAGAGTCCTGTCTAACCATATAGTAGTTGCCAAAGGCGCTATTACAGCGCCTTTTTCGTGGGCATAACGACGTTGGCAAATATGAGTCCTGCCACTAAAGACATGAAAATAAGAAACACTTCTTGGCCTAAGTGATCAGCCTGCACAAAGTCTTTTCCAGTCATAAACGAGTTCAGCCCAATGTAGGTTTTCGAGCCTGGTACCAGTACTATTAAGCCATGCATAGCCACAATAGTCGCCGGTTGGTTTGCAATGCGGGTAAACCCGTTTGCAAATATACCTAATGCAAATGCGCCTACGAATGCGCCTAAGCCTGGGCTCATGTAATCGGCACTCCACGCTGTAGCACTGTAGGCAATAAAAGCTGCCGCCAGTGCCCATGGTATGTGCTTTACTCGGGTTCTAAAAATGGCCACTAGGGCAATACACAGTAATAATACCGATAGCCAGGTTGCCCAGTAGGGCAGTGACTGTGCTGGTGTATAGATGTTTTCACCAAATAAACTAAAGCCTGCAGTAACACCAAGAAAAGCCCCAAAATACAGTTTAAATAACTGCATGATGGCGTCCATGGTACGCGCTGTGCCCGAAACCATATTTCTAGACGATAATTCCGCTAGCCCCATCGTTAGGGCAAGGCCGGGAACAAATACGATTACCGATGACAGCACAACGAGGGGAATGTTAATGCCGGGGTCTATATAGCTGCCAATGGCACAAGTTAATAGGCCTGCGATAAACGCGGTCATTGGCTCTAGCATTAAGTTAACCCGTTTAGAACGGGTCGCCCAAAGCGTCCATACAAAGGCAAGCAGGCCAAGAGCGCTAGACCATCCAATTTCAGACCAGCTAGCTCCCATCAGCATAGCGAATGCGCCGGTGGCCATGCCATAAGCAATACCCGTTGGAAGTTTGCCGTACGGGCTGCCCATCGCGTCTATTTCGTCTAGGCGAGTATTGGCTTCACTTAAAGAGAGCTCACCGTTTAACAAGGAGCTGGCTAGCTCATCGGTTAGCGAGAGCGCATTCATGTCTAACTCACCAGGCAGTAGGCGCGCTGAGTGGTTATATTCGTCTTCGTGGCGATCGCTCCAAATAACAATAGTTAACGACGTAGGCGTAGAAATAAATGAGGCGTGGACACCAAGATACGTGGCAATTTCAGTTAGGTAGGCCTCTAGTCTGAATGCAGGGGTACCGTACTTGTGCAGCATTTTGCCAAGCTTAACAATAAACTTTCGAATTTGAATAAATTCAATGGTGTCCAACAGAATTCCTTAGTGAGTGAGAGCCAAAAACAAATATATAAACGAAATAGCAAGTGCATAAGCCTTCGAAAGTGCTGCTAACGTGTTTGCAAAAAGAGTATAGGGCAGCACATAGCGTCTGGCTAAAATTTGCACGAGCTGAATTTGTGCGGAGTGTACGGACGCTTGTTTGCGAAAGCAAAACAAATTTTCTCGCTTTTGAGATTAGAAAAAATAATAAGGCGCTGTAGCAGCTTTTACTTTGGCAGGTACAAAAAAACGCGCCTTTATTTTCATAAAAGCGCGTTTTAAATTGGGTAGCTTATGTGTGTTAGCTTGCGTGTAAAAAAAACACGGTGCACTAGGCCGCATTAACCCGCTATTTGTTGCCCTTCTTTATAAAGCTGAAGTGCTGTTGCCGTGTCTTGCTGGCGTTCGCTAATGGCTGACAGTAGCAATAAGTCTTCTTTACGCGATGCCATTTTGGTGGCTTTTAGTAACGCTTTTTCTGCCAATACATCGTCGCCAGAATTAAAGGCAACTTGACCTAAGGTAGAATATAGCTCGATGTTCTCTTCATCTTTTTTAATCCAGCTCTCTAACAGGCGAAGAGACAGTGACGAATCGGGAATGTTAAGCTGGGTGAACAGAGGGAATAGGCTGCTGTTTGGCCCTCGTTTCTGCCATTCTACTAACAGGGTTTGCGCATCAGAATGCATGCCTTGATCAAGCAGTTGCTGAACATACGCCGCCTGATAAATATCGTCGTGGCGCATTTTACGAGGCAAATTTTCCCAGTAGCTTTTAAGCTCAACAGCGCCTTGCTTACTGGCAATTTCAGCAAACTTACCTTTGGCAATGCGTTGCGACCAGGCTTTGTAGTCTTCTTTTGCTAGCGCTTTTCGCCATCCAGACAATTTATTCTGCAGCTCTTGCCACTTGCCTAGTTCCGCGAGTATCTGTGCTTTAAGGCGAATAACTTGCTTACTCTCTTGATCTTTCTCATCTAACGCATTTAGCTTTTCTAATGCTTCAGTATGTTTGCCTTCACTGATATCAATGCGAGACTGCATAACCGTAGCGGCGACTTTCGCATTAGCGTAGTCGCCTGCTTGCTCTAGAAAATAGCGGGCTTTGTTTAGCTCGCCACTTGTAAACGCAATTTGCGCAGAGGCAAGATAATTAACCCCTTCAAAATCACCATTTGTGGTTTTGCTTAACGATTTTTGAGCCTGTTCAACATCGCCTGCGGCCATGGCGTGTAAGCCATCATAAAAGGCGCGCTTGCGCTTACGTTCGCCTAAGGTACCAAACCAGCGATGAGAGCCAGTAATTAAACTTAGTGCCCAAAGTGTTAATCGAGATAGCACATACCATGCGATTACAGCGCCGATCACTAGAATACAAAAGCTGATCACCGTCATTTCAACTGCGGTTTCACCGAGGGATATTAAAACATAGCCTTTGTCGCCTAAAATCATAGGGCCAACAATAAGCGCGACAACGAATGCGGCTAATACCGCAAGGGCAATAGCTAACCATTTCATAGTGCGCTTGCTCCTTGACCAAAGACCTGTTTAACGCGGCGGTCTAACAGTTGCTCTAGCGGCTTTTGCGATACAAGCTCGGTAGGGATAGGGCGCGCCACATCAGTTTCTAGCAAGTTTTGTAAAGCGTTAACAAACCCGCTTACTTGGCTCTTCTCTGTATCAAACTTTTCAATAAGCAGGGTTTGTGCGTATTGTAGAGATTGTTTATAAAGACCAGCGTCGGCAGTTAATGCACCAGATTGTGCGTGCATAAGCTGCAGTCGCAGCTGCTCTTTAATAAGGAACTGTGCTTCTAGCGACAATACCGGTTCAATAGGGCCTTCAATAGATTTTACCGTTAAGAAGTCGTCAACTAATGAGTGCCATACTTTCGCTAAGTTGTCTTTCCAGTCGTCGGTAGACTCAGAAAGAGCATTATCTGCAGCGTCTTTATCTTCAGGCTTTTCAAAGGTGTCTAAGGGCAGTTTATCAATTTGCGCTACCATGCCAGTTAGCGCTAGGGCTACCGAACTCTGCGACACAGGATTTAGCTGCTGAAGGGTTTGAATATCTTGTGCTAGTGCGGCCCGTACGGGTAGTACCGACGGATCGGCTAACGATTTTAAGCGTTTGTCAGCGTTTACTAACAACAAGATGGCAGTGCGAACGTCGTTCTCTAGCCACAGCTTTCGCCCAGCCATACGCACTAAATAATCAGCTTCGGCAATAAGCCAGTCTGCTGGGCGACGCCCTTCCATTTGATTTAGTTGCTCAAGGGTAGATTCTGCTTGTAGAGACAGGGTTTCGTTTTGCTTTTGAAGGTTGCTAATGGTGTCTTTTAAAGCGTCGTTATCACGAGCAATTTGGCTAAGCGTGCTGTTTACGTCGTTTCTTGCAGAAGCTAATGCATTAATCTTTGCCGTAGTTTGCTGCTGTGCACTTGTCATAGAACTGCTGCTTGATTGCTGCTGCGTGTAATACCAGTAGCCAGCGCCGGCGAGGCCTATTACTAATAAGAAGAGAATAAAAACGACAAACCACAACAGGCCATTTCCAGATGATTTCTTTTTTGCCTTTTTGTTGGCGTCTGGCTTGTCAGAAGTTGTTGAATCTTCTGCATTGCGTTTTACATCGACACCAATCACTGCGTCACCGGTTGCTTTACTATCTTGCACGCCATTATCTTTATTATCTGCCATTCATTACTCCCAGTTGTCCTTCACCCAAGCAATTAACGCTTGGTCAGTGGCACGGTGGCATACAAACACCTCTGTCACTCCACGTTTTCTCAGCGACAGGGCTATGCGTTCGCTAACCGTTAGCCAGGGCAGAGATAAAATTGCGTGCCCTAGACTGTGTATAAGTTGTGTTGCCATTGCCTCGCTTGTTGCGATGATGCCGCGAACATCCTCAACTTTCCAGCACTTTGTGTAAATTGGGTCTGCAAGTTGCTCGGTTCGGTATACGCAGAAGCTCTGGCATGAGGCGCCTTTTGCCACAAGACCATCCGCAATGACTTGTCTACCGCCTTCTCCTTTTATAATAACCACTTGTTTGCCATTTGCCTCATTAAGTTGAGACATAGCCAATATACCTTCTGATGTATGTATTTCAGGGGTGAGTATAATGAGCGGTGACATTTGCTGAAGTATGCTTGATAGCGCATCGCGCAGCTTTTTCGCGGTAGCTTCACCCACGGCAATAATTAACGGCAGCTTGCTGTTAGGCACCGCTTTTTCAATCAGTGACTGCACCGCATCTTCAGCCGCATCAACAGCGTAAACACTGGTGACAATGATCACATCTACCTGTGTGTTTGCTAAAAATGTGCTAATGGCATTGCGTTCAGATTTTACATAGACAATGTCGCAGGTGGCCGCGCCCACCGCCTCAAGCCCAGCAGCATCAAACGCTTTTGCGCTAGAGGCAAGTTTTGGTAGAGGGCGAGTATAAAGTAACACTAAGTGAAACTTACTCGTAAAGCGCTTTTAAAATTTCGCCAGCGCCTTGCTCTAGAAGCGCATCGGCGACTTCCACACCAATGTCTTTTGCTTTTTCCGCAGACGCGGTAGCCGAGGCAAACAGTAACGTTGTGCCATCGGGTTTTCCAACCATGCCGGTTAGTGTCAATGTGTTATCGTCGAGGGTAGCAAAACTGCCAATAGGTACCTGACAGCCGCCTTCTAAACGCTCGTTCATTGCGCGCTCTGCAGTTACTCGCACATGGGTTTCGTCATGGTTTAACGCGCTCAATAAATCAATAAGCTGAGCATCGTCGTTGCGACATTCAATGCCTACAGCGCCTTGCCCTACTGCTGGCAAAGACACTTCAGCAGGTAGTACCATTTTAATGCGATCTTGCATTGCTAAACGAATAAGACCGGCTGATGCCAAAATAATAGCGTCATAGTCGCCGGCATCAAGTTTGGCTAATCGGGTATTAACGTTACCGCGCAAGTCTTTAATAATGAGGTCAGGGCGGTGTTTGCGAATTTGGCACTGACGGCGAAGGCTGCTGGTTCCAACTACGGCACCGTTTGGCAAGGCATCTATGCTGTCATAGTGATTAGACACAAATGCGTCAAACGGGTTCTCGCGCTCGCAGATGGCGTGTAGACCAAACTCCTCAGGGAACGCCACCGGTACATCTTTCATAGAATGCACAGCAATGTCTGCTCGGCCCTCAAGCATGGCAATTTCCAGCTCTTTGATAAAAAGACCTTTACCGCCAATTTTGGCAAGGGGAGTATCTAAAATTTTGTCGCCTTGAGTACTCATCGGCACTAATTCTACGATTAGCGATGGATAATGCTTTAACAACTCTGCTTTTACATACTCGGCTTGCCATAGCGCTAGTGCACTTTTTCTGGTTGCAATTCGAATGGTGCGAGACGTGCCTTGGTGACTCATGATAATTCCACGCTATAAATAGTTAAAATGATGACGATGCTAACACTAGGCTATAATGCTGCTCAAATTAGGGTGCGCTATCTGCTATTAACAAAATATTCAAAAAAAAGTAGGCTATATTATACTTATATCGTGGAAAAATGTTTTGAATTCACATTGTTTTCCTTTGGTTTGTATAAAAATACATGCGTTGATGTTATTCAGTTTAATGGCGCAGTTCGATGGTGTATTTGAATAAATTCATTAAGCGAAGCATTAAATTGTTAAAGACGCACTGTTCAACGTGTATTCGCTGCATTTTATAAGTAAGAGCATAGTATATGGACCATTTCTTCCTGCGAAACCTGATAAAGGGGGCACATAAGGACGAGGCGGAAGCTAGGCGTCGGCGGCTAACGTTGTTTTTTATCTCCTATGTGGGCGGCACCATCATGGCTATCATGGCGGGAATTAACATAGGCGGGGATAACCCGTACTTGGTCACTGCCTTGGCAGTGTCGTCTGCTGTTATCTACCTCAACTTAATAATCTCACACATTTATCCCCATACTGATTTCCCCTATTACGTAGCAGGTCTCATTGTTGTATTCACCATTAATGCGCTTGTTTATACGGGTGGCTATAACAATACTGGCTTGTATTTTGTTTATCCGCTTATCTTTGTTCAGATAATTGTCGTGAGTTTTCGACCAGCATTGCTTTATGTGGCTGTCACCATGATGATAGCCGTCTTTATGCTATTCAATCAGGACGTAATTTACGCACAGTACCCTGCAGAGGATGTGTCCCGCTTTCTCATCGCCATGGCGTGCTTTATTTGTGTTGCTTTTATTGCGGAAAACTTTTGGCACCAGAGCCGAAAAGAAATGCTAGAAGAAAACCTAGAGCGCATGCGCCAGGCCAATACCGACCCTCTCACTAAGCTGCCAAATCGTCGGTTCTTAGAAGCGGTTTATTTTGAAAAAGTGACGAAGGACCCCTCAAACTATTTCCCACTAAGTACCGTTGTCGTTGATATCGATCATTTTAAAGTAATCAATGACTCTTACGGGCATGATGTGGGCGATGAGGTACTTATACACTTTACCAAGGTAATGAAAAGTGCAGTGCGCACAACCGATATAGTGGCACGTACCGGTGGAGAAGAGTTTTTGGTGATATTTCCAAAAGCAACGCTGACTCAGGCATTAAAACTTGCTGAGATTATTCGCGGCAAAGTAGAGGCGAATCCGTTCCAAAAAGATGATGCACACCCTGCTATTCATCATAAGATAACGGCAAGCTTTGGCGTGGCAACGGCGTTAACCGACGGCAATATAAACGCCACGCTAAAACTAGCTGATGACAACTTATATCAAGCTAAAAAAAGCGGCAGAAATAAAGTTGTATAGGGAGTAAATACATTACACCTCATGTGCTTACGCTAAAACTTTCTGCAGCCATGCGCTGATATCATTTAACTCCTGCATGCAGACATTGTGCTGCATGGTGTAAGTTTGCCATGTGGCGTTAAACCCGTTTTCTGTCATGGTTTTATACGCGGCATTACCCATAAACACCGGCACTACCTCATCTTGTTCTCCGTGGGCCATCATTATCGGTGTTTGTTTATTAATGTCGTTGGCTTGACTCGCTAGCAACGAGGGCTCGCACATATAAGTGGATAACGCCAACACACCTGCCAGCGCCGCGTTAAACCGCGGAGCAAGATGCAACGCAATTACTCCCCCTTGTGAAAATCCCGCAAGTACAATGCGGTTTGCGGGAATGCCGCTTTTTATTTGCGCGTTGATGAGTTGCTCTACTAAACGTGCAGATTCTTCAACACCATCTAAATCGGCGCGACTTTCAAAATCGAGAGACTTTATATCGTACCAAGCTCGCATTCTCATACCGCCGTTAATGGTAACAGGGCGTTCAGGAGCGTGAGGAAAAAGGAACTTAACCGCCATAGAACCTGGAAGCTTAAGTTCTGGAACAATAGGCGCGAAACCATGCCCTGAGTCGCCAAGACCATGTAACCAGATAACGCAGGCATCTGGCGTGGAGGAAGGCGTATTTTCTACACAGGGTAAAAGTGGCTGGGTCATTGTCTCTGTTCCTAGTGAGTTATTATTCACAACCATCATCGGCGGGCTGTTTCGTTATTCATTATCTGCTTTCTAACAACACGTAAGAAACCCGACCAGCTTTTTCAAAACACAGCCACAGAGTATTAGCTTACGTGATAGTTACGGCATAAACGTCCAATATGCTATCATTGACATATAAAATCACCATACTTTAACAAAACTTTATTATTACATGGCCTCACTACTCGGTAATTTGTTTATTCTTGCAGCTCCCTCAGGCGCTGGAAAATCTAGTCTTATCAAGGCATTAATGGAAAAGTATGAGGGTAATGCTAACACCCCCATGCAGGTGTCTGTATCCCACACCACACGACAACCTCGGCCTGGAGAAGTAGACGGTGTGCACTATCATTTTGTTACCCGTGAACAGTTTGAGGCGCTAATCGAGCAAGGGGTGTTCTTTGAATACGCGGAGGTGTTTGGTAACTATTACGGTACGTCGCGAGTGACTATTGAGCAAACGCTGTATCGTGGAATAGATGTATTCCTAGACATCGATTGGCAAGGTGCGCGGCAAGTGACAGAGCTAATGCCCGATACCTGCGGTATTTTCATTTTACCGCCATCATTGGATGTTTTAGAACAGCGCTTGAATCACCGCGGCCAAGACAGCGATGAAGTTATTGCTAGCCGCATGGCGAAGGCTGTGGATGAAATGTCTCATTTTAACGAGTTCGCAAACATCATTATTAACGATGACTTTGCTACTGCATTAAATGAATTAGAGGCCATTGTGACTGCCCAGCGTTTGCGCTCTGTTAAGCAGCAAATTCGCCATCAGCCTTTACTCGACTTGCTGTTAGGTACTGCTTAGCAGCGACACTACTAAACTCGATTAACACTCGGTTTTCGCGCTTCCTTCAACACAGTAGGATCAGCGCGATCCTACTGTGTTATATTTCAACAAAATGCTAGGATCACAAGCGGTATACGTGTATACTGCGTGGCTGTTTTTTGTATTCCTCGCTCAACCTGATTTTCGGAGAAATAGATGGCTCGCGTAACTGTAGAAGATGCCGTAGATAAAATTGGTAACCGCTTTGACCTAGTGCTAGTTGCTGCTCGTCGTGCACGTCAAATTGCCACTGGCGGGAGAGATCCTATGGTTGACGTTCAAAACGATAAGCCAACCGTAACGGCTTTGCGTGAAATCGAACAAGGTTTGGTTACAGCAGCTACCCTTGAACAAGATGCTCTTCAAACACAAGAGCGTGAAGACAACGTAGAGTTTTCTTCTGTTGCGAATATCCTATCTGAACAGTAAAAGCTGTTTTGTTAGACGATGTAACATACCTTTTTTAGGCTGTTACATGCAAATTTGCGCCAGTGCTTTGAAAAAAGCACTGGCGCTTTGCTTTTAGCGTATTGGATTAATGCGAAAATAAACGTATTCTTAGGGTAACACTGGAATTAGGGGCCGTTTTACACTGTGTATTTGTTTGAAGGTTTAAAGCAGAAAGTTGTTAAGTATTTGCCCGCTGATTTAGTGCAGCTGGTTCAAGATGCCTTCATTCTGGCGCAAGAGGCTCACGACGGTCAAATGCGTTCTAGTGGCGACCCGTACATCACTCACCCTGTAGCAGTAGCTAGCATACTTGCCGACATGCACCTTGACCATGAAACCCTCATGGCTGCCTTATTACACGATGTTATTGAAGATACTCACTACAGTCAGGAAGACTTGGCTGAAGCGTTTGGCGATACCGTTGCAGAACTCGTAGAGGGCGTGAGTAAACTAGACAAAATAGCGTTTAGCAGCAAACAAGAAGCTCAGGCAGAAAACTTTCGCAAAATGATGATGGCCATGGTGCAAGACATCAGGGTTATTCTTATCAAACTTGCTGATAGAACGCACAACATGCGTACTTTAGGTTCATTGAGACCAGACAAGCGCCGTCGTATTGCTCTTGAAACGTTAGAGATTTATTCGCCAATTGCCCACCGCTTGGGCATCCACGATATTAAAAATGAGCTTGAAGACTTAGGTTTCCAAGCTATGTATCCCATGCGTCATCGTGCGCTGAAATCTGCAGTGCGCCAAGCTAGAGGCAATCGAAAAGAAATCATCGAGAATATTCGCGAAGAGCTGAGTCTTCGGCTAGATGCGTATGGCATTGAATCTAACGTATTAGGCCGTGAAAAGCACCTGTACTCTATTTATCGAAAGATGAAAAACAAAGAGTTAATGTTCGGTGAGGTCATGGATGTATATGCATTTCGCATCGTAGTGGATTCTGTAGACAACTGCTACAGAGCATTTGGTGCCATGCACGGCTTGTATAAGCCTATTGAGAACCGCTTTAAAGACTATATCGCTATTCCTCGTACCAACGGCTACCAGTCGCTGCACACTTCACTTATCGGCCCTCATGGTATTCCGGTGGAAGTTCAAATTAGAACCCACGAAATGGACCAAATGGCAGACAAAGGCGTCGCCGCGCACTGGCTATATAAAGAGCCTGGTGACAGTGGCACCACGGCGCAAATGCGGGCCAGAAAATGGGCACAAAGCCTATTAGAGCTACAACAGTCAGCCAGCTCGTCGTTTGAATTTATCGAATCGGTAAAAACAGACTTGTTCCCCGACGAAATTTACGTATTTACTCCCGATGGTCGAATTATAGAACTTCCTACGGGCGCCACTGCCGTGGACTTTGCTTATGCAGTTCATTCCGATGTAGGTAATACCTGTGTTGGCGTGCGTGTAGAACGTCGCAATTTCAGTTTAAGTAAGCCCCTCGAAAATGGGCAGACGGTAGAAATTATTACCTCGCCACGGGCAAAGCCTAATGCAAACTGGCTTAACTTTGTGGTGAGCGCCCGAGCACGCACTCGCATTCGCCAGTATTTGCGTAAGCAGCATTCTCAAGAAGCTGTGAATATGGGTAACCGCCTATTACGACACGCGCTTGGCAGTGTGAAACTAGATGAAATACCCCATGCCGATATAGACAGAGTGGTGGCGGAAACTAAGCATACCGATTTTGATGCTTTGTTAGTGGATATCGGCCTTGGAAACGAGTTAAGTGCCATTGTGGCTAGGCGTTTATTGGGCGAAAGCACCACCGATCTATCGAACAAAAAAGGCAATGTGGCTATTCGCGGTACGGAAGGCTTGCTGGTGAATTATTCTCGCTGCTGCCACCCTATACCCGATGACGAAATTGTTGCCGTACTCAGCCCTGGTAGGGGTATGACTATACATCAAGCGGGTTGTAACAATATTCGCAAGCTAAGCAAAGAAGAGCCACAGCGCGTATTGCCCATGCAATGGGACGATGAGCCTCAAGGCGAATTTAAAGCATCACTTCGCATAGAGCTGTTTAACCATCAAGGCACGCTTGCAACGTTAACAAACACTATTTCGGGTTGTGACTCTAATATCATTGGCCTGCAAACCGAAGAGAAAGAGAGTAATATCTACTTTATTGACCTAGAGCTAACCACGCACAACCGCGTGCATCTGGCCCGTGTTATGAAGAAAATACGCACCATGCCAGAGGTTCAAAAAGTGTCTCGTCATAGTCAATCTCGACACTAATTTTATCAAAATTTAGGAATATTTATGTCTAAGTCTATTATTCAGACCGATAAGGCACCTGCCGCTATTGGTACTTACAGCCAAGCGGCTAAAGCTGGAACTACCGTGTATGTTTCAGGTCAAATTCCACTTGTGCCAGAAACAATGGAAATGGTGTCTGAAGAGTTTGAAGCCCAAGCAGTACAGGTTTTTGAAAACCTAAAAGCGGTGTGTGAAGCAGCCGGTGGAACCACGAACGATTTAGTAAAGGTAAATATCTTTCTTATCGATTTAGGGCACTTCGCGCTGGTCAACGAAATAATGAGCCGCTACTTCAATCAACCTTATCCAGCTCGTGCTGCAGTGCAGGTATCAGCATTACCTAAAGGCGCTCAAATAGAGATAGACGGGGTTATGGAGCTGCCGGAGTAAACCATGTCGCCAGAGCGTTATCAGCGCATTCGATCTGTGCTGGACAAAAGGCAAACCGACCTTACGGTTTGCTTAGAAAATGTGCATAAACCACATAATGTGTCAGCTGTCGTGCGCACCTGCGATGCCGTAGGCATTCACCGTGTGCACACGGTGTGGGAAAAGAAATACCAATTTCGTGGCGGTACCGCCATGGGTAGTCAAGATTGGGTGCGTCAGACCAATCACGACAATATTGGTAGTGCTATGGACACATTGAAAGCGCAGAACATGCAGGTGCTGGTTACTCACCTGTCTGACTCGGCAATAGATTTTCGTGACGTGGATTACACCAAACCCACCGCTATTTTGTTTGGTCAGGAAAAGTACGGTGCCACTGACGAAGCGATTGGCCTTGCCGATCAGGACATTGTTATTCCTATGATGGGCATGGTGCAGTCGCTAAACGTGTCTGTAGCGGCAGCGTTAGTGCTTTATGAAGCCCAGCGCCAGCGCACTATTGCTGGTATGTACAACACTCAGCAATTACCAGAAGAAGAGTGCCAAGCATTGGCATTTCAAAATGGTTATCCGCGTTTGTTTAAGTTGTGCACGCGAAAAGGCTTGCCTTATCCCGCAATCAATAACATGGGTGAAGTGATTGCCGATGAAACTTGGTGGCGTGAAATGCAAATAACCAAAGCTGAGGCTGAAGCACTAGAAGCCAACTAGCAAGTGGTGTAAGCCTAAGGCCAGTCAGTAAAAACTGGCCTAAAGCGTACTCGCCAACCCCGCAACAATCCTTTACACTTCATCTATCGTTTTAGTATCACAATCAACCTTTTGAATTGAGGATTAGGCTGCATGCAAGCACTCGCCACCACACCTATCACTGCCCTTAAAGGGGTAGGCGCAAAGGTGGCAGAAAAACTCAACAAAATCGGCTTGTTTACGCTGCAAGATATTCTATTTCATCTTCCCCTTCGCTATGAAGACAGAACTCGCGTTTACAGTGTTGCTGAATGCCGTCCTTTCACCCATGTAAGCGTGCAGGGCGAAGTGATGAATGCCGATATTCAGTACGGCAAAAAGCGAATGCTGGTAGTCAAAATTAGTGACGGCACCGGCACAATAACACTGCGCTTTTTTCACTTTGGTGCAGTGCAGCGAACAATGATGACCCCTGGCAACGTGGTTCGCTGCTTTGGCGAAATTCGCACGGGCAAATGGGGCATCGAAATGATGCACCCCGAATTTAAAGTGGTAGATGAAGACGCGCCGCCAATTGAAGAGTCGTTAACCCCTGTTTATCCCACGACTGAGGGCATTAAACAGCTTACCCTTCGCAACTTAACCGAGCAGGCATTAGCGCTTTTAGATAAAGGCGCTTTAACAGATTTATTGCCAGAGGGTATCTACGATAATCAAGTTTCCCTTAATGAAGCCCTGCACACAGTGCATCGCCCGCCTCCAGATGCCGATGTGCATGAAATAGAAGAGGGGCTTCACCCTGCTCAATACCGCCTTATTCTTGAAGAGCTATTATCTCACAACTTAAGCGTACTTAAAGTGCGTAAGCAGTCAGACGCCCAGCCGGGCATTGCCATAAAGGTAGACGACAACCTGATTGAAAAAATGCTGGCACAGCTGCCATTCTCGCCTACCGGCGCACAGCAGCGGGTAGTGAAAGATATTCAGCAAGACATGCAGCGCGCCAGACCTATGATGAGACTGGTGCAGGGCGATGTAGGCTCAGGTAAAACCTTAGTGGCAGCCCTTGCTGCTTTATCAGCCATTGGCGCAGGTCATCAAGTGGCGTTAATGGCGCCCACTGAGCTATTAGCAGAGCAGCATGCTAACAATTTTAGAGGATGGCTAGAGCCATTAGGTATTGAGGTAGGCTGGTTAGCAGGCAAGCTTAAAGGCAAAGCTCGAAGCGAAGTACTAGCAAGGCTTGAAGCCGGTGATGTGCAAATGCTGGTGGGTACCCATGCTGTTTTCCAAGAAAGCGTAAATTACCAGCAGCTGGCATTAGTTATTGTTGATGAGCAGCACCGATTTGGCGTGCATCAGCGACTTGCACTGCGAGATAAGGGCGAGCAGCAAGGGCGCTTTCCCCATCAGCTTATTATGACGGCAACGCCCATACCTCGTACCCTTGCCATGACGGCCTACGCCGACTTAGACACATCAATTATTGATGAGCTACCGCCGGGGCGAACCCCAGTTACTACCGTTGTCTTGCCCGATACCCGTCGCGCGGATGTTATAGAGCGGGTGCGTCAAGCATGCAAAGACAACGGCAGGCAAGCGTATTGGGTGTGCACGTTAATAGATGAATCTGAAGTATTAGAATGCCAAGCCGCCGAAGAGGCTGCTATTACCCTGCGTACCGCACTGCCAGATTTACAGGTTGGTTTAGTGCATGGGCGTTTAAAGTCTGCTGAAAAAGCCCAAGTTATGGCCGACTTCAAAGAAGGAAAGCTTGATTTACTGGTTGCCACTACGGTTATTGAAGTGGGCGTAGATGTACCCAACGCCAGCATAATGATTATCGAAAATCCCGAACGCCTTGGTTTAGCACAGCTGCATCAGTTGCGCGGTCGAGTAGGGCGTGGCGCGGTGGAAAGCCAGTGTGTGCTTATGTATCAAAGCCCGCTATCTAAAACCGCCACTCAGCGACTAGGTGTATTAAGAGAAAGTAGCGATGGCTTTTATATCGCTCAGCGAGACTTAGAAATACGCGGGCCGGGTGAGTTTATGGGCACGCGGCAAACCGGCATGGCAGAGCTTAAAATAGCCGATTTAGTACGCGATGCGGCTCTCATCCCTAAAGTACAAGAAATTGCTTATACCATGTGGGATAAGTACCCCTCCCATGCGCAGGCCATTATTAATCGGTGGATTGGTCATAAGGAGCAGTATGGCAATGCCTAATAATAAAAACATTAGCGCGTCAGACCGCTCGCTCCCCACTTCCTCTGTGCTGATGCCGATAACGGTTACTACCGACACAAGCAGTAACTTATATGAAGGTGACAGACTGCTATTTAACCATGTGGCCGCAAAGTGGGCCAAGGCGATACGTATAGAAGAAAACAAACCCAATGAGGGGTTGTACTTACAGATAAAAGACAATGTGTTGGGTTTAGCCGATGCCAGTGAGAAAAAGGTACTGCCCGTAGAAGTTGATTTTGCCTCTCCTGCCAGCATGTATCGCAAGCAGCATGGCGGCGGAAGGAAAGAGCCCATAGTGAAAGCCATTGGCCTAAAAGGGAATGACAGTTGGCATGTTGTAGATGCCACACCTGGGCTTGGCCGCGATGCCTTTGTGATGGCAAGTGTGGGGTGCAAGGTTACCATGATAGAGCGTTCGCCCATCGTTGCCGCGTTATTAGAAGACGGTATTCGGCGACTAGCGATACATTTTCCAGAACTTGCTGAGAGAATTTCACTTCAACATGGAAATAGTGCAGAGGTGATGCAATACTTTGAAGGTGAGAGTGTGAATGCTATTTACTTAGACCCAATGTTCCCACATAAAAAGAAATCAGCCTTGGTGAAAAAAGAAATGCGGTTGTTTCAACAATTGCTTGGTCACGATCCAGATGCAGATGCTTTATTACCGCCGGCCCTTAAGCTTGCTACACACCGCGTGGTGGTTAAACGTCCAAACAGTGCAGATGTATTAGCAGGTGAAAAACCATCAATGGCTATCGAAAGTAAGAAACACAGATTTGATGTGTATTTGTGTCAAAATAAATAGGAGAGCAGCATGTTACGAGTTGGAAGCACTTTACCAGAGGTCGATTTTAGCCTTTTAGTTGACGGAGAAATTACCAATCCTGGTACTAACGAGCTTTTTTCTGAAAAACGCGTGGTAGTGTTTGCCGTGCCGGGAGCGTTTACGCCAACCTGTTCACAATCTCACTTGCCAGGCTACATCGCATTAGCTGATAAAATAAAAGCTAAGGGCGTAGACAGCATTATTTGCCTTTCGGTAAACGACGCATTCGTTATGGATGCGTGGGGTAAAGCAAATAATGCGGAGCATATTACTATGCTTGCCGATGGAAATGCGTTTTTCACCAGCCAAGTAGGCCTAGATATGAATACAAGCAACTTTGGCGGCGTGCGTTCGTTGCGCTACTCGATGCTTGTTGAAGACGGTGAAGTGAAACAGCTTAACGTTGAAGATCCAGGCCGCTTTGAAGTGAGTGATGCAGAGTCGATGTTAAAAAGCTTATAACCACTGCAAACACTACTTATCCATTAAAAAACCCGCTTTTTAGCGGGTTTTTGTTTTCTAGCGTATTTGTAAGAAAGAGTTAATGTACCTGAGACTCATTTTTATTAATATAACGCCACTCTCGTAATCTATCGCACAAATAAGTGCGCTAACTTACGCAAAACGCGATGACTATCAGTGCTTTTTACCGCTTGGGCAACCAGTCTGCAACGATTATGTAGCTAGGCTGCAACAAGCCTTTAAGCAGTGCGCAAGGCGGGTAAGTCACTTTGAACCTGTGTTAAAACTGACCAGTATTGAATGAGTTCATGCTCTTAAGCATAGGTATACAACCGGTAGCCGAGGTGAGTTGCCTTTACTTAGTTAATGATAATAAGTATCATTTGCGCAGATGCCAACGTTATAGAACAATGTTTTAGGAACAAGTATGACAATAACATTGAAAAAAATGAGTGCTCTTTTGGCTGTATCAGTGATGTCACTATCTATGGTGATAGGACACGCGATGGCAAATGGAGCTATAGGCGACCATGTCAATAATCTGCACGCTCATATCGGTGAATACACTGAAGAAGTAGAGTGGTTGGAAAGCAAGTTTGGCGGTGTGGTAGATGCCTACGCTAACAAAGATAAAAGCCTTAAAACAGACGTCCTAATGGAATATTGGGAAGAAGTGGATTTTCACTCGGCAATTGAAACTCAGTATGTACCTATTTATGCCTCAATTTGGCAGGGTATTTACGGCGTAAAAGTAGCCATTGATGAAGGCAAACCTGTTGATGTAGTGCGTCACGAGCAAGAGAAATTGAACCACGCCTTGTGGCAAGCGCTGGGCGCAGTTAAACTTGCGTCGCAATATCAAAAGCGCGGTCTGGTTGGTGAAGTGCAAACCACTGAAGTTGAACCTACCACCGGTCCTGCTGTTATCGACGATATTAAAACTCGACTAGATCGCGTTGTCGCCAAATATGCAGAGCAGCTTAACGAAGTGGCTACCACATTAGTTCACGATACTTACCTTCAGCGCTTTGAAGGGGTAGAAGGCGACCTAATTGCAAAAGATGCTGCATTAGTTGAGTCGTTGGAAAAAGATTTTAACGTTACATTGCCGCAAGCTATCTCCCAAGATAAAGGCGTAGACGGTGTGCGTAGCGTGGTAGAAACCATGCAAAGCAAACTAGACAAAGCGCGAGTACTGCTTGTAGAAGCAGAAAAAGGCCGTAAAGACGTATTTTAAGGAACCTAGATGCAACGAAGAACATTCTTACAAGGTTTAGCTGCCGCAGGTGTATTGGGCAGTGTACCTTTCAGTTTAGCCCAAGCCGCATCTGTAGCCGGTAGCGTTTCTGTAGAATCGCTACCCAAGTTAGAGGGCGACCTAACGCTGTATTTAGGGCGTGGGGAAGGCGGGCTTTACGAGAATGTTCTCGATGCGATTAGAAAGCGCAATCCTAAGTTAAACCTTAAAATTCGCCGCGGTGGCTCTGCCGCGTTGGCGAACACCATTGTTGCTGAGACTAAAGCAGGCGTGAAGCGGGCTGACTTATTCTGGGCGGTAGATACGGGCTCTATTGGTATGGTTACCGATTCGGGCGCAGCAAAGCCCCTTCCTGCAAGCATTACCAACCAGTTAAAGCCCGGTTTTCAATATCCTAGCTGGTCTCCGGTAACGGGCAGAGTACGTACGCTACCGTACAACACCGAGCGCGTTAAGCCCGAACAAATTCCTGATAGCGTAATGGCATTAGCCGACAGCGATTTGAAAATTGGCTGGGCGCCTGCATACTCTTCATTTCAGTCGTTCGTTACGGCAATGCGCGTGCTAGAGGGCGAAAAAGCCACTCGTATGTGGTTAAAAGGCATTAACCGCAATGCTAAGAAATATGCTGGTGAGCTTGGTGTCGTCATGGGCGTAGAGCGTGGTGAAGTGGATATTGGCTTTGCCAATCATTATTACACCTTACGCTTAAAATCGGGCAAGCCTGACGCCAATGTGGCGTTAGCCTACACCAACAACGATGCGGGCTGTTTGGTCAACGCATCGGGTATTGTAGCCTTAAGCGATGGCGATCTGCCTGTTAATTTCATTCGTTATTTACTGACCCATGAAGTGCAAAGCTACCTTGCTCGAGAAGCTTATGAAATTCCATTGGTGCAAGATGTGGCTGCACCAGAAGGGCTGGCGAGTTTGACCTCGCTGTCTCCCCCTGAACTCGATCTCCGCAAACTTGCAGACTTGCGCCCAACCCTAAATATGATGAGGGATGTTGGCGTACTGTGACAAATTGGCCAAAGTCGTATCCACTGGCACTACTCATTGCGCTGATGGCTTTATTGCCCGTCGGCGTTTTGTTTTCTCTAGCTCAAGACAGTGCGCAATTATTCGATACTCATAATTTACGAGTACTAGGCAACACGGTTGCATTAATGGTGCTGACCATTATTGGCGCGGTGCTCATTGGTGTACCGCTGGCAATGTTTACCGCCTACGTGCAGTTGCCGTTTAAACGATTCTGGCTAATTGTACTAGCCGCTCCGCTGGCGTTACCAAGCTATATTGGCGCGTTTGCCATGTACTTCTCGTTTGGTCGCGGTGGCGAAATTGAAAACGTGCTGGGTATTACCACGCCGCCTATCAGCGGCTTGTGGGGCTCGGCGCTTGTCATGAGCCTGTATACCTACCCGTTTGTTATGATGACCACGCGTTCTAGCTTACTCAGTTTAGACGCCAGTTTAGTGAATGCGGCTCGTACGCTAGGGCTTTCATTAAGTGCAAGCCTTTGGCGTGTAGTGTTGCCTCGAGTAGTAAACAGCATTGCGGCAGGGGCTTTGTTGGCCGCGCTTTATGCGCTTTCCGATTTTGGCACCCCAGCCATAATGGGCCTCGATACCTTTACCCGCGTTATTTTCGTTGAGTACAATGCGTTTGGTTTAAGCCAAGCTGCCATGTTGAGCTTACAGCTTATGGTAATTGTGGGGCTTATCCTATTTATTGAGAGTCGCATTAGTGGCGCAACAGAGCGCCCTGGCCGACACCTGTCACTTTTCCCAGCGCGTTGGAAGTGTAATTTGATGCTGCTGTCTGCCATGCCTATTGTGTTTATGGCAATTGTTTTACCTCTCGCTATATTTACCCTTTGGCTGGTGCGTGAGGGAACCGGTGGCTTCGAACTAAGCTACGCATGGAACTCTGCCCACGCGTCTTTCCTCGCGGCTCTTGTGGCGGTGCTATTGGCTATTCCCGTTGCCCATGCTGCTATTGCAGGGAAAGCAGGCCGTTTGATGGAGCGCATTACCTACTTTGGCTTTGGTGTACCTGGCATCGTTATGGGTACCGCACTGGTTTATGTTGGCCTGCAGCTTCCTGCGCTATATCAAACCCTAGGGTTATTAGTCATGGCTTACGTACTGCGCTTTTTGCCATTGGCAGTAGGCAGTGTAAGAACCACCGCCGAAAATATCGATTCAGGCTTAGTGAAAGCGGCAAGAGTACTTGGCGCAAGCCCCAGAGAAGCCTTTACACGAATTACGCTACCGCTAACCCTTCGTGGTATGATTGCCGGTGCTGCATTAGTCTTTCTAGAAGCTATGCGAGAGCTCCCGGCTACCCTTATGCTTGGGCCGACGGGGTTTGAAACACTAGCTACTTATATGTGGCGTGTTTACGAAGCAGGCTATTTTGGCCGCGCCGCTGTGCCGGGCTTGCTGCTAGTTTTATTATCAGGCGTTGGGTTAGTCCTAATGCTATCGGGCGAACGAAAAGCCCAATTTACCGTTACCGAGGATGAACGTTCGTAATGCTAAGTGTCAGTAATTTGTCAGTGAATTATGGGTCTACCCGCGTTGTCGACAAGTTAAATTTAGAACTTGGGCAAGACGAAATACTCATGTTAGTAGGGCCTACAGGCTGCGGTAAAACCACTATTTTGCAGGCGCTAGCGGGCCTAATACCTTTATCTGAAGGTGAAATTCGCCTAGGTAAGTGGACAAGCACGCCGGCTAAGCATGTTCCGCCTGAAAAGCGCAATGTAGGCATGGTGTTTCAAGACTTTGCGCTGTTTCCTCACCTTACTGTGCAGCAAAACGTATGTTTCCGTTTAAAAGACACCTCCCTTGCCGATCATTGGCTAACGCTGTTGGGGCTAGACAATTTTCGCGACGTTAAACCTGCCAGCTTATCTGGCGGTCAAAAGCAGCGCGTTGCATTGGCGAGGACCCTGGCTCACGAGCCTGCCTTTGTTTTACTTGATGAGCCTTTATCAAACCTTGATGCTGCGCTAAAAGACAGCTTGCGTTGGGAAATACGCGACGCCCTTAAAAAAGCGGGCGTACCGGCTATTTGGGTGACTCACGATCAAGAAGAAGCGCTCAGTGTGGGTGACAGAATTGGCATTTTGAACAAAGGCGTTTTAGAGCAGTTAGACACGCCAGAGTCGTGCTACTCAACCCCGAACAGCCGCTTTGTAGCGCGCTTTATGGGTGAAGCGAGTTTCTTAAAAGCCAGTTTCGACAATAGCGCGAGCAACACCGATAACACAGTGATCACCGACATTGGTCGCGTGCCGGGTACGCCGCTTCAAAACGCAAACGGCTTGGTAGACCTACTGGTTCGCCCAGACGATTTAAGTTTAGACGCTACTCATGCCTCGCCCAACGGCACGGTAGACTGGGTGCGCTATGAAGGTGAAAGCCGACTTTATGCTGTTACCCACGATAACGGCAGTCAGCTTAAAGTACGCGTAAGTCACGAAAACGCGATTAAGCCAGGTGAGCGTGCGCATATGCAGCTTATTACTACCCACCCGTTAGCAGTATTCCCAAGAGACGAAGAACGCTAACCAAACCCTACAAAGGGATTTACCCCTTACGGTGTAAAGCCTGAAAAGCAAAGAGCTGTGAAGTAAAAAGCTTTGAAGGAAAAGAGTTGAAGTGGAAGGCTGTGAAAATTTGAAATGATAAGCTTGTAGTATTGCTTTTTATAAAGCTAACGCGTCTGGCAAAATACCAGTTTCTATCAGCTGCTTCATTTCTTTTTCTGGCATGGGCTTGGCGTAATAATAGCCTTGGGCGATATGACAGCCCATTGATAGCAGCAGGTCGGCATGTTGCTTTGTTTCAACACCCTCAGCTACAACATTGCATTCGAATGACTTTGCCAGGTCAACGGCAGCAGATACTATTGCGCGGTGTCCTTTATTGGATTCTAGGTCTGAAATAAAGGTTCTATCAATTTTGATCGTGTCTGCTTTTAGCGTATCTAGATAGGCTAAAGAACTCATGCCTGTGCCAAAGTCGTCAATCGCTATTTTAATTCCTAACCGGCGTATTTTCTCGAGCGCTTCTTGAATGTAGTTAATATTTAAGCTTGTCTCATTTTCAGTCAACTCGATATGAATAAAGTGCGCAGACAGTTGAGCTTGAGTAAGAGTCTGCTCTATAAACGCGATTAAACCGGGGTCTAATAGATTATAGGGAGAGAGGTTGATAGCAATTGGTACTCTTATTCCTTCTTTTTGCCACGATGCGGCACAGCATATTGCCTGCTTAACAATATAACGTCCGAAGTCTTGAACTTTACCACTGTGTTCGATGAGGTCGATAAAGGCATAGGGCATTAAAAGACCAAGGCTAGGGTGTTCCCATCGGCATAAGCCTTCTACGCTCACTATTTCACCTGTTCTCATGTCCACTTTAGGTTGAAAATGCAGCACGAGTTCATTATTAGCAAGAGCCTCGTTCAAACCTGCCTTTAGCATAACATCGCGTTCGTTACTTAACACAATGTGCTCGTCATACACCTCCCAACCGCTTCGCTGTTTTTTCGCCTTATACATGGCAGAGTCTGCGCAGGACAAGAGTGTTTCTGGGCTAGTGGTATGGGTAGGGTAGTGAGCAAAGCCCACACTTGCGCCAGTATTAATCTCCAATCCGTTGATAGGGATGGTGGTGTCGCAAATATTCTTTAATTCTTGCGCGAGTATTTTACCCTGCGCGATAGTTAAGTCGGGAGCCCAGATAATAAATTCGTCGCCTCCTAAACGCATAAGCTCGTTTGGCGGTTGCACAACGGTTAATATTCGTTGTGACAAGGCCATGAGTAATTTATCCCCCGTACTGTGACCGAAAGAGTCGTTGACCTCTTTAAACTTATCTAGGTCAACACCGAATAAGCAGCCTTGTTGGGTATTATCTTCTTTCTTTTCAACGATAGAGCGTAGTATTTCAGTGAGATAAAGCCTATTTGGAAGTCCCGTCAGCGAATCATGGGTGGCAAGCTCTTCAAGTTTATCGTTTACTTCTTCCGCACGCTTGGCAATGATGGAAGACAATGTGAGCGCCAACCACACGGCTATCCAAAATACAATGACAGACGTTATCAAAAGGCGCTTTGCAACAAGGCGCAATGTTACATCTAGCAGTGTTGTTTCTTTTAAATAAGTTATGGTGTCTTCACCAAATGACATTCGAAGCCAGATAAAGCACCTATCATTCAGCATAATAATGGCATCGTCGTCGTCATTGCGAGAGGCCGTTATATCAAGTAATTGCTTACTCACCGAACTATCGATTCGAAAAGCGCTGGAGATACTATTTTGTGTCGACTTTACGTGTATAAATGATGCGACGTCTGTATTTACAATTTGAGATAAAACCTCTCGATCAGGAAGTGGAGAGCGTTGTTTATCAGAAAGGGGGATATTTGCTATAAATGATATAATCTGGCTCATTGCTCGACGCTCAGATTCTATATTTACATCGGCGGCCAATCGGTATGAAACAGTAACGTATATACCTGAAACCAATAGGGATACGGCAAGGCAGGCCAAAATTAAACGTGGTCTTATCGATGCCTGACGTGTAAGTTTTGGCTTGGTGAACATTCGTGTTTTATCCCGGAAGCTTTATCTATCAGCTATCTTTAGTGCTTATGCCTGCGAGCTGATAAACCGGGCACCAGCCGAATACGAGAGATATAAGATTTAATCCACCAAAAATGCCGAGTAACACTTCAATAAACACGTCATTGATAATGTCGCCATTAAATAAGGCGAAGGCAGTTACGCCAATTCCAATGAATCCACGAACTGACCGATCGAGCTTGTTGAGGTTCACTTTGAACATAGATATCTATCCTGGTGCCAATACAAAAGTGTAACGAAATAAGCCTAGTCTTGACAGTATACTTAAGACTTGTATTAAACAAGTCTGACTTCATTGTTGAGAGCTCTCTGCATAAGGTATTTGCAAATCAAATTAAATTTTTGAAAAGCGAGTGGTTACCGTTGAGCGTGTGAGGTTATTACGTATAATTCCGGCTCGTTTCAGGTATGCACGCCTACCTCAGAAATTTTTAAAACCGGTAAATTGAATAACAGGGTGAAAAATAGTGATTAAACGCGATGTGATCGTTCTTGGTGCGGGTGCTGCTGGACTTTTTTGTGCCGCGCACGCTGGTGCACGAGGGCGTAGCGTAGAGGTACTTGATCACGCCAAGAAAGTAGGCCGAAAAATACTTATGTCTGGCGGTGGGCGCTGTAATTTTACTAATATGTACGCAGGGCCAGAGAACTTTTTGTCTCAAAATCCACACTTTTGTAAGTCGGCTTTAAGCCGGTATACGCAATGGGACTTTATTTCACTCGTTGCTGAGTACGGCATTGCTTACCATGAAAAAACGTTAGGGCAGTTGTTTTGTGACGATAGCGCTAAAGATATCGTTGATTTACTGCTTAAAGAGTGTGAAAAAGCCAAAGTGACGATAACCACACGCTGCGAGATATTGTCGATAGAGAAGCGCGAAAGTAAGTACATACTATCCACTTCAAATGGTGACTACGAATGCGAATCTCTTGTGGTCGCTACTGGCGGCTTAAGTATGCCGAAACTCGGAGCAACGCCTTTTGGCTATAAAATTGCTGAGCAATTTGGGCTAGATGTGCTGCCAACGAGAGCGGCCCTGGTACCATTTACTTTGCATGACAAAGATAAAGAAACCCTTGCCGATTTAAGTGGTGTAGCGGTAGATGTTTACGCAAGCTGCAACGACACCACCTTTAAAGAGGCCATGTTGTTTACTCATCGAGGGTTAAGTGGCCCTTCTATGCTGCAAATTTCCAGCTACTGGGAAGCCGGCGATACATTAAGTATCAATACGACTCCCGATAATGACCCTCACGAGCTGATAAATAACGCCAGAGCACAAACGCCTGACGCACTGCTTGCTACCTGCTTAAATAAAATTTTTCCCAAACGCGTATCGCAAAGTTTTATTGAGCTAAATGAATGGCGCAACGTGCCGGTGAAGCAACTGTCTCACGGGGAATGCGAGAGTATCGCAAACACGTTAGAAAACTGGCATATCAAGCCAAACGGCACAGAGGGCTACCGCACAGCCGAGGTCACTATTGGCGGCGTGAATACCAATGAACTGTCGTCTAAAACTATGATGGCTAACAATGTGGAAGGGCTGTACTTTATAGGCGAAGTGGTTGATGTAACAGGCTGGTTAGGGGGCTATAACTTCCAATGGGCGTGGAGCAGCGGCTGGGCAGCCGGGCAGGCGGTGTAGTTTGTTTTGTTGGTGTTTTGCGACAATAAAGTGTGCAACCAGCTGCCCGTATAAACTGAATCTTACTCAGACACAAACTCATCTTTTTCCTTCGAAGAAGGCAGTAAAATAATGATAAAGATGAGCACTGCCGTGATGATTAAAAAGTACTTCTCCAGCGATCGGTAGGTTTCCATTGCTTCAGCGGCATTTTTACTGATTGCTAGCTTGTTCTTTCCTTCGGCTAGCTGAATATCAGATAGTTTATCTAAATCACTATTTAACGCCTTGAGGTCTAGTAGCAGTGTTGCGATGGCTGCGGTGTCAACTGGCGGCTCTTCAGCAAATGAGACTCCTTTTTCTAAAGCCGCAAGCTCATGAAAACTAGTTTCAAAATGATTTAGCGTGAAAGCTTCAATGTCAGTTAAATAGGTTTTCTTAAACGCATTAATAATGGCGAAGGCTTGCTTGTTAACCTTTTCATTTTCACTCGTGAAAAAAGTATAGTTTTGTGAAGCGAGTGCGACTTCCTTCTCATGCAAGAAACCAGCGAGTTCATAAATCATTCCGTTAACCACAAGGCGATCTTCGTAAATCTCCTCAATAGAATCTTTCACATTATTAAAGCTATTTAGGTTGGTCTCGCCCATGGCATATACCAATGCAAGCGACGTAAGAAAAACAACGGTACATAGCCCTTTACTTGCCCAGCTCATGATCCCTCCTTTCACGCTATATTACAGGCACGCTGAACACCTTTGATACTTCGTTAGCCGTTTACGGGTCTGTAAGTTTTATGTTTACTATTTGTAAAATGATAGGTGGAGCGGCGCAGAGATACAAGGTTGCTAATCGCAATGTTGTCGCTGTTATAGGAGATGCGCCTAACGTGTAGGCGCAAAGACAAGGAAAATGCAGTATATCGAATTAACGTGGAACAGACTTAACAGGTTGATAGCCCTCTATGTCTAGCTCTTCATTGATACAGCTAAGCAAATAATCGTCAAGTGATAAGCCGTCTGTGCCTTCATCTTCGGCAAGTTCTGCACAATACGCTTTATACTCAAGAACAAGTTCCTTGCTCGCAACTGGTCTTTCGTCAGCAAACGTAGTTGCAGAAAAAACTAACCCTGCCACTAACCAAATATATTTCATGTTATCTCCAAATAAGTTCATTCAGTGAACGGGTTAAGCTTAAAATTAATTGGCCAAAATACGAGCAAAATAATATGACCGTTAAGGACAAATTATTTCGTTCAAATACTGCTGTTCATCCATTGATATAGCATCAAAAAAGTCTATATTCCGCGCGATGAACTTTATGCGTTACGCAGTATGCGAATGCACTTTTTTTGGAACTAAAAAATGATAACGACATTAATTGTTGTCGACTCACTAAACGATGTTAGTCAATTGGCTATTCGCAATTGCGAAGTAGTTGATTTTGAACAGTACCTTTCACAATTTCCCAAGCGTGGGGAAGGCAAAATGCGCGTTATCAATTTGTGCGCAACCGACCGTTATTTAAGTAAGGGTTATTATTGTTCTTTGCTAGCTGAAGCGCGCACGCACAAAGTACTGCCAAGCGTGAATACCATCAATAATTTGATTATTGAAAGTGAAGAGCAGTCGCTTCAAATGAAAACCGTTACGCTGCCAAAATCGTTGAGCGATGAATCCACTGATGGCAGTCGCTGTGATGTGTTTTTTGGTACCACTAAAGCAGCATCGATGAGCGCAATCGCCAAGTTTGCCTTCGAACGTTTTCCAGCGCCCTTTTTGCGTGTGTCGGTAAGTAAACAATCAAGCGCTACGGTAATGACGGTAGGTTTTGGTGACTGGTGCACCGCTAACGTTGAAGATAAATCAACGTTAGCCAATGCGCTTCAAAGCTACGTAGAAAAAACCTGGCATCGAGGAAGTAAGCAAAAGCTTGCCCGTTGGGACATGGCGATTTTATGTAATGAAAACGAAGCGACACCGCCTAGCGACGCTAAAGCGATTAAACATTTTATTAAAGCGGCGAAGCTCGTGGGTATTAACGCCGAAGTGGTAAATGCAGCGCAGGCCGCAGCAAATATTACGCATTACGATGCGCTTTTCATTCGTGAAACTACGGCCATTAACCACCCAACCTACCACATTGCTCGTAAAGCCGAGCAGGAAGGGTTAGTGGTAATAGACGACGCGACCAGTATTTTGAAATGTTGTAATAAGGTGTATTTGCACGATGCGTTTAGCTATCACAAGGTGCCCTCGCCACGCAGTCACTTTGTGTCTGATAACACGGAATCAACGTGCCAAATGCTAGCGGATGAGTTTGGTTTTCCGATGGTACTGAAACTGCCAGAGAGCTCATTTTCAATGGGCGTATTTAAAGTAAAGGATAATGACGAGCTGAAAGGTAAGCTTGAAGCCATGCTAAACGAATCTGCACTGGTGTTAGTTCAAGAATATATCTTTACCGAATTTGATTGGCGCATTGGCGTATTAAATGGCCGGCCTATTTACGCGTGTCGATATCATATGGCTCGGGGGCACTGGCAAATATATAACCATGACGCAAAAACCAATACGTCAGGTGGGTTTGAAACACTGCCAACCTTTGAAGTGCCAAAGCCTGTGTTAGATGCAGCGATAAAAGCATGCTCAATGATTGGTAAAAGCCTGTATGGCGTTGATATTAAGCAGGCCAACGGCAAAGTGTATGTCATTGAGGTAAACGACAACCCCAGCATCGAGGCTAAGGTTGAAGACCTGTACTTAGGTAAAGAGCTTTATATGATCATTATGCAGGAGTTTGTGAACAGGTTGGAAGCCCGTGGACGCTAGCTTAAAAAGCCAGGCACAACACTGCCCATCTGTGGTTAGTTTTCGACTGGCAAAGACAGGCGATTTAGATGCCCTAGAGCACATAGAGCAGCGCTGTTTTGAAAGCGACAGACTTTCGCGCAGGCGTATGCGCTATTGGATAAAGGCTGACCATGGCATTTTACTGCTAGCTGAAAGCGGCAGCAGTATTGTGGGTTACGGCCTTGTTATTTTGCGTAAGGGCAGTCGTTCTGCTCGCCTGTATTCTCTAGCGGTACTTGCTGAAGCTCGGGGGCAGCGTATAGCGCCATCGCTTTTGCAAAAGCTTGAAGCGTTAGCGGCCGAGAAACAAAAGTTGTTTATTCGTTTAGAAGTTGCCGAAGATAACAAAGCGGCAATTAAAATGTATAAGCAGTTAGGCTATCGCAAGTTTGGTATTTATCGGCAGTACTATGCAACAGGTGCCGATGCGCTGCGCTTTCAAAAGCCCATACAGTATGCAAGCGCTATTGGCCCTCAACAACACTACCCGTGGTATAAGCAAACTACGGCGTTTACGTGTGGGCCTAGTGCCTTAATGATGGCGATGAAGCACGTGCAAGAAGATACGCGGTTTGATCAAACCACTGAAATTGCGATTTGGCGACAAGCTACCACTATTTTTATGACCTCAGGCCATGGTGGTTGCCATCCGTTGGGTTTAGCGTTAGCTGGACACCAGCGAGGGTTCGACGTTGAGGTATATTCCACACAAATAAATGATTTGTTTGTAGATGGCGTGCGCAGTGAACACAAAAAATCGATTATGCGCATTGTAGAGCAGGATTTTATTGAACGCGCTTTAAAGGCCAACATCGAGGTGCATAAAACAGACATTCAGCTGGCCGAAATTGAAGCGGCACTAAGCAAAGGTTACGGCGTTATTTGCTTAATTAGCACGTATCAGTTTCACGGGATAAAAGCGCCTCATTGGGTAGTAATAACGCATGCGGATGAACGTTGCTTGTATTTACACGACCCCGATGGAAGCGAAGGGTTTTATGATGAGGCTGGCGTGAGGCTAGATAGTACGAATCACAATAGTGGCATTGGCTTAAACGGCGCAGCTGTGAATGACGCAGATACAGCAGACAGCGAAGACATTGATTTAGATTATCAGCACCTGCCTATTCTAAAGCAAGACTTTGCATCATTGTCGGTGTTTGGCAAAACAAAGCTACGAACGTGCTTGGTGATTAAGCCTCGAGAAATTGCTTCAACACAATAGTAGAAATAAAGCCGTATTCAGCATCACTGGTACCTTTTAAAATACGAAGCAAACTAAAATAGAAAGTAGTTCTAACAAAAAAGCCCAGCAGACGCTGGGCTTTGTATTTATAGGTTTATTTCTTATGCGTTAGCACGTCGACGGGATAGCGCAAGCCCCGCGAGAGCAAGTGCTGCAAGTAGACCTGTGCTTGGCGCAGGAACTTGTGCAACCGAAAAGCTAGCATTTTGAGTTGGCACTATTGTTGGTGGTGAGAACGGATCAGAAGGGGCAGAGATTGTGCTTACCCCCATTGTTAATACCGAATCACCAATAGCATTAGCAATAAAGTTAACGGTAAATAACCCAATAGTATTTCGACCTAGCTGGCTTGCTTCAATAAAGTTAATTGAACTGGACATTACTCCAACACTACTTCCAGATTCAGTTGGGGTGAAAAATGGTTCTGCTGGGAATGGACTTAGAGCTAGATCTGGTCCATAGGGCGAGAGTGACATGGTGCTTCCAGTCATAAGCTCGAGTATGGCAGCATCAAAGGTAAACATTGTCGTATAAGCGCTAAAAAGCGTTTGCTCAGAATTAGCGTTAAACAAGTCAGAAATACTGACCGTTGCAGTTACCGTATCGCCCACGTTATAAACTGCTTTGTCAGTGGTTACGCTAATAATTGCAGCGTTTGCGTTAAAGGTTGCCATGGCAACAAGTAGTAATAATAGTTTTTTCATCGTAATACTTCCTAAAAATTAAATTGCACAACCAGCGCGAGTACACATTGCCATTAGCGCTTGAAGGTCGAAAAAGTTGACGGTGCCGTCGTTGTTGAAGTCATAGCTGCTATCAAGGGGTTGACCCGACAAGAAGGCTTGGTAAAACGCCATAATGTCGTTGTAATCCACATAGTTGTCGCCGTCTAAATCACCCACTGTCACTTCTTCTGGGAAGTTAAGCACCACTACCACAGGGTCGTGATCTGACGAGCGATATGCATCCGGCGCATAGTAGCTTGAAAGCTGCGTATCTGATTTAAACTCAACGTTGTAATCGAATACCCGAGGTTCATCGGCATTGATATGCCATACGGTAGCATCTACCACAAACTCGGTTAGCGAGGCGCTTGATAAGGCATGGTCTAAATACCCAATCTCACCACCAAAGCTGTATGAGTAAGCGCCGTCACCATCAAACTGGTTTACTAAGTTGCTGTAGCCTGCAGACTCAATGGCAAGAATAGGCTCTTCTTTTGCGTATGCGTTTAAATCACCCATTACGAGTACACGAGGCGAAAGAACATCGTTATTTTGCTCAACAAGAGATAGTAAGGCTTGAGCCGCGTCGGTACGAAGTGCATTCCAGCACCCTTGGCCATCGCCACTGTCGGCATTGTCGCCCGTTGCGCTTCCACAGCTTCCTTTAGACTTAAAGTGATTTACCGCTAAGGTGAAGTCTTCTCCATTGCCATTTACCGTAAAGCTTTGTAGCAGAGGCTGACGATTACCAAAGTCGAATGGCGCTTCAGAAGAGGTTACTGGGCTGCCACTTGGTGTGACTACTGAAGGTTTGTAGATAATACCAACCGCAATAGCATCGCCACCTAGTTGAGACCCAGAGGCAATATAGCTATACGCGTCATTGCCAAGTTCTGCATTAATGCTGGCCACCAATGAAGCAATAGCTGATTCGCTGCTGTCGCCGTCATTTTCAATTTCAACTAACCCAAGCACATCGGCGTTCATGCTTAAGATAGCAGACACGATTTTTGCTTGCTGACGGAGTAACTCAGCTTCAGAGTCTGCACCACGAGGAGTAGGAAAATCAGGACCGTTAAAGTAGTTAAGTACATTAAAGCTGGCTACTTTTACATCACCTACGGCGTTGAGTATTGGACTGGGTAGTCTTGGGCTCGTTCTTACGGTTTGCAGGTCGCTTACCGGTATTAAGTAATACGAACCAAATCCATAGTGAACTACACCTTCTAAGTTTTCTACGCTATCGCCCAAACGCAATGGGTTAGTATGCGAGAGGCCACCTACGGGGAAAGGAATATCATCGCGGTTCTGTGAATTTGCACCATCATCTACAATCAGTGAGTTGCGCGCGTTTTGCTCGGCAAGGTCAATTGCTGCTTGCGAGCCTGCAACAAACTGGTTGGTAGGGATCATGAGTCTTTCAGATGCCACGTTGAATTGTCCGAAACGCCCCAAGTTATAGTTGTCCGTTACTTTTAGCGTTTGTTCGAAACTAATCTGCATACCTTCGAGCGCTTCTAAATCAAATTCAGCTGTAAAGGGCATGGACACTGTAGTGTATGAAACACTGTCACCTGTACCTATCACTTCTACGTTCTCGGTTAATGCAAGCTCGGTTAAGCCATTAAACTCGACAACATCAGCACGCAACCGCACCGCATCGCCTGCCGTTGGCATTTCAGTAAAGGTTGTTGAGTAAGCAAAAACCCCTTCTGATGTGGCATTATTACCGTCTGAATCGCTGGCTTCCTCTTGAACAAAGAACCCATTCATTTCAGGCACTACTTTAGTGACGACCGCTTCAACTAATACCGTTGAGCCTAATAGAGGTGATGAGTCGCCTTCTCCCTGTATGGCGCTAATAAGCGTTACTTCAGTAGTAGGGTCAGTTGGGTCCACAGGGTCGGTTGGATCTGTGGGGTCTACTGGGTCAGTTGGATCTGTGGGCTCGCTAATATCGCCATTATGAGCACCGAAATACTCAAGTGTGTCTTTGGCGAAAATATCCCATTCAACACTTGCGTCAAAGTTAGCATTGCGATTTGGGTTGCCAGCAGTGACGGTTGCTTTTCTAACCAGTGTTTTGTCTTTACCCCAATTTGTTTTAACGCCAAAGGTACCTACTGCATCAATCACGCTTCCTTGATAAGTAAGCTCTATATAGTCATCACCGTTAAAGTTAATAACAAAGCTGTTTGAAGTTGTGCCTTCACCAACCATTGCTGGGTCTGCACTATTGTGAACATACGTGGCTACGTCACCAGACGCTATAACGCCTTCTAACGGAAGCTCTTTGCCATCACTATCGGCAGTGGCGCCGTTTGAGTAAAGGCGAAGGGCATAGCCAGTCAAATCTACAGACTCTGACGAACTATTGAAAAGCTCGATACCCTTATTGAAACCACCACCTTCTATATATTCTGAAATGTAGACACTGTTAGTAGACACGTCACCCGCATCGCCGCCGGTACCATCATCTGAGCCGCCGCCGGTACCATCATCAGAGCCGCCACCTGTATCGCCGCCAGTCTCTCCATCAGAGCCGCCGCTGCCATCACAGCTTTCGTTAAAAATAAGAGACGCAAGTTCGGGCTTATCAATAAACGGATTACGGTTACCTTGGAATTCATAAACACGATTGTTACGCGTGCGCTCAAATTCATCAACTGGGTCGCTTTCGTGCCACTGTAGCAGTACGCAAAGTTTGCCAAGTGCTGCTTCATCTGTAGTGGTTAAGCGGTCTAGTAATACTAAGTCGGCTTCAGCATCGCTGCTGCTTGAACCATCGTAGCGTACGTCCATATACATTAATGAGCGAGCTACATCGCCTTTAACTGCGTTGCGTGGTTCAAACGAATCGCTGTCTACACGGTTTGCTGGAGCTTCAGACAGTTCGCTATCACTGAAGTCAAAATCAAGATTGCCCCGAGAGCTATTTACTGAAATGTCTGTAGGGCGCAAGTGTAAAATATCGCTATATGCCGTAAGGCTTGAGCTAGAGAAACCATGGCTTTTCGCCCATACATGTTCTCTATTCCAGTTGTTTTGGTTAGTACTTTGTGAGCCGCTGCCGTTGGTAAATTTAGACTGTGACGTCCCTTTGTAAAAAAGAATAACGTTGTCTGTATTTGCGGGGTCTTCATCGGTATAAGTAAGTGCAGTCCACACTTCCGAATAAGACAGCTTGCGATGACCGTTTGAAATGATGTCTTGTGTAGTCGCTTTTAACGATTCAGCGCTTTCTTGATTCGATAATGCCGTATTGAGAGAGGCGTAGTAGGTAGAATCAACAAAATCATCAGCTAGGTTAATAGCCTGAAGATCAGGGCAGTTAAAGCAGGTTTCAGACAGTATTCTAAGCTCAGTAGTTGTGGAGTCATCGTCACCACCACCTGTATCGCCACCATCGTTATCAGTATTGGATGAAGTTACCGTTACGCTATCCAGGTTTAAATATTCGCTGCCTGCATTGTTTGCCATTGCAACGCGAATAACTAGGCTTGAACCTTGAGGAATAGATGCCGTCACAGTTGCTGTGCCAAAGTCGTCTTTAACCGTATTTCCATCACTATTGGCTAGAGTGACTAATTCAAAGCTTTGTCCATCTACTGAGTAAAATACGTCGATATAGTCGGCACTTTCAAGCGTACCGCTTTGGGAAAGCAGAACGTCTAAGCTAACGCTTTCCTGACTACTAATATCAATAGTCTCAGATTCCCATACTACTTCACCGTCTACGTCTCTGGCTTGAAGGGCATTCGCCGTCACTTTAAACCAGTCGCTTGTGGCGGTTAATCCAGCATTTGATACATCGATGTTCCAACGAGTCACGCCTTCCATATCAATTGTGACAGAGCTCTCGTTCACGCCTACCGCACCTTTATTTTGAAGTGCGCTTGCTTCAAAATTTTCTTGCCAAATCGTGTCGGCCATAACGTTAAAAGATAATGCGCTACCTAGTAGTGCGTTTATCATCATTGCTGACTTCATTAACGTTGGCTTTTTACTTCCACTCTGCTTCACCATCTTGTTGCCCCGGCATTTTTTATAAGAAGGTATAAATTCGTATACATAGGTATTAGCAGCAAGTACTTAAGCAAAATAATAATAAAAACGTCACATATGTTATTTTTCAGTAACTTATGGCTTTTAAATAAGTTTATTTAATGAATAACTTACCTGTACCCCTGTTCAGGTAAAGCTAAACTGTAACATTAGGCATGTTTTTGGGATTTACGGGAGTGTCGATAAAAATCACACGTACCAAAGGGGGGTATTGAAAGCAACTTTGTGCAAGGTGATAGTTGAAAGTTAATAAAGGGAAAGGGGATGGCTAGCCTTGCGTTAACATTTCTGCGTCGTGCAAGGCGCAATAACAATAGCGGTGCTAAAAAGCAAGACGGTTTGTCATGGTTAGTCGTTTAAAAACCAATTAATAAAACATTGTCGTCGATGGCGTACCTGCTAATGAATAACCGATGAGGTACTCTGCTTGCATGGCTTGACGTTGTTGTCATGGCTTAAGTCGACCGTGGCGGCATCCTCAACTAAAGCAGTCATTGCATCGATAATATCGAGAAAACGCCCAAGTTGAGCTGGAGACAGGTCTTTAGAAAGGTGTTCAATTTTATTGATGAGTTGCTTAGTGGGTAAACGCATAGTCAAATTCTCGTCGTTTTAGCTCAGGTTTAAGTTAACTAAGCATAGACTTACAATTTGCTTGCCAAGTTTTTGTTTCTAAAACGCGATGCCAAAGGCGAGGCCCGCCACAATGGCATCGTCGTGATCGTGATGGTAGTCATAATGAAGTTGTGGTGAAAGCGTAAAACCCGATAACTCAAACTCGTAAAGCAAACCCACACGCGCCACAGGAATTTCCTCGCCGTCAAAAAACTCTACACCGGGGCCGACTTGGGCAATAAAGTTATTGGTAATATGTAAATCGGCAACCGCTAAATAGGTGAACGCCTCTATATCTCCAAAGGCATATTCTGCGACTAGCCCTATTCCTAAAAAGTCATTAACGCGATATTCATAATCAACGCCTAGCGTGAATGCGTCACCGTGTTCATCGGTATTCGTTGTTGCTACTAAAAGCGACAAGTGGTGGGGAGACTGTTGCCAATGGTGATGCTCTTCATTTGCTGAGCTTGCAAATGCCAGGTTAGAGAATATCAAAGAAACAAACACAAAAAATTTAAAATCTAGACACATATTTGCGCACTCTTTACTAGTTACTAATAAACAATAGTTAAAAGTTTTCAGCTTTGCCTTATCAGTAGGGGGTTTTTTATCACTGTAGGTTGGAATGACCATCGCAGTTTGGCGTGCGCGCTAAAAAATTTACGACGTCGAGGAAAAAGAAAGGGGCCATTTTGCCCCTTTCTTTTTTTGTTACTTCTTTTACAAGCTTACGTGTTTTTGACTACCCAAGCCTGGACCATAAACAATAGCATTAAGCAGTAACCTGTTGGTACCTAATGCAGCGCCACGGAAGTTAGGTTGGCCTGAAAACAAAATAATTTGCCCTTTACCACTGCGTTCGCGAGTTAAGTAAGCCGTATTCGCAATACGCTGCTGAGCTTCTGGCCACAGTAAGCCACTCATGCGAACGTTAAGCGCTTTATCTTGTGGCAGTGTGAACCAGCGATCGGCGTTTTTCTTACTCTCACTATCCTCTTTTTTCTTGTTAGGACTTGGGCTAAATACGCCCGCTCTAACCACAGCTTCGCTATTATCTGCCGACATAAGTAGCGGTTGATTGCTGTAAAGTAATGGCAATACTTCAGGGGTGCCGGCTGTTAGCCAATGCTGTTGGTCGGTTCTGCCGGCTACCATAGCGCCACTTGGCATAAAATGGCTTAACCATTTATCGCGGCGGGTTAGCTCTTCCTCTTTAAGCGGTTTAGGTAAATCGTCCCATGGAAAGGCAAAGTCTGCATTTAAGGTATGAGACATTGCTGCCTTGGTATCTACCTTGTTTAAACTCGCCATATATTCACGGTTTAAAGAAATATCGTAATCGAGCGCCTTCTCAAAGCTATTCTCAATGATTTTCACATTGGCTATGCCATCTTTACCCGCTAACGCTGCCGCACTTCTGCCGTGAGCGATAAGCGTTCCGCCGTTGTTAACCCATTCATCTAAAAGCGCCTGCTTAGATTTATCTAGTGCTCCATAGCTGGTGGGAAGAACAATGACATTGTAACGACGCAAGTCAGTACGATTTAAAGAGTTAACGTCTATTTGGCTGTGGCGAATGCCCAAATTAGCATCGATGCTGTACCAAGTTGCGCCCACATCATAGCTAGACATATTGCCGTGGCTTAAAATAGCCACCTGGGGCCGAGTAAGAAGATCAAAATGCTTGCCTCCCCACTCAGGTAACTCGCCCTCGCCAAAGCCGCTTGTTGTGGCGGTTACCGACACCATAAGCTCATCGGCGGTTTGCTTTAATAGGCTTGCAAGGTTTTCTGTATTGGGGTTATCGGTGACAGTTACCGCAATAGAGCCTCGATTGAAAACCGTGTTTTCAAACTCTGATTCGCGGTCTATATAACGAACGTGGATGCCGCGTTCCATCAACCTTGCAGCAAAGGCGACAGATCTATCGTCTGCACCGTCTACCATCCATGCAATAGCATTATCAAGTAATGTATGCGTGTGGGTACTTGGCTTATACAGGCTCATATTACTAGTAAGGTGCTCTGGCACAGTGACACTTTCTAGACCGTACATCATGGTTAAATTCCATGCAGTGGTGTCATACATTAGCGATGAACCGTCACGCAAGGTTTTCTGGCGCTCTTCCAGTAATACGGCGTTGTTGACACCTGCGTCAAACTCCATGATGGCAGCAATTAACGGCGCCTCGGCTTGACGATTAGGCACAACAATACTGCCTTTGGGAATAACAATATCTTCTTTTACGTCGCCTAAATGCGTGGTGGCCTCGTTAACTTCCATATCTTTATCGGTAATATACACCTTGATATCTTGAGCCAACAAACGGCTTACCAATGCGTCGGTTCTGCCAATGTTGTCATTCGCCATGATCACGTAGGTGCGGTTGGCAAACTTCCCTTTAGAGGCAAGGTTGTTCTTACGGCCCTGCCAGTAATCTTGGTACATGGCTTTACTGTTTTTATCCAACGTCTTGAGGTTGGCAAGGGTGGATATAAACTGATGATGCACCGATTCGATGTAGGTTTGCACGGTGCCTTCAGGTCGACGCACGCCGTCTTCAGCCATACGAGATTGCTCGTAAAGAATGTGCATGGTGCCGCGATATTCAGAGTAGTTTGAATAGCCTGGGTACCAGTTTTCAAACCATTCGCCGGTGTAGTAGCGCCAGCCTTTCTCATCAAAAGCGGCAGACTGATCACGGGCAAAGGTTTTTGCCCATTTTTGCAAATTAGGGTCGATGTTTTGATTTAATGGTTGGCGCGGTGGGCCCATCAGATAGGTGTCTTGGCTTCCCATTTCATGACCATCAATCATGAGCTGGGGCCGCCAGTCGTTGATCATTTCAACGCGACCGACGGTTTCAGGCTGCGTTAGATAAAAGAAATCTCGGTTTAAATCAAAAAAGTAGTGATTTGTTCTGCCGTAAGGCCAGTCACCACGGTGCAACAACGACTGGTCGTCAACATTGGGTGCCGTGCCGCGATACTGCTCTAGTGATTTGGCAAATCGAGCGCGGCCGTCAGGGTTCATCATAGGGTCAATAACAACCACCATGTCATCAAGCAGCGCTTCTACGTCTTTGTCTTCGCTGGCAATCAGATGATAGATAGCGGTTAATGCTGCATCTGCGCCTGATGTTTCATTGCCGTGAATAGAGTATGCCATCCAGGCAACGGCGGGCAGTGAATCGATGATGTTGCTGGCTTGGCTATCGCTGGTATTTAACGGGTTAGCAAGCTTATCGATATTACTTTTAATAGTATCAAGCTCACTGAGTAACGCCGGTGTTGATATAAACGCGGCAATCAGTGGGCGACCTTCATGGGTGCGCGCATACTCGACTACATGCAACCTATCGCTTTGCTCAGCCCAATGCATCACAGCACTGTGTATTTGCGCTGGGTCGGCAACACGAGAGCCAATGGGAAAGCCGAGCAAGGTATCGGGATGGGTTATTTGCTGATTATAAGTGCCAGAAAGTAACTCGCCAGAATACGCTAAATCTGGGTCGTTAATTGGTTTCATTAATATTGCTGAGTAAGCGGGCATAACGGCCAGCCCTAGCAATAGCGTGAACCACTTTGTGATGGATTGCATGAGTGTTCCCTTATCGTTTTTGATCTTATTGTTTATGGCGACTTCTCGCTAACATGTCTTATTAGAAATTTTCGAGATAGCTTTTCTCTTCTTTGATGCTCTTATACTGTAGCGTGTAAATTGAACAGTCAATGAGGCTGCGATGAACGCAGGGGTTATCACGATTTAGTTGTTCTGTGAATCAAGAATTTGTTGAGGGTTCAGTGTCGAGAGATGAGTGCAGCGGTGGTAACCAAAAAAAAAGGCGTAATCCCTGAAGTTAAGTGACCCCGAGGCTTCGCCTTTCATTGCGGTAGGTTTTACGCACTTTCTGTAGAGTGAAGAAAATTACTGTAAGTGTCTAGAATTGATGGCTTTTCCCAATGCAAGAAGTGGCCAGTATCCGGTACGAGTTTATACACGCAATTGGGAATTTTAGTCACGGCCGCACGAATACCTTCGTGGTCTAAAATGGTGTCATGCTCACCGCAAATAACGAGGGTTTTTGCTTCAATTTCACGTAAGTTAATTAGCTTGCTAATGTCTCGACTGGTTTTTACAAACTCACAGTGCTCGTAGAAATTGAGCAATTCTTTCTCATTCATATTTGAGAATTGGCTGATCATTTGTTGCTTCTGCGATTCAGGAATATATTGACCAAAACACTCAATCATCAAAGGTGCAATGTTTTCAACATCACCGGTTTTAAATGCCGATTGTCCGCGGTGAATAAGCTCTAAAATAGTGTCGTTGGTAGAGACACCAAAGCTTCCCAATATCATTTTTTCAATTTTAGTTGGATATTTTGCTGCAATGTATGCCGCTAATATAGTGCCCCATGACGCTGCGGCAAGTACCACTTTGTCAGTTTTCGCGGTGTCTTCAATAACATCAAGCAGTACTTGTTGCTGCTCTTCAAAAGTCACTTGTGGAGCGCCTGAAAGTATTTCTGCGCGACCGGTGCCGGGCAGATCAAATACAACGACAGAGAAAGAGGGTACAAAGCGCTTAACAAAACTTCGCCATACTGCCATGGTTTGTTTTGCACCGCTAATGCATACAATAGTATTTGGCTTGTCTCCATAAATGCGGTAGGGAACAAGGAATCTATTACAACGTATACTGCCTTTTACAACCTTCACTCAATCGCCTCATTATACTTATTGCAGTTGATTTGCTATCAATGCTTTATTATCTACTATTGGCTCTTGACCAAACCATATTGACCACAGGGCTCTTGTAAGCTCGCTGTTATCTGTTTCAACGATTTTTCGCTCATTGAAATATACTATAAGTTTACCCACATTCACACGCGATAATACTAACCGCGAATTTTCAGTAATATCGTTATCAAAACCATCTGATAATCGCATTATTTCGGTCTTGATGTTACTCAAGTCGACATCAGGGTTATTGCGCTCTATGCCGTCCATTAACGCCTCTTCAACTTGTTCGCGAGAGACATCTCGCAGAAATTCTATCTCTACTCGCTGTGAAAACTGCCCAGAAGCAATCAGTTTGATGAGTTCATCAGGATTATCGGGAGTCTCTAGAGGCCAAGCCATAAAGTGGCTAATTTTATACACACTAAAGAAAAAGCGTTTTCTCACCGTTGCGCCACTAAACGCTAATGGCTCAGTCGGCTCAGCATACTGAGTCGAAGAGACGGTTTCAGCGTGAGCCACAGCACTTTCGTTAACACTTGCGGCTATCGTAGCCCATGAGGCAGTGCTCAAAGCAGCCCAAATTAAGGCTAAAACGCCGTTACGACATATCCATTTCATAGCTAGCCTATTCTAATAATTAACTTCTGAATCCAGTGCGAGAGTACGTGGTTCAGTCACGTTTAAAAAGCATATTAACAAATAATTAATGTGAGTGAGAGAGCGGGGTAGTGTTTTCCGTTTTAACAGGGCTTCTAATACCGCAAAGAGAACGTAACGCGCACGTTGCGAGGCTCTACGGGGTGATAATGCAAATCTTCAATGCCTTCTTCAGGTTCGCCAGGTAGCCGTGATGCATAGAAATAGTCAATATCGTGATCGTCGCTATCCAATGCGTTTAACACTTCAAGGGTGACGTCCCACGTTGGCTGGCGGTAGGCGACTTGGGCATTGAGTAAAAACGTTGCTGGCGGAGAAACTTCATCAAAGCTTTCTACCGTTCGCGAGCTTAAGTAGCGAGCGCGAAGTGTATAGCTCATTCCCAATTGGTCGCTATTTTGATAGTAGGTCGCCCCTGCGCTAACCACGCCGGGAACAGTGCCATCAATATGACGTCCTTCGCCCTCAACCCTATCGCTGAAGCGGGCATTGGTATAGGCCGCTTCAATATCGGTGGTAAGGTGGTGGCTTATCCAGTAGTACGCGCTTATCTCAATACCGTGGCGCTCTGATGGACGGCTTGGCTCGGTAAAGCCTGCATCACCTACATACAGCAACTCGCTGTCTAGCTCTAATCGCCATAATGCGGCAGATACGTTGAAGGTTCTTCCGTCTGTATAGTTAATACCTGTCTCATAACCTAACGATTTGACCAATAATGGTGATGCCGGTATTGGCTCTGAACTTACAGGGTCGATGGTAATGGTTGCACCGCGGGCGTCATTAGAATGAAAGCCTTGACCAATGTTAGCAAACGCTGTGATGTCGTCGGTAACGGCGTATTTTAGCGCTGCTTTTAGCGTGAATAGGCCATCACTTTCTTCACCGCTATTTGCCGCAAGGTCGCTTGTAACATCCACATCTAAGTAATCGTAACGACCACCGAGAGATAGGCTAAGAGCGTCTGAAAGCAGTATGTTTGACTGTGCAAATAAGGAATAGCTACTGCTTTTTATGGCGTCTTCTCTAATCGTGCCTACACGTTGCAAATTCTGTGTGCGATAAAGGCCTACATTCTCAATATCGTCGAAGCGCCATTGAGCGCCCATGGTAATGGTACTGCCATCGGTTACCGCCAGTGGTACCGTGGTAAATATTTCACCACCATAAATTTGCCGATCGTCTGCTTGTTCGAACTGGTCTCCCGTTTCTGGGTTATCTAAGAAATAGGTAAAGTTAGAAAAAAGCGTCAAATCAGTATCAATGGCATAAAACGAGGCGTTAATGCCATCGCTGGTATAGTTTGCCGACAGTGAATAGCGTGAAGACTCTCCACCAACGTCGGTGTCAATAGAGCCAAGGCGGTCGATTAGGCCGCTCTCGATAGCGCGGGCAGGTACTTGGTCGGCCCCGTTCCAGCTGTTGTCGTATGCCATTCCCGTTACCGTTAACTCACCGTCGAACAAGGGCGTAATATAGCGAATGTTGGCATTCTTTTTTCGCACATCTTCGTTGATATCAGTCCATGGTCCATCGTATGTCTGGTACTCAAACGCGGCAATAGCCTTACCTTCGCCAATGTCGGCGTGGTTTAGTGTTGCAAGTCGCTGATAGCCGTATTTACCAAGGGTAAAAAATAGACGATTGTCGTCAAGAGAATCTTTTAAATTGAAAAATGCACCACCGGCACTAGAGAAGTCGCCAATATTGGCATAGTAGGTGCCTTTAAAGTAACTCAAGTTATCCACCATTTCGGGGATCACAAAGTTAAGGTCGCTGTAGCCTTGCCCATGACCATGGCTACGCATATTGATAGGCATGCCGTCAACGCTAACAGTAAAGTCGGTGCCGTGGTCTAAGTTAAAACCTCGCAAAAAATACTGATTCGCTTTGCCCGAGCCGCTATGCTGAGTCACCATCATGCCAGGTATGAATTCAAGCATTTCGCCCGTGCGCAACATGGGGCGCTCAAGTAACGTATCGCCTGAAACCCAGCCTTGGGATGCAGACACAAATTCGCCACTTTTCTGAGACATATCACCGTTCACGCGTATGTGTTCGATATCGCCTTCTGCTGGATCATCGAGTGCAAAGGCGAGTGCAAAAGAGGGGGGCGCGTATAGTATTGATGCAACGCTTAGAGATAGCGCTGAAATTGCATAACCTGAGGCCATGATTATCCTTAAAGCAAAAACAAGTTCAGTAGTAAAACGTCTGATGCGATGCTTTAGATGCAAATAAAATGTGTTTGTTTTACTCAGCTTAAAACGCACAGGCCTGTACAACAGACATTAAAAAAGCCCGCCTTGCTGAGCAAACCGAGCTTTTATAGATTAGCTATTATAACGCTAAACTTATTTTAATGCTTATATTTCAACTATTTATTCTAGGTTAGTGCGTTCTGTCACTGGCTTAGCCAAGCTGCTTTCTAAGCTCTGCCATAAAGGCATTAATGCGTTCTGCATTTTTACCTAAGTCACTTTTGCCTACTCGAGACTTACTACGAACATCAACAAGCGTGTTGTCGCCTTTTTCTGTCAGCCTGATTACTACATCGTCTTTAAAGCCAAACCATGTAGTTGTATCGGTGGCTTCAAGCGTGTTAGGCAGGGCGCCAGCGGTAACGTTGTCCCATCCGAGGGTAGCAATGGCTTTTTCTGCAGCAACGTATACTTCACTTACAGGCTGCGGAAGTAGCTGCGTTTTAATTTCTGGATACGCTTCTAATTGCTGCTTAGTAATATCGCCGCCTTCGTAATTAACATCGTTTGGCGCGCCTTCGCGAAGTGGTGCAATAGCAACAAACTCAGGTGGATTTGTAACATCAGTGGTAATGTCGTGAATAGGCGGAACAGTGCTTGCCTTGCTCATCATGCTGACTGGCATTGCAACCGCAATTAACGCTAAAACAGCATATACGATAGTGCTACCCCAGCTAATATTTTTACGATTTATGATCACCTGCAGCACGATAAGGATAAGAGCGGCACCGCCAACATAAACTCCGTAACGTAAAGATGTAAATGCTGTACCTAAGCCTACACCTGCGTACTGATACAAAGGGCCAGGCAATACAACCATCAAAAAGCCAAGGATACTGGTTAACGCGACTAATATTTTCAAGGGAACTCCATTATTTTTGTTTTATATTTTGGACTACTTTAACAGGCATTTTGGCGTTTTGGATTACTTTGTGGAAGATAAATATGTAATGGAGTACTACATACTTAATTTGTTAAGGTAATTCCTTATTCAACTGCAATGCCTATCGTAATGAGTTTTTGGACAAGACCATTCTCAAAGAGAGTTATTTAGAGAGTAGTAGATTGAAGGCCAATACTGTGACCAAAGCGCAAGACACCTCGCCACTACATGAATACCTTGCAGATATGCTGGTGGATATACTATCGACTATGACAAGTCTGTTTGAGGAGGGGGTGACTGAGTACACGCTAATTTCAATGTTAAAAAAGCCGCCTTACGCGGTTTTTGATGAAGAGGCTCTGCGTGACCCGCTTATGCTGTTTAAAACCCACTTCATTTTGTTTAACGCGCTCTATCAACTGCGTTCGATATGGCTTAAGGACGGGGTAGGCAAGCTTGATATACATACGCTTAATATTCGCCTAGATTTATTTGCAGGTGCAGATGCAGATGTGGATGTAGGTGCCGCTGCGCCTAAACAAGAGCTTGCACCGGAGCCTACACTTGCATCTGAAGATGAATCGGCAACGACAATAAATGCGCACAAGGTAGGCCCTCACGACGCATTGGCTTCTTACTACTTAGATTGGAACAATTTCGAACAAACTGACGAAGAGAGTGTTGAGGCATTACTAGCAAGCTTTTGGTCAACAATGGGAAAGGTCCAATACGCTTCTTTCAACGATGGCGATATTGAAGCAGCCCATCGCATACTTGGGCTCACCTGGCCCTGCGCTGCATTACCACGTAAAGAGCATGACGCCTATTCTTTGAAAGAGATTAAAAAACACTACAGAAAAAAGCTACAGCAGCTGCACCCCGATAAAGGAGGAAGTCGCGAACAAGCTCAGCAGGTCATTTCGGCATATCAATTATTAGTACGCTTCTATTCGTTTAAATAGAACGTGAACAGATAAAACCGGCGTAGTGATAAGGATAAATGATATGTCATTAGTTATTTAACGACGACATTTGTAAACTCGGCTACTTAGCCTTTTAATCTTTAGTATAAGAGCGCAGAATAGAGCCAATAAGAACATAGGTTCGTATATATTCGAATTCCAAACTATGTCACATCAATACCGGTACTCAACAGCCACTTTCGCCTCGCCAAAAGTGAGTATCCCGGCACAGTAAAATAGACAAGCTTTGCAAACATTCATTGCGTTATTGCAGATGGCATATCGCAGATGACGTATTTCAGATGGCGTTCGGCCGTCTGCATTTAATTAGTTATTGGGAAATAGAAGATTTATGAGTCGCATTTTTTACCTTACTGCAGCGTTACTGACCTTATTTGCACTTTTAGGTGTTGCAGCATGTTCAAACGAATCAGCACAATCGCCAGACTCGCAGCAGTCAATGCCTGCGCCTTCTGTTTCTGTAGTAACCCTCAAAAGGCAGCCAGTGCAGCATGAAATGGTGTTGCCGGGCCGAGTGAGTCCATCCCGTCAATCACAGGTTCGTCCGCAGGTAGATGGTGTTATCACAGACCGTCTTTTCGAAGAGGGGGCGCAGGTAAAAAAAGGCCAGCAGCTTTACCAAATAGATCAGGCTAGATATCTAGCGCAACTCAACAGTGCAAAAGCAGATTTGAAAAGTGCCCAGGCCAACTTAAAAACCTTAGAAGCAAAAGCTCGTCGATACGATGACCTGGTCGAGAAAAATGCCGTTAGCAAACAAGAGTACGACGATGTTATTGCGCAAAAAGAGCAGGCCGAAGCTGCCATAAGCGTTGCTGACGCAGCAGTTGACGTTGCCAAAGTGAATATGGGCTACACCAAAGTATACGCACCTATAAGCGGGCAAATCAGCCGCTCTTTTGTTACCGAAGGTACTCTTGTTACTACTAATCAAGCCCAGCAACTTGCCATCATCACACAGCTCGACCCTGTATTTATCGATATGCAGGAGTCGGGGGCTTCCATTCTCACTTTACGCCAATCTATGCGAAATCAAGGCGCACTCGATGTAGAGCTAACGGTGGATGAAGTGAGTGGAGAAAAGTACTCACACACCGGTAGCGTTAAGTTTTCTGAAGTCACCGTTGATGAAAGTACCGGCTCAGTGACGTTGCGCGCCGAAATGCCTAATCCCGACAGTATCTTGTTACCAGGTTTATTTGTTAAAGGTCATGTGATCACGGGGCGAGAGAATGCGTTGCTTGTGCCACAGCGAGCTACAACTCGCCAAACCGACGGTTCGCTTTCAGTATACGTAGTGAATAGCCGCGGTGAAGTTGAGGGTCGAACCCTCAGCGTTGGGCAAATTTATCGCGACCAATATGTGGTAAACGATGGGGTAAGCGAAGGCGAGCAAATCATTGTTACCGGTTATCAAAAGGTAAAACCAGGTGCGAAAGTGAATGCATCTGAGTGGCAACCATCATCACGCGGCTCACGATAAGCAAGCAAGGAATTTTTAGTTATGGCTCGCTTTTTTATAGACAGGCCCGTGTTTGCATGGGTATTAGCAATTATTACGATGATGGCAGGTGTACTTGCCATCTATACACTTCCTATTGAGCAATATCCCAAAGTAGCTCCCCCTACAGTAACCATAAGTGCTGCGTACCCTGGCGCATCAGCCGAGACGGTAGAAAACTCGGTTACCCAAGTGATTGAACAGAGTCTTTCGGGCATTGATAACATGCGCTACTTTTCCGCTAGTAGCTCAAACAGCAGTGTTTCTATTAGCCTCACCTTTGAGCCTGGTACCGACCCTGATATTGCACAGGTTCAAACCCAAAACAAAGTGCAGGGTGCGTTACCTTTATTACCTGCTGAAGTGCAGCAGCAAGGGGTGACGGTGTCGAAGTCAAACAGCTCTTTTGCCTTAGCCGTTGGCTTTTATTCTGAAGACGACTCGATGAACCAGTTCGATTTAAGCGACCTTCTGGTTTCTCAGTTTCAAGACCCTATATCACGGGTTAATGGTGTGGGCAGCGTACGCGTGTTTGGTGCCCAGCGCTCTATGCGTATTTGGTTAGATCCTAACAAGCTTTACAGCTACAACCTTACCCCTGTCGATGTGCAAGCGGCGGTTCAGGTGCAAAATACCGATGTATCTGCAGGACAGTTAGGCGGTTTGCCAGCCATTAATAATCAACAAATCAACGCTACTATTCAGGCGCAAAGCCGCTTACAAACTGAAAAAGACTTTGAAAATATTGTATTGCGGGTAAATACCGACGGCTCTCAAGTGCGTGTGCGCGACGTAGCTCGCGTTGAATTGGGTGCGCAAAGCTATGATGTCATTGTACGCTACGACAGAAGGCCAGCGTCTGGTATGGCGATTAGCCTTACCTCTGGCGCCAATGCTCTCGATACCATTGAAGCGGTAAAAGCTCGGGTAGAAGAGCTGCGCGCTAACTTGCCAGACAGCGTAAAAGTGGTGTATCCGGTAGACAGTTCGCCTTTCATCGAACTGTCTATTCAGTCGGTGGTGGAAACCCTAATAGAAGCTGTGGTGTTGGTGTTTTTAGTCATGCTGCTTTTCTTGCAAAACTGGCGAGCAACGCTTATTCCTACCATAGCCGTTCCGGTGGTTCTGCTAGGGACCTTTGCTGTACTGTCGCTGTTTGGTTTTAGTATTAATGTTCTCACCATGTTTGCTATGGTATTGGCCATTGGTCTTCTCGTTGATGATGCCATTGTCGTGGTAGAAAACGTTGAACGAATTATGGAAGAGGAAGGGTTGCCGCCTGCCGAAGCCACCAAAAAGTCGATGACACAAATTACCGGCGCGCTGGTGGGCATTGCCGCGGTGCTTTCTACCGTGTTTATTCCCATGGCCTTTTTCAGCGGCTCGGCGGGGGCTATTTATCGCCAGTTTTCGGTAACCATTGTGTCTGCAATGGCGTTCTCTGTGTTGGTTGCTATCGTTCTGTCGCCGTCTCTTTGCGCCACATTATTGAAAAAGCACCCAGAAGATCAGGATAAAAACAAAGGCTTCTTTGGCTGGTTTAATCGTAACTTTAACAAGGGGCGTGACTCTTACCAGCGCACCACTACGCACATGGCGAAACGGGTTAAACGCTATTTTGTGGTCTACGGATTATTAGTGGGAGGCATGGCGCTTATTTTCAGTCAGCTACCAGGCGCCTTTCTACCCGATGAAGACCAAGGGCGAATGATGGTACTAGTGAGCACTCCCCCAGGTGCTACCGCTGGCAGAACGCTGGAGTCGATTAAGCAAGCAGAAGACTATTTCCTTAACGAAGAGCAAGAAGCAGTAAACGGTCTGTTCTCAGTTGTTGGTTTTAGTTTTGCAGGCCAGGCGCAAAATGCAGGTATGGCATTTATTAACTTAAATGACTGGAGCGAGCGTGATGATGACAGCTCGGCCTTTGCTGTGCTAGGAAGAGCCTTTGGTGCCTTTAGTCAAATTGAGGATGCCTCTGCGTTTCCAATTGTACCGCCGCCTATTATGGAATTAGGTAATGCCACAGGCTTTGACATGCAGCTAGTCGACAGAGCGGGCAACGGCCATGAAGCCTTGATGAATGCGCGTAATCAACTGTTGGGAATGGCGGCGCAAAATCCGAAGCTGGCAGGTGTGCGTCCTAACGGGCTTAGCGACGTGCCTCAGTTCAAGATAAAAATTGATAGCGAAAAAGCCTCTGCCCTTGGACTGAACTTGAGTGACATTAATCGTACGCTTCAAATTGCATGGGGCTCAAGCTACGTGAATGACTTTATTGATAAAGGTCGTATAAAGCGAGTGTATATGCAGGGTGACGTGCCCCATCGTATGACGCCAGATGACTTAGAAAAGTGGTATGTGCGCAACAGCGACGGTGAGATGGTGGCGTTCAGTACCTTTGCCACCACAGAGTGGGTATACGGTTCACCTAAGTTAGAACGCTTTAACGGCATATCATCGGTAAACATTCAGGGTAGTCCTGCTGAAGGTATATCCTCAGGGGAAGCGATTACCGAAATGGAAAAGCTTGTTGCACAACTTCCGCCAGGCTATGGCATTGAATGGTCGGGTTTATCTTTTGAAGAGCAGCAAGCGGGCTCGCAAGCGCCAATGTTATACGCTATTTCAATACTGGTGGTATTTTTATGTCTTGCTGCATTGTACGAAAGCTGGTCGGTGCCTTTTGCGGTAATGTTGGTTGTGCCGTTAGGTATTTTAGGCTCGGTGACAGCAGCGTTTATCTTTAATTTAGCCAACGATGTCTATTTGCAGGTGGCATTTTTAACCACCGTAGGCTTGGCTGCAAAGAACGCTATTTTGATTGTGGAATTTGCCAAGGAAGAGTACGAGAATGGCGTTGACCTAATGACCGCGGTTTCAAATGCAGCGTCTCAGCGCTTTCGCCCTATTCTTATGACTTCAATGGCCTTCATTTTAGGCGTAACACCACTGGCCTTAGCGAGCGGTGCAGGTGCGGCGAGTCAAAATGCTATTGGTATCGCTGTAATGGGCGGCATGTTTGCGGCCACCTTCTTAGCTATCTTCTTTGTGCCTATGTTTTATGTAATGGTTGAAAAACTGTTTCATAAAGAAGACAAACAGTGAGGATTTACGATACAGTAAATTTTCACCTATCGTACTTTTAAACAAAGATGCAATAAGGACATAAGAATGACAACCGTTGTATTCTCGCACGGCAAAGAAAGCGGCCCTTGGGGCAGTAAAATTACTACGCTTTCGAATGTAGCAACTGATATGGGCTTTGGCGTAGAGAGTATTGATTATCAAGACCTTGATTGCCCAGAAGCCCGTTTAACGCGCCTTAAAGAAACCATTGCTGAAAAGTGCAACGATGTCATTTTAGTGGGCTCTAGTATGGGCGGCTATGTGTCGCTGGCGGCCGCGAGTCAAATTTCTGCTCGCGGTGTGTTTTTAATGGCGCCTGCTCTGTATATGCCAGACTACGAAATTCAGCGCTATCCCTATGACGGGTACGTAAGCTTAGTGCACGGTTGGAATGACGATATTATTCCAATTGAAAATAGCCTTAAGTATGCTCGTCATCAAAAAGCGCAGTTGCTGCTATTAAACGACGGCCATCGCTTGGCCAATAGTAAGTCGGTGATTTCGCCCTTTTTTAGAAACTGGCTGGAAAAGTTCCGTTATCAGTAAGCCTTAGAACTAGCCGAAGAGACAATAGTCAAAAAAGCCTAGGCAAAAATAATCATGTCATACGCCCACGTTAGTGGGCGTTTTTGTAGATAGAGTAACGGATTCTCTAAGACTAATCGCTTAGGCGGATATTCGTTGATTGAGGAGGGAAAGTCGCTGAATTTATGGCATTATTGATGTATTGGCTTCGCTAGCTCATAGAGGCAGAAAAGTATGGCATTACGCTTACCCCCAGCGCCAGATTGGCCCGCGTTGATAAAATCAGGTTGTCGTGTTTTTGTCGGCGGTAACGCATCAGTCCCCCATGCACTGGTGCAGCACCTCATTGATAATAGTGAGGGATTCAGCGACATTGAATTAGTGCATATGCTGGCGCTAGGCGATACCCGCTGGGTAAAACAAGAATACAAAAACCTATTTAAGGCAAATACCTTCTTTATTGGCGGAAGTGCCATGCGCAAAGCGGTTGATGAGGGGCGTGCCGACTATACCCCCGTGTTTCTGTCGGAAATATCCAGCTTATTTAGCGACGGAACATTAGCATTAGACGCTGCAATGGTAAATGTCAGCCCTCCAGACGAGTTTGGCTACTGCTCGCTAGGTGCATCGGTTGATATTGCCATGTCTGCCATACGCCACAGCAAAAAAGTGATTGCCCAAATCAACCCGCAAGTGCCGCGAACAGCGGGTCATTCCTATATTCATATTAGCGAGATACACGCCTGCATTGAAGCTGATGAACCATTGGTAGAAGTGTCTACACCACCCATAGATAGCGTAGCTGAGCGAATTGGGCAGTATGTAGCCATGCTGGTGAATGACGGCGCCACACTGCAATTTGGCATTGGAAAAATTCCCAGCGCTACCCTTAAGTACCTTTGTACCCATAAAGATTTGGGTATTCACAGTGAAATGCTCACCGACAGTATTATTGAATTATTGGCTTCAGGCGCAGTAACCAATAAGAAAAAGACATTCCACCCCGGTAAGGTAGTGACAAGTTTTGCCATTGGCACGCGTAAGCTGTACGAACTGATTGATAACAACCCACATATAGAATTCTATCCGAGTAGTTACGTCAATAAGCCCACCAATATTGCGAAAAATGACAATATGGTAGCCATTAATAGCGCACTTGAGGTAGACCTTACTGGGCAAGTTGTTGCTGACTCTTTAGGCTATGACTTTTATAGCGGCATAGGGGGGCAGGTGGATTTTGTCACTGGCGCATCTATTAGCAAAGGGGGCAAGGCCATTATTGCGCTGCCTTCTACGGCCCAAAATGAAACTATTTCCCGAATTACACCGCAAATTAGCGAGGGCGCTGGCGTCGTCACGTCGCGGGGTAACGTGCAATATGTGGTAACGGAATACGGTATCGCTTCGCTAAAAGGAAAAAGTATTCGAGAGCGTGCGCTAGAGCTTATTCGAGTAGCCCATCCTAAGTTTCGTTCGGCGCTGTTAGAAGAAGTTAGGCAGCACTACTGGGTACCGCATTATCAAGAAAAGTACCCTACCGACATTCCTGAGTTAGGCGCTATTCAGCTTAAAAAACTAGATATACGGGGCGAACGTTTTTATATGCGACCGCTCAACCCTGCCGATGAACGACGGCTGCAGGAATTTTTCTACTCTCACACTAAAGAAACTTTACGACTGCGCTATAACTACGATCCAAAGCAAATGTCCCGCGAGAAGTCCTGTAATTTAGTCAGTGTGGATCAAAGCTCTGATGCGGGGCTTTGTATTGTGCGTCAAGAGGGCTCTCGTATCACCATTCATGCAGTTGGGCGATTCTATTTTAATCCGTCAGACAATACCTGTGAGGCTGCCTTTGTTACTCGTGAGACTCAGCAAGGAAAAGGCATGGCAAAACTACTGTTAAAAGAGCTCATCAATATTGCGAAAAAGCGCGAGATCAGCAAGATGATGGCCTACGTTCGCGGGGATAACATGCCCATGATTGCTATATTTGAACAAGCAAAGTTTAAACGTAAATTTACCGGTGACCCGAGTGATGTTGAATTGGTCCTTGATGTGGCGTCGCTGACATGACAATAAAAATTTTCCGTGGTAAACACGGCACTAAACACGACCTAGGAAAAGAGCATCCGGAATCACCAGACCGCCTATTTGCTATAGACGATCAGTTGTTATCATCTGGGCTAGAGATGATTTGTGAGCATGGGGATGCTACGCCAATCCCTGAGGCATATTTATCATTGGCCCACGACCCTTACTACATTAAAAGTGTATTCGACCGTGCTGCGCAGGTGTCTTTCAGTGATGATGAAAAAACAATGTACGCTAGTGACACAACGGCTACAGCGTGGCTCGACGAAGATACAGGGTTAATGAAGCACAGTTTAACGGCAGCGTTGGAGTCGGCCGGTGCTGGCTGTAATGCCGTAGACTATGTTATGGCGGGTACAGAGCGGCAGGCCTTTTGCGCCACTAGGCCCCCAGGGCATCACGCTACCTACGATAGCGCGATGGGCTTTTGCGTATTCAATAATATTGTGTTGGCAGCGCGCTATGCACTGCAAAACTATAATCTACAGCGGGTAGCCATAGTGGATTTTGATGTTCATCATGGTAACGGCACAGAACAGATAGTGGCGGGCGATCAGCGCATTATGCTGTGTTCAAGCTTCCAACATCCTTTTTATCCCCATAGCGGAGCACCGGTTTCCGCGAGTAATATTTTAGCAGTGCCCCTTGAAGCGGGTATAACTGGCGATGTATTTAGAGAAAAAGTACAGCATTGGTTTAATGCGCTCTCTAATTTTCAGCCTCAGCTCATTCTCATTTCGGCAGGTTTTGATGCTCACGCTGAGGATCCCATGGCTCATTTGCGTTTGGTGGAAGACGATTATTTTTGGATAAGCCAAGCATTAAGGCGTGTGGCTGATAGCTGCTGTGAAGGACGAATCGTAAGCATGCTAGAAGGCGGCTATGACTTGAGCGCATTGGGGCGAAGTGTGGTTGCGCATCTCAAGGGCTTAAGTCAACCTTAGCCCAGCCAACGTCCTAGCATATAAACCCCGGCACCTGCCATGGCGAGGTTTTCCGTTAATGAAATAAAGCCTAGGGGGAGGTTAGAATTACCGCCTACACAGGCGCATTTAAGTTCTCGCTTATCAATATAAACAGCTTTAACCACCGATATTGCTCCCACTGTACCAATGCACAATGAAATAGGAGCAACTAAATATGCTGGAAAACTTGCTAGCATTCCTAACCCTGCATATGCTTCGGCAAATGGGTAAAAATAGGCATAGCGAACATGTCTCATGGCAAAAAGGTCGTAGGTAATAAACTGATTTGAGAATGCCACGAGATCTTGCAGTTTTTGCATAGCTAACAATACCATGGTAATGCCGATAAACGACATAATGACTTGTTCTGGACTGAAAGAGAGCCCTTCACCGCTATCATTGAGCAGCAGTGCAATTACCATAAGAGCCGCGAGTGAAAATGTGACAATGATTGGGGTGTACCGCGAGCCTTTCTCGTCTTCCTTCTTTAAATTGAAAAAATCTCGGAGCTCGTCGTAGCCGCCAATGCGCTGACCATCGATAAAGGTTTGGGGCGTGGTCGTGACATCATGCTTTTCTTTAAAAGCGTCGGTTTGTTCACGAGTGCTGAGATGATGGTCTTCTACCGTGTAACCTTTGCGTTCAAGTAAATCTTTAGATTTCAAGCCAAATGGACAGATATGCTCATCTGTCACCATTCTGTAAAGTGTTGCGACTTGGTTTTTGCTATGTGCGGCATACTTTGTATTTTCATTGGCTTTCATAAACGCGAACGCTCCCTATAAATGTTACAAACTCTATTAATGCATACGCAAATTATTCACAGCCATGCGGCGCATTAGGTCGCTTTCTCATATACTTTGAACAATGGGTTACATATTGCGTGCCAAATTACATGTTACCTGCCAAATCAACAAAAGCAGCCTGTGGCGTCGCTGTTAATAATAGCGCCATTATAGGGAAGTTGGTGCGTGTAGCTTACCACTTGGTCCACTAAGTTTTTACCAGTAAAACAGCCATAGCCTGTGGCGTAAGGACCTACGTAGCGCAACTGGTAGTTCTCATCAATAACAATCAATGCAGGAACGGTAGTGATTATATTGCTTAGCCCTTTCACGGTGTCTAGCGCAATGTCGACAACGCCGTACTGTGATTCACCAAGGCGATTGAGTAACTGCGTTTGATGGGGTGCGGTGAGTGTTTCGCAGTAGCAACTTTCAGATGAGCCAACGTGAATAATACTGGCACTGGGGACATTACTGTCTTTAAGAAGCTGCAAAAGTTCACTGTCAAATGTGGGTGAGGTTGAGTGATGAAGCAGTATGCCGTCAGGGTCGAATTCTGACAGCTGGCGCTGACTGTACACTAACATGGCGGCCAGCAGGCCGCTTGCCCATAAGGCAAGCAGCGCCCAAGAAAGACCTTTTGTCATTGCAGTTTAAAGCGCTCGATGGCACCGCGCATTTTTTGCGATATTTGTGTAAGCACCTGCACTTCGCCAGCAAGAGACTCTGCGGTAGCGAGCTCTTCAGAAGTATATTCGCTTAAACGAGCGGTACTTTCGGCAATGGATGCAGACGCTGTTTCTTGCTCTACCGCAGATGTAGCAATTTCTGTCATGCTTTCACTGGCATCGTTCATCTGAAGCATAATGTCTGCCATTGCATTGGTTGCACTTTCACTCGACATAACTGCCTCATCAACAAGACTGATACAAGACTGCATTTGATCTACCGAGCTTGCCGTTTGAGAAACTAGCTGCTCAGTGATACTTGTGATTTGTTCCGCACTTTCTTTTGAGCGAATGGCAAGTGTACGTACTTCGTCTGCAACCACGGCAAATCCTCTACCATGCTCTCCAGCTCGGGCCGATTCAATAGCAGCATTAAGAGCAAGCAAATTAGTCTGCTCCGCTACCGCAGTAATCGAGCGCATGGCGTCTGAGATATGAGAGCATTGTTCGTTTAGTGCAGAATTTGTTTTTGCTGCGCTATTTAGCGTGCTTCGCAATGAATTGATCGTATGGCTAGTTGTAGAAATAGAATCTCTAGTATTTTGTGACGACACCTTAGCTGCCGACGCTTTATCACTGGCAATCGTGGTTTGCTCTGTCGACATCTGCATGGTTTGCGCAATTTCTTCTGACGAAGCTGACACCATAGCTAACTCTTGATCTGTTTTGTGGCTTATATCGAACATGTTGTTAGCAGCTTGCTCCATATTTCCACAGCCCCTTACAACGTCGTCAGTAAGTGACGAAGCCAGTTGAACTAACTCTTTAACTTGGTCAATCAATTCGCCAAAGGGACGAAGAATTTTATTGTCTCTGTCGACAGCAACAGTTAAGTCCAGCTTGTTACTTTCCTTTTGCATATCGTGAATGGCTAAGGATAATTCAGCTGCTCCAGCGCCTTCTTCATGGGCAATTTTCGCCATGTACATCAACACGCCACCTTCCGCTACGGCAAACGCAGCGTGCAAAAGCAATATGGTGAATGTAACGTGACCTTCTTCAAATATCACAAGCGGTGCGCCGCTAGATTGTAAAAGAAAGAAGCTAATGTGATGCACCGCGACCACTGCCGTACCGGTGGCAACCACTTTCCAGTCTCTAAATACCGATAAGAAAGCAAGTAGCACAAAAATTTCAAAATGGATTTCAATAAGGCCGAATGACTGATGGATATGCAGTGCGGTTAGCAGCTGAACACCAATAGCCATCGCGTGGCGGCTTAAGGCAGAATAGGGAGACTGCAAGCTTAACATTAGGGGCACCGCGGCAATGGGGATACCAAAGATAAATGCGGGCAGAAGTTCCCCTGTAATAAGACCGATAACAACTGCAATAACCAGCTGAGCGATTATTACTACGCGAAATATTTTCTGACCTTCTAAAAGCCAAGGGTATTGCATATAGGTCTCCGCCATGTGTTTAAGTAAAGTGTAGAAGAAATATCAGCTTCCTGCTAAATTGACCGAATAATAGACTATTTTAGATAACGACGACATGTGACTTTGGTCTATATTTTTCTCTTTTTATCAGTTGGTTATAGTTATTAAAATCGCTAAGCTGGTATTAATTTTTAAACCATAAATAAGATATCTATGTCACATATAGTTTTTCTCTCTACCGACAATTTAGACGATTTTTTTGTCTATGACGAATTGCTCATTCCTCATTTTGAGGACATAGGATGGTCGGTAGAGACAATCTCATGGCACGAACAGAACGTGAATTGGGACCAGTACGATTACGTCATTGTGCGCAGTACGTGGGATTACCAACAGCATCCTGATACCTTCCTCAATACATTAGGAAACATTAATAAGTCTTCGGCTATCTTGTTAAATCCTTTAGAGTTGATTAGATGGAATATAGAAAAGCAGTATTTGAAGGACCTCGCAGGGGCTGGGATCCCCATAGTAGATACTAGTTGGGGAGAGCGTTTTGCGGCGCAAGATATACATAATGCTTTTGCGCGGTTTAACACTGAAGAAGTTGTTATTAAGCCAACATTGAGTGCAAACGCCGATGACACCTTTAGAGTCTCTTCCTCAAATATCGCCGAGGTAATGCCCTCACTTACGACTAGCTTTGCCGCTCGTCGGTATATGATTCAACCCTTTTTATCGAGCGTGGTTGAGGAGGGGGAATACTCTCTGTTTTACTTTGGAGGGTGTTACAGCCATGCCATATTAAAAGTGCCTCAACAAGGAGACTTTCGAGTTCAGGAGGAGCATGGCGGGCAGTTACTGGCCGTAAAAGCAAATATTGCTCAGCAAGAAATAGCACAGCGAGCACTAGATGCAATGCCGGCTCAAGCTCTGTACGCACGTGTCGACCTGGTTCGCCAAGAAAACGAGTGGGCAATTATGGAACTAGAACTTATAGAGCCTTCACTGTACTTCAATCTAGATCCGGCTTCTCCTGCTCGTTTTGTAAAGGCGTTATTGTCTTATTCGAAAGCTTAGGTTTAAGGCTAATGGCTACTACTTTTTTCAACGCTCTAGTAGTAGCCGCCGTTAGTCAATGCTCTGGGGATGATTGAGCGATTGTTTCTTGTGCCTTATTTTCAAAGCATTTTGTTTCGAAGCAGTCTGTTTCAACGCTATTTGTCTCTCGATAGCCTATTTTGAGACTGAACATTTCTGCTTCGTTCGTAATGGCTCACATTTCTTTTGGGCGATACGTTACGAGAAACCGATTGCTTACTTGTTCGAGTCACAGTCTGCCTATTCGCAGTCCGTTTGTTAGAAGCTTTGCCTGTTTTAGCTACTTGAGAAGCCCGGTTTTGTGACGCTTTGTCGCGGTATGCGTCTGTCTTGTAGGTTCGCGTCTTATCTATTGCTGACTTGTTCGTCCCTGTTCTGCGTAAGGCTGAATCTGCTTTAATAGACTGTTTTTTTGTCGGTTGGGGAGTCGCAAACCGATTGTCTTTAACCTGCTTTTTCTGTGCTCTGTTCGAAGTTTTAGCATAGTGGCGCTCATTAGTATCGAGCTTATGCAATAGGGCGGCTCTCGTTACCTGGTTATTCCTTTTTACCGGTTTGTGGTACTGCTTTTTCTCATCAAACCTTCTATTTGCTTTGCTTATGCTAAGACTTCGATCATTTGACAGTGCAGTGCCTTGTTTCGGCGCTTTTAACTGTGCATTTGAAATAGACCGCGATTTTGATATCGACCTTGAGCCGGGCGAACTAGTAAGATGCCTAGTAGATACACTTCTATCACTACTGTGCACAAAACGTGTAGGCCTTGTTTGCACTACGCGCGGTGAGTAACGGGCTCGCCTGTGATCCACACGATGCTCCCAGCGTTGATAATCATTGCTGATCACTCGTTTACGCTGACTGCCTCTGTAGAACCTGCGCACTGGCTGGCGATGCACAACCACATGGCGATTACTCCAGTGCACAGCTCCGAAAGAGAAGAAAGCCGATATTCTCACTCGCGGTGACCAATATACGTTTCTATGACGGTGATAATTAACGTGGTGAGACCAGAATATCGGCGCAACAGGGTGCCACCAATTTCCGTACACAATTTGAGGGTCGTAATAAGGTACATACACCACCTCTCGCTGACGAGGAGCGATATAAATAATCTCTCTGGAATTGTTTTGCTCTGTTTCTACTTCAATGTAGTCATTGGTATCCAAGTTCCCGGTGTTTCTTGCGTGTTGACGCAACACTTGAACGCGGTCGAGTACCCTGTCTTGGCTTATCAATACACTGTCGCCAAGTTGTTGCAGCCAGTCTAGATCATTAGCCATAGTGTTAAGTAAGTCTGCAAACGCGGCCAGCGCCTTCACACTTGGATCCCAATCCACACCTTCTAATACGTCTTCAACCTGCTCTGGGGTAAGGTGCTTATTACTTTGTCGCCACCTATCCGCTGAAACCACATCAAGGGGATAGGTGGAGGCAATGAGTATGTGTGTAAGTAAGGTATCTGGGTACAAAGCAATAGGGGCTAAAAGGCTGTCCAATTGCGCATCTGAGACTTCAGTTTGGCTAGTGGCCAACGTTTGATTGGCAGAAGTATCAACGGTTGACTGTTGAGCCATTGTCGGAAATCCGACTGCAGCGCCGCCAAGGGCAATCACAATAGATAGGGCTATGTTTTTCATACATTCTCCTTACATTGTCACTGTGCGCTTACTGTAGCGAACAAACAATGTTGGTAAGTCTGTATACGTTATAACTCCAAGATAATTAACCTAAGCTGAATAAAAAAGCCCGCTGACTGAAGCGGCGGGCGTTTTCTTGGTTGTGCAATTTAATTTAAACAGGATTCAGGTTACTTAAAAACGTGAGGATCGAATGCGTGGCCCAGCTTTTCCGTTTTGGTTTTTAGATAGTTTTTATTGTCTTTTGTTACGCCATGATCGATAGGTTTGCGAGATACAACATCTATTCCGAGTGCTTCAAGTGCCGCAAGCTTCTTAGGGTTGTTCGTCATTAACTCTACGCGGGTAACATCTAGTGTATCTAGCATGAGTTTACAGATGTCGTAACTACGAAGGTCAGCATCAAAGCCTAAATGTTCGTTAGCTTCTACCGTGTCCATGCCGCTGTCTTGAAGATTGTAAGCACGTATTTTATTAAGCAGTCCAATGCCGCGCCCCTCTTGGCGAAGGTATAGTAGTAAGCCAAAGCCGTTATCGACGATGTTTTGCATGGCTTTTTCTAATTGAAAACCGCAGTCGCAGCGGGTGCTAAAAAGGGAATCGCCGGTCAAGCATTCTGAGTGGATACGAATTGGCACAATATCGCCTTTCTTCCAGGTGCCGTATGACAAGGCAACGTGTTCTTGACCACTGGCTTCAACGAAACCGTGTATTTTGAATTCACCAAGCCGTGTTGGCAATTTTGCTGAACTGACAAATTCGTATTTAGGCTGTTTGCTACTCATGTTACTTCTACGCTTAGGACAGTAGGCCATATGTGGGGATAATCACAGCTTTTGCAAGCCTGATATCTGCACTGATCGCTACCGAATTTGGCAGCATCTTTTTTAGGTCGTCTTTACAATATCATTCTAACTATAAAGTGTTACATTGTATCATTTATAGAGTGTAATGGTGTACGTTAATAACAACGCGTTGCTACTAACGACCTATGATTATACGCATTTCATCCGGTTTTGGGGTATTTGCTCTATCACTCTTTTTTATTTGTTATAAATCAAAAGCGAGATCAACGATATGAGCCCAACAGAATAAGGGCGTTACAGCGGGGTGAAGTCGGCGAGAGGGGCTGGCACTGCTACACCATAGCCCTGAGCGAAATCGATTCCCATATTTCCTAATTGGGTCATTGTGGCTTCATTCTCCACAAATTCTGCCACTGTTTGCATGCCCATGGCCTTTGCCACATCCTTTATCGATGCAACCATAGCTGTGTCCACGGCGTCGCTGAGCATATCCTTTATGAACATGCCGTCTATTTTCACCTGATCCACAGGAAGGCTTTTAAGATAGTTATAGGATGAAAAGCCGCTGCCAAAGTCATCAAGAGAAAATGTGCAGCCTAAGTTTTTGAATGTGTGCATAAAGGCCAACGTGTCGTCCATTTTTATAATGGCCACTGACTCAATAACCTCAAAGCAAATTTTGCTATACGCAATACCGAAGGTTTCAAACGCATTCAGAATGAACAGCGTAAAATCTCTATCGGCCAGGGAGTGGCAGTTTAAGTTGATGCTACAGCGCTTAAGATTGTTCAAATGCTCAGGGTTTTCTGATAGCCACTTAAATGTATTTGTGACTACCCACTTGTCTACGTTCACGTTCATTTCGAAACGTTCCGCAGTAGGCAAGAAGTTTGCCGGCTCTACAATTTTACCATCGCTTTCTCGCAAGCGAAGCAGTACCTCGTAATAATACCCTTCATTGGCTTGGCTGAGTGGTCGCAGCGGTTGGTAATACAGTTCGAATCGATTTTCTTCTAACGCGTTGTTAATGGTCGATACCCAATCTAATTCGCGCTGATAGCGCTGGGTGCTCTCTTCATTACTGTTGTATCGATGAATTTGATTACGGCCTTGGTCTTTGGCGAAATAGCACGCCGCATCTGCCATGCTTAAGTACTGCCCAGCACTTGTGGTATTTTCATCGCATACCACCATGCCAATGCTCACGCCTAAATTGAAAATGCGGTTGTTCCACATAAAGCGGTAGTCTTGTACTGCATTGAGTATTTTTTCTGCGTTCTCAAAGACACTTTTCTCATCATAATCTGAGTAAATGATACCGAATTCATCGCCGCCTAAACGGGCGAGAAGGGCATTCTTTAAAAGCGTGTTTTCTATCAATCTGGCTATGTCTTTTATGAGAACGTCGCCAGCTTTATGGCCGCAAGTATCGTTCACCACCTTAAATCTATCTAAATCTAAGTATAGAAGGCACACAGGCGGGTTTGAAACTGATGCCACCTTACTTTTAAACTCGGATTCAAACTGGCGACGATTGTAGGCCCCTGTAAGAGAGTCATGGGTAGCTAAATAGCGTAAATTAAGGTCAGATTGTTTTTTCTCGGTGATGTCGATAATTGAGCCAAAAATATAGGGGCCATCACTATTTTCTTGCAAACGGCAAGACAACGAAATCCAAAACTCTTCACCATTTTTTCTTTTTGCTCTTATTTCTTTGCCAGTTAAGTGACCGGTTTGAGACAGTTCACCTAAGAGAAGTTGCCTGTCATCAGCGTTAGCATAGAAAACCGATGTTTTTGCGCCTGTTTCCAGCATGTCGTCCTCATCGGTATACCCAAAAAGCTTATACATCGCGGGGTTTACAGACACTAAATTACCTTCCCAAGTTGAGGTGTAATGTCCTTCTGCTGAGTTTCTAAATAAATGATAGAAATGGTTTAAGTTGGTAATAATCTCTTCTTTTTTAACCAACTGCTTTTTGTTGTAAAACCGTTCTTTTATTGCTGCGGCCATGCCTAAGCACAACAGCCCAAAGGCGGCAAAAAACAGCATAACTAAATAGACACTGAAGGTATAAACCATGAAGTGATAGAGGCCTTGAATCGATATTGCAAACAAGACAAAAAACGAGAGCCATCCAATTGAGAACAAGCGACTTGTTTGTCGATTTTCTTTAAACGTTAGCGCCAAAGCAACTTGGCTTACACCCATTACCGCAATAGTGCTAAGTAGAACTACAATTGCCACAGTGGACTCGATGAAAAAGCAATACAAGCATATAAAAGGAATGACAAAATTAATTGCTTTGAGGAACGCGGGCACTCGCGGAAATAGATGATGGGTTACTTTGGCAAAGCACAGCAACAGCAAGGTTGATGCAATTATGAATGCCGCTTCAGTAGTGTTGGTTAAGCTTGGCCACAAACCCAGTCCGCTGTGAAAAATGAAAAATAGCGTCAACATGGCCAGTGATGACATAGAAAGCCAAAACCGGATGGCAATACGCTGGTTAAAATAGGAAAGAAGAAAGTAAGCAATAATAAGAGTGAACACGCCAAGCACCGCACCTAGTGCAACCAGCATATTTGTATCGTATTGCTCTAAAACATCTCGTTCCCACAGCATAACGGGAATATGGTTTAGCCCAACATCCTTAATGCCAATGAGCAAGCGTACATTCTGATAGGGTTGAAGAGTAAAAGGCAATCGAATAGTGGGCACAGGTTGCGGTAGAGAAAGGTCTCCTTTTCCCGCTTGATAGCGATACGTTTTTATGATGCGCTCATTGTCGTTAAGCAGATAAAGCTGAAGGTCGTCAATGTTTAAGCGATCTACCTTTACCACAAGGGAGATAGGACTATAGCCGTCGTGACGTATATGGGTAGACAGCCACTTCCTCGTGTTTGCGGATGTGATCTGTTGACCTGAAAATGTATTCACTCCATCAAGCACATCAAAGTAGGTTGCCGAACCAGAGGCCTGAGTGATATCGCTGTTCTTGTTGATAAGCGCATGTTCAAAAGATTCATCAATGTAAATACTGTTTGCTTCCGCAATGCTTACTGGACCAAACAAAAGCGCGATTATGATGAAAATGAATGACAGTGTAGAGCGAATTGTAAGCCTGTTTACAGTAGGCTCGTTACTTTGGTAAACCGCAGAACGCAAATAAAGCTTGCTCAAACAGCCTTTGTCTACACCAGTAAAAGCGCGAGATAGCAAAAATGTCAAAGCGCTCCACACTAGCGTGTTAGAGCGAGTGATAATAAACGGTAAGAGTAATAGCGATGTGGCGTTCATTTCTTAATAGTAATTCATAGGTGACAACAAAGAAATGTAAGTTTGCAGTGAAGTTTATAAAAGGTCATCGCCCTGTTCTTTAAGATAATTGCTAATGATTTTAGGATGTTGTTCGCTGCCGACAGGCTCAAGCCATATCGCTTCGCATAGCCATTCTATACATAATAAACACTGAAATGGCTGTTGTCCTTTTAAAGAGGTTAACACCACTTGAAACCTATCAGCACCCCAATCAGCTTGTGAAGCTTGAAAATGAAATAGTGACACAAACTGAGTCAGCCATTGCTCGGTTTTTAGCGGCGTAGTAGGCAGTTGAAGGGCAATCTGAACGCTTGACTCAGTATTGTGAAGCGCTGCGATGACACTTGATGCAAGTAACTGCTGCATAATTTGAAACCCTGCTAGTTTAATCTGTTATCTATGTAAGGTGCACGTATACGGTGCTGTTGAATGAACAGCTGGCGCAATGCTAATGCTGATTTTCGGATAGCTAATTCGCCGCGCTTCAATTTACTGTAAGCCTAATTAATAGTGATAATATATCGACATAGTTAATGAAAAGCAGACTTTATCCTCAATTACATGCAGCATGAATCTAGGGCGCTTTCAAATCCGCTTTACGCAAATTGCTTTAAGGGCATGATAATTATAGATGTAAGCAACGCAAATTTTTGAACGGCACTTACAAGTTCAGGCATTTGCGAGAGATTATATCGATGAATAAAGGTCTAGTTAGAAGTAAACCTGCCGTTGATTATCCATGTATACACTACAACACAACAATAATAATTTTTATATGCGTTATGACAACGCACATTAAGGAAGGGGTATGTTAACACTACATCATTTAAATAACTCTCGCTCTCAGCGTATTCTGTGGTTGCTAGAGGAGCTCGGTGTTGAATACAAAATCGCGTTTTATGCGCGAGACAGTCAAACTAATTTGGCGCCCGATTCATTGCGAGCAGTCCATCCCCTAGGACGTTCACCGGTACTCACTACGCCGCATGGTGCCATCGCTGAATCTGGCGCTATCGTCGAATATTTAGTGCGTAATCATGCTGAATCTGGCTTTACTGTGCCTGAAGAGGGCAAAGCGTTGCAAGACTACCTATTTTGGCTTCATTTTGCTGAAGGGTCTTTGATGCCGCCGCTAGTGGCTAATCTTGTTTTAGAAAAAGCGCGTCAGAAAGGCTCTAAGCCGTTTTTCATAAAGCCCATCACCGACAAGTTAGTGGATGGGATCATAAACGCGTATTACGGCCCTAACTTGGCGCAGAGCCTTCGCTATGTAGAATCGTACCTTGCCAGTAACACATGGTTTGCGGGTGAGGAACCAACGGGAGCTGATATACAAATGATATTCCCGTTAGAGTCTCTCGTTGCGAGTGGTCGAGCTGATGATTTCGCAGCAATTCGCGGGTACGTTAAGCGTGTACATGAAAGACCAGCCTATCAGCGAGCTCTAGAAAAAGGAGGCGAATACGCCTACGCCTAGCCATTTCGGTTTTTAATCGTTGCGAGAAATGTAGTCGTCGATAAGTTTGATAAACGCGTCGCCGTAGCGCTCTAATTTGGTTTGCCCAACACCGCTTACTTCAAGCAAGGTATTGCGAGTGACGGGCAGTTTACAGGCCATATCGACCAAGGTCGCGTCACTGAATACCACATACGGCGGCACTTCGTTTTCTTCGGCCAGCACTTTGCGTAAATGCTTAAGTCGCGTAAACAAGGTGCGGTCGTAATTGGCAGGCGCTTGTTTGGCTTTTTTGTCAGGCTTAAATTCAAGTCTCGGTACGGCAAGCTGTACCGGTACTTCGCCTTTTAGTACAGGGCGAGAGGCCTCTGTAAGGCGCAGCGACGCATGTGCAGTAATATCAACGCGTATCAGCCCTTTATGAACCAGCTGATTCAAAATGTTATGCCAATAACTGTCTGATTTGTCCTTTCCTATTCCATAGGTGGAAAGTTGATGATGTCCTGCCTCTTGAAGCCTGCGAAGCTGTTTGCCTCGTAAAACATCAATGACGTATTGGCTTGATGCCTGTTGAGATAAACGCAAAATGCATGATAAGGCTTTTTGGGCTATTACAAGGCCATCCACCATTTTGGGGGGATCTAAACAAATATCACAGTTACCGCAGGCACTATCGCTAAATTGAGAAAAGTAATTAAGCAGAACTTGTCGTCGACATGTTTGCGCTTCTGAAAAGGCTTCCATAGCAGCAAACTTTTGAAGCTCTATGTGATTTCTATCACCGCTTTCGCCTTGTTCAATCCACTGCCTTACTCTGGCGGCATCTTTTTCGTCGAACAATAAAAGCGCTTCCGATTCCAGTCCGTCCCGTCCAGCGCGTCCGGTTTCCTGATAATAGCTCTCGACACTGCGAGGTACATCGTGATGCACCACGTAACGTACGTTAGACTTGTTGATGCCCATGCCGAAGGCCACGGTTGCTACCACAATATCAATTTTGTCATTGAGGAACTGACGCTGCACCAATTCTCGTTCATCGCTATCCATGCCGGCATGGTAGGCAGCGCAGCGAAAACCCAGCCTGAATAGCTTGGCGTGTAAATCGTCAACTTTAGCTCGGCTATTACAATAAATAATACCGCTGCCTTCTTGCTGCTTTACATAGCTAACAACCTGATCGAAGGCTTTGTATTTCGACATAACCCGGTAGCGAATATTGGGTCTGTCGAAACTGCCTTTGTACACTAGCGGCTCATGTAACGTGAGCTGACTTAAAATGTCGGCTTGAGTGGCGGTGTCTGCAGTAGCGGTTAAGCCAATAACGGGAATATGTGAAAAACGAGATTTTATTTTACCTAAAGCGCGATAATCTTGACGAAAGTCATGGCCCCAATGAGATACGCAGTGGGCCTCATCAATGGCAAATAAGGCAATTTCCGCTCTGTTGAGTAATTGCTGAAATGAATACTGCATTAGGCGCTCAGGAGACACGTAAAGTAAATCTAGCTTTCCTGCAATGAGCGCATCGTTGATATTGGCCTGAGCTTGTGCGTCTAGTGTGGAATTGAGATAATCCGCCTTAACGCCAAGGGCTTTAAGCTGCTCTACTTGATCTTGCATTAGGGATATCAGTGGCGACACCACAATGGCGGTACCGTCGCGAACTAATGCGGGTATTTGATAACACAACGACTTTCCACCGCCGGTAGGCAGTAGTACAAGTGCGTCACCACCGTTACACACATGGTGAATGACTTCCCCTTGGCCATCGCGAAATTCACCGTAACCGAAAACGTTTTTGAGTACGTTTTCTGGCGATACAGTGTTGTCAGGCCGAGGTGATAATTCTGTGGTGGCTAATGCAGTTGTCATGGTTGGGGATTTTACGCTTTTTTTGCTCTGTCTTCACGGAGCATTTGCAAAAACTAGACTAAAATTCAGCGCAAGCCCCTAACATCAAACCAAGCGATAAAGCATAACTACCTAAGAAAGAGTGAATAAACAAAAACGTATAAGCGCGTGTACAAATCAGTCCGTCATATTCTCATATGCAGCAACATGATAATCTAAGGGCTGTAGGATTGAGAAAGAATGTGTCAACAGGAGGTATAGTGTGGCTGACCAATTACCAGATTTAATCGAAGAGATTGTTACCGAAGGTATGGCTGATGACCCAGCGTCGTTATTAGCGGCGCTAAGTGGTCAAGACAATGTGTATATTGCTACGCTGTTAGAATCGTTGCCTGTTGAACCACGACTTGTGGTGTGGGAGGGAATTCCGCGAGAGCAAAAGCTGAACGTATTGGTTGAGATGCGTAGCGACCCCCGTGAAATTCTTATCGATAATACGCCGCACAACGAATGGGCGTCCATTTTTGCCGACATTTACGCCGATGATTTACTTGAGCTTCTCGACTCTTTACCCAAACGTCTTGTTGATTTGGCCTATGAGTCACTCGACTCCAAAGAGCGAAAGTACTTTAGAGAAGCCTCACTTTTTCCCGATAATCAGATAGGTCACTGGGTAAACCATGAGCAGCTTGTGCTGCCTTCTAACGCTAAAGTTAGAGAGGCATTGCGTTTATTGAAAAAAGATATCCCTCAGCACTGCGACAGTATTTACCTTGTTAATCGAACGGGGCAGTTTGCGGCACTCGTTAAAATAAACAACTTGTTTTCTGCATCAGAGGACAAGGCGTTATTGTCTCTTGCAGAAGAAAATATCACTACCTTTAAAGGCGATGACGATGCCATGAATGCATCGCTAATCGTGCAGCGCTCGGGGCTAGCGTCACTGCCCGTGGTGGATGAAAATAATACCTTGCTTGGCAGGTTAGATATTACTGCGGCCAGCGAATTAGTGAATGAGTTCTACGAGCGTCAGGTCATGGCTTCAGCAGGTATGGATGAAGACGAAGATTTGTTCTCTCCCGTGGCGAAAAGTGCCAGAAATAGGGCGCTTTGGCTGGGTATTAACTTACTTACTGCATTTATGGCATCGTGGTTTATTGGCTTGTTTGAAGCCACGCTTCAGCAGGTGGTTGCACTGGCAGTACTTATGCCTGTAGTAGCAAGTATGGGTGGTATTGCGGGTAGTCAAACGCTAACCCTTATAGTGCGAGGTTTGGCATTAGGGCAGGTGACTCCAGCCAATATTAAAGCATTGATGATCAAAGAGCTAAAAGTGGGCGGCGTTAATGGCGTTATATGGGCCTTGGTTATTGGTATTGTTGCCTATTTTTGGTTTACCGATGTGATGCTGGGCGTGGTTATTTGCTTAGCTATTTTATTCAATATTGTGGCGGCGGCTATTGCCGGTGTATTTGTGCCGATTGTTTTAGATAAATTGAAAATAGATCCTGCGCTGTCGGGGTCGGTTATTTTAACAACGGTAACAGATATCGTAGGCTTTGTGGCCTTCTTGGGGCTTGGTACATTATTTTTGCTCTAATGCACTAAACCATACTCACTGGCAGGGTTAACGGTGTTTAACCCGTTTATATAACACTTTGGGCCGCAAGCACAACTGAGCGCTTGTGTAAAATAGCGTTGTACTAAACAATAGCGCGCTTATAGCCTGTTTCGTTTTGGAGTTATCATTGTCTAAGCCAGCTTCTGCCGCCCAAGTGGGCGTTATCTGTGCGATAGCCGCTTACAGTATGTGGGGCGTCGCACCTGTTTATTTTAAACAGTTAATGGTACTTCCCGCTGCCGAAATATTAATGCATCGCGTCATTTGGTCGGTGGTATTGCTTGTGGGGTTTATCGCTGTACTCAAGCAATGGCCTAAGGTGATATCCGCATTAAAAAATAAGCGGGTGATGGTCATTCTTTTTTTCGCTGGCCTATTGCTAGGGGCTAATTGGTTACTGTTTATTTGGGCCATAAACAACGACCACCTACTCGACGCCAGCTTAGGCTATTACATTAATCCGCTTATTAATGTGTTTTTAGGGCGGGTATTCTTAGGCGAACGGCTTCGCAATCTGCAGAGAACGGCGGTTATTTTAGCGGTAGTGGGCGTCGGTATTTTGGTGCTTTCCTATGGTGAAATACCATGGATTGCGCTGGTATTGGCATCAAGTTTCAGTGTGTATGGCTTGCTGCGTAAGCAGGTGGCAGTAGATTCTCTGCCAGGTTTATTTATCGAGACACTCATGCTATCGCCGCTGGCCATAGGGTACTGGGTGCTTTACGGGTCACAATACAGCAACTTATTTAACAATAGCATCGACTTAAACCTGCTTATCTTCGCCGCCGGTATCGTGACCACTGCGCCGCTATTGTGCTTTACCGCTGCGGCAAGGCGTATCATGTATTCCACCTTAGGGTTCTTCCAATATATTGGTCCAACACTGATGTTTATTTTAGCGGTTTATCTCTACGGCGAACCGCTGGAAGAGGCAAGGCTAACCACCTTTGCGTTTGTGTGGCTGGCACTGGCTGTATTTAGTGCAGACTCTATTTACAACTTTCGCAGACAGCGACAGCAAGCGCGAGCTGCTGCGCTTCAAGCGGCAGAGCTTCAAAATTCAGAACTTCAAGCTTCAGAGCTTCAAGTCGCAGAGCAAGATAAATAGGCTATGCGTGAAGTATAAGAAAGGTGAAATTCGTGGGCGTAGATACGTTAGTGTAATGAAAAACCAGTGGCTACTGATGGATGGCGTGTAGCGACTCGTCAAACATCACCTTGTTACGGCCACTGTTTTTAGCTGCATAAAGCTGCTTATCGGCGTCGCTGATGAGGTTATCGATTCGCTGGGTCAAGACGCCGCTCATACCAATACTGCATGTGACGTGGGTAGTCCCCCTTGGAAGTTCGATAGATTCATTTTTCACTACTTTTCTAAAGTCATCTAAGCGTTTGCAGGCCTCTTCGAATGGTGTATTTGGTAAGTAAATACAAAACTCTTCACCGCCAAATCGCGAAATGATTTCGTCGGGAAAATAAAACTCAATGAGTGCAGCAACGGCTTTTAATACCGCATCTCCAGCGTCATGCCCATGAGTATCGTTAATTGCCTTGAAGAAATCTAAATCAATGAGTGCCAGTGCATGGTTGTCGGACAGCTGCTGGTGCCCCATGGTAACGGTATAAAAGAAATGTCTTCTATTTGGCAGGCCGGTTAAATAATCGGTATTTGCAGCGCGCCTTATTGCTTCAACGCTTTCAATGTATTCCACATTTTGCATAACCCGGCATAAAAACTCTTCGTGACAATAGGGGATACGCAAAAAGTCATTGGCTCCGCTTTTAATAAAGTGGGCAGACATCAGCATACCCTGACCGCCGGCAATGCCCATCACCGCTAATTGCTCTTTTGAAAATGCTTTACGAAGACTGGCAACAAATACGGTACCGGACATATCAGGAAGTGTATTGTCGGTAATAACAAGTCTAATGTGTTTGTGTGTCGACAGGGTCGTCATGGCCTCACTGGCGGTAAGGCATTCGTATACCACAAAGTTATGGCGCTCAAGTAACGATAAGGTGCGTGTTCGTTGCACTCTATTGGTACTGACTACCACTACGCCGGTAGATTTATTCTTTTCAAGACGAGATATTAAGCGAATGAGGTAGTCGTAATTCTGCGCGTTTTCTTTAGGGATGTAGTCGACCACATCCCTTTCAAGCACTTTGTCGCGAGTAAGGGTGTCTAAGCTTTCTGTTGTGGCAATGGTAGGGACATAAGCGTCAATGGCAAAATCGATAGCTTCGCCTTTTGGCGCGTCTGGCAATGAGTACGCTACGATGGCGCATAAAAAGGTTTCTGGTGTGTTTTGCGCAAAGCGGGCTCTGCCTTCGGTAAGCGATGTCGCGCCCACAGGCGTGAGTCCTGCGCGCCTTACGAGCTTGGAAATGATCTCAAGGTTGTTGTCGCCATTTTCAATGACCAGCACATGTTGCTGCATATAGTCCAACTTGGATATAGGCTACCTTGCCGAATAATTGCTACGCTTTATCCAATTTAGCGTAGGCGAGAACTAACCATTTACTGCCAAACTCATCAAAGTTTACCTGCACGCGAGCGTGCTCACCACTACCTTCATAATTTAGCACAATACCTTCACCAAATTTGCGGTGCACAACCCGTTCGCCCAACTTAAAACCGGTTTCCTCAAACGACGCGTGAGACGTCATCTGATTAAAGCGATTGTGGACAGGACGCGAAATAGTAGACTTTAAGCGCACTTCTTCAATGCAGTCCTCCGGCATTTCACGAATAAAGCGCGACGCGGTGTGGTATTTGTCTTGACCATATAATCTACGATTTTCTGCATAAGTGATATACAACTTTTGCATAGCACGCGTCATTCCAACATAGCAGAGACGACGCTCTTCTTCCATCCGTCCAGGCTCATCATTGGTCATTTGGCTTGGGAACATACCTTCTTCAACACCGGCCAAAAACACCAACGGAAACTCTAAGCCTTTCGCCGTGTGGATAGTCATCATTTGTACTGCGTCTTGATCTTTATCGGCTTGGGTGTCGCCTGCTTCAAGCGACGCATGAGCTAAAAAGGCCGCCAGTGGCGTCATTTCTTCTGCTTCATCGGGCACAATAAAGGTTTTGCATGCTGTAACCAATTCTTCCAAGTTTTCTAAACGGGCTTGCGCTTTCTCGCCCCGTTCAGACTGGTACATGGCATACAGCCCAGACTGGCGAATAGCTTTGTCTGCCTGTTGTTCTAAAGGATCGTCAGCGGTAGATTGCTCGAGCTCGGTAATAAGCAACACGAAGCTTTGAATAGCATTTAGAGCTCGTCCTTTTAACGAGGCCTCGTTGATCAGTAGTTGGCTTGCTTGCCACATAGAGCAGTTGTGGGTTCTGGCAGTGTCTCGAACTTGAGACAAGGTCTTCTCACCAATGCCACGACTTGGCGTATTCACCACACGTTCAAAGGCAGCATCGTCGTGAGGGTGACTTACCATGCGCATATAGCCTAGCGCATCTCTTATTTCTTGGCGTTCGAAGAAGCGCAGGCCGCCATATATACGATAGGCCAGTCCTTCGTGAAGTAATGCTTCTTCTAGCACACGAGATTGGGCATTGTTTCGGTATAAAATGGCGGTATCGCTAAGTGCATTACCTTGGTTAAGCCAGTCTTTTATTTTCGACACAATAAAACGAGCTTCATCCAGCTCGTTAAACCCGGCATACACCGAAATGGGTTCACCTTGACTATCTTCAGTCCAAAGCTCTTTACCTAAACGACCTGTGTTGTTGTCGATGACGGTATTGGCCGCTTTCAGTATGTTGCCCGTAGAGCGGTAGTTTTGCTCTAGGCGAATTGTTGCTGGTGATTCAAAGTCTTTTAGAAAGTGCTGAATGTTGTCTACATTCGCACCGCGCCAACCGTATATAGATTGGTCGTCATCGCCCACAATCATAATATTGTTATTATCGCCGCTGCTCAGCATGCGTAACCAAGCATATTGAATGTTGTTGGTATCTTGGAATTCATCAACTAACACCGCGCGAAAACGACGCTGGTAGTGGGCTAATACTTCAGGATTTTTCGCCCATAGCTCGTGAGCGCGTAACAGGAGTTCAGCAAAGTCTACAAGGCCTGAGCGATCGCAGGCATCTTGATAAGCGGTATACACTTCGCGCATGGTTTTTTGAATAGGGTCATCAAAGGTTTCAATGTGCTGAGGGCGAAGTCCTTCGTCTTTATTACCGTTGATATACCATTGAATTTGGCGAGGTGGATAGTGCTTCTCGTCTAAATTCATGGCCTTTAAAATTCGACGAATTAGGCGATACTGATCGTCTGAATCAATGATTTGAAAATTCTCTGGCAGTCGTGCTTCAGCGTGGTGAGCGCGCAACAGGCGATGGGCTAACCCGTGGAACGTGCCAATCCACATGTTATGCAGGCTTTTGCCCATAAGTGACTCTATACGACCGCGCATCTCTTTAGCGGCTTTATTTGTGAACGTAACGGCTAAGATTGAGAAGGGCGCAATATTTTCGACTTCCATCAACCACGCTATGCGGTGAACAAGCACGCGGGTTTTGCCACTACCAGCGCCTGCTAATACCAGCGCGTTTGAGAGCGGTGCTGCTACAGCCTCACGTTGTTTGTCGTTAAGCTCGTCTAGCAGTCTGGATACATCCATAGTGTGGCACCTATTATTTTATTTCATTCACAAATTAGAAGCGTGGCTATTATGCCAGCTGCCTGTTAATTTATACAGTCTAGTTTTGGCTTCTTATATCTTGAATAGGTGTGCAAGTACTGTTAGGAGTCTTGTGAAGAGAAAGGTAAAAATTGACAGATAAAAACCTAATGGAATAACTAATAATAAATTGTTTAGCTAAGTTGATCGAAATCCACCGCCAGCAGGTATCACTGTCATATTGCAATTCGTCAATCTCAGGTAAACTCATCGTTTACGCTTCGCTGTCCAATATCACTGCGTCTAAGATAAATACCAACGGGAAATGCTATGTCTGTTACCTCTACGCCCATCGATTTTTGGTCTACTTTAAAACAAGAAGCAAAAGTTGTTGCAGATAATGAACCGTTATTATCAAGCTATGTTCATGCAAGTGTATTGGCGCACCATAACTTTGAATCGTGTTTAAGCTTTATTCTTTCCAATAAAATGGCTGATGATGTGATGCCAGCCCTCGCTATACGGGAAGTCTTCGATCAGGCCTATTTACTAGAGCCAGGGATCAGTGAAGCGGCTACCGCAGATATTTTAGCCATTAAAGCGCGTGATGCCGCGGTAGGCGACTTCTTAACGCCGCTGCTTCATTTTAAAGGTTTTCACGCTGTTCAAGTACATCGTATGGCGCATTATTTATGGATGCACGGTCGTCATCAGCTTGCTCTTTTTCTTCAAAGCCGCAATTCAGCAAGCTTTAGTGTGGATATTCATCCGGCTGCGAAAATTGGTAAAGGCGTGATGTTTGACCATGCTACAGGTATCGTTATTGGTGAGACCGCTGTGGTTGAAGATAACGTGTCGCTGCTACAAAGCGTTACGCTAGGCGGCACCGGCAACGAGTCTGGCGATCGTCACCCTAAAATTCGCCAAGGCGTTTTAGTGGGAGCCGGGGCTAAAATTCTAGGCAATATTGAAGTGGGCGAAGGGTCAAAAGTTGGCGCAGGAAGCGTGGTGCTAAACGACGTACCACCCCATGTTACCGTAGTTGGCGTGCCGGCAAAAGTGGTGGGCCGCCCAGTGTGTCAACACCCTTGCGAGTCTATGCAGCAAAACGTGCTTGAGGATAATGTCTAAACAACATGTTTAGACACTCAAGCCGAGCTTTTTGCGTTTAAACTCAGCCCCCAGCCTTTAATTTCAGCCCTAAGCTTAAGCAATTCGCTAAGTTTGCTGGGCCGTACTCTTTTTTAAAGCTTCCTATTTAAAGCTTCCTGCTCATAACACCTTGCCTAAAGCTCCCTGCGCATAAAACCTTACTTGTAGCGCATCGTTTTAGAAAAAACGTTAGGCTGCTATGCCTATTAACGACAAAAGTGAGCGAGTTCTGACAATGTGGATAGCGAGACATGTGGCAACACCGAAACAGGCTCGTTTCGCAGCGCCATTGGTCGATTGCAGGCAAACCAAGCTGCCTGAAATTGCGCATTTATCGCCCCAAGCACATCTTTAATAATGTTATCGCCCACATGTAATATGTTACCGGCGGGAATACCCAATATTGCGGCTGCTTCGTTGAACATATCCGGTGCCGGTTTCATTGGCCTAGTTGTACTGGCATGCAAAATAGTCTCAAAATAGGGCGTGATGCCTATTTTATCAGCGTCTACATTACCGTTGGTTATACCAACAAGGGGCATATTATCACTCAGCAGTTTGAGGATGTTATGCACGTCATCATCTAAGGTTAAATCACTTCTCGCATCGTAAAAGCAATTAAAGCATGCATCCACAGCGCTGTTTAACTCTGCGTCATCCGGTATTTCTATAGAAAGAGAGTGTTCATTTTTACCAGAAAGGGCCGCGGTTAATATGACTCTGCGCAATTGCCCCATATCTGAGGCTAAGCTACCGTCTAGATTAACGGCAGCTTGCTTAAGTAAGTACCAGTCGCGAGGGGTAAGCGCAGCGGCATTACTGTGATGGGCTTTTAAATGGGCGGCAAGGGCAGCTTCGGCTTGCCTAATAACGGGTTCGTTATTGTATAGGGTGTCATCGAGGTCAAAGGTCATGGCCTTTACTTCGTTAAGGGGGCGGTAAAACTGCATAAACTAGCTGGCCTTAATGTATCGTATTTAAATGTCGCGTTTACTTTTTATGCGCACGAGGGTGGGCTGCATCATAAACATTAGCGAGGTGTTGAAAGTCGAGGTGAGTATATACCTGTGTTGTAGACAAGTTGGCGTGCCCTAGTAATTCTTGAACCGCCCGTAAATCTCCGCTCGATTCTAGTACGTGGGTTGCGAAGGAATGGCGCAATTTATGGGGGCTTACTTTTTGGGATATAGATTGCTCTTGGGCCATTTTATCGAGTCTGTTGGCAACTTGACGATTAGATATCCGCGTTTTTCGCTTGCTAACAAACACCGCGCTTTCATAGGGAGAAGCGAGAGCCGGCCTTACTTTTAACCAGGCATTCAGGGCTTTTTGAGCGTGGCGACCTAAGGGCAAAATACGTTGCTTGCTACCTTTGCCCGTTACTCTCACCGTGCCGTCTTTTAAACAATCGGCGAGATTAAGCCCGGTAAGCTCGTTTAATCGCAGACCGCAGCCGTACATCAATTCAAACATGGCGTTATCGCGAAGCTTCATTCCCTCGTCGTCATCACTTGAAGGCCGAGCGGTAAGCAGTTGCTGCATTTCATCAACGCTAAGCTGTTTCGGTAGTGGCTTTCCTTGCTTAGGCGCATGGATACCCTCTAAAGGGTTACTGAATAATTGCTTGTGTTCAATTAGGTAGCTGCAAAACGTACGAAGAGCAGAAAGCCGAAGTGCGATACTGCGTGCGCTGTGCCCCGACATTTTTGAATCGGCCATAACGCGTTTTATATCGCTAGGGGTTAGTCCTGACCATTCAAATAAGCCAAGCAGTTTTGCCACTTCGGTGAGTTGTCGTTGATAATTTTTTACGGTGTGAGCGGACAAGCCGCGCTCTACTTGAAGGTGTAGCAAAAACTTATCAAGCCAGTGCTGACAGGCATCGCTTAACATGGACTCATTAGAACCAGACGGAGTGTCACCTGAGCTAGCGCGGAAATTGGCCGGCACGGGGGCTAATACCCCATCATCTCTGGCAATATAATGTTGAGTACTTGTTGCAGCTGTTGAAGCAGCAAGGTATCCATCTCAGGGGTGAAGTGGCTAGCATCGCTACTGCTTATTCCCAATATACCTAATTCGCGTTTATCACCAAGCAGCATTAATGCCACCGATTCGGCACTGCTTTCACCGAATAGTAGCTGTCTTTCATGTTGAGAAAGTCGTCCGAAGAAAAAATTAGACTCTTTAAAACGCTTTTCTGTGAACAAACGTTGCTGCAGTTCGGGAATGGCGTGGGGGCCTTTAAAGCTTTTAATAACCGCAGAGGATAACTGAAGGCGTTCTTGTAGCACGTCTTCAAGCGTAAATTGCACCTCCGCGACGCTTTTGCATCTAAGCAGCTGAACATTTAAATCGGTATAAACGCGATATATTTTTTCATTTTGCTTCGCAATAGAAACTAACTGGTTAAGCTTGAAGTTGAGCTGACGCACTTTTTTTCTAAGCTGTTCACTCTGAATTTCTACTAGAGAAACACTTCCTTTTTGTTCATGGGGAAGGTTTATTTTTTCAAGTAGCTCTGGGTATTGCACAAAGAGCTCAGGGTTTTCTAACAAATAGTCACGCACCTGCGCTGGGGTTAGTGCAGAGGTGTCTGTAAAGGGCTCAATAATTTGAGTTGCGTTAGATTGCCCTAGTAATTCGCTCATATCGTTATCTGTCCGTCATATACGTGTTCAGCAGGTCCAGTCATTTTCATCACGCTATCTGGGCCTGGCCAGCGAATACGTAAACTGCCTCCGGGCAAATCTACCCGCACATCGGTTCCTAATTTACCTTGTATTTGACCGATTGCAACTGCCGCGCATGCGCCGCTTCCACAGGCTAAGGTTTCACCTGAACCACGTTCAAATACACGAAGTTTAATATGCGACTCGTTGATAACCTGCATAAAACCAACATTCACACCTTCAGGAAAACGCTCATGTCGCTCTACCAATGGGCCAATTTCATGTACGGCGGCGGTATCAACATCATCGACTTCCATTACACAATGGGGGTTGCCCATTGAGGCGGCGCCAATAAATAAGGTTTTTTCACCTACTCGTAAAATGTAGGTGTTTTCTTGCTTATTTGCTTTTAAAGGAACAGATGCTGGCTCAAACATGGGCTTACCCATATTAACGGTAACCTGACCATCTTTTTCGAGATACAGCACCATTTTTCCGGCTTTGGTGCTTACCACAATTTTGTTGCGGTTAATAAGGCCATGTTGTTTTACAAAACGTGCAAAACAACGCGCGCCGTTGCCACACTGCTCTACTTCCGAACCATCTGCATTAAAAATGCGATAGTGGAAATCTTGCTCCGGGTCGTAAGGAGGCTCAACCATTAATAGTTGATCAAAGCCAATACCGAAGTTCCGGTCGGCCAGCTGTTTTATTTTATCTTTTGAGAAAAACACATTCTGGGTAACGTTATCAATAACCATGAAATCGTTACCCAAGCCGTGCATTTTAGAAAATTGAACCTGCATTAACGGTGCATCTTTATTTTATAATTGTCTCTAGTTTACGGAAGTTTGTGCTCACCTTTCCAGAGATCTTTTTGAATTTCTCGCTCGCGCACTACAATGGCAGTATCGCCATCAGCCATAATTTCGGCTGGGCGACAGCGACTGTTGTAGTTTGAAGCCATTACAAAGCCGTAGGCACCAGCGCTGCGAACCGCTAATAAGTCGGTGGGTTTTATGGATAAAATTCTGTCTTTTCCAATAAAATCACCGGTTTCACATACCGGGCCCACCACATCATAAGTACTTGGCTCAGCATCACTATTTTCATTAACTGGAATAATGTTTTGCCATGCTGAATAAAGCGCCGGGCGAAGTAAGTCGTTCATTGCAGCATCAACAATCGCAAAGTTTTTTTCTTCGCCTTGTTTAATAAACTCGACTTCTGTCACCAAAATCCCCGCGTTTGCCGCAATAGCACGGCCAGGCTCAAGAATAAGTTTTAACGACTCTCGACCTACCATTTTTTCAGCCATCGCTTCAGCATATTCTTTAGGGTGCGGAGGCAGTTCATTATTGTAAGTAACGCCTAAGCCGCCGCCTACATCTAGGTGCTCTATAATGATATTGCGTTCGGCTAACTCATCAATTAATACCAACAAACGCTCTAATGCATCTACAAATGGGCCAATTTCCGTTAGCTGTGAGCCAATATGGCAATCCATTCCTACGACATTCAAGTGTGGAAGTGATGCTGCTAACTCATAGGTAGCGAGGGCATTTTCGCGCGCAATACCAAATTTATTGGCCTTTAGCCCTGTAGAAATATACGGATGGGTTTTTGCATCTACATCAGGATTTATGCGCAAAGAAATAGGCGCTTTTACACCTAACTCGCCGGCTACTTCATTGATACGGTGTAGCTCTGGCTCAGACTCTACGTTAAAACACATGATGCCTTGTTGAAGCGCATAGCGAATTTCATCGTGTTTTTTACCCACGCCTGAAAATACCACTTTGCTGGCATTGCCGCCGGCTTCAATCACTCTTGCTAGTTCACCTGCAGACACAATGTCAAAACCTGACCCTAGCTTTGCTAATACGCTAAGTACGCCAATGTTTGAATTTGCCTTTACCGCGTAGCAGATAAGGTGAGGATGCTCGCCTATGGCGTCATTGAATGCATGCCAATGGCGCTCTAGGGTGGCCCGAGAATAAATATAAACGGGGGTTCCGTGTTGAGCGGCAATATCGGCAACAGCAACGTCTTCAGCGAAAAGCTGACCTTGCTTGTAGGCAAAGTAATCCACTAGTTAGAGTCTCCAAATTTGGTGATAGGTGCAATCATGGGCGTATTCGTGAGGGGAGTTTTAGGCGCTGAGCCAGACACAAAATGAGATACTGTGTTTTGGCCGTTGGACGCTTGCTCACTCTTATTATAAGAAGCATCAAAAGAAGCGTCAGAAGAAACGTCTGAAGACGGAGGCGTGTTTTGCGACGGAGCGTCGGGTATATACAACGCCCCTTTATAGCCACAACCGCCTAATGCAGTAAGGGTAAGCAGTAAAACAGCCAACTTATTAAGCACAGAAAAATCCCGCAGAGAATACGACAAATGCCGCTATCATCGCATTGCGGTGCTAAATTGCAAGAGACAATAGACGTTCTCTTGTTTTATCTCCATAGTGGACGTTTTTCCAAAGGGTTTCACACAGCGATTTTGTATCTGTGTAGTTGCCTTGTTTGATCCAATCAATAAGCAAATTCGCATTATCTGGGAAGGTGATTGGCTCAATATCTTCAGATGTCAGCCATTCTTCTAGTATATCGGTGTCTAGCTGAAACAAAGGCTGGCACAAGTTAAGGCTATCAAGCATATACACATTCGATAACTGTTCAAACTGCCCGTGCAATGGTTTAATAAGTAACTTTTTGCCTAGCTGTAGCGCTTCACTTGAAAGTTCAAACCCACCGTTTGCCACTACCCCATTACAGTTTTGTAAAGCTTTGTGAAAGTGCACCTTAGAGGTGGGTTTCCATTGAATATGCCCCTGAGTGTCGGCCTGTTCTATATCGGGGTGAAAACAAATGAATGTTTGGTCAGCCAGCGGCTCAAGCATATCCCGTATATCGCTTATATTTTCAAAAGGGAGATAAACCAGTATATGGCTGTTTTTTGCATGCGCGATAGGCTTATCAACTACAAAGGGAGGAATAATAGGCTGATTAAAGTGATACCAGTGAACCCCAATTTTTTGCTGGGTTGGTGCAAAAATTTTCATTAAAGCGGTATCAAATAGCGAGTTACCCCGCTTGGGCACATCATACGCAAAGGCCGCTTGATGACTGATAGACATAGAGGGTAATCCTTGGCGCTTTGCAGCCCAAGCCGTAACCGGCTCAAAGTCGTTAATAAGTAAGTCGTACTCACCAGTATCAAACTGCTTTACGTCACGAATAAACTGCCTGGCATTCGCTTGGCGTACCGTGTCCCACTTTTTTACTTTTCCGTCTTGGTAAATAAAGCTTAACCCACAATACGTTTTATACTGACCGAACACTTCCATATCAAAATATTTGTCTGGCGCTCGGCCAGTAAAAACAAAGTCCACATCAATGTCACTACGCTCTGCAAATGCAGTAGCCATAATCCTTGCTCGAGCAATATGCCCATTGCCTGTGCCCTGCACGCCGTAAAGTATTTTCATATCACACCAAAACCGGAGTGCTGAAAAGCGCAATAGCAATACCAAGTAAAGCCCCTGCAACAACATCAGAAGGGTAATGTACGCCAAGTAATACGCGGGATAATCCAATGAGTGAGGCCCACCCGTAAACGACAACCGAAAAAGACGGGTAAAAATGAGCCACTATGCAGGCCATTAACCACGCCGCCGCTGTGTGCCCAGACGGCAGTGAAAACTTATCAGAGGGCGTGATGTGGGCTTTAAAATTAGTTAGGAAGTCGCAAGGGCGGGGGCGCTTAAAGGTTTTCTTTAATAATAAATAAATGGGCAGCTCTAGTGCGTATGCCATCAGTGCAGTGTAGAGAAATATTTCGCCGTGCTCAGGCTCAAATGCCCAAAGCAACATTCCCACGACAAGATATAAGTAACCATCTCCGGTTTTTGATAACCAAATAATGGAACGACAGTCTCTTTTTTGCGTCATTTTGTAAAGGCGGTAAAATAAGTCAGTATCGTACTTGGTCAAGGATTTCATGATTTAACCTTGTCCTCTGTTGGTTACTTGTTGCTCACGTTAATTAGGTTCTGTGACTAATAGGTGACAGAATGAAGAAACATTTTTTACATCAGGTCAGAACGCGTAGAAATTATGCGCCACCTAGGAAATCTCAATACCAACTGCGCACCGCTAGAGGTTCGGGTTTTGCAGTGCTAATGGTGGTAAAAAAATTTGAATTTAAGTTTCAACAGATTTCTATAGATTTATATTCTTAGTAGCAAGAACGTAGCAAGAACTGTGCTCAATGTTGTTATATTCTCCGATAATCGCTACACGTTACGATTTTAAACCAAGTGATCAAAACAAGCGTTTTCAACGTGTAAATTAGTGCTATGCTAGTGAAATACACTGCGTTGTGACATTTCACACAAATTAACTAATGTAAGGCAGGGCCATGGAATACAACACTTCAGAATTATGCGACTTGTTTGCTGATAGCGTGGATGTCGTAGACCCAATTTTTGCGAGCTTTGGTGGGCGTTATTCATTTGGTGGTGAAATCACAACAATTAAGTGCTTTGAAGACCGGGGCCTTATCGATCGCGTTTTAGCCCAGCCAGGCGCTGGCAAAGTGCTGCTAATTGATGGTGGAGGTTCGGTTCGCCGTGCCTTGTTTGACGCTACATCGGCACAAATCGCGATAGATAACGATTGGGAAGGCGTGGTGTGCTACGGCAGTGTTAGGGAAATAGACAGCCTTGCTGAATTGGATATTGGCGTATTGGCAGTGGCTGCTATTCCAGTGAATGCCGACGCTGAAAGCGTGGGCGATGTAGATATTCCAGTTAATTTTGGTGGTGTGACTTTTCTACCAGAAGATCACCTTTACGCTGATAGCACTGGGGTTATCTTGTCACCAGAGCCGCTAGATGTAGATTAAAGTGTAAGCTTAAAGTGAATTCAAAAGCGAACTAAAAAAGTGAATTGAGTACAGAACAAAAAAACGGAGGCCTAGGCCTCCGTTTTCATTTTGTACTCGTTCAGCTTATTCGATAAGGACATCACGCTCTCGCGTTACTGGTTATGTGTTTGCGTCTTCAAATACAGCGTTTAAGTACATGGCAATGCGTATTCCCGCCATTTGCAGGCGACGTTTAGCCGTTGGCAGGTGATTGTATAAGTAGTCGTAACTCATTTTATTGGCATCAGTAGGATAGATGGTGTCGCGAATACTAACGCTCTCTTCAATCCATACGTTGGGATCGGTTGTTGCCCAGTTGCGAATATCCTCTGCGGTAATTTGCTCAGTTAACCATGATGTCCACTCGGTGTAAGACAGCGCGCGCTGATCTAACATTTGTGAGTCCCACACGCGGTGCAGGTTAGAGTCTTGCCAGAAAAAGCGGACCTTTACATCGTTGCCACCGCGATCGGTGCCGTTGCCAGCATGAAGCGGCTGATGCAGGTCGCCAATAATGTGTACGATAAAACGAAGAGCCAGTCGTTTTTCATCATCACTGGCCGTTTCGCTTTTCAAGGTTTTAGTAAATTCGCTAAGTGCACTAAATGCGTCGCCTTGTTCTGGTGCACCTACTTCAACATAGCGTTTACCTTCAGGCACAGTCACGTAGTGCCAAGGGTTAGCGGTTTTTTGCCAAAACTCACTGGGGTTTGAGCGCATTTCATCGGCGTGGGTTGAGGCTTCGGCAAGGGAGCCATGGGGTAATAAATCCATGAGTGCCGCTTGCGATAGCGGACTTAAATACTGCTCGGCAATAGCGCCCGTTACTCGATGACCCGTCTGGCCCCAGCCAAAAGCGGGTGAAGCAATGCACATTGTTATCAGTGTGCTTAATGCCACTGCGCAAGTCCTATTTGCAAATGCAAACATAGTTATTCCTCTGAATGTTTTGACGATTGATAGCCCCAACGAGCAACCAATGATTGTTCTATACCTAAGTGGTCTAAAATTCGAGCCACGACAAAGTCTACCAGATCATCAATCGTTTTAGGATTGTGATAGAAGCCGGGGGCTGCTGGCATAATTGTGGCACCCATTTGTGACAGTTTTAACATATTTTCTAGGTGAATGGAGGAAAGCGGCATTTCACGGGGGACTAAAATGAGTTGACCGCGCTCTTTGAGTACTACATCGGCTGCCCGTTCAATAAGATTATCACTCGCCCCAATGGAGATAGCTGATAACGTGCCGGTAGAGCAAGGGCACACCACCATTTTAGCCGGCGCCGCCGAGCCTGACGCAACCGGAGAGAACCACTCTTCTTTCCCGAATACCTTAATTTGGCCAGGTTTACCGCCGCAGTGCTCGGTAAAAAATGCCGCTGCATCTTCAGGGCGTGAAGGAATTTTTACATTTTCTTCGGTAGCGAATACCACTTTAGCCGCAGATGAGATAAGCACGTAAACTTGATAGTCGGCGCTAACGAGTGATTGCAGCAATGTCAGTGCATAAGGTGCGCCAGACGCGCCGGTAATAGCAAGAGTGACTTGCTTGTCATGTTTCATGTGTTGGCCTTGTTATATTTTTTTACTAAGCGCATCTAATAAACGCCCGTGAATACCGTCGAAACCACCATTGCTCATAATGAGAATATGATCGCCTGGCAGTGCTACGTTAGCTAGGAGTTGAACGATCGGTTCTACCTCATTAAAACACTGTGAGGAAACGGGGCTTTGGGCCGCAGCTTCACTTAACGACCATCCCATTTCTTTGGGTTCGTATAAGTATATCTCGTCGGCTTGCCGCCACGAATTTGCTAGCGTGTCTTTGTGAATGCCCATTTTCATCGTGTTAGAGCGGGGTTCTAATACGGCATGAATTCGCGCCTTGCCTACTTTATTGCGAAGCCCTTCAAGGGTGGTTGCTATGGCGGTAGGGTGGTGAGCAAAGTCATCATATACCGTGATGTTATTCACCACGCCCTTGACCTCCATTCTACGTTTAACATTTTTAAAATGGGCGAGGGCTGCAATTGCATCAGGTAGTGTTACGCCAGCATGGTGAGCAGCGGCAATTGCCATAAGGCCATTGTCCACATTGTGCTGACCGAGAAGCGACCATGTTACGGTACCTTTGGTGTCACCATTATGGATAACATCAAATTGACTGCCGTCTTTGTTCAGTAATTGACTAGACCATTCTTTACCTAAACACTGACGAGACGACCAACAACCTTGTGCTAAGGTTTCTTCAATAGCAGGGACGTCACTCGGTGAAAGAATTAAGCCATTTTCTGGCACCATTCTAATTAAGTGATGAAATTGGGTTTGTATGGCGGCCAAGTTAGGAAAGATATCTGCGTGATCAAACTCTAAATTATTAATGACTAGTGTTTTTGGGCGGTAGTGTACAAATTTAGAACGTTTGTCGAAAAACGCGCTGTCGTATTCATCGGCTTCAATGACAAAGAATGGCCCGTCGCCAATGCGTGCTGAAACGCCAAAGTTCTCAGGAACGCCACCAATAAGGTAGCCAGGGTTTAGCCCCGTATAATCTAATATCCACGCCACCATACTGCTGGTGGTTGTTTTACCGTGAGTGCCCGATAAGCCAATAACCCATCTATCTTTTAGCAGATTATCTAACAGCCACTGCGGCCCGCTGGTATAAGCTAGGTTGCGGCTAAGCACATACTCTACGGCCGGATTGCCGCGAGACAAGGCGTTGCCAATAATAACGATATCAGGCGTTGGCGAAAACTGGCTTTCGTCAAACCCTTCGGTGAGTTCTATTCCCAAAGCTTCTAACTGGGTGCTCATGGGGGGATAAACATTGCTATCAGACCCTGTCACTTTGTGTCCAAGTGACTTAGCGATGGCTGCAATGCCGCCCATAAAACTTCCGCAGATACCCAAAATATGTACGTGCATAGCGCATTCTCGTTCTTGTCTTTTATGGGGTGTACTGTATCAGAACCTTAAAAGATTTGGATAATCTAACGTGAGAAAAACTTAGCTTTAGCGCTTTGATTAGCCACCGCTATCTCACGTTTACAGTCAACGTTGGCCTTATTTACTGAACGCTCAGGTTGATAACGCTAAAACTGGTATGGTGTGTGAATGTCACTCTGATGGTATATAACCCTGTATGTCTGTTCTATTTCTAGGCGAACATGGTTACAATTGGTTTGCGGCACATTGCTAACGCGCCGTCTGTCGACACACTTGCAAAGGACTAACTGGCAAAGCAACGAGCGATAAGCCAGTGCGAAAATTGTGCGACTTGTGACACCACACCCTACACTCGAAAAAAAGGCTTTGAATAAATGAAACGTTTAAACTCTCAATTGCAACAAGACGGTGCACCGCTTGAGCTAATATTGCTCATTCGTACGCTGTTAGCTGGTTGCAAAGAAATTTCTTTCCGTGTTAGTCAGGGCGCCCTTGCTGGCGTACTGGGTTCAACGCTCTCTGAAAACGTGCAGGGCGAGACGCAAAAAAAGCTCGATGTCATTTCTAACCATATCTTAAAAGATACGCTGAGAGAGTCGGGGTATGTTAAAGCGATTTCATCAGAAGAAGAAGACGATGTTGTACCCTGTAACCCTGAGGGCAACTACTTAGTAAGTTTCGATCCGCTAGACGGCTCTTCAAATACTGAAATTAACAGTTTGATAGGTACCATTTTTTCAATCACTCATGCACCTCAGTGGATGGAGCCTGATGATCCTTCGGCGTTTCTACAGCCAGGCACACAGATGGTGGCAGCAGGTTACGTACTTTATGGTCCGTCAACGATGCTTGCACTTACCACGGGCCGCGGAACGCACATATATACGCTAGATAAAACCCACGGTGGCTTTCTGTTAACGCACCCCAATATTGAAGTACCTGCGCAAACCTCTGAATTTTCCATTAATGCCTCTAACCAGCGTCATTGGGAGCCTTCAATGCAGGCTTATATTGCCGACTTACTTGCTGGAAAAGAGGGGCCACGCGAGAAAAACTATAATATGCGCTGGGTAGCTGCCATGGTTGGCGATATTCATCGTCTATTATGTCGTGGCGGTATTTTTATGTACCCGTTTGATAATCGCGACCCGTCGAAGCCTGGAAAACTGCGTTTGTTATATGAAGCAAACCCAATGGCGTTTTTGATGGAACAAGCGGGTGGTAAAGCAGAAACAGGTGAAGGCCGCATACTTGAAGTGATGCCGGAAGAGATTCATCAACGCGTACCTTGCATTATCGGCTCGAGTGAAGAAGTCGATATGTGCTTGAGTTACGCCAAAAAAGCCTAACTAATCACAAAATAGTCATTATGAGGCGGCAAAATTCAATAGTTTGATGCGACATCAGTCTTAAATCATTTTTATTTTGCCGCTGTCACCGTATACTTACGGGCAAAATTTCTAACCTATTATTGTAAGGACAATCGAATGAGCTTGAATGCTGTTCCTGCGGGCAAGAATTTGCCTGATGAAGTGAATGTAATTATCGAAATCCCAGCACACGCTGACCCAGTTAAATATGAAGTAGATAAAGATACTGGTGCGTTGTATGTAGACCGCTTTATGGCGACATGCATGCATTACCCAACTAACTACGGTTACGTTAACAACACCTTGTCTGAAGACGGTGACCCGGTTGATGTATTAGTAATGACGCCTTTCCCACTACTTGCGGGTTCAGTGATTAAGTGTCGTCCTGTTGGCGTATTGAACATGACTGATGAGTCGGGCAAAGACGCTAAAGTTCTTGCTGTACCGGTAGACAAGCTATCTACTATTTACCGCGATGTTAAAGAATTGGCCGACGTACCTGCGTTGCTTCTTAAGCAAATTGAGCACTTCTTTGAGCACTACAAAGATTTAGAGCCTGGTAAATGGGTGAAAATTGAAGGTTGGGACGATGCTGCAGCTGCTAAAGCTGAGATTGTCTCAAGTGTTGAGCGTTTCAAAGCAGAATAATTCACCTTAGGTGAATGTAATGCTACAACGGGCTGGTTACGACCAGCCCGTTTTTGTTTATAAGAGAGGATTATGGCTACTGCAAAAGTAACATCATTATTTGCGTTAGTATCCTGCTTGATGTTTTTCGCTGTTTCAGCGCAAGCTCAAGAGGCACCGGTAGAAGTGTATTGGGAAGACTTAGTTCCTCCTGGCTTCAACGAACTAGCACCACCAGCGGTGCAGCATAACGGTGAGATGAGCCAAATACAGCCCGACGCGCCTGTGGTAGATACCTATGATGGTAAACGGGTTAAAATTCCGGGCTTTGTGGTTCCTCTTGAAGGCACAGCCGAACTCACCACTGAGTTTTTATTAGTGCCGTTTTTTGGCGCTTGTATCCACGTTCCGCCACCACCCTCTAATCAAATTGTGTATGTTAAGTTTGAAGAAGGCATTGCTATCGACAATATTTACGATGCAATTTGGGTGACAGGTGAGCTGTCTACAGAGGGTTGGAAGGGCGATATTGCTTCGGTGGGCTACCGTTTGAAAGGTGAGGCCGTCGAAGGGTTTTAACCCTTCAATATTGCCCAGCTTTTGCTATTGCCCAGTTTTTGTAATAGAACAAAGCCGCGCTTAATAGCCTCGCATAAGGATCCACACCTAGAAGCAGGGCCTTACTTAGCCATTACCCTTGGGTGTAAATTTGTTCTGCACGGTTAAACAAAAGCCATGAGGTAAGAATATATTTGTCATTACTCTTAGGTATTTGCCCGCGGTGAGTGTGGGTAAAATATGCTGGCGCAATCACCATTCTTCCGGCCTTTGGTTTTACTGAACGGTCTTGATAATAGAACTCAGTTTCGCCGCCCTCATCCACGTCATTGAGATAATACATAAACAGCAATACTCGGTGTAGTGCATCGTTATGTTGAAGCTGTGGATACACTTCTGAGTGCCAGTAGGGGTAACCTCCGTTGCCCGCAGTATAACGCTGAGCATTCACATCGCCCACCCGAAATAAGTAGTTCACTAAGTTCGCTAAGTTTGGCTTGCCTACTTCTTCAAAATTTTCCCCAGTAAGCTTTACGGGTTCGCCGGTTTTCGGGTGTTTTACAGTAAGCCCAATTGGTCCTACGAGTGCGTAATAGTATTTCTCAATATACGCCACCAACTGTTGACCCGTGTGCTGCATTACCTGCTTGAATAAATCTTGGAACTCATCGTTACGGCTAATCGACACATCAGTGCTGCGCTTCTTATCTAAATCAACGCCGCCACCAGTGCGACCTTGACTCAAGTTAGGACTGTTTTCAAATCGGTCCATAAGCTGAGTACACAACTCTGGTGGCAATACATCATCAATTACTTCTATTAAATCGCTCATGGTAAATCCTTAACCCTGTGCCTTACTTATCTGAAATGTCTTTGAAGTGAGAATGAAGGGCGGACTTTACTTCATCAGGAATAGGTGCTGAGCGCTGAGTTTTATAATCAAAATGCACCATTGTAGTCACACCCGTTGAGCATAACTTGTCGTCTTGCCACAGCTCTTGAAATACATCGAATGCACTGTTGCCCAATCGGCTTATAAAGGTTTTTACGGTTACTGGTTTGCCATAGAAAATCTGCGCCAAAAAATTAACTTTGTAGCTGGCCAAAATCAGCGGCCAATTTTGTAAATCTAACTCGGGGGTAAACATACGAAAAATGGGCTCGCGAGCGGCTTCAAACCATGCCACTAAAGCTGTATTACTCACATGCTGCAGCGCATCAGTTTCACAAAAACGCACATCGAAAGATGTGACTAACGGAGTTTCGTTGGTCATAGAGTACAGAGCTTATATTTTGTTTTTCACAACTCTAGCATTAAGTAGTGTGGTTTTCAGTAATGCTAGTTCTCCCTATTAACAATCTGGCTGATAAAAATGGAGTAAGAAAGTGACAGTTAGTGTGACCAATGGATTGTTTTACATTACAATTCACGCCAAATTTCTTTTACGTAATAACTATGACTGCAATTGGGATTGATTACGGCACATCAAATTCTGAAGTGGTGTATTTTGATGGTGCCACCCATCAGCACATCAAGCTTGACCCTCTAGATAAGAAGGGCAATAAAATTCGTTCGTCGGTATTTATTTACTTTGAAGACGAGTTGCCACCGCCGCCCGATGCCATGGTTGAAGCGAAAGTGGCGCAGTTGCAGCGTGTTATCAACGAGCAAATAGATAAAGCCAAAGACGGCTATTATTCAGCGAAAGATCCCAAAGAGCAGGCTACGTATAATCAGCGGATTAATTCGCTGCGTGGCGATCTTCACAATAAGCCTGCTCTGCAACGTAAAGCTATCGCGCAGCTGATGCACGCCATGTCCCTGGATGAAATTCCTCTATTAAGGTTGGTAGAGCACGGTAAGTTTGCTTTTGGTGAAGCTGGTTTTCGCCGATTTTTGAAAATGCCTGAAAAAGGGCGCTTAATTTACTCGCCTAAAAACTTTTTGGGTGCGTCGTTAGATAGCGATCAAAAGAAAGCGTTTGTCGGCATAATCGCGAAGCAGCTTGGTTACTTTAAGCAATGTGCTCAAGAGCAGCTAAGTAGCAACATCGATTCGGCGGTGATTGGTCGTCCGGTTAAGTTTCACGGCACGCGTGGTGAAGAAGGGAATATTCAAGCCATAGAAATAATGACCGAAGCGGCCAAACAAGCTGGCTTTTCAACGGTAAACTTCTTGGACGAGCCTATTGCTGCGGCCTATAAGATTGAACAAACCTTGCCGCGGGATACCACCACACTTATTGTGGATATTGGTGGCGGTACTACCGATATTTGTTGTATAAACCTCTCGCCAGAGCGCACTAATCAGTTAGATAGAAAGCAAGATGTGCTGTCGGTAACAGGGCGACGCTTAGGGGGCATGGATTGCGATAAAAGCCTGGTGCTTAAAACGATCGCTCCTGAAATGGGTATGGGGCTGAAAATGATGAACGGCCTGCCCGTACCGCCAACTTACTTCTCTGATATGTGCGCGGTAGATAACATTCCTGCCTTAATGCGCTTCTTTTCTGATGACTATGGATTGGATATTTCTCAAACTATGTCACTTATTAAAGAGCCTGCCCAATTAGAGCGACTGTTAATCGTTCAGGAAAATAAACTGTCGGCACGTATTGTTAACTCTGCCCGAATGGCCAAAGAGCTATTGTCGAGTAAGCCTCGTATCACGCTACCACTTCACTATGTTGAAGATGAGTTTGGAGTGGATATTAGCCAAGATTCACTCCAAAAAGCGTTAAAGCCGTGGCTTGATAAGGTTAAGACCTTAGTGACCGAGTGTTTAGACAGCACCGACATAAAGCCAGAGGTGGTAATGATTACTGGGGGAATGAGTTTGTCGCCCATCGTGGTAGATGCACTGTATGAAAACTTACTGACAGGGCTTCCACGCCTAGAAAACGACGCATTTAACTCAGTGTGTGAGGGACTCGCTATTCAGGCGTCTAAGTTTTAGTCACGCCTGAATAGGAACGCGTCACTCATATTCATCGAGCGCTAATGACTGATGAAACGTCTTAGTGCTTGAGAATATTGTTGGCTTTTAAGTAGGTAGCGATAGCCTCAGGTGATTCGAAGGCATTAAGCAACATTTGCTGGGCATGCTGCTTTATACTGTTGTCTTCTGACGAAGAGAGTAGGTCATACCACGTTTTTACTAGGGCCAATGGCGGTGTTTGATTCATTCTTTGCTCCGGTAATATAAACTGCATATTAACAACCATCATCGTAACTCATGATGCGTTAAATAAAGCTCTGACCAGAATAAACAAGCGGGTAAAAAACGCTAGCCTGGGAACGAGCGATCTTTACCTACCTGTTTGTAATTTTTTGTCAGGCTTAGTCGAGCAGTGGCTTTAAGAAGCGACCTGTATGCGACACTTCTTGTTCTGCAACATACTCTGGTGTTCCCTCTGCAATTATCTGGCCACCTCCGGATCCTCCTTCAGGACCAAGGTCCACAATCCAGTCGGCAGTTTTAACTACATCGAGGTTATGCTCTATTACCACCACAGTGTTTCCGTGGTCTCTGAGCTCGTGCAGAACAGCAAGCAGCTGTTTTATATCGTGGAAATGTAACCCAGTTGTGGGTTCATCAAGAATGTAAAGGGTTTGACCGGTGTCTCTTTTTGATAACTCTTTTGCGAGTTTTACACGCTGTGCTTCACCGCCAGACAGTGTAGTAGCCGCCTGACCGAGTTTGATGTAAGACAGACCAACATCCATCAGCGTTTGCAATTTGCGAGAAATCGAAGGCACTGCATCAAAAAATACGCGAGCGTCTTCCACCGTCATCTCTAGCACTTCGTGAATATTTTTATCTTTGTATTTTACGTCTAATGTTTCGCGGTTATAGCGTTTGCCCATACACACATCGCACGGCACGTACACATCAGGTAAAAAGTGCATTTCTACCTTAATCACACCGTCGCCCTGACAGGCTTCACAACGACCGCCTTTTACATTGAAGCTGAAGCGGCCTGGTTTGTAACCACGAGAGCGTGACTCCTGTGTGCCTGCAAACATCTCTCTAATAGGTGTAAATATTCCCGCATAGGTTGCAGGATTTGAACGCGGCGTTCTGCCGATAGGGCTTTGGTCAATATCGACAACTTTGTCGAGCAACTCTAAGCCTTCCATTGATTTATGTGCTGCAGGTTCCGCAGTTGTCGCCTTATTTAACTCACGCTGTGCAATCTTGTAGAAGGTGTCGTTAATTAGCGTCGATTTTCCCGAGCCTGATACACCCGTTACGCAGGTCATCACGCCCGTGGGTATGCGAAGGTCAACAGATTGTAAGTTGTTACCGGTAGCGCCTTTAAGCGTTAGCCATTCATTGTTTTTCGCTGGATTCCGTTTTTCCGGAATATCAATCTTTTCTCTTCCTGACAGATATTTTCCAGTAAGTGAGTGCTCGCTTGCTAGAATATCGTCGATGGTACCTTGGGCGATAATTTCACCGCCGTGTACGCCAGCACCTGGGCCAATGTCGATAACGTGATCCGCTTGGCGAATGGCATCTTCATCGTGTTCCACTACAAGCACGGTATTTCCGAGGTCGCGCAAGTGGGTGAGGGTTTTTAGTAAGCGTTCGTTGTCTCGTTGATGCAAGCCAATAGAGGGTTCATCAAGTACATACATAACACCCACTAAACCTGCACCTATTTGGCTAGCGAGGCGAATACGCTGTGCTTCACCACCGGATAACGTATCTGCGCTTCGAGAAAGGGACAAGTAGTTTAGCCCTACATTGACCAAGAAACGTAGACGGTCCAATATCTCTTTTAATATTTTTTCAGCAATTTGCGCTTTTTGACCGGTGAGATCGAGGGTCTCAAAAAACGTGTAAGCTTCTGCTATCGACATATCGGCGATAGTGGGCAGGGTTGTTTGCTGAATAAATACGTTGCGCGCTTCAAGGCGCAGTCGAGAGCCATTACAGCTACTGCAGTGTTGCTGGCTTAAGTACTTGCCAAGCTCTTCTCTTACCGAGTTCGACTCTGTCTCGCGATAGCGTCGTTCCATGTTAGGAATGATGCCTTCGAAGGGGTGCTTGCGCTCCATGATATCGCCGCGCTCGTTGATATACTTAAACGATAGTGACTTACCTTTTGAGCCATACAGCACAATATCTTTATGTTCTTTTTCTAATTCTTCAAACGGCGCCGTTAAACTAAATTTGTAATGGTCGGCGACGGCTTGCAGCATTTGAAAATAGTAATAGCTGCGTTTGTCCCAGCCGCGAATGGCGCCGCCTGACAAACTAATCTCGGCGTTGGTAATAACCCGAGAAGGGTCGAAAAAGTTACGGGTGCCAAGCCCGTCACACGTAGGACACGCACCTGCAGGGTTGTTAAACGAGAACAAGCGAGGTTCGAGTTCACTTAAGCTGTATCCGCAGTGGGGGCACGCAAAGTTGGCGGAGAATATAATTTCTTCAGCGTCTTTATCGTCCATGTCGGCGACAATCGCGTTACCGTTAGCTAGCGATAAGGCGGTTTCAAAAGACTCAGACAGACGAAGCGCCATATCATCTCGCACTTTGAAGCGGTCTACTACCACTTCAATAGTATGTTTCTTATGCAGGTCTAGAGGCGGTGGATCGGATAAATCGCACACTTCGCCGTCAATTCGAGCGCGAATAAAACCTTGTGCCGATAAGGTTTGCAGCGCTTTTACATGTTCGCCTTTTCGTTCCTTCACAATAGGAGCAAGCAGCATAAGTTTACTGCCTTCAGGCATAGCCAACACTTTATCCACCATTTGGCTCACGGTTTGTGCGTCAAGAGGCACATCGTGGTCGGGACAGCGCGGTGTGCCAACACGGGCAAACATTAGGCGCAGATAATCGTATATTTCAGTGATTGTACCCACGGTAGAACGGGGGTTATGCGATGTCGATTTTTGTTCAATCGAAATGGCTGGTGATAAGCCTTCGATATGATCTACATCGGGCTTTTCCATCATTGATAAAAATTGACGAGCGTAGGCTGAGAGCGACTCAACGTAACGACGCTGTCCCTCGGCGTACAGAGTATCAAATGCAAGAGATGATTTACCTGATCCAGAAAGACCAGTAATCACTACCAGTTTGTCTCGTGGCAGTGTTAAATCAATATTCTTCAAATTGTGAGTGCGTGCACCGCGTATTTCGATTTTATCCATTGAAGCCTAATGAGAAAAAGAATCTGAATGAAAGGGTCAGTATGCCATATGTGTCAACTAAAGTGATATGGCATTGAAGTTATACTGCTTGAAAGCGGGTGAGATCACCTTCATTTGATTTGTGAAGAGCTTAATTGCACTAAGAAGCAGACTTGATAAACCCTGTCTTTCGCTTTGACGATTACATTAATCAGTTTTAACCTACATGGGCACATCCACAATTTATGCTACACTTCGCGACCTTGTTTTGGCTCAGTAAACTTTGAGGAACTCAGACGCTTTGAACGCTTTGGAATTACGCGCGGCGCTTGCGCTGGCATCTGTTTATGTTTTACGTATGTTGGGCCTTTTCATGGTCATGCCTGTTTTGGCTGTGGCTGCGATGGACTATCCAGACTATTCTCCTTTGTTGGTAGGCTTAGCAGTGGGTGGCTACGGTCTGACACAGGCGGCATTGCAAATCCCCATGGGCATGATGTCTGATAAATGGGGTCGTAAACCCGTTATTCTGTTGGGTCTTAGTGTGTTTGCGGTGGGTAGTTTTGTCGCTGCCAACGCCGACACCATGGCATGGATGATTGTCGGGCGTATTTTACAAGGCGCGGGAGCTATTGCTGGCGCTATTATGGCACTTGCCACCGATGTAAGCAGAGAAAGCCAGCGAGCAAAAGTGCTCGCAATTATTGGTATTGCTATCGGTTTTTCGTTTTATCTCGCTGTTATCATCGGCCCCTTAATTGCAAATCACTATGGCTTAGCGGGCGTTTTTGCCGTAACAGGTCTTTTAGCCGTGCTGTGTATGCCATTAGTAAAATGGGTAGTACCGAACTCTGAGCCACTCAGCAGTGGCGATACACTTCCTCAAAAAGGCCAGCTTCGTCATTTAATGCTTTCCCCGCAACTGTGGCGTTTGAACGTGAGCGTTCTCGTGCTGCATATGTTGATAACGCTGTTGTTTGTGCAGCTACCCGTTACCTTAACCAATTTTGATATGACGCTGAGTGAGCATTGGCGCATGTACCTGCCCGTCTTAGGTGTGTCCATTTTAGGGCTTATTGTAATGATGGGAATTGCAAGAGGGCGCACGCCTAAATGGTTATTACTACTGGGTGTCGTTTTTATGGGAAGTGCGTTTTTAGCCCTTGGCGTAAATGGCAATAGCTGGTGGCTAACGACGGCAGCGGTCATTCTTTTCTTTACCGGCTTTAATTACCTAGAGGCAAATTTTCCTGCTTTAGTATCGAGCATTGCCCCTGCCGGTCAAAAAGGAACCGCCATGGGGATTTACGCTAGCTTTCAGTTTTTTGGTGCCTTTTTAGGTGGGATGGTATCGGGTGTTGTCACTGATATCTGGTCTCCTAATGTGGCGTATCTGGTTGGAGCATTAAGTACACTACTTTGGATTTTCGTTATAAGCGGCCTCAAAGAGGTGAGCCCAGTGAAACGCGTGATGTTAAACGGGCTACGTTCAGACGTGTTGCTTGATGCCAATAAGCGACATGATAGCAATAAGCAACAAGCCCTTGAAGAAGCGCTTTTAGCCGTACCGGGGGTCTTGGAAGTCACATTGAATGCAGAAAATGGCGCAGCGTATTTAAAAGTAAATAGAGACTTTGATGCCGTGAAAGCGCGTGCTGTACTAGCGGTTTAGGTGCTGTCTGAGTACTTTCTAGGTGCAGTCTAGCTGCAAAGAGACGTAGGTCTTATGTAGCCACTACTTAGCAGGTGCACAGCGAACGTGAAATATTTCTCATGGCTGTTTGGCTTGTGAAGCTGCAGGTACTTTGCTTTAATAAATTATACAAAAACACGGACAGTTCTTCCCCATGGCTTTTAAACCTGCCTTATTATCCTTTTTATCTTGCCTAGCCTTAAGCGTATTTTTGGCTGGATGCGCTATCAACGTTTCTCCGAGCGCGTTCTTTTACCAAGATACCAAAGAAAAACCGTTAGATACGACACGACTTCACAGCGCCATTCAAAAAGACAAAGTGGCTGCTGGAATTAGTATTGTAGAGATTGAAAATGCGGGTGGAGAAACTCTGCGAGGCGTTGCGGTTTCTTATGCTAAGCCCGTTATTAATATTCTGTTCTTTGCTGATAACCGAATGACGGTGTCTGAAAATAACAACGTGATACACCAGTTAGGTAAGCTACCCGCCAATATCCTATGGCTTGACTATCAAGGTGTTGGTGCGAGTGAAAAGGCCGACAAGCTCAGTATTAATGCGATTAAAAAAGACGCATTAATGCAATTCGATTATGTGAAAAATACCTTCGATAAGTCTGTACCAACTATTGTCCACGGACGGGGTATTGGAAGTTATTTTGCGAGTTATGTGGCTGCTAACAGGCAAATAGATGGGTTGGTATTAGACGGGGCATTCAATAATATATCTGATTTAATCGCCAATATGGTGCCAGGCTTTTCTAATTCATTTACTGCAATGAAGCTGCACGATGAAGTTCACAGTATGCAGATTGCGCCCATTCTCAGGCATTTTGATGGTCCGCTCTGGTTACTCGTCGGTGCCAAGGATAAAATTACTCCTCAAGTAATCAGCGAACAACTTCTTGCCGACAGCGCGAGTGAGAAAAAGCACATCTCTGTTATTCCTGATGCAACGCATAATGCCACATTAAGTTCAGCATATGCGATTACTGAATATCGGCGTTTCATAATTCAACTATCAGACTAAACAACAGCGCGTTATTTCACTTTTTGCCTGTGGATAAATAGTGGAAAACCTTGTTGGTAACTATGTTAACAGTCAATGAAAGTAAGCGATCGAGATCAAGCAAGCTCAACTGATCCGATCACGTTATGCTAGTAAAATCAATAGCTGTAGCAAAATTATTGTAGATCGCTGGTGGATTTGATCGTAATTGGTTGAAGGATCAATAGCTTTATCATCTTGGGGATAACCATAATGACTGGTGTTCCCAATCTTGCATTAGACTTAAGTATAAAGTTAATGCTCTCGCAATCTGAAATTATTCGTTACAAGCAGTAGATTCTTACACCCTGACTATAGAATCTCGTTTAATAATCGTAGGGGTGTATTTAAAGGTTAAACCTTCTTCTGGCTTTTTCCCCGATGCATACTTAAGGGCAAGCTCGGCAGCTTTTGAGGCCATCATTTCAACAGGATAGCGCAAAGTGGTGAGTTTGGGGCGGCAATATTTGGCTAACAAAACATCGTCGTAACCCATTACAGATACCTGTTCTGGTACCGCAATACCGTGGTCTTGTAGCATTGTCATGGCACCTGACGCCATAGCATCGTTATAGGCCAATACGGCGGTAAATTTAGCGCCTGTGGCCAATAAGTTCTGCATTGCAAGTTCACCACCTTCTTGATCTGGCGTTGCATACTCAATCATGCTTTCAGGCAATACTAGGTTGGCGTGCTTTATAGCGGTGCGAACACCTTCAAGCCGTTGATTAGGATCGTCTATTCGGTACTGACTGCTGATAACCGCCACGTGTTCGTGACCTTGGTTAATCGCATATTCAGCCATTAAACGTCCACCGGTAACATTGTCTAGCCATACGCATCTATTGGCGATTTCAGGAATATATCGGTTAATGAGTACAAAGCCTGGCACTTGTTTTGAGAACTCTACGAGGGTTTTATCATCAAGGGCCTTGCTGTGGACCACCATGGCTTCAACACGATGCTCTAACAAAGTTTCTATAGCTCGTAATTCTGTCTCTTTTTCTATTGAGCCTGCACTTAATAGTATTTGGACATTGTTCTTGCGAGTAACAGATTCAACACCGTGAGCCAGCATGGCGAAGAACGGATCGTGTAATTCGGCAATCACAACCCCCAGCGATGCGCTTTTCTTTGTTACCAAAGCTCGTGCATTGGCGTTAGGGCGATAACCCATCTCTTCCATTATCTTTTTCACGCGTTTTCGCGTATCGCTACCTACTTTGGGTCCGTCGTTAATTACGCGAGACACTGTGGCAAGTGAAACCCCTGCCGCTTGAGCTATATCTTTAATTGTTGCCATTTCGTTTTCGCAATTCTATTTTTATTTTTAACGATAGGCTCGCTGACGGTGACACTTAAAAGTAAAAAGGCTGTAAAAGCACAGTCAGTAGGGCCAAATAATGCCTATAGCGTACATTATATTTACAAAAATTGATAAATTTCCAACCCGTTAGTTAGGGCTTTCATCAAGGCGGTAAACTGTGTTTCAAACGTAAGTGAATAACTCTGACTCAATAGCGGCACTTAAATACAAAATGTTATCCCGTGCGCTACAAATAATTGTTGAAAACGTATACCCTTTGAAAACAGGTTGCGCTGTTACAGTGTGTTCAGTGGTGTTGACGTAAGTATAAAAGGCGAAAATAGGGTTATGAATATTCAGGTGTCGGCTTTCGGTAAAATGAGCGGAAAAGCGAGCGGTCAACTAAGTGATGAACAAGTGAGTATGTTTACCTTATCGAACGCCAACAACATGGAAGTTAAAATATTAAGCTTAGGCGGTATCATTAAAGAAATTACTATGCCTGATGCCAATAACGCGCCTAAACACTGTATTCAAACTTTCGACACCATAGATGAGTACATGGCCGATGAGAGTTATCGCGGTGCTATTGTAGGGCGATACGCTAACCGCATTGGCAATGGGTGTTTTAGTCTTAATGGCACAACCTATCACCTTGATAAAAACAACGGTGAGCATAACCTTCATGGTGGCAATGCCGGTTTTCACAAACGCAATTGGGCCTCGTCAACCCATTGTGATGACCAGAGCGCTAGTGTCACGTTAACGCTACTTAGCGGCGATGGGGAAGGGGGCTTTCCTGGCAATGTAGCGGTAACCGCCTGCTATACCCTAAATAATGACAATGAGCTTAGCCTACGTATAAAAGCAACGACCGATAAAGCAACCCCGCTCAGTTTTACTCAACACGCCTACTTCACATTAAGTAATGATAGCTCAGTAGAAAGCACGGTATTGACTATCGCTGCAGATGAAGTGACCGATGCGGATAGTACATTGCTACCAAACGGTGAGTTTGTTGCTGTGAACGACACTCCCTTTGATTTTAGAGTGCCCACTCAAATAGGAAAGAATGTACATGATATGCCGTCGTCTGAACTCTTTGAGAAAGTAGGGGGGTACGACCATAACTACGTGCTGCGCCAAAGTGCTAACACCCAGCCACAAGCTGAAGTGAGCGCCAGCGACACTGGGCTTACCATGAAGCTGTATACCAATCTGCCAGGATTGCAGTTCTATACAGGTAATCTAAAAACGCAGCAGCAAATGGGCGCATTGTGTTTAGAGCCTCAGTTTTTCCCTGATTCACCGAACAAGCCTCACTTTCCAAATTGTATCGTTACGCCAGATTCTCCTTTAGACATGGAGATTCGTTACGCTTTCTCGGTAACAAAATGAACGTGGTCGTATTAAAGGGGCTGTACATACGTGACTATCGAATAGGCACTAAATGTTATTTTAATTAACATTTATTTTTCCTTCTTCGAACATTGATAAATTGAGAGCATTGATATATTATTTTGGGTAAACGTTTAACCTTTTGTGTATGGCGCACGCATTATTTGCCACTGAGGCTTAGTGACCGGCCCACAAAACGCATTTTTATAGAGAGCGACTATGGCAAGCCCATTCGATCCGTCAGATGATCCACACCGCAGATTCAACCCCCTATTAGGTGAGTGGGTTTTGGTATCGCCGCATCGCGCGAAACGACCATGGCAAGGGCAGTCGGAAGAGCCTAACAATGAGCAAAAGCCGTCTTACGATCCAACCTGCTATTTATGCCCGGGCAATACCCGTGTTAACGGCGAGGTAAACCCTGATTATGCTGGCACTTTTGTTTTTGAAAACGACTTTGCTGCGCTCAAGAAAGATACGGTTGTGTTGAGCGAGAAAAAAGGGCTTTTTCAGTTCGAAACTGAACAGGGCTGTAGCCGAGTTATTTGTTTCTCTCCCGATCACAGCAAAACCCTTCCTGAATTGACAGACCAAGAGCGTGCAGACGTTGTAGCATGCTGGAAATCACAGACAGAGGAGCTAGGTCAACAATATCAATGGGTTCAGGTATTTGAAAACAAGGGCGCGATGATGGGCTGCTCTAACCCTCACCCTCACGGACAAGTATGGGCGCAGCAGCATGTGCCGACAGATCCGGCTAAAAAGCTTGTACAATTAAGTGCTTATTTCAACGAGCACAAACGTCCTTTGTTGTTAGACTACGCTGAGCAAGAAGTTGCAAAGCAAGAGCGCGTTGTATGTCAAAACGATGACTGGATAGTAGTAGTGCCGTATTGGGCTGCATGGCCGTTTGAAACATTGTTACTGCCTCGCTTTGATGTAACAGCACTGCACAAATTAACCGACGAACAATCGTTTTCTCTAGCGCAAATTATTGGCGATATAACCGCGCGCTATGACAATTTGTTTGAAACGTCATTTCCATATTCTATGGGCTGGCATAGCGCACCATTTGATAAACAAGAACATCCTGAATGGACGTTACACGCGCATTTCTTCCCGCCACTGCTTCGTTCTGCGAGTGTACGTAAGTTCATGGTTGGGTATGAAATGATGGCCGAGGCCCAGCGCGATTTAACGCCAGAACAAGCCGCAGATAGATTGAAGGCACTTTCCAGCGTGCACTATAAAAAACATGAGAATGTAAATGGATAATCAAATACTCTCTTCAGCGTTTGAAGAAAGCTTTGCAGAAGAACCGACACTGATAGCTCACGCACCAGGTCGCGTAAATTTAATTGGCGAGCATACCGACTACAACGGCGGCTTCGTATTTCCTGCGGCCATTAATTTTGGCACCTGGGTAGCGGCATCAAAGCGAAGCGATAACAACATTGTTGTCACCGCAATGGACTATGAGAATCAGCAAAATACGTTCGGCCTTGATGATATTCACTATGATGACGAGCAAGGTTGGGCAAACTATGTTCGCGGTGTGGTTAAAGTACTTAAGCAGGATTTTCCCGCATTTGGTGGTGCCAATTTATTAGTCACGGGTAATGTGCCTCAAGGTGCTGGCTTAAGTTCTTCCGCGTCATTTGAAGTTGCAGTACTAAAAGCAATGAGTGCCCTATATCAGTTGCCTCTCGATGGCGTGAAGGCCGCACTTCTAGGTCAGAAAGCGGAAAATACCTTTGTGGGCTGCTCATGCGGCATTATGGATCAGCTTATCTCGGCAATGGGTAACGAAGGCAAAGCCATGTTGCTCGATTGTCAGTCGCTGTCAATTCAACACTCACCGCTGCCTGACAGCCATCAAATTGTCATCATAAACTCAAACGTGAAGCGCGGCCTGGTAGACAGTGAATACAACCTTCGCCGTCAGCAGTGCGAGCAGGGGGCGTCATTACTCGGTGTACCCTCATTGCGCGAAGCCGATATTGATATGCTTGAAGCTGCAAAGCCGCATATGCCCGAGGTGGTATACCGCAGAGCTAAACATATTATTACCGAAAACAAGCGAACCTTGTCAGCCAGTAACGCTTTAAAAATAGGTGACATTGAAACGGTGAGTAAGGCCATGGCCGAATCTCATGTGTCTATGCGAGACGATTTTGAAATAACGGTGCCCCCAATTGATTACCTTGTCACCATCATTGATGAGTTACTTGGTGTTACTGGCGGCGTGCGTATGACCGGAGGCGGTTTTGGAGGATGTGTTGTTGCGCTAGTTCCAACAGATACTGTTGATGCTGTGAAACAATTAGTGGCTGATAAGTACTTTGATGAGACGAATTATCACGCTGATATATACGTATGCACTGCCACACAGGGGGCCTTTGCATAAATTATTTCCCCATCTTTGACCGCTTATTTGTGTCCCTTAGCCGCATCATTGGATAGCGGCTTTTTTTTGCCTGCGGTAACACACTGCGGCTAATGGCGGGCTGCTTGCGGCACTGGGCTCATTTATTTTAAGCATCGTGTTTAGGCAGTTTTGGCCCGAGCTTCCGTTTATTGACCGAGTAGGTATTGTATTTTTACTGTGCGTAGCGGTGGCTGTCATCGTCTCTCTTATGGAGAAAAGAGGTGTACACGAGAATGCCGTAGAGCTCTCTGATGTGCAGTTTGATACCACTAAAGGATTTAATTTCGCGGCTATTGCAGTGGTACTCATACTTATCGCTTTTTACAGCGCGTGGTGGTGATGGAGTAAGCTTTCACACACGCTTCTAGAACGAGTACGGTTGAAAGTGCACTGTTAAAAAGAGCCTAGTTAAACAGAGCGAAAGTTCAGAAGACGGAAATGAGAAACTTTGATAGCGTTTATTTGTGAATAAATGCATCGACAAAAACTTCATTTTTCCCTGGAAAAATACGATATACTACAGGGCTCAAAACTATGAACTTTCGTGCTTGTTGCTGTCGAACTTTGATGAAGTCGAAATAGCGGCGCTTTAAAATAAGCGTTACAACGCAGCAAGCCAATAAACACGTTACAGGAGACATCAATGGCAACGAAAGGCGTGAACAAGGTAATTCTTGTAGGAAACCTTGGTAATGATCCTGAAGTAAGATACATGCCGAACGGAAACGCCGTTGCGAACCTGAGTCTTGCAACCAGCGAAAGCTGGAAAGACCAACAAGGGCAACCGCAAGAGCGTACAGAATGGCATAGACTCACTATGTATCGTCGCTTGGCTGAAATTGCTGGAGAATACCTGAAAAAAGGTTCGCAGATTTACGTAGAAGGTAAATTGCAAACCCGTAAATGGCAGGATCAGCAAGGCAATGACAAATACACCACAGAGATCATCGTAGACCAAATGCAAATGCTTGGCGGTCGCGGCGGTGAAGCTGGTGGTGGTAACGGCGGTTACCAACGTCAACAAAATAACCAAGGCGGCGGATACCAGAACCAGGGCGGTGGCTATAATCAAGCACCAGCTCAGGGCGGTCAGCAGCAAGGCGGTCAACAAGGTGGTTACAACCAAAACCAAGGCGGCGGTTTCAATCAAGCTGCTCCTCAAGGTGGTAATCAGCCTCAGCCTAAAACTCCACCAATGGCTGAGCCAGACTTTGACTTTGACGACGATATTCCATTCTGACTAGTACTTAAGGTCTGTTTAATTTCTAATTAAGGCAGGCTTACTTCAGCGCGAAAAGCTGAATTAGGATTGAGTTTAGTTTGAAGACATTGCTAAAAAGCCCAGCTAAGCTGGGCTTTTTTACGTCTCCTGTCCCGTCCTGAAGTACGCAGCACATTTATTGACTTGGCAAATTGTGCACTACGTAAACAGGAGCCAGGTTCTCTATTGCTTCATCGTTTTATCACTGCTCACGGCCCACACTGCTCGCTTCTTAAGGTTTTAGTTTCACACTCTCCCGTTCTCAAATTCATATTTCCAATGTCGCACCATCACCGACACGGCTATTTTGACCGTACTTTTACTCAAAAAGCCGGTAAGAGGTAATACGTTTACCTTTTTGGGGCGCTGTTAATATCCAATAGAAATAACTTAGTTGTAACAATTAATGAAAAGAATAGCGGCTTGCTTGCTTGTTGATGCCAATAAAGTAATATGGCTACGCCTACTAATTAACAAGCTATTAGCAAACTATGAAAACGTTATCCCTACTCTGCGGTGCGAGCGTAATGCTCGTTACTACTACTTTTTCTGCGACTGCATTTCCTGCGCAAACTGTTTACAAAGATTTCCCAGCTGATGTTATGCCCGAGCTTAGCGAGGGTGGTGACCTATCGGTAGGGGTAAAAACTATTGAAGTGGCTTACCCCGAAGCGGCAATGACAATGTCAGGAGAGATGGTAAAGCGGAAGTTAACCCTCGAGGTTTGGTATCCCGCATCTCAATCAACTGACTTAGCAGAGTCAAAATTAGCCGTATATAGTGATGAAACACGCAGCGGTAAGACGTTTGAAATTCAAGCCGATGCTTATCGCGATGCCCCTATTATGGCGACGGACGAAAATTATCCTATCGTAGTCATCTCTCACGGTTATACCGGCTACCGTACGCTGATGCATTATCTTGGCGAGCATCTAGCATCTCATGGGTATGTTGTGGCTGCTATAGACCATACAGACTCAACAAACAAAGACGTTAACTTTGCAGAAAGCCCATACAGTGGTTTTCCAAGCACGCTATTAAATCGTTCACGAGATCAGGTGTTCACGCTTAATGCGGTGGCTCAACACGGCTTTTTTGCCGACGACGTTGACGAAACTCGCGCTGGAGTGATTGGCTATTCAATGGGTGGGTTTGGCGCAATGAGCACAGTGGGAGGGTGTTACGCGTTTAACGATACTACGGCTGCCACTTTTACCGGTACACAAGACCCTGCAACAGTTCAGTTGGTAAAAGCGGCCTTAAATACGTGCGCAGGTGGCAAGCCTTCAAGTGATGACACATTACCAGCATGGAAAGCTGCCTTAGCTCTTGCGCCTTGGGGCGGACAACAGCAGTTGTTTGATACAAAGTCCCTATCTAACATTGACGTACCTGTGCTGTTTGTCGCTGGTGATAACGATGATATATCAGGCTACGATGGCATTCGTTGGTTGTTTGATCACACAACGAATAAAGATGCCAAGTTACTAACCATTAAAAACGCACGTCATAATGTTGCACCTCACCCGGCACCTAAAGAAGCGTATGGCAGTGAGTTCGACTTGGGTAGTTACATCGAGCCCGCATGGGAAGAGCAAAAGCTCAATGCCATAAACGAACACTTTGCTTTAGCGCTCATGAACTGCCACGTAAAAGCCATGCCAGATTACTGTGCCTTTTTAGAAGTAACGGGCAGTAGTGACCAGGTACCAAGCGGCGGAGAAACGCCTGCGCCTTGGAAAGGTTTCGATAACCGCTGGGCGTTAGGGTTGCTTATGGAAGGAAAAGGCGGAAAGTGATTCTGTTTTAAAAACTCTTTGTTAGAGAGTTTGTTTGTTACCCGCTAAGGGGCTTTACTATGAGCCCCTTTTTTTATGCCTTTCTTGTTCGTTTATTTCTCTTGCGAAACGGTAATACCAGTCCGCATAGATAATTCCCCACTCAGCGAGACTTAAAATCTTCGTAATCGCCGACTGGTATAACTCTTGTTACAACTAATTGCTGGAATATTGTTCAGCATAGGTTAATGTAAACAGAGTCAATATGAGTGTAAGCACCAACCTAATATCTAGCACACAATGCATCAAGTTTAGTGTGCAGTAACCATTGCTGTGACAGTGTCTCGACACCCTTATTTCCCCAAAAGGAATTGCTATGAAATTGAATTATCCTGCATCGCAACTAGCATGCGCTGCCCTTTTATCAACCATGCTATCAATCACCCCATTGAGTACATCATTCGCTGCTGATAGCTCAGTATCAACGTCGTCTGCGAAGAGTGCAGAGCTTACCAACCTTGAAATGTATGCCCGCCAAGGAGACTGGGAGCGTGTTATTGATAAGCTGGAGGACGTAAAAGGTAAAAGCCCTGAACAATATAATTTGCTGATTTCAGCACTAATGAACACAGACTTAGACGATGCCGAAGAAGTAGCTGAAGAGTTTATAGCAAGCTACGGCAACGATTACCGTGCCTTTCATACCCATGCCAACGTGATGGGAGCACAAGCCTCAAGCAGCATCTTTTCAGCTTTGGGTTATGCAAAAAAAGCCAAAAGCAGTTTAGAGCAAGCAATTGTTATCGCGCCTGAGGAGATTGCGGTATATCGCGCCCTGATGCAATTTCATTTAGTTGCTCCCTCCATAGCCGGTGGTGATATGGATGAAGCGAAAAAGTTGGCAGAAAAGATCGCCACAATTGATAGCGTTGAAGGCCAATTTGCTTTGGCTAGCTTCTACCTCAAAGACGATAAAGAAGACCAAGCACGTGCTATTTACGACGCTCTTGCACAGAATGAGGCCTCGACCTTACGAGCTAACTTTGAATTAGGCAGTCACTATTTATCTGCTGAAAAATACAGTCACGCTTTTGAAGCGCTGTCGCCACTAATGGATATGTCGGTAGCAAGCGTAGAAAGCAAAGATTCGGCGCAATGGGACGAGTACGAACAGCGCGAAAGCAATTTGCTGTACGGCAAATACCGCATTGGCCAAGTAGCGTTAAACAGCGACAAATTTACCAATACCGGCATTGCTGCATTAGAGCAGTATATTGATGGCTTCAATACGACGAATATCGATACAGCAGGCCTGCCAAGTGCAAACTGGGCCCATTTGCGACTCGCAGAGCTTCGCTTAAATGCCAATGACATTGAGAAAGCGAAAAGTACGCTGGCGCTTATCAATGGAGACGAGGGCGAACGCTTTGCAAAAATTCTGAAAGCGTTAAAAAAGAAGATTAAAAAGCGGGCTTAAAGCGGTTTTATCAAAAACGGCCTGAACGCAGTAAACATAACGTTCAGGCTGTTAGTTTTTTCGATTTACACCGCTTTCACTGAATAGATAAGCGCTGTTTCTGGGAAAAGCACGGGTAACTGCATGCCGTACTTCATCAACACCTCACCGGTAAAAATCTTTCCTTCTAGCTGCTGTAAGATAGAGGGCGTGTACTCTTTGAGTACCCCAGGCCACACTCGTTCCACCGTATATTGCTTATTGGCATCTAGCCCAGCAAAGTAGAAGCGAGTAGGGGTAGTACGACGGGTTTCTTGCACACTGTTATAAGCAAAAACACCTTCCTCTTTATTCTTAGACACATAACCAAACTTAACGTTTAGGCCATCGTCATCCATGCGGAACAAGTCGCCGCTATGAGTAAGGGGACGTATGCGCTTATAGAGTGAAATGGCGTCGGTAAGTACGCTTTCTTCGTGCTCAGTCAGTTCACGAGGGTCCATTTCAATACCCATGTGGCCAAACATCGCTACAGCAGAACGAATTTCGATGGGTAAGTGTCTACCGGTAATGTGGCAGTCACGCGGGCCTACATGGGCACCCATTACCTCTGAGGGGAAAAAGAATGAGCAGCCACGCTGAATGTAAAGTCGGTCTAAGGCGTCGTTTGAATCTGAGGTCCAAAAGCGGTCAGTATGAGGAAGTATGCCTAAGTCGATACGTCCACCGCCCGAGCAGCAGCTCTCAATTTCAAGCCCTGGGTGTGCGCCTTTTACGCGGTCGATTAGCGAATATAGCGCTGCAATTTGGCCATGCATGGCAGGCTTGCCGTGCAGGTTGCCAGGGTGATTAACGTCGCGGTTCATATCCCATTTAATGTAGCTAATTTTAGGGTAGGTGGCGAGGATATCGGTAATCACCTTATACAGATATTCAACAACGTCGGTGTTGGTCAAGTCGAGAACATACTGATTTCTAAACGGCACGTGAGGATTGTTTTCACTTTGCAGTGCCCATTCAGGATGATTGCGATACAGGTCACTATCTGGGTTCACCATTTCAGGTTCAAACCAAATACCAAACTCCATTCCCAACCCCGTTACGTGGTCTATTAACCCGTCAAGCCCATCTGGATATATCTCTTCATCCACAAACCAGTCGCCAAGGCCTGCTTTGTCATGGCGTCGCCCCTTGAACCAGCCGTCATCAAGCACAAAACGCTCAATCCCTAATGGCGCCACCTTGTCAGCAAGGGCTTTTAAGGTAGCTTCGTCGTGGTCGAAATAGATGCCTTCCCACGTGTTGTAATGCACAGGGCGAGGCTTAGACTCAGCGCTGTGCTGTAAAATATTGCTGCGTATATATTGATGAAACTGCTGTGAAAGAGAAGAGAAACCATCACTGCCAAAGCCGGTGTACAAAACGGGGGTAGTATAGCTTTCACCTTCACTAAGTACGACTTCACCTGGGAACAATAATTCGCCGAACTGCACATAGCTTCTACCATCAGCCATAAGCTCTGCACGCAATTTGTGATTGGCTGATGCACCTAAGTGGTAGCCGTAGCATTCACCCTGCAATTCCCCCGTGCCTTGAGGGTAGGCAATTAAGCCTGGGAAGGTGTCGTGGGAGGTTTTACCGCGGCGGTTTTCTCTCACGTAACTGCCAAAAAAGAGGTCGTGATCGCTTGTTTGAAATTCTGCTGACCATCTACCTTCAAAGGTTTTAATTTTATTAACCAATGTGGGAAGCGGTAGGCTTGCAGCATTTAAATAGCCAAGGTGAAGCGCTGTTTGCCCCGTATTCTCTATACGCGAGCAAAAGGACGCTACGGTAGTATTGGCGTCTAAACTCACTGTTGTAACTAGCTGCATGCCTCTATGTTGGTCTTCACCAACAAATTCTACTGACGTGCCGTTCTGTTTTGTTTCTACAAGGCTAAAGCCGGCAGACCATTGGTCTTTATCGCCAGACACTTCAAGGCCTGGTTGTCCGGTCCATCCTTCACCATGAGTAGGCACCAAGCTGATAGGAGGCTCGATAACCGGTGCACACTTGGCTTCTTGGCGGGTGTTTAAAATGCTGAGCATTTCAGGCGTTGTGGAATCGCTGAGTGGGGCGCCGTAATAGATGACTTTTGGCATACGGCCTTGGCAGTCAAAGATGAGCGTTGTGAACTCATTACATAATCTTACAAATGAAGGTGAAGACGACATATAAACCTCGACGTTAAAAATAGGTTGAGCAAAGATGCTGGCGGATTAGCTATCCATTGTGCGAAAAAGAGCGCGAAATAGTACGTGGCAATAACGTCGAGCCAGCGCAAAAGGTCTCTAGCAACAACAAAGCATAGTTAATGCATCGCTTGATAAACAAAAGAGGGTACGCAGCGTACCCTCTTAAAAGATACTTACAGAAAAGCTAGGCGTTTTTGTTTTCAACAGTACTTTGATTTTCAATAGTGCTTTCTTCAAAGGGACTATCGCTGTTTAACGCCATTGAAAATTCTGCTTTTTGTTTAAAGATGACCCTGTTCACAATGAGTGCGAATGACACACAGCCTATAAGCGTTGCAAACATGAGGTGGATATAATGCAAGCCAAATGGTGCGTAAAACGGCGATGCTTCAAAACTGACAAATGCATAAAAAGAAACGCCAAAAGTAACAGCACCAATAGCAGCAAACGCATGAACGTTTCTAAACAAGAGACCAACAATGAACACAGAAAGAATTGGCATACTTAATAGGCCATAAAGTTTCTGTACTAGATTGATAATACTGTCGGCCTGCTGATAAACAGGAATCAGCGCTAATGAAATTAAACACAGTAATACAGTAACGTAACCGCTTAATTTAGGTACGTTAGGCGTTTTGTTAACGTAACTCTCATGAATATCGCAAACATAAAGCGCAGTGGCTGAGTTCAGGTTACTGTTAAAGGTAGTCAGTACTGCCGCCGCCATTGCCGCAGCAAATACGCCGGATAACCAGTCTGGCAACACGGTTGCTACAATTTTGCCGTAGGCACTATCGCCAATGTCGCCGAACAGCTTGTAAGACACTATGCCAGGAATCACGATGATTGCAGGAACAATTAATAAACGAATGCCTGCTGCGGCGAATACACCCTTTTGCGCCTCTTTTAACGATGGCGCGGCCATCGCTCGTTGCGTAATTACCTGATTCGTACCCCAGTAAAACATTTGAATAAAAATCATGCCTGTTAGCAGGGTGTGCCATGGAATAGGGGAGTCATTGTCGCCGATAAGCGTAAGGCGCTCTTGTGGAATACCGTCGAAGTTGTAGTCAATGGCTTGTAACGCGAGAATTAAAACAATTACCGCCATGGTAAGCAGCAGAACACCGGAATAAGTATCTGAAACGGCAACAGCTCGAAGGCCGCCAAAGATGGCATACAGTGCGCCAACAACCACAAAGATAACTGCGATATACATCAATGGTAGCTCTACATTAAACATTGATTGCATAAATAGGGAGCCAGAATAAATGACCGCAGGACAAAAGATAAGTGCGCTGCCCGCAAAAAATAATACGCTGATCACTGCACGAATGTGCTTATCGTTATAGCGAAGCTCTAGCAATTCGGTAGTCGTAGTACATTTAAATTTGTAGTAAACAGGAAGAAACACTTTTGCTAGTACAAATAAACCAACCACCGCAGAAAACTCCCACAGCGAGAGAAGCGCCATTTGGTTTCCGTTCATACCAACAAGTTGATCGGTACTTAAGTTTGTTAACGTAATACTGCCCGCTATGAAATACCAAGCTAATCCGCCACCGGCAAGAAAGAACTCACGGTTTTGGTTTTGCGCATTTCTATTTTGTCCACGACAACTCAAATACGTTAAAAAACCAATTAGCGCGGTAACGAACACAAAAACAGACACTTGAATCGTGCTGGAAAACATTCACGTACTCCTAGAAAAATTACGGTTTGCTAATCTCGAACTTCACATTGTTTATGAGGCGAGTAGGGAATTTTGTGTTGTGGAGCCTAATAACACGGTTTATTTGAAACACTGAGCCCAGAATATTAAATAGAACAGAGAGCACCCCTTTCTTATTGAGAGCAGAGAGCGTTTCTGGTGAGAGCTGTTGGAGCCGTTCTTCGTTAAGCATAGCTAGGCCGCCAACGCGCTGCTGCGTTTTATCTGCATATTCAATCAGTAAGTCGGTAGGTTGAATAAGCGCTAGCTCAGCAAGCTCACTTAACAAGGATGCAGTTTGTTGCATTGCATCAACGCGCTCTTTGAGCAATTTTTGTTTATTATCTAAATAAGCAGTTGGACGACCACTTGATAAGAACAAGGCGTCTCCACTGTCTTTTTCAGTATTGTTTTTTGCAACTGCCGGTGAATCCATATCCAACAAGGTTTCGGGAGTAGTGGGGTCGCTTTCAAAACTCAAGGTAAATGGCAAGGTACGCAAACTTAGCGGTGTAACGTGCGCAAGCCATGTGCCTTGAGTTTCAAACACGTTTTCTTTCGGCGCAAAACCGCAAAGTGCCGAAATAGTCCAGCGCTGCTGATTACTCACTTTACTGAAAAAAAGTGGGTATTCACTAGAGGCTTGAACCGCTTCTTTAATCTCTATATTAACTAAGTGGAAGTTAGCAAATGTCTTGGCTAACTTGTCTTCGTCGACACGTACATCGCTGTGTTTATCAGCAGTTAAAACTTCAAAATTTGGCATTCTTATTCTCTTTTAGCTAGCTAACCACTGCTCTATGTAGTCTCTATGATTCGGTAAGCTACTCAGTTTTTGCTGTGTTATCAGTTGATTCTGTTTCATGACTTTGTCAGCCAAGTCCCGTTCGGTATAGAAATGCGACTGCAGTGAGAAATCAGGTGAGAAGCCCATTCCATAAAGCACGTACTGATAGCTTGCAGCGGGAAATAGTTCTATTGCTGCTGAAAAATCAGCAATTTGCGGCCCACGATACTTCCAAATTTCGAGATCTTCTTTCAACGAATCAGGAATTGACGCAATGTCTCGATTGGCTTGCCAGTAAGGCTCGCTACGTTGGTTGAAAATGTAGTGCAGCTTTAAAAAGTCGATAATACGCTGCCACCTGTACTGCATTTGCTTGTTAAAGCGCTGGCTAATTATTGGCATTGCTGAAGCTGGCGTAGGCATTTGCTCGGCAATATACCTCGCTGAGATTTCTATTAGCATAAGTGCTGTGGCTTCTAGAGGCTCAACAAAGCCGGCGGACAAACCTACACCGATACAGTTACCTTTCCAAATTCTCTTTTTATAACCTGAGTCAAACCGAATAACACGTGCATTCAGCTTGCCCATTTCATCACCCACATAGCGACGGAGCAACTCTTCAGCCCGCCCATCATCGGTAAAGTCAGTGGAGTAAACGTGACCCACGCCTCTTCGAGAAGAGAGGCCAATATCCCATATCCAACCGGCTTCCTGAGCGGTAGCTTGCGTGTATGGCTTAATCTCAAAGTCATCTTCGTAAGGCACATGTAGCGCGATTGCAGAGTTGTTAAACAGTACATCGTTTGCAGACACTACGGGCTCTTGAAGTGCTTCGCCTAGCAGCATAGAGCGAAAACCAGAGCAGTCTACGAAGAGGTCTGCATGAAGCGTACTGTTGTCATCCAGCGTAATACTTTCTATATGCTCTGAAGAGGTCGCCGACACTTGCTCAACGGTGGCAACTTTATGCTGCACGCCCAACTCTTCTTTGCAAAAAGACTTTAGCATGTCGGCAAATGCACCTGCGTCTAGGTGGTAGGCGTAGTTTGATTGTGCGCTACTGTATTCTTCTTCATTCAGCGTGCGCGGCGCCATATTCTGCTCGCATACGTGCTGCTGGAAGTTGGTAGTATTAGCAAAGTCGGCAATGTTATTAATATAAGGGGCCATTTCAACACGGCCATACCCTAGCGGTACGGTGAAGGGATGATAATAAAAGTCGCCATTACCATTTACCCAGTTAACAAATTTGCCGCCTTGTTTAAATGCTGCAGAGCATCGCTTGAATACTTCTTTTTCTGACAACCCTATGTCTTTCAACGTATTTCGCATGGTAGGCCAAGTACCTTCGCCAACGCCTACGGTAGGAATATCGCTAGACTCAACTAGGGTGATATCTAAACCACACTGACCTTTCGCCACTTTGTGTTTTGCCGCAACAATGGCTGCAGTTAGCCAACCTGCAGTGCCACCGCCAACAATGACAATACGTTGTTTGGATGATGTGTTGGTCGAAAAATTCATGAGAGATTACTGCCAATTTGTTTTGCTACATTTATTCATAAACTTATTCATTTTCCAATAAGCTTGTGAATAAAAGGCAGGGTTTTCACCCTGCCAAAACACATACTTTTAGAATGAGCCTCGAACACCTACCGCGAAACGAGAGCCATTATCTTCAATTGAATAAATTTGATCTGGGAAGCGACCCACTTGAGTAAGCTCTTCCTCAGTCACGTTGATACCTTCAAAGAATACTGAGAAGTTTTCATTGATGTCGTAGCTAGCACTCACATCCCACTGACCGTAAGTTTCAGTAGTCACCGGCTCGCCAGTAGCACCGCCAACAGAGGTGTTATCAAGTGCAAACAAGAATGACTCTCTGTTGTTGAATGCAACACGGGCTTGGAACGCGTCACGCTCATAGAACACAATGAGGTTTTGCGAATCACCAAGGCCAGGTAAAGCAAACGTTTGTGCAGTGTCGCCACTCACACCTATGTCACTGTTTACGATAGTCGCGTTCGCAGTAACACCGAAACCGTTATCCCAAATGTGAGTTAGCGCAATTTCGTAACCGTTAACTGTTGCTGTTTCACCGTTTTGAGGACGAGTAACGGTATAAACCTCACTCTCGCCGTTCAATTCTTCAGTCTCTGCAACCACATCGCGGTCAGGGTTTTGCGCGTCTAACGATAAACCTTCAGCACAGTTTGCTTCAGCACAACGGTAACCATTTACAGGGCTTCTATCAGTCATTGAATAAATTTCATTACCCGATAGCGTTACGATAAAGTTTTGAACGTCTTTGCTGAAGAATGCAAAAGAGAACACTGAATCGTCACTGTAGTACCATTCAAACGATAGATCCCAGTTCTCTGCTTCAAAAGGTTGCAGCCCAGGGTTACCGCCACTCGCCTGTAGATTCTGTCTACGCGGCTCGTTAAATGTTGTCGCTGGCGACATCTGTGCCATTGTTGGACGAGTCAGTGAGTCGTAGCGAGAGAAGCGCACCAACATATCTTCCTGCACTTCTAACTTCACGTTCAAGCTAGGTAGCAAGTTTGAGTACGACGAGGTACCGGTAATGTCATTAGCCGGAGCAAATCTATTCGCAAACAATGTTAAATCGGTGGTAGGGACAACATCCGAGATGAACGCTTGTACTGCTGATACCGCAACGTCGGTTTCTTCGTAGCGAGCACCGAAGTTCATAGTAAGCGGCATATCGCCAATGTCATAGCCAAACTCAAATTGTGCGTAAAGAGCCGTTACGTCTTCTTCAATGTTGTAGTAGTTTGGCTGTAATGTTGGGATTACTGGCGCACCTTGTGATGCTAAAAAGTCAAGGTATGCATCACCATCGTAGGTGTACCATGTATCAATTAGTCCGCTGAAGAAGTTTTGAGCAGTAAACGGACGGATGTTTAATTCATCAACTGGCGCAGGTGTCGCGTAACCACAGAATGCGCATTGTGAACCAAATTCTTGGTAAACATACTTCTCTCGCTCAGATAACAAAATACCGAAGTCAGCTTTGCGGAACACATCTGAGTCAGACATATAGGTGAAGTCTGCCTTGTATTCGGTCACTTCATCTTCAGTCGCTTGGGTATTCCCTAAGTCATTGTAGTGAAGACGGTTAAGAGAAATGTCAGGTAGTTGGCCATTACCAAAACCATCGTGTGCAACTGTTGGCGTACTGCCAGTTCCGTCAAACGAGTAGTTGTTAATAATACCTACAACGTTAAAGCGGCCTTCGCCTGCAATGTCGTTTTCAGCTGTTGAATTAGAGATATCGAAGGTTGCTGATAATGCATCACTTACTTGCCATTCAACGTTGATACCGAAGCCTTCAGTAGTCACATCACGAACGCCACGGCTTGATGACACAAAGTCAGACGCTGGGTTACCGCTACCTTGGTGTAAGTCAATTTCTTGAGTGAACTGTATTGCAGTTCCATTATCAGAGATTTGTGCAGAGCCTACGCGATCAGGCTCAAACCATGATGCTAAATCTGTCACTTGTGAGTCTACTTCGAACTTAGACACAAAGCCGTCTAGCGTAATTGTTACGTCATCTGAAGGCGCGTATTGCGCAACAAGTGAAACGTTAGTACGTGTTCTGTCTTGCTGATCAACAAGCTGATCCCAGTTTCGAGGAAGGTATACGTTATCCGCAATAATGCCATCGTTTCTGTTAGACAGAGTAAGACCTGGACGCCAGCCTGCCGTTTGAATACGGTTTATCTGAACTTGGCGTTCTTGATGTGAAGCAGCAAGAAGAACACCAAATTTGTCATCAGCAAAAGTGTTGCTAACTAAAAACGAGGCTTGTGGCGAGGTTTCTTCAGAAAGGCTTTCGTACATGCCTTTCACCATACCCACCGCTTGGAAACCATCGTAGTTGAATGGACGGGCGGTAGAGATATTTATTGTTGAGCCAATACCACCAGATTGTAGGTTGGCAACAGCACTTTTATAAATACTTGCACCTGTAATTTGGTCAGCAGCCAGAATATCAAAGTTAAACGCACGACCAGCTGCATCGGTTGCTAGCTGACGACCATTCACTAAAACTGTGTTGAACTGTGGGCCAAAACCACGAACTGTTACTTGTTGGCCTTCGCCACCGTTTCTGTCTATCGACACACCAGTGATACGTTGCAAAGATTCTGCAACGTTAAGGTCTGGAAATTTGCCTAAGTCTTCAGCAGCGATGCCATCGGAAACGGCTAGGTTTTCTTTTTTGTCGGCCATTGCGCGTTTTAAACTGCTAACAATGCCGCGCACTTCAATAATTTCAACGGGTGCATCTTTTACATTTTGTGACGCAGAATCTTGCGCCAACACGATGGGCGAATGCAGGGCAGCAGCGATAGCAACACCCAATAGGGAGCGTTTTGCCATTGGGCTGAATTGTGATGTGTTTGTTTTATGTGTCACTGTGTTTTCTCCGTGAGTAGGCTACGTATTAACGTATTTTTCACTCAAATTACGTGTTAGTGCGCGCCTTCGAGCTTGTTAACATTACTTTTACACTTTGAGTGCTATATTTTTCTAATTATAATTTTGTAACATCATGAAAAATATACGCTAATTTTCATAAGGTAAAAGGTGAAACGTTTACCTTGGTTCCAATACTAGCACAAAAAGACAATGTAATTACAATGTTATAAAAACTTTTTTTGCGCAAAAAAAGGACATATTATTACAACGCTTTATTAACATTTGGAAAAATAAGGAGTTTTAGTTACAGCGAATTCGCTCTACCGCTTCTTTCCAACCATCATAGGCTTGATCCCGTTCTGCTTTCGATAAACGAGGAGTAAATACTCTGTCGCTTTTCCAGCACTGGGTTAAGTCATCGATGGAGTCAAAAATACCGTGCTGCAAACCAGCAAGGAACGCGGCGCCTAGTGCAGTAGTTTCAGTGACCTCGGGTCTTTCAACTTCTGCACCTAGTACGTCAGAAAGAAAGCCCATTACCCAATCGTTTTGAGACATACCGCCATCTACACGAATGTTGGTAGGTCGCGCGCCATCACTTTCCATGGCTTTTTGAAGATCTTTGGTTTGATAGCAAACTGATTGCAAGCCTGCTGCGACAATTTCACTGATACCCGTATCTCGGGTAAGGCCCAAAATTGCGCCTCGGGCGTCCGGATCCCAATAAGGGGCGCCTAATCCAGTGAAGGCGGGTACCAAAAACACACCATTGTCTTGTCTTGCACGCTGCGCTAATGCCTCAGATTCTGCGGCATCGCCAATCAGCTTGAGACCATCTCGTAGCCACTGAACCGTGGCTCCGGCCATAAAAATACTGCCCTCTAGTGCATAAGTGGTTTCACCATTAATGCGATATCCAACTGTAGTGAGCAGTCTGTTTTTAGACTGAAGGGGAGTGTTACCTGTATTGAGGATCATGAAGCAACCTGTACCGTAGGTGCTTTTCGCCATCCCCTTTTTAAAGCATGCCTGCCCTACAAGCGCCGCTTGCTGATCGCCGGCTACACCTTGTATAGGAATGGCTTTTCCTAAAATTTCCTCGTTTATTACGCCGTAGTCAGCGGCGCAATCCATTACCTCTGGTAACATGCTGCTAGGAATATTAAAGCGCTCTAGTAAACGTTTATCCCATTGCTGCTTATTAATATCAAATAGCATTGTGCGAGAAGCATTAGTGGCATCAGTCTTGTGCGACTGACCATCGGTTAATCGCCATATCAAGTAGCTGTCTACCGTGCCAAACAACAAGTCTCCGTTTTCAGCCTGTTCTCTTGCACCTTCTACGTTGTCTAAAATCCACGCCACTTTTGTGGCTGAAAAATAGGGGTCTAATAAAAGCCCTGTGGTGGAGTTGATATAAGAGACAAACTCCTCATCACTGCTTAAGTCTCGGCATTGCTGAGCGGTGCGTCGGTCTTGCCATACAATGGCGGGGTATACCGTTTTACCTGTCGACTTGTTCCACACTAATGTGGTTTCACGTTGGTTGGTAATGCCAATTGAGGCAATATCCGATGGCGCAAGTGAGCACTTTTTAAAAACATTCCTAAGAGTAAATAGAACGCTTTCCCAAATTTCCTCTGGTTCGTGTTCTACCCAGCCGTCTTTAGGGTACTTTTGAGAAAACTCTTGTTGTGCGACAGCTTCTATCTTGCCACTAGAAGAAAAAATAATACTGCGAGAACTGGTTGTGCCTTGATCAATGGCAAGAAGATACTGACTCATACTGTCACCTTTGAAAATAATTTTCATAGAGTTTGCATCATTTACTTCTATTTAACAATGCTGTGTTTTCGAAAACGAACATTATGATGTTCGAACGAACGTATGAACTTACATAGGAACCACGTATACTATTAAAGTGGCATGTACAGGTAACAGTAGGGTGACCTACTTTAGGGAGCATAATGAACCAAACACAACGACACGAAAAAATAATCGCGCTAATAAAGCAACACGGTTTTATGTCTATTGATGATTTAGTGTCTACCTGTGCCGTTACGCCTCAAACTATTAGACGAGATTTGAATCAGCTTGCTCACACGGGTGTGATCAGTCGTTATCACGGTGGCGCTGGATTAAATCGCAGCTGGGAAAATACGCCCTATCAAGAGCGCAAGACTCAAAATAGCGATGTAAAAGAAAAAATCGCCGACGCAGTCGCTGCTATGATCCCAGATGGGGCGTCTTTATTTATCAATATTGGAACGACGACAGAGTTAATTGCCACTAAGTTACTCAACCACAGCAATTTACACGTTGTCACCAATAATATTCACGTTGCCACAATTTTATCTGCAAAAGAGGACTTTTCAGTCATTATTGCTGCTGGTGAAGTACGCTATCGAGATGGCGGTATCATTGGTGAGGCTACCTGCGATTTTATCAGCCAGTTTAGAATGGACTATGGCATTATCGGTATCAGCGGAATTAGCGCTGATGGCGCCTTGCTCGACTTCGACTTTCGTGAAGTAAAAGTATCTCAGGCCATTTTAGAGCATACTCAGCACGTTATTTTAGCCGCTGATTACAGTAAGTTTGAACGCCGCGCTATGGTTGAGCAGGGTCATATCTCTCAAGTTGACTGCTTGGTTTGCGACCAAGCACCACCGCCAGCCATTAAAAAAATCATAGAAGAAAATAACATCAAATTTGTGAAAGCATAACTATCGAGCTATTGCCTTTTCCTCGTGTGCCACTCTGAATAAATTCATCTACTTTTTCTTTTAATGTTCGTTTATGTTCGTTTTGTGTTGACATGATTTCTTTTTGGTTGTCAAATGAGCACATAGGCGATTCGTTCTTAAAGGGTAAGTGATGAGCAAGAGTAAAGAAGACAGTAACATTGTTGATGTATTAGTAGTTGGCGGGGGCGTAAACGGCGTTGGTGTTGCACTAGATGCAGCGGGTCGTGGGCTGTCAGTCACCTTATGCGAAAAAGGTGACCTTGCAGGCGCAACGTCTTCGTCTAGCAGTAAACTGGTACACGGTGGTCTTCGCTATCTTGAGCATTATGAATTTCGCCTTGTAAAAGAGGCGCTTGCAGAGCGCGAAGTGCTACTTCAAAAAGCGCCGCATATAATGTGGCCATTGCGCTTTCGCTTGCCCCATCAAAAGCATTTACGCCCAGCGTGGATGATAAGAATCGGGCTTTTCCTTTACGACTCTCTTGCCAAACGTAACTTACTTGCCCGCTCTAAAAAGCTTAAAACATCAAGTGAAGGGCCGTTAGTCAAAGATATTTCTACGTGTTTTGAATATTCAGACGGTTGGGTAGACGATGCGCGCTTAGTGGTGTTAAATGCTATAGCAGCGCAAGATCAAGGCGCTACCATACATACGCGCACTGAGTGTGTGAGTGCTCAGAAAGAGGGGGCATTGTGGAGCGTTGTTTTACGCAACGAACAAGGTGAAACGTTTACCGTGAAGGCAAAGTCGATTGTTAATGCAGCAGGGCCTTGGGCGGTATCGTTCCTCGACAGATTGGTGGATATTAAAAACCCTAACGCAATGCGCATGGTCAAAGGCAGTCATTTTGTTGTGCCTAAACTATACGACACCGATGAAGCCTATATTCTCCAAAACCAAGACGGTCGTATTGTTTTTGTTATTCCTTACGAAGAAGACTTCTCATTAGTGGGCACAACGGATGAAGATTTTCAAGGAAACCCATTAGACGCGGTGATTTCACAGGAAGAAACCGACTACCTAGTAGATATAGTGAACACCTACTTTAAAACAAAAATTACTACCGACAACATTGTTCACAGCTACAGTGGCGTTCGTCCGTTGTTAGAGGAAAAAAATGCATCGGCGCAAGAGCTTACCCGAGATTATAAAGTTGAGCTTAAAGGTCAAGCAGGCGAACCTGTTTTACTCAACATATTCGGTGGCAAGATAACCACGTACAGAAAATTAGCCGAACATGCGGTAGATAAATTAGTTTCTTGCTTTCCGCGAGCGAAAAAAGCGTGGACAAAAGAAGTACCTCTTCCTGGCGGCGCATTTTCTGATAAAGCCTCGCTGAAGAGCGAGCTGCAATCTAGCTATCCTTGGTTGTCAGCTTCGGTAATCGAGCGTTATGTTCGTCAATACGGACTGCTTTGTCACAAGTTCCTGACAGGCGTTTCGAATGTCGATGGGTTAGGTCAAGATTTTGGTGCACAGTTATATCAAGCTGAAGTAGATTATTTGATAAATTTCGAATGGGCTCAAACGGTGGAAGACGTGTTGTGGCGTCGAACAAAGCACGGTTTGCGCCTTAGTGATGCACAAAAGCAGGTATTGTCTCACTACATCGAAGATAAAGTTACATCACTGCAGCAGCGAAGTGAAATGCGAGACATCGCGTGACTTAGGTTCTGAGAAGGTTCGAGTCAGGTTAACATTGACTACAGTTTAGGCTGAGCTTAGGTCCAAAGCAGACCAAGCTCAGGCCCCGTATCTACCAAAACTCTGACCCCGCCCAGACAAAACCGCGCTCTTAATCACTTTATCTTTTCGCTCAAGCGGCCGATAATTATCTCATTAAGCAAATTGTAATTTGCAGACAAAAGATGGTTATTGGGCTATAAAAATGAAAAAGCGACAAGATAATTCGCGTTCAACCGCATTTAAGCTTTTAACGGTAGTGGCATTTGTTGGTGTACTGGTTTTTTTTATAAATAATCTATATATCGGTGAGCCCGATACCACACTAACGGCATTTTCAAAGCAAGCGAAAAAGTTTGAGCGCCATACCATCTCTTCTCACTATCAATGGCGAGTTCGCCAACCTACCTCCATGATAATGCTTATACACTTTGATGACACTGGCAGTGAAATAGACAGAAAGCCTGTCAGAATAAATCATAAAGGATGGCCATCAGCACAGGACAGCGACGAAGGTTGCGCAACGGTGTGGACATCGTTGGTGGGAAGTCCACTCAGGGTGGATGGCTTTAATGTAAAGGCGCGCTTTTACTCAACGGCTTCAAATGATGAAGCAGTTAGAAGAAATGATAACGAGTATTGGTGCCGTTACAGTTTAAGTAAAGGTGGTGAATTTGATTACTTTCCAGGGTTGGGCAAAGTAACACAACCTCAACTTTAGGATAATAATAAATAGCGCATCTATTTGTTATTCATACATAATTAGTCTACTTTCTTTAAGTGCCTGTATATCTTGTCATTGTCGTGCGCTATGGTGACAAAATGCCAGCGGCACCATTTACGTATAAGAAGGTATATGCTTACTCGATTCTTCTCTTCAGCAACAAAAAGTCATACTCATTTAGTGGGTATGTCTATTAGTGCGTCTGCGCTTCATGTTGTCGCCATTGATATATCGGGAGATACGCCCTCACTGCATTCCTCTACATCGCACCCGCTAGAAAAGGGTGTGGCAATAGGCGAGCAGCTCAGTAGACACCTCGCGTCCTTTGATAAACTTCATTGCAGCGTTTCCGTTGTGATGGAGCAAGACGTCTATCAATTAGTTCAAGCAGACAAACCTGATGTGCCAGACGAGGACATACGTTCCGCATTGCCATGGATTATTAGTGAAATGGTTCCTTTCGATGCATCGAATATGGTACTTGACTATATAGACTATCCAGCCGCACTTAGAGGTGGAAAGAAGAAGGTCAATGTTTTCGTTGCAGATAAAGCGTCAACGGCTGACATTGTTGCCACGTTAACAAAATTAAGGTCTAAGGTACTTACTCATATTCATGTAAAAGAAACCCTTGCTACGTCGATGGTGCCCGATGACGAATACGCGCGATTGTTGATAATACAAGAGCCCGACAGTGAACCATTTTTGCTGATCGTTCGCTCGCAGGTCATTTGGCTTGCAAGGCGATTGCGTGGTTTTGTGGATAAAATGCAGGGGCAAACAAATATTGCTCACTTTAGCGATGCATTAGGGTTAGAAATTCAACGCTCAATGGATTTTTATGAATCACAACTTAAGCAGCCCCCTTTAAAAGAAATACTCTTTAAAACCCAGTTCGATTGTGCTCCAGTTATTGAGCAGTTGAAACCTTTCCAGCCAGCTGCCATGGCGCCGTTTAAACCCGATTTGCCATTTAGTGATGTTGTGCATCCAGATAACCATTTCGCTCTTGCGAGCGCCCTAGAATTATTGGGTGAACGTGAATGAAACGGAGTATTAACCTTTATCATCCTTCGCTGCTGCCAAGCAAAGAGCGCCTGCCGTTAAAAAATGTGTTGTGGGTTAACGGCGCTGCGTTAGTGCTATTGTTAGCGCTTACCGTTGGTATGGAGCAGTTTATCGAACTGAAACAGCGAAAGTCAGACAAAGTTACCGCATCGGTGAAAAATATTGATGACGAAATCAATGCACTTACTGATAAGTTAGCAGCGAAGCGAGATACACAATCTGTGCAAAAAGATCTAGACTCATTGCGCGTGAAAGTGAAAAACCGTGAGCAGCTTCTGGACTATATGCAGACCGGTGAGTTATCACTGCAGACAACACAATATCAAAACGTAATGGATGACTTGGCAAATTTTCATAATCCGAATCTCTGGCTCACGTCGATTACCATCACACGTGATGAGCTTCGTTTAACGGGTAATACGATAAAGCCGTCAGCTATTCCACAGTGGTTACAGAAACTGCAGGGGTCAACCTTCTTTAAGGGCAAAACGTTTTCCACGGTAAATTTTGAGAATGAGAGTGACGACAGCGACGTAAAAACATTTACCCTTTCAACTGATTTTGATGGAGAGGCTGATGACACAGTGGCAAAAGCTCTCTAGCGCTTACGCTCAACTTCAGCTTCGAGAAAAGCAGCTCATTTTTTGGGTTGGCTTAGCTCTTATTGTGTATTTATTTTTTTGGTTTGGCATTTCCCCTCAATTAGACAAACTATCCCGTTTAGACAAAGACATTGTGCGCAACGAGAGTCAGCTCAGTGCGCGGGTTATTCAAAAAGATGCTCTCAAACAAGCGCTTTCTATGGATTACGCGGCGAGAACAAAACGCGAAATAGATATTGAAAACAAGAAGCTTCTCGAATTGGATACCCAATTAGCGGTGTTAAACGATGGTTTTGTCGCCGCAGATAAAATGCCTGAGTTACTTATCACCTTACTCAATGAGCAAGGCAACGTGAAAATGGTGGAATTTAATGTGGCGCCGAGACAAACCGTGCAGTTTGGTGATGGGGAATTACAAAGCGCGGCGTTATTTAGGCATAACATGACGCTGAAAATAGAGGGTAGCTTTTTTAACTTGCGAGACTACTTGGCAAGAATTCAGGCATCTGATGAAAAAGTGGTTGTCACTAAATTCCGCTACGCGGTAGAGGAATACCCTAACGCTATCCTCACATTACATTTGGCAACGGTAAGTAATAATGAAACCTTCATTTCTTTGTAAAAGCTGGCTGCTGATGGTGTTAGCTGCCTTATTTTCAATGCCAGCTGCTGGCCAAGTTGACCCTACTAAACCTGCAATTTCGGGAGTGGCACAAAGGGCAACAAGTGGTGAGCAAAATGGAGCGCTAAGGCTTCAGTCAATCTTAAAGCGACAAGACAGTTTTACCGCCGTGATTTCCGGTCAGTCTTATCGTGAAGGTGATTCAGTGGGCGACCATCGCATCGTTAAAATTAATCCTAAAGATGTGGTTCTTGATGACGGACGACAGACAATGACGTTGAAAATGTATTCCTATGAAATTAAAAAATAACTTAGCTTCAACAGCAACATCACTTTTACTTGCTCTTGTTATTGCAGGCTGTCAAACCTATGGAGTGGGCGATGAAGTAAAGCCGCACATTCGCGACGAGCTAAGCGCTTCAAATAAGAGCGCTCAACCTGATGCCACAAAAAACGCTTCAACGAGGCGAATGTCTCCCTCGCAGCTTAACAATGAATTACTCGCCGGCGTAGAGCAATTTCAATTGTTACCTGCCGTTTCCCAGCAAAATACATTCGATGTGTCGGCAAACGCGATTGAAGTTCGTCCATTTTTTGATGCGTTAGTGACTAACACGCCCTACAGTGTGGCGATTCACCCTGACGTATCGGGTCAAATAAGCCTCACGCTAAAAGAGGTCGCGCTAAGCGAAGTCTTAAAAATTGTTTCAAGAATGTACCCACTGGATGTGTTCTTAGAAGGAAAAGTTATACAGGTTATGCCTGCGCAACTTAAAACCGAATCAATTCCTGTTAATTTCCTAATGATTAAACGCTTTGGCGTATCAAACGTGAGCGTTATCGCCGGTGGAGTGAGCGAGCAAGATCAAAATAATGGCAATCAGAATAATGGCGGTTTAAACGGCATTAACGGCAACAATAATATTGGCGGTAATGGTCAAGCCGGAATGATGGGGCAAAACGGGATGGCTGGAAATAATATACAGCAGCTCAATGGCTCGAATATTCAGACCACCAGTGAAAACGACTTTTGGAAAGACCTAAAAGAGGCCCTTAAAGTGCTGGTAACGCCGACAGACGGGCGTCACGTTGTGGTGTCTCCTCAAGCTGGGTTGGTCACTATCAAAGCGTTGCCTAGCGAGATTGCGGTGGTCAAAGATTTCCTAATGCAAAGCCAAGAAAGTCTGCAGCGACAGGTTGTGCTAGAGGCAAGAATTATTGAAGTTACCCTTAACGATGGTTATCAGCAGGGCGTGCGATGGGATCGTATCGCGAGCGGCCTAACAGGCAGCCTCAATTTTGGTCTTAGTGGCGGCAGCGTTGCCACAAATTTTGCTGCAAATACCGCGGCGGGCATAAACCCAGCCATTAATGCAGTAAATGGTATTGGTAATAGTATTTCTACTGACATCGGCGGTGTATCTACCCTGCGTATTGCTCGCGGCGACTTCGACGGCGTGATTAATATGCTGCAAACCCAGGGTGACGTGCAAATGCTCAGTAACCCCAGGGTGACGGTAACCAATAATCAAAAGGCCGTTATTAAGGTGGGGCAAGATGAGTATTTTGTTACCGATGTGTCTACCAGTGAAGACTTAAACGCTACCGGGACGCAAAATGAAAACGACATCGAACTTACCCCGTTCTTTTCAGGTATTGCGTTAGACGTTACACCGCAAATAGATAAAAGCGGTTCGGTTATTTTACATGTTCACCCCTCGGTAACAGAGACGGCAGAACAAACGAAAGTTATCCAAGTAGGCGACCAGCAAATTCAGCTGCCCCTGGCACAAAGTAATATTAGAGAGTCAGACACGGTGATCCGAGCTCGCGACGGCGAAATTGTGGTTATTGGCGGTCTTATGGAAACAGTAACCAACGAGAAAGAGTCTAAAACGCCATTTTTAGGGGATATTCCTGTGTTGGGCAATATGTTTAAAAATATTGCTAAAACGCAGACTAAGCGAGAGCTCGTTATTCTTCTTCGCCCTTCCGTTGTGCAGCCTGATTCGTGGGAGAAGCAGCGAATGCGCACTCAGTCTTTATTAGATAAGTGGTATCAAAACTAGCTATGTATAAGGACTTTTTTCACTTCAACGAAATGCCGTTTTCGCTTACGCCGAATACCGATTTTTTCTGTGCGCTAGCACCGCACAATGAAGCGTTAAAAGTTATCCTTACCGCGCTAAGCATGTCCGAAGGTTTTATAAAAGTGACTGGCGAGGTAGGGACGGGAAAAACGTTATTATGCCGCAAACTTATCAATCATTTATCAGACCGATTTGTAGCGTGTTATTTGCCAAATCCGTACTTGTCTCCTGACGAATTGCGCATCGCTTTTGCTAAAGAGTTGGGAATTAAAACGGGCAAGACGAAAGAGCGGGTTAACCTGCACAACAATATTGAAGAAAAGCTGTTGAGCCTCAAGGCCGAAGGACGTCAGGCAATTCTTATTATTGATGAAGCACAGGCGTTAAGTTGGGATTCGCTGGAAATACTTCGACTGTTTAGTAATTTAGAAACTGAGAAAAGTAAGCTGCTTCAAATCGTACTCTTTGGCCAGCCAGAATTAAATGACAATCTTGATAACCAAAGAGTGAGGCAGATTCGCCAAAGAATAACCTTTTCTTACTCGCTGCGAAAAATGACCCGCGCTGAAGTAGACTATTACATTGGACACCGATTAGTGACAGCAGGCGGTGATGAAGGGCTGATCCCTCGTTATTTGCGTCCTTTCATTGCGTTTACAAGCTCAGGTACCCCGAGATTAGTGAATATTGTATGTCATAAACTCCTTCTCTCTGTGTATGGAGAAGGAAAGAAGGCGGCAACATATAAACATTTGGTCAGCGCTATTTTGGATACTGAAGACTGCAGGCGACGGGTGCTGCCTCAAAAGCGTTTATTTTTTCTCTCTCTTGCGCTCGTTGCAGCGCTGGGCACTTGGCAAATGACGCTAGGTAGCTTATGAGTATTTTAAACAACACGCTGAAGTCGCTTGACGATAGAAATCAAGAAAGTGATTTTGGTTTACCGCCCACTGTACAGCTTCGTAAGTCTTTTTCTATACGCAAAGTACTGGCCTTAACGGTCGCTTTAATGGTGTTAGTGTGGTTGGCATTTGATTACATGGGGAATAGACAAGAGAAGTCACAACACCTCGCTTCTCCTGAGCTATCTTCTGAAAATGTCAATGGCACGGTCAAATCATCATCTAAATTCAGTCAAGATGGTAACGATCGCTCTTCAACCGACGCCGGGAACATATCATCATCAAATACAGCCGCTGGTACGTCACCGAGTGAAGGCATGAAAAGTGTTCCTTTATCTGATAGTGATAGGGCATTGCTAGCACAATCTACACCCGTCATCGAGCAAGTGTCTGAGCAGGTATTTGAACAGTTAGAGCAAGACCTCGCTGCACAAGACAGTCAAAATGGGGAAGCGGTCTTTGATGATGAGGCGGAATACAGAAATGCCAAAGAAGCCGCTACTAAAGCACAAAGGCGAAAAGAGGCAAAGCTGGAAAAGGCTAATGCAACAGCGAGTGTTAGAGACATTACAACAAGCCAAGAGGATAATTATCTCAAGGCAGATAGTAATAGAACCGATACTAATATAAGTGCTAGCGGTATAAATAGCACGGTAGTGGGCAATAGCAAATCCCCAATAAAGCCTAAAACCCATAAACAGCAGAGTGCGGTTCATTTAGACGCAGGTTTAAACGCTTATCAATTTGGTATGTTTGAAGATGCCGAACAGAATTTTCTACTGGCTCTTCAGGTGGAGCCTGAAAACCATGAGGCCCGCAAGCAGCTTGCCGCTTTATACTTCGGACAAAATAATATTCCAATGGCGCTGTCTGTTTTATCTAAGGGGGTGAGCATTGAGCCTCAAAACCTAATGTGGCGAGAGCTAATGGGTAAAATTCTTATTGCAAAAAGTCGCTTCGAAGAAGCGTTAAGCGTTATGCCTGAAGCATTTAACCAACAGGCGGTAAAAGACCAGCGCAGCGACTATCTCATTATTATGGGTACTGCCGCTCAAGCAATCAATAAGCCAGAGGTTGCGATATCAGCATTCTCTGCCATGACGGTCTTACAGCCACAAAATGGAAAGTGGTGGTTGGCCTTAGGGGCTAATTATGACCAGCTAGGGCAAAACGGAGAGGCCATTAAGGCGTTTGAAGCCGCACTCGCCAAAGGCGGCGTTTCTCCTGCATCTAAGCAGTATGTCATCGAGCGGTTACATGCATTAAAGGAGGTACGTTAATGCGACCACGGTTAAAAATGCGATTAGGTGACTTACTTGTTCATGAAAATATCATCACAAGCGAGCAGCTTAACCAAGCACTGTCAGCACAGCGAAGTACAGGGCGTAAACTGGGCGACACATTAATCGATCTCAATTTTATTGGCGAGCCAAAGCTATTACGCTTTTTAGCACAGCAGCTAAATGTACCATTTTTAGATATTTCCCACCGCAATATTACGCCGGAACATGCTCAGCTTTTACCGGAAACCTACGCTCGGCGGTATCGCGCGCTGGTACTTGAAGTAGACGATAAAACCGTACTGCTCGGTATGAGCGATCCTACTGATTTAGGCGGGCTTGATCAGTTAATGCCGCTATTTGAGCCACGTACTGTAGAGCTGGCTATTGTGCAAGACAATCAAATTGTTGAGGCATTCGACTCGGTTTACCGTCGTACGCAGGATATCGCTTCATTTGCAGAGAAGCTTCATGAGGAATACGAAGACGATGTTAAATTCGAGCTATCTGCGTTAGATGACAATACGTCAGACGCTACGGTGGTTAAATTACTGCATTCTATTTTTGAAGACGCAGTACAGGTGCGTGCGTCAGATATCCATATAGAGCCTGATGAAAATATATTGCGCATTCGCCAGCGCGTAGATGGTGTGCTGCAAGAGAACACCTTAGATCAGGTGAAGATTGCGTCGGCGCTCGTTCTGCGTTTAAAACTGATGTCAGGTTTAGATATTTCAGAGAAGCGTATACCTCAGGACGGCCGTTTTAATATTAAGGTAAAGGGTCACACCATAGATGTAAGGCTCTCAACCATGCCGGTGAGCAACGGCGAATCGGTAGTAATGCGTTTATTAGATCAATCTGCAGGGTTGCTTACCCTTGATCAAACCGGTATGCCAGACGCAATGGTGCGCAAATTTCGCGCTGCCATACATCGCCCTCATGGGATGATTTTGGTCACAGGTCCAACGGGGTCCGGTAAAACAACGACGTTGTACGGCGCCTTAAGTGAACTGAACAAACCTGATTTAAAGATTATTACTGTCGAAGACCCCATTGAATACAGGCTGCCTCGAATAAACCAAGTACAGACTAATGCCAAAATAGGGTTGGATTTTGCCTCTATTTTACGGACTACGTTACGTCAAGACCCAGACGTTATCATGGTAGGTGAAATGCGCGACCAAGAAACCGTTGAAATTGGCTTACGAGGTGCCCTTACTGGCCACTTGGTGTTAAGTACGCTGCACACCAATGATGCAGTAACCAGCGCTATTCGTCTTATCGATATGGGAGCGGCACCGTACCTAGTTGCTACCTCGCTAAGAGGTATCGTGGCTCAGCGGTTAGTAAGGCGTATATGCGAAAATTGCAAAACCACCAGCGCCCCTAGTGTTCAAGAGCAAGCATGGGTTCGCTTCTTAATGCCCGAACTTGAAAACGCCACCTTTTACAAAGGAGCAGGCTGTAACACCTGTAATCATACTGGTTACAAAGGCCGTATTGGTGTATTCGAAATGCTGGAAATGAACGAAGATATGATGGAGTCGCTGCGGGAAAATAACACCCAGGGCTTTGTTGATGCCACAAAAGCGAACAAAGATTTCACACCGCTTTCTCATATGGCGCTTGATTATGCTGCTGAAGGTAAAACGTCACTCGATGAAGTGTTTAAAGTGGCGGAGTTCGTGCCAGAGGTAATTAATCACTAATGCCACAGTTTGAATACGCTGGTAAATCTGCACAAGGTAAACCTTTGAAAGGTTTTATCGAAGCTGCCTCTCAACAAGGGGCGGCGCAGGCATTGCTGGCGAAAAAAATTGTGCCGTTAACGATACAAGAATCGAAAAAACAGTCATCCAGCTCAGGGCTTAATGTTGATGTAAGTGCGTGGTTTGAATCAAAGGTTGGCCTTGATGAGATGATTATTTTCTCTCGTCAAATGTACTCTTTGTTAAAAGCAGGTATCCCTATTATTCGAGCCATAAGAGGGTTGTCTGAAAACGCGTCGCACAAGCGTTTTCAAGCAGTATTAAAAGACATTGCGGAACAGCTTGAACAAGGAAGAAGCCTGTCATCAGCCATGTCCAAATATGAAAACATTTTTTCCAGGTTGTCTATTTCCGTTGTGGTAGTAGGGGAGAACACCGGTAAGTTAGACGATGTGTTTTTGCAGTTGGCCCTTTACTTTGAAAGAGAGCAGGAAACACGCAAGCGTATAAAATCAGCCCTGCGGTATCCCACCTTTGTGGTTATCGCGTTAGTAATCGCCATGTTTATCCTTAACCTGTTTGTGGTTCCCGTATTTACCCAAATGTTCGCAAGGTTTAATACTGAGCTGCCGTTGATGACGCGAATACTAATTGGTACTTCTGACTTATTTGTTAACTACTGGTGGGTGATGCTGGTGGCCCTTGTCGGTGGAATAATTGCGGTGAAACAATACCTTAATTCGACTAATGGACGGTTGAAATGGGATAAATTTAAACTAAAGTTGCCTATTGTTGGTGGCATTATTGAGCGATCATTGTTGTCACGGTACAGCAGAAGTTTTTCAATGATTCTGCGAGCAGGTGTACCACTAACCTCCGGTTTATCGTTAACCGCCGATGCTGTCGATAATGCTTATATGCGTACTCGTATTATTGAAATGCGAAAGGGCATCGAGAAAGGCGAGAGTCTGCTGCGGGTTTCTAAATCGAGTGAGTTGTTTTCAAATTTAGTACTGCAGATGGTTGCAGTCGGTGAGGAAACCGGTCGTCTAGAGCCGCTTCTTGATGAAAGCGCAGACTATTACGAGCGTGAGGTAGATTTTGATTTAAAAAGCCTCACCGCGAAAATTGAACCTATACTTATAGGTGTCGTTGCGGTGATGGTGTTAGTGCTAGCACTAGGCATCTTTACCCCAATGTGGGACATGATGTCAGCAGTAAAAGGCGGCTAACTTGATTAACGCTGATGTGGTTACATCTTAAGTGAAAGTGGCGCGAGGCGGACTTCTCAACGCTATTACTATTGGTGTTCTAATCGCGCTAATGTCAATGGCTTATGTCAAACACATGATGCCTGTTTTAGAAGAAGCTGAAACGGTAAAAAAAGAAGCACTACTTGGGAACTTCCAGCGCATTGTTATGCAAGCTAGAGCGCAGTGGATAAGAACAAAAAACTCATCCGTTTTTATTTATGAAACCCAGGTGGACCCCAGCGGCACGCTGTCTCAAAATAAACGCGCTGGAACGAGTGTGGCAATGAATACAAAGGGTTGGCCAGTAGGTTCAGCGAAAGGCAGCAGTAACCCTTGTGATTATTTACTTTCGCTAGCCGGGGATGAAGTTGGCAGTAAGATGCACAGTAAAACGCGTAAGCAAAATAGCTTCTTACTGTGTGAGTATTTTATCGATGAGCAACCGTGGTTTACCTATAGCGCTGAGAATGGCGCAATGAGAAATCACTATTCATATTAACGTTGGCGGGTTACCGCAAAAAAAAGAGGGCGAGGCAGTGAAACAACAAGGTTTTACACTTATTGAGTTGATCATTGTGGTCATTATTTTAGGGCTACTGGCGGCGACGGCATTACCTCGATTTATTGATGTCACCGATGAAGCGCGGGAAGCCAGTGTTGAAGGCGTTGCTGGCGGTTTTGCTGCGGCAGTGGGCTTGGTGCGCGCACAGTGGGAAGTTGAAGGCAGGCCAAATGGGAATAACGGCAGTGCAAACGGTACGGCAATTACTTACGACCAAACCCCAGTAGGCGTGGATGGCACTGTGGGTTACCCAACGGGCAGTGCCGCGGGCAATACGCTGATAACGTCGGTAGACGTTAACCAGTGTAAAAATGTGTTCGACTTAATCCTACAGTCTGCACCTACCAATACCACATCATCCAATGACGCTGTTATTGCAGATTTTAGGTATGCAGTGCGTATTAATGGCTCAGGTGCAAATACGATATGTAATTATTATTTGGTGCAGTCTATGGGATTACCCAATAACGCTGCGCCTGCTGACGGTGTGCCAGATGGTACAACTAACGATGGATTTACTTATAACCCGGCCACAGGTCAGGTCACTGTTTTTTAAATAACGCATAGGACGTTAAATTATGCAAAAAGTATCAAAGCAACAGGGTTTTACCTTAATCGAACTCATTATAGTCATTGTACTACTTGGTATTCTTGCGGTTACCGCGGCGCCAAAGTTTTTAAACCTACAAGATGATGCCAGAGATGCAACCTTAGAGGGCATAAGAGGTTCTCTTGAAACTGCTGCCTCAGTCGTTAATGGCAAAGCATTAATACAAAATGTATCAGGCACAGCAACTACCCCAGCTACTGTAAATGTGGGTAACAGTGTGAACGTTACTGCTGTAAATGGTTATCCACAAGCGATAGCAGCGAATGTAAATGCGCTTATAGATTTTGATGCAGCTGAATTCGGTGTTGTTGCGTTAGCTTCTGGCACTGACGTGTTGGTTTATTCAACGGGCTTCGGGGATTACAGTACTACGGCTCCCGATGCTACAACATCAGCATGTTCGGTTGTATATTCAGATTCCACTGGCACGGGCGTACGCCCAGTGATCACCGTTAACACGTGCGTTCAGTAATGTGAAAAAGCTAGGTTTTACACTTGTAGAACTTATCATAACCATAGTGGTTATTGGGGTGCTGGCAGTGACTGCCGCGCCCCGTTTTTTAAGCAGTGACAGCGAAGAGGCTACCGCCCTTCGGGATAGAGCTCTGCAAGTAGTGCGCAACATTCAGCTGCGAGCCATGCAAAATGTTAACGACACTAGCTGTGTTAAAATTACCGCATCTGCTATAGCGCCGCCCGCAGGACATGACTGTGTCAATGCTATTTCTACGGCATTTGATAGCGATCAAGTTGTTAGTGCGCCTTCAGGTTTTTCATTTCAAACTGCTGATGAAAATAACGCGGCTTTTACGCAAATTCAATTCGACAGTATGGGAAAGCCTCGCAACATTGCGTGTAATAGCGCGTGCAAAATCCAAGTCAATAATGTGGCGATATGCCTGCAGCAAGAGGGCGCAATATATGCGTGTTAACGCTCTTGAGGCACGTCGCGGATTTACCCTTCTTGAACTTATCATCGGTATTGTTGTTTTTTCAATTAGTCTTACCGTTGTCCTTTCACTCATTGCCCCGCAGGCAGCACAAACTGCTGAGCCGTTGCGGCAGGTAAAAGCAGCAAAGCTAGGTCAATCTCTGTTAAATGATATTTTAAGTCGTTCATTTGACGAAAACAGTGACCGAAGTCCGCCATTTGAAACCTGTAACCAAAAGGGAAACTGTTCTACTACTCTAGGCCCTGAAGAAGCCAATGAGAGCGACTATGACGATGTAGATGATTACAACGGGTTTGCACTTGCTGATGTTGGGAGCATTTATGCGGGTTACAGTGTGAATGTATTGGTTGAATATGACAGCGATTTGAGCGACAGCACGACCAATGACGGTGATACGTTTAAGCGCGTGGATGTTGCGGTAACCGCGCCCGATGGTCAAACCTATGGCTTTAGTGCATATAGGGGCAGCTATTAATGAGCGGGCCTTCTTCTCAAAAAGGTTTCACCCTTATAGAGCTAATCCTAGTGATAACTATTTTAGGCGTGATCAGCGTATCTATCGCTCAGGTTATTTCACTAAGTGCGCAAATATATGTTACCGGTGCCGAGCGCACAAGATTAGTATCTGAGGCTAGGTTTATCATTCTTCGCCTCGAAAAGGAGCTGCGAAATATAGTGCCTAACTCGGTTTCCTACGACCCAACTCTTGGCTGCTTAACCTATTTCCCAATAAAGCAAAGTGGCACTTACGTGGATGATGCGTTCGACAACCCCATGCACGTGGTGGTGTTTAACAGCGCTCTTGCTGTAAACGATACGCTGGTGGTATATCCAACTAACCCACAAAGTGTTAGCGATAATGGCCGTACGATAGATGCTATCAACAGTGCCGCCGATGCCCCTACAAGTTTAAACCAATACGATCTAACCCTGAACACACCAGTAAATCAAACGTCACCGGGTAAGCGCTTTTTTGTACCTGAAGCTCAAGTTTCTGTGTGCAAAGCGACCACCACTGTCGGAGAAGCGTTAGTAAGAACGCAAAACGGGATAAGCGGCCTTATTGCCACCAATGTGTCTCAATGGAGCGCGAATATCAGTGCGGCAGGACTACAGCAAAATGGCTTAATAGAGTTACAGTTAACCCTTCAGGCACGCGGCGACGAGCCCCTTTCAATATTGCACGAGATTCACTTTCCCAATGTTCCCTAGCCGAAGCGTATTGGCGCAGCGTCAAACATTACCCAAAAAGCAGCGTGGCTCTACGATTGTAGTGGCGCTAGTCATAAGCATTGTGCTCTTAGGATTGGGTATTGCCCTTTCAAATCAGATCTCGTCAACCGTTCGTCAGCAGTCTATCGAATACTATGGTGCAAGGGCTTATCTGACGGCGCAAAGTGCGTTAGAGGTGGCTATATTCCGAGTTGTCAGCGGCGGCAATCCACAGTGCAGTGTTGTCACTACACCAGTGATATTTAGTAACACGAATATGCAAAACTGTTCGGTCAGCCTTTCCTGTGATATTGAGATTAATGTGGATGAGCCTGAGGTAAGTGGTGGTGCAATTAGAGTTTATTCTATTGGCGCCGTCGCTGCTTGCAGTAGTGGTCAACTCAATACGTCCCGTGAGCTGTTAGTAGAAATAAGGCAGGAAGAATGATGTACTCCAAATTTCAATTGGCTTTGCGCTTCATTGCCGCGCTTACGGTCTTCTTTTGCTGTAACGTCCTTTCCGTGCCTCAAATTGAAGGGCGCTTTATTGAATTACAAAATACCTACAACAAAGCAGAATGGACAACGATCAGTTTTTCGCAAGTTTACGACGAGCCGCCCGCAGTATTCATGCTCTCTACAAGCCAAGGGAGTAATCCTGCTATCGTTAAAATCCGTAACGTCACTAGAACTGGGTTTGAGGCTTTGCCACTTGAACCATCTGGAGAAGACGGGCCGCATGTCACAATGGGGGCGCATTACCTTGCGATTGCCTATGGCGTTCACGAATTTCCAGACGGCGATGTTGTGGAAGTTGGTAAAATGCAGCTTGGAGCCAACACCATTCAGGCGGCGCCAAACTCTCCCTGGTATGGTGTGGGAGGACTCACAGGCTCAGATGAGTCACGTTACGCTCAGGTGCCGTTAGATACTGATTTTGGCGAGCAGCCAGTGTTTTTTCACTCTATTCAAACAGTAAATAACCAAATTGATGTTAATGGAAAGAAACCACCCAATGAATATTTACTGCCCTATTTAACCATTGCCGCCAAATATGATGCAGTTGGGAGTAATTTAACACCCGCTGTACCGCTGCTCGATATGGCTTACTTTATCGCGCTGGAGGCGTCTGAAACTGAATTCGGGCCTGTATCTAGGGATGAAACCGTTGCCTATCTGGCAACGACAGAAGGTTTTGGACGCAGCTTTTTTGATGATAGTGGCAAAGAAGTGGAGTGGGAAGCTGACTTTGCTGAAACGCTTATTTCTGGTTGGAGTGATGGCTGCTTCCAAAATGACTTTAAAAATAACTATTCGCAAACGCCGTTAGTGGCGGCAAGCAAAATAAGTCGAAATGGGGCTGATGGCGGATGGTTGAGAAGTTGCACCGTAAACAAAAATCGTCTGGGTCTCAGGGTTGATGAAGACAGAAGCGAAGATAACGAGCGAAATCATTCCCCTGAAGAGGCCAGTATCCTAGCGATGACCTCAGAATTTGTGTTTAGCGGAAATCTTCCAAGCTGTGATGTTGCATTCCCCGGTGCATTCGCCACCTTTGGCGGCAGTGATATCTTTCTGTCTTCTCGTTCTCGAATTATCGATGAAAACGATGGGGCGCTAACCACATTTGATTTACGAACTGATGCGAGAGGTCAGGGTAATAATTTACCAGATTGCGGAGTCAATGGCCGAAATTGCTTTGCTACTAACACCAACGCGTTAACCGAATCACAGGCCAGAGCTATTCCAACCCTCGATATTCAGGACACTGGGCCTGAGTTAGGCACTACGCTAGCCGGCGATTATTTTTTCAAGCGCCAAGCAGTGGTAATTGGGCCAGGAAATTATAATGTTGTTGCACCGACGAGAATTTATATCGCCGATTCAGGTGGAGTTACCCCTACGCTGCTCACTATCGCCGCTGCTGCAATTAATGTAGAAGATGGTGCGTATTTGGCGATATATGTTGACGGGGATGTCGTCATTGATGGTGCAAACCCCAATGCGCTAATTCTTGCTAAAGGACAAATCAGGTTTACCAATGTGCTAAGCGGTAACCTTGTTGGCCGATTTACCGCAGGTGCAGGAATTACTACTGATGACACGCTGCTGCTCACTGCGAATAATGTTCCTGCGTCTATTCCCGGAATTTGCGGGCGAGAAGTGATAGAGGTGCTCAACCACTACCGTTTTGAAATGGCTGATAACAGGGGAAGCAGTTGCGCAGCCAAAAGTGTTACGCTTAAAGCTTGTGCTGACCTCGACTGCAATCTTCTTTATTCCCAGCCTTCTACAGTAGGCTTGTTGCCAGCGACGGGTAACAACTATACGTGGTCTCCCGCAGATAGCGTTACGTTCACAGGGCAAACTAGTCTTAATATCGAAAGCTTGAAAGGTAACGATCCTGTTTTAGCGACCTCTGGTGAAACGCCGTCTTCACAACTACGCTGTTTTATCGGTGGTCAAGAAGTTGCACTAGGAAGCTGTAAGATAAACTTTGAAGAAGACGGATTGGTCTTTAAAAATATCACAGATGATAACGATATTATCGTCGAGCAAATTTCAGGTAAGCCATCAGATGTTGGGTTTAATAAAAAGACATATGCTGTTGAAGCCTGCGAAGCTAGCGATTTACTGCGAGGTGAAGAAGTTCAAGTAGATATGAACTATAACTGCTCAAGCAGCGGCAATTGTTCAAATCAAATGCGCATTAGTAACAATAACAAAGACTACACACTAGGACTCTCACCAACTGCCGTGCCGCTTTTATTTAATAGCGACTCACAAGCCATTATCACCCTGCAATACCCCGATGCTGGTGAGGTATCCCTGTCAGCAAGTATAACTGGGCGCTCAGGTGTAGCGGGCTCATCAAATTTATTTACAGTACGGCCATTTGGCTTTGCGACTCGTGTTTTAAACAAGGCCGGAACGGGCGTTAATGAAAATGCTTTTGCTTTTACCGCCAACGACTCTTTGATCGCATTAACCGGCGAAGAATTTCTTCTTGAACTTCGGGCCACTCAATGGGTGGAGGGTGAAGATACAAATGAAGATGGCATACCTGACGATTTTAGTGCCCTAGATAACAATATATCGGCTCAGCATTTTTCTGGCACTGTATCCTTAGTACCAACCGCAATTCTGCCCGCAGCTGGCGTTACTGGCAACTTAGCGTTATCAGTATCTAGTACAGGAGGTACTGCTCAAGCAGTATTTAACGATGAGTCTACAGTAGTTGTAGGGCTTAACTATGATGAAGTTGGCACAATTGCGATCAACGCTCGGGCACCTTACCTAACCAATACTCTAGTACAAGGCCAAATAACTAACGTGGGTCGTTTCGCACCGGCAAACTTTGCACTTACTGGAAATGTTGAGGCAGCTTGTGAAGTGGGGCGAGACTTTACGTACTTTGAACAACCCATTTCAAACGTGGCTTACACTCTAACGGCGCTTAACCATAATGGGCAGCGTACTAATAATTACCGTGGGGGCTTTGATAAGCTGTTGGGCTTAGAGATGGTCGTTGAGTCTGAGGGTGTTTTACTTAATCGCTTAGCAAACGTAGACGCAGTAAGTTGGCCTCAATCAGGTACTACTGGAGCACTGAGCTTTACCGACAGTGATATTATTTTTACACGCCTTGGCGGTGCTCAGTTAGACGGGGCTTATACTAATGCTGCACTGGTTTTAAATATTGAGCGTGGGCAATTAGAAAATGCCCTGGTTAACGGCAGTGCATGCTCAGGAGCCTGTTTGGCAACTATTGATGCGGGTCTCGACTTTGCTTATGGAAGAGCCACAATGGTGAATAATTACGGCAGTGCTAACGAACCATTATTACTCCCATTCTCTACTCAATACTTTGATGGCCAAGATTGGCGTGTAAACGCTAATGATAGCTGCACAGTATATGATCATACCGAAGTTAACGACGCGTCAGGCGATTTAGTTACTGAAAATTCGGGTACATTATCACAAGGTGGTTATGTTTCTGGCGAAGGTATTCGACTTACCTCGCCTAATGGCGAAGGCGAGTTCTTTGTTACCTTTGATACACAGCCTTGGCTACTGTGGGATTGGAGTGGCAACGGTGTAGCAAATGAGCCACCATCGGCTACCTTAACTTTTGGTGCGTACCGAGGGAATGATAATATAATTTATAAGCGTGAGAGAATGAGCAATTAAAGCGTGTTTGTCTTTGTTGAACAAATGGGGGTGTAGACTCAAAGCAAGGGGCACTATGTCCAGATGCAGCTAGAGGCAGACATCACCTCTAACAAGGTAATCGGTTGTTAATCATTGTTATGTGGTATTGTCATTACACTGACAATAGTGAGCATATAGATTTTGCGTATTTTTAATTAAAAAATGAAGTTATTTTAACGGTAACCATAGGCATTGCTTGCCCAAAATTGCCCTCATTGTTAAAGTGTGCGAAATTACATTCGACTTCACGTTAAAGCGTCGCCATCTCATCCTTGCAAATACGCGTTAACATAAAAACAGGAATACACTCTTCATGTTTAAAAAGCTTCGAGGCATGTTCTCTAACGATCTGTCCATCGACCTCGGAACAGCTAATACGCTGATTTACGTTAAAGACCAAGGTATTGTTCTCAACGAACCCTCAGTAGTTGCTATTCGACAAGAACGTGCAGCAGGCCCTAAAAGTGTGGCTGCAGTAGGTGCAGAAGCAAAGCGTATGCTAGGTCGTACGCCGGGTAACATCCGTGCAATTCGCCCTATGAAAGACGGTGTTATCGCCGATTTCTACGTGACTGAAAAAATGCTTCAGCATTTCATTAAGCAGGTTCACGACAATAACTTCATGCGTCCAAGCCCGCGAGTTCTCGTTTGTGTACCTTGTGGTTCAACTCAAGTTGAACGTCGCGCAATTAAAGAATCGGCGCTAGGTGCCGGAGCGCGTGAGGTGTATCTCATTGATGAACCGATGGCAGCGGCTATCGGTGCAGGCCTACCAGTGTCAGAAGCCCAAGGCTCAATGGTGGTTGATATCGGTGGTGGTACTACCGAGGTTGCGATTATCTCACTTAATGGCGTGGTGTACTCATCTTCAGTGCGCATTGGCGGTGACAAATTTGATGAAGCAATCATCAACTACGTTCGTCGTAATTTTGGCTCGCTAATCGGTGAGGCAACAGCAGAGCGTATTAAGCACGAAATTGGCGCGGCTTACCCTGGTGAAGAAGTACGTGAAATTGAAGTACGTGGACGCAACTTGGCTGAAGGTGTGCCTCGTGGTTTTACACTTAATTCAAATGAAATATTAGAGGCACTTCAAGAGCCGCTAACGGGTATCGTTTCTGCGGTCATGGTTGCATTAGAGCAATCTCCACCAGAGCTTGCATCAGATATTTCTGAGCGCGGTATGGTGTTAACCGGCGGTGGTGCACTGTTAAAAGATTTAGATCGATTGTTGATGGAAGAAACCGGTATCCCGGTGGTTATTGCTGACGATCCACTTACTTGTGTAGCGCGCGGCGGTGGTAAGGCATTCGATATGATTGACCTCCATGGTGGCGACTTGTTTAGTTACGAGTAAACAGGTAAGGCAACCTTAAGGTTGCCTTCTTTGTATCATGGATACTATATTTACTCGCGGTCCCTCATTAAACAACAGATTGACACTGGCACTAGTACTGTCGGTGTTATTGATATTTGTCGACCATAAATTAGAAGGGTTTAAGTCTACCCGCGTATACTTAAATTCTCTTATGAGTCCCATTCAGTATTTAGCCAATCTTCCCGGTCTTATTTTAAGTGAGAGTGCTCAAAGACTGACGTCAAAAGAGCAGCTTCTTGCAGAAAACCAAACCATGTCTAATCAATTGCTGCTGATGAGCGAGAAGCTTCAGCAGTTCGATGTGGTGGTGAAAGAAAACGAACAGCTTCGAGCTCTGTTACAAGCCCCCATGCGAAAGGGCTCGCGCAAAATGGTGGCGGAGTTAATGGCAGTAGATAAGAACCCCTACAGTCAGCAGGTGGTCATTAACAAAGGCGCCATCGATGGGGTGTATTTATCCCAACCTGTCATAGACGACTCGGGTATTGTGGGGCAAGTTATGGAAGTAGGGTCCATTAATAGCCGGGTTTTACTCGTCGCTGACGTTACCCATGCTATTCCGGTGCGCTCATTGCGCAACGACATTCGCTTTATCGCCACTGGTAGTGGCTCTCTTAATGAGCTTTACGTTGAGCACGTACCCCATAGCGTTGATATTCAAGAAGGCGATCTACTTGTCTCGTCTGGTCTTGGCGGTGTTTTTCCCGAAGGGTATCCAGTTGCCCGAGTGACTCAAGTGGTGAGAGATGAAAGCCGTCCTTTTGCGCGGGTCATTGTGACACCAACTGCAAGTCTCGACCGACTGCGTCATTTGCTGTTGCTTTGGCAAGAAGGCGATGATCGCGGTGAATCAGTTGATGATATTGACAGTGAAAGTGAAATAGAGCCCGAAGACAACGTGGTAGAAGAGTCAGAAGATGCGTAAACGCAACGTTATTATTTGGGGCAGCATAATTATCGCCTTAGTGTTGCAGATTGTACCACTGCCCATCCAAGCCGATGTTTATCGCCCTGACTGGGTGTTAGTTGTACTGGCATATTGGAGTATGGCGTTGCCTAATCGGGTAAATGTGGGGGTTGCGTTTATCACCGGTGTGGCAATGGACATTTTAGTGGGCACGACGTTAGGTATACACAGTCTTGGCCTCAGTGTGTCGATATATATTCTAGCAGCCAACTATCAACGCTTGAGAAACTACTCCGTGTGGCAACAAGCAATTATTATCGGATTGCTGTCTTCGCTTTATCATTTAATGACTTTCTGGGTGCAACACCTTCTTACCGATATCTATTTTCAATTTGATTACTTGTGGCCCGTAGCAGCATCAATGGTGCTTTGGCCCTGGGTGTTTTGGTTACTGCGCAAAACGCGAAGACAATTTTCTATCATGTAGTGATGTCGGTTATCCACGGCAGGCGTATTATTATGCCGTGACGATAAACATTTTAAGGTTCCGCCAATGCATATTCACCTCATACTTGCTTCTGCATCGCCTCGGCGTACTGCATTGTTAAAACAAATGAATGTGGCTCACACCATTTTGCCTGCCGATATCGACGAAACACCCAAGGCGGATGAAAAGCCGGAAGACTTAGTTGCGCGCCTTGCTAGCGAAAAAGCACAAGCCGTGATGAAAAAGCTCGAAAAGCAACAGGCTTTGCAAGACAACACTGTGGTATTAGCCAGCGATACATTGATTGCCTTTAATGGCGAATGCGTGGGCAAGCCCGTTGATAAAGCAGACGCTATTCGCATACTCAGCATGCTGTCGGGACAAACCCACCATGTGCTCACTTCGATAAGTGTTCTGAGCCAAGCGAAACAAGTTACTCAAACCGTGGCAACAGCAGTTACTTTCGCCACGCTTACAACGCAGCAAATCGTCGATTATTGGGAAACCGGCGAGCCCGCTGATAAAGCAGGCAGTTATGCTATACAGGGCGTAGGTGGTGAATTCGTCGTTTCTATTAACGGCAGTTCAAGTTCTGTAGTAGGATTACCCTTGTATGAAACGCGTCAATTGCTCAACGAATTTGGAGTTGTGAAGTGAGTGCTGAGCTATTAATTAACGTTACACCGTCAGAGTCTCGAGTTGCCCTTATTGAAAACGGTATTTTGCAAGAAATACACGTTGAGCGGCACACCAAAAAAGGGCTGGTGGGGAATATCTACCGCGGAAAGGTAAGCCGTGTATTACCGGGTATGCAGGCCGCATTCGTGGATATAGGGTTAGAAAAAGCGGCATTTCTTCATGCTTCCGATATCGTTATTCATAACGAGATTGCCGAGGAAGTATCAGCAAGCCACATTCAAAAACAAGATATTCGAGAGTTGGTACGCGACGGACAAGACATCGTTGTGCAGGTGGTAAAAGACCCTATTGGCACCAAAGGCGCTCGTTTAACCACAGATATCACCATTCCTAGTCGGTACCTTGTATTTATGCCCTCTGTGACTCATGTGGGCGTATCGCAGCGCATTGAGGAAGAAGTAGAGCGAGAACGCTTAAAAACCCTAGTACAAGAATTCTGTGATGAAAACGGCGGTTTCATTCTTCGTACGGCCGCTGAAGGCGTGGGTAAAAGTGAACTGCAGCAAGACGCCGCCTTTTTGCGTCGACTGTGGGATAAAATTCAATCTCGGATGAAAAAACGTAAGTCTAACGTCCTGTATGAAGATTTGCCGCTAGCGCGAAGAGTACTTCGAGACTTTGTCGGCACCGAGCTAGATAGAATTCGTATCGATTCCAAATTGTCGTTTCAAGAGCTGTTTCAGTTTACAAAAGAATACGTGCCTGAAATGAATGGGAAGCTGGAGTATTACACCGGCGATAGACCAATTTTTGATTTATATGATGTTGAAAATGAGGCGCAGCGTGCGCTAGAGCGCCGTGTAGACCTAAAATCCGGTGGCTACTTAATCATTGATCAAACCGAAGCAATGACCACTATCGACATCAATACGGGGGCCTTTGTTGGTCACCGCAATCTAGAAGAAACCATCTTTAACACCAATACTGAAGCTACTCAGGCTATCGCTCGTCAACTGCGTTTACGCAATCTAGGTGGCATGATCCTTATCGACTTCATCGATATGATTGAACCTGATCACAAACGACGGGTCTTACATTCATTAGAGGTAGCGACAAACAAGGATAGAGCCAAAATCAATATTCACGGTTTTACCGCGCTGGGGTTGATAGAAATGACCCGCAAGCGAACCCGTGAAAGTATTGAGCATATTTTGTGTGGTGAGTGCCCAGTGTGTAAAGGGCGCGGCACCGTGAAAACAATTGAGACAATTTGCTTTGAAATTATGCGTGAAATTGTGCGCGTAAACAGAGCCTATGATGCTGACAAATTTGTTGTTTATGCGTCCCCCAAAGTTGCTGAAGCGCTGATGGGAGAAGAGTCCCATATGTTGGCTGAGTTAGAAGTGTTTGTTACGAAACAAATTAAAGTGCAAACCGAAACATTGTACAACCAGGATAAGTACGACGTCGTTATGATGTAACGCTTTAACGTTAAGAAAGGCATAGTGTGACAAAATTTTCGTCGGCAGCTTCGTACTTATTGAAGAAGTTTTGGTTGCTGCTCGCCGTATTACTTGTTCTTTTTGCTCTGGTATTAAGTGCTGCAAGGTATGCCTTGCCTCACATCGAGCACAACAAGCATTTGCTAGAAGATTATATCAACGAGCAGTACGGCGTAAATTTATCTATTGATACGATCCATGCGGTCTGGGAGCGCAGCGGGCCGAGTATTGTGCTTAATTCAGTGTCGTTAGCAAAAGACGATGCATCTCCTGTCGAACTCAATATTCGACAAATTTACGTAGAGCTGGATTTCTGGCAGTCCCTACGTCAACGACTCATCTCTTCCCCTCGGTTTGAATTGCGCGGGTTGCATCTAGATATCGATGCCGACCGCGTTTCAGGCAGTAGCAAAAATAAGTTTCCAGTCATCAATGCGTTAGAGCGTCTCTTTTTAGAGCAACTGCAAAGCTTCTCTTTAGAAGAGGGTAAAATATCACTAACCCGAAATGGCGATACCAATAGCTTTAATATCGACAGCCTGTCTTGGAATAACCGTGAAGAACGTCACCAAGGGTTAGGGCGCATGAAAGTTGACGGGGTATCTGCAAACTCTGCGTCTTTTGTTATTGATATTAATGGCTACAAAGATGAGTTTGATGGCGTGTTTTACGCTAAAGCAGAAGACCTGGATATTTCTCCATGGGTAAGTGATTTAATAAAAACTAAACGTCCTTTGGCGCAAAGCAGAGCGAACTTAGAGGTATGGGCAAACTTTTCTGAAACCGCGATAGGCTCGGTTCAAGCCGAACTGAATAACAGTTTGTTCCAATGGGGAAATGAAAGGGTTAAAACCGTAACAGGTATCACGGGAGGGAGCTTACAAGCGATGCCTTCAAGGGATGGCTGGAATGTTCGCGTGGACCAATTAAAACTTAACTCAAGTAGCGCTACGTTAACAACGGACGTTATTGGCCATGTATCCAATAATGGTAACGCAGTTTTTAACACCATTAAGCCCGTTGAAATAAACCCTTTTTTATTGCTGCTACCGCTGTTTCTTGATGACACCAATGAAGAAGAAATACGGGCACTCGATCCCAAAGGTGAATTAGCCACGCTACAAGTGCAATGGCAAAATGGTGCTCCTGCGTTAGCGGCTAAAGTGTTAGATTTAACATGGACAAAGACAGCCTCTATCCCAGGGCTCTCGTCACTGGATGCTGACTTTTTTTGGTACAAACACAATGGAGCAGTATTTTTAGAATCAAGTGACAGTAAGCTCTCTAGCCAGGGCATTATCAAAAAAGATATAAACGTCAATAAAATCGCCGCAGATATTTACATATATCCCCTTTATGAAGACTCTTCTGACGATGCTGTTATTGAGGGGGCTGATATTGTAGGTGCTGATATTGAAGGTGCCGATATAGAGGGGGCTGATGAACGTGCAACCATTGCCACAGCGAAGAAGCCCGCCGCAACGAAGAAACTCACGGCATCGGCCCGTCAGTGGGTGCTCAAAGGTGAGAATATTATTGTAGATACCGACAGCGTAGCGCTTACGTCGGCATTTAGCCTCAATACATCTACTAGCCACATGTCGTTGTTCGCAGATATCGACCCCCTGTCTTTAGGTACCGTGAGCGAGCTATTCCCATCTCCGGTAATGAGCGATAATTTAGATAACTATTTAACACGAGCGTTTATTGGCAAAGGCAGTATCGATAAAGCGCGCATTTTGTGGTTTGGAAAAACGAAAGATTTTCCTTTCACCGAAGGACAAGGCGTATTCCAAGCTTACGTGGATATTAAAGACAGTGACTTCTTGTTTTCATCGAAATGGCCCGCCTTAAACGAACTCGACCTTTCCCTGCGCTTTGTGAATGACGGTCTCTATATGTCGACCTCTTCTGCCAAGCTTGCCGATGTGCGAATTGGCGATATGACGGCCAGTATTCCAAAGTTCAAACCCGGCTCAATTCTAACAATCGATGCCACGGGCGAGGGCACAGGTGAGGGGCTCACCCAGCTTATGATGGCGTCATCTATTCAAGATTCGTTGGGCAAAGTATTGAACCAAGATGTTCAGGTTTCAGGGCCTCTTTCTGCCGATATTCATTTGCATATTCCGCTTAATGGTGAGCAGGTAAGAGCTACAGGTACCGCGGCTTTAGCTGAGAACACCGTATATATCCCTACAACGAAAATGCGTTTTAAAAAGGCCAGCGGGGATATTGCATTTGATAATGGCAATATTAGCGCGACAGATTTGTCGGCCCAGTTTTTGAATCAAGCAGTGTCCATCGACCTTAGTGGCGTTCAAGAGAAAGACTACTCATTAAATGTTCAATTAGCGGGCCGGTGGCATGTTCACCCTCTTGCCAATTATGTGAACACTGAACTTACTGACTATATTGACGGTGAAACTCAGTGGCAAACATCGGTAGATTTAACCTTGGCAAAAGATAGCTTTTCTTACGCCGCTGAATTAACCGCTGACTTAACCGCGACACAAAGTATATTGCCTGCGCCTTTTGAAACTCCGGCTGGTACAAGTTTGCCTTTGTATATTAAAAGCTCAGGAGATCGCCAAGCTTCAAATGTGGTAGCAACACTCGGTAACGATATTCGATTCACTGGCACATTACCTCATCAAGAAATGCAGTTTTCCCGTGCTCACCTTGCGCTGGGCGAAAGTGATATTGCGAATATAGGGACTGGGTTTAGTATTGCGGCTAACTTGGAAAGTGCTAACGTTGCAGAGTGGTTTACCACGGTTTCTATGCTGACATCAGGGGGACAGAAAAATAGAAATGATGCCACTAATAAACCCACCAATAACAAGCAAGGCGAAAGCGGTACCACGAAAGGCGGTATTTTCGGCACCCCCTCAAGAATATTTGCAAAGACTGCAGAGCTGACCTTCGCCGGTCATTCCATTAAAAATGTGCAGATGAATGCACAAGAACGAAATGAAGATTGGTTGCTCGATATTGGCTCTGCTGCTGCACGAGGCACCGTTCGGGTGAATGGAGATTTAGCGCAGCAAGGTATTGAGATAAACGCTGATTACCTCAATTTACCTAAGCCCGGTGATAGTGTGCAGGAAACAAAGAGCGACCCTTTTGAACTCGATCCACGCTCGCTTCCGCCAATGTACTTCTACTGTGAAAGCTGTGTATTTCACGGTATTGATTTAGGTAAAGTCACGGTTGATATAGCAAAAACGAATAACGGACTGCATGCACGCCAGCTGATGATACGTTCTCCAGAAACTAACGTTACCGCAACGGGGTTTTGGCATTACGTGAACGGTGCTGTTAAGACGAGTATTGAAGGAAGTCTCACATCGCCTGATGTGGGGCAAATGTTGAAAGAATTTGAAATAGAGTCGGGGATAAAAGACTCTGAAGCTGACGTGGCATTCAATTTCAGCTGGCAAAATTCGCCCATGGACTTTCAACTTGGAAAACTGCAGGGCGATGTAGAATGGTCATTATCTGACGGCTATTTAACTGAATTAAGCGACCAAGGCTCCCGTATATTCACGCTCTTTAGTTTAAATTCATTGGTGAGAAAATTGAGTTTAGATTTCAGAGACGTATTTGCGAAAGGCTTCTTTTACGATGATATGGGCGGTACGCTGAACATTGTTGATGGCAGAGCTTATACCGATGACACGTTAATTGACGGCGGTGCAGGGGAAATTGAAATTACCGGCCTAACTGACCTTGGTACCGGCGGGCTCAACTACAATGTGTCATTTGCGCCAAACGTCACCGGAAACCTGCCGTTCCTGGTCTATTTCTTGGCAACGCCGCCTACCGCATTGGCTGCGATTGCTATCGACCAAGTGCTTACGTCAGCAAAAGTCATTTCAAATGTGAATTACCGCGTAACGGGCACTATTAGCGAGCCAAAGTTTGACGAGGTAGACCGCAACAGCAAAGATATAAGTTTGCCTGCGCAAAATGTGCCTATCGAAAAAGACCCGTTAGACAGACCGCTAACACAAGACGATGTGCGCCGAATCAAAATGGAGGTGATTGATGGTTAATCTAGTTGCACTGCAAATGACATCTACGCCAGATGTGGATGAAAACCTGGCTGCGGTGTCTAAAGCTATGTCAGAGTCGGACATTGCGCCGGAAAGCCTTGTAGTGCTGCCAGAATGCTTTGCGTATTTTGGCGGTAAAGACAAAGGGCAGTTGTCTGTAGCAGAAGCAATAGGGCAGGGGCCGATACAAGCGCATCTGTCAGCGCTAGCAATACGCTATCAATGCTACATAGTGTCTGGCACTTTTCCGGTCAAAACAGCCAATCCAGACCAGTTCTCTGCCGCATGTATGTTGTTTGGACCCGACGGAGCGCTCCTCGCTGATTATCGCAAAATACATATGTTTGATGTATCGGTAAACGATGCCACAGGCAGCTACAAAGAGTCGCGCTTTACAGAAGCGGGAAGCGAGGTGGTGAAGGTAAACACACCAATTGGCAACATCGGCCTTGCGGTATGTTATGATATTCGCTTTCCAGGTTTATTTACTGCAATGGCGGATATCGACATATTGGTATTGCCAGCGGCATTTACGCAAAAAACCGGTGAAGCTCACTGGCACGCCTTATTAAAAGCGCGAGCAATTGAAAAACAGTGCTTTGTCATCGCCGCAGGCCAGGTGGGAGTCCACGCCAATGGGCGTGAAACCTATGGCCACAGCATAGTGTTATCTCCGTGGGGAGAAACCATAGCAGAGCGTGCTGCAGGCAAGGGCGTATTAAAAGCCAGTGTAGATATTGCAGAACGAGAAACCATTAAACAAAATATGCCGGTTGCCCAACATAACCGATTCAGGAGTCACTTTGTCTAAATCTGTAGAGCGTCATTTATTATCAGACTCAGGGCTTGATATTACCAAGCTTGAGAGTGCATTAGCGACAATACATCGCCATGACACTGACTACGCCGATTTGTATTTCCAGTCTAGCCAGCATGAAAGCTGGGTGTTAGAAGACGGTATTATCAAGGAAGGTAGTTACAATATTGAGCGCGGTGTAGGTGTGCGTGCGATCAGTGGTGAAAAAACTGGCTTCGCGTATTCTGACGAAATCAGTGAAGACGCGTTACTGAAAGCCTGTAAAGCGGCACGTGGTATTGCCCCTAGCGGCGGTACTCAGCAAGTATCAGCATTAGGTGAAAAGCCTCTTACCGCTCGATATAGCGAGAATAACCCAATTCTTGCTATGCAAGATGCTGAGAAAATATCGTTACTTAGGTCGGTAGATGCCTACATTCGCCAACAAGAGCCATCGGTTAATCAGGTGGTGGTCAGTATCAGTGGTGTATATGAAGAAATACTAGTGGCCGGAAGTGACGGCACACTGGCTACCGATATCCGCCCGTTAGTGCGTCTTAACTGCTCTGTATTGCTTGAAAATGGCGATCGTCGTGAGCGTGGCTCTTCTGGTGCGGGTGGTCGTTACGCCTACGCTTTTTTCCAATCAGATGAAAATGGCAAGCCGCTTTACGAAAACTTAGCTGATGAAGCACTTCATATGGCTCGCGTTAATATGCAGGCTGTGGCAGCGCCAGCAGGTGCTATGCCGGTAGTACTCGGAAATGGCTGGCCAGGTGTGCTGCTTCACGAAGCTGTGGGGCACGGTTTAGAGGGTGACTTTAACCGCAAAGGTGCGTCAACATTTAGCGGTCGCATTGGCGAGCGCGTGGCAGCAAAAGGCGTAACGGTTGTTGATGATGGTACGTTAAGCGATCGCCGAGGCTCACTGTCGGTAGACGATGAAGGCACTGCAACACAGCACAACGTACTTATTGAAGACGGCATTCTAAAAGGCTACATGCAAGACAAGCACAACGCTAAGTTAATGGGTGTAGCGCCTACAGGCAATGGCCGCAGGGAGTCTTATGCACACTTGCCCATGCCGCGAATGACAAACACTTACATGCTAGAAGGACAGCACGATCCACAAGAGATTATTGCGTCTATCGAAAGAGGTATTTACGCTCCTAATTTTGCCGGTGGTCAGGTAGACATTACGTCGGGTAAATTTGTATTCTCAAGTGCCGAAGCTTACCTCATTGAAAATGGCAAGATTACAGCGCCTGTGAAAGGGGCAACCCTTATCGGCAACGGGCCAGAGGTTATGCAAAAAATCTCAATGATAGGTAACGATGTCGCCTTAGATAAAGGCATTGGTGTATGTGGTAAAGACGGACAAAGCGTGCCAGTGGGCGTTGGGCAACCTACGCTTAAAATTGATGAACTTACGGTAGGTGGTACAGCGTAGTTTTTGCCTTGAAACTTCAAAGCAAAAGACTTTAAAGCAATGCATCGCAAAACAAGACACATACTTAAGCTAGAATTAGCATAAGTGACAACCTACACAAAAAAGCACATAGCAAAAAAGGCTGGTAACGAACGTTATCAGCCTTTTTTATCACTGCTACCGTCTAACTGCGTTAGACATATCAGCTGTTTTGGACAGTGTCTTTAATATATTGAAAAAGCTCTCTGAATGCTTTTGGCGGCGCATTCTTCTCTCTTTCTTTTTTAACTTGGCGGCTGAATTGACGCAGCTTTTGTCTATCGAACGCGGGATAGTCTTCAATTAAGCGTTGAATAGCCGGGTCGCCTTCTTCAATAACCGACTCTCTCGCTTTTTCAAGCTGATGAAAAGCCGCATTACTTGCTTGGTGCTGATGGGCTATTTTTGACAGCGCCTCTTCAATATCGTGGGTATCACGCTGACGAAGCAATTTACCAATAAACTGCAACTGTCGGCGATAGCCATCTTTTTTCTTGTTCACAATGCGCGCAATGGCGATAGCATCTGCCAACTCTTCATCCATTGGGATAGTCGCCACGTGGGCATCGGTTAACCCTACAATGGTTTCGCCAAGCTTCTGATGCTCCTTTGCCTGACGCTTTAATTCCGTTTTACTAACGAAATCTTCGTCTTCAGACGTGGTTGCTTTGGCGCCTTCAAAGTAAGGATCTTGTGGAGAATTCTGTTTCTGATCACTCATTTCAAACTCATTAGTGTTACACTTTAGCCAAATTGTAACTATCACAGTCGAATATAGACAGCGAAACTTACTATGCAAATTGAGCAACAGCTATCAGAAATTCAGAATGTCGTTGATGATGTACTGAAAATGGCCTTATCAAAAGGCGCAACACAAGCCGAAGCAAGCATGTCTAAGGTACAGGGTATTGCGGTATCCTCACGCATGCAAGAAGTTGAAAACGTTGAGTTTACCAACGACGGCGGATTAGGCATTAGCGTCTACGTAGGTAAGCGCAAAGGCAGTGCATCCACTGCCGATTTAAGTAAAGCAGCGCTTACACTAGCCGTTGAAAAAGCGGTGGATATTGCACGCTATACCAGTGAAGATCCTTGCACCGGCCTTGCCGATGCTGAGCTTATCGCCACTGAATTCCCAGATTTAGACTTATATCATCCTCAAGAGCTTGATACAGAGAAAGCCATCAAGACCACTATTGAAACTGAAGCGGCGGCGATGAATTACGACCCTCGCATTACAAATTCAGATGGTGCGTCGTATAACGCTAATTTAGGTATGCGCGTGTACGGTAATACTCATGGCATAAATACCGGCTATCCCAGCAGTCGTTACAGTTTAAGCTGTATGGTCATTGGCTCTCAAGATAACGATATGCAGCGAGATTATGCCTATACTGTTGACCGTCAAGCGCCGTTGCTTAAATCTGCTGCGTTTGTAGGCCAAGAGGCTGCCAAGGCTACTGTAGACCGTTTAGGTGCTCGCAAAATCAATACAGCTAACGTGCCTGTACTGTTTCATAAAGATCTCGCCTCAAGCTTGTTTGGTCATTATGTTGGCGCCATCAGTGGGGGGAGTTTGTACAGACGCTCGTCATTTTTGCTCGACAGTTTAGATAAGCAGGTATTTCCTGAGTGGATGAATATTGAAGAGAAGCCGCTTATTAAGTCAGGGCTTGCCAGCTCAAGCTTTGATAACGAAGGGGTATCGTGCTCTGATATGACCATTGTTGATGGCGGTCGCTTAGCCACTTACCTTTACACAACCTACTCGGCGCGCAAACTCAATACCGTGTCTAATGGTCATGCTGGCGGCATACACAACTGGATTGTTGGTGATACGGGACACAGTGATGCCGACTTGCTAAAAGAAATGGGCACAGGGCTATTTGTCACTGAGCTGATGGGACAAGGCGTAAATATTGTTACCGGTGATTACTCACGCGGTGCAGCAGGGTTTTGGGTAGAAAATGGCATTATTAAATACCCAGTTCACGAAATTACCATTGCAGGCGATTTACGTGACATGTTTAAAAATATCGTGGCCATTGGTAAAGACAAAGACGTGCGCGGCAGTGTTCAAACTGGCTCAGTGCTGGTTAATCAAATGAAGATTGCTGGCAACTAGTTTTGTCTGAAGTGCTAGCCTGTTTTTTAGCCTGACTTGGCTAGTCACATCCCGCCTCGCGAAATTCGCGAGGCGGTTTTCCTACCGACTTTTTAAAACGCTTAGAAAATGTAAACACATTTGCATAGCCCACGTAATGGGCAATATATGAAATAGGCCACTGTGTTTTTAACAGCAGGTTTCGCGCACGCTGCATGCGTAAATAAATGACCTGCTGCATGGGACTTCTCCCAAAGTACTTAAGGCATAAGCGATGCAAATGAGGTGCAGAATAATGGGCTTTTTTACTTAAGCTCTCAACGCCCCACTGAAACTGTAGTTGATTCTCAACCGCCGCAAATAAAGACTGAAGCCTAACGGCATGTCTATCATTACTCTCATCTTCACTATTTTCTTGGTCGTTTTGGCTTATCACTTGCCGCAGGTGACGCCCTATAATTTGTATGGCAGCTTCACGGTTTTTGTTATCTTGCTCTAAATACAATAACTCCATAGCGTGATGCAAGGCCGCTAAATTAATATTGCTGATAACCCTTGGATGTTGTTTCGAAAGCCCCTTCCATTGCTCTGTATCTGATAGGTTTAGCCAAATAATATCCCACTTATCACTAGCAATACTCACCTCGAAGCTTTGAAAGGCGGGTAGCGTGATAAGCTGACCACCCGTTAAGCTGAACGAGCCATGTGGTGTGCGAAAGCATCCTTCTCCTGATAGCGAGTAAAATAGCGTATGGTTTGGTGGCATCACTCTGCCAACAACGTATTCACCTGATAAGTTTGAACATCCCGCTAGCTCAATATCTAACGCCGTTATTTCTGGCGACGTACTACTATCAATAAAGCGCTCGAAGCATTGTTGGCCTATATTAATAATATCCGAAAAAGGTGACTGCATTTATATTGTTCTGCTTTTGGTAAGGGCGTGTTGATAGTTTTGGATAAAAGTACGAGAGGTTTAAGCATAAAGTAATCAATGCATTTTAGCTATATTGTGATGTATCAAATGCGTTTTCACACAGGAGCCATGCATGGCTGACATCGAACAAATTGTTTCACAGAAAGATTGGCAAAACCCCCTCGTATACCAACGTAATCGAATCAATGCCCATGCGCCACACAACGGCTTTGTTAGTGAAGACGATGCAGTTCAAAATCGCAATGCCAGTAAGGTTAGCCTAAACGGTAAATGGATGTTTAGGTTATACCCGTCACCGGAGGCTGTCAGCGATGAGTTAATCGCCCAAGCGCTAACAGAAAATGAGGCCAAACAGTGGCAGACCACCACTGTCCCTTCAAATTGGCAAATGGAAGGCTTCGATAAACCCATTTACTGCAATGTAAAATACCCCTTTGATGTGAATCCCCCTGCAGTGCCAGCAGATAACCCCACAGGATGTTATCGCACCACCTTTACCCTAACTGAAAGTAGTCTTTCAAAACGCAATCACATTGTTTTTGAGGGCGTAAATAGTGCATTCCACTTATGGTGCAACGGCAGTTATGTAGGCTACTCACAAGACAGTCGCCTACCTGCTGAGTTTGATTTATCGGCATTGCTTGTAGTAGGCGAAAACCGTTTATCCGTGATGGTGATCAGATGGTCAGACGGTAGCTATTTAGAAGATCAGGATATGTGGTGGCTAAGCGGTATCTTTCGAGATGTAAACTTAGTGACAAAGCCTCGGCATCATATTCAAGATGTGTTTGTCACGCCCACGCTAGATGCATGTTACCGCGATGGTGCACTGTCTGTTCGCACGGCAATTAATGCCCCAGCAAACTATCAGATTGGCATTCAGCTATTTGATAAAGCACACGCCGTTACAGAACGAACTGTTGCAGGGACTAACAATAAGCGCGTCGATGAAAAAGGGGGGTGGGATGATGTGGTGTTCCAGAGCTTAGAGGTAAAAGAGCCCAAGCACTGGACCGCGGAAACGCCTTACTTATATCGAATTGTAGTGTCGCTAATTGATGAAGCTGGGCAGGTGGTAGACACAGAGGCCTATCAGGTTGGCTTTCGCACTGTACAAATGAAGGCCGGACAGCTTTGTGTGAACGGGAAACCTTTGCTTATCCGAGGGGTAAACCGGCATGAGCATCATGAAACGAAAGGTCATGCCATAAGCGAAAGCGATATGATTGAAGATATTTTGCTACTTAAGCAAAATAACTTTAATGCTGTTCGTACGGCACATTATCCTAATCATCCGCGATGGTATGAACTGTGTGACGAATATGGTCTGTACGTTGTTGATGAAGCAAACATTGAAACCCACGGCATGTTTCCCATGGGTCGCCTATCAAGAGATCCATTGTGGACAGGGGCGTACATGGCCCGCTTCACTCAAATGGTAGAGCGCGATAAAAACCATCCTTCTATCATTATTTGGTCGCTGGGGAACGAGTGTGGTCACGGTCCAACTCATGATGCCATGTACGGCTGGGCAAAATCCTTTGACCCATCAAGGCCTGTGCAATACGAAGGCGGAGGGGCCGATACCACGGCGACCGATATTGTAGCGCCAATGTATTCTCGAGTAGATACCGATGTTCTTGACGATGCAGTGCCAAAGTGGGCGATTAAAAAATGGCTTTCCATGCCAAACGAGACAAGGCCGGTGATATTGTGTGAGTACGCGCATGCAATGGGAAATAGCTTGGGAAGCTTTGACGAGTATTGGAAAGCATTTAAAGCCTATCCTCGTTTACAAGGGGGCTTCATTTGGGATTGGGTTGACCAAGGCCTAACAAAACATACCGAGAGCGGAGTACCTTATTGGGCTTATGGCGGCGATTTTGGCGATACCTACAACGACAGGCAGTTTTGTATTAATGGCCTCTTATTTCCTGATAGAACGCCTCACCCGGCGTTGTTTGAAGCAAAATACTGTCAGCAACACCTTAGTTTTGAATTATCAGATAAAGCCGGTAGCGAAGGGAAGGTGTATGCGCTTTCTATTTCTAGCGATTATGTATTTAGAGCAACGGACAATGAATTATTGCAATGGAGCGTATTAGAAGATGGTGAATGTATTGCGCAAGGTGAGCAGCGTCTTACTATAATGCCTCAGCAAACCGATACCCTTGAGATTACGACGAACGTCGCGCACAAGCCTGGTGCTAAATACCACTTAAATGTAGACGTTGTTACCGCAGAAGATTGCCAATGGGCAAAGGCTGGTCACGTGCTCGATACCGAACAGCTACCCATCAAAAACACGGCGGGTATCACACCGTTTACATTGACGTCCATGCAAGAAAGTCGCAACGAACCTTCGGACATGAAGCTAACAACAAACGATAGTTTGTTAACCATTACCATTGGAATTCATGATATTTGCTTTAATAGTGAAAGCGGTCTGCTGACCTCTTGGTTAGTTAACGGTAGCGAAACAATGAGCGCACCACTAGAAGATAACTTTTTCCGAGCGCCTCTTGATAATGATATTGGTGTGAGTGAAGTAGATAACCCTGACCCTAATGCTTGGGAATCGCGATGGCGACGCGCTGGCATTGGAGAGTGGGTACGAAAGTGTACTGGGGTTGAAGTGCAGCAGGGCACCCATGATGTGCGGGTAATATCGCTCTTTGAATACAGTGTTGATGGCGTAATCACGGCTGCAACAAAATGGACCTACACTTTGAATTCTGACGCCGCGTTATCTATTGATATTGAAGTTAATTTAGCTGATAACCTGCCACCTCTTCCTCGTATTGGTGTGCAGTTTGCTGTACCAAGACAGCCGTTTGTTGAGGCTAATAACGATAGCCACGGTGAAAGCAGTACTTGCGAAAGCGAATTCGAACAGTTTGAGAAGGTGACATGGAAAGGTCTTGGACCATTTGAAAACTATCCAGACAGGCAAGCCGCAGCAAGGTTTGCTCTGCATCAACTCACGATTAAAGACATGCACACCGGCTATATTTTCCCCACCGACAATGGCTTGCGAAGCCAGTGTTCAATGTTAAACATCGGCAATACAACGGTATCTGGAAATTTCTATTTCTCAGTAAGTGAATACGGCCAGCCGCAATTAAACGCTGCAAAGCACACCTGTGACCTAAGCCCTCAAGACTGTATTTTCGTCTATGTCGATCATGCTCATATGGGTGTAGGGGGTGATGATTCTTGGAGCCCTAGTACGCATAAAGAGTTTTTGCTTGAAGAGAAGCGTTATTCATATTCACTTACGCTAGCAGCCAACCAGTATAAACAACGGGGGTAAGAGGTTGAAGATAATAGGAAAAGGCAATAACGTTTAGCGTGACTAATTAACGCCAAACAGAGTTTATATAATGAAAAAGCCGCTACACTTTAACTGTAGCGGCTTTCTTGTTTGTAAGGTGTGTAAAAACGTTTGCTACACGCACATTAGCGTTTAGCCGTCTACTTGCCCACAAAAACGATAACCTTCACCGTGGATAGTCACAATAAGCTCTTCTTCAGAAGGATGTGATTCGAAGTGCTTACGAATACGTCTAATAGTAACATCTACCGTACGGTCATTAGGGCGCAATTCACGACCGGTCATTTCCATAATAAGCTGCTCGCGGGTAAGGATTTTCCCAGGGTTGCTTAGGAATAAATGCAACGCACGGAACTCACTGCGAGGTAAACGGAACTCTTTGCCGGTAGGTGAGATAAGCGAGCGGCTGTCGCCGTCTAAGATCCAACCGTTGAAGTTAACGCGACTTGGTAAGTCATCATCTTCAGACGAGTTTGTTGTTCTAGACAGCAAATTACGTGCTCTTATAGTTAACTCTCTGGGGTTAAATGGCTTAGTAAGATAATCATCTGCACCAATTTCTAAACCGAGAATACGGTCGACATCGTTGTCACGACCCGTTAGGAATATTAATCCAACGTTTTTACGGTCGCGAACTTCGCGCGCTAAGATAAGGCCATTTTTACCAGGTAAGTTAATATCCATAATGACCAAATTAATTGCGTGATTCTCGAAGAAATCGTGCATTTGGTTGCCGTTTTCAGCTTCAAATACATTGTACCCTTCCGCTTCAAATAAACTTTTTAGCGTGGTACGGGTTACCACTTCATCTTCAACAATTAACACATTTGGCGTTTGCATGGTGTTCTACACTCTTTCAAAAATACGGTTTAAGCAAATAACTGGCTAAAGTTTAATATTCATACACTTATTTGCAAGTAACTTATGAATATCGTTACAGTTATGATTTTGGGGGTTAGCCAACAAATTTCAACAAAAGTTCATACTTTATACAGTGACTAAGTTCATACTTTATACAGTGACTACACATTTTTCGCATTAGAAACGGGAAATATAATAACAAATTCCACACCGTCGCCTTCTTCGCTCGTTAATGTAATAGAACCAAGAAGTGCTTGCGTCACTAAATTGTATACTAAATGCATACCCAGACCAGAGCCTCCTTGACCACGCTTCGTCGTTACGAAGGGATCAAAAATACGCTTAAGGATCTCAGGCGGTATGCCTTTTCCATTATCGGAATAGACTAATTTTAATTTGTCGTCACTAACTAATTCAGCACGAATATTTATCGTACCTGTTTCCATGAATTCAAATCCATGGATAACGGAATTCATTATTAGATTAATCAATATTTGATTAATTGGGCCTGCCTTGGTTTCAACGCTTAAGGTAGGGTCGCATTTCACGTTGATGTTGTGTTTTAATTTTTTGAGCCGAGGCTGTAACGACAACAGTATCTCATTAACTAGCTGTTCAACGCAAAAACTTCGACTATTTTCTGTAGACTGGTCCACCGCAACTTGTTTAAAGCTAGATATAAGTTCAGCTGCGCGGTTTAAATTGCGATATATAATGTTTAAATTCTCGTTGCTTTCATCGATAAATCGCTTCATTGCACTTGCTTTCAACGTTTTGTCTTCGAAACCTTGTTGAATAACTGCCAATCTGTCTAGCATCATGGTTGATGCGGTAACCCCTAAACCAATTGGGGTATTAACTTCATGTGCTACTCCAGCCACCATATCGCCAAGGGAGGCCATTTTTTCATTCTGCACAATTTGTCTTTGGAACTGATGTAGCTTTTCTAAGGTTTGTATGAGCTCGCGGTTAGCGTCTTTAAGCGCAGTGGTCCGCTCATTAACCATTTCCTCCAAACTTGAATTGAGCTTGCGATGACGATCCTCAGCTTTCTGCTGCATCTCCATATACTCTTGCATTCGATATAGCATAACGTTAATAGCATCAGCCAAAGTATCTAACTCATTTATTTTTGATCCCCTCGCTCGCGATGCATAATCTCGGTGTCGTGAAGTTTGCTGAAGAAAGTGGATTAATGACTGAATTGGATTAGAAATGGTTAATTGCATTTTAAAGGCGGTGTAAAAGGCAACAATCAGTAGTATGACAACCGCAGCAAGATGGATAAATATGGCGCGTTGTGAAAGCTTATGAAACTCTTTTGTAGAGAGCCTCAAATATACCCAACCCAAATGTATGCCGGTTTCTGCATCGAATGACTTTGTACTTACTTCCAGATAGTCGCCAGTATCGGAGATGGTTGGGTTTAGCAATAGAGCATCCAATTGTGCTTCTTTGCCCCCAGTCATGAGCTGACCTACCTTATTATATGAGGCAAATATTTCCGGTACTTCTACGTTGGCGAGCTGTCGATTTTTTTTGCGGTATACATGGGCATTCAATACATAAGGGGCCGCGACAAGATGGGCCAATTCTTTTGCGATGCCCTCATCTTTGTTATTGAAGATATAAAGGGCAGAGGTTCGAGAGACTAAATCAGAGAGTACAAGGGCTTTATTATTGAGTTCGCTACGATAATTATCTATTTGCATGTACAAAGATAAACAAGACAGTATAACAAGCGACACAGTGACAATAGACATCACAGTCCACAAAAATATATTACGTATAGAAAGCTTGCTTGCTTTGTCTGTCATGTCCGTTTTATTTTCAATCCACTTTACTATGCCATTTTAATATTGGCGCATATTTTGGCAAAAAGAAAGGTAAGTAAACACAATAATCTGTGTGTTACTTAGCGCACTAATCCTGCATGCTGTGGTATAACATTTGGTAGTTTTGTGCGGCTGTATGCCAGGTAAAGCGTGTGCGCATTCCTCGAATCTGCATCGCCCTAAATGTATCGCTATCTTCGTAGAATGCGAGTAATGCTCTGCGAATACAACTAAGCAAGGCGGCCGGAGAAGGTTCATCAAAAACGAAACCGGTGCGAAGATTGTTGTCGTACGTATCTACAACGGTGTCTTTCAACCCACCTACTGAGCGCACAATGGGTATAGTGCCATAGGCAAGGCTGTACATCTGATTTAGTCCGCAGGGCTCAAATTGAGACGGCATTAAAAAGAAGTCTGCACCGGCCTCAACCAAATGGGCATGCTCTGAACTAAAACCATTGATGAAAGCAAACTTAGTAGGGTGCTGCTGAGCAAATTCACCCAAGTCCATGCACACTTTAGGATCGCCGGTGCCGACAATGACTATTTGAACATTGTGTGCAATGAGGTCATCGAGGATAGGGAGTATATAGCCGAACCCTTTTTGTTCAGTGAGTCTACACACCATGCCAATAAGAGGAACGCTAACGTCTTCTGGTAGACCAGACTTTTGTTGAAGCACTTTTTTACAGGTTTGCTTGGCGTGTAAATTATCAACCGTATAATTTTCAGGAAGAAACGAATCTGTCTCGGGGTTCCATTGGGTGTAGTCGCATCCGTTTAAAATACCACTTAGATCATTTTTGCGATTGACCAATCGTTCATGAAGACCGTGACTGCCTAAGTCGGTGAGAAGCTCAGAAGCATAGTTGGGACTTACGGTAGTGACCTTGGTGGCAAATTCAATGCCGCTTTGTAGCATATTGATATAGCCGCCATGAACCTGGCTACCAATATCGGGATGATGACGCAAAAACGGAATATCTTCGAGCTTATGTACGCCCTGAAATGCGGCATTGTGAATAGTAAAAACGGTCTTGGTATTATCGAAATAGTCAGTTTTTTCATTCGACAATAAAAACGGAAGCATCGCCGTGTGCCAATCATGGCAGTGAATGACTTGGGGCTTAAGAGAGAGTGCTTTTAGTGCTTGCAGCACTGCGCCACTGAAAAAACTAAACCGCTCGCCATTGTCGCTGAAGGCATCGTATGCGTCGGAATAAAGGCCGTCGCGCATGAAAAAGTCTGGGGCGTCGATAAAGTAAACTGGTATGCCGTGCCACTGAAGATGCTTTAGCTTGAAATGATACACTTTACCTTCGGTGAAAAGGGTGTGTACCTCATCGCCTTCAGGTAAGTTTAACTGTTCTTTCAGCGTCTTGTAGTACGGCATAACAATGCAGATGTTTTCATCTAGCGCTTGCAATGCCAAAGGGAGTGCTTTACCGACGTCTGCAAGGCCGCCCGTTTTAACGAATTCCTCTACTTCCGAGATAGCAAATACAATGTCCACGGGTTACACCTTCTATAATCACTACTAGTGTGTTGACGGTTAAGTATGAGCAAATATACATTGCTTCGTTTAACTTACAAACTATCAGTACGATATAAATTGTTGGCCTGAGATGCAAAACTTATCAGTTTTTTATTTCTCGCCTCATAATGTAGGGGCTTTCACTCATGTATAATTTTTAATACTCACTATTGCGCAGGCATATTAGGTGCTCTCCGTGAGAACACCTTCAAGGCTTAAAGCGAAGCATCGTAAATTGAGAACTGCGATGTTTGCGCTTTAGTATAAACCGATGAAAACTCTTCTGCTAACAACCCTGGATAGGGTAGAAAACGGTTGGCAACCATCTGCAACGTGCCTTTAGAGGTGAGTTGGTTTTTTGCGTCAGAAATAAAACGCTTTGTAATGGTGTAATCGGTTTTTATCCCGGTGTGGAACGGCGGGTTCGTTATGATGTGCTGAACTTTTTGTGATACGCCATGTAACCCATCAGCTGCAAAAATCGTCGCACTTAATTTATTTTCCGCCAGAGTTAGCGCGCTACAGTAGATTGCCAGTGCGCTAACGTCAGATAAGAAAAATGTTAAGTGGGGATATCTCAGCATAAGGTAACTAGCTATAACACCTGCACCGCACGCAAAGTCTAATACGTTGCCGCGCATGGACGCAGAGTGCTTTTGAAGCAGTAATAACGTACCGGCATCAAGCTCTTTGTGGCTAAACACGCCAGGCATTGACGCCACATTCCACGAGGTGTCATCCACTTCATAAAGGTTAATATCTACCCATTCATCCGGCTTAAAGGCGCCATGGGCCTGCTCAACAATTACCGTGACTAAACTGCAATGACGTGCTGAATCGACTTTTTGAGGAGAGCCATACTGCTGCATGAGTTTCGCAGCGCTTTTAATACCACCTTTATTTTCACCAACAACATGAATTCGCCCGTGCTCTCCCACCATACCTGCAGCCATGCGCAGTAACAATTGGAAGTGGGTTTTCGCCTTTGGCAAAAATAACATGACATCGGTAAATGCATTTTCGGTGGTAACAAAAGGTGCGAAAGTATGCGTATGATTGCCTATCTTTTGCGTTACTTCAAAACCCGACTTATCAATATCTCGACTATCTAGGGTTACAGACGGGATTGTTCTTACGCTTTCTGCAAAAATATCGAAATATTGATGGATAACCGTAATTTCCGATGTCTTTAAACTATCTAAGAAGTAGGCATCTGAAGGATTTACAAACGCCCATTTCCCTTCTTCAAATAAAGAGATGTTTCGCTCAAGAAGTTGACTTTGAGGAGATAAAATCATTAAGAATTTCGCTCATAAATCAGATCCCAAACACCGTGCCCTAATTTTTGACCACGGGTTTCAAATTTAGTAATCGGACGGTAGTCAGGGCGAGGCACGTAATCGCCTTCAGAGGCAGTATTTGCATAAGCATTATTACTGTTAACAACTTCAGCCATATGCTGCGCATACGGTTCCCAATCCGTTGCCATATGAAGGTGTCCGCCAATCGCTAACTTATTGCGTATTAATTCCACGAACTCAGCCTGTACAATTCGGCGCTTGTGATGGCGTTTTTTATGCCATGGGTCTGGAAAAAATAGTTGTAAGCGCGATAAGCTTGCCTCTGGCAGCATGTTTTTCAGTACTTCAACCGCATCGTGTTCCATCACGCGAAGGTTGGTAAGCCCCAATTCACCAGCATCTCCTAGGCACGCGCCCACGCCTGGTCGGTGAACCTCTATGCCAATGAAGTCTTTCTCTGGTGAAGCCGCAGCCATCTCAACCAGCGATTTACCCATGCCGAAACCTATTTCAACCACAACAGGAGCCTCGCGGCCAAACAGCTCAGACAAAGAAATAGGCGTATCAATATAGTCTATTCCCATGGTTGGCCAGTGTTCTTCTAGCGCTTTTTCTTGCCCTTTTGTAAGTCGACCTTCTCGCTTAACGTAACTCTTTACTTTACTGATATACACACCGGCAGCTTCTGCTTCTGCCTGACTTTTAAATTGCCTCATCTGCAATGCCTTTCATACCCAAATTTATGCTGGCGCATTATCCACTTACCCACCTTATATGCAACGCTAGAATACAAATTCTGTGTTATTTTTGTACGCCAATGCATTTGCCAATAATAGTCGCTAATTGGCTGGTTTGCTCAAGTGGGATCATGTGCCCCGTGTTTTCAAATTCATACAGTGATGCATTAGGTAGCGACTTCGCTGCGTACCTAAGCGAATCTATGTGTGCAATATTGTCATCAATTGCGCCTACAAGTGTTACTGGCGCATTAATCTTTTCAAGTAATTTAAGTGTATTCTCTCTTGGTGTCGTGGCAAGTGTATGCGCTAATAACGTGCTTTTCCCTAAATCTTTAGCCATGGACGTAACGACATCAGTCACCTTTGTGTCTGCTAAGCGGGAAGGGTGGATAAAGCGAGCAAGATAGTTGTGGTTCTCGGGTTTGAATTGCCCTTTTTTGAGGCTTTTGACCATGTTTTCACGCTGGCTTATTTCATTTGCCGACAAGCCAGCAGGATCGTATGCAATCAGAGTGACGGAAGCGATATTATTCTTATTACGAGCAGCGATAAGCGAAGCAATGTAGCCACCCATGGAATAGCCGACAAGGTGAACTTTTTCATCAGTAAGTATTCGGTCTTCGCTAAGTGCAAGCATGTCCTCTTTCGAGGTCGCCCACTGCAGAGGAACAAAGCGACGTTGGGCAATAGAAAGCTGCCGCCAGAGGGGCATAAAGATGCGTTCGTCACAAAGAGTTCCGGGGAAAAATAATACGGGGGTTTGTGCAGACACGCGATACCTTAAATAAAAACGAAGAAGAGCGTACATGCTACCATAGCGCATAGTGAATAGAATGTTTATTCAAACTGGTAAATGAAGGTGTTTCAGCAAGTGAATAATGCACAAAGTATAGACGTAAGTTTCAGAATAATATGACAAAAACAATGCACAATAACAGTTTTGCACAACGGGTTTTAGCGTGGTTCGATGAGCATGGTAGAAAGCATTTACCGTGGCAGCAAGATGTGACGCCCTATAAGGTGTGGGTATCTGAAATCATGCTTCAGCAAACGCAGGTTGCCACCGTCATCCCTTACTTCAATCGGTTTATGGCGTCGTACCCAAGCGTATTCGAGCTTGCCAATGCATCGCAAGATGACGTGTTGCATCATTGGACGGGGCTTGGTTATTACGCCCGTGCTAGAAACCTGCATAAAGCTGCTAAAACACTGGTTGATGATTACGAAGGCGTTTTTCCTCCCACACTTGACGAAGTGGTGTCGCTTCCTGGTATAGGGCGTTCTACCGCGGGGGCCATACTTTCGCTATCGAGAGACGAGCGTTACCCCATCTTAGATGGCAACGTAAAGCGTGTGTTAGCGCGTTATTATGCTATTGAAGGATGGCCCGGGCAAAAAGCCGTAGAGAATGCCCTGTGGGACGTGGCTGAGAAAAATACGCCTGACAGTCGCTGTGCAAACTACACTCAGGTGATGATGGACTTAGGTGCCATGGTGTGCACGCGAAGTAAGCCAAAGTGCGATGAGTGCCCTTTACAGCGTGATTGCGTGGCGTTTGCGCAAGGGAAGCAAACTAACTATCCGGGTAAAAAGCCTAAAAAAGAAACGCCAGTGAGACAAACCTACATGCTCATCCCTATGTTTGGGCAGCAAGTGTTTCTAGAGCAACGCCCTCAAAGTGGTATCTGGGGAGGCTTATACGGGTTTTTAGAAGCGCAATCTGCTGAAGAGGGTATATCATTACTTGCTCAAAGGGGCATTGAAGTAGAGGAAATACAGCAGCTTGATGAATTCAGACACACATTTAGCCACTTTCATTTAGATATAACCCCGCTTATCGCCGTGGTAAACTCAACGCCCCAAAAGCGGGTGGCAGAAAATCAGTCGAGATGGTTCTTACTTGATGAGCCTATTGAAGTGGGTTTAGCTGCCCCAACAACAAAGATAATTAAAACACTGGCAAAATAAGTCGCGTACACTGTTGCCAGTGGTGTTTATAAGACAAGACAATAGAGGTGCATGATGGGTAGAACGGTTTTTTGTCATAATCTGCAAAAGGACGCTGACGGCTTAGATTTTCAACTTTACCCAGGAGAACTAGGTAAGCGAATATTCGATAACATATCGAAAGAAGCTTGGGGCAATTGGCAGAAAAAGCAGACTATGTTAATTAACGAACATAAGCTGAATATGATGGAGCCAGAAGCCAGAGCGTTTTTGGAAGAAAGAATGTCGGCCTACTTATTTGACGGGGTTGAACCGACAATTGAAGGCTATGTTCCGCCGGAAAAATAACCAAAATACGAGATTTTGTGTAAACAATGTGCAAACGGTCACAAAAGTGAAAAAAAAGCGGGTAAAATGGTTGACTTGTTACGCCGAAATCCGTTTAATACGCACCCATAGCAGCACAGGCCGAAAACGCTTGTAACGCAAACGAGTTTCGCCTCGATAGCTCAGTTGGTAGAGCAGCGGATTGAAAATCCGCGTGTCCCTGGTTCGATCCCGGGTCGAGGCACCATCATCAAGGCCCTTGCAGAAATGCGAGGGCTTTTTTGATTCTGGTGTTTGTAAAAGCTCAGGAACACGCTGGCGTATCCCTGCGGATGCTCCGCGCGTTGCGACCCCGGGTCGAGGCACCATCATTGAAGCCCTGAACAGAAATGTTCGGGGCTTTTTTGATTCTGGTGTTTGTAAAAGCTCAGGACCACGCTGGCGTATCCCTGCGGATGCTCCTCGCGTTGCAATCCCGGGTCGAGGCACCATCATCAAGGCCCTTGCAGAGATGCGAGGGCTTTTCGTTAATTTAAGCTGCTATATCAATTTAGATGAAAGCGCTGGAATGTCCGATGCCATGTGTTCAACGTTACTACTGCTAATTACGAGTAAAATTCTAATTACGAGTAAAATTCTAATTCCTTAGTCTTTCCTAATATTACCTTCCCACTATCGACAACGTTCTTGTTATTCAAGCTCTTATATCTTTTGAAAATTTTTTTAAGTCAGTCTCTAATCAACTATCCTAAAAATGTCGCTATTGTCACTAATGGCGTAAAACAACTAAGTTGCACAAATGTAAACAAAAGTATAATGGTAGAAATTGTATTTTATATCCATACTTCGATTGTTATTTAAACAAACCGCCTGAAATGGTGGGTCGTGAGGTATTGATGTGGCTGCTATCGCTTATAGTTTTTTTGACGCAATGATGTCAAAAAAGAGTACCGCCTTTGTAACATCGTTCTTGTTGATGCTCGCAAGTTGGGGTCTTGAATTCTCACAGATAAATCATCTTGGCTTAGTGTTCAGTTCGTGCTGTGTGATTTATCTTTTAATAGTGCTTCAGCAATCTGATGCAGCACCTAAAAATAGAAGCGCAGGAAGTCAGGTAGTGAATAACAGCGATGAGTCAACGACGGCTGAAATTGAAGAGAAGCGCCATGGAAAAAACAGCCATCAATTACAAGACACGCTTTATGATGTGAAAGACACCTTATCGGTGACTTCTTCAAATATCACTGACATTCTCACTACACAAAACGACGCGGTTACTACCTTAAGTGACGCTTTCCTGAGCCTACAATCGCTGCTCTCGCAACAAGAATCCAGTATTCACAAATTGTTAAAAGATGATCAAAGTAGCGACCTTCCATATGCAGAGAAAATGCGTTCTTTTGCCAGTGATACAGATAGTACGTTGACTAGCTTCATAGAATCTACAGAAGCCATGACTCAGTCTACGAAGTCACTTGAAAGCCAAGTTCAAACTATTCAACAAGCAATGCCTACTGTCATCGACGCCCTAGGGGGGATTGATGGCATTGCAGCACAAACCAATCTTCTTGCGCTAAATGCTGCGATTGAAGCCGCTCGTGCGGGAGAAGCCGGACGAGGATTTGCGGTGGTAGCAGACGAGGTAAGAGCGCTATCGACTCGCTCCACCCAGTTTAGCGACGTGATCAAAAAGCAAATCGAGAACATCAAATCATTGATCGACCAGCTTACTGAGACAGCTGAGTTCGTAGCATCGCAAGATATTTCCCACGTTGTTAAAGCAAAAGACGGCATAAGTTTAGAGCTTAGCGGGATCATTCGAAAAGCAGAGTCCGACATTCAAAATGCCGATGGACTAGAAACAATCAGGCAGAAGCTGGCCGATGCAACAAACAGCGCCATTCGGGGTATGCAGTTCGGTGATATCAACAGCCAGAATTTAATTTATACGCAAGAAATTATCAGTTTTGTTACTGAACAGCTCGATTTGCTGTCTGCTGACAACGTCGAAGAAGTTCGAAATAGATTAATAAACTATAAAGACTCTTTGGCGCAGAGGGGGCAGGCTGACCACAACCCCGTATCAGCCACATCCATAGATGCAGGCGATATCGAGCTGTTTTAAGAGTGGACTCCTAATTAGTTGTTACATCGCGATAAGATTTTTTACAAGCAGTAACGGCATTCTCAGCATGCCTATTCAATGAAAAACAGTGCAAAGGTGAATACACAATGAGCAAAAATATATTGGTTGTCGATGATTCTGTTTCTATTCGTCAAATGGTTGAAATGACGCTTAAGTCAGCAAATTATCAAGTCACCACTGCGCAAGATGGACAAGACGCTTTGGAGAAGTGTAGAGGGGCAAGCTTTGATTTTGTTCTAACCGATCAAAATATGCCCCGTATGGATGGTTTGTCTTTAGTGAAATCGCTGCGAGGGTTAACTAATTTTAGGTCTACTCCCATTGTCATGCTCACTACTGAGGCGGGCGATGAAATGAAAGCAAAAGGAAAAGCTGCGGGTGCCACAGGATGGATGGTCAAGCCGTTTGATCCAAACAAGCTACTTGATGTGATGAAACGAGTTCTTGGTTAAGCGATATTTTTCTTTTCAACGTCGTTAGGAGCAATCTCTCATGACAATAGATGTAACCCAGTTTCATGACGTATTTTTTGAAGAAAGTGATGAACATCTTCAAGACATGGAGCAGTTGTTAATGACGCTTGACGTAGACTGTCCTGACCAAGAGCAGCTTAACAGTATATTCAGAGCGGCCCATTCTATTAAAGGTGGCAGTGGTATTTTTAATTTCGACGCCTTAATGAATCTCACTCATGTGATGGAAAATTTATTAGATAAGGCGAGAAATCAGGAAATCCACGTTACCACTGACATAGTAGATGTATTTTTACAAACGCTAGACGTTTTGAAAGACACCTTATCGGCCTATAAAGAAAAGACTGATCTCCCGCAAGCGCAGATAGATGCAAGCATCAAAGTGCTAGAAGACACATTGGCACAAGCATCACAAAGCAGTGTATCTGGCCATAGTGACGTTCTCGAATGCACCAGTGACACTGATAATGACGTTATTGATGGATTTGGCTTTTTTGATGATGACGACGATTACGGCGTTATTAATAAAGTCTCTGAGGATGATTTAGATATAGATGCTGAAATAGCTGGCTTTGGTTTTTTTGAGCCAGAGAATCTCCCCGTTGCTCCCCCTGTAAAAAGCGAGGAGGCGAAAAGCCCTTCGCAACCTATTGTTAAACCTGTGAAGCCAAAACCTAAAGCTGCTGCAAAGGAGGCGGCATCGATACGAGTAGATACTACCAAAATTGACGCTATGGTTAACTTAGTCGGTGAGTTAGTTATTACTCAGTCAATGCTTTCAAATGTGGGGCAAGAAGTAGAAGGTCAGATAGGCGAGCGACTGCAGCTAGCGATAGATGAGCTTCAGCGTAATACTCGAGAAATTCAAGAGTCGGTGATGTCTATGCGGATGTTACCAATAAATATGACGTTTAATCGTTTCCCAAGAGTGGTACGAGATTTATCAACCAAGCTAGGTAAGCAGGTTGATTTAGTTATCCAAGGTGGCAACACCGAAATTGATAAAAGCTTAATTGAAAAGCTGGTCGACCCACTTACTCATTTAGTTCGAAACAGTATCGATCACGGTATTGAAACTCCTGAAAAACGTATTGCTAGCGGAAAACCCGAGAAAGGTACCGTGATCCTTAGTGCAGAGCAAAAAGGCAGTAGCATCATTATAGGTATCATCGACGACGGGGCCGGTTTAGACAAAGAACGTATATTACAAAAAGCTTCGCAAAATGGGTTACCTTTATCTCCCGATATGCCCGACAGCGAGATATGGCAACTTATTTTCCAGGCCGGCTTTTCTACAGCCGAGGAAGTGACTGATGTGTCTGGTCGCGGTGTGGGTATGGACGTGGTACGCCGAAACATTGAGTCCATCGGTGGTCGAATAGAAATAGAATCATCAAAGGGCGAGGGCTCTGCTTTTTACATCCATTTGCCGCTAACGCTAGCCATAGTCGATGGCATGTGTGTGTCAGTAGGTCAGCAAATATTTGTTATACCACTTCTAAATGTTATTGAGTCATTTCAACCTACATCATCGCAACTGAAGACACTTGGAAATGAGCAAGTGCTGTGGATTCGAGATCGTTATTGGCCCTTAGTTTCCCTAACTCAATTAATGGAAGTCGATGATGGCGTCACTGAGCCTACCCAAGGCATTGTTGTGCTACTTGAGAGCAGTAAAAAGCGCTACGGCGTTTTGGTTGACTCTCTTGTCGGACAGCAACAGGTGGTGATTAAAAGCCTAGAACAGCATTACAAAAAAGTCGCAGGTATTGCCGGCGCAACCATTATGGGCGACGGCAAAGTTGCCATGATCATCGATGCCGATTCAGTGGCAGTTAATTGCGTCACTGTAAAAAATAGCGAGGTTTCAGTATGAGTGAAGCAGTACTTCAACAGGCAGTAAGTGCGTCTAAAGAAAGCGAGTTTTTGAGTTTCATATTAGGCGAAGAACACTATGCACTGGACATTACAACGGTTAAAGAAATACGCGGTTATGAGCAGGTAACAAAAATTGCTAATGCACCCTCTTTTATCAAGGGCGTGATTAATTTGCGAGGCGATATTGTTCCAATAGTAGATTTGCGTTTGAAATTTAACGTGGGTGAAGCGACTTATAATCAATTCACTATCGTCATTATGTTGAACGTACATGACCGCATTGTGGGAATAGTAGTAGACGGCGTCTCAGATGTAATAAGACTCTCTGAAGGGGACATACTTCCTCCGCCGGAATTTGGTGTTTCTTTTGATAGTAAATACTTACACGGGTTGGCTGACATTGATGAAAATATGGTGATTTTAGTCAATATAGAAAGCCTTATCACTAGTAATGAATTGGGTCTAGTTGAGACAAAAACAGCATCGGTAGAGGAAGAATAAAATGGGTATCATGACGTGGATAGAAGACTTTACGAAGGCAACGGATGCCAATCAGGCACTAAGAAACAAGCAGGCTCTTGATGCAACAACGTGTTGCATAATGATGGCAGATGCTGAACGTAATATTATTTTTGCAAACAAATCAGTCAAAGATTTGTTGAAAGCAAATGAGAAAAAACTGCAAGAATTACTCCCCAGCTTTTCCGCAGACAATCTCGAAGGTCAGAATATTGACCAGTTTCACAAAAAACCTTCTTATCAGCGAAATATGCTGGCCGAGCTTAAGTCGACAATAACGTCAAGCATCAAGATTGGCGATTTAAACTTTAAACTCACGCTCACTCCTATGTTCGACCAAGAGCAAAACAACATAGGTACTATGGTTGAATGGATTGACCAATCTGAAATTCTCATCAAAAGCACCTTGTTAAACGTTTTGGACAAAGCGCAAGCGGTTATTGAGTTTACACCCGATGGCATCATTCAAAACGCGAATGACAATTTTCTCAATACACTAGGCTACTCGCTCGATGAGATAGTAGGCAATCACCATAAAATGTTTTGTGATGCCAGTTACGTGAATTCTTCGGAATATAGCGAATTTTGGCGAACGCTCAAAAGTGGCAAGCTTCACAGCGGCGAATTCTGTCGGCTTGATAAGCAGGGTAAAGAGATATGGATCCAGGCTTCATATAACCCAGTCCTTGACGGCGATGGCAAGGTAATGCGCGTTGTGAAATTTGCTACCGATATTACAGCGACCAAATTAAAGAACTCTTATTATGAAGGGCAAATCAATGCCATCAACAAAGCTCAGGCTGTTATTGAGTTTGACTTAGACGGTTACATATTAACGGCCAACGAAAACTTCTTAAACACGGTAGGTTACAGGTTAGAAGAGGTGCAAGGTAAGCACCACAGTATGTTTGTGAAAGATGATTACAAACGTTCCACTGAATACGCACAGTTTTGGGAACAGTTGCGACAGGGCTCCATGTTTAACGATGAGTTTGAGCGAGTGGGAAAAGAAGGCAAGTCAGTTTGGATCCAAGCATCTTATAACCCAATAATTGATCAAAATGGTCGCCCATACAAAGTGGTGAAATTTGCTTTAGATATTACAGGTCGCAAGCAAGCAATTAGTGATATCAGACATGCGATGAACGAACTGGCTCAGGGGAATTTAGATTGCAAAATTGAACATGAATTTAAGGATGAGTTCCAAGATTTAGGCAATTCGATTAACCGTTTTATCGGTGATATGCGCCGTATTATAGGCACAATCAATGATGTGATGAGCAGGCTGTCTAATGGCGACCTTACCGCGGTTATCGAAGACGAATTTGAGGGTGAATTCCAAGTTTTAGGTGATGCAATTAATCAATTCGTTAATCAAATGTCAGGCACCATCGGCTCTATTTACGAGGCGGTAGAAACAATAACAACAGCATCTTCTGAAATTGCTACCGGCAACTCTGATTTGTCTAGTCGCACCGAACAGCAAGCGTCAAGTTTAGAAGAAACCGCATCGAGCATGGAGGAGCTCACTGGTACCGTGAAGCTTAATGCTGAAAATGCTGAGCAGGCAAATGCGCTTGCGTCGCAAAGTTGTGATATTGCGACCAAAGGCGGCGACCTTATCCGACAGGTAGTTGATACCATGTCATCTATCAATGCATCTGCTCAAGAAATTTCAGACATCATAGGTGTTATCGACGGTATAGCGTTTCAAACCAACATACTTGCGCTAAATGCGGCGGTTGAAGCCGCAAGAGCGGGAGAGCAAGGGAGAGGTTTCGCAGTTGTTGCCTCAGAAGTAAGAAGCTTAGCTCAACGTTCAGCAGAAGCAGCTAAAGAAATTAAGGAGCTTATTTCAGGCTCGGTAAGCAAAATTGATGGTGGCAATAAGTTAGTCAATCAGTCTGGCGACACAATGGAAGAAGTTGTCACCTCAATTAAACGCGTCAACGATATTATGTCTGAAATTGCTGCTGCAAGCTCAGAACAAGCCTCTGGTATTGAAGAGGTGAGCAAAGCGGTAGTGCAAATGGATGAAATGACTCAGCAGAACTCTGCGTTAGTTGAGGAGGCCGCTGCGGCAGCTGAAAGCTTGCAACAGCAGGCCAGTGGATTGTCAGAGCGTGTAGCCACGTTCAAAATAGGTGAATCTCATAAGTCACAGCAACAGCCTGTGCCTACAGCAAGGCTCTCTCAGCAATCCCACAGAACGGCATCGGTTGCTTCGCTAACTAATCACAGAGCGCTACAACCTAAAGTACCCAGCAGCGATGAGTGGGAATCGTTCTAAAACATAAAGCGGCTGTCCTTCGGGGAGTCGCTTTTTTATTGTGTTTTTCGAAACAAATTAATAAGGCTAAATTATGGGTGTTTTTAATCTTTTTCAAAATGACGAACTTATCGCTGCACAAAGTTTAACTAGATTCCAAGAGCAAGCGTTAAGTGAAAGTAGCGCGTGTTTGATGTTGGTAAACGGGAGTGGGGCGATAACGTTTGCGAACAAGGCATTTTTTAAACTGGCAGAAGAATACGCTGCTAAGTTTAGAGAGCATTTGCCCTCAATTAACTTCCACTCATTAAACGGAATGGCTTTATGTTCATTTTTTGCTAACCATAAAGAGTTGAGCTCTCGCTTTGAACATTGCCAAACAAAAGACACCTTTCTGCTGCCTATTGGAGAGCTGATATTTACATTGAATGTCTCTGTTATTAATAGCGCCGAAGGAGAGAAGCTCGGTTATATGGTTGAGTGGGTCAACGATCAAGAGCTTCAGTATAAAACTGGGCTATTAAATGGACTGGACAGAAGCCAAGCCATAATTGCTTTTACTCCCGATGGGATAGTGGAAGATGTAAACGATAACTTCTTGCAAGCGACTGGATATACAAAAGACGAGCTAATAGGCCGGCACCATCGACTATTCGTTACTACCGAGTATGGTGTGTCTGAGGAATATAAGCACTTTTGGGCACAGCTTCGAAGTGGCGAAAAAAATACCGGTGAGTATTGTAGAGTTGCGAAAAGTGGTGACAAAATCTGGATCCAAGCATCTTACAATCCTATTTATGACAAGCTGGGTAACATTGTTCGAGTAGTTAAGTTTGCAACCGTGATAACAGAGCAAAAACGCAAAAACGCGAATTACGAAGGGCAAATCAATGCAATAGGTAAGTCACTAGCAGTTATTGAATTTGATCTTCAAGGTAATATCCTTTTTGCCAATGAAAACTTCTGTTCAACCACAGGGTATGACCTGGGTGAAATAAAAGGCCAGCACCACAGTATCTTTGTTGAGCCTAACTATAGAATGAGCCCAGAATATGCTGCATTTTGGCGAGACTTAAAAAAAGGGGATTATAAGTCTGGCGAGTTTAAACGAATAAGAAAAGACGGCAGCGAGCTTTGGATTCAAGCGTCTTACAACCCAATATTCGATGAATTTGGTAACCCAGTTAAAGTAGTAAAATACGCGTCAGATGTGACAGAGCAAAAAATGCAAAATGCATTTAATTTAGGACAAATTAACGCTATAGGCAAATCTCAGGCCGTTATCGAGTTTGATACGCACGGCAATATTATTACTGCAAACGATAATTTCCTCGCAACCGTTGGTTATGCCCTCGAGGATATCGTAGGCAAGCATCATTCTATCTTTGTTACCGAGACTGAGCGTGATTCTGAAGACTATCGCACATTTTGGGAAAAGCTAGCTCAGGGGCAGTTCTATTCCGGCGAGTTTCATCGCGTTGCTAAGGATGGTTCAGACATATGGATTCAAGCAACATATAACCCGATTTTAGACGTCAATGGTAAGCCGATTAAGGTTGTTAAGTATGCGAGTAACATTACAGAACAAAAAGTACAAAACGCTTATTTCGAGGGGCAGTTGGAGGCTATTGGAAAGTCTCAGGCAGTAATAGAATTCAATATGGATGGAATTATTCAAACTGCTAACGATAACTTCCTTCAAACCGTTGGTTACACCCTGGATGAAATAAAGGGTAAACATCACAGTATGTTTGTTGATGCTAGCTATCGTTCAACCCATGAGTATGCAGCATTCTGGGAGTCGCTGAGAGAAGGCACCTTTTCAAGTGGAGAGTACAAGCGAATAGGTAAAAATGGAAAGGAAATCTTCATTCAAGCAACCTATAACCCAATCCTCGACCATAATGGAAAGCCATTCAGGGTAGTCAAGTTTGCGACCGATATTACTGGCAGAACTCAGGCGGTTGATGAAATTAAGCACGTAATGGAACGATTGACGGAAGGCGATTTGACGGTAAGTATCGAGCATGCGCTTGAAGGCGAGTTTAAAGTGCTTGGTGGTTCAATAAACCAGTTTATAGAAGAAATGCGAGGCACCATACTAAACATCAATTCTGCTGTTGAGACAATTAATACCGCTTCGAGTGAAATTGCCTTAGGTAACTCAGACCTCTCGTCACGCACAGAGCAACAGGCTTCAAGTTTGGAAGAAACCGCATCCAGTATGGAAGAGTTGACTAGCACGGTTAAGCTTAACGCAGAAAATGCTGAGCAAGCTAATGCACTAGCGGCACAAGCAAGCCAAATTGCGACTGAGGGCGGAGATGTCATTGGCAAAGTAGTTAATACAATGACGCTTATCAATGATTCAGCTCAGGAAATTTCAGATATCATTGGTGTGATTGACGGCATTGCATTTCAAACAAACATATTAGCATTGAATGCAGCGGTAGAGGCTGCAAGGGCTGGAGAACAAGGCCGTGGGTTCGCTGTTGTTGCCTCTGAGGTTAGAAGCCTTGCTCAACGGTCTGCTGAAGCCGCTAAAGATATCAAGGAACTCATTTCCGATTCAGTGAGTAAAATTGCCAGCGGAAACCAGCTAGTAGTTAAATCAGGCGACACAATGGGCGAAGTTGTCACCGCCATTAAGCGCGTAAACGATATCATGTCAGAAATTGCTGCTGCGTCATCTGAACAAGCTGCTGGAATTGAGGAAGTCAGTCGAGCAGTGGTTCAAATGGACGAGATGACACAACAAAATGCAGCGTTAGTGGAAGAGGCTGCAGCTGCATCAGATAGCTTAAAGCTTCAATCCGCAGAGTTGAGCGATCGTGTTGCCGTATTTGAAATAGAAAAGGGCACAAGTAAAGGGCATCAATCTGATGGTTTGGCAGGACATCAAACGCGTTTAGGTTTAACACCAAGAGCCGTTTCCAATACGCTAAACCGTCGTACGAATACGGTAAACAATAGGGGGGTATTGTCTCCTGCATTGCCAAAAAATGCTGAGTGGGAGTCTTTTTGATGGGAGCCATGCCACCTAGAATGGCATCGACGCGTGAGTTCGCCTTTGAAAAGGCGGACTTCCTTAAAGTGCAACAAATGCTATTTAAAAAAGCGGGTATTAAACTAACCGATGCAAAAGAGGCAATGGTTTACAGTCGCTTAGCGAGGCGAATAAGGGCGAAGGGTTTGTTGAGCTTTAGTGAATATTTAGCGGTTGTTAATAGTTCTGAGAATGAGCTAGAGCAATTTATAAATGCGCTGACGACCAACCTAACATCGTTTTTTAGAGAGCCACACCATTTTACTGCGCTGGCTGATTACCTCAGAGATAACCCGCAGGTTACCACAATTTGGTGTGCTGCAAGTTCCACAGGCGAAGAGCCTTATTCAATTGCGATGGTTGTTGCAGAGGTCTTCGGGAGCTTTAAAACGCCTATTAAAATAATTGCGTCAGATATCGACAGCAAGGTTTTAGCCAAGGCTAAAGAGGGAGTGTATCCACTTGCGACAATTGCAAAGGTATCTGAGTCTAGGCAAAAGCAATTTTTTCATAAAGGTAAGGGTAGCTTTGAAGGTAAAGTGCGCGTGGTGGAAGAATTACGGCAAATGGTGCAGTTCAAAAAGCTCAATTTAACTGAACCTAAGTGGAGTATAAGCTCACCATTAGACGTGATTTTCTGTCGAAATGTAATGATATATTTTGATAAACCGACACAGCTTAAAGTACTGACTAAAATGGTTGGAATGTTAAAGCCGCAAGGGCTCTACATGGCGGGGCATTCCGAAAATTTCAATATGCACACTAATCTTGTAAGGCCGGTAGGTAAAACCATATATCGTCCGGTCAAATAGGAGTGCCAGTGCACACTAGCGATTTCGATTCTCCTATTGCTTATTATGATAAGCGCTTCGGCGTTCAGGCTATTAAGCTTCTTCCGGGACAGTATGCAGTGACTAAACAAGAAAAGCTGTTAGTTACAGTTTTAGGCTCTTGTGTTGCTGCGTGCATCTACGATCCCATGACGGGAGTAGGTGGAATGAACCATTTTATGCTGCCCACAATAAACAAAACGGCGAATGAGCTAGAGCAAACGGAGTGCACGGCAACAAAATATGGTGTTTATGCCATGGAAGTGTTGGTAAACGAACTTGTCAAAGCAGGTGCGGATAAGCGCAGGCTAGAAGCAAAAGTTTTCGGTGGTGGACGGGTTGTTCCATCATTCATTCAGCATGATGTAGGCCGATTCAATGCAGAGTTTGTTGTCAGCTTTTTGAATACAGAGCGCATTCCTATAGTGGCAAGTGATTTATGTGAAGAGTATGCCCGCAAGATTTATTTCTTTCCTGCAACGGGAAGCGTGTTCATGAAGCGAATTAATGAATTAAATAACGCCACTATTATTGAGCGTGAAAGTCAGCATCGCTGGAAACTCTCAGAGCGCAAGTTAGTTGGCAGTGTTGATATATTCTAGGAACGTGAGTGATGACAATTAAAGTGTTAGTTGTAGATGATTCGGCATTGATAAGGCAGATATTGGGCGAAATAATAAAAAGTGAGCCTGATATGCAATTAGTTGGTGCTGCACCAGATGCTTTTGTCGCAAAAAAGTTAGTGCAAGAAACTCAACCAGACGTTATTACACTTGATATTGAGATGCCTAAAGTTGACGGTTTACGATTTCTTGAGGTACTAATGAGTGCTCGGCCTACGCCGGTGGTAATGATATCTACCCTTACTGAAAAGGGAGCAGATGCAACGTTCCGCTCCCTAGAGTTGGGCGCAGTCGATTTTGTGGCGAAGCCCAAAATTGGAGTTGCTGAGGGCATGGCTGCCTATCATGAAATGATTGTCGAAAAAATTAGAACCGCTGCACGGGCGAGAGTCAAAAAGCCAGCGAAGAGTAAAGGCGATGTATCGACAGTAAAGTCAATCAGCTACCAAGGCACAGAAAAACTCATTGCTATTGGCGCTTCAACTGGAGGAACTGAGGCAATAAAAGAAATACTGTCAACTTTTCCAGCCAATGCACCTGCGACAATTATCACTCAACATATGCCTGCGGGATTCACAACGACTTACGCAAAGCGATTAAATTCAATATGTCATATAACCGTAAGAGAGGCTCGAGGGGGCGAAAGGCTTTTGCCAGGACAAGCCTATATTGCGCCAGGCGATAAACATATGGAAGTTGAGCGAAGCGGTGCTGATTATCGGATAAGGCTTACAGACGGTCCACGAGTTTCGGGTCACAAGCCTTCTGTCGATACTCTTTTTTATTCGTTATGTAAAAGTGCTGGTAGCAATGCTATTGGTATATTGCTTACAGGGATGGGCAGTGATGGGGCAACGGGATTACTTGAACTGTACAACGGTGGTAGTGAAACATTTTGCCAAGATGAGGCAAGTTGTATTGTTTATGGCATGCCTAAAGTGGCGATAGAAAAAGGCGCAGCCAAAAGTATTGTTTCGTTGTCTAATATGGGCAAAGAAATTTTACAAGCGGTCGATAAGATGGACGCAGGGAGCAGGTTGTAAGCACATAGGACAGTGAGCGAGATTCCGCGCTTTTTATATACCTAAGTTAACTCGCTGTATAACCTCAGTATAGATACTTTTTCGACTAAAGATGTGGTTGAGAAACGTTCATGAAGATGTTTAACTACGTCCGATAATTAATGTTGATTTCATAACTTGCTGTTTTATGGCGACTACTAGGGATGGGTTAATTGTCAAAACTTGCAAAAAGCTTAAATCTGTACCATAACTGATGGCGTGTTGATAAGAGTAGGTAGTCTTATTTAAATGAAATGGTCGGTATAAGGGTGTGTTAAAAATAAGCAGATTTATTACTGCGTATATTTTTCAACACCTAACAAGAATAAATGACCTGCTATAGTTTTTATCAGATTTAGGGCAAATCAAACCCAGTGTAACTGGTACATAACTTATGAAAAATTATACGAGTAATCGGGGACTCTTATGAAACAGCAAACACTTATCGCACTATCGGCCATCGTATTCTCTTCCTCTGCATTAGCAAACGGTGGGTTCGAGCCTACTAAAAAAGAATGTGTAAATGTTGGTAAAGAAATTATTCGAGTGAGTAGCGAGATGAACACCGCGTCATCGGGTATTCAAAAATCTTGGCTCAAGCGTCAATTGAACGCCTTAAATACCAAGCGTAGTTCTTGCAGTACTGAAGGTTTCCAAGCGAAACGTCCGGAATTAGCAAAGCTTTAATACGCTCACTTCATACCGAATTAAAAAAAGACCTTGCCGTAAGCAAGGTCTTTTTGTTTGCGCTACTTAATTAAGTAGATAATCAACCGTTAAAAACAGAAGGGATTAACTGGTCTAGCGATTCAATAGAGTAGTCAGGAGCCAGCCCTAACGGGTACATCATTTTACCAGGGCGTTCGACAAACGCAGTATTAAGACCTGCTGCTTTAGCACCACTCACATCCCAGCCATGTGCCGCAACCATTAATGTATCGTTAGGTACTACCTCAGCCTGTTGGCAGGCCCAGTGGTAAACGCTTGGATAGGGTTTGTATGTGCGGATAGATTCTACGCTCAGCACAATATCAAAATACGATTTAATATTGGCGTAAGACAGCTGTGCCTCTAACCCTGCACTAGAAGAGTTTGATAACGCTATTAAAGTAACGCCTTTTTGCTTTAAGGCTTTTAGCGTAGCCGCTACATCGTCATGGGGTGGCAGGGAAGTAATATGTTGCTGAATCGTTTGCTTGGCGTGTTCTTGGGTTAGCTGAATACCCTTGCTGTAAGCAACCATCACCAGTGCTGCTGCCCCAATGTCAATAAAGTCGTGAAACTGAGAAGAAACAACATCAACCAAACTGTGGTGAAGTAAATTGGCGAACCATAAATCGACTAGGGTTTCATCGCCATCTAATACTTCAGCAAGTCCAGTTTTCATTGCATTAATATCAAGAAGTGTCTCATTAACATCAAAAATTAGCGCTTTGATCATTGTTATCGTTCCCTTATACAAATGTCATTGCACAAGACTAACGATTACTGATATTAAATGACATAAGCATCTCATCAAGAATGTCATTTAAATTAGACAGTTTCTCCGATGCAATGAATATACTCATGTTCGATTGCACCTTAATATCACCGGTAGATAGCTCTTCTTCAAAGGTATTATCCAGAGCAGTTTGCACTCGCTCTAAAAACGTTCGTGCGCTGATTTCATCAATATTATGTAGGCACAATATAAATTGCTCTGGGCCAAAACGGCCAAGAATATCGCTGCCTCTCACCACGTGTTGAAGTGTTTTGGCTATTTCTCTTAGTACGTAGTCACTTTTTGTTGAGCCAATCTTTCGATTTAGCTCGCGAAAGTTGCTCAAATCAAAAATCGCAATAGCGATAGCTCGTCCATCTTCTGGAGTATCTAGCTTGTTGATACGGCTGATAGAAGTTTGCGCATTAAGTAATTGTGTTGCAGGGTCAATTGCTTTCGCCGCGAGATGCCGCTTACGAAGATAAAAACCTAAGCCTGCTGCTAATAATAGAACAATGGCTATTGCGGCGAACAACGTGTTTTTGCGTAAACGCTCAGTTCTTTCTATCTCAAACTCTAAATCGTGTATTTTATTATATAAATTTGCTGCGCCGAGAATTTTAGCAGAGCTTTGGTTTTCCTTTTGTTTTTTATTAACCAACTTTGAGTAAGATGCGAGGGCAGCTTTGGCACCTTCTAAATCGTTCAAAGCAATATATAGCGATAAGTTAAAGCTTAGGTAGTCTAAGTTCTCTCGAAACTTGGGAGGAATAACCGCTTCATTCTCTTTCATGCCATTTAAGTACTTCTCAACACAGGGAATGTCGTTTTTAAATAAGCATATCTCCGCTACATGCCATTCATATAGCGATTGATAGAATGAATTCGATATTGCAGATATAGCCTCTTTAAACTGAGGTAGGTAGTACCCTAATTTGTTGAAGTCTCTTTGTTTTCGGTAATAGAGTTGTAGCGAATATTGATACAAAAAGTTAGTGTAAGAATTGCCAATTTCTTGGTTCAGCTGCCCAAGCTCTAATATACGCTTATAAGCCTCGTCTGTTTGGCCGCTTGAGGCGAGTGAAACAATAGCGCTGATCAAAATCGACACCTTGTTACTACCTTTATACACCTGTAAACCAAGCTCGTGGGCTTTAATATATTGCTCGGCAGCAAGTGCATGCTGCCCTAAGCTTCCATAAACAAGGCCTATGCTGTTGCGAATATGTGCGAGTTCACCTGGGCTGCCCTTATCTGAATACCTATCTAACACGTTGAACATTTTGCCTAATCGCTCGGCAATAGAGTCTGCTTCTGAGCAATAGGTAATAATAGCTAGCGAGGCACTAGTAAATATGTCGCTGTGCTTTACCGGGGATGAGAGGGTTTTGGCCCGTTCATAAAACTGGCAGCGAGCAGGGTTTTCTTTCGTATCGTAAATAAACCCTATTTGATAAATGGCTGAAGCAAACGCATAAGAGGTTGTATCAATATTAGGTTGTTCAATACTTTCAAGAAGTGTTTTAAGCGCTTCTTCATGTTTACCGCTGCAAATTAAGAAATGAGTTCGTGCAGTGGAAAGTGCGAAGCGCTGATTGGCTGTAAGAGATTCTTTTGCCAAAGTGGTGTCTAACTCAGAAAGCAAGTTAGCGTCAGGGCAGTCGTAAGATACAGTTCGCACTTTGGCTATAAAGGCTTCAATATCGCCGTTAGCTGCCAATGAAGAGCGACTAAAAAATAACGCGGTTACTGTAAAGAGTGTTATCGATAAAATAGATGCTAAATATGTCGTGCGCATATTGTTTCTTTTCTAATTTTTTCAGCAATCATAGCTAGTTATCGCCACAACTACCACCCAACGTGCCCATAAGTCTACTTTTTACGAGCACAAAAAAGAAGACTTATGGGAAATGAAAGTTAATGAATGGTGTTATCGCCAAAGCTTACTAATATACCAACGCCCACCAAAGCAATGACCGACCACAATAAAGTCGCTTTAGTGGCTTTCTCTCCTAATACAAAGGCAACACCAAGAGACATTAATGCGCTGGTAGCGATTAGAGTTTGTACTACAGCTGCTTTAGCGTAGGCAAACGCAAACATCTGCAGATAAATTGCTGCTGTTGTGCCAAGTAATGTTGCTACAACAAAGGCTGGCCATACGCGTTTGCCTTCAGTAATAACGGGTAGCCACCGAGTTTTTGTTACGGCAATAAAGGGCACAACAAACACCATACCGCCCACAAGCCGTAAAAAGGCTGCACTTGCTGCATCAACGTCGCCGCTTCCTAAAATATCGCGACTAACCACTGCGCCAACAGACTGACATAGCGCGGCTCCTACACCATACAGATAGCCGCTAGTTGCAAACACGTGGGTAGCATTACGCTTTCGGGTTTTAATAACCATATCCACCGAGAAGAGCACTACAGCCACGCCTATCCACTGCTGCCATGTAATCCATTCGCCAATAAAGGCCATGGCGAATAGGGCAGTGAATAATGGCGCGAGGGTTTCAGCAACAAGTACAGCTTGGCTGTCGCCAATGCTCTGTAGCGCTTTGAAAAAACACGTATCGCCAATACCAATGCCAATAAAGCCACTAACAAGAAGCCAAATTACGGCGTTCGTGGAAGATAAGGTAGGCTGCACTACAACGAGTACAACGCCAAGCAGAGCAATGGAAATTAAGCCTTTCCAAAAATTCATAGTAAGTGGCGAAAATGCATTGCCAGTAACGCTGAACAAACGCGCGGCAATAGCCCAACAAAGCGCAGTACCTAATGCTGCGAATACACCCATGAATAACCCTTCTGTGTGAGGTATAAATAAAAAGAGCGGCTATGCTAATGCAAAGAGACTGAATAGGTAAGCCTGTTCTTTAATATCCATGTAATCGCGAAGGTTTTTAATCTAAACGTAACGGAATGCGTATGTTGTTAGTGGCATATTCATACCTAAATTTTTTTAATCTATTATTTGAGAGCGCACATGAATTTAGATGGTGTTAAAGGCGTTATATTCGACCTAGACGGTACACTAGTAGAGTCGAGTTTAGATTTTACAATAATGCGGAAAACCATTGGGTGCCCTTTAGATGAAGACATACTTACGTTTGTTGACGCTATAAGCTGCGAACGTAAAAAGGCTGACGCGCACAACACCATATTGCGACACGAGCTAGAAGATGCGCGAAACGCGAAGTGGCTAAGTATTGGCCAGCAAATGGTAGAAAAGACGAAAGAGCATAATCTGCCCATGGCTATTGTGACCCGAAACTGTCGAGAGGCAACGGCTATTAAGCTAGCCAATAACAACATTCCTATAGACTATGTATTAACGAGAGAAGACGCACCGGCAAAACCCGACCCAACGGCGCTACTTATGGTCGCGAGAAAATGGCAGCTGCAACCTGCAGACTGCCTATACGTAGGAGACTTTATTTACGACCAGCAGGCTGCAGAGAATGCAGGTATGCAGTGGTTGATGGTTTAGATAGTGGCTTTTATTTCAGGCTTCTTGGGCTTCAAGGGGCCTATAGGTAAAATTGTGTAATGTTCAAACTCATCTATTAGAAAGCCTCCTCCGCCATATACTTTAGTATAGTCTTTGGCATCTAGCTCTTGTTTGTTTAAAAAATGTTCGTTATTCATAATCTTTCCCTCTGTAAAATTAAATAAGCTCGATTGAGCAGCGATGATTAAATAATTAAAAAGAGAAGACGGAAATGTGTATAAGGACATTATTATCAATGATTGGCTTTCGGGTGGGCGCTGTCTCAATTTTAGTGCTTTTTATCCCGTTTTCTCTTTTTATAGATGACGTGTATGCCGAGAGTTTAGAGGGACGAACGGTTTTTGCTGGAACTCCTGCAGGAGTTATTCGAGATGTTGAAGTCAATCTAGACAAAGTATACATCGCTGCTGAAAATGGAGTTTTCGAAATTGCAGGTGCACTAACCCAACAATTACAATTTAATGTTAAAGGAACAGAAACTGGAATAATTTCAGACATTTATCTTGATGGTAAATACCTTTGGATAATTGAATATGGTGTTGGCGTATTTAAGCTAAATTTACAGACAAGAAAGGCGGAAAAAGTCTTTTCGGAATATGGCTGGTCTAAATCGGTATGGTCCTTGTCTATCACAGATAGGCATATCGCCTTCTCGATTATTAACAACATAATCGTAATAGATAAAGAAACGAATACACCTTCTCCAGTAAATCGTCAAATAAACGCCATCACTGTACAAGATGCATATTCAATCGATACTTCATCTGGTGATGAATTTATCATTGCAACCAGAGATAGCTTTGTAACCATATCTCCATTGAGCAACCGAGTTAAAAGGGTTGTGTTATCCGAGGATTTACCCGCTTTAAGCTACGCTACTTTTGTAAGAGAGATTGATGGAAATATTTATTTGGGTGGTGATGGCGGCTTTTACATCATTGAGTCTGAAATAAGCAATTCAAGGTTTGTTCAAGTTAAAAGAGATACACTTCAAAACATCGAGTTTATAAATAAAAGTAAAGAAGGTGAGTTATGGGTTTCAGATGGAACGCTCTGGCAATTCAAAGCAGGTGTATTAGAGCGGCCTCAATTCATGAATCCTCTCGTTGGCTCCGAATCCATAAATACAATTGTGAAAGTAGTAGATGGGCCCCAAGGCTCCTTGATAATAGCCTCATCACAACTTGGTCTTTTAACCTTATCTGATTCTCAAAGAGCTATAAACTTAGTATCTTTCAATAGCATCTCACTGCGCGACAATATCCGTGATGTTTTCGTAGACCCAAAACGAATTCTAGTTAAAACAAGTAATGGCGTATTTGAGCTTGAAAAGCAATCTGGCGAAATGACAAAGATCATTGGGTCAAGCCAATACGAGGAGGGGTGTTTAAGTTATGAAGAGCGAGTCTTTTCTCATAGTTTGTCAGCTTCTCGAGAAAGTTTTTGTTCTAGTTCATATCGTCATGTAGTTCGAGTGAATGAAACTCAACATTATATTTACTACGATGATGGAAATAATGCGCATTATTATGCTGTTAGTTCGAACGAGATTGTTGATCAGTTCGATGCCCCCCGATTTCTAGTTTCGAGTTCACTACTCTCAAGTGGAGAGCTGGCTGCGTTCGATGCATTCGATAATATTCACTTTCAACTATCAAAATTCAGCTGGAGGAAAATAAAATCAGAAGAAGCAAGGTGGCAGGGGATACAGTGTCTACTGGAACAAGTAGACTTTTTTATCTTATGTACATCTGGGGCAGGTCTCAAACTCATAAGCAAGAAGAGTGGAGAAATCTCAAATTTTGACGACTTTGATAATTTTGGTCTGAGATTCATACGAGGTGGTGTTGTCTCAACCGCTGGCAACCTTTGGATTGCAACTAACATGGGTTTATTCGTTTATCCCTCTGACGGAAGTGAAGCAATAAAGCTGACAAAGACAGAAGGAATATTCGACATTGATTTTGAATATAAAGGTGTTGTTGATTTGGGAGGAAGGTTGTTGATATTAGGAGACAAGTATTCATATATTATTGATGAAAAGCCTTTTTTGAAACAGCTTCACCAAAAAGATTTATCTAACGTCAATGTGATAGTCACTCATGTGGAGTGGAGCAATGGGGAGGACTCCCACACAATTTATTTCCCAGAGAAACACTCTTTTAAATTTCCAAATAGCTTTAGTAATGCTTCTATCGGTTTCGTATCTGATAGCTTTTTATATAATGAAGCACATACACTTGAATATAGGTTTGATAGAGATGGGGGAGATTGGATAGCGCATGCTGAAGCAGATATGGTGATATCGCTTAGTGATTTAAGTTTTGGAGATCATTTCGTCCAAGTTAGGGTTAAGAGTTCCAATTCCTTGACCGGAATTGCTACATTGCAATTCAATATTGCGCCTCCTATTTGGTTGTCACCGTTTGCATTACTCTTTTATGCTATTTTGTTTATGTTGTTGTTCATTTCATGGCGAGTGGGCTACTTGAAACCAATGATTGAGAACTGGAAGAAAACTCCTCTGTATCGCCAACTCACCCGATATGAAATAACAGATGGTGAGTCAAAATTTGAAAAAATGCTCAAAAGTAAAGAACGTCATATTAGTGAAATTACTCACGAGCTCAAAACACCTATTCAAATAATCCAAGGAACGTTATCTAAGGTAAACGAGAAAACAACAGAAAGCGATGGTGTATTAAAAAGCATTCAACTGAACATGAAGCGGGTGGAACAGCTAGTTGATCAAATGCAAAAGGATAGTCCTAGAGCATCCGCTGTCTCCGATTATTTTACCAACTACACTACAGAGAAGATGGCCCATATTGTTAATGCGCTAGAGCCACTGGCTAAAGCGAAGCGACAAAATTTAGAAATGCGAGTAAAAGGGGATGGCACGGTCTCATTAATAAACGATAGCCTTGAAAAAATAGTGGTTAATCTCGTTGAGAATGCGATTAAATATACGCCTGAGCTAGGTACAATTAAGGTAGTATTCGCTATAGAAGCTAAAACATTCAAACTAACCGTAACGGACAACGGCTCTGGTATAGCGAAAGAAGAGCATGACCGAGTATTTGAACGCTTTGTCCGATTGAGCAGTGATGAAAAAGGCGATGGGTTAGGTTTATCCATCGTCAAAAATTTAGTCGAATTAAATCAAGGCGAAATATTGCTAGACAGTAAACAAGGTGGAGGTACCAAAATCTCGACGGTGTTTCCCATTGATGATACTGAATACATCAACGCCCAATTAAGCATAAAAGACGTAACAGACTGGCAAGGTGATAGGAAAACCTTACTTATCGTGGATGACAGCAGGGAGTTCAGAACTTACTTATTCAACCTTTTATCGCCAAAGTACCGTTGTTTAGTAGCAAAAAATGGTAAGCAAGCTTTGGAAGTGTTGCGATCCCATTTAGTTTCGCTAGTGATTTGTGATCAGATGATGGGTAAGTTCGATGGTTTATCTCTTTCAAAGGAAATAAGAGAGCACGACTCATTAGGTGGAACGCCTATTCTTATGCTTACCGCGAGTTCAGATGCTGCCATCGAACAAGCCGCCTTAGAAATAAAAGTAGATTATTACTTGATGAAGCCAAGCTCAAACCAAGAAATAGAGATGAGAGTCGAACATCTCATACTACTGAGAGATACAAGTGTGAAGCCGGATGGCAACGTTACGACTGAACCATTTAAGTATGGCTGCTTAAATATTCCAGAATTTAAGACTGAAAAAGATATGGCGTTTTATCTTAACTTTATTGCTGTACTTGAAAACCATTATCAAGATGAAGAGTTTGATAGGGAGCGAGCTGCACAAGCTCTGCTGATAAGTCCTCGAAGTTTGAATCGTCGTATGGCGGAGTTGTTTGACTACAACTTTAGCGAATTCCTGTCTCGCTATCGTATAGAGAAGTCAATACCGATCCTGCTTGAAGGAAGTAGTATATTGAATGCATGCTTAGACGTGGGGTTTGCGACGTCGGCGTATTTCTCAACTACTTTTAAGAAAATTATGGGTGTTCCTCCTAAAAAGTTCGTCGAACTAAGAGGTAACCGTTCTATTTCGTAATATGAATAAGGAAGAATATTACAAAAGCTATTTTACAAGGAGCGGATGGAAAGGTTAAATATACCTCCGCCTCTCCGCTAAAAAGCCGATTAGCATAAACGAGGCTACATACGCTGAACCTTGATATTGCCATGGAACATAATCAAGAACATGCTGTAAAAAGGGCGCGCCGTATAAGGTGAGTGCGCCGTAACCAAATGCACACAGCACAACAAATAGACTTATTCTTATAGTAAAGTGGTACGGTGCCAAAACACGTTTCACATGGCCATTTATAATGTCGCCATAGACCACCAATATAGTCGCCATCAACATAATACTCATTTCTGTATAATACGGGCTAAGTGCACGAGATAGCGCGCTGAATAATTCATTCATGTAAATCTACTACTTTATATTAGGCTAATCGTGAGCTAATAGCATTGGAATGCCAAAAGTACCCTTCACTAAATTAAAGCTATAATTCTACGTATATAGTAGTCGTTATAAAAGTATTAGCGCCTTATAAAGGCAATAGCATTTAGCTGTGGCCTCATATCAGCCACCTTTAATAAGCCTTGCGATAGATGTCCTCAATATCTTCAACACTCAGTTGCTTTGGATTATTACGCAGTAATCGGGTTACTTTGCTTGCATCTTCAGCTAACTGAGGAATGGCGTCCTCTGGAATATCAAATTCTCTTAGGGTTTGAGGTATGCCTACATCACTACAGAGTTGCTCTACTGCGTTTAGTAAAGTAGTAATCGCAAAATCTTTCTTACTATCCGGCGGGCAAAGCTTAAGCAACAGTGATGCGGCAAATAGCTTGTCGGCGCAAAACGGTGCATTTGCTCGCAGCACGTGAGGTAACATAACCGCATTGCTCATGCCGTGTGACAAGTGAAACCGACCACCTAACGGATAAGCTAAAGCGTGAACCGCTCCAACGCCCGCATTTCCAAATGCAAGGCCGGCCATTAAACTACCCGTAGCCATTTGCTCCCTAGCCACAAGATTTTCACCATTTCTGTACGCATGCGGTAAGGAGTGAAATATCAATGCCATCGCCTTTTCGGCGAGCGCGTCAGTGATGGGGCTAGCGTTTACTGAAATAAATGCTTCTAAAGCGTGAACAAAGGCATCAACTCCACTTGCAGCAGTAATAGTTTTGGGGCATGAAAGCGTGAGCTCTGGTGCTACTATGGCTACATCAGGTAACAAGCAGTGACTAACAATCCCTTTCTTAACCTTTTCGAATGGGTCGGCAAGTATGGCAATGTTAGTCACTTCCGAACCGGTACCTGCAGTTGTTGGCAGTACAATGAGTGGAAGCGTCCTTTCCTTTATCAGGTTTTCACCGAATAAATCAGCGATACTACCTTTATAATCGTATGTTGCTGCCAATACCTTTGCCGCATCGATAGCACTTCCGCCACCTAACGCAATTACACCATCAACATTTGTAGCGCGAAGTTGGCGCACTTTATCTTCTATGATAGTAACTTCAGGTTCGGCGGGAATATCATCGATAACTAATGTCGGTGCATAGGGTAATTTCGCAAGTAACAAATCGAATAATCCAGCTTGAGATACACCTCTATCTGTTACAACTACGACTGATGTAATCGATAGTCGATTAATTTCAGTAGCAAGTGCAGTAATAGCACCAGCGCCCGTAATGAGCTTGCCAGCTGTTTTAAATTCAGAAACCTTCATATGTTCTTGTTACTCTTTGATGTTGGATATCATTAATAATGTATAGCAGATAGCGTTATATACAAATTAGTTGCGCTTATACGTGCCGACAACCACTCAATAATGCTAGTTAAATGAAGAATTGGATGAATTTGCACAATAAGAATACGTTTTGTTCGAAGATTACTCAAAAAAGCAAAAAATAACAGTTTTTTTAAAATACTTGTTGACGTGAGCGCTCATTTCCCTAAAATGCGCATCCGCTTCGGGGGAAAAGCAAAACAGCAACCCTCCTGAAGTAAGTCTCTACTACCTTTATAGGCCAGTAAAGACGGGAGTTAAGAAGAAACGCTTTAGAAAATAAATTTTCAAAAAGTGTTGACAGCGAAAACTTCCAGCGTATAATGCGCACCTCACTCAAACGGAGTGAGTCACCAAGAAGCAACGGCTTACGGTGAGGTTGCACTAGCAACCACGTTCTTTAACAATTTAGACAAGACAATCTGTGTGGGTACTCGTTAAGAGTGTCTATACGACGATTCATAATTCGATATATTT
>NZ_JAPVOT010000039.1 GCF_027257845.1 Alteromonas sp. BMJM2 | reverse complement strand
ATGAAGTCACCTTTGCTCTCAAGTTGCTATTGGGAGCGAATACACCAAAAAACCGGGTAAGGTTGAGCCTTGGTGGAGGGATTAGAGCGGCAAGCTTGCCAATAAAATCAATTGGATCAAAGAATACGTGTGTAGTGCCATCACGATACGGTGTTTTCAATTCATAACGCACTTTTCCATGTTGTGTCATGCTTAAACGCTGCTCACTGATGGCTGGGCGGCTAATGTAACGACATAGCCTTTCTAATTTTTCTGGCTCATCTGCATTGGCGAAGACTCCTGCATGAAGCGAAAAGCCGGAAATGTTGGCCAATTGTCCATATTCACCCTCGGTGCTTGCAGGCAAGGTTTGGAGCGTAAACACTTTTTGTCCTTGTTGTGGTCCCATTGCAATACGATAGCTGACAGAGGCGCCTTGTAAATGCAACAGGCTATCTCCATCATCCACAGGTAGATTCAGATAACTGTTTTCCATATCGCGCTGGACGAGGCCGACTTTCTCTAAATATTTAGCGATGCGATGACTGATGGTGTGCACGAGCACGACCATATCGCTATGAGATGGCGCTTTGATGCGCGTAAAAGTAGTTCCGCCCCAAGTATTTTCGCTAATCGCGCCCTCAAGAAACAGCATATGGAAGTGAATGCGAAGGCGAAGAAGTGATGCTTAAGTTAACGCTACCAACTGAAGCTAACTTTTATAAAGAGCTTGTTGATCATCCTCGCGTACTTAAAGTGGTTGCACTTTCTGGCGGCTACAGCCGTGACGACGCAAACGCGAAACTAACAGAAAACCAAGGCATGATCGCAAGCTTCTCTCGCGCATTGACCGAAGGCGTATCTGCACAGCAATCACAAGAAGAGTTCGAAGCAACACTAGATAAAGCGATTGAAGGTATTTACCAAGCTTCTAAAGCCTAGACTTTCTCTTAACTTGTTTATTACAAAGAGCGCTATTCAGCGCTCTTTTTGTTTATATTAACGCATTCAATTCAAAGCCTGTTGTCAAAAAAAAGCGGACTGTGTATCATCTCGCGCCATTGTCATTGCTTGATATCATTGAAGCCTAGCATTGGAAGTAAACTGGTGAATTTCCAACACATAAATACTCAACGCTTTTGCTACGGTTTAGCGCTGTTATTGTTTACCTGCTTGCTTACGATTAAACAAGATATTAAGCCCATCTCGTTTAAGCATCAGCTTGATGCATCCGTCTCGACCCTCTCAATAGAAAGTAGCGCAGAAGAAAATGCGCATGACGACCTATTCCCGTCCGTTATCAATACCTTTGGTAACGCTGCGATTATTAGTTCACTTAGTGAAAACCCACCTCCATATTTAGTCTCTTGGGCTAAAAAGAGCTACGTCACCCCACTTACAAGAGCGCCACCTGCTGCTTAAGCTTTTCTTCTTGCTTTAATTTTCGAGAGAAAAGCCCTTCAATTTCAAAATTTTCACAAACGTCAGTTCTCTTCAGAGCTGGATATATTCGTGCGTGCATAGCTGAGTAATGAAAAGCATGAGCGGTTAGTAGCGCCCTCGTGTTAGCAAAACTGAACGGTAATAACGCCGTGCGGTAATTTACTCGCTATGCCGTACTAATGCTGTTGCCTGTCTATGGGTAACACCTATAAGAACGATTTAAAAATTATGAGCAAAAAAACGCTTTTAGCAGCAAGTATTCTTACCGTCATATTAACTGGGTGTGGTCATCAAGAGCACGAAGCTCATCATAGTGGTCCGCTAGAGTTCAATGTCTCGCATCCAATAAACAAAGATACAGTTCTTGTTAAAGAGTACGTCAGCCAAATTCGCGCCATTCAACATATTGAGTTAAGAGCAATGGAAAGAGGGTACCTTGCCTCTACGTTCGTTGATGAAGGTCAGACGGTAAAGAAAGGAAGCTCTATGTTTAAAATAGTGCCTACTATCTACGAAGCAGAACTTAAACGAGCTAAGGCAGAGGCTAAAGCCGTGCAAATGGAGTTCAAAAACACCAAGTCGCTAGTTGACCAAAATATAGTGTCACCTAACGAGCTTGCTGTTGTAGAAGCCGAGTATCAAAAAGCGCAGGCTGAAGTTGAATTAGCAGAAGCACATTTGGCATTCACTGATATTAAAGCGCCCTTTACTGGGAAGATGGACCACTTAGAAGCAAGAACAGGTAGTCTGCTCGATGAGGGGGAACTTCTCACAACCATGTCTGATTTAAGTCAAATGTGGGTTTACTTCAATGTACCAGAGTCTGAATACCTAGATTATGTACAAAGCGGAAAAGCGAATGAGGGGACGAGCGTTCGGTTAAAACTCGCAAACGGTACAATTTATCCTTACAAAGGCGTAATAGATACCATTGAAGCCGATTTTGATAACCATACGGGCACCATCGAAATGCGTGCGTCATTCCCTAACCCTGATGAAATGTTACGACATGGGCAAACAGGCAATATACTGGTCGATGTCGACTATCCAAACGCGCTGGTCATTCCCCAAAAGGCAACTTTTCAAATATTGGATCAGAACTATGTATATGTTCTAGATGCTGAGAATACCCTCACAACACGACATATAGAGATTGCAGCTGAGTTACCTCACATCTTCTTGGTATCAGAAGGGCTGAAAGAAGATGACACTATTCTTCTTGAGGGTTTGAGACGAGTAAGTAATGGCGATCGCATTAAGCCAAACCTTATTTCTTCTGACGATACGTTAGCTGAACTAGCACTTCAGGCAGAGTAGGGGATTTATTATGTTTGGTGTATTTATTAAACGTCCGGTGATGGCGATCATGCTATCCCTTATGATTATCTTTTTAGGCGCGCTTTCAGTTTTTACCTTGCCTACTTCTCAATTTCCAGATATCGCTCCTCCCAGGGTTCTAATTTCTTTGGCATACCCTGGTTCAAGTGCTGATGTACTTGTAAAGTCATCCTTGGTAACCATTGAGCGTTCAATAAATGGTGTGCCGGGCATGAAGTACATTGTGTCTGATGCCACGAGTGCCGGTGAAGCTACTATCCAAGTTATTTTTGACTTGAATGTAGACCCTAACCAAGCGTTAATAAACGTAAAAACGCGGCTTGACCAGATAATGAACCGGCTCCCGCAGTTGGTACAACTAGAGGGGGTGGTACTTCAAAGGGTGCAGCCAAGCATGTTGATGTACATCAACGTGTACAGCACAGACGAAGACGCCGATGAGAAGTTCCTTTATAACTACTCGAACATCAACGTTATACCAGAAATACAGCGTGTTAACGGTATTGCCAGCGCTAAAATATTGGGTAGTCGTCAGTATGCTATGCGCATCTGGTTAAAGCCAGATCGCATGCGAGCGTATAATATTTCAGTCGATGAAGTGATGGAGTCGATTGATGAGCAAAGCCTTATTGGTCGTCCAGGACGACTCGGTCGAAGCTCGGGAATAAGTGCGCAGTCTAAAGAATATGTGCTTGTTTATGAAGGACGGTATGACGAGCCTGATGAATACAAAAATATCATTATCAGAGCGGATAGTGACGGCAAGCTGCTTAAACTAAGTGACATAGCAGACGTAGAGCTTAGCAGTGAGTTTTTCGATATCTATTCAAACAAAGATGGGTATCCTTCTGCGGCAATCGTGTTAAAGCAAAATTATGGCAGTAGCGCTAATGAAGTGATATCTCAAGTAAAAGCTAAAATGGCAGAGCTTGAAGGAACCTTTCCGGAAGGCATGAAATACGAAATTAACTATGACGTGTCTAAGTTTCTCGATGCATCGATAGAACAGGTATTGCATACCTTATTTGAGGCATTTATCTTAGTTTCGCTGGTGGTTTTCATCTTTTTGGGAGACTGGCGTTCTACCTTGATTCCTCTATTGGCCGTCCCCGTATCCTTAATTGGTACCTTCTTTTGTATGCAAGCGACGGGGGTAAACATTAACCTGATCACCCTTTTCGCGTTGGTATTGGCTATCGGAATTGTGGTAGATAACGCCATTGTTATCGTCGAAGCTGTGCATGCAAAAATGGAAGAGAGTCCTAGCTTAACGCCTTATATGGCTACGCAGCAGGTATTAGGTGAAATGGGCGGCGCTATTATTGCTATCACTCTAGTTATGACAGCGGTATTTGTACCTTTAGTGTTTATGACTGGGCCGGTGGGCGTCTTTTATCGTCAATTCTCTATCACCATGGCATCGTCTATTATCATCTCTTGTATTGTAGCGCTTTCGCTAACGCCAGTGTTGTGCGCGATGCTACTTAAAAATCCGCACACACATACCAAAAAAGCCACGCCAATTAGTAAGCTTATTGATGTATTCAATCATTGGTTCGACAAGCTCACCGGGCGTTACACCAGCATCATAAAAGCGTTAGTAACCCGTCGAGTGGTGACTATTTTGTCGCTTTTTGCATTTGTAGCAGGCACGATTGGTTTCAATCACATTCTTCCGACTGGTTTTATCCCTGGAGAAGACCAGGGCCAAATTTACGCCATTATTCAAACCCCTCCAGGAAGCACCCTTGAAGTAACAAACGAAGTAGCGCGGGAGCTTCAAACCCTTGCTCTTGATGTTGAAGGGGTGTCATCGGTTTCTTCACTCGCAGGTTATGAAATCTTGACGGAAGGCCGAGGCTCTAATGCAGGGACTTGCCTTATTAACCTTGAAGACTGGGCGAATAGAGACCAGTCCGTACAGGAAATCATTGAAGAACTAGAGGCTAAAACTCATCATCTTGGCGCTGTGGTCGAATATTTCGAGCCTCCTGTAGTGCCTGGCTATGGCGCGTCATCAGGGCTGTCGTTCCGTTTGCTCGACAAAACAAATACGACGGATTACCAAGAGTTTGATGAAATAAACCAATCCTTTATGGATGAGCTGTCCAAACGCAAAGAACTTAAAGGGCTATTTACTTTCTACGCGGCTAATTACCCGCAATATAAAATTGAAATAGACAATCAAGCTGCAATGCAAAAGGGCGTATCAATTGGTAAGGCAATGGAAAACCTTAATATCCTAATTGGTAGTACCTACGAGCAAGGCTTTACCCGTTTCAATAACTTTTACAAGGTGTATACCCAAAGTGCTCCAGAGTACCGTCGTTACCCAAGCGATTTAATGGACTACTACGTAAAAAATGAGGAAGGTGAGATGGTGCCTTACTCTGCGTTTATGAAGCTGATTAAAACGCAAGGGCCCAATGAAATTACCCGATACAACCTGTACACCTCTGCAGCCATTCGGGCGGAGCCCGCAAAAGGCTATACCTCTGCCGAAGCCATTAAAGCGGTTGAAGAAGTTGCTGCGGCAACGTTACCCAAAGGCTATGACATAGGTTGGGAAGGGTTATCTTTTGACGAGGCCAAACGCGGTAGTGAAGCCATCGTCATATTCGGTGTAGTTCTACTATTTGTATATATAGTACTGGCGTCGCAATATGAAAGCTTGTTGCTTCCTCTTGCCGTTATTTTGTCGTTGCCAAGCGGTTTGATTGGTTCTTTTATTCTGCTTGACCTAATGGGCTTAGCGAACGATGTCTACGCGCAATTAGGTCTTGTAATGCTGGTTGGCTTACTGGGCAAAAACGCCGTGCTGATTGTTGAGTACGCGGTACAGAAAAACCAGCAGGGTTTATCTATCGCAGAAGCCGCCGTTGACGCAGCGAAACAGCGATTCCGCCCTATATTAATGACTTCATTTTCGTTTGTAGCAGGGCTTATCCCACTGGTCGTCGCCACAGGCGCAGGTGCGGTAGGAAACCGAACTATTGGTGCTTCAGCACTTGGAGGCACACTTTGCGGTAGTGTCTTCGGAATCATAGTTATTCCAGGGTTGTACTACCTTTTCGCTAAGCTAGAAGAGGGTAAATCACTAATTAAAAACGAAGATCATGTTCCACTTACAGAAACCTATCATTACAACGATGAGGTGCTAAGCGATGAAAAATAACACGCGTCTTTTGAAAAAGCCTCTTTTTGTGGCAATTGGCAGCGCACTGCTTGTTCAAGCGTGCGCAATCCCGTCAATAGAAACGCGGGACCCAAATGTAACCATGCCGGAACAGTTCAGCGCAAGCAATGAGCTAAGTACTGGGAGCAGCACAGGCTTAGGCGCCGACAAAAACAACGACGCCATTAATGGTGAGGCAAAAATTGAATGGGAGGCGTGGTTCAACGACCCAGATTTAACGGCGTTAGTTGAAACTGCTGTAACGAATAATAAGGAAGTTGCCGTACTTGTGCAACGCATTAATATGGCGTCTAACGAGGTGTATGCGCGGGAAGGTGAGTATTTACCAAGCGTCTCTGTAGGTGCTGCTGTTGAAACCGAAAAAGTGGGTGAATATACGCGAGAAGGCGCGGTGGAAGAGCAGCTTGATATCAGGGAAGGGGAAGCTTTCCCTGACCCCTTAGCTAATTTAGAGCTTGGGCTAAACGCGTCGTGGGAAGTGGATATCTGGCATAAGCTAAGGAATGCCTCAAAGGTGGCGTCACTTGAATACTTAGCTTCTATTGAAAGTAAGAATTTCTTTATCACACAGCTTGTTTCTGAAGTGTCTCGTAGCTACTACGAACTATTAGCGTTAGACAACAAGCTGGCGAATATTGATGCCACCATAAAGTTGCAGCGTAATGTTATTCAAACCATTAATGCACTTAAAGAATATGGACGAGCCTCTTCTTTACCCGTAGCGCGCTTTAATGCTGAGGTGAAGAAGAATGAAAGTGAACGCTTTCTCATTGAACAGGAAATTGTGGAGAAAGAGAACACAATCAATCTATTGCTAGGTCGCATGCCTCAACCTATTCAACGAAATAGCAACACGTTGTTTAGCGAAGACATTGTTAAGCCTAATATTGGTTTGCCCGCTTCATTGTTAGAAAACCGACCCGACATTCGAGAAGCTGAACTTACACTGCAGGCTGCAAACTTAAATATAGATGTTGCTAAAGCCAATTTTTACCCCTCTTTAGAGCTTAAGGCTGGGGTAGGGTTGTCTGCGTTTGATAGCCGGTATTTGTTTAATGTACCTGAGTCGTTGGCCTATTCGCTATCTGGCGATATTTTTGCCCCTTTAATCAATCGGCGTGCTATTGAAGCTGTTTATAAAAATGCGAGCGCCGAGCAAATCCAGGCCGCTTATGAGTATGAGCTTACGCTGCTAAAAGCGGTGTCTGAAGTGTCGAATAGTTTGTCTAAGTTGGATAATCTGGGAAAAAGTGCGGATGCTAAAAAAGCGCAAATTTCTTCCTTGGAATCGTCAGTTGATATCGCAAATCGTTTGTTTACGTCAGCGCATGGTGAGTATTTAGAAGTATTATTGGCGCAGCGCGAAGCATTAGAAGCGCGCAGTGAGTTTATAGAAACTCGTCAGCAGCAACTGGCAGCACTCGTTGACTTATATCAGGCCCTAGGAGGAGGCTGGCAATCTTCGTCGACCTAAAATAAGTTACCTAAGCTGAGAGCTGTTTAAGGAGAGCAATTGCTCTCCTTTTTTTTGTTTGCCCAGCGAAGCTGGCAAACCCGTCAGGTTGGAAGAAACCTGAATCACCCTGACTGAGGGGAAGATAATCTGAATCGCAAGGGCGTCACTGGCCAACGGTGGGGTCTGAAGGAAGCGATAGGAAGTTAGCGGTACACAACGCAAGTGAACCTGTTTCGGCTGTATAAGTGGATAAGCGTGCAAAATAGCGCAAAGTCCAATACTCAATCAGACTTATGCAGTGCTTGAGGGTGGAATGGCTAACAGGGAGTCAGTGCAGTAACTGGGGAAGCCTGGCACTGTATCCAGTAAATTACTGGACGTATGTATCAAGGGGTGACCCAAGGTATTGGCGAGTGTGAGGTGGCAGATGATCCCGTAGTAGTGAGTAAAGTTCGGCCTGTGAAAGCCAGTAATGGTGTGGAGGGTAAAACCGAACTGACCCTCAGCAGCGAGTCTGATGGCGTCCTTATCAGCCAAAAGCGGATTAGGATGGCGAAGGGCGGAAGTACATAGTAAGTCTGTGATGAGCAGATATTTTTTTTTCAGTGGCACACGAATCGACTAGCTATCGACGTCTTTGTACTTGGTTTGTCGCGGAAGCGATAGACTGGCTACGAAACGGTACATGGGAGTAATGTGGAAAATGCTGAGTAGATTGCCATTTGGCTAGCACGCTCAATCGCCATGTGAAATAGACCAACACGAAGAGAAAGTATCGGCGAGTTTAAGTAAAACAAACGTTATATGCTATCCTTCGTTGTAGCTGGCTTTTAGTGTGGCTAGATGTCCGTTACGAAGATGGTTTAGGCATTTGGGTTAATTGCACAGTTTTCATTGTTTGATCTTTTCAAGTCTTTGGTACAGCAATAGTGAAAATTGAGTGCAGGC
>NZ_JAPVOT010000038.1 GCF_027257845.1 Alteromonas sp. BMJM2 | reverse complement strand
GTAGGAGTTAATTTACTTATTGCGTCACCAACAATGGCGATATGAAGTATGCAGGAGCCGTATACGAGGCCCGTACGTACGGTTCTGTGAGAGGGATGAGGCGGTGACGCCTCACCCTACTCGATGTGTCTAAATCACCAAAGAGAATAGGTAAGAATGTTCGTTAAGACACAACCAACAGCTGAGGATTAATCTCCTGAACGGTTTGGGAAGTCACCTCATCGTGATAGCCCTTTTGTGCTAAAAGTGCTTTGAGTTCGTCGCGTGTAGCGCACTGCTTATGTTTGGCAAGGGCAATGGCTTCGATGACGCACGAAAGATGTACGGAAGATTGTGTTTCGGTCATGTGAGATTCTCTTTAACTACTGAGCTCTTTAACTTTTAGGCTCTTAAACTTCTGAATATGCTGTCACTGTGTCTTTCTAATAAGACAGCAGCGTGACGTTTGTATTACCTTTCTGTTACCACAAATTCTTACACGTGGTTTCGCATCATGTGAGGTGGTTTTTGTATCATATAGAGCTTTGTAAGATTGAAGTCTGAAAGTGGTTCATATTAATAGAGCCATTGAAGTTTCATGTTCATATTTATTACAAGTAATTTGAAATGGTGTCGGCTTTTTTTACATTTTTTATTTCACTTCAATCCTTAGCTTTGATTAATAACCCCTTTTTTATTGGCTAGCCTATTGCATAATTTTATTTCACACCTGGCTTTTTTGGGCATCACTATGAAGCACCTATTCCAAATTTTAGCTGTATTAGTTGTTCTACTACCTTCTGCAAAGTCACATGCTGGCATAATCAACATTAACATTACAGGCGGCGCGGGATTATCGCCCTCTCAAGCTGCGTTGTTTCAAACCGCTGTCGACTTTTGGGACTCTACATTAATAGGCACACAGCAAAACATTGATGTAAATATGGAAATAGCTGCATCTGCGCCAGCCATCGATGGCCCTGGCAATGTTTTAGGCCAAGCAGGGCCAACGAGAGGCTCGTTCTACGACGGAGGCGTTTACGTTACCCAAGGTATTATGGAGTTTGATACCGCCGACTTAGGCGTTCTTGAAAACAGAGGCACGCTGCTTGATGTAATAGTGCATGAAATGGCTCATGTTATTGGGTTTGGTACCATATGGGGCTTTTTTGATGATCTCTATGTATTAGATTCTGGTGAGTATCTGGGTGAATTTGCACTAGCCATGTACCAAGAAGAGTTCGATGCCAATGCGTCATTTGTTCCTATTGAGCTTGATGGTGGGCCTGGGACTGCGAACGGGCACTGGGATGAAGCATGGGCCGGCGGAAGGTTCGACTTGCTAACAGGGTTCCTCGATAGCCCTACCACTATTAGTAACACTACACTTGCTGCATTTGCAGATATTGGCTACATAGTAAAATTGCCTGATGGCAGAATAATAGGGGCGAATGCGCCAGCAACTTTTGCTTTATTTGGTCTGTGCGTCGTATTTTTGATTCGCCGAAAACTAAGCTGACTTCGATCTAGGGTTCATGCTTGTATGAATGAGAGTAGAGTGATTCACATATGTGGTGTTACGGTGTGATGAATCTACTCTTATGTAATTCTTATGTCTCTCATGTAATTCTCATTTAACTGTCGTTTTACTCTCACTTTTATCATATGTTATTACTACTTTAGTATTGAATCTCTTCTACCCTCTGTGTTTTACTTCGCGACGTGAGCGACGTAGCAGCATCTAAAACGTCGTGTATTAATATTCTTCTAATAATAAAAAACGCTTTTTCTAACAAATTTCATTTGTTTTGGTTTAGAGAAAGTAATCACCCTTTAATTCGTTTGTACCTTCAACGACACAGGCATCTCTGTGTTCTGTCGTTGAATACTTGTGCACTTATACACATTTTCAATACGTTCTCAAACTCAGGAATATCACAATGCAACAGACAAAACATAGCGCTATGGTTTTCAAGCTATCGATCATTGCAAGTGCGATGGCAGGGCTTGCCGTTTCCTCTCCATTGCATGCACAGCAACAAGACTCAGAGCAAGCCAGCTTCGAACAAGAAGTAGAGCAAATACAAATTGTGGGCTCTCGCCGAGTAGGGCGCACTATTAACGACTCGCCAGTGCCTATTGATATTATTGATGCATCATCGATAGAGGCCACCGGGTTAACCGAAACCAACATGATCTTAAACTCGCTGCTGCCGAGTTTTAACTTTCCTCAGCCTTCTATCACAGATGGCACCGACCATGTGCGCCCAGCGCAACTTCGCGGCCTAGCACCCGATCACACATTGGTATTAGTAAACGGTAAACGCCGCCATACCTCTGCGCTGTTAAACTTAAATGGCTCAGTCGGTCGTGGCTCTTCTGCTGTCGATTTGAACGCTATTCCAGCAAACGCGATTAAACGTATTGAAGTATTACGCGACGGCGCAGCAGCGCAGTATGGTTCAGACGCCATAGCGGGTGTTATCAACATTGTGCTAAAAGATGCGAGTGAAGGCGGCGATATTTCCGCAACCTATGGTGCAAACGTAACCACAATGGACGGCGTGCCAAATCTAAACGGTGTCACTACCAATGCTCAAGGCGACCTAGCATTCAATACAGGCTCTGATAGAGAGCTAACCGACGGTCAAACTTTTACCCTGCGCGGCAACGTTGGTTTTGAATGGGGCGATGATGGATTTGTTAACGTATCGGCGGAATATCGCGATCGCGGGCAGGCAAATCGAGCCGATTTCGACCAGAGAGAAAACTATGCTCGAGATGCCAACGGTAACATCGATGAAAGAGAGTTAACCGTTAATCGCTACAATCACGTGTATGGCAATGGCGAAGTTGAAGACTATGCCTTATTTGTAAACGCTGGTAAGGGTCTTACCGATGACATTGAGTTTTATGCTACTGCTGGGCTAAGTAGTCGTGATTCCTTAGGTGGCGGCTTTTATCGTCGCGCAAAGGACAGCCGAAACATTGTAGATATTTATCCCAATGGCTTTTTACCGTCTATCCAAACAGATATCTCTGACATGTCACTTATCACCGGCATAAAAGGGTATGGTGATGTATGGAATTACGACCTGTCTTTAACTCACGGCAGCAACGAATTGGAATACAGCGTAGTAAATAGCCTAAACACCTCGTTAGGCGCCACCAGTCAGACAGACTTCAACGCAGGCACACTGGAATACAATACCACTATATTCAATGCCGACGCGTCTCGACTTGTAGATACTGGCGTATTCTACAGCGAAATGAATTTTGCGATGGGCGCGGAATATCGCCACGAGAGCTATGACATTACTGCGGGGGAAGAAAACTCGTACATTCGAGGCACATTTGGGCCTGGTGGTGCAGTGACCGACCCAGTTGACGGGCCTTTCGGTGCTGCTGGCTCTCAGGTATTTCCTGGTTTCACTCCAGCCTCTGCCGGTGACAACAGCCGAAATAACTACAGCATTTATGTAGATGTAGAAGCTGATGTCATTGAAAACTGGAATGTTGCTGTTGCTGGTCGTTTCGAAGATTACTCTGATTTTGGCAGTACGTTTAACTGGAAGGTGTCGCAGAGATACACGCTAAGCGATGCTTTTGCACTTCGCGCATCGATATCAACCGGTTTTCGAGCCCCCTCATTGCAGCAGCAGTACTTTACCTCTGTGGCTACCACATTTGTTGACGGAGAGCCTACTGAAACGGGCACATTCGCTCCTTCGAGTGATGTGGCACAAGCGCTAGGTAGTCCAGGCCTCGACGCCGAAGAGTCAAATAACTACAGTGCCGGTTTTACCTATTCACCCACTGCCGACTTTAATTTAACGGTAGATTTCTACCGCATTGATATTGATGATCGCATTGTGTTGTCGAACAACCTTTCAGGCCAAGCTATTGAAAGCCTGCTTGAAGGTACTGGTGCAACCCGCGCACGATTCTTCTTAAATGCCATTAATTCCAGAACCCAGGGTGTAGACATTGTTTCCACCTACACGCTGAATACCTCAGATTTTGGTGCATTTAATTTTAATGCTGGCGTTAACTTTAACGACAACGAAGTCACAGATATTTTGGACGCACCAGCAGTGCTTCAAGGGGCAGGCTTTGATCAAGGTAATTTATTCTCAGATGTAGAGTTACGCCGATTCGAGACAAGCGCTCCAGATAGCAAAGTTAACCTAGGCGTTACCTGGTCTTACGATATCTATTCAACCACGCTGCGAACAACTCGCTACGGTGAGGTTGAAGACCCGTCATCGGTTGAAGCACGAAATGAGATAATACCGTCTGAGTGGATTACAGATCTTGATGTACGCGTTGCGATTACCGACCAACTGGCTGTGTCGGTAGGTGCAAACAACCTCTTTGATGTGTACCCAGAAGCAACGCGAGATCTTGTAGATGAAGTAACCACGTTCTCGAACATATTCCCGTACTCAAGCTTTTCGCCATACGGTTTCACTGGGCGCTATGTGTACGGTAAAGTGTCGTATAGCTTTTAGTATTGGCTAACACTACCTGATACTTTGTTTTAAAAAAGCCTCGCTGTGCTCTAAAGTGCAGCGAGGTTTTTTAATACCAAATCCTGCAAGTTTAACCGTCTTTGTCAAACGTGATATTGGCTCGGTGCTTGTCTACTAGCGCAAAATCTTCTTCAGGAATAAATGCGTCATAATCACGCTGAAGTTTTATCTGTGCTTCTTTACGTATTTTGCTGCGTCTAATTGCCGTAACGAAATTGCGCATTTCTTTATGGTTGGAAAGTTCTAATTCTGGCACTTGCACGGGTGAGCCGCTATCGTCTTTTGCCACCATAGTGAAAAAGCTATTATTGGTGTGTTTAACGTTGTTCGTTTTAATATTTTCAGTGGTTACTTTAATACCTACTACAAGGGATGTATTGCCAACAAAATGTACCGTGGCATCTAGATGCAGTAAATCACCTACTTCAACGGGCTGTAAAAATTCTACGCCATCTACGGTAACGGTAACGCAATACGCACCGGCGTGTTTACTCGCACATGCATAAGCCACCTTATCCATTAGCGATAAAATAATACCGCCATGCACTTTACCGCCAAAATTAGCGTAGGAGGGCACCATGAGTTCGGTTAAACGAGTTCGAGAAAATGCAACATTGCGAGGATTCATGTACTACCTTATTGTCAGTGAATGAAACAAACGACCAAAACGATCGGATAAGTAAAACGCGCGTATTATCACTGGTAGCAAATGTATTAATAACGCTAGCGAAGTTTGGTCGATTTACTGGTCACGATTTTTCTGTTTAGGGTAAGCCCCTGTGTTTACAATAAATAAACTAACAATATTTGTGAAGGAATGGTTTTGTCTTCAACACATTTTTATCAGCCGAAAGACGGACATGGCTTAGCCCACGATCCGTTTAATGCCATTATTGCACCTCGTCCTATTGGTTGGATTTCCACACAATCTACTGAAGGCGTTCTTAATTTAGCGCCCTACAGCTTTTTTAACGCTTTGAATTACACGCCTCCTATTATTGGCTTTTCCAGTGTGGGCGATAAAGATTCACTTAGTAACGCCAGAGAGACGGGAGAGTTTTGTTGGAACTTGGTATCTAAGCATCTTGTTGATGCCATGAACGAAACGAGCAGGCCGTTGTCTCCTGAGGAAAGCGAGTTTTCAGCATCAGGGTTAGGCACCGCTAGCAGCCAGGTTATTGCGGTTCCACGGGTGAAAGAAAGCTTAGTGTCGATGGAGTGTAAGGTTACTGACATTACTCAATTAAAATCGGCAAAAGGCGAGTTGGTGAACAGCTGGTTTATTATGGGGGAAGTGGTTGGTGTACACATCGACACCTCACTCATTGAAGATGGCGTTTACAAAACGTTGAAGGGTGAACCCGTTATGCGCGGCGGCGGTGCAGGCGACTACTTTTCTATTAGCGAAAGTAACTACTTTGAATTGCGCCGACCAGACGCAAAATAATTGAGTTACGTAGCAGCGCCAATTTTAAGTGCTTAATATGAGCGCCAACTATAAGCGCTAACTATAAACGCTAATTATAAGCGGCAAATTAAAACGTTAGCTAGGGTAAGTAGCATGTTAAATATGAATTTTGATGAGCGGCTGGTAATAAATACTCAGCCGATGGAATGGCAGGCATCGCCATCGAGTACAGTATGGCGTAAACCGCTAGAGCGAGAAGCGAAAGAGTCGGGGCATACTACCAGTGTGGTTAAGTATGAAGCTGGCGCGAGTTTTAGTGAACACGGTCACCCCTTCGGTGAAGAGATTTTTGTTTTAGAAGGCGTGTTTTCTGATGAGAATGGCGATTATCCTGCGGGTACCTATTTACGCAATCCACCGGGCAGTAAACATAGCCCGTTTAGTAAAGAGGGGTGTGTAATACTGGTAAAATTAAACCAGTTCGACCAGCGCGATCTGCAAGAAGTGAGAGTAGATACACATAATACGCCCTGGCTTCAGGGGCAGGGCGGTTTGCAGGTAATGCCTCTGCACAACTTCGAACACGAGCATGTTGCATTGGTTAAATGGCCAGCCAAAGAGGTGTTTAAACCCCATAGGCACTTTGGCGGCGAAGAGATATTTGTGTTATCTGGCACATTTAAGGATGATGCGGGTGAATACCCCACAGGTACCTGGATGCGAAACCCGCACATGAGTCAGCATCATCCGTTTGTTGATGAAGAAACCGTGATTTGGGTGAAAACAGGCCACTTGCCAGTAGCGTTGTAAGCTGGTGCATGCAAACATCGAGTAGGGTGAGGCGTCACCGCCTCATCCCTCTCACAGAACCTTACGTACGGGCCTCGTATACGGCTCCTGCATACTTCATATCTCCATTGTTGGTGACGCAATAAGTAAATTAACTCCTACCGCGTGCCATATGGGGGTAATGTAAGTCCAACACTGTGGTAAAATTCAATGCGGGCTTTGGCGTTCTAGCCATATGGCAATCTACCAAAGTTATCTACAAATACTTCCCATATACGAGCGTTGTCATCAGTAACCCTATTCCTAGCGCACCAACTCGACGTCTCCTGTTGATCAAACAGCTTGTGTATACGTGTATAAACCTCATTACTCATTACAGTCTTAAAGTGTGCGTTGACAATAAAGTGTGCGTTGACAATAAAGTGTCATACTAAACAAAAAAGTATTATACTTTACAATAAACTATCATACTTTGGGTTCGGCCTTTCGGCGGGGTTTGACGTAAAGCAGACATAAGATATTAGCTAATTGATTAACGGCAATGAGCGAATTGCAGACATAGTTGATATTTTAATTTTGATTGAACTATTTCTCTAAAGCAGACATTAACATCTAACTAATGGGCGCATATATGGCGCGCATAATGCCGAAGGCGCGCCATGAATGTGTCCCAGCGACCGAAGGGAGTGCGTTCAGTTTTTTGTTAGGAGCCCTCATACGAATACACTTTTTTGCCGAATACAGTTAAATGTTGAACGAGCTCTATATTCTTACCAACAGGGCAAGGCTGATCGCATGTAACTGTCACAATGTTTCCGTTTGACAATAAAGCTTTTGCCCTATCCTCGACCCCAATGCTTCTTCCACCATAAATTTTCTGATTCGTTGATAAAATTTCTCCGTAAACCCTGACCTGCTCAAACCCTTTAAAAGAAAATACTGCTATCAACAAAACGAATAGCCCACTAAATATCAATATGTTTCTAGTGATAGGATTTCTATTAAAATAATCAGCTAAACTACCCATGACACCTACCACTCAGTTAAGGAGTTAGCAGGTTATGGCGTGGCAGTTGCGAATGCAAGTGGCATGTCATGAGCTGATAATCTCTGTTTAATGTATTGTTAGGCTTGATGCCACATTTGTTTATTTGGCAGTTGCAATTTAAAAGCTCTTATACTCCCAACTACAGACTTTATGATTACCCAGACTACAATAAGTACGAATGGAAGTAAGAATACTAAACCTAGAATACCAGATGTGAATATTGCTATGGGATCAAAGGTCAATACACCGAAACCAAAAATAGTTAAGGTTACGCTAAGCAGCACTGAGATTATAAAGTACTTAATGAAGTAACTCATTGCTCTATTCACGTGCGTTGAAATGAATTGATTTTCATGATTTCGATTTACAAAATGATAAATAATGAAAGGTAGAAAAGTAAAGAAACTAAGCTTGAGCCCAAAAATGTTTATGCTGTAGTTTCCTAAAACATCTCCATTAAGCACAATTACCAAAACCATTAGATAAGGTAGTGCAGCCATCCATTTTATTCGATCAGTATTCATATAACCTCCATTGTTAAATTTTCGAGCCTAACGAATGATATGGACTCCCCCACCTTTTCGGCATCAATGTGCCATATTGAAAGTGCGAAGTTTCAACAAAAGTGGAGAGTCCATATGTCCTTAATTAAAGTCGTTGGCGTTGATTTAGCCAAATT
>NZ_JAPVOT010000037.1 GCF_027257845.1 Alteromonas sp. BMJM2 | reverse complement strand
AATTTGCCTAACATCAACCATGACAGACGAAGTAAACGAGTTCTAAAAAGGCAACGGTATTGATCTTGAAATAGCGGTCAAAGGGCTATCTTTTTTCATTGACAGCCCGGAGGCTCATATGTGTTAGTTGCCACGCCGATACATCCTAGAGTAATAGCTGAGCTATGCGCACAATACTCACTCACTTTTGACGAATAACTTTTTGAATAGCTCTTCTGATTTGGCGAGCCCTTCTTCAGTTAAAACAACAGACTTTGATTTGCCAACAGGGTCGTGAATATAACCTTTTTCATAAAGACGGTCGGTGATACTCCAATCTATTTGCTTCCAAGCCCTACCAAACTTGTCGTGCAGAGTAAGGTAAAACAGAGCAAGTGCCGCTTCATCGATTTTATCTTCATCTATTTCCACTGCTGTCTCCATTTTCATATGGCTACTAACAATTTACTAGACCCCAAACCGGTCTGTCTAAACACACTATTATGGGGTTTTTAACTTTATCAATATTGTCAGATTACCCTCTAACTTCTCTTAATTAAACAATAAATTAGAATGGTGTATTTTGCTCATGAGTTAAAAGTACCAAAATGGTGTGTTAGGTGGGAGAGGTGTACTTCACGCACGGTCAGTAAAAACTATGCTTGTAGTCAGTTATGTTTCTCAAAGGCTTTATATACGCTGTTTTTATTTTTGAGTATGTATGCGGTCTAATTTCTTAACCATCTTATATAAACACATGATGATGAAGCGCTATGCTAAGCGCACTATTTAAAGCTACCTTAGATAGATTCACACTCCATTCAGTTTCATAATATGGTAAATCCGAAAGAGCTTTGCGCAGCCCATGTGGAGGCATGTTTAACCCTGCTTTCTTATTTTTTCAAAACTATAAAAGCGCTGTGTAGCGAACGAAATCCACATAGGCATCATTTAGGCGTGGTGTGGTCAAGCTATGGGCGAGGGGCTTTAGGGAACAAAAAAAGCCGCGGCGTTATTAAACGCGGCGGCTTTTCATTTGGCTTAAACCCTGGCTTTGGGGGTTATGCATCAATAGCCTTGGGCTAAAGAACAGAAACCAATGCTTTTGCTAAGGTTTCCACATTGTTTTTGTTGATCCCAGCAATGTTTACACGGCTTGAATCTACAAAGTAAACGCTGTGCTTTTCTCTTACTTCACGCACTTGCTCAGGCGTGATACACAAAAACGAGAACATACCTTTTTGGTCATTCACGAAGCTGAAGTCTTTTGGTGAACCGTTGTCATGAAGGTTTTGAACCAGCATTGCACGTAGCGTTTTCATGCGGTCGCGCATTTCGTTAACCTCAGACACCCACTCGTTGTTAAGGGCTTCGTCAGATAAAATTAAGTCAACGAGTGCGCCGCCGTAGCTTGGTGGCATTGAGTAAATAGCACGAGCAATAGACTGTATTTGTCCCTGCGCAATTTTGCGAGTTGCTGTGTCTTGGGTAACAATAGCGGCTAGGCCAACACGTTCGCGGTACAAACCGAAGTTTTTAGAGCACGACGCAGCAACAATAACCTCAGGAAGATTTTCAACAAGAAGGCGCATACCGTAGGCATCATCTTCTAACCCTTCACCAAAGCCTAAATAGGCAACATCGATGAAAGGTAAAAACTCACGTTCTTTGGCAACCGCTAAAACTTCGTCCCATTGTGCATTGGTTAAGTCTGCACCGGTTGGGTTGTGGCAGCAGCCGTGAAGTAGCACGATATCGCCTTTATTTACGTTGCGAAGGGTGTCCATCATGGCGTCAAAGCGAATACTGGCAGATGCTTTATCGAAATACGGGTATGTTTCTATTTCTAAACCCGCGGAGCCGATAAGCGGAATATGGTTCGCCCATGTTGGGTCGCTTACCCACACTTTTGCTTTGTCGTTACAACGCACTAAAAGCTCAGAAAGAATGCGAAGGGCACCACAACCACCTGGAGCCTGAACAGCAGCAACGCGATCGGCCATCAGTACCGGGCTGTTTTTACCAAGTAGTAGCGAAAGCATGCCATCGATAAAACCTTGGTTACCCTGAGGAGTAATATAGGTTTTACTGGTTTCGCGCTCTAGTAAAAGTTGTTGTGCTTTTGCCACACTCGAAAGAATAGGGGTATTACCTTGCTCATCTTTATATACGCCAACGCCTAAGTCTATTTTACTCGGGTTGGTGTCTTCTTTATAAGAAGCAGAAAGGCCAAGAATTGGATCTGGGGCAAGATAGGGTAATACTTCAAACACGATATGTCCTCACTTTGGTATGCAAATAGTGGTCTGCAAATAATGGAAAGCAAATGCTAGCAGGCACGCATTATGCCATTGCTGATACAAAAAACGACACCTATTCGTTGAAAATATTTCAATTTAATATCGAATTTTGTAAACCTCGAAAGATTTATTCTACAAACCCGTTAAATTTTGAAGGAAAATTCTCGTGTTTGCGTTGTTTCTCCCTTTTCAGTGAAGGTTCGTTCTTTAAAGCTGAGTTCGCCGCTGCTATCAACCAGCAAAATAGTGGATGTTCGCGTACCGTAGCTGGGTATATTAATAAAAATGGAAGACAGCGCTTTTTCCCATTCGTAACCAATACCTGTACTGGGGAGGTGTTGGTCATCTGCTTTGTCTTCATTGCGCAATAGCGCAAACAAATCTTCGGTGTTTATCGTGTCGTGCTGAGATACGTACTTATTTAAACTTGTTACGCCTTGGGTAACCTTTGGCCATGGGGTAATAATGTCGGCATTTGAAAGACCAAACACACCTTGCTGTATAGGGTGTACAGAGTTGTTCACGTTATTGTAAACATGTAGTGCACTTGCGTTACCAAACACCAGGTTATAGCCGTTATAGCGGTGTCGAGTGTCACTCAGCGTTTGTAAATACTGCTCCGTTAACTGCTCCGTAACTTGGCCAGTAAACTGTGCCTTATCGTCTTTCAGCCAGTTAGTTACCAACTCACCTCTCGAAATCGCGTCTGTGCGCACTTCAGACGGGGCACGTACGTTGGTGATTGCCGCAATTTTTCCGCTTTGTGTAACGCCCATCCATGTACCGTTTGCTTCAAAATCTCTGCCCGCCAGTATGGAGGGGGCATCGTCCCAAAATGCAGCAGGAGCAGTTGGTCTTGCATAAAACTCATCTCTGTTCGCCGCAATAATGAGCGGGTAGCGAGGATGCTGCTGCCGAGCAATAAATAAAATACACATATTTACACCTTATTCGGTATGTCAGTTCCGCCTGTCTGTGCGTACTATTGCGCTGTAATCGAGTCGTTTTAGCGTATGCTCTACTGTGCGCTTGCCGTTTATCGTAGATTTGCGTTTTGATTTTCATTACTCTTAACGCCTTGAGCAGTATGAGAATAATAAAAATGAATAGCAATAAAACTCTCAACAAGAAAGAAGATGAGGCAAAAAGCGCTTCATACTCAAGCGCCAGCATAAAAACTAATTTAAAAATCAATGAGCTTCAAATACATGAGCACATACCACGGCAGTGGCCGCACTGGTTATCGTCATTTGCTGCCTTTGTGCTTACCAAACGGGGCTGGCGTGTAGAAGGGGCTTTTATAAATCAAAAGAAAGCCATATTGGCCGTTGCGCCTCACACAACCAATTGGGATTTTTTTATAGGTTTGTTCGTGGTGTTTTCGCTGCGTTTAAAATTGAATTTTTTCGGCAAACATACCATTTTTGTTCAGCCACTCGGGTACATCATCAAAAAGTTAGGCGGCATTCCCATTAAGCGAAGTAAGGCTCATGGAGTGGTAACCAGTATTGTTGAAAAGATTAAACAATCGGATGAATTAGTATTGGCTCTGGCACCAGAGGGTACGCGAAGCCCAATCTTCCCATGGAAAACCGGTTTTCTGCACATTGCGAAAGAGGCAGATATATCCATTCAGCTGCTTTCGCTAGATTATCGCACTAAAATAATCCGTTTTGGCCCTGTCATTCAAAAGGTCGAAAACATTGATGAACAAATGCAAACTATCTATACATTTTATGATAATGTTTGCCCAAAATACCCAGAAAAATGCATAACACGGCCTCAATAATCCACTTGAAAACTACCACGGCTTTTTCTATGCGCACAGCATCGATTTGCTACTTGGTAGATTTTGAGGTCGGCGCGTAACTTTACTACCGGAGTTTTACCCGTGACAAAACAGGGATTCACTACCCGTCAAGTCCATGCCGATCGCATGCTTAACACGCCAGAGCATGGCGGTGTCCATACTAGTACATCAAATTCTGTGCTGTTTGAGTTTAAAGATGCTCAAGGCATTATCGATGCCTTTCAGGGTAAACGTGCCGCGCATGTTTATTCTCGCTCTTCGTCACCGTCTGTGGCTGCGTTGCAAAACATGCTTAATCAATTAGAAGGGGGAGTGGGCACACTTTGCTTTAGCACGGGAATGGCCGCCATTAGCAGCACCTTGTTCGCGCTGCTTAAAGCTGGCGATCATCTCATTGTTAGTCAGTATCTTTTTGGTAATACCCGTAGTTTTTTCGAAACCTTAAAAGAGTTCGGTATTCACGTCACCTACACCGATGTTACCGATATTGAACAGGTTGTGGATGCATACCAGCCCAATACTAAAGGGGTTTACTGTGAAACCGTGGCCAACCCGGTTACGCAAGTTTCAGATTTGCATGCAATAGGTCAGTTTTGTGAAGAGAAGCACATTCTCTTTATGGTTGATAATACAATGACACCGCCTCCGCTTTGTTACGCAAAAGACTACAAAGCGTCGCTGATATTTTGTTCGTTAACCAAATACATTGCAGGTCACGGCAATGTGCTTGGTGGTGCTGTTACTGATACCGGTCAGTTTAACTGGGAAAAATACAGCAATATTAAACCCGCTTATAAGGTAGCCGATACGGCGCAGTGGGGAATAACACAAATAAAGAAAAAGGGCTTGAGAGATTTAGGCGCTACACTGGCGCCAGAGTCGGCCACCGCCATTGCAGTAGGCATGGAAACCCTTGGGCTTCGCCTTCAGCGCAGTCAGCAAAACGCGTTAAAATTAGCCACATTCCTCGATAACCACCACAGCATTAGTGAGGTTTTTTATCCTGGTCTTGCTGACCATCCACAGCACTTTATGGCTCGAGAGCAGTTGAGTAATGGCTACGGTGCCATCTTAAGTTTTAATTTAGTGGATAATATCGACCCAGTAGCGTTTTTAAACGAAATGGAGCTGGTAATTTGCGCCACGCATTTAGGTGACAATAGAACACTGGCGTTACCAGTAGCGCCTACTATCTACTTTGAAAATACCGCTGAAGAGCGAGAGAAGATGGGTGTATCAGACAACATGCTTCGCATTTCAGTGGGTATTGAAGATACCGACGACCTTATTGCCGACTTTAGAAATGCGCTACACGCAGTAGCAAGCTAGTAGATAGGCAAAACAACACATACAAAAAAGGGGCGTAAGCCCCTTTTTTATTCATACAATTTCGTAAATCTTTTATTCAAATAAATTTACAACGAACGGTGGCCAATCACCGTTCGTTGAGCTTACTCAAAACCACTGCTATTCGAAACCACTGTTATTCGAAACCACTGTTATTCGAAACCAAGCGTCACTTGACCACGAATCTCCCCAGAAGGAAACGCATCTGAGTGGAAGTTCGTGTAATAGCCTGCTGCCTGCATGGTCATCATTTGGTCAGCGTCTAGCGTAGTGCTGCTTGGAACAGACCATACCCCGTCCATACCTTCAAGACCTAGTATCACACCACCGTTTACACCCGCTTCGCCTTCGTGAATGTGCGCCATATTTGCCGTCATACCGGTAATGGTTACACTACCTGATAACGCACCTGTGGTTGTGTTCAACGTAAATGCCCCTGCACCAGACGCTGACGTTTCAACCGCTGGCACTTCTTGACCACCGGTGGCAACAATACCAAACACCTGAATGTTATCTGGTGTAATTTGGCCACGAATTTCACCGCTTGGAAATGCCTCTGTATGCACATTTACATAATGTCCACCAGAAAGCAGTTGCGTTGCTACGGCTTCTTCTAATTCAACATAGCCATCTGTCATCCACGTGCCAGCAGTCATTTCGCTTTCTACTAACGTCACAACAACGCCGCCATTTTCGCCCGCAAAACCACTGTGGATGTGCGCCATGGTTGCATTATCTATCGTGGTTGCAGCCACTAGGTATACAGAATCTGATGTAGTATCAAAAAGGGCGTAGCCAGAACCTGAAGCCATTGTATCTACTGCTGGAACAGACTGGTTACCGCTTAGTGCAAATGTAACTACTGCAGTGGTATCCGGAACAATTTGTCCACGTACTTCGCCGCTAGGGTTCGCTTCTGTGTGAACATTTAAATACCATTCACCGCTGGTTAATGCGTCTAAATTACTGGGTGAAATATTGGTTTGTGTAAGTACGTATGTACCGTCACCCGCATCAGTAAGAGGAAAGGCAACAGGACCATTCATACCTAAACCGCCATCGTGTACGTGCACACCTGTAACATCAGTTAAGCCCGATACATCAACGCTTACACTAAATGCCGGTAAGTCTTCGTCAATTTCAACTACGGCCGTAGCTTCAGACATTGTGTCAACTGCGGGTACTTCTTGTGAACCGCTTAAACTAACGTTATACGTCATGTCTGCATTAAACGCTGGTGGCGGTGGTGCTAAACCATCTAACAAAGCTAATTGAGGAAGGTCGCCTTCCATGTCGCCGTCTAAAGCAATGGCAGTATAAATGCTACCATTTTCTAAGCTAAGCACACCGGTTTCAATTGCCGCTGTTTTTGTACCAGTAGGGGTTACGGTTACCACGTAATCGCCTTCTGCCAAGCTCACGTAACCTGTTTCAGCCAAATCGCCTGTAGAATAGGCAATATCGCTAAACGCTGGGTCTACTGCATCAATCTCACCGTCAGCTGTTACATAAATATCTACGTTACCCGCGCTTGGTGAAGAATGCACAATACGTACTTTTGCTTCAGTGGCAACTGAGCGCGGTACATCTACAAGTACATCCAATTCTGGTGCCGCTAATGTGTTGTTGGCAATGGCGGTATACGACATACCAATTTCAAGGGTAAGTTCGGCATCATCAACAGCCACAATGCTGTTGTCAGCATCTGCTACTACGTCAATTAAATAGTTGCCAGGAGCAACCGATAGGTAGTCTGTCGTACGAGGAAATTGAATACCATCAACTAGCACTACTTCGTTGTTCGCGATAACGTCTACAGCCGGTGCATCACTAATGCCGTGTACAACGCGAACGTCAGAGGGAGTTGCTGCATCCCATACCTTAAAGCTTCCATCGCCATCAGCGACCAACAATGTAACAGGAGAGTCGCCTGTTCCTACATTGTTTGTCGCTGCGATAAGCAAGTCTGCGCCGTCGGTAAGTTCTACCGTACCAGAATCGTAAACAACCGTGGTTTCACCAGCAGGCGTAATACGAATTTGATAATCACCTGCCGGTACTTGCGTAAGGCCTGTGGCGTCGGTGAATTCTGCGGTTACAAGAGGTTGCTCTGACGTAATATCGGTACCCGGTGCAGTAACGTAAACGTCAACCGTGGGTGCTAATGATGCGGCATGAACTATTTGTACTTGTGCGTTACCTGCTTCTACTGCTGTTTCTGTGCTGGTAACAGGTAGTAACGCCAGTGAACTATCGCCTACGTTGCCTATCGCAAACACGTCATAATTTGTGTCAGCTTCTAACGTAAGATCTGCCTGTAAAACTTCTGCGTTATCGCCAGGTAAAATACCTGTAACGCCAATATCGTAGGTTCCAGTTTCAACTTCAAATCGCGAAGAAGCTACTTGGTAATCTACGTTTTCTAAATTATTTAAAATGGCATCGTTCGCCGTAATATTCACCATTGGGGCGTCGGAGGCAGCATGCACTACACGTACGTTGGCAAATTCAGGGGCGGGGGCCGGTTGTTCAACAAAATCATCGTCATCATCGGAACACCCTACTAAAAATAGGGGTAAAATCGAACATGCCAGTAGCGACTTAGTCCTTCTCATCGTTGTTTCCTCTAATTGTTGTGAGACCATCAAACTTACGCCACTATTTTATTTACAGATCATTAACCTCATTAACATTAAGCAAGTGTAATACTTTCGTATAATTATATTGCTCTGATGTCTTTTTTGTTGACGCCTTAAATAATCTAATAGCTATAAATAACAGGTGGTTACGAGTTATTGCGAGGGCATTGTCGAAAGGAAGAAAATTTGGGCAATTGTTGTGTTGAATTGTGAAATGAAAATAAATTTTAAAAAAATTTCGATGTGGGTGAACTTAACGGAAAAGCTGTGGACTAACAAAGTGTAGTGATTGAAAACAGATTAATGTGTTTTCTGCAAAATGTGTGTTCCAAGTTGAGTGTGTTTCTTGCCCCGCCTGTGTAGCGGGGCTTTTTTGTTTGCCCAGCGAAGCTGGCAAACCCGTCAGGTTGGAAGAAACCTGAATCACCCTGACTGAGGGGAAGATAATCTGAATGGCAAGGGCGTTGTTGGCCAACGACAGGGTCCGAAGGAA
>NZ_JAPVOT010000036.1 GCF_027257845.1 Alteromonas sp. BMJM2 | reverse complement strand
GGGCTATCGCGTGCCGGGTACGGTTTACCATGCGACAATGGAAAGCTGCACTCACGTGGTACAGCTCCTTAGTCGATGAGGCCTGGGCTGGAAGCACATGAAATTAAATTCGTGGGGATCCCTCAGGGTCAGGTCCGCATTTATCTTCCAATTACATTTATCACATCGAATCTAACGAACATCAAACAGGGTCAGAACCCAATATATTGTTAGTTTGAGTTTAAGAAATATAGAGAGTTTGAATCTAAGGGATCCCTACGAATTCCATTTTATATCGAACCATGCCCTGCCTTTCTGCAATGGTGCTGAAGCGCTGTCTTCCAATGACATATAGTAAATTTGACCCTACAGGCAAACGCTCTCATCCCTAGATATTGGAGTGACAGCACGCGTTTAGCGTGTGTGTTGGTCTGGAAGCGTCGATGTTTTTTGGCGACGATAAGTACCATACCAAGGAGTATTGCCATAAGCGATGCAAATGTTGTCAGTAGAATCAATTACTTCTAAGATTATAAGACGGCTAATTGATATTGCTCTATATAGTAGTAAAGCAGTTTTCATAGTTTACGAATTGGGGCAATAACCGCGATACATCACAGCTGCTTTCCTTATAGCAAGAAATGCAATACGAACGCTATCGGTCAGAACCACGATATTTTATCAATTTGTCGAACGCTAATGCCCTGAATTACGCAATAAAAAAGCCTATCGTGATAGGCTTTTTTGATTTCTCAAGGAGAGTGCAGTTGCTTACGTATTATCTAAGTTAGCTTATAACCAATTTTATTTTTCGATTACTGCGAACTTTCCGTCGGTGTGCACGAATCCCCAAATAGTGTTACTTTCTTTCACATAACCCCAGTAGCGTTGTTGGCAATTAGCCACTTGGTAGCCACCCTCTGGATGTTGGTCAGTCAGTCTGTAATATATTGAATAGTGGTCAGAGTACCCGCTTTCGACGTAACACTCATCAGTAAACGCCGGCACCCATGACTGTGTTGCTTCGTCATAACGGCCAATGGTTAAATCAGTCAAGATATACCCTTCAGGGGCCGTCATTACTAGCGTCATAGCGTCAGCAAAATCTAGCCTATCTGCTAAATACCGACCATTCCAGTTGGCGTCATTACCACCAGGATTACCGTTGGCAAGGTCTGGATTCAAAGATGCTTCAATATCGGTACCTTTCACAAATTTTCCATCACGTGTTGTGTGAGTCGGATTATTTACCTCTTCGCCGTTTTGGTTAACATAGGTTAGTGATGCAGACTCTCCCTTAGCTAAAACGCCAGCATCTACATCGACGATGGGCGCAATTAAATCACCATATTGGTTGAAGTACGAACCTTCTTGTGTTTGATTTCCACTAAGGTATAACACGTCAGATAAGGTGGTAGCGCTTTTATCCACAAACCAACTCATGGAAAATAACTCACGAAGACGTTCCACTTCCCCCACAGTAGCGGCATATGAGCTATTATAGGTAAGGTTGTAGCCATCGATAATGGTTGCTTGCGATCCTATGTAACCAACTTCCGCTGGCGTTTCGGAATGGGCATAATAGTTTTGGTCGGGCGCAACCACTCTAACGGTTGAATCTGTGGTGCGGGTGTTTTCATCTAACACTTGCCACTCAACTTCTTTACAAGTTTGTGTCGTGGCTGCACCCTCTACCATATAGTCGCCTGAGTATTTACACCACGCATTTGTATCGTAATCGTAGTGAGCCCCTAAGTTCATATCCACTTCAGTCAGTTTATGGTCAGCGTAGTAAGCTTTGCTAGTAATCTGACGACCGTTAACTTCAACAACCACAAATGAAATGCCATTTCCTAAATCAGACGTTATGCTTGCGTACTTGGTCCCTTCGCTGTTGGTTAAATCTCCCCCAGTGATGGAGTCATAGAAGTTGTTAATGAACAATCCCGTTTCATGCTCATCATGCATACCGTATAAATCTTCGTAAGCTTTCCATGATGCATTGCCACCGATGATTTGTGTGAAGCCATTAGCGGTATCTTTGTCATCGGAAGTAGGGTGAATTAAGCTACGTGAGTACTGATGATCATGTCCTGCAATATAGGTAACTTGATAATTATTGAACAAGTTTAATATGTCAGCAGCTAGGCCAGGCTCAGCTTCATCTTGCAACTGCAAGTAGCCTAATTGGCCGATATCGTAACCATTTAAACTTGGTTCTTCTAGCTCTTCGTACGCACTAGTTGCAGTTTCTAGAGCATTACTATAAAGCGCAATTTCTTCAGCTGACGCATTATTTTCAATGGCATCGTCTAACGTAGCTTGCGCTGCATCTTTAGCTTCTTGTAAAGCACTTCTTTCAGCTACATATGCATCGTAAATTTCAACTTGATAGGTTTGAGGACGCTTTTTAGTTGATAGCGGCTCATGTCCAAACGCCACAATATGATCTACGTCTTCGGCATTAGCGATAATAATTTCTTTCAACCAGTTTCTTAAAATTGTCCATGTTCCTCTATATGCGCTGCTATAGAGCTCTGCAAAATAGAAATCTAAAGCAATAAACATGGTTTTATCCTCAATGAAATAATAAACCAAGTCTTCTGCACCAGGGAAACCTATGGCTTTACCATTATCTAAATGTTCGCGAACTAATGCACCTGTATATGCTTGATACAATTTATAGCCCTGGTCAAAGTCAACCTGCTCATAACCTTCATAAGGATTAATATCATTAAAAACATTGTTGACTGACTGACGTTCCCATTCTTGTTCGTTGGTAAACCATGCCGGCCAGTTTCTCCCATTAATAACTTCGTGATTGCCTCGCGCAGGAAATACACTGATTCCTGCATCGGTTAATGGGCCGGCAACTTTCTCCATCCACTGTACATAGTCAGACTCAGCTCGGTATTCAGTGATATCACCTGTTGCTAAAACTAAATCAACATCTAGCTCTATCATTTTATCAGTTACGGCTTCAACTAAAGGTAAAGGCAGAACTTTCCAGTCAGGCCCAAAATCTTGGCGATCTTCAGGCGCAACCACAATAGGCTCGCCGGCACTATCTACTTCAATATAAGGGTGGAAAGGGTCTTCAACGTTAACTAAGTAGCTAACACCATCTTCATCCCAATCGTTGGCTTTAATCGCGTCATTTTGACTTTCAGTGCCGGCATCATAATAACCATCACCGTTGTAATCTACGCCTACGTATTCTTTGATGGACAAGGCGTTACCGTCTTTATCAACGTCCACGTACAACGACATATTGTCATCATCCCGACCTTGGGTATCTGGAAAAATAGCGAAGCGTAAGATTTTATCTGAATCTTCGAGGAGAATGTTTGCCCCAGAGGTGGCATTACTACCTAGAACCGGCGCTTGTGCTGTTAAAGCATCTAGGGTTGCCTGAAGGGCTTCGATTTCGGCTTGTAACCTAGCAATATCTTCAATTGTGGTAGCATTGTTGGATGCTTCTTGTAAGGCTACTAACTCTGCAGTCATTGCATCAATCTGTGCTTGCATTGCAACAATAGTCGCGTTCAATGTAGCAACTTCTGTTCCATTTGACGTATCTATGTTGTCGAGTTCGCTTTGTAGCTGTTCAACTTGCGCTTGCAGTGCACTCACTTCGGCGTCGTTGTCGTCACCAATACTACAAGCGCTAAGTACGCCTACTGCGACTAACGTTAACGTAAAATTTCTTAACTTCATGGCTGTTCCCTCATTAATAAGAATAATTTCAAAGCTAATATCGCGTTTCAAATTGGCGATATTAATCAAGTTTCACTGCCTATAAGACGGCGTTAAAATTAATAAGGGGACAGGTTTTTTTATATATTTTCCCGAGGCTAATTTGTCATTAAGTTGTCACAATAAAGCCTTACTGGAACGCTCAGGTGTAGCGGTAATGCTGAGTGTTATTCATTGTGACTAAGAAGTTTGCACTGACTGGTTTTATCTAGATTTGAAGGTGAATTTCACGGTGCCATTGGTATCGCAAAACGAAGTGTTAGGATTTCATTGTATTTCGACTATATAAGTATGAGCGGATATGGATATGAAAAAAAAACCTTTGGGTAAGTTGATGCCTGGGATACGGGGGGCAGAGCAAAATTAAACCACTAATATCTTGTTTCACGTCGATACAGAAGATATTTTACACTGAAGCGCTGTCTTCCAATGACGTATAGTAAATTTTATCTCTACGGACAAGAACTCTTATTCCTAGATAATTGTATGGCAGAAAATGTTTAACGTGTTTGTTGGCCTGGAAGCGTCGATGTTTTTTTGCGACGAAAAGTGCCACACCAAGGAGTATTGCCTCAAGCGATGCTAGAAAAAATAGGGTCAGATCATTATTGTTGCGCTTTCACTTTCATAAAGATTGCTTACACCAGACTAGAGATCAAAGAGTTGGGGTCTGACCCTGAGGTATCCCCACAAATAATATAGCGAAATCAGTGTAATTGAAAAGAAGGGAACATTCATGACGTTTGGTGATCAGATCAATCGCCAAAAATCACTGAGACCAAACAGCCATGAATGCCCTATCTATTGTGAACAAAGTCGTTTCGCTTGGCAGCTACAATATGCATTAAACTCGACTAAATGCGGTAACGGCGTGCGTCAAAAGTCTGCTTAATGGAAGCGCTGCGACCGTAACCAGTATAGGTCGAGGAATAAACACCGCTTATCTATGCATCTATATGCCAGCTATTTTGTGGCAGCACATCGCGCCCTGTTATCTCAATCGATTGGTCAGATTTAGACGATCGTAAAGCGCATTTTCTTTTACGAGCGGCCATATCTTGAAAAGGTCGGCCCATCACACTTTATCAAGAAGTGCATTGCAACAAATCGAAAGAGAAACCAGCTACACACAAGGCATTCTTAAAGACGTTGCACGCTATATTACCCGCTCACTGTCGGCCCATTATCGTAACCGACGCAGGGTATAAATCACCTTGGTTCAGAGAAGTCTTAGCGCTGGGATGGGATATTGTTGGGCGCATTCGTATGCCACACTTTTACTCACTTGATAGAGTAGATACGTGGCAATGTATTCGTCACCTTTACGCACAAGCGACCTGTCGACCGAAGCGTTTCGATAACAGCCAAATAGTAAGAAGCAACCCCTTTGCCTAAACACTTATTCTCTTTACACAGAAAACGAAGGGACGCCACGCTTCAAATTCAGACGGTACACGCAAAGCTTCCAAGCGTTCGAAAGTTCATGCGCAAGGAGCAAGAGACCCATGGCTGTTAGCGACATCACTAGCACCTCACCGATACTTATCGAAACAAGCTGTGGCGATTTATCGTCAGCGCATGCAAATCAAGGAGGGGTTTAGAGATATGAAAAGCATCAAGTTCGGACTTGGCTATGAGCAGAATAAATGTGGTAAAAAGCCGCGCTTAACAATACTGGTATTGCTGGCGACGTTAGCGTCACTCGTGGCAATATTACTGGGTATGGTGCTCGTTTCTTCAAACAAACATCGTCGATTCCAAGCCAATACCGAAACCAGAAGCGTACTCTCCTTCCACTTTCTTGGACTCAGGGCTGTGGCTTGCCGAATACGATTCACTATGCGACAGTGGAAAGCTGCACTTAAATGGTACAGCTTCAAAGTTGACGCGGCTTGGGCTGGAAGCACATGAAATTAAATTCGTGGGGATCCCTCAGGATCTGACCCCAATTATCGATTGAGTTTAAGCGGCCAATGTCAGTGTGTATTTCGAAATGTGGACCTGACCCCCTTTATTGTTTGAACGAAAGTGGTGGAGTTGCGTAATAGAACTTATGAAGGCTTCAAAATACATCATATCGTTTCTTTCTGTTTTTATAATGACTCCGCCCTTTTCCTTTGCGAAAAGTGAGCCAACGGGTGTGTTGCATCAGGAATCTTGTTCTATGTTCTTCAGCAATATACGCTGGCAACACCGAATTCTTTTAGTGAGAGTTGATGACGATGTGGAGCTGAAAGAGTTAATAGAATATCTAGACTACAGTGCACCTGAACTTACAGAGAGAAAGCTTCTTGTACTGGGCATTGATAGAAAAACGGTTTATCCGTTTAGCAACTCATTATCCTGCCTTCCTTCTCTGCCTGAAGTTCAACGTCGTCTAAATTCGAATAAGGCAGTCCTCATCGGTCTTGATGGCGGTATAAAAGAGCAGTATGACGTGATAGACCCAGTACGTATATTCTCAGATATTGACTCAATGCCAATGAGGCGAAGGGAACGTCAAGACAACTAAATTGTAAAAGCCAAGTTTTAGTTTTCTACAGACTCTTCGAGTTTTAAAAACCTACCTTATATTCACTAGGTTAATTCAATCCTTCATGCTTAATTGGAGTGATGTACTTTTCTTTACTCTCCGCTTACCCTACCATTAGGCAATTATTCGCAGTTCGTAGACATTATGCCCTCATTGCAACACTACAGCACGTTTGGTCTAAATACGTCGTGCAAAACAATTCAATCGTTTTCAGATATCGACTCCTTTTTCCGCCTCTATAACAACACCGATGTGTGTTATTTGCTTGGCGGTGGCAGTAACTCAATATTCACCGAAACATTTGAAGGCACAGTACTGGTCAATGAGATAAAGGGCGTAAGTCATTTTGATGACGAAAATAGTCATTTTTTACGGGTAGGTGCAGGCGAAAATTGGCACGAGCTTGTCAAACTGTGTATGCAAAATGAGTGGTTTGGCTTTGAGAATTTAGCGCTGATCCCCGGTTCAGTGGGGGCTAGTCCAATTCAAAATATTGGCGCCTATGGAGTAGAGGTCGATACATTAATACAAACGATAGAAGCCGTGGTACTTAGCACAGGCGAAAAGATTCTATTACAGAATGAAGACTGTCAGTTTGGTTATCGAGATAGTGTATTCAAACATGCGCTTGCCAATAAGGTGCTTATTACCCACGTAAATTTTGTCCTACCAAAAGTTTATGAGTTAAATACCGCTTATGGTGAGCTTGCCGCGTTAACAAATCCGACGCCACAGGACATTTATAACAAAGTTATAGAGGTGCGTAAGTCCAAACTTCCAGACCCTGCCGTTCTCGGTAATTCTGGAAGCTTCTTCAAAAATCCAATTGTCACTTACGATCATTTCAAAACAATTACTGATCAATACGAACATGTGCCGCATTTTACTGTAACAACCAAATCCGCCGACGATAGTGTGAAAATTCCGGCAGCGTGGCTCATCGATCAAGCTGGTTTTAAAGGAAAGACGCTGAACGACGTTAGGTGTCACCCTACACAGCCTTTAGTACTTACAAACCTTGGCGATGCAAACGGTAGCGATGTACTATCTATGGCAAGAGATATCATTGCTAGCGTTTCTGACAGGTTTAATATCACGCTCGAACCTGAGGTACGCCTTTTAGGAAGCAAAGGACTTATTTCGCTATGAGACAGGCATCTAAAGTAATAAGAAAACATATATTAGCGCTATTGTCCGACGGTCACTTTCACTCCGGTGAAACTATAGCTCAAGAGGTTGGACTATCGCGTACCGCTGTTGCAGGGCATATTTCTCAGTTATCTGACTGGGGATTAGATGTATTTAAGGTAAAAGGTAAGGGGTATCGACTAGAGCGAGGTTTTCCCATGTTAAGTGCAGATAGCATTAAGAAGTACTTGGGTAATACCAAACGAGCCATGATAGATGTTGAGTCGGTACTCCCATCAACAAATACAGAGATGAAAAAACGCATCGCTAATAATCGAGAAGAATTAGCCGACGGTGATGCTATTTTTGCTGAAATACAAACCGCAGGTCGCGGAAGACATGGCAGAACTTGGTTAGCGCCTGTGGGCGGTAGCTTAACATTTTCCATGTATTGGTCGTTTCCCGATGGATATCAAAGCATGGCGGGCCTTTCTTTATTGGTTGGTCTTGCAGTGTGCGACGCGCTAAAAGAGTTTGGCGTAAACGATGCCGAATTAAAGTGGCCGAACGATATCTATTTACAGGGTAAGAAGCTTGCTGGCGTATTGATAGAAGTAGAGGGGCAGATTGGGGCGACAGCGCATTGCGTTATCGGCATTGGATTGAACGTATGTGTGCCTGATAACCAATACGACGTTGGACAACCTCATAGCGATCTCGCTTCATTCTTAGGCACAGTGCCAGATAGAAATAAATTAGCGGCGCAAATTATTAAATCACTATGGTCTTATCTGCCTAAATTTACTCAACAAGGCTTTGGGCCATTTGTTCCCCATTGGGAAGCCTTAGATCTTTACGGTGATAGAAGGATAGTGCTGCAAATGGGTGAGAAGCGATTTTCTGGTATCGATAGAGGCGTAGATGCCAGCGGTGCACTGTTGGTGGAAACACAAGACGGCATTACACGTTTTCATGGCGGTGAGGTTAGCCTTCGTGGTAACTAATAGCATCTCATCTGAAAAAAATGCTGTAGAAAGTGAGCAAAATGTCTTATTAGTGGACATTGGCAACACACGAATCAAATATTCTCTGTTGTGTAATGACAAAGAAGAGCCCCAATCTGTAAGTTCGATAGCTGAGCTTTTTAAATTTATCGACTCTTACGAAAAAATTTCTCATATTTATTTAGCTTCAGTTAGAAATAATGAAGTCTCAAAAGAAATAAATAACCTCTGTTTGCCTCGCAAAATTAATTTCATTGAGAAACACACAGAAAAATCAGCATTCGGAATAAAAAATAGTTACAGCAATGTTCAAAAAATGGGCGTTGATCGGTGGCTTGCTATGGTCTGTGCTGCAGAAAATTCAAAAAAAGCATTTTTTGTTATGGATGTTGGTACTGCAATAACCGTCGATTTTGTAGTGAATGGTCAACATTTAGGCGGTTGGATAGTACCTGGGTTTACTGTTATGCGAGACGCTTTGGTGGCATCCACCAAAAAAGTAACCGCAAGTGATGAAATTCCGACCAGCTTTGGGGTAGGTATGGATACCGAAGATTGCGTAGCAACAGGGTGTCATGCAGCGGTTTATGGTGTTTATTTGAGCGCCATTGATTACATATCAAGCAAACAAACTGATTTTGACATTATTTTAGGGGGTGGAGACAAAAAAGTGTTTGCATTCTTAGAATCCGCTGTTAACATTCGTCCCGCTCATTTGGTGGTGCAAGGTCTTGCCCGCTACGCTCGAAAGGAACTTGTTCCACTTCAAGCGTAACCTTCTGATTGATTGAGAAATCGGCCAGAAAAGAAAAATGAAAATTTTTCAAAAAGACACTTGCACTGAGTAATTCATTACTCTAGAATGCGCACCCACTTGATGTAGTGCCGACTTAGCTCAGTTGGTAGAGCAACTGACTTGTAATCAGTAGGTCGCCAGTTCGATTCCGGCAGTCGGCACCATCAATTCTGGAGGGGTACCCAAGCGGTCAACGGGAGCAGACTGTAAATCTGCCGGCTCAGCCTTCGCAGGTTCGAATCCTGCCCCCTCCACCACTTTCTTTATGAGGTGGCCAGAGAATTAAGATTTGCGGGCATCGTATAATGGCTATTACCTCAGCCTTCCAAGCTGATGATGTGGGTTCGATTCCCACTGCCCGCTCCAAATCAGTGCTGATATGGCTCAGTTGGTAGAGCGCACCCTTGGTAAGGGTGAGGTCGGCAGTTCGAATCTGCCTATCAGCACCATTTTTCTCCCCAGCTCATGTTGTAAAAATTCAAAATTTTTTTAATGTAACTTTGCTGGGATAATAGAAATGGCAAAAGAAAAGTTTGAACGTACGAAACCCCATGTAAACGTGGGTACTATCGGCCACGTTGACCACGGTAAAACCACGCTAACTGCAGCTATCACTACTGTTCTAGCTAAGACCTACGGCGGTTCTGCAAGCGCATTCGATCAAATCGATAACGCGCCTGAAGAAAAAGCACGTGGTATCACCATCTCTACGTCACACGTAGAATATGATACTCCTGCTCGCCACTACGCGCACGTTGACT
>NZ_JAPVOT010000035.1 GCF_027257845.1 Alteromonas sp. BMJM2 | reverse complement strand
GAATACATCGACTATTACAACAACGAACGCATTAAGCTAAAACTAAAAGGCCTGAGTCCGATACAATATCGAAATCAGGCCTTAGTTGCCGCTTAGAAATGAGTCCAACTTTATGGGGTCACTTCATTTATCGGCGCCTTTCTCAACTCATTTACTGGTACTAGCTTCTTTGTCTTCGCATTGCATCGAAGAACTCATCGTTCGTCTTCGTCATAGAGAGCTTACTAATTAAGAACTCCATGGCATCAATTTCTGACATCTCATGTACGATTTTACGAAGGATCCACATTTTCTGTAGTTCATCTTGCTTGGTAAGCAACTCTTCGCGACGTGTGCCAGAGCGATTGAAGTCGATAGCTGGGAATACACGCTTCTCCGCAATTTTGCGGTTAAGGTGAAGCTCCATATTACCCGTGCCTTTAAACTCTTCGTAGATGACTTCGTCCATTTTTGAGCCAGTATCGATGAGCGCAGTAGCGATGATAGTTAAGCTGCCACCTTCTTCAACGTTACGGGCCGCACCAAAGAAACGCTTCGGCTTATGAAGTGCGTTTGCATCTACACCACCGGTAAGTACTTTACCTGATGATGGAATGACGGTGTTGTAGGCTCGAGCAAGACGAGTGATTGAATCGAGAAGAATAACCACATCTTTCTTATGTTCAACTAGACGTTTTGCTTTCTCGATGACCATCTCAGCCACTTGCACGTGGCGGCTTGCTGGCTCGTCAAACGTAGAGGCAACCACTTCACCTTGAACAAGGCGATGCATTTCAGTTACTTCTTCTGGACGTTCGTCGATAAGTAATACCATCAATTCACATTCAGGATGATTGGCAGCAATAGACTGGGCAATATTCTGAAGTAACAAGGTTTTACCAGCTTTAGGCGGCGCGACTATGAGTCCGCGCTGACCACGACCAATAGGTGATGCTAAATCTAATACACGCGCTGTAATATCTTCCGTTGAGCCATTCCCACGTTCCATGCGCAAGCGATCGGCTGCATGCAAAGGAGTCAGGTTTTCAAACAAGATTTTGTTGCGTGAGTTTTCTGGCTTGTCGAAGTTTACTTCGCGGATCTTTAATAGCGCAAAGTAACGCTCACTATCTTTTGGAGGACGAATTTTCCCTGCGATGGTGTCACCCGTGCGCAGATTGAAACGACGGATCTGACTAGGCGATACATAGATATCATCAGGACCTGCAAGGTAAGAAGAATCAGCTGAACGTAAGAAGCCGAAACCGTCCTGTAAAATTTCTAAAACTCCATCTCCGAAGATATCTTCGCCGCTTTTCGCATGCGTCTTCAAAATAGAAAATATGATGTCTTGTTTTCTGGCGCGAGCCATATTTTCAAGGCCCATTTTTTCGGCCATGTTAACCAATTCGCTAATTGGCTTATTCTTTAATTCGGTTAAATTCATACTGGTGGGTCTTTGTGCTTGAACTTCGCTTACAGGACTTTTGGTCACTCTGTTCTCATTTAGATTTGGTATCGCCCGGATTTGGACATATGCAGAATGCTGCTCGGATGAGCGCTGAAGGAAAAGTTAGCACTATATTTAACCAACGTCCAGCGATTTGCTCGTTAAATGTTAATTAAATTGGGCTTACTATCCTAAAGTGTAATACTTCACGCCATAATGAAAAAAGCCGATGTAGAGGATAACTACACCGGCTTTTCTGTATTAATTACAGATTTTCGTTAAGAAATTCTGTTAGCTGGGTTTTTGATAACGCACCCACTTTCGTCGCTGCAACGTTACCATTTTTGAAAAGTAACAACGTTGGGATGCCACGGATACCGTATTTAGGCGGAGTTTCGTTATTTTCATCGACATTCAACTTGCCAACTGTTAACTTGCCATCAAACTCGGTTGCAACTTCTTCCAAGATAGGTGCAATCATTTTACAGGGGCCACACCATTCGGCCCAAAAGTCAACTAGTACAGGACTGTCAGCATTGATAACATCTGCTTCGAATTTATCGTCAGATAACTGGATAATTTTGTCGCTCATTCTTTTCTCCATTGTGGTCTGTTGCTGAATATTCTCAGCTTTACCATAAGTGTTATATAGAAACTGTTTTTTAATGCAAGCACTGATAAGCTATAAGCTATGCCTACTCATTTAACTGAAACTCATTTTTCCGACTTGCCTATCAATAGCAAGGTCGTTGATGCCTTAACGGCAGAGAATTTTTCGCATTGTACACCAATTCAGGCACTTGCACTGCCTCCGTTATTAGAAGGCCTCGATATTGCCGGCCAAGCTCAAACGGGCACGGGAAAAACCATTGCGTTTTTGGTCGCTACATTCCATTACCTGCTAAGCAAAGCAGAAAACTCAAGTAACAGCAAATTAGACGGTCCGCGTGCCATCATTATGGCACCTACCCGGGAACTTGCTGTGCAAATCTATAACGATGCCAAGCTGCTTAGTGAGCACACCGGAATATCGTTAGGATTGATTTATGGGGGCGAAGGTTACCAAAGTCAACGTGAAACCCTAGAAGAAGGGGTGGATATAATTATTGGCACGACAGGACGCATACTGGACTACTATAAACAGGATGTATTCTCGCTGAACAATATTCAGGTTGCCGTGCTTGATGAGGCCGATCGCATGTTCGATTTAGGCTTTATCAAAGATATCCGCTTTTTGTTCCGTCGTATGCCACCTGCAAACGAAAGACTGAGCATGCTGTTTTCAGCCACGTTAAGTTATCGCGTACAGGAACTGGCCTATGAACACATGAACAATCCGACTCATGTGCAAGTTGCGCCTGAACAAACGACCGCTAGTCGTGTAAGCCAAGAACTATTTTACCCGTCTGATGACGATAAAATGTTACTGCTTCTTACCCTCTTAGAAGAAGAGTGGCCAGAAAAGGCCATTGTGTTTGCCAATACCAAGCACAGCTGCGAAAAGGTCACAGATTGGCTAACCGCAGATGGACACCGCGTTGGCCTGCTAAGCGGTGATGTTCCGCAAAAGAAACGTCTTGGTATTTTAGAAGACTTTACCAAGGGCGCATTAGACATATTAGTTGCCACCGACGTGGCGGCTCGTGGTTTACATATTGATGCAGTAACGCACGTATTTAACTACGACTTGCCTGACGATGCCGAAGATTATGTGCACCGTATTGGCCGTACCGGTCGAGCGGGAAGAAGCGGCATTGCGATAAGCTTTGCGTGCGAGAAATATGCGCTAAACTTACCGGCAATTGAAAAGTATATTCACGCGACTATTCCGGTTACCGACTACGACAGAACTGCATTATTAGACGAGGTAACGCCTCCTAAGCCACGCAGAAAGCGTGTGCCTAATAATCGAAACTCTTCTCGTAGAGGCAATGGCAGAGGGCGCGGCAAGCCTCAGCAACGAAATACAAGTAACTAAAGCACGAGACACTATGCAGGCAGAACTTCAGCACGATGCCCAAACCTACGGCGAGTATTATGCCGCCGTTGACCTAGGCTCTAATAGTTTTCACATGGTGATTGTCCATGTAGTAAATGGAAGCGTTCAAATTATTGGAAAAATTAAGCAAAAGGTGCGTTTAGCAGCCGGGCTTGATGAACAATTATTGCTTGATGACACAAGCATGGAGCGCGGTTGGAAATGCCTGCAAGTGTTCTCTGAAAGACTACAAGATATTCCCCCTTCCAATATCAAGGTGGTAGCAACCGCCACACTGCGTCTTGCCACCAATGCACATGTTTTTGTGCGCAAAGCCGAAGAGATCCTCAATCACAAGCTGAATGTTATCAGCGGTGAGGAAGAAGCTCGGCAAATATATCTTGGCGTAGCCTATACATCAGCCAATCAAGGCAACAGCCTTGTCATTGATATTGGTGGTGCTAGCACAGAAATCATTATTGGTAATGATATGCAGCCCATCCATCTAAAAAGCTTAGACATGGGCTGTGTTACCTTTATGGAACGTTATTTCCAAGGTGGGCTAATAACTGATGAGAATTTTGATAAAGCGAAAAAAGCAGCGCACACACTCATTAGTGAAGTGTCTAACGCCTTTTTATGCTTTGACTGGGAAAACTGTTTAGGTGCATCAGGTACACCCCAAGCGATAACTGAAATATTGGTTGCTCAAGGGATCAGTGATGCTATTCGATTAGACTATCTGTACCACCTGCAAAAACAATGTGTTGAATGTAGTTCTATCGACCAACTCAATATTGAAGGGTTAGAGGAAAACAGAAAGGCGATATTCCCATCAGGACTTGCCATTCTGATTAGCCTATTTGAAGCTCTCGATATCAAGCACATGAACATATCTGGTGGCGCCCTACGAGAGGGCCTAATCTATGGTATGTTAGACAATGTTACCGATAACGACCGCCGCCGGCAGACGCTAAACCAAGCCAAACAGCGCTACCATATCGACACCGCCCATGCTGCTACGGTAAAACAAGTGGCTTTGTCACTGTGCTATCAGCTATGCGGCCAACAAAATATTTGTCACCTTGATACAGAAACAATCTTAGGCGCTGCGGCCGAGTTACACGAAATTGGCCTGCATATTGAGTACAAGCGCCACCATGAACACGGTGCCTATATACTCAGTTATATCGATTTGCCTGGATTTACTCGCCTTCAGCGCTCAGCAATTAGAGAGCTAGTCTCTCAGCATCGGTTAAATGTTGCCAGTGATATATTTGATAATTATCACCAAGATTATCGCCCTATGCTTAAAGGGTTACTTCGGGTTTTACGCATTGCCGTGGTGCTGTGTTTACGCAGACAAAACAAACATATACCCGATGTAAAGCTGCTGTGTGAAGAAGACAAATGGACACTTACTTTTCCGGAAGGTTGGTTGAAATCTCATCCTTTGATTAACGCCGAGTTAGCCAATGAATGCTGGCTGCAGCATAAAGCAGGTTGTGAGTTGGTGTGTGTGTGACCTGCCTTCTTTAAGATGGAACACCACACACAAAAGAGCCGCTTTCAAGCGGCTCTTTTTGTTTACACTTGTGCCCAATGTTGGAACATGAGCTGTTTACATTTACAGTAAAATTGTTAACCCCTACTTTTGCAACAGCTCTGCAGCTTTAGGGGCAAAATAAGTCAAAATACCATCGGCGCCAGCACGCTTAAACGCCAATAGGGACTCGAGCACTACCTCATCCTCGTTTAACCAACCATTTGCAAAGGCTGCTTGGTGCATGGCGTACTCGCCGCTTACCTGATAAGCAAACGTAGGCACTTTACATTCATCTTTACAGCGACGGACGATATCCAGATATGGCATGCCCGGTTTCACCATTACCATATCGGCCCCCTCTTCGATATCTAGGGCAATTTCATGAATGGCTTCGTCAGAGTTTGCAGGGTCCATTTGATAGGTTTTCTTATTGCCGCCCTTAATATTGGCAGCTGAGCCGACGGCATCTCTAAATGGCCCGTAGTAAGACGACGCATACTTAGCTGAGTACGCCATAATACAGGTATTGACAAAACTATTGCTTTCCAAGGCGTTGCGAATTTGCCCTATTCGCCCGTCCATCATGTCTGATGGTGCCACAATATCAGCGCCAGCTTCGGCATGAGATAAAGCCTGCTTTACCAGTACTTCCACCGTTTCATCGTTTACCACATACCCATCGCTATTAATGAGGCCATCTTGGCCGTGAGACGTAAAAGGGTCGAGAGCAACATCTGACATGAGCATAACGTCTGGATACGCTTTTTTAATCGCCCGGAGTGCCGTTTGCGTTAAACCATCAGGATTAAAGGCTTCTTTTGCACAGTCTGTTTTTAACGCCATCGGCGTGACGGGAAAAAGCGCAAATGTGCGAATACCCAGCGCAACCCACTTTTTCATTTCTCTCAAAAGTAGATCAAGAGACAGGCGCTCTACGCCAGGCATGGAAGGTACTGCTTCTCTTGTGTCTTGCCCAGGTAAAACGAATACGGGATAAATTAAATCATCTACACAAAGTGCGTTCTCAGCAACAAGTCCACGCAGAGCATCTTTAGCTCGAAGTCTACGCATTCGGCGATTTGGGAAAGAAGTGGTCATAGTTAGTCCTGCATTTGTTGAGATATTACTTTGTTCCGCCCACTCTGTTTTGCCTCGTACAATAACGAGTCAGCGAGCCTGAATAAGTGTTGAGCCTGATCTTCATCATGTATGGTAGCAGTTGCTACGCCTGCACTAGCGCTAAGGTTTATTTCATGCCCCTCGTAACTCAATGGTTCAGATGCCAATGCTGTTAATAGGCTTTCGGCGATAAACTTACCACCCTCAATATCAGTATTAGGCAATATAACGGCAAACTCTTCACCCCCAATTCGACATAAATCATCACTGGGTCGATGAATATGATTTTGAAAGAGCCGAGTCATATATTTTAGGCATTCATCTCCAGCAGCATGGCCGAATGTGTCGTTAATTTGCTTGAAGTGATCAATATCAAGAATAATCAGTGATAAGGGTATTTGCTCTCTTCGACTGCGTCTTCCTTGTGCGCGCAAGCTTTTATCGAAGTGACGTCTATTGTGCGCGCCGGTAAGAGGGTCTACAGCATTCAGCCGCTCGAGCTCCTGATTCACCTCTGATAGCTCTCGCAAAGTTATCTCTAGCTCTAAGGTACGCTCTTCAACTTTATACTCTAAGTCTTCTTGATGACGTTGTTGCATGGTTAACAAGTGTTCTTTGGCAATATTAGCCTGCTTCTCTTGCTCTAATGCGAATTGCTTTGCATTTATCAACGTATCTCTGCTGTGGCTGAAATTAATAGCCAAGATTAACGCCAGAATAAGTGTTTCGACGGCTCCACCTATAATGAGTAACGTATTAGACGTTAATGGCAAGTGGAATAGGTTTAAATTGTCAAAACTTGCCGCTAAGGCGCTTATCAGTAAAAAGCCCCAAGCAATAGTAAAGTATCGAGCAATCACCTCGCCTTTTGTGGCCATCCACGCACCTAGTAGTAAGGTAAAGGAGACAATAACACTTAATGCCACCAAGAAAATTTTGATCATTATTGAATAGGGCAAAAATACGCTGGCAACAATACTGGCCCCACATACCCAACTGATACCGTGCATTATTTTATCGAGAAGAATACTGTATTTCTTTATGGGTAGCAGACTGCGGGTAAACATACTCCCAAACATAATGGTAGCACTGGCAAAGATAACCGCGGCTTTGCCTTGAAACCAAGGGCTACCGCTCCAAAAGTAGGTAAAGCCGTAACCTTGGAGTGTGGCAATAGTAAGTGCTAAGCAAAAGACGTAGCCAGAGTAGAGAAAAAATGACTTACTCCCTGTAGTGACAGTGAGAAATAAATTGCTTATTCCCATCGCAATCAGTATTCCAAAGAAGACACCTAGTGCAGCATTTCGATTGGCGGTGAACTGAATGAACTCACTTTCTTTCCAAATACGAATGGGTAATCGGATGGTTCCCGACGTTTTTACTTTAATAAAAACCTGCTGTGAAAACTGGCTAGACGGCAACGGAAAAAGTGGCTTTACGTGCTTAAACGGACGGTTTTCTGCCGTTTGTGTATCTCCAGCAGAGTAAGTAACAAGGGGCGCCGAACTAATATTCTCAAATATGCCTACGTCGAGTTCATCTAATAAGGCATAGTCGATATGCAGCAAATATTTGCTATCTGGGCTTTGAGTGGGTTCGATGACCATTGAAACCCATACTGTTTTGCTACTCATTCCTAAGTTTATAGGCGATGTCGTGGGTGTCCATTGATTGTCAGGCACTTGGTCGACATTTTCGAAATTAAGCTCGTCAGATAACGAAAAACGATATTTTAACTGTGAGTAGTGAGGGGGTTGTGACGAATTAGGGGATAAATTTAAAAACAGCGAAATAAAAAGCACAACAGCCACAATAGCGGTGACTAACAAGCCCACATCGTAGTTTCGCAGATTCCCTTTATGTATTTGCATTGCAGTTTTACTCACTAAAGGGAAAACAGAGAGCAGCTATTTTCATAACTGTATTTGCTTAGCTGCTCTTCGGATATGGCTAACATCTCGCTAACTTGCTCTACAATATGTGGCAAAAAGGCTGGCTCGTTATTTCGCTTTCTCGGTCTTAGCGTTTTAGGAAACAGATAGGGAGCGTCAGTTTCAAAAATAAGCTTGTCTTTAGGGATGTTTTTCACCGCTTCTCTTAGCGCTTCACCGCGCTTTTCATCACACACCCACCCCGTAATTCCAATATACAAGCCAAGAGATAAATACGCATTTACTTGCTCGACTGAGCCAGTGAAGCAATGGGCGATGCCGCTTGGCAATTGAGGAATATATTGAGTTAATAGTGTTATCTGAGGCTCAAACGCATCGCGCTCATGTAGGTACACTGGCTTTTGCAGTTTAACTGCAATAGCAAGCTGAGCCTCAAACACCGCTAACTGAGTTTCTTGTGCAGAAAAGTTGCGGTTAAAGTCTAAGCCGCACTCGCCTATGGCTACACAGCCTTCACGCTGTGCGAGCATCTCAAGTTGAAGAAGTGACTGGTCCGTGACGTCTTTAGCATAATGCGGATGCACGCCTATGGTGTAACACAAAATATCGGGAAACTTGAGATATAGCTGGTAAGCAGGCTCCCACTCATCAGGGTGAGTGGTAATTACACATAACTTCTCAACCCCTGCCTCAGAGGCACGTTGAATGACTTCGCTGGCGTCGAAGCGTCTGTCTAGCAGATTGACACCAGCATCAAATAGAGTCATTTACTTAAGTCGTTTTACTTTTAAACGCTTATTTATACCATCAACGCCTAAAAAGAATGCGCCAAACAGGCCCTTTTCGATAGTAACGCCCTGCCCTGTTTCTAATTTCAAATAGGTATTGTCTACTTGCTGCCACTGTGAGCCGTCGTTAAAGGTAATGACTTGCTTTCCGCGGGCTCCGTTAGACAATTCAGCAATCGTTAATGCCACTTCAGATACTTCATCAGCTGGAGTGCGCTTCTTATCTAAGCCGAAAGACGCTTCCGGGTCTTGCTCTTCCATTTGTTGAGGCGCAGCAGCAACGGTAGGACGAACCGCAGGTACTTTGCTAACGGCTGGCTTTGGAGTTGCTCGAGGAATAGCCGGCACGTCGCTTATCTGCATATCAACGTCGTCGTACTGGCTTATAGATTTTGCCATACGGTCATAACACATTAGGCGCTTTAAGCTATTTTCAGTGCCGCGACATTTTTCGATTGCTTTGCTAATACTTTCAGCCTGCACTGAAAATGTGCCTAACGCTGCTAGCAGTGAGATCAAAGTAATGGCTCGTGATTTCATTTTTATCCCTTTTGTTATTAATGAATTAAACGTCGTCTGAAATTTTGTTTTCTGCTTCGTCTTGCTCGGGTTCATCTGCGTTCTTGGCCTTTCCAGCGTATAGCCCGCCTATGATCACGCCCACTTCAAATAGAAACCACATAGGGATTGCCAATAAAGTTTGCGAGATAATGTCTGGCGGGGTAAGCAGCATGCCGACAACAAACGCACCAACCACCACAAATGGACGTTTAGCACGTAATGATTTAGCGTCTGTAACACCTGTCCAACACAATAGAATAATAGCGATGGGTATTTCAAAGGACACGCCAAAAGCGAAAAACAGCTTTAATACGAAATTGAGGTAACTCGATATGTCGGTGCTTACCGTAACGCCCTCAGGGGCCACACTCGTGAAAAAGGCAAAGGCAATGGGGAAAACCACAAAATACGCAAATGCCATACCCGCATAAAAAAGTAATGTGCTTGATAGCAGCAGTGGCGCCACCAAACGCTTTTCATTGCGATAAAGACCTGGCGCCACGAAGCCCCACACTTGATAAAGCACGTAAGGAATGGCGATAAAAAAGGATAGCACCAAGGTAAGTTTAAACGGCGCGAAAAACGGTGAGGCAACGTCAGTGGCAATCATTGTGGCATTTTCTGGCATTGCATTTAAAAGCGGCATAGCCAAAAGCTGATACAAATCTTGCGCAAACGCAGCCAAGCACAGGAAAACCACCAGCACGCTCAATAGCGCCTTTAGAATTCTGCTGCGTAATTCAATTAAATGAGATAGTAAGTTGTTAGCGTCAGACATCTACTGCTTTTTATAGGGTTCTTGAACCGACTCAGCCGCTTTTTTCAACTCATCAACACTTTGTTCAAGTTCTGGTGAGAGATCTTTAAGCCCCTGCTGTTCCGCTTTCTTAAGATTTTCATGCAATTCGTGCACGCGCAACTGATGCTCAACTTCTTGCTTAAAGCCAGTTGCCATATTACGCACGCCGCGAATAGTATTAATAGTAGAACGCATGGCACCGGGCAACCGTTCTGGACCTAACACTAGCAGGGCCAGAACGCCAATGACCAATAACTCCCAAAAGCCAATATCAAACATTAGGACTTATCTTTAACGTCGCTTTCTGTTTTTGTGGATACTGAGTCAGTCGAGCGCTGCTCTTCAACCTGTTTTTTTTGGTCGAAGTCTGCATCTTTATCGTCTTCAGTGATTTCTTTTTTGAAACCTTTGATGGCACTACCTAAGTCGGTGCCGATACCTTTAAGGCGTTTTGTACCAAAAAGTAACACAACAATAACCAGTATTATCAGCAACTGCCAAATACTAATTCCACCCATAAAATTTATCTCCCCAACGTCAATGGCACCAGTATGCCACCGCGAGCCGTTCCTTTCACCTGAATATTTATCTTATCGAATAATCATTGACGTTTTGTACTTCCCGTTTCATTCTTTGTATTACCAAGGATTGCTAATTTTAAGCACCTATCATCACGATTGCTAACAAGGGGTTAGTCATTAATGACCTGTGCGGTAACTGTGTTATGTCACCTAATGCTTGTCAACTTTTCGCCGCTACAAACAAACATAGAGACGGCCAAACGTGATGTAGATGCGGTCAGTAACCATGAGCAATCACAAAGCAGCGCCAACTTGCAAACTCATCAGTCCAATGAGCCCAACAATGTTCATGAACATCATTTTGATGAGCAGTGGTTTGATATTTGGCAGCGCAGTTTTACTGACTCCATGGATTTTACTGTAAAGCAGTTTGATGGTTGGTTTCACAGTAGCGACTCGGGTGCAAAACAGCTCGGTGAACAAGCCCGTGCAGAGGGGCGTATTCAGCTTGCGTGGGAACCGCGAAGCGGAGACTTCGCCGATACAGATTTACGTTTTAGGATCCGCGTAAAGCTTCCGGCTCTTGAAGAGCGCGTTGACCTGTTGTTAAGTGATAATGAAGACGAAACCCAAGACTCATCGATTCGAGCCGCCAGAGATACCTCCAATAACAATCGCGACCAGACCACCATTGCCCTGCGCTTTCGCCCAGATCAGAATTCACACTACTCTTTTAGAGTGGGAGCCGGACGACGTGACCAGCTATATACTCGAGCAAGGTATCGGGATGCCCTAGCCTTTAACAATAAATGGGCCATGCTGTACGACGCTGAGCTGTATTACTTTACCCGAGACAGACTTGGCGCAGAGATAGGCGCAGCCTTTCAATACGATATAAGCCCACAGCATCTGATAAGACAAAACAATCGCTTTTTCTATCGCGATGAAACCAACGACTGGTTTTGGCGACATGAAATTCAGCACCTTTACTCTATAAACAGTCACAACGCCTTAATTCCTCACTTTATGGTAGAAGGACTCAGTCAGCCAAATTATCGCGTAGAGGAGGTGTATGGAGGATTGAGATGGCGCTCTAACAGGATTAGAGACTGGTTGTATTTCGATGTAGAGCCCTTCGTGCTGTTACTTCGCGAAGAAAACTTTTCAGCGTCTTTAGGTGTGGCCCTTAGAGTAGAAGCTTACTACGGCGGCAACTCAGGCAATTAATGAGGTCGGACTTTTTTGATTGGCAAACAAAAAGGCCAGTCTTTATCAACTGGCCTTCTTTCTTTTATCGTTTCTGTGCTGCCGGTAATTAGCAGCGAGAGCCGATGAATACTAAGGACGAAGTGCTCTATCACCTCGTGCTAAACCGCACACGCCGGTTCTAGAAGATTCAATCACCTCAGCGCATTGCCCCATTGTAGCGGCAAACGCGTCGAGCTTGTCGGTAGTACCAGTAATCTCAATGGTGTAGTTGTTGGCATTCACATCGAGAATGCGGCCACGAAATATATCCGAGTTTCGCTTTACTTCCGCGCGCACTGACTCTGTGCGAGTAGCAACCTTGATTAACATCAGCTCACGTTCAATGTGCGTATTTTCCGTTAAATCGGCCACTTTAAGCACGTCGATAAGCTTATTCACCTGCTTGGTGATCTGTTCTATTACCTTATCATCCCCGTGGGTGATAATCGTTAAGCGAGACAAGCTGGAATCGTCTGTAGGCGCTACACATAACGAATCAACGTTATATCCACGCTGTGAGAAGACACCAACAATACGTGATAGTGCGCCAGGGGCGTTTTCCATTAATACTGAAATAATGCGTTTCATCAGGTTCGCTCCGTCTTGCTCAAGCGCATGTCATCCATGGCGCCGTACTTAATTTGCATTGGATATACGTGTTCGTTTTGATCGATGGCAATGTCCATAAATACAAGTCTATCTGTATAGCTAAAGCATTTTTCCATCGCTGCATCTAGGTCTTCTAACTTGTCGACCTTAATACCAACATGCCCATAGGCCTCAGCAAGCTTAACGAAGTCAGGCATAGAATCCATGTAGGAATGCGAGTGGCGACCTTTATAAATCATGTCTTGCCATTGGCGAACCATTCCAAGGGCACGGTTGTTCAACGAAATAATCTTAATAGGTAGGTTGTACTGCAAGCACGTAGACAACTCTTGAATATTCATTTGAATACTACCGTCACCTGTGACTACAACCGATGTGGCTTTAGGGTGAGCAAACTGAACGCCCATGGCCGCTGGCAAGCCAAAGCCCATGGTGCCAAGGCCACCTGAATTTATCCACTGACGAGGTTTGTCGTATTGATAGTACAGAGCCGCAAACATTTGATGTTGGCCAACATCTGAACTCACAAACGCTTTTCCATCGGTATGTTTGTACAAGGTCTCGATAACGCGCTGAGGCTTTATGACTTCCTCGCCTTGCTCGTAATTTAAACACGTCTTTGCACGCCATGTTGCAATTTGTTCCCACCAATCGGCAAGCTTCTCTGGCTGATGTGATAAGTCTTTCTTATCTACTTGGCTAAGAATTTGATCTAATACTTTATCTACCGAGCCCACTACAGGAATGTGTGCGTTTACGGTTTTTGAGATTGACGCTGGGTCAATATCTACATGAATAATGTCTGCATGGGGACAGAACTTGTCCACATTGTTTGTCACGCGGTCATCAAATCGCGCGCCTAATGCAATAATACAATCAGCATTGTGCATCGACTTGTTGGCTTCAAGGGTGCCATGCATGCCCAGCATACCGATAAACTGCTTGTGCGTACCAGGCATTGCACCTAAACCCATAAGCGTACAGGTTACAGGGGCATTTAGCTTTTCCGCCAATTCAATCACTTTGCTTGATGCATCGCATGCTACTGCACCGCCGCCAACATAAAGTATAGGGCGCTCGGCCTTAAGTAGTGACTCTACCGCTTTTTTAACCTGCTTTGGGTGGCCTTTTTCGGTGGGGTTATATGAACGCATAGTGACATCGCTTGGGAATACATAAGGATGTTCATCTGCAACACTCACCAAGTCTTTTGGTAAATCAACCACAACAGGGCCAGGACGGCCAGTGTTTGCAATATAATAAGCCTTAGCAATCGCCTCTGGGATGTCCACTGAACGCTTTACAAGAAAACTGTGCTTAACGATAGGGCGCGAGCACCCGACCATATCAGTTTCTTGGAATGCGTCTTCACCAATGTGCATAGACGGCACTTGCCCTGACAGCACAACCATAGGGATTGAATCCATATAGGCTGTGGCTATACCGGTGATCGTGTTTGTTGCCCCTGGACCTGAGGTGACGAGAACGGTGCCGGTTTTGCCAGTTGAACGTGCATACCCATCCGCCATATGTGCGGCTGCCTGTTCATGACGCACGAGGACATGTTTGACATCTTCTTGCGCATATAACGCATCGTAAATGTCTAGTACGGCTCCACCTGGGTAGCCGAACACATGAGTCACTCCTACATCTTTTAGCGCTTCAACCACCATGGCTGCGCCCGACATCATTTTCACTGTTGTATCTCCCATAAAAGGTTGTGTATTGTCAGCTTTCGTTGACCATGTCCGGACTATATCGAAGCTATTAGGAAGATAAAACACCAAATTGAGGAAAAGTGAGATATATATCCCAATAATGAAGATTATTAGGATGAATATTTCGAATGAAGCTAGCTGGCAACGTAAATTAGGATAAAGTTTTACATTAATTTAACAACCTATAGGACAACTCGTTTTTTAGGCACTGATGTAAAGTAAAGCCGCACATCCCTAATCTGATATATCTACATCGAGGTCGCTATTATCACTAATTGTTGAATCGCTATCATCATCAGAATCTTCAATAATTGGCTTTTGAGAGCCGTAAATACTCGCTGTTTTTGGACGATTGATGCGACGTTGGTACTTTAACCACACCCGCTCTTGAGGCGTTGCTGGCTCGCGGTGGCCTAGTGCTGATTCGAGGTAGGATTGTTCTTCATCATTTTCAGGCGTAATGTGGCCATCGACAAGGGCTGCAAATAACCCCCCTGTAGATTGCAGAAGTTTGCTCTCTGAAATAGAGAAATCACCGGAACGGGCAAAGCCATACGGGTAATTTTTTTTATCCACAAACAATTTACCCACTACCTGCTCTTTCGTCATAACCGCCATATTGACCTCGTTCAACACGTGTTAGCTTGGTGGTAGCTGGCATATTTAAAAATGTGCCCAGCTATGCAATTGACTATTAATTCGACACCTATCGATAGGTTTAGTTTGGTTTATGGCGGCTGTCAAACCGAAAATACACGGTAGTAAAAACTTAATATATGAACGTGGTTTGAAGACAGAAAAGGCCGCAAATGCGGCCCTTTAAATTACGATTGAGGAAACGCTTTTTTATCGTTTCTCACTTACCCACACTGTAATAGTTCCATCAACCACTAGTGTGCCCTCTTCATTATATGCTTTTACTGAAATAGGCAGGTTACCGGGCTTCCATGCATCTTCTGGCACTTCGGCAACACAACGTATATCAGAGTCTGCTTTTGCTGGGTACTTCACCTCCATGCCTTTAGGTATCCACCGCAAATGTTTGGGAATAGATGCTTCGCACATAAAACCCATCGCCATTTCAAGCCCGTTACAAATTGCAATAACATGCACCGTGCCGATATGGTTTTGTATTGCTTTGCGCTTTTTTAAAGACACTTCGCAAAAATTGGGTCTAATGTCGGTAATTAAAGGCGATACGGTAGAGAAGTAAGGCGCTCTTCGAGCAGAGTACCAACTGAACAGCTTTTTACCGAAAGGCAGTTTTAGAAATTTATTGTAGGTGTTTAGTACGTAGTTTTTGGACATAGTATTCAGTGTTCCATAGCAACGATATACGCGTATGTTAAAAATTGAGCTGGCATCTTGTAACAGCAAGCACACATCTGGTTAGACCAGTAAGAGTAGCGTTTGATTCGGTTAAAAGCAATGAGACATCGAGTAGGGTGAGGCGTCACCGCCTCATCCCTCTCACAGAACCGTACGTACGGGCCTCGTATACGGCTCCTGCATACTTCATATCGCCATTGTTGGTGACGCAATAAGTAAATTAACTCCTAC
>NZ_JAPVOT010000034.1 GCF_027257845.1 Alteromonas sp. BMJM2 | reverse complement strand
CTTCCTTCAGACCCCACCGTTGGCCAGTGACGCCCTTGCGATTCGGATTATCTTCCCCTCAATCAGGGTGATGCAGGCATCTATTGTCCTGCTGGGTTTGCCAGCTTCGCTGGGCAAACAAAAAAGCCGGCATCGAAGCCGGCTTTGCTATTTTTATATAAAAAGCTAACTATTAAAACTCAACAGCAAGCCTTGCATATATTTGACGACCTCTTGGATCGTGAACCTTAGAGTCGAAACCACTGTTTGTGAATACCTGAGGAGGATTTTCATCAGTTAAATTAATGCCCCCCACTGTTAATAGGTAAGAAGTTTGAGTGTCAATCAAGGCACTGAGGTCCACATTAAATTGAGCATCAAAAGTTACGTGGCTTTCAATCTCTTTCAGACCAGCATTGCCACAGCCCTGTGATATTATAGTTCCGTCAGCGCAGTTTTGGTCATCATCGTAGCTGCTTGTATAGCGCACGAAAAGATTGGCACTATATGCTTCTTTTCTCCACGTTAAACCAAGATTGGCTCGCAACTCTGGTGAAGATACGCCTATATTCGTAAAGTTTCTTCTACCAACACCATCAATTTGCCCTGCTTGCGGATCATTTAGGTCATAGCCTAATACGTAAGTGGCCGATATATTAGGTACAAATGTACCCAATTCAGATTCAATTTTGTAGCTTGTTACAAAGTCAATTCCGTTGGTTTCTAAGGAACTCGCATTCACAAAGGTATTGTTAACTTGAAGCACTGGTCCCGTCAGTGGGTCACCCGCACGTATTATACGCGACGTGTCGGTTGGATTAAGGTCTAAGAGCGCCTGTGCACTTTCCTGAATAATCAAATCTTCAAACTCAAAATTCCAGTAATCGAGTTCCACTGATAAATCTTTAAATGGTTCAAAGGACAAGCCAAGGTTATATGCTGTAGACTCTTCAGGTGTTAGATCCTCATTACCAACGGTGCGAACCGCAGCGAATGCATTACCTTGTACCACTGAGTCTGTCAGCTGTTGTAGGCTTGTTGCACCACCATTTCGCATAAATATCGATGGTGCTCTAAATGAGGTAGAAATAGATCCCCTCAAAGAGAGGTCATCAGAAAAGCGATAATTGAATGCAACTTTAGGGTCTATTGTATCACCAATACTTCCGCCGTAATTTTCATATCGCAGGGCCAATTGAATATCTAATTGATCGTTTACAGGCAAGGCCATTTCAGCAAAGGCCGCCCATACATCCAACTCACCACTGAAATCAGGGTTACCAATAACGAAGGAAAAGCTATCCTGATTTGACAATTGATCATAATCTTGGCTCAGCTCTTCTTCACGGTACTGCATCCCAATGGCAAGACCAGCAAACCCTCCATCCATTTCAAAGACATCGAATGAAGCGAAACCTTCAAACACTTGCAGTTTTGACTCAGAGTCAATGACTTGGTCCGCTGAAAACGAATCTATAACGTATTGAGAGTTTGGTGAGGTAGTAAATGACGTAGCGAAAGGGTTGAAGTATTCACAAGAACCTTGACCTGGCACCGATGCTGGACTACTTGGATCACAATTAGCTCCACCGAAACCTGACAGTGCTAGATTGAACTCCGTGTTTAAAACATCTTCAACGCTAAATAAAAACTCATTTTTTGCATTGGTATAACTAATTTCCCAGAAGCCATTATCTAGCTCACCTTTAAGACTTGTATTAAAACGAAATGTTTCTGATTCAGTGTTGGCAGGATCTGCCTCAAAACCATTACCTTCCGCTCGTCCTAAAAACTGGACTGCTGTACCAAACGGATTATCCGGATGAGTAGCTGGCACTACCGGTCCGCGTAAATTTGGAAAACTTGGTGCTCCACCACGTTCAGCACGGTTACGAGCCATTCCAAATTCCGTGGCCCACATGAGAGTGTCTGACAGTTCGTAATCAGATTTCACGAATATATTTAGACGACTCTCTTCGGGAACGTAAGAATATCCTGGGCCAAAATCAAATTGACAAGTTCCTAAATCAAGCGAGCCGAAACCAGGATAAGGAACGGTAGCTGCAATATTTGCATTACCGCCAAATTCTGCACAACCTGTAGGATCAATAACGGGAACGCCTGGAGGAATTCCGGGTACACCAAAATACGAACCTGGATTACCTAAATTACTACTATCGTCTTGTGGGCGAGATAGGCGTCTGTCTGACAAGAACAATGGGTCGCGACTTGTATAACTTACAGCAGCCATCACATTTCCACTATCAGAGCTGGCCCCCCACAATCCTTGTAGTACATACTCAGAGTTATCACCATGTGCGCCATCTTGGTAATCAGCTGTAATTTTAGCACCTTCATAGTTGCGTTTTGTTATGAAGTTGACTACACCCGCGACAGCATCTGAGCCGTAAAGAGCAGACGCACCATCTTTGATAATTTCAACACGATCGATAGCTATCATCGGTACTAAAGAGCTTGTATCAACGAAGTTTAAACCTTCATTGGTTTGTTGAGAGTTGACCACTTGACGTCGACTGTTGAGCATAACCAACGTTGAAGCAACACCCAAACCTCTTAAATTGATGTTTGAGGTACCCGCTGTCGCATTCTGAGTGAACGCGTCTGGGTTATTTTCGGCGCCTGAATTAATAGTAAGCGTTTGTGTGATATCAGCGATATTTTTTGCACCAATCGAGTCGATTGCGACGCTGTCTACCACTGCCAGAGGAGAAGGAGATTCAAAGTTTTCGCTGCGACGAACGAAACTACCGGTAACAAGAATAAGTTCAACATCCCGTTTCGCTTCTTTTTCATTTTCGGTGTCAGCTTCTTGGGCTGTTGCGATCATGGGAGAGCAAAGTAATGCAGCGCCAACATAAGCAGCAACTGCAGTTTTACGCGTATTCAATTTCATAGTGTGATTCCAAATCTGGGCGTTTCACTACCGGCAAATATAATCTCGCGTTCCGCTAGCGACCTGCTATTCGATTTTCTGTTATTTTTATAAGGACATAAACAACCTATGTCCTCAAATTGATACTATGCCTGATTCCTAAGTTTGTAAATTTATTGTGAATAATATGTTTACATTAATTTTACACATGGTCTTACCAGTTATACTTTAGGATAACTCTTTCGGTGAATATCGATAATAATGGGTAGAAATTGCGGATTAGGCGTGAAATTAGTTCACAACCTGCAGCTCTCTTGTTATGGATGAAATATAAACCTCAACAAATTCATAATCTTAAACGATTTGAAAAAACGGAACGGTTCTTGTTAGCTCTTCTCTATTAGTCTCAAATAGAAGAAAACGACACGCTTATGGAAATACCTCGCATCGACGACGTGTATAAATTGCTCACCGGAAAGCTAGAAACTTGGATGGAAAGCGCAATAACTATCCTCCCTAACATAGTGGTTGCATTGCTGATTGCTATCGCATTTGGCTTTATTGCGAGGATTGTCGGAAATATCGCCGGTACTGTGATGCGTCGTACGTTTGAATCTCGCCAGATTGCAGGGTTACTCACTTCTATTGTTAAATCGCTTGTTTTGATCGCCGGTATTTTTATTGCTCTTGATTTTGTGGGTTTAAAGGGCACGGTGACATCATTGTTGGCCGGCGCAGGCATTGTAGGCCTTGCCATCGGTTTTGCGTTTCAGGATATGACAGAGAACTTTATCGCCGGTATCGCAATGGGTATCCGCAAGCCGTTTGAAATTGGTGATGTAATAAAAGCCGAGGGTGTATTTGGTAACGTAAAAAGTATTAACTTACGCAATACCTTGGTAGAAACATTTTACGGTCAGTTAGAAGTTATACCAAACAAGATTTTGTTTAGAAATATTCTTACAAACTACTCCACCCTTGGAAAAAGGCGGATAGAAGTTCCTGTTGGCATATCCTATGCCGATGATATTGAGAAAGCCGGCAAGGTCATTGTCGAGGCAATGAAAGACAAAGAATACGTCATTATTAATGATGAAACTGCGGTATATGCGGAATCCTTTGGCGACTCTAGTATTAATCTAGTGCTGTGGTTTTGGATAAGCTATCCCGGTGAACATGGCTTCATGGACGTTCGCCACGATGCAGTCTGTACGGTTAAAAACGTTCTGGAAGAAAACGATATTCTAATTCCGTTCCCAATTCGTACTTTGGATTTCAATTCAAAAGGGAGCGATAACCTTGACACTATGCTCAAGGACAGAGAAGAAATTCAGTAAACACTGATGTGCGACAACCAATGGATAGAATGACTATTCAAATCATAAAACGGAGATACATTATGAATAAGTTAATAGAGTCAAAGATTTTAAGAACTGCGTTTTTTGCACTAGTAATGGGTGCAAGCATTGGCGGCTGTGCCACGGTTGAAGGCGCTGGAGAAGATATTGAAAGCGCTGGCGATGCCATTGAAGATGCCGCTGACGACGCGTCATAAGCGAGTACAGCTAATAGTTAAAACATCAACGATGTGAAAACAGCGAAGCGGATACTGTGCGCCGTGCTTTATATACACGGTACGCACTATCCGCTGAATTGGTTTCGGCTTTGCTTTATGTGTACAGCTTTATGTTTTTACAAGTTCGTTGTACATAAGCTGTATTGAACTTTGGCAAAGGCTGCCGCTAACTATCAAATGCTTATTTCAAGTTGCATTAACGTTACTAAACCTTTTAACCATTAAACCTTTAAACCACCAAGTCCTTCTCATCTGCACCCTCATTTTTTCATACCCCCAACATCCAAACGTTTTACAGATTTTCGTCGCCCTACTCTTAAACCGAGCTTAAAGTAAACGTAAGGGTTGGCGTTAGGCCAATACAGCAAGCATTAAAAAAGTCCCTACCAGTGCGGGTTTTCCGCTTGATTTTAGCATGCAGCTAGCTTCGACCTTATACAATTTACCCTGAGGTTTATCAGAAATATCAGTGACTTTAAATTGATATCGAATAGCATCATCACGCCTCACAGGCTCTAAAAAGCGTAGCTTATCCATGCCATAGTTTATGGTTGAAGCAATTTTATCGCTGTGCCCTACAACTTGTGAAAATGCATTAGGCATTAAGGATGCAGATAGAAAGCCGTGAGCAATGGTTGTTTTAAACGGGCTTTCTTTAGCGCAGCGTGCTTCATCTAAATGGATCCATTGGTGGTCGCCAGTGGCATTGGCAAACTGAGTTATCATGTCTTGTGACACGACAAGCCATTCTGACTGTTCAAAAGTATCGCCTACTGATAAATCGATGAGTGTTTTCATTGGTTTGTATCCTGTCCTATTTGTAATGTTACTAAACTACTATTACTAAGATGAATGTTTCAATTAACTTTTAATAATAGGTATTTATAAATATTCTTGTTACACTCTCGTAAACAATTAGTGGTTGCTGTGAACATAATTGTGACAATTAATTACGTCATCATAGCTTCCGTTTTATCTATTGGCTTTTTCAGGGCACTCGCCCCACTGAAGGATTACTTATGAATCTCAATAGAGTCGACTTAAACCTTTTCGCTGTGTTTGATGCTATTTATACAGCTGGCAGTTTAACAAAAGCAGCCGATGTTCTTTGTATAACGCAACCTGCTGTGAGCAATTCGTTAGCGAGATTGAGGGAAATGCTGAACGATCCCTTGTTCGTACGCACTGGTCACAGTATGACGCCTACACCCGTGGCGCAAAATATTATTGTCCCTGCTCGACAGGCGTTAGCCTTATTAAGAAGAAGTGTTCAGGAAAGTCATACTTTCGACCCTCTCACGGCGGAGAAATCATTTAACTTCGCAACGAGAGACTTATTAGAAGCGAGTATTATGCCCCGCCTAGTGGCACGGCTTCAAAATTTAGCGCCGAATATAGGTATTACCAACTACGAAATGCCGCGAAGCCAAATAGTATCAGCCATGGCTAGTGGCACGTTAGACTTCTTCGCAGATGCGTCTACCTTTACCGACCCCCATTTATGCAAAGATAAAATTGCTCAAGATCGGTTTGTGGTATTAGCGAGAAAAAATCATCCGGCGCTTAAGAACGGCCTCGATTTAGAAACGTTTTTGCGCTTAGGTCATATCAATGTATCTCAAAGAAAGTCGGGAGCAGGCCCTATCGATGTTGCACTGGATAAAATGGGTAAGCGTCGGAAAGAAGTGATGCGCGGACAGCACTTCTTAACAGTGCCAAGTACCATTGTTAAGACCGATTTGATTGCGTGTTTGCCATTCCATTTGGCCAAGCACTACGACCTTGCTATTTATGAAGTGCCTTTTGATTTACCGCCAGTAGAATATTATCTGTATTGGCACGTCAGTGCTGACCATGACTATGCCCATATGTGGATGCGAGAGCAGATTATGGAAGTAGCGAGTACCTTTAAGCCTCACTGAGCCTTATAGATATCAATTATTAAACACCCTATTCTAAGCCCCAATTCGCTTATAAGCTGATTGGGGCTTTTTTTATGTTTGCCTTTCGACACTAGCCCCCCTTTTCTAATAAAAGTGTAATTTTCAATCATTGGCGATAAAGCGCATAAAAAACACGCAAATCATTAATACTAAAAGCTAAAAACAACACTAAAGTAGCATGAACTTTAGTATAGGGTATGAACGCTCATACTTAGTTATCTGTTTGCATGTTTTTGCTTTCCCCGACATTGCGTTTAATTAAGTCGTACACAAAACAACCACCCCATATTGAATAGGAATTTTAACCATGTTGAAAATAGTTAAATCTTCTCTACTTATCGCCGCGTCTACTGTCGCCTTTTCAAACGCTGCTCAAGCAAATGATATCAATGACGCACTAGCAAATATCTGTACCATCGTAGAAGCTGACGATAAGGGCGAGTTACGTAAAAAAATGCGAAGTGTACAATCTGATTACAGATTAAAATTACATGACTATTACTCGGGTATATCGTGTGGTGGGCAAAGCTTGATTAGAACAGCACTTTCTAGCAATGCGGTTGAAGTAGGTACGTTACTGGTTAAGAAAATGCCAAGTAAAGTTTTACAAACGCCAGAAGCAGACGGTAAAACACTGCAAGCATGGATAGCAGAACAGGGACTGCAGTCTTCTCCAATCTCTGAAGAGCTAAACAGCAGGATTTAAGACTCACGAATCGTTAGAGCACAAAAAGCGCCTCATAAGGCGCTTTTTTTTGGTTTAATGGCAGACTAATAGGCTATATAACCTCATAGTTGAGATAGCCCAGCTCCTATCACTGATAAATAAACGTTAAATAGGCGCTAAATAAACGCTAGTACTTTATCAGACGCCCAGGTTGGAAACTCTCGGTGGATCCAATGTGTTGCTGTTTCGTGATAAATAACCTCACAATGAGGTACATACTTTTCAACCCCATGTAGCACTGCATCATCAAACGCTAAATCGTTTCTTCCCCACAGCACTAGCGTAGGTACCCCGATATGAATATTGGGAATATGTATAGCCTGTAGTTCTTCGTCCGACGCATCAACAGGAGGGATATCTTGAGGCATGCATCTGTAGTAATTAAGCATTGCGCTAAGGCGTACCTCTTGACTCCAATCATTCAACAACGTGGAGGCATAATCCCATTGCTGCTCAAAAAACGTTTCTCCAAGCATGTCTTTAAGTAACTTGAAATCTGTAGATATCAAACTCGACACTGCGTTTTTATCACGTAGCGAAGAGATATACTGGCTCTTCACCCGTTGTTGTTTGCTTACGATTAAAGATTGAGTGAATGTGGATGGATGCGCAGCATTCAATATAACCAGTTTATGAATTAAGTCGGGATGAAAGGCAGTGAGCGGCCACGCAATAGCACCTCCCCAGTCGTGAGCAACCAGAATCACCTTTCTGCCTTTTTTGACCTTCTTAATAAAGGTGGCCATACGTTTTATTAACGCAGGAACTTCATACTGCCGTTCCTCACTTAAGGGATCGGAAAGATGATAACCAGGTAAGTCTGGCGCAACAATATCGTAGTGCGAAGGTAAGCTACGGATGAACGCTTCCCATGCATGGGCGTTTTCAGGAAAGCCATGAAATAATACAAACAATGTGTTATCGCTGGTGAGTTCTTTACCTATCTCCGCTAAAGGCTCTTTACCTATCTCCGCTAAAGGCTCTTTACTCAAATAGTGAATGCGTTTTCCATCAATTGTCACGTATTTCGATTGCAACATAACACTCCCTCATAGGCAGGAAATAAAAAAGCCGGGAAGCGTGAAATACGTATTAAGCGCATTCACCCTCACCCGGCTTTTACCACAAGATGTTGTAAGCGTTAATTACTCAACGGCAAACATGCTTTCAGGCATAGACATTAGGTTGTCTGCACCTGACTGCATCGCTGATACTAGTGAGCGCGTGCGAGTAAGCAAACGGTCAAAGTAGAAGCCTGTAGTCAGTATTTTACTCTTATAATATTCAGTTTCTGTGCTTCCGGCATCAAGCTGCTCTTGCGCTTTAACTGCCATACGAAGCCAGAAGTAAGCTACTGTGACATAACCAGAATACATAAGGTAATCAACTGACGCCGCGCCAATTTCATCTGGGTTAGACGCCGCAACTTTACCAATATCCATGGTTACTTGCTGCCACTCATCGAGGTGAGAATTGAGGGCGTTTGTCCACGCGCTAAACTGTGCATTGTCACGAAGAGAGTTACAGTAATCGCGAACTTCCTGAACAAATACATTGAGCAGTTCACCGTTAGAACCCATCACCTTGCGGCCGAGTAGATCCACTGCCTGAATACCCGTGGTTCCTTCATACATAGTACAAATACGCGTATCACGTGCAAGCTGTTCCATGCCCCACTCTTTAATGAAACCATGGCCGCCGTAAACCTGCATACCATAGCTTGTGGTTTCCTGCGCAGTTTCAGTCAAGAACGCTTTTACAATCGGCGTCAAGAATGCAAGTTTAGCTTCTGCAGTCTGCTTAGCGGCTTCATCATCACCATATAGAGTAACATCTACCATTTGCATGCAGTACGCAGCTAAAGCACGGTTACCTTCGGCAAATGCTTTTTGCGTTAACAGCATACGACGCACGTCTGGGTGCACAATAATAGGATCCGCAGGACCGTCTGGGTTCTTGCGTCCTGTCATTGAACGAAATTGTACTCTGTCTTTGGCATACTTAAGCGCACCCTGGAAAGATGCTTCTGATGCCGCCAAACCCTCAAGACCAGTGCCGATACGTGCAGTGTTCATAAAAGTAAACATACAGTTTAAGCCGCGGTTAGGAGGACCAATTAAGAACCCTTTCGCGCCATCAAAGTTGATTACGCACGTCGCGCTCGCTTTGATGCCCATTTTATGTTCGATACTGCCGCAGCTTACTGCGTTTCTATCTTGCTTCTCGCCGTCGTCAGACACGTTGAATTTAGGAACAACGAATAACGAAATACCCTTTGTGCCTTCTGGCGCATCCGGTAAACGGGCAAGCACAATGTGTACGATATTCTCAGACATATCGTGCTCACCAGCAGAGATGAAAATCTTAGTGCCTGTAAGGCTATAACTTCCATCTTCTTGTGGCTCGGCGCGACACTTCAGCATACCAAGATCAGAACCACAGTGCGCTTCTGTAAGACACATGGTGCCCGTCCATTCACCGCTGATAAGCTTGTGAAGGAACTTCTCTTGCTGCTCTTTAGTACCGTGCGCTTTTAATGTTTCCATACAACCTTGACTTAGGCCTGGGTACATTGCCCACGAGTGGTTAGCACCAGAGAACCATTCGGCAATAATAGAAGCCAGTGAGTAAGGTAGATTTTGTCCGCCAAACTCTTCCGGATGCGCCATACTCGGCCAACCGCCTTCTACGTAGGTCTGATAAGCTTCTTTGAAGCCTTTAGGTGTCGTTACCACACCGTCTTCCCATTTACAGCCTTCTTCATCGCCCGACTGATTAATTGGGGCTAGCGTGTTTTCTGAAAACTTCGCTGCTTCAGAAAAAATGGCTGATACCAAGTCTTCAGAGGCTTCATCGAAGCCTAGCTTTTGATAGTGACTTTGAAAGTCGAGTAGCTCATGTGTTACAAACATGGCGTCGCGTTGTGGAGCTTTATAACCTTCCATACTAATTACCTATAGAACTTCAAATAAACCAGCAGCGCCCATGCCGCCACCGATACACATAGTGCAAACAACAAATTTCGCACCACGTCTTTTACCTTCGATGAGTGAATGACCCACCATACGAGCACCGCTCATGCCGTAGGGGTGACCAATAGAAATGGCACCGCCGTTAACGTTTAATAATTCGTCTGGAATGCCTAACTTGTCACGGCAATACAATACCTGTACTGCAAATGCTTCATTAAGCTCCCATAGACCAATGTCGTCCATGGTTAATCCATGCTGCTTTAATAGCTTAGGAATGGCAAATACAGGGCCAATTCCCATTTCATCTGGTTCACATCCTGCAACCGCAATCCCGCGATAAATACCAAGGGGTTGCCCTTTGCCTTTTGCCGCAGAGTGCTCATCCATAATAACAGTAGCGCTTGCACCGTCAGATAGTTGGCTTGCATTACCTGCGGTAATACACCCGCCTTCAATCACTGGGTTTAAGCTTTGTAAACCTTCCCGTGATGTTTCTGGACGATTGCCTTCATCTTTAGACAGCGTGACTTCGCGTTCGCTTGTTTCGCCGGTCTCTTTATTAAAGAGTGTCTGCGTTGCCGTAATCGGTACGATTTCGTCATCAAACTTGCCTGCTGACTGAGCCGCGGCTGTTCGCATTTGGCTCTGATAGCCGTACTCGTCTTGCACATCACGGCTGATGTTGTATCGCTTAGCAACCACTTCAGCGGTTTGTAACATAGGCATATAAATATTTTTATGCTTTGCTACTAATGCTGGGTCTACCGCACGATGCATGTTCATGCTTTTGTTTTGCACTAGTGAAATAGAATCTAAACCGCCAGCAACCATGATGTTGGTATCGCCAGTGCGAATAGCATTCGCCGCGGTTGCGATAGCATACATGCCCGAGCTACACTGCCTGTCTAATGTCATTCCAGCAACGGACGTTGGTAGGTCGCCAGCAAGCGCTGCTAGGCGACCAATGTTCATTCCGCCACTGCCTTGTGTTAGGGCTGCACCCATCACAACATCATCTACGCTTGCTGGATCAATACCAGCGCGAGAAACTGCATGCTTTATCGCATGCCCGCCAAGTGAAGGCGCAGGTAGATTATTGAGCGCGCCCTTGTAGGCACGGCCAATAGGTGTTCTTGCGGTACTAACAATTACTGCATCACGCATAGTATTGTTCCTTATTTTTTATAGTGCTTAAAACTGCCGCCTTCTTGCGCCAATTTTACAAGTAAATCGCTAGGCTCTAGCCACATCTTTCCGTAGTCGCCAAGTTGGTCGCGGTACGTGGTTAACTTATCGAGAATAGTCTGAAGCCCTACTTCATCTGCATACTGCATAGGACCACCACGGAACACAGGGAAGCCATAGCCGTAGACGTAAATCACATCGATATCGCTAGACTTAGCAGCGATGCCTTCTTCTAGAATACAGGCACCTTCATTGATAAGAGAGAACATGACTCGCACCAAAATTTCATCATCGCTGATGTCAGAGCGCTGCTCTACGCCAAGTCTCTGCGCTTCTTTCTTCGCAATATCGAGTACTTCAGGGTCTGGAATAGGAACGCGACTGCCCGGTTCATAGTTATAGGTTCCGCGACCGGTCTTCAGGCCGTTGCGATCCATTTCTACCAAGCGGTCGGCAACAGCGCCGTAAGCCGGGTCGTGGGCGATATGTTCTTGGCGAGACTGTCGAACGTAGTAACCAATATCAAGCCCAGCCATATCGCCCATTGTAAATGGACCCATAGGCATGCCGAAATCGGTAAGTACCTTGTCCACTTGCTCTGGTGAAGCGCCTTCTAACAATAAGCGGTTTGCTTCTCGCCCGTATGGCTCAATCATTCGATTACCAACAAAACCAAAGCAAACACCCACTAGCACTGCCACTTTTTTGATGCGCTTAGCCATCTTCATGCAGGTTTTAATAACTTCAGGCGATGTTTTCTCAGCTTTTACGACTTCAAGCAAACGCATGACGTTAGCAGGAGAGAAGAAGTGAAGCCCAATGACGTCTTGTGGACGAGAGGTCGACGTAGCAATCTCATCGATATCAAGTGTAGATGTATTAGAAGCTAAAATAGCGCCTGGTTTACATACTCTATCTAACGTTGAGAATACCGTCTTTTTCACTTCCATCTTTTCAAACACAGCTTCAATCACTAAATCTACGTCACTTAAGTCATCGTAGGTGGTTGTGCCGCTAAGCAGTGCCATGCGAGATTCAACTTGTTCTTGCGTAAGCTTGCCTTTTTTAGCGCTGTTTTCGTAATTTTTGCGAATAAGAGCGAGCCCTTTCTGTAAGGCTTCTTCTTTAAGCTCAAGCATCGTTACTGGGATACCCGCATTGGCGAAGTTCATCGCAATACCGCCGCCCATGGTTCCAGCGCCTATAATGGCTACCTTCTCAATAGCGCGCTCTGGTGTTGATTTATCGAAGTCACTGACATGACCCGCCGCGCGCTCTGCAAAGAAAAAGTGCTGCTGCGCTCGCGCTTGTGGCGTGTTCATACACTCCATAAACAGCTTGCCTTCATTTTTAAGGCCATCTTCAAAAGCTAACGTGTATGCGCCGCGAACCGCTTCGATACATTTAAGCGGTGCGAAAAACCCTTTTGATGCTTTTTTCGTTTGAGCCACTACTGCGTCAAAAACGGCTTGTGTTTCATCGGACATTGTTAAGGAAATATCACAGGTACGCTTAATAGCTGTTGCACCACCTAACGACGCTAAATACGCTTTGGTATCTTCTAAAAGGTGTTCCGGCTTATCTGATATCTTGTCAAATACGCCTGGTAATTTGAGTACAGAAGTGGGCTTACCTGTCACTATCATTGTTAAGGCTGTTTGCGCGTCTGCCAAGCGAGGTAAACGCTGCGTTCCGCCAGCTCCTGGCAAAATGCCTAGATTAACTTCTGGTAGACCCACTTTATTGTCGGCAAACGTGATGCGATGATGGCATGCTAAGGCAACTTCTAAACCGCCGCCAAACGCTGGCCCCGGTAAAACGGCAACGACCGGCTTTGACGCGTTTTCAATCTTCTCTAATACTTCAGGCAAGTTGGGTGATAAATCACCGCCTGCAAATTCGCTAATATCTGCGCCACCTGAAAATATTGGCAAGGCGGATGTCACCACGATAGCTTTCACGCTTTCGTCGTTTATCGCTTGTTCAATGCCGTCTATTAGGCCCACGCGAAGTGCTCGAGAAAGTGCATTAACTGGTGCACTCTGCATAGTAAGCGTGGCAACACCTTGCTGCACATCATACGCTACTGCTTTGTTTTCCGTCTGAGTCATAACCATATCCTGTTTATCACGTTAACCGGATGTTATTGCAGTGTTGCCAATCATCCAAGTTTATTGGTGTTATAGACATTTATCACAATATTTAATACGGCAAGGAAACCCTGTTTTTTCATCGGATCCGCTCTCACGCTAGGTAATACAGGAGTTACAGATTAATTGACAGAATGAGATAAGGGTGTTTTTGTTATTATACCGTTAATTATTTTACATTTAATTTACAGGGACAAGTAAGCTATGCAGATACTGAAAACACCTGAAAGCGCCTTTTCGAATATCTCTGATTTTCCGTACGAACCACAGTATGTTCAAGTAACCGATACCGTCAGCAGCGAACTGTCCATGGCCTACTACCAAGCAGGTCCGACTGACGGTCATCCCGTTGTTTTACTACACGGTGAACCAACCTGGGCTTATCTCTATCGAAAGATGATCCCCATTTTAGCTGATGCAGGCTTCAACGTGCTTGCACCCGATCTTATCGGGTTTGGTCGTTCAGACAAACCTACACGTAGCAGTGACTACACTTATGCAAGGCACCTAATTTGGGTACGAGAATGGTTTAACCAGGTCGTGAAGCAACCCGCTACGTTGTTCTGTCAAGATTGGGGAGGCCTATTAGGTCTTCGACTTGTAGCAGATATGCCTGAGCGCTTTTGTGGTGTAGTGGCTGCAAATACCGGGCTACCCACGGGCGACCAAAAGCCCAGTAAGGCGTTTACGGCATGGCGTCGATTTTCTCAAGACGTACCGAAGTTTCCAACCTCAGATATCATTGATAAAGGCACAGTAACCGATTTATCAGATAGTGTGAAAGCGGCTTACGACGCACCATTTCCTGATGAGACTTATAAGGTGGGCGCAAGAATGTTCCCCCTTTTGGTTCCTACACAGCCCGACAGCACAGACTCTCAAGCCAATCGAAACGCTTGGCAGTCGCTTAAGCAGTTCAACAAACCCTTTATGACCGCCTTTAGCGATAGCGATCCTGTGACGGCAGGCGGTGACAAATTTATGCAGCGTACCATTCTAGGCTGCAAAGGAATAACACACACCACGATTAAATCTGGTGGCCACTTTTTACAAGAGGACAAGGGTAAAGAATTAGCTCAGGTTCTTATTTCATTTATTCACAATTACTAGGGCGTGTTGACCTAGATATTTCAGAACACATTAAGGAAACATCATGGATTCACTACTTAACTTTACCGACCACGTTGTGCTTATTACTGGCGCAGGCAGCGGGTTTGGCCGGCTTTTGGCGACAGGGCTAGCACAGCGTGGCGCAAAGCTGGTGCTCAGCGATATAAACGAAACGTCGCTCAACTCGGTAAAAAATGAACTTGAAAGTGTTACCGACGTGGTGAGCATCGCAGGCAACATTGCAGATGAAAGTCTGAATAAGGCGCTGGTAGACGCAGCGCTGGAGAAATTTGGTCGCTTGGATATTGCCGTCAACAACGCGGGTATTGCTCACACGCCAGCGCCCGTTCATGAAATGACTGAGGCCATCATGGATAGTCAGTTTGGGGTTAATGTAAAAGGCGTGATGTTTGGCATGAAATACCAAATTCCTGCCATGCTCGCTCAAAAAAAGGGGCATGTGTTAAACGTGAGTTCTCTTGCTGGCCTTGGCGGCGCACCGAAAGGCGCAGCCTATGCAGCGGCAAAGCATGCCGTTGCCGGCGTCACTCGAACCGCAGCAGTAGAGTACGGGAGAAAAAATGTGCGCGTGAACGCGATATGCCCATTTTACAGCCCGACAAATATTCTCAATGTGGACGGATACAATACACCAGAAGCACAAGCTCAACTCGGTCAAGGTAGCCCAATGAAACGCCTTGGTGAACCACAAGAAATTGTTAACACTATGATGCTAATTCTTTCTCCTGGAAACAGCTATATGAACGGCCAAACTATAGCAGTAGATGGCGGCGTCACCGCGTGGTAGGAGGCCTAACCGCCAATAGAGAGGCCTAACCGCCAATAGAGAGGCCTAACCGCCAATAGAGAGTGGCTTCACCGCCAATAGAGAAACCTCACATCAGAACAGAAAGCCGCTGCATTGCCTAGCATACAGTATAAATTTTCATACCATGGTATGAGCTACTCTGTTTTGTTTTATATCGACTTTAGTTGTAATGGAGTTGAACAAACAAAGTCTGACGAATGAGGCGAGTGCAAACGCCTCTGACGTCTTTTCTCTCTCGGTTAGTCCACCCAGTACTGCAACAAAGTACGGCAACAAAGTACTGCAACAAAGTACGGCAACAAAGTACGGCAATAAACCGGAGACTGAACTAAACATTATAAGAGAGCCAACGATGAAAACACTTACCGGCATTTTTTTGCTTAGTGCTTGTTTAACGGCTGCCCTTTTTCCTCACAATTTGGCTGCAGCAGAAGATGCTAAACACCAGCCAAACTTCAATCGTTCAGAGCACGCCCAGCCGATTTTCAAGAAAATTCGCCGAAGCGCTACCGACTTGCCTAGCCGTGTACCACAACGCATTATTACTTCGCGAAATAGTAAAACGCCTCTAAAGCAGGCACATCTCATTCATACTGTTTTACCATACTCATTGTCGCAGCCTGAGTAAGGCGTAAACTTCAACTTTAAGGCTTTCTCGCTTCACTGGTTAAGCAAACGGCTGCTGTTTACTACGCTATTTTGTCACTCTTAGCCAATTTTTCGCTCTTAGTTAAAGCGCCGGTTCATTGCGCTCATTTGCAGTTGCGATTTTTCTCAGTAACTACGCTGCTTAATCACTCTGCTAAGTCGTTTTTTACGTAACGCATACGTTGCTCTACTTTCTTTACTCGCTTGTCAGTCTCATGTTTATGCAGACATATCGAGTAGGGTGAGGCGTCACCGCCTCATCCCTCTCACAGAACCGTACATACGGGCCTCGTATACGGCTCATGCACATAATCATTTAGCGTAGTTGCTAAACACATATCCCGTTGCAACATTC
>NZ_JAPVOT010000033.1 GCF_027257845.1 Alteromonas sp. BMJM2 | reverse complement strand
ATTTGCCTAACATCAACCATGACAGACGAAGTAAACGAGTTCTAAAAAGGCAACGGTATTGATCTTGAAATAGCGGTCAAAGGGCTATCTTTTTTCATTGACAGCCCGGAGGCTCATATGTGTTATGTGGCATTTACTCGCACCTACTTCCTTTGTCTTTAACCACATAAGCAGCAAACTTACCAGATTCACTACCTGCTATAAGCTCATGCTCGAACCGACCATCCAGTACATCAAACCAAAAGCATCTAATTTGTTTGTTTGGGTGATTAACCGAAATATCTTCTATCTTTTCATGAATTTCAGGGTCATCTAATAGTAGCTCGCCAAACAAAAAAGAAGCTTGAGCTTTGTAAGTGTTGGGAGTTTCAGCATTAAGCAATTCCAAAACAACAGATTTGTAGCGGTGTTTATTACGAATAAATAACTCTGTTGCCCCATCGTCCATACCAGAACCTAGAGAGTACATCTTGTGAAGTAAGAACACTTGAGCCTGGTTGCTAAAGGCAATAATCGCAATCAAAGCTGACGTTAAAACTACAATTCCGATAAATATTTTCACTTAACCTTCCATGCCACATAACAATTTAATAGTGCGCAAATTGCGCGTTTTTCTTCCGAGCATGTGCTCGTTTTTATCCATAGTGCCATCATTCAGAGTTTACTGAAAGTCAAAGAATACAGAGGTTAAGCTTAATAAGGGCTAATTACGTAAAGGACAAAAACGCGCGATTGGGTCGTTTTCCTGAATATAGGGGAAAGGCAGCTAGAACCGTATACGTAGACAGGCATCTAACTCTCAACAATGACAATATTTTGGGCAGAAACTAGCTCATTGGGTCCTTTAAGTAATAGATAACCAACTTCCGGTTTACGTACGAAGCCGCCATACAGCCGTGATGAGGGCTTCAATAGACAAGTTACGTTTAACTCGTACTTTAGCCGCAGGTGGTATGCAGTAGTTTTTTGCTATTGTTTTAATGATAGTGAGTAACGCAAGAATCGTGTAGTACCTGGCTTTGTACATGAAGTGCTTGTTATATTTTTACAGGGATTTCCCACGTTCTTTTTATACTTTGCATTGATTCAACAAACTCGAAACTAGCCTCCCAAAAATATTTATTTTCTGAGAAGAATCCTTTGTTTGTCGGCTCCTTGTCGCGCGGGATAACAAAACTAAAATCTAAGATTGTTTTACCGTCTACCTGATTAATGTGTGTTGTTGCACTCGACTCCCAAACTATATCGTTTCGGCTCTCATCGACAGTGGTCTTGCTGCGCCGCCATAGAGTAATTGATATTTCTTTAACTCTATTAACGTTTGGCTTTTCAATTTCAATAGAACCTTTAAATTCCTCGCCAATAGTGCAGATTGATGGGGTTAATGTTAACGGAGTCTTGCCCAGTTTATAAAATTTCCGCTTTTGATAAGCACCTATCACCCATACAAGAATAGAGAACGAAAAAAAGCCCGCAAAAAATAAGTATATAGCAGGTGAGTTTGATTTAGTTGATGTGTAAAGAAGGGTAATCGCAGCAAGAAAACAAATTATGCCAAAAATTTGAATGGCAATACCAGTTTTACTCTCTTTGCTGTGTATAACTTTATCCATAAATTTTATTCCTTTATAAATACCCTTGGTTGAATGCAAATATAACCTCGCTTCCCCCGATTAACTATATTCTGTTTCTCAAAGGGAAGTCTATAAAATGTCCGTTTTACGTTTCAGCCTAAAGAGTCGCTGGCTCAAAAAGACAGTGAGCAGGTGTTCAAAGCCGTGACACTATTGTTTTTATCCGATTCATTATCTTTTTTGCATCCGCGTACGGATTGGCTGCAACGTTTCTCATCCATGGTTACTTTCAATTATAACTGTTGAGGAACGCCCTTTAAGTCTTCAACTAATTGTTCTGTAACACCAAACATAGGTCTTCAATTGAAAACACCAGTTTGATTGTATTGCGCATTCAAACGGGTCGTTTCAATCACTACTTTCGGTGGTGGAGGATCCATATGTGCAAAGGAAATAGAGAGCTTTTCACAGTCGCCTTATGAAAGAACCTAATCAGATAGATCTCATGGCGAAGAATTGCAAACACTCTTCTTTATCACATCCTTTACTACATTTTTTACTAGGTCGTAGCGAGCGGGCAGCGCTGCGTGTGCTGCCTGAACGCAGTAAAGAGGTTCGGTAACATCATTTTTAGGTTTATACATCACAAGCTGATTTGCCACGTCAACAAACTCTAGCGTGCTGCTTGGTAACACCGTAAAGCCAAGCCCTTTACTTACTGGAATAAGAATTTGAGAGAGTTGGTTTACATAACCTGAGTGCTTAAGTTTATTCGGGTTAATAAGTGCTAAGTCTGCCTCGCCGCTATCTTTAATATAGCGCTGAAGATAGTGTACGGCGTCAGGATGATTAATAAGCCCCAGTGTATTGAGCGTGTCGACGACGTTGTATGCGCTGTATTTATTATGGCGCTTTCCTTTTTTGGTTAGGTACGAGCTTGGCAAAATAAGCCCTAAAGATTCTTCACCTAGATAGGTACAGGACACGTCTTCTGTATTGGGCATGTTCGTCACTATGCCAAGTTCAAACGTCCCGTTAGTGATACCTGTAAGAATGGTTCTTCTAGGCGCAACTTCAAGATGAATGTTAAGTGCTGTGTGCTTCGTCTGCAATGCGACAAGAGCAGGGTAGATTCGCTGAGCAATGGCGCCTGAGCAAGCTACGATACATTTGCCCTCATATGGCTCATCAAACTTTAAGCTAGCAATGAAGTGTTGCTCCTGCTGCTGTTGAGCTTTGGCATATTCGAACACTCGCCGCCCCTGTTCGGTAAGCTGAATGCCTTTACCTAGGCGAATAACTAATTCGCAGCCACACGTTTCCTCAAGCTTTTTTAGATGCTGGCTTACGCCGGGCTGTGTCATAAAACGCTGTTCAGCAGTGCGGGTAAAGTGCCCTGTTTCAACTAGCGTTATAAAGGTGTCTAACCAAATAGGATTTAGCATTTATATAATTTAAAATTATCAAAATAAGAATTTATGATAATTTCAAGTTTCTGCTTTGTCTAGCTATCATCACTTCACGTTGACTCACAGGCATCATTGGATGGCTTGGGTTTCTTTCTATTATTGTGTAACGCAGAAATGCGTTAAGAGGAGTAAGTGATGACTGAAGCAGTAAAAACACCGTATCCACGTACGTTTTCTCATATTGGGCTATCGGTTCCCGATTTAGACGCGGCCGTTAAGTTTTACACCGAAGTACTAGGTTGGTACTTGATCATGAAGCCAACAGAAATTCTAGAAGATGATTCTGCAATTGGTGAAATGTGTACCGACGTGTTTGGTGCTGGCTGGGAAAGATTTCGCATAGCTCACTTATCCACTGGAGACAGAGTAGGGGTGGAAATATTCGAATTTAAAGATCAGCAAAACCCAGAAGACAACTTTGAGTACTGGAAAACGGGCATCTTTCACTTCTGTGTTCAAGACCCTGATGTGGAAGGCCTTGCGGACAAAATTGTCGCCGCTGGTGGTAAAAAGCGCATGAAAGCACCGCGTTATTACTACCCTGGTGAAAAGCCTTACCGCATGATTTACATGGAAGACCCGTTTGGCAACATTCTTGAAATTTACAGCCACAGCTATGAACTGCATTACGCAAGTGGCGCTTACGAGTAAGCGTTAATTCATTATCTAGGCTAAAACTGACGCCGCAGTTTCTGCTTTAAATACACCGAATGTTAGATGGCACAAACAAGCGCGGCGTCTGTTGCAATTAACCCCAATGCCATTGACCCCAATGCAATTAACCCCAATATAATTAACCATAAAGCCCAGACACATAGGGGTTGGTTGCCCTCTCTGTGGCAATAGTTGTGGTAGGGCCATGCCCTGGATAAATGGTCATCAAATCGGGAAGCGTGAGGATCTTTTGCTTAATTGAGCTTATCAACTGCTGCTGATCGCCCTGTGGGAAGTCAGTACGTCCGATCGACCCTGCAAAAATAATGTCCCCAACAATCACTTTATTGCTAGTGCGTTCAACCAGTGCTACGTGTCCGGGAGTATGCCCAGGGCAATGCAACACATTTAACGTTAAACCGCCAACAGCAATGGTGTCATTATCATTAAGCCACTGGGTCGGCTCAAAGGGCGAAGCAGGTGGAAAACCAAACATCTGACTTTGCTGCATGAGGGCATCTAACCAAAACTTATCACCTTTATGTGGACCAATAATGGGCACGTTAAAATGTGACGCTATTTCTACGGTTCCGCCAACATGGTCGAGGTGACCATGGGTAAGTATTATTTTATCAATATCAACATGGTTGTCGTTTGCCGCTTTGATCAACTTATCTACGTTACCACCCGGGTCGACAAAGGCGCCCTTCATCGAGTCTGGATGCCAAATTAGAGAGCAGTTTTGAGCGAATGGGGTAACGGGTATAACAACAATTTCCACAATATTTCTCTTATCTTCTTTCTTTGTATATATGCAAATTAACGCTTTTAGTCTTTCGCGTTTTTCGTGAACAGCCAGTAAAGTGCTGCGCCTATCACCAGTTCGCCAACTAAGAACAACCAGGCATTGGTTGCCGACTGACTGATAGACCAAATACACACAGCCAGGGCTATAAAGGGTACTGCACGTTTGACGATGTTGGGTGTGTAGGTAAGTTGATGCTGCGCTTTCATAAGCACTACAACGCATACTGCATAAACCACAAGCCTCGCTAACACACTTGAAATAGCAAGCCACACAAAGCTTCCGCTTAGTGCCATAATACCTGCAAAAACACCCAACACTAAAACCGAAATATACGGTGTGGCGAATTCGCTGTGTACTTTGCCAAGCCAGTGCTTACCAAGGTTTCTCGGAATAAGAGACTGACGTGCCATCGAGTACGTAAGGCGAGATGTTGAAATCATGTTGGCGAGTAAGTTGCCTGCCACAGACACAACTGCGGTTAACGTCATTACCAACGCACCCGTTTCACCAAAAATAATATTCGCAAGGGCGATTAACGGGGCACTATCGGGTGTCGCAGCGCCAAGCGTATGCCAATAAAGCCACTGAACACAGAAATAGAATAACGCTATGCCTGACACTGTTAGCATTAGTGCTTTCGGTATCGTTTTCTTCGGAGAGTTGGTTTCGCCGCTAGTAACCACAACCGTTTCAAAACCAATGAATGCATACAGCGTAATGAGTGCGCCTGCGGAAATGGTATCTAATGTTGGGGTGACAACGGGCGAAGCAGTAGAGAAATCAAGTTGCCAATATCCTACGCCAATAAGCGCTACAAAAGGCAGTAGCTTCAAAATGGAGATAGTATCGAGGGAGCGCATTGCAGCTTTTAGTCCCACAATATTGACAAATATGAGTAGGCTAGTGAGGGCTATTATTGCCAGAGATTTTCCCATTCCTGCGTTGATTTCTGGCCACAAATAGCCGGCGTACAGCAGCAGAACGTGCATATTTGCCGCAATGGCAGTGGCTCTAGCAAGGTAATACACAAACCCCGTTTGAAAGGCTGCCGCATTACCAAACCCTTTGCGTGCGTATATAACCGGCCCGCCAGTTTCTTGATAAAAAACAGCAAGCTGCCCAAAACACCACACAATGGTGAGCATAAGGGCGCCAAAAATAAGAAATATATAAGGGCTAAACGCACCTAACTCTGCAGCCATTTTAGCAGGCAAGGCAAAAATACCTGCGCCGATAAGGCCGTTTAGCACAAGTAAGGCGGCACCAATGCCGCCAATACCCTTAGTGAGCAGGCTGTTTCTAGTCATTGTTTAGGCTAAAAACGTGTTCACCGGCAACATAGGTCGAAAGTACTTTAGTTTTCCAAATGTGCTGAGGCTCAATACTGAAGATGTCTTGGTCGACTAAAATAAAGTCAGCCCATTTACCTGGAGTAAGTGTGCCTAATGTATCTTCCATATGCCCTGCATAGGCGGCGTCAAGGGTAAAGCCTTTAAAGGCTTGTTCAATAGACAAAGCTTCGTGGGCATACCAGCCTTTTACGGGCTGGTTGTCTCTGTCTTGACGGGTCACCGCAGCGTGTAGGCCATAAAACGGATTCGCTAATTCCACCGGAAAGTCAGAGCCAAGTGGCAGCGCAATGCCTGAATCTAGCAGCGTTTTCCAGGCGTAGGCGCCTTTCATTCGATCTTTACCAATGCGATCTTCTGCCATATTTTTATCGCTGGTGGCATGGGTAGGCTGCATAGATGGCAGTACCTTCAAGCCAGAAAAGCGAGCTAAGTCGTCAGGTGCAATTACCTGCGCATGCTCAATGCGGTTGCGCAGTTCGCTTCCACCAATACGGTCAAATGTACTTTCAAACTCATTCAGTGCTACGTGGTTTGCTTTATCGCCAATAGCATGGTAATTCAGCTGAAACCCTGCGCCTATTACAGTAGTGAATAGCTCAGTCATATCTTCTGGCTGAGTCAGCAATAAGCCGTGTTGATGAGGTGCATCGGAATACGGCTCTAACAACGCCGCGCCACGACTGCCGAGTGCGCCATCGCCATAGGCTTTTACAGAGCGTATATACAAAAAGTCGTCGTTATCGCGAATAGTCCCGTTACCCAGCATGGTGGATAATTCAGGATCGGTAGCACTCACCATGGCATAAATACGAATGGGTAAGTCACTTTCTACCGACTCTTTTAAATAGAAATCATACACATCGCGACTAATACCAGCGTCGTGCATTGACGTTATTCCGTTGGCTAGCAAGTGCTCGCCAGCTGCATCTAATTGCTGCTGATAAATAGCGTTACTTGCAGAAGGTAAGTGTTTTTCAATAAGCATTGATGCGTTATCAATAAATACGCCAGTAGGGTTACCGTTGGCATCTTTAATTATTTCGCCACCAACGGGAGATTTGGTGTCTTTGGTAATGCCGGCAATTTCCATCGCTTTGGTATTTACCCATGCGGCGTGTCCATCAACCCGGGTCAGCACCACCGGGCGGTCTGACACTACTTTGTCTAGGTCGCCTGCGCTTGGAAAAGCACGGTCGCTCCACAATTCTTGGTTCCAGCCACGACCGGTAATCCAGCTTTGCGCTTTATTCGCGAACGCATAATCTGACACCATTTTTGCCGCATTGCCTGCACTCGTGCTCTCCCGTAGGTTCACTTCCAACAAGTTGGCGCCTAACCCTAACAGATGACCATGAGCATCGATAAGCCCAGGAAGCATGACTTTGCCTTCGCCATCAATAGTCTTACTAATGTCAAAGTTTTCTGCATTGGCATCAAGGGCGAGCACTTTGCCCTCGTCCATTACCATATTACTGAATTGAACAAGCGTGCCACTGTCGTTTAGGGTGTAGCCTTTTACGTTTTTAACCAGTGTTGCTGCGTTTGCGTAATTAATAGAAATAACAGAGTTAAGTGCAATACAGGATGCCGCGAGCGTGAGGCTGGTTATTAGCTTTTTCATTGGTTTTGTTTTCATCATTCTTCTTCTGTTCCGTCGTCGAAATCTATAATAGGGGGTTGAAGTAAAAAGTCTTGCTCCCAAATTGCTGCCATTGATGCCTGGCTGATATTACCGCCAGACAGCATAACTAACGCCGTTTTGCCCGGAGGGGTATTAGCCGCCCACGATGCCACTGCCGCCATAGTCATTGCGCAGGTGGGTTCTATATGCAACTTCAATAAATGGTGCAGCCATTGGGTCCAATATGCAATCTGCAGCTCGTCAACTTCATAAAAATCATCGAGTTGTTGTAGTAACTCAAACGTTACATCGCCCACGCTGGGGGTGGCTGCACCGTCTGCTAAGGTAACTGGCGTGTGCTCAAGGGCCACAATCTCGCCAGCTTGCAGCGACATAGAAGCGTCATTCGCTTCGGCGGGCTCAGCGCCAATCACCAGCGCGTTGGGTTGCAATGCTCGTGTGGCTAATAGCGTACCCGCTAAGAGGCCGCCACCGCCACATGGCGCAAAGACTGCGTCTACGTTTCCTGCTTCTTCAAGTGCCTCTAAGGCTGCAGTGCCTTGTCCGGCAATAATATCTTCATGGTTAAACGGCGGTATCCACACGGTATCTGTGCCTTCGGCTGCTTCTTTCACCGCAATGTCTGCCTCAGGGCGAGTAGCAAACAGCTTTAATTCTGCGCCGTAGCTCTTTGTAGCCGCCGCTTTTATTGGAGATATATTTTCACTGGCGAAAATAGTGGCTTTTATACCAAAGTGAGCCGCGGAATACGCTACCGCCTGCGCATGATTACCAGAGCTATTGGCTACAACCTGTGATGGCAGTCGACCTTCTTCCTTTAATTTGGCTAGAAAGTTCATTGCACCACGAATTTTGAAAGCACCTATGGTTTGTAAGCATTCAGCTTTAAAGAGAATTCGATGACCCATCCACGAGTTCAACAGCGTTGATTCAACAATAGGCGTGCGTTTGACTGTCTCTTTTATGCGCTGGTGTGCTCGTGTCACGTCCTCAAAACACAATGGCTTACTCATTCGATAATGCTCTTACTTTTTTCTGCTATTTACTGTTGCTAATACCCTATCACTTGTAGGCAATAAGACAATTCATATTAGAGTGTGCTGACCTTTTCTGTACGAATTTTGGTCAAAGTGGGGCGTTTTTATCATCTCCCATCTTGGTTTGCTTATTCACTATTTACTTCACTGCTTTAAATATTATTCGCTATTTACTGTGTCTTGCGACAGTATTTATCTTCAGTGCATAAATACGTCCATGAGCAGAATGGGGCAAAACCAGTGCGTGCTATTTATAGAATTTGAGTGAGTAAGCGAAAGCGCTCTAATGTGAAGACTGAGTCAATTAAAATAAGGAAAATAGAATGGGTTTATTCGATACAATAATGGGAAATGCAAGTGAAACGAGTTCTGAAGATGTTCAGGAAGAACTGTCTCCAATACTTGCTGATAACGAAACGGTTACGTCGGCATTTAAATTGGTTCGTGACTTAAGCGTGTTTACCAATAAGCGATTAATAATCATTGATAAGCAAGGGCTGACGGGGCGAAAAGTGAATTATCACTCTATTCCGTATAAATCTATTACCCAGTTTATTGTTGAAACAGCAGGGCACTTTGACACTGATGCAGAGCTTAAAATTTGGCTGTCGGGCAAATCAGATGCTATCGAGATTGAACTGAGCGCTTCTTCCGCTCAGGCAGTGCAAAAAAACCTTGCCAATCAGATGTTTGCATAAGCGATTCGGTTATCGTTAGGCGGCCAAGACGCTTTCAAAATAAAAAGGGCATAACAACAAATTGTTATGCCCTTTTTCGTAGCTTACGTTTTCCTATAAGCTTTTTCGCTACACCTTCTTACTTTAGATTTCTCTCAAAGAAGTTAGTAATGGTTTTGTATAAGTGAATGCCAGTTTGCTTACCGCGAAGGCTGTGTTTTTTACCTGGATAGTCCATGGTTTCAAACGGGATAGCCAAGTCCTGCAAGTGCTTATAAAGCATTGTGGAATGGGTAAAAAGTACGTTGTCATCAGCCATTCCGTGGTAAATCAGCAGGTCGCCTTTTAAGTTTTTCGCGTATGGAAAGACAGAAGACGCAGTGTAAGCATCGTTCTCGGTGTTTGGGTTACCCATGTATCGCTCGGTGTAGTGGGTGTCGTATAAACGCCAGTCGGTAACGGGAGCACCAGATACACCTGCAGCGAAATAGTCGCCCGCTTTAAACATGGCCATAAGGGTCATGTAGCCACCATAACTGTGTCCGTGAATACCAATGTTGTCAGCATCAACGAAGGGCAGCGTGCGTAAATACTCTACGCCGGCAACTTGGTCATCAACCTCGATAAAGCCCATTTTTTTGTAAATAGGATCTTCAAACGCTTTGCCTCGGTAGTTAGAGCCTCGGTTATCTACCGTGAAAACCACATAACCTTGGTCAACCCAGTGTTGCATTAGTAAGCCACGATTTCCCGCCCACTTATTGGTAACAACTTGTGCGTGGGGGCCGCCATACAAATACACGATAACAGGCAATTTCTTATTCGGGTTTTCTACCGCGCTCTCTGGCTTGTAGATACGGTATTTTAGCGTCGCACCGTCTTTTGTTTGAATGTCGCCAAACTCAGGCTTAGTCCAGCTGTCCATATAGGCGTGCAAAGGATGGCCTTCTTCTACTTTATTTTCTTCGAGCCAAGTAATACGTTTGCCAGAAGCGTCGTTCAAACTGACTTGGAAAGGAGAGTTAACCGTAGAGAAACGGTCAATAAAAATAGAGGCATCACTGCTGAAAGTTGCGTCATGATAGGCGCCTAATTCAGTAATACGCGCTATATCGCTGGTGCCTTTTCCATCAAAAGGAACGACATAAATGTGACTTTCCAATGGTGTGTCTTTGCGGCCAGAAAAGAAAATGCGGTCGTTTTGCGTGTCGATGGCTTCAATACTGTCAACCACCCAGTCTCCCGATGTAAGCTGCTTAACCATTTTGCCGCTATTATCGAAAAGGTATAGATGCTTGAATCCATCGCGCTCAGAGGCCCAAACAAATTGACCTTTGTCTTTGAGAAAATACAGGTCGTCGTGCAAGTTAACCCAGGTATCACTGCTTTCATTTAACAGTACACGCTGTTTTTTTGTTTGCGTGTTGTACGCACGCAGCTCAAGGTTTTGCTGGTCGCGTGTTTGCCATTGGTAGGTAAATGTTGTGCTGTCCGGCATCCATTGGCCTCTGGCAAAGTACACATCTTTATCTTCGCCTAAGTCTACCCACGTACGCTCGTTAGTGTCTAGCGACTGAATGGCCAGTTCTACCACCACGTTAGGTGTGCCCGCTTTAGGGTACCTTTGTTCAATCAGTTTGATGTCATCGGCGTAAATCTCAGTACGCGTAATAACGTCTACAGGGCTTTCGTCTACTTTAGTAAACGCAATTTTGCTTTCATCTGGCGCCCACCAATATCCGGTCATTCTTCCCATTTCCTCTTGGGAAACAAACTCGGCCATACCAAACTTGATGTTGCCACCGCCGTCTTTAGTAATTGCCATCTCTTTGCCCGAGGCAATATGTTTTACATAAAGGTTCTGATCGCGAACATAAGAAATGTAATTACCTTTGGGAGATAGTTTGATATCTGTCTCAAAAGCATCGGTATCGAGTAGCTGCTTGGCTCCTTTTTCGCCAAGCTTGTGATAGTACACATCACCGCCAAGAGGGAAGAGCAGTGCCTTACCATCGTCAGACCATTCGTAGCTTACAATACCACTACCTTTTAGGCGCATACGCTCGCGACGGGCTTTCTCTTCGTCAGAAAGTACTTCTTCGCCGCTTTGTAAGTCGTTAGAATCAAACAACATGCGGGTTTCGCCACTGTTAATGTGGTATTCCCACAAGTCGAGACGTTCGTAGTCGGTTTGCTTTCCTTTTAAGAACGTAACGCGCGCGCCATCGGGAGACACTTTGAGTGTGCGAGGGGCGCTGCCGTCTAAAGAAGGTGATGAGAAAATTCGCTCAATAGTGAGCGTTTCAGCGTGTAAAGCAGTAGAGAGCATAGCGGCTCCAATTAAAAGGGCTTTTTTCATTGTTATCTGCATATTTTACTGTCGAAGGTTAGATTGTAGAGAAACCATCATATGATACAAGGTGCAAAGTATGAAATCCGCAATGGTGCTAGGAGCGACAGGTTTAGTCGGACGAACGCTCGTAAATATGCTTTTACAGGACAGGCGTTACGATGAAGTGACGTGCTTGGTGCGCAAGCCACTGTCTTCACAGATGTTCAATGACCCGCACAACCGGTTGAGACCGGTGGTTATCGACTTTGACAACCTTCAAGACTATCAAGGTTATTTCAGCGTGAATCATGTGTATTGCTGTTTAGGTACCACGCTTAAAAAAGCAGGTTCGAAAAAAGCATTTCGTCGTGTGGATTTTGAGTACATCCACGTTGCCGCTCAGCTTACTCGGGCTCAGCGAGCCGATAGTTTTGTATGGGTGTCTTCTGTGGGCGCTGATGCAAAAAGTAGTAATTTTTATCTCAGAGTAAAAGGCGAGCTTGAAAATGCCATTATGCGAATGCCTCAACTACCCAATGCATCAGCAGTAAGACCATCACTGCTGCTAGGAGACAGAGATGAATCTCGCTTACTTGAAGATATTGCGCAAAAAACAGCGCCCATTTGGCAATCTATAATGAAAGGCCCGCTTAAAAAATATCGCCCTGTTGCGCCAACTGATGTAGCTAGGAATATGATGTCTTTGCAAAAATGGTAAATCCCAAAAGTGATAAATGCGTCTTTAAACGGGAATCGGCGTTTGCCAAAGGCAATGATGATAATTCCAGAAGGCATGATGGGATAGAGGTGCAGTATGGTGTAATATGCGCGACCGTGATTTATCGCAAGCCTTAGAGCTAGGACCTGTTTTTAAATAGATGTGATTTTAAATAGATATGTTCTTAAAAATGTGTACCTAAAAAATGTTTCGTTGTAAGCAATTCAGTGTGGCGCAAGATAAGTGTGCCATGAAGGTGAATACCGACAGTCTAATTCTTGGTAGTTGGGTAATTCCCAATGGGGCCAAAAGTGTGCTGGATATTGGTACTGGAACGGGTATTCTCGCGCTTATGATGGCGCAAAAAACTGATGACGCTGTCCACATACAGGCGATTGAAGTAGATGAAAGCGCGGCGCAGCAGGCTAGAGATAATGCTGAGATGTCGAAGTGGTCGAAGCGAATTTCGGTGCACCACCAGGCCTTAGAGGTTTATAAGCCAAAGACAAAATTTGATATTATTATATCGAACCCACCTTATTTTGAGCACAGTAATAAACCCACCAATGCCTTTGCTAGTCAAAGCGGTGCACGACACAGTGCTCGACAAACTGGCTTACTTTCGCCGACTGCACTTTTTCAGTTTGCGGCGAATAACTTATCTACCGAGGGAAGTCTTTACTGCGTTTATCCTTATCGGCGAATGGCCGAAATAGAGCAAGCAGCGCTAATGTCTAACTTATATGTGACAGGTTGCTTGGTGGTAAAACACGACAGTAAAAGTGATCCCTACCTATGCGTCTACCGTTTTCAGGCTCAACGCGCTGATGATGCAAACTGCGAAATCGTAGCTGAGTCTCAAACCGAGGAGGCATATCCTTCCCTCAACATACGTGATCATCAGGGTGAGTATACACCTGAGTTCAAGGCGCTTTGCCGCCCGTTTTATCTAAAATTTTAAAAGAGAAGAAATCATGGTTGTCGTTGCCGAAGCATTTGGTGCAATTGCTGTTGTTTTAAACTTTATCGGTTATCGACAAAACAATGTTGACCGCTACTTGTTAATATCCGCGTTTGCATTAGCAAGCTTAAGCGCTCATTTCTTTATGCTAGATGCTATGGCAGCAGGGGTAGGGACGCTTCTCGCTAGCGTTCGCAACATCATTGCGATTAAAAACAGAAGTAACCTTATTCTGTTTGCCTTTATAGCGATTAATATTGGTTTTTTATGCTACGAGTGGTTTGTGCTTGAGCATCACTGGAACATATTTATCGCCTATGCTTCTTCACTTATCTTCACCATAGGTTCGATCGTAATACGAGACACCCATCAAATACGAAGAACCTTTCTAGTCGCTGAGTCACTGGGCTTACTCTATGCCATTTCGGTGGGAAGCATTTTTGGCACTGTGTTTAACATAAGTAACCTCATCAGCATTATTAGCAAACTCAAGCGGTAATCCGTATCTCGATAGCTTTTACTTCAAAAAAACTCACCCTTAAAACTTAACAGTGGTTGCTATTTATTTTAAATGGCGGCTTTTTTGTCGCTACTCTTTCTGAATGCAATGTAAGTGTTTACTTTCCTTTATATCTTTTCAAAACCAGTGTCTTAAGTTTAATAGTGGAAAGTCCGATAACCCCTTTTCATGGGTAAGGGTATCTTTATTAATGAGTGCGTATAAATGCCGCGATGTTTACTGATTAAAGATAGACGTATACTCGCGCGAGGAGTTTGCAATAAGTTTGGGAAGATGAGTTATGAATAAAACAAATAAGTTTTGCGGTGAAGAGCAAAAGAATAGTTTTAGTGAAGAGCTTCAGCGTAAGTTGGCGGACTGCGTTCCACTGAATATATATGCTCTCGCGAAGGGGCAGTTTCGATCCGAAAGCGATTCTACAAAGCCTGCAAGTGCAGCCAATGCTATTTTCAGAGCGACAATTAATTTGGGCGACTGAGCCTGTTATATCGAATTGATACTCTATTTAGCACCGACACAAAAAAGCCGCCCTAGGGCGGCTTTTTTGAGTTAATAAGGAAACTATCCCTTTTTAACTAGTACTGATACTTTTGAAATACCAGCAATTTTCACTTGGTTCATTACTTCTACCACAACGCCGTGTTCAGCTTCTTCGTCGGCTTGGATAGCAGCAGTGTCCGTATTGTTCTCAGCAAGATAAGTTTGCGCGTTTGCAACAACGCGACGAACGTCTACTTCACGTCCACCCATCGTAATAGTGCCATCTTCGGCAATACGAATTGAAAGCGCTTTAGAAGGCTTATCGTTTTTCGCTTGATTATCTTCTGGACGGTTAACGTCTAACCCTTTCTCTTTTACGAACGAGGTCGTTACGATGAAGAAAATCAACATGATGAACACGATGTCCAACATGGGGGTCATATCAATCTGAGCCTCGTCTTCGGCCGAGGTATGCTTTTTTCTTTTCATCTCGTCTTCTTTCTTCTGTTACGTTCGAGCCCAATAGTATACTGCTTGTTACAAAAATATACAGGCTTTTGTACAAAACAGTGTGCTCGTAACCACTTGTTGCTGGAAAAGTGCTCAATTCCGCGGTAATAAAACGACTAATAACTAACGTTTGTGCGAAATGGCGACGCCTAATTGGTAAAAATACAACATCAATGCCTGATTGAGTGTTACACGCAAATTACCATGAGGGTAAATGCCAAGTCTAGCTTCTGTGGATTTTTTTGTACCTTGAACTAAAAATGCGTTTTTAATATCGTGATCCTGAATACACGATTCGAAGGCGCGAGCAGCCATTTCTTGGGGCATGGCGTAATAAAATGTTTTAAGCGCTCTATCGGCCTCAACAGATTTTACAAAATACTCATTAGGTCGTTTATTGTGGTCTAAAAACATGAGGTCGAAGCAGTCGCTTAACTTTTGATTCAGCGGGTGAGGATTCATAATGGCATTATCTAACCAAGCCTGCGTGGCGAAGGTACCGTGAGATATCCCTTCGAACATGCGCGGGGCAATGTAATGATCAAACGCGTGAAACCATTCGTGGGCCAAAGAGCCGGCTCCCGCATTTTTCGCCAACGCTAACTGTCGTTTTCCACTGTGATAATGGGCGCTCGCATTTTTTTGTCCACCGCTTCCAAAAGCCAGTGACAGCGAGCCATTGAGCGAGAGCACCTGCTCGTTGATATTGAGTATGGTGGTGAGGTCGTATAAGGCATCGAAAAATAGATTGGCCGCTATTTGTTGCTCTTGAGGCGTAACCCATCTACCCACCGTGATGGTAGAAAAGTTAAATAGTTTTCTTATGTCTTGAAAAGACACGTCAGCGCCGTCTCTATGGCTTGGACCATTTCGATAAAAAGATTGATGAATACGGCCTTTAGATTCCACGCGTCTTTACACCTATGTGCGCCTTTATCAATCTTAAGCTAGAGAAATGAGAAGTTGTTCGCACCACGCTTCAATTCTGGCGTCTGTATTATCGTATTGATTTTCATCGTCCAGCGACAAGCCCACGAAGTGGCTTTTATCTTCGGTAAGTGCTTTAGAGGCGGTAAAGTCGTAACCCTCGTTAGGCCAATAGCCAACAATGTTGCAGTTGGCGGGAAGTATGGCATCGTGAAGCATACCAAGGGCGTCTTGGAACCACTCGCCATAGCCCAGCTGATCGCCAAGTCCGAATAACGCGATGGTTTTGCCAGACAAATTTAATTGATGCACATCTTCCCAATGGGACTCCCAGTCTTCCTGAAGTTCACCGAAATCCCAAGTAGAAATGCCAAAAATAATAATGTCGTAGTCTGAGGTGCGCGATAAACTCACATCTTTAATATTGTGAAGATGAACGACGTTGTCATCGAACAAACTATTAAGCTGGGCCTGAATTTTTTCCGCTGCCATTTCGGTATAACAGGTCGTCGAGCCGAAAAATAAACCTATAGACAGGGCGCCATCACTCATTAGATACCTCTTTATTTGCTAGTCGTTATTTACAGGGGAGAATACTACCTCTTTCCCATTACTCAACAAAGCTTTGCAGTGAACATCCTTACCTTTGTGTGAAATATTTAATACACCAATAGCACAGCCATTAAATAGTTCTTTCTCGCCATTATTTGGCGGTCTCGCTTTTACCGACATATTGCGACGTTTGGTAAATACGTTCAGGGGCGACTTTGCACCGTAAAGAAGGCGGTTAAGTCTATCGAACCAAGTGATCAAGGTTTCTGGAAACGCATTTTTTAAGCCGCTACAGGTAAACTGGGTAATATGAGGGCTGTTGCGTCTAAATCGCAGCCGCACATCGTAAACAAACGAATAGTGTACGTCCCCAGATAGGATAATAAATTCCGGCGGTGTTTTGTAATGCCTGAAAATATTGAGCATCACGTTGGCCGTGCCTCTGTGTGCCATCCAGTTTTCAGCATCCACAGTTAATGCCTTGCCAAAAAACGTGAACAGCTTTTGTATCGCTTCAATAATCTTCACCCCATAAATAGGAGCAGCAGACACAACGATAACGGCTTCTTTTCCAATGATAGAATGTTGAAACTCGCAAAGGGCTTCCCAGTCCATAAGGCCTGAAGGCTTGTTGAGACTAGATTCAGAGCGCCATCGCTGCGTGCGAGTATCTAATACCTCAATAGGGGGCGACGTATCAAGTCGATAATGCCATTCGCTGAAATCGAGCAGCTTATCAATAAATGTGTCGTGTTCATGTAAATCGCTACTACTAAACACTTTTTGTGCATCGCCAATGAGCGAGGCCACTTTCTTAGGCGCATTACCCCAGCCTTGACAGAGCAAGTACCCAATAAGCGCGTTACCAATCATGCGCTTAGACAGCGGGTTAGCGTAAACTTCTTGCTCCCAACCGCGGGTTAAATTCCAATCGTCAGTGACATCATGATCATCAAATATCATATAAGTGGGGACATGAGCGAGTGCCCGTCTTACTGAGGGAAGTTGCTTTACAAAGCCGTCGATGGTTTTTTGTTCTTTCTCAAAAGTGTCTCGGTACTGCTGAGGTATATGGTTATTATCGATGTCAATCAATGGCCAGAGAGCGTCAGACCAAACCAAAAAATACATCGCGAGAATTTCAGAACTGCCAATAAGGTGGTTTTGTGCATTCACTGATGTGAACACAGGTTTCTTTTTCGCACCGAAAAAGAGAGAGGACAATACCGTATTAGTGGCAATTTGTGGCAGCAACTGCTCTCGTTCATAAAACCCATGCGAGTGCTGTGCTAGCTCTGAGGTGTTGCTAACAACGGCGCCTTCCAACGCTTCGTGGTATAGCCCCAGTAAGTCGCAACACTGATGAATGGCTTTTAACATCGGTCCGGCCACGTCATCGGCATAAATTTGATCGCCAGTCATCAGTAATACATCTGGAAGTGATGAGCTGCCTGCAAGGCCTGTTTCAATCAGGGTATCGACTTGCGCGAGCGCATCGTCACCGTCAAAGTGTGGTTTGCGGCACGAGCCGTGTAAAATAGTTTCTGGCGTCTCGGTATAATGAAAACTTAAGCCATCTTGTGCGTTATACAGTAAACGTTGCTGCTCGAAATGCCACCTTTCGTTAACGGCTTTATCGGTAAAATCCAATTGATAATACACGCGTTCGCGATCGCTAAACTTGTGTGAAGCAGTTGCTGATATTAAATGGATGTGGGCGTATTGGCCCACCTGTACGCTTTCTGCGTGGTACTCAACCTCAACCTCAACCTCAACCTCAACATTATTACCGCGTTGCGTAAGGTGAATGGAAGGGGCATCAGGCAGCGAAGTCACTAGCCAAATATGGCACGTATCCTCAGTAACTTTGCGAACGATCGGGCCAGCAATAACCAACGGGAGGTCGGTTTGACGTTCTGTTCGATTGTCTCGCTCAGATTCTGAATGGGAATCTAACTGAGAGTCTAATTGAGAGCCTAGTGTTGAAATAGTTCGTTCCCCATTGTTACAGCATCACGTGTGCATTTTTATCGCACTTTACTCTTTTTTGTATATAAACGGTATGCTCTATATACTCGCTTACAATTTATTCATGCTCGGCTAGTGCTTATCTTGTGTTTAAGCCAGTGCATGATTCGTACTCTGAAAACGTGCGCCATCTAATCTCTTTTTTTTCCCATGGCTCACTATGGCTCTGTACTGCAAACCACTGCCAAAAAAGGAACTATCTCGATGCTAAAACATGCGCTGCTTATTTGCGTTACTGCACTAATTATAACTGCATGCAGTGAGACAAAAGAGGTAATTATTACCCCTGAAAAAGAAGATCTGACCGTAATTACCGTCGGAAACTGGATAACGCAACCAAATGGCAACGTGATGTTTGACCCACAAACATCTGGGTTGGTGGCTATCAACGATAGGCTTTTAACGATAGCAGACGCCAGCGCCGACAAAAGCCAGCAATTAAAGTTACATAGCATCGACCCCGCAACGTCAACGCTGCTGTCTTCAAGCAGTACCTTTTCTTTTTCACGTAAAGTAAGAAGAAGTTGCTTTTACAATTATTTAAGTACCGAACCTGATTTAGAAGCACTTACAGTAGATCCCAGAGACGCCAACGTTATTTACACCGTTACTGAAGATGCCACGCGAACCGGTGCACTTAGCCCCCGCTGTGAGTCAACATATAGCACAACAGGTTCCACTGATTATCCTACCTTATTAGTACGTTTAGCACGCAAAGACAACGGTGATTTTGAAATGACCCATGTTCGCCCGCTGCAGTTTCCAGCTTTATTTAACGTGGGCAACTTCCCAAATGACGGTATTGAAGGTATCACGATGGACGCAGATGGAACCATGTATCTGGGGTTAGAAAAAGATATCGCAGGTCAGCCTCGTATTTTTAGCGTAAACGTTGATGACAACTTTTTTTCAACGACAGACTTTGCCGTAGTTAAAGAACCCGCATTTTTATTACCTAAGTTTCCGTCGGGCAGTCACCCTATCAATGGGTTGGCACTGCACAAAGTCGAAGATCATGCTTTTCTATTGGCAGCGGCAAGAAACGACGACGAACTGTGGATTATAGATGTAGCTGGTGAACAACCTACACTACGAGTACCTGTTACTTTTATGGTTAAAGGGGCAGGGGGCTGTGAAGACTATGTGATGGATAATGCCTCGATGGAAGGACTTGTCACTATAGGAAATACACTGTGGATTATAAACGACCCATGGGAAAAGAATTACTTAAAAAATGCCTCGTGCAAAGCTGATGAAGAAAAGTACAAAGACTTAGCGCCGCTGTTATTCTCGGTGCCACTTAACGACGCTTGGTTTCAATAGTCGACGTTTGATTAAAAGCGGTAGATTAAATCAATTGATTGTCTAAGGTTGATGAATAGCGCGTAATAGCAGTGGATGCAGCAAAAGCGAAGGATATCTAATTTCGCCAATCTGATAGGTTTTGTGTAGTAACTAATAAGGGGCAATCATTGCCCCTTTGTCTATTAAGTGTTTACGTTATTAGACGCTTAAATTATTAGACATTTATTTAAACGTCTTTGCGAAGTCGCGATGCAAATGTCTTTTTAAACTTCGCCAGTTTGGGTGCCACTACCATCGAGCAATACTGATTTTGCGGATTATTTTTGAAATAGTCCTGATGGTAGTCTTCGGCCGTGTGATAATTGTTCACTTCAACCACCTCGGTTACGACGGGGTTGGGCCAAATTTCTTCAGCGATAATCTCAGCAATGATTTTTTCCGCCTCTTCTTTTTGCGCTTCGTTATGATAGAAAATCGCGCTTCTATACTGCGTACCCACATCATTACCTTGACGGTTAAGCTGAGTTGGGTCGTGCAGCGCAAAAAAGATTTCCAATATCTCGCGATAGCCAATGGTGTCCGCATCAAAGGTAACTTGCACCACTTCAGCATGTCCGGTATTGCCACCACATACCGATTGATAAGAAGGTGACGGCTCTTCGCCGCCTGCGTACCCCGATATCGCTTTTTCCACACCCTCAACGGTATTGTACGCTGACTCTATGCACCAAAAGCATCCGCCTGCCAATGTGGCGACCTGTAAATTTGCCATGATTAAACCTCTCAATTTCAATGACTGTAGTGTGGGTTCCACCTGCGTCTAACTCAAGTCATCCAAGCATGTTTTTTTAGCGTATAAACGAATAACAAATACAAAAATACATACTGCGTACGGTTTAGTACGTTTTTAATCAACTTGAGGTTTTGTAGTGATTATTTTTTATGATGGCTATTGTCCGCTGTGCATGACTGAAATGAAGCACTTGAGAAAGCGAGACAAGCACAATCGATTAACACTCGTTGACATACAAGAGCCAGATTTTAGTGAGCGTTACCCCACATTAGACTGGCATGCATTGAATGCAAGAATTCATGCACTTCGAGAGGATGGAACCTTGATAACTGGCTTAGATGTTACCCATGAGGCGTGGAAAGCAGTAGGCGTTGGTTGGCTTTATGCGCCTTTGCGTTGGCCTGGTATTCGTATTATTGCCGACGGTTTTTACAACATTTTTGCTAAACACAGATACACAATTTCTTATTTACTCACAGGCAAAAAGCGCAGCTGCGAGCGCTGTATACCAGGAGAGCCCAATGACAAGTAAAACACTAATAATTGGTGCCTCAGGCGGCATCGGTAATGCATTAGTTAGTCGATTTGCAGACAATGGCGATGAGGTTATTGCGGTAAGTCGAAGCGGATACGTCGACAGCAGTTGGCCTGATAATGTCTCTTCAAAAACCATAGCAGAGCATGACGAAGCTAGCATTTCTGCTTTTGTGGAGGAATTGAAAAGCCAAGGCATCAAACTTAATAATGTGGTTGTGACTACAGGCGTATTAAAAGACGACGATTTAGGAGTAAACCCTGAGAAGCGTTTAGAAGATATGAGCGAAAACGCACTGGCTTCCTATTTTGCCGTGAATTCAATTATTCCTGCTCTGTGGCTAAAGCACCTTGATAATCATTGAGCCTCCTCCCTATCAGCATAAACTAAGTTTATCCTAATAGGCGACCAAACCAAGGGAGAAAACTCAATGAACTTTTATACTAATACACATCCGTACTATTGTGGAATCGATC
>NZ_JAPVOT010000032.1 GCF_027257845.1 Alteromonas sp. BMJM2 | reverse complement strand
TGAACCTAAGACTCCTGAACTCTCTTCTTGCGCTAGTCGCGCTAGCTTTAACTTAAATGCTCTGTGATGTTTGGACATAAAAAGACCCCCAGTAATTGGATAGTCCAACTATTGGGGGTCACTTCATAATGTTTGGCTCCTTTTTTATTGCTTGTTGTCTCGTCCTGAAATACTTAAATGGCTGCTGCCCGTGTTTGTTTTGAGCCTCTATTGCAAGCCTCTACATCAAAAGCCTTTCTAAACAGCTTTCATAAAGCGCTGTCATCAAAAGCTTTCGCATATAGCTTTCTTCGTATAACGGGTTTGTCACAGCTAAGCATCACTAAGCGATAGATGAGAATGCAAGCCAGTCTTTGTATACCGCGTCTAGTCCTTGCTTTGTAATTGAATTAACGACTTGTTCTACAGGCCGGTTATCATCAATATCAAATTGGCTTAGGGCCTCAGTGGGTTGGCTGTAGCCTCCGGGCTGAGTTTGCGATGCCGCTGACATACTGGTTATACCTAATGAAAGCGCGCCGTCTCTAAACCTTGCCGATTCACGAGTTGATAACGACAGTTCGGCCTGAGGGTTAAATAATCGGTGCGCACAGATTAGTTGAAGTAGCTGCTTTTCGTCTGGCAGTTGAGCGTTTTGCAGCTGGTTTGCGCCGCCTTCGCAGCGCCTTAGGCGAGGAAACGAAATTGAAACACGACTTCGCCAATAGTGTTGCTGTAGCAGCTGGCCATGGAGTGCTGTCATTACGCTGTCTACACGCCAATCTCCTAAGCCAAGTAGCGCACCAATACCAATTTTGTCGATGCCTGCTTTACCAAGGCGATCGGTGGTTTCTAGTCGCCACAAAAAATCCTGCTTTTTGCCTCGCTGGTGATATTTAGCGTAGTGCTGCGGCGAATAGGTCTCTTGATAAACCAATACCGCGTCTAAACCCAGCGCTTTTAGCTTGGCATAATCATCAAGCTTTAGCGGCTGCACCTCCATCATGAGGTAACTTACATTATGCCGTATTGCCTTAAGTACACGCTCAAAATAGTGAACACCCACCTTAGTTTCGTGTTCACCTGTTACCAGCAATACATTGTCGAAACCCATATGCTTAATGGCACTTATTTCGTTTTGTATCTCATTGATATCAAGGGTGGTGCGCTTTATCTTATTGCTCATGGTAAAGCCGCAGTACGTGCACTCATTGGCACATAAGTTAGACAGATACAGAGGCACGAACAAGCTCATGGTATTGCCAAATCGATGGCGAGTGCACTGTTGCGACAGTGCGGCCATGTCTTCTAAATAGGGCAGCGCGGCGTGAGAGATTAGCGCCATAAAGTCATCGACATCAAGGGTGTGCTTAGTGAGCGCGCGCTCCACATCTTTTGCCGTTTTAGCATTAAGCGATAAGGCGATATGAGCTAAATCTTGCTGCAATAATTGTCGGGCTACGTCCATTTACAACTCCAAAAACGAGGTTAAAGGGCTGGTAGCAATACTGCGTTCTTGCGAAGCACCTAAGCCCGCTTCAAACGCCTTACGTCCAGTTTCAACCGCACATTTAAAAGCAGCTGCCATGGCAATAGGCTTATTTGCGGTGGCAATGGCAGTATTCACTAATACCGCATCTACTCCCATCTCCATGGCCGCCATTGCGTCGCTGGGCTTGCCTATACCGGCATCAACAATAACCGGCACTTTTGCCTGCTCAACAATAATGCGAAGAAAGGGTTTTGTTTGTAGCCCTTGATTACTGCCAATAGGCGCACCTAATGGCATAACCGCTGCGCAGCCAACCTCTTCTAGCCGCTTACACAGCACCGGGTCAGCGCCGCAATAAGGCAGCACGTTAAAGCCTTTTTTAACCAGAGTCTCTGCCGCCTTCAATGTTTCGATTGGGTCGGGGAGCAAATAGCGTTGGTCAGGGTGAATTTCCAGCTTTACCCACTGACTGCCAATGGCCTCAAAGGCAAGCTCAGCGGCAAAAACGGCTTCTTCGGCAGTTTTAGCCCCCGATGTATTAGGCAGTAAGGTAACACCAAGCTTTCGCAACAGGGTCAGTGTTTCATCATTGGTAGCGCCCCCTGCATTAAAGGCCACGCGCTTCATGGCTAGAGTGACTATGTCGCTGCCTGATGCAAAAACCGCATCATGCATCGTATTGGCATTACTGAATTTGCCTGAGCCCGTGAGTAATCTCGAAGAAAACTCATTATTTGCGAGTGTAAACATGCCTATCCTCCGGCCACTAGGGTAAATATATCGATATGGTCGCCGTCTTGAAGGTGGGTGAGGGGCCATTGAGACTTGCTTAAAATAGAACGATTGTAGGCAATGGCTGTGCCCTCCATGTGTGTGGCATAAGAATGTGCGAGCTCATCAATGGATATAGGGCTACTACAGGTTTTTCCCTCGCCATTTACTATTATGGTGATTGTTGTATTTTCACCTTTTTTGTCACTGTTTATTTCACCGGTTCTTCCATAGTCGTTTTTGTTGTCTCTTTTAACGTCATGAGTCACGATAGTGTTGGTTTGGTTGTCTTTGTTGCACATTGAATTCATTGGCATACCTTGCAATCTGGTGAGGGAGGTAAGTGAAAGGATTGAACGCTGGCATCAATGGCATTGCCCACGATATAGCGTCCCCACTGAATGGTTGCCGTGTGCCTTTTGGCTAAAAAAAGTAGGGCCTGTGTGGCTTGATGGCAGGCGGCAATCCCCACAACAGGGCCTAAAACGCCCTGACTTCGGCAGTCTTGAGTTACATTTAGCTGTGCCACTAGGCAGTCATAACAACCGCAGGGGGCATCGACTTTGCTGCTAACGTTAGGGGGCTGGCATTGCTGATTAACGTGGTCGGCATGATCTGTCTGGCTAGAGTAATCAGTACCACTAGAATAATCAGTCTCGCTACTATGATGATTCTCGCTAGTACAATGCGAGCTAGGGGCTAACTGATGTGCCGAAGCAAGAAAGGAATGACAGGGTAAATTTATCGCTTGCCAAGACAACCCACTGGCGGCCGCAATGAATAATGGTTTCTTCGCGGCAATGCAGGCGGCGTTAATATCCTTTCTGATAGCAACAGAGTCGGTACAGTCAAGCACGCAGGTAGCACTACCGATAAGCTTTTGAAGATTGCGCTTACAAGCAAACAGACTTTTCGACGTGATATGGATGCTTGGGTCCACTTTATGCAGTTCGTTGCTAAGCGCTTTGGCTTTTAAGTCACCCAAGTGAGTCTCATTGTAAGTTACTTGGCGCTGTAAGTTGCTTACTTCTACAATGTCGCCATCTATTAGAGTGATATTGCCAACACCTGCACCGACTAAAAATCGCGATGCCAACGTACCTAAACCACCAAGCCCTATTACCACAGCATGAGCACTACGAAGGTTTGACTGGCCCTCCTCATCAATTTCGTTCAATAAAAGCTGTCGGCTATAGCGCCTAATATCGTCTTTATTCAGCAAGGCCAGCCTCCTTACCAAGGTGGTAGTAAGCCGTTGTTGGGCAGTGAGCTTCGGTGATTGCGGTTACTACTGCAATGTGTGTAACCCCTGTGTCGGCTACTGCTTTACAGCGGTTTTTGTTAATGCCGCCAATCGCCACTGTAGGAATATCGCCACACAACTCGACATAGCGCTTCAGTCGGTCAATGCCTTGTGGTTGTGATGGCATGTCTTTCGTTTTGGTGGCAAAAATATGACCTAAGGCAATATAGGAAGGCGCCAGTGATTTTACTCGCTGAATCTCAGCATATCCATGGGTAGACACGCCTAGGCGCAGCCCGGCATTTCTTATTGCATCGATGTCTGCGGTAAAAAGATCTTCCTGACCAAGGTGGACACCAAATGCACCATGCTCAATGGCTAGCTGCCAATGATCGTTGATAAAAAGCTGACATGATGTGCCTTTCGTCAGTGCCACTGCCCGTTGTATCTCATTGGAAATACGTTTTTGATCCCACGGGCTAATCTCTTCTTTAATCCGCAGTTGAATAGTTTCAACCCCTGTTGGCAGAAGCGTCTCTATCCAGTCAGCGCTATCAACCACCGGATAAATACCACGCTTAGTTTGTGATAATGGCAAGAACGGCTTGTTGTGCCTTTCATGATGATGTTTATCAAACACGTCGCTATCAGTTTGACACCCGTCATCTGGTGTGAAAGGGCCGTGCTTTATAAAACTTACCGTTGGAAAGGCATCTCTATTTACAGGAAAACCTACCAACTTAGGAACATGGGGCACACTTTGCCGAATAGGTGTCGGCAAGCTTTGCGTATCGGATGACGACGATATATCTCGAACATTTTTTACATAGGCATTGGCAAGGGTGAGCGCATCATTAATGCTATAGCCCTTTGCTACAAACGCCGTGAGGGCACTGGCTTGCATGCATCCCGTTCCCCGCAGGTCGCTGCGGTGAACTCGCGGTTGAGAAAAGGCCGTTTCTTCACTTTCGGTGAAATAAAAATCGGTGGCATCAGGCTGCCACAGTGCGTGGCCACCTTTCACTAAAACACCTTTTACACCGCTATTTATGAGCGTATGTGCCGCATGTCGAACATCGCTATTACTTTTAATTTCGCTTTTAATTTCACGTTCATTGTCAAATCCACTATCGATGAAAATACCAGCAAGGCTTGTTAATTCATGTGTGTTGGGCGTGACTAAATCTACAACACTAAGCAGCTGTTTTATTGCGTCCTTGTTCAGGTTACTTAAGGGGCCTTTTGATGAGCTAAACAACACGGGATCCCACACAATAAATGGTCGCGGGTTTTTTAGCATCTCAATACGAGTGCTCAGAATGTTAGCCTGCCCATCGTTTGCGATAGCGCCAATTTTTATACATAAAGGTAATGCTTCAGCCGCTAATACCTGCCATTGCTCATTAATTAACGATGTCTGCATAGCTTTACTGCTAATCATAGCGCTGTGTGACTGCGCCGAAACCAGTGTGATAATGGCGCAGCCATGCACATCCAAGTCGGCAAGTGTAGCAAGGTCGCGGGTAACCCCCGCGCCTCCACTAGAGTCTGTGCCGCCCACACACCATACTATTGGAGAGCAGGCTGTTTCTCGTTCACTCATGGGTTAGCCTACTGTTTTATCAGCACGGTGATACAACTCGGCGCCGCTCTCATTAAACGCTTTCGCCATATCTTGCATTCCTTGCGTTTTTTCTTGTAGTACTTCCAGTGCTTCTTGTTTGATTGTCTTTTGCTCAGCCTCTTCGGCTTGCTCTTTTGCTGATTCTTTCGCTACTTGCCGCACCTCTTGAGATATTTTCATACTGCAAAATTTAGGGCCGCACATAGAACAAAAGTGAGCCACCTTACCCGATGCTTGGGGCAATGTTTCATCGTGATACGCACGAGCGGTGTGAGGGTCGAGGGCAAGGTTAAACTGATCTTCCCATCTAAATTCAAAGCGGGCTTTAGACATGGCATTGTCCCGAATTTGAGCTCCTGGGTGGCCTTTCGCTAAATCAGCTGCGTGGGCCGCTATTTTGTAAGTGATAAGCCCTTGCTTCACGTCTTCTTTGTTAGGTAAGCCCAAATGTTCTTTAGGCGTTACATAGCAAAGCATTGCGCAGCCATACCAGCCAATCATTGCTGCGCCTATGCCTGAAGTAATGTGATCGTACCCCGGAGCAATGTCGGTCGTTAAGGGGCCAAGGGTGTAAAATGGCGCTTCGTGGCAATGGGTAAGCTGCTCTTCCATATTCGCTTTAATCATGTGCATTGGTACATGACCTGGGCCCTCAATCATCACCTGAACATCGTATTCCCATGCAATTTTGGTCAGTTCACCAAGAGTATGAAGCTCGGCAAACTGGGCTTTATCATTGGCATCGGCAACGCTGCCAGGGCGAAGGCCATCGCCTAAGGAAAGTGATACGTCGTATTGAGCGCAAATTTCACAAATCTCGCGAAAGTATTCGTACAAAAAGCTTTCTTTGTGATGGCTTAAACACCACTTTGCCATAATTGAACCACCCCGAGAGACAATGCCCGTAACGCGGTTGGCCGTAAGCGGCACGTATTCAAGCAACACCCCTGCATGAATAGTGAAGTAATCCACCCCTTGCTCGGCTTGTTCAATAAGTGTGTCTTTGAAAATTGCCCAATCTAGGTCTTCGGCCACACCGTTCACTTTTTCGAGTGCCTGATAAATGGGCACAGTACCTAACGGCACTGGGCTGTTTCTCAACAGCCATTCACGGGTTTCATGAATGTTTCGGCCCGTGGATAAATCCATAATGGTGTCGGCGCCCCATCGGGTAGACCACACTAACTTTTCCACTTCTTCTTCAATGGAAGAAGTCACTGCTGAGTTACCAATATTGGCGTTAATTTTCACTAAGAAGTTGCGCCCAATAATCATTGGCTCTAGTTCGGGATGATTGATGTTACAGGGAATGATTGCCCGGCCAGCCGCCACTTCTTGGCGAACAAACTCTGGGGTAATTGCGTCGGGTAGGTGAGCGCCAAAGCTTTCGCCAGCGTGTTGCTGAGATAGCTCTGCATGCTTTATCGATTGTCTGCCCATGTTCTCCCGAATGGCGATGTATTCCATCTCGGGCGTGATAATGCCTCTGCGAGCATAGTGCAGTTGCGTTACGTTCTTTTGGGCTTTCGCCTTTTTAGGCTTTGCAGTGCGAACAAACCTAAAATCCTCAGTAAATAAATCCGCTTCTCGTTCTTTGGCGAATGACGACGTTACGCCAGTGAGCTCTTGAGTGTCGGCGCGGCTCTCTATCCATGGCGTGCGCAAGGCAGGCAAACCTGTGCGTACATCAATGGTTTCATGCGGGTCGCCATAAGGCCCTGAGGTATCATAAACAGGAATAGGAGGGTTAGGTTCTAAAAGTGGGTTTTCTTCTGTACCACCAATTAAACTGTCATGCTGGTGGATAAGGCGCATAGCAACTTTAATATCATTGCTACTTCCTATCTCATAATGACGAGTAGAGTTTGGGTAAGCCTCACCGGCTAATTCATTGATAAATTGTTGCGCTTGTTGGCGCTGTTCGCGTCGTGTCGACATAGCATTTTGGCCTTCTTCAGTTGGCGTTAAGTAAAATGCTTGTCAGGAGTGAAAAGGAAAATGAAGGCGAAGAAAGTACAATTAATTAGCACTCAATGTAATCGCTTTGGGCGACAGCCTTTGAGAGCCATAATTTTGCGTACCGAGTTTGTTTACGAACCGAATTTACATAATATGTTTATTCTAAAAACAGTGATTTTATGCAAAATGGTTGTATACAAAACCAACATTTTCTCTTGTTCCCTTCGCAGGTATTAGCCTGATCAGGTTCTACGGATCCTGCTTTCGCAGTCTCAGCTTACTGGATCTCCAGTGAAGCACTCCGACAAGTGATTGTTCCATTACTATATGATCACATCAGAGACGATTACAAGCACTGTGTTAATGCACTAAGTGTCATAGTGAGGTTGGTTTTTGAAATTTACAGGCAAAAATGGAGAGCCGAGATCTCGTTGAGTTTTTTCAAGCTCATGTTATTTAATGTTTTTTTCATGTTCGGTGGGGCTGTTCTGCAGCGTGATTAAATTTCTTTTAAATAAAGCTGATTTCAATTAAGTCATCTTAAATAAAGCCATCTGCACTAAAAATAACAGTGCTCAATAGCGCGACTTAACGCTTATTAAGAATAAGCACATCTTCTTTTGGCAGTATTGAGAAATCAAACTCACCGAGAATGTTCATCCCCAAGAGTCCATCTGCATCAGGCAGTGCTTCTTCGGGCAATACAATGGCAGAAATATTCTTAAACGTGTAACCAGCAAACCTAAATTCTGGAATTCGTACGAGGGGGGCTTCAACACTTCCAGAAGCCGTTTGAACATTGAAAATACCAATAAAGCTTAGGTTTTTCATCTTGCCTAAACGGGCATATAAATTAGATGAAATTGCCGTTGTGCTTGCACCGGTATCGAGGATCATAAACGCTCGCTGGTTAAGCGCCACAGCGTTAACGTAATATGAATTACCAATGCGTTCTAGCTTCACGCGCACGTTGTTATCTTCCTCTAAAAACGGGTCTTGAAGCTGGGGTTCGCCAGTAGTATCAGAGTCTGGTTCATTAGCTGCTATCTGCTGATCAGACGCTATATCTCGAATAGCTTGCGCGTCGGGGTCGTTAAAGGGAAGGGCTGCTAATACATCTTCCATTAGGGTAACTTTTAACTGATGGGCGTACGCGGTTGCTAAGTTAACGGTGAACGTTTTGTTATCTGGCACGCGCTGAAAAAGTGGTTCGTTAAGCTTTGCTACCAGCTCCCACTGATGACTGCGACTAAGTTGCTGCTGAGCTTGCTGATACAAGGTTCGAATCTTTTCGTTTATTTCAATTAACGCTGTATTTGATAGGGGCAAATCTGCCAAATCATAATAGTTAAGTAGTGCAGTAGGTAACGGCTTGGTTTGTCTTATAAGCTCTGCCTCTAACAGCAATAAGGGCTCACTTAACGGCGATATTTTCAGCTGTCTGTTGAGGGACGCGGCCAGTGCGGCCATATCACCACTGTGTAGTAACGCATTGAGCTCTGACAGTGAGCGCATTTCTTTTATCGATGCGCCATCTCTGCTCCTAGTATCTATTTTTCTATCATCTATGTTTCTGGCACCGTCGATACTATTGCTACCACTGCGTTTATACGCCTCTTCAGAGCGCAAACTGTTAGGCGAGCTAGCATCATCGTTTTGCGCTGCAAGGTTTTGATTTAACGCATTCTGACTCGACTGTGGAGAATTTGAAAAGCGCTGCCAAAGATAAACATTAAGCATTAGTGAAGCGGCGAGCACCAGCAACAGTGTTATCAGCAGCATGCGGTTCATTTAACTCAGCCTATAGAAAATGGTGCGATGAAGGTAAATATCATTTTGTTTCATATTTAATAGTTCGCAAGTTGCGTGTCTGGGTTAACAAATTAGGGTTTTGCAATGTCGCCAGTTGATATACAGGCAGCGTAATAAGCATCAATAAATTGAGCGGGCATTCGCTTAGGCACTCCAGCATCAAGGCTAACGCAAACAAACGTGGTTAGCGCATCGAATACCGTTTTATTACGTACAGGGCAAATAAATTGAAACTGACGAGTAAGAGTAAGGCGCTTATCGCATTTCACTATCCAGGTTGCGCATTCCAAGGTATCGCCTAGGTGAGCAGGAAGGTGATAGTTGAGTTCATGCCGCTTAATCACCATGCCTCTATTCAGTGATTGATAATCAGCAAATTGCAAGCCAAGCGCATTGGAATGGGCCCAGGCTAGCTTTTCTAACTGCGACACGTAGGCCACGTTATTCACATGCTTGTAGTGGTCGATGTGAGTTTCATCAATATGCCAATGTTGAATAAATGGAGCATCATACATCCAGTTTAACGTATGCTCTGTCACGCTATTTTCCTTTCATGTTCATAGGCTTGCTATCTATTCGGCTTAAACCACTGGCAGCGGGTTATCTTCTGGTAGTGTGGTGTTTTCACTCAGTAATATTTGCATTAGCCTGGTTTCGCGTTCTAACACCGGCTGTATGAAGCTTTGAACATCACCTATTGCTTTAAATGCGTTGAACCCTCGGTCTAAAAATTCGTGTAGCGCCAGTAGCCCAGCCATTTTGGCAGGCCGTCGAGACATGGAAATTAACATACCAATTCCTCGAACCTTGATGACATCGGCTAGTTGATCGCCAAGGTGTGAAATTATGGTGATTTGGCTTTCTCGGTCATCTTTTCGACCTACGCTTCTGTAGGCTTGCGCGTAAGAATCACGGTTAATCGGTTGTGTCGCAAAATGTTTATTTAAATATTGCGCCATTTCCATGTCTAAATCGAAAGACAGCGCATTTAACGACAGTGCGTCGTTCATGGCGTTCATTGCTTTTTCGGGGAGCACTTTGGCAAGTTTAGGGATAACTCTTACCAAATCGGCGTCTCTCTGGCTAAAATCTTTAGGGCCGTAAAGCTCCTCTACGAAAAAAGCCATCGCTTTTTGATAGCGCTGCTGTTTCGCAAGATCATCATGAGACACTAAAAGCCGCTGACATTGCCAGTCTTGAAGTTGATGGATGAGCGCCATTAGGTTGAGTTTGCTTGCCAAGTCTCGCTGAGCATTTACTCGATGAATATGTTTAATGATCTCTTGCGCCAAAATTCTCACTCCATCGTCAAAGAGGGCGGTTAATGTTGTAAACGTAGATTGACTCATGCGCGTCTAGCTTTCAAGTGAGAAGTCATTTCTTTACTGGTATAATCTCGCAAAATCAAACGCGTACTCAAAGTACGCATTCTTTACAGTCAAAAGTTCATCAAAGCTTTGAGATATTCCCTCTAAGCCATAAGAAGTAAGCGTGAGTTGAAATGAATACCTCTGTCCACCACAACGAATTAAGCGAAATAGACACCGATGTGCCAACGCTTATCGCGTTGTTCAATAACACCTTTGCCGACTTCAACACGCGATTAGTGCTTGGGAGTGATGAACCCATTTACCTGCCCGCGAGTAAGCATTGCAGCTACCACCAAATTGTTTTTGCAAACGGCTTTTTTTCTAGCGCACTGCACGAAGTGGCGCACTGGTGTATTGCGGGTGACAAACGCAGGCTGTTAGAAGATTACGGGTATTGGTACTGTCCAGATGGCAGAGATACACAGCAGCAGCTCGACTTTGAAAAGGTAGAAATAAAGCCCCAGGCTATTGAGTGGGCGTTTACTGAGGCTGCGGGAAGGCAGTTTCAGGTAAGCACCGATAATCTTAATGGGGCCGAACCTGACCGAGAGGGGTTTACCGCAAACGTTGCCGCGCAGTTAGCGCACTACAGGCAAGCTGGTTTTCCCCATCGAGCCCAGCGATTTATTTCGGCGCTCGCCACCACGTTTTCCGTTGACAAAAACAACGACACTTCATCAACTAAATGCATTGGAGATGACGCCGCATGAGCCCCCCAAGTTTTCGGCTAGGAATTATTGTAAACCCCTTTGCGGGCATAGGCGGCGCGCTTGCATTAAAGGGTAGTGATGGCGCTCAAATAAGAGAAAAGGCCCTTGCCATGGGTGCCGAGAAAAAAGCCAATGAAAAAATGGCTAAAGCGCTGAGTATTTTAGACGCGCTCTCTGGGCAATTTACGGTGCTTACGGCATCGGGCGAAATGGGTGAAAGCGTTTGTGCCTCTTTGGGAATTCCTTGCGAGGTTATTTATCACGCCCCTGAAGCTCAGACCGAGGGGGAAGATTCAGAAAATGCAGCTCGTGCAATGGTAGAAGCCGGTGTCGATTTGTTGTTATTCGCCGGTGGTGATGGAACCGCTCGCAATATTTGTCGCGTTGTAGGCGAGGCTATTCCGGTGCTAGGCGTTCCCGCTGGATGTAAAATTCACTCTGGTGTTTATTGCGTTTCTCCAGCAGCTGCAGGGCAGGTAGTGAGCCAAATGATTGCTGGAGAGTTAGTCAGTGTCATGGACGCAGAGGTGCGCGACATAGACGAAGACGCCTTTAGAGGCGGTAAAGTCATTGCCAAGCATTACGGTGAAATGCGAGTTCCCGCCGAACTGACTTACGTTCAAGCAGTAAAAATGGGAGGCAAGGAAGACGAGGCTTTGGTGCTTGATGATATCTCTGCCTTCGTATCGGAAATTATGGAAGACGAACCAGACACCTTTTTTGTGATGGGCTCTGGCTCAACCGTTGGCTCGGTAATGGAGTATTTAGGGCTAGACAACACGTTGCTTGGTGTCGATGTCATCAAAAACGGAGAGCTTGTTGCCAATGATGTAACCGCTTCAGAACTAGTAGAGTTAACCCGTAACAAGCCTAGCAAAGTAGTGCTTACCGTTATTGGCGGTCAGGGACACATTCTCGGGCGAGGCAATCAGCAGTTAAGCCCTGCTTTTATTCGCCAGTTGGGCAAAGAAAACATGATAGTTGTGGCAACCAAACAAAAGGTTCAAGCGCTAGAGGGCAAGCCCCTTCGGTTAGACTCTGGCGACCCACAATTAGATGAGGAACTTGCTGGTGCGTTTACTATTATCACCGGCTATAAAGACAAAGTGTTATACAACGCCCTGTAAAACGAATTGTAAAAACGAACTAAGCAATAACAAAGGAGAAGAGAGTGTTACCACCTGCTGCTGCACCACAAGACGTGGTAGAAAAAATCGCAAAAATAGAGGCTGCACTAGATGATGTTGTCAATCATGGAGATGATGATGAGCTGTTTATCGCAAGTTATCTGCAGGGGCATTTTGCAGTAGAGTCTCGCCAATTAGAAATGAAAGAAAACGCAACCATGAACCAGCTTGATGACAACATGACGACAAGCTTAGAGCGTGCGTTTGCAAATAATGAGCTTGAAAAAAACGATGCAAAACGAGTAAATGCATTATGGTCTCGCCTATTTAATGCATTGTAAATTAAGCAACAATTACCGCATTTATTCATCTTGTGTTCAGATAATATCTATTATATTGTGCTCTCGTTTTTTAGAAGCATCGAAAAGATAACGGTGCTAGCAATATAAAAAGGATTTATTATGTTTGTTACACGTGCAGCCCTTTGCGCCCTTGCTCTAGCTACTCCTACCGTATTTGCCGAAACTACGCCAATTAACGATGAAGTCAGCATTGGTTTCTCTGATGTCAGAGATGCAGATGATAATTTCATTGGTGCCAGCTACCGTCATTATTTTGATACGGTAAATATCGGCGAGCAGGCTTACGCAATAAGCCCATACCTTCAGCGCAGCAACAATGTATCGGTAGACTATTTCGGTATTGATAACGTCGATCAGTTTAATGTTACTGGAGAATGGTTTTCACAAGACGATTTAGTGGTAAGAGGCCGTTACGGTAGAACGACTGACGACAACAGATTCTACGATGCAACCCTACAGCGCTTTGGCGTTGATGTTTCAAAGTTTGTTTCTGAAAATTGGGAAGTGGGAGCGGGCGTCGATTTTTACGATCTTGATGAAACCTTCAGAGCTTTTGATGGTGGAAGCGATGTGCAACGTTTTGGTGATTCTGAATTCAGTGCCAGTGTATTCGCTCGCTACACAAGCTTCGGTTTCAATCCTTCAAGCTTCAAACCTGGTTGGGATATCAAGCTTAAAGGTACGCACTTTGATGATGAGCTTACATTAGAAGTCGATGCTGATTACTACTTCAAAGCCAACTGGAGTGTAGGTGTTATGGCAATACACGAGAACAATGATCGCTTTGGTTCTGAAAACGTCATAGAGTTGGGCACTAACTATTGGTTTAATGCGCATTCGTCAATTCGCTTTGGTGCTGGTGTTGATACCGATGAAGGCACACTAGGCTCATTAACGCTATTAGGTACATTTAGATTTTAGGCCTCACGAATTCTATTTCTTTCTAAAGCCTCGCTATGCGGGGCTTTTTCTTGCCATCCGTCCTGTAGAACGAGCTGCCAAGTAGATCAATCTATACGTATTTTGAGTATGTAGTAAAGTTCACACGCCTTAATAATTATTCAAAAGGTAAGTTAATGTCACTGCGCTCGTTTACGCAATTTTGCTCTATTGTCCCATTGATAAGTGCAGTCGCACTGGTGTTTAGTGGGCCTGCACTCGCATTCTTTGAAAAAGAGCAGGCAGAGTCGCGCGCAACAGGCTGTAACGACCCTAAATACAAACAGTTTGTTGAAGAGCGGCTTGACTATTTTGAACGCAAAAACAAGCGAATGTTGAACCGTACTCAACGAGACTATGAGCGAAGCAGCCAAGCGAATAGCAATCCGTATCAAGTGATAGGGGATTTAAGCCGACACCTTATTTACAGCGCTCAATTTGAGTCGGTACAAACCGTAAACGCCAAGATAGATATTATGTTCCAGCACGGCGAACGCTTAAGCAGAGATCAGCAAATAGCCGGTAATGTATTTGATAATTTTAGTATAGAAGCGCATTTTGTTGGAATAGCCAGGGCGTGGGCGGCCTATCGGCAGGGACGCAATCAAGAGGCTTTCAATGAGCTATTAACATCAATTGATGTGAGTAACTCAGCTGTTATGGAATCATTTGGACCTGACTTCACCTTTATCCGCCGTATCTACCGCGATGGTCACACCAAGCCAGTGGTTGCCTATCTTAATAAAACCAAAGATTTTTGGACAGGGAAGCGAGCGGATGCGCTTCGCTTTGCGTGGCTTACCATGATTGAACAGGGCTGCGCTATCCAGTTTGATTCACTCGATAGTATTAAATTTGCAGAGCTGGGCTTGATAACAAAATAGGTAAACAGAGAAGGGAAATATCTATAAGCTCAGTGGCGCTTACATTTACATTTAATGTAAGCGCCACCAATCAGCAAAATGTTTGTTTACATAAAGGGGGTAAGCGCCTCTACTTCTTTTAACTGTGGTGCCACAGTTTCAGTATCGCCAACAATGGTCAAATGCATATTGCCCACGTTCAGATATTTTTTCGTAACATTGCTAATATCTTCAGTTGATACTGCATAAACGTTCTTAACGTAATCTTCGAGGTAGCCTTTATCTAAACCATGAAGTTCAATAAAAGCTAACTGAGAGATTATTGCGCTGCGTGACGAATTACGAAGCACAAAGATACCCGCCATATAATTTTTAATGCCCGTCAATTCCTCTTTGCCTGGCGCTTCCTTTGCAAGGAGGTTTATCTCTTTGATAATTTCATGCAACGATGCGCCCGTCGCCTCAGCCGTGACGTCGGCACCTTGATACCACAAACCACTGCCTACCCGCGTTACCACCGATGAGTTAGGGGAGTAAGTGTAGCCTTTATCTTCTCGAATATTTGATGTAATGCGGCTAGAAAACGCGCCTCCAAGAAGGGTGTTCATTACATTTAAGCCCATATAATCAGGGTGAGAGGGAGCGATAGTCGCTAAGCCCAAACGAATTGTAGATTGTGGCGCTTCCTTTCTTTCAAGCATAGTCAGTGAAGGGCCCGCTTGGGTAATGACGGTTTTGCGTTCGGGTATGTCACCTTTTTTCCATTCACTAAATGCAGACTCAACGGCTGAAGCTACTTTATTTTTGTCAAATACCCCCGACACATACAAATGGCTTCGGTTAGGAACGAGATTTGTTGAAATAAACGATGCTGTATCTTTCGCTGAAATAGCGTCGATGCTTTCACTTGTCGGATAGAACTTTCCATACGGATGGTTGCCATAAATCGACTTATAAAAAGCTTCTGTAGCTATTGAAGCCGGGCTCGACTTAGAGACAGACAAGCGACGTTGAGTGTCACTTTTAATCCGTTCTAAATCAGATTCCGCAAAGTTGGCATTGAGTGCTAAATCTGCAATAACGTTTGCAGCATCATCAGCGAATTCCGATAGCACACTCATGCCTAAGTAACTCGAGTCCATTCCCACCGATGAATCAATAGCGCCACCCATACTGGCAACTGCTTCAGCTAGTTCTTTTGCGGTTTTGTTTTTAGTGCCCTGTCTAAGCATTTCATAGCTGATGTCTGAAAGCCAAACATGCTCGCCATCGTCAATGTTCCCCGTATTGGTTCTCAGCTGAAGCGTGACTTTTGGCGTAGTGCCGTAGGGAATAAAAGTAACTTTTAGCCCATTGTCCAAGGTCATTGTCTCAGTAGCTGGCAATGAGAAATTTTTCGGTTCGCCTCCCGTGGGAGGAGCTTCTTTTGCTATTGACTGAAAAGAGCAGAATGCAATAATTGACGTAGCAAGAAGTGTTTTCGTCATTGTTTTTGTTATCTTCATTGTTACTCTCCTAGCTCGTTATTATTGCGCTCTACTTCGGTAGGTTGTGGCTCAGACTCTTCTGCATTGTCTTCGTTGGGTGCTTCACCCGGTGTTATCGTTAAGATGGTTCTGTTAGTAGGACGCAAGTATTCCTTCACCGTTTGCATTATGAGCTCTGGCGTTACCTTTTTAAAATTAGCCTCAATATCATTTATTTTGCTTGGCTCATCATCGAATAATGCAAAACTTGCCAATAAATCTGCGCGGCCAAACCCGTAAAAACCATCGACGGCATCGAAAAGGCTAGAGCGAATTTTCACAATGGCCCGTGACATTTCTTCATCAGACAGAGGTTGTTCTTGCAGTTTATTAACGACGTTATCGATAGCATTTGTAATGGTATCTCTGCTAACGTTTTCATCGTGCGTAAACGAGCTCGTCCATAGCATGGGGCCGTTGTAATTAAACATATTGCCAAGAAGATGGTTAATACCACCGCTCACGCTTCCGGTAATTTGTTTGTCTTTAACTAACTCTTGATAAAGTAAGCTGTCCTCACCTTGAACAAGAATTTGGTCGATTATGCCCATTGCGTAATATTCAGGTGTATTGCGCTCTGGCATTTTGTAAGAAAAGGCATAGGCGGGTTTCGGCGCTAGCTTATCGTACTTGTTAAACACTTTTTCCTTTTCTTGACGAAGTTCCGATAAGTCGGGCTGTGGCGCAAGCTCGGCCGACGGAATAGCGGCAAAATATTGTTCAACCATCGCTTTCGCTTCTGCAACATCAATGTCGCCTACGACAGCTAACACTGCGTTATTGGGCGAGTAATACATATTAAAGAACGAGTCGACATCTTCTAAGTTAGCGGCATCGAGGTCTGCAAGATCACCGTAGAAGTTGTGTGAATTATACCAATTGTTGTAAGCATACTGAGGCATGTCTAACCACGGGAAACCGCCATAAGGTTGGTTTAACACATTCACTTTAACTTCGTTTTTCACCACGCCTTGCTGGTTAGTGAGATTTTCTTGAGTGATGGCTAAGCCTTTCATTCGATCGGCTTCAGCCCATAGGAAGGTTTCTAATTTGTGCGCAGGTATAATTTCAAAGTAATTGGTATAGTCGAAGCGGGTAGAGCCATTAAGTACACCGCCGTTGTCGTTGACTAGCTGTATAAACTCCATTTTGCCTAAATTCTCAGACCCCTGAAACATCATATGCTCAAATAAATGAGCAAACCCTGTGCGGTTCTTAGGTTCATTTCTAAACCCAATGTTGTAGTACACTGCCACCGTAACCGTTGGAGAGGTATTATCTTTAGATAAAACAACTTTTAAACCGTTATCTAGTGTGAAATATTCCACAGGCACATTGAAAGACGCGCCCATATCAACATTTTCACTGGCTTTTGCAATTTGAGACGCTTTCTTTTCCATTGACGGTGATGTTTCAGCATTGCTCGGGCCTTCACTACAGCCAGTTAGCAATATAGTCATAACGCTCGCTGCTATTAAGGATAGTTTCTTCATATTATTCTCGTTTGTTTTTAGCTTTACCGTATTAACCGGCTTTTACGTTTACTTTACATTCAGGCTCTTGCTGCCACACATAACTATTTGGCTAGGAGCAAAACAGGTAACACGTTGATGTTGAATACTAAGCATGCGCTTCGAACCTTTTATGGTCAATGATAATTAGTTACAGAGTATGTCGCCATATCACCGGTGCAGGTTAAACTACAATGCATGTGCAAAACCGATAAAAAATAGGGTTACAGGAGCAAAGGCTGTAGTGCTTTAGTGAATCTACTGATGGTCACGACGTTGAATTTATACCGGGAGAAACACAGGCAATTACCTCAAATTCATAGCCTAAATCCGCAGTCTCCGATTTTTTCACAGTGAGTATTTCGTAATCATTGAGCTCTATCACTCTGGTATTTTCAGGGTGCTTGCAGCGCGAGTATAGGTTTGCTTCATACGAATAAATAAATTCAGCTAAAATTTCTTTTTGCGTCAACTTAATGCCATCACTTTTTCTTATTATTGCGTCGCGAGAAAAATGGTCTTCGTCTTCCTGTTCCTGTTCCTGTTCCGTGTTTTTTACTTCCGAGGAAGGAGTCGATAAATTAGCTTCTTCAAAGTCAGTTGAGGCATTGTCCGAAGTGTCAACTTCACCATCAGCATTAATGAAACCTACATAAACAGAGCCTAATACGGGACTGCTTTGGTTCAAAAAACCAGATTGGATACTCCCGAATAGAAAAAATATCAACAAATAAGTTGCCAATATGTATCGAATTACAGCTGTAGTAAGAGGAAAACGATAGTGCGGTTTGTGCCAGGTTTTATCAATACCAAATGGCTTGAGGACTATCAGCAGCAATAGGTACAAAGGAAATAATATCTGTACAGCTAATAGCATTAAAAAGCTAGATAAGATAAACCAAGTGGGTATGTTGATAATAAGCGCTACATTTTGGCTATAAGTTAAGTGTTCGGCGCTTACACGAGTTACTTCATTGACCAAACCAGAGGCCGAAGCCAAAGCGGTGTTAGCCATTATGGCGTAAAAGGTAAGAATAAAGGCTTTGCCCTGCAAGCTATCCCATATTTTCAGAAAGTGCGGCCAGAATTCATGGGTTAGTCCGGCCAGAATAATAAAACTGGGTATTGTGGTGTAAACAAACTCTAAACTATCTAGAGACACCATTACTATTAAGATGACTAACGAGATTAAAAAACATAGCTGAGCAAACGTTAAGCTTTTCCAAAACGATTGAAGGTGTGAAAGCAAACTGCCTAGTTTCTTCAAACCTATTATTGAAGTATAAAATAGCTGAGTAGCAAACTTGCCAAAAGTACGTGAAGTATACTGAAATGACTGTTGCGCAGTGGTAAGCAACTTGCGCAAGGGTAAAGAAACGTCCATTTAAATAAAGCCATCGTAAATTGATGCGCCTATAGTAGCGCTTCTTGAGACTTAGGCAAGTAATTGATAAGACAATATAAAAGGTCTCGAAAAGTGATGGACAGTATCGAGGGGGTAACCCAGTGCATCACACGGCCAAACTTATTCTTCAAGCTAAGTTGATAGCTGTACCTAGGGCTTCCTCTGACCAGAGTTGGCTCATTTCGGGAAAAGTAATTCAGCGTAACAGCGAGAAACAACACCATAGCGAGTCCAAAGAAAACGTATCCCAACTAGGCTAGGTAGCGCGCGATACACAATAATGCGCCTAGGTTATTAGGCTTTAAGTTGGAGTAGGGTACTAGTGTCATAATAATTCCATTTATAAGTGTTTACACTGGTTTTTTTGTTTTGTGGCATTATTGATAAAAGTATACAAGGGCCTTTTAAAAAAACTATTATCCAAATTCTGTACGCCTGAGCATATAAATTTAAAACAAGGGGCGCAGGGGCGTGGGCTAATATACGAAGCAGCCCACGTGTTAGCGTCCCAGCAAACGAAGTGAGTGACTTAATGTTTTGTTAGAAGCCCAAACGCCGTTGTTCATTGCGAGGAACGTGTGGACTTACATTGCCACCAAATGTTTATTTGTACACCTTGCCTATGTCTGAAGTTAATTTCAGCGTTACTAGGTAAGGTGAGCCCGCTTTTGTCGAAAGACTTAAGCGTTTTATTAGGCATGTACACACGCCCTCGTTACTCAATTGCTCTTTAACTTCTAAGATAAATTTATTCGTTTGCTCTTCTGTTCCGAAAAGTTTTTTATTTGATAAAAATAGACCTTGGAGGTCTTCGAATATACTTAAACTCGTTTCTAAATTTGTACAGTGGTAGGCCTTCAAATTCTTTTTATTGTCTTAAGTTAAAAGGCTGACGGACTGAGAGGCTATAAGCATTTCAGAAACATTGGATGATTGGATGCTATGAATGAATAAAATATACCCTAGAAACCCAGCAATAAGGGCCCCCAAAGCGAAAGCGCGGATGAGTAACTGCTTCACGAACGCAGTGAGTGAGCTTAAATTTTAAACTTGACGTCATAGTCGTTTGTTAGGTACGTTTATAAACATCGGAGCGGTGCCCGACTTTTATCACCTGTACTACAAGCTCGGTTTCTCGGATTTCATAAATAATTCTATAAAGACCTTGCCGGATACGATACAAGTCGAGTCCGCTAAGCTTAATTGCTCCATCTCTTCGCGGGTTTTCAGCTAATAAGTCGATTTTGGCGAGGATCTCTTTACCGTCCGACTTCGGAATTGTCCTAAAGTCTTTTACTACTGATTTCTTGAAAGTGACACTATATTTTTCCATCAGCTTCCAGACTGTTTAGCAAGTCCTCATAGGAAATGTCGGGCTCTTTAGCCCTTTGTCTTACCGCAGCCAAATCTTCTTGATCTTCTTTCAAAAGGAGTCTTACTGCTTCATCAATCAGTTCTGATATTGAGGTATCTGATGATGCTGCCCGCAGTTTCAAAGCATTATGAATTGCTGGTTCGAAGTAGACGGTTGATCGTTTTGATAAAGTACTCATGTATAAGTCTCCACTTAAGTAACATTAAAACATTATAGCGTTAAGATGTCAGTGGGGCTAATTTTTGCTCAGTAGTATCTAACACCCGCATAACGGGCAAAAATACGTAGGCTACAATACCAAGCGAAGCGCAGGGAGCCTACGCGTTTTTGTCCCAAGCAGCGCCAGCGACTGAGTTAAAGAGTTCGATAGTTGCCGTAAATTCAATAGGTGTGCTAACATTTGTGAGCACATTTCATAGGGAGTTTATCATGGATACCCGTATTCAGTTTAGAGTAGATGAAGAAACTAAACGGCTAGCTCAGATAATGGCCGAAAGCCAAGGACGCACTTTAAGTGACGCTTGTAGAGAGCTTACGGAAGAGCTTGCTGAACAGCAACGCAAAATAATTACCCATGAGCAGTGGCTTACTGAAGAGGTTAATGCTGCGTTTAATAAATTAGAAAGTGGGCAAAGTAAGTTTGTCAGTCATGAAGACGCAAACTTGGACATGGAAGCTCGAAAAATGAAAATTAGGAATAAAGCCAAAAAATGATCGTTTGGGAAAAAAGTTCGTTGGACGATCGTGAGGCTATTTTCGAGTTTTTATACGAATTTAACCCATTAGCAGCAGAAAAAACTGATGCAATAATAGAGAAAAAAGTTGAAAACTTGAATCAGCAATCTCTTATGGGATTGGAGAGAGAGGGGATACCGGGAAGGCTGTTAATAATTCCAGAGGTTTCAATGATTGTTTCATATTTCATAAAAGACGACATTATTCACATTCTTCGGGTTTTACACCAAAAGCAAAAATTTCCTGTAGGCAACTAACTTTTAAATAAGGTGCGCAGACATGTGGGGCATAATGGCGAAGCCGCCCCGCGTGTATCCGTCCCAGTGACCGCAGGGAGTGATCTTGACCGGTTTGTTATGATCGTGCCAAAAAGACAACTGCATTTCCTATAATTATAATTTGTTCAGTAGCTTTTAATCCTTCATCGGGATCTTTTTTAAAAATAACTGCCAATCTGTCTTTGAATAACTCCATGCTTTCAAATCCACCGTTTTTATATTGATGGGTAAATAATAAGCAGTTATCACTTCTTTGATACTCTGAATCTAAGCATGATTGGGCTTGAATAGCCAAAGCATTAATATTTGAAAGAACCATGGCATCTGTTGGTTTCTCGGGTTGACTCATACAGGCACTGAGACTTAACCCTACCATTAAGACAATTAATTTAAGATACGATTTGGTCAAATCTACTCTTAAGAATATAACACCCGCACAACGGGCAAAAATACGTAGGCTATAATACCGAGCGAAGCGAAGGGAGCCTACGTGTTTTTGTCCCTAGCGAGCGCAGCGAGTGTTAATGCGTTTGATAATCATTGAGCCTCCTCCCTATCAGCATAAACTAAGTTTATCCTAATAGGCGACCAAACCAAGGGAGAAAACTCAATGAACTTTTATACTAATACACATCCGTACTATTGTGGAATCGAT
>NZ_JAPVOT010000031.1 GCF_027257845.1 Alteromonas sp. BMJM2 | reverse complement strand
CGTTTCTTCTTAACTCCCGTCTTTACTGGCCTATAAAGGTAGTAGAGACTTACTTCAGGAGGGTTGCTGTTTTGCTTTTCCCCCGAAGCGGATGCGCATTTTAGGGAAATGAGCGCTCACGTCAACACTTATTTTAAAAAAAGTGTCATATTCGATTTAAACGCTCAAAATACCAACTATTTCCAGTATTTCAGCTTATTCCTTAACCGGAACTTACGCCAAAGATTAAGCGGCTTGGGTTTTATCTTACCTTTGTAGTTATCGTTAAAGTCATCTAAAGCATTCAAAATACGTTCGCAATTGCGCCCATCTCTATAAGCTTCATGATACTGAGCAAACTTATTTACTTCTTTCATTAGTATTTCTGGGCGTGTTAATGCTACTTCAATGGCATTTCCCACATCACCTACTTCTGTAACATTGAGTAAATGCTCTCCTGGATTTGTGTTCCTATACGTAACAACAGGCTTATCCATCAGCATAAACTCAAGAATGATTGAACTACTGTCACACAACATCACATCCGACTTTCGAAAGTCCTCTAGGCTGGCGTTATCAACGAATGTAACGTTGCTGTGCTCAGCTGCTAACTGACGATATCTATTTAATAGTGCTTGATCGTTGAGTTTAGGATGAAATGTTAAACGCCAGTTCCACTTCTTTTCTTTTACTAGCTTACTGATTGTATCGACTAACACAGGGGCAGAGGTGATACCTTTAGAAAACGTAGTAGAATAAAGAACCGTTGGAACGTCGCTTTCTTGCTTATAAGAAGAAAAGTAGTCGTCTACTTTAGCCCACCCTGTTTGGTACACTTTAAAAAACTGATGTTTTGCCTCAAGCTGCTTAAAATACTCTGTGCTACTTGGCCCCTGAGTACAGTACATATCAAACCACCCGCGAATAGAGAAGTGATCATCTTTTTCACTACTTTTCTCTCCTCGCTTACCTATCGGGTAACCATGAAACAGCGACACCTTTATACCAGGTAGGAAATGGTAGATGATATTTCCACAGGCAAATATAGCCAGAGGATTATATTCTTTTATATCTTCTAAAGAGGTAAGTCTAACTTCATCTTCTGAAAGTAAGTTTGGACATCCATCCTCCAAATACCAAGCGACTTCATCTCCTCTGGCCCTTATGACTTCTTGTATAGGTCTATATATTGGGTAGGCATAGGCAAGTGAAGTAAAAAATACGTAGCGCTTTGGCATTAGTTCATCTCTGTTACTTTGTTAGCGCGCTACTTTATCATTTTTCTTTTCAACATTCCCTAAGCCGACTGGGTAGGAGAAGATGATCTATAACAGCCATATAGTATAAACATACCTCTATTACTGCTAAAGTTTGGGGTGTTAATTTACAGCTGTATTTCCAAGAGTGTGTAATGCATAAATCGATTGATAGTTTTAAAGGCGTATCTCCTACATTAGGCAGGAATGTCTATATTGATGACTCGGCAAGAATTGTAGGTGATGTAGTATTAGAAGATGATGCCAGTATTTGGCCTTTAGTTGCTGCGCGCGGTGACGTAAACAAGATTCGTATTGGCGCTCGCAGTAATATTCAAGACGGCAGCGTTTTACACGTTACCCGTAAATCAGAGAAAAATCCTGATGGGTTTCCACTTATTATTGGTGACGATGTTACCGTAGGGCATAAATGTATGCTACATGGCTGCCAATTAGGTAATCGTATTCTGGTCGGTATGGGCGCAATTGTAATGGATGGCGTTGTTGTTGAAGACGATGTGTTCATTGGCGCAGGTACATTAGTACCGCCGAATAAACGACTTGAAAGCGGATTTCTTTATGTTGGCAACCCCATGCAAAAGAAAAGACCGCTCAAAGACGCTGAAAGGGCATTCTTAAAACAATCTGCCGTTAACTACGTTGTATTAAAAGATGAGTATCTTGAAGAAGCGAACTAGTTTCGCTTATCGCCTTGCTCAACGATATCTCTCACCCGCTTTACAATATCCGATGTATCTGGGCGCTTTCTTGTCCATATATAGAATGCTTCGGCAGCTTGTTCAACTAACATCCCTAGCCCATCTATCTGGGTCTTTACACCCAGCCCGGCCGCATCTCTCATAAAGCGCGTGGGCGAGTTTTTGTAAACCATGTCATAAACCACTTCGCAATTTTGAAGAACACCGTCATCTAAACTACACGGCAGCTCATTACTTAAACTAGCGGCTGTTGAATTGATAATAATATGAGGTGCTATCGTTGCGATATCTTCAAGGGTCACCACCTGCACTTTTGGGTTTGAAGCAGCGTTTGCCACTTCTTCAGCTTTGGTTCTCGTTCTATTCGCAATAGTTAAAGAAGCAGCCCCTGCGTTTAATAAAGGGGATATTACGCCACGGGCTGCGCCACCAGCACCAATAAGCAACACGCGCTTGTCTTTAATTTCCACGCCGCTATTCAGTAAATCGTTAACTAGCCCTACGCCATCTGTGTTGAACCCTAATAGCTCATCAGTGTCACTATTCATTAGTGTATTAACGGCTTGTGCATCTTTGGCTGCTTGATCATCTACCTTTGCTAGGTTGAAGGCATCAAGCTTAAAAGGCATAGTGACGTTGCAACCCACTGCACCCTCCTGTGCTAAAAACGCTTTGGCAACTTCAATAAAACTGTCTTCGGGCGCAAGTATCTTTTCATAAGAAATTTTTTCCCCAACTTGATCAGCAAACATTTGATGAATGGTTGGTGATAAACTCTGCTCAATAGGGTTTCCAAATACGGCGAATTTTTTCATGGGAATACGTGACTTCTTTAATTTAAAACGAAAAGGTGAAAATAAAGTAAAAGAGACTACACCATATTATCGCTTAGGTGGAGAAGATAAGGTTCGAGAATTAGCCAATCGGTTTTACGATATCATGGAGTCCGATTCGATAGCATCAGAGTTATTGGCTATGCATCCTATGCCTCTAGATAGAATTCGGCATGTTTTCTTTCTTTATTTAAGTTTATGGATGGGAGGACCTGATGATTATCAACAGCAATTCGGTCACCCTAGATTAAGAGCTCGCCACTTACCGTTTTCTGTCACGCCAGATTTGAAATCACAGTGGATGTACTGCATGAGAAAGGCAATGTTTGCCACTACCGATGATTTTATACTGGCCAATCAGCTGCTGCAGTCGCTAGACCAATTGGCAGAACATATGATCAATTCAAAATAAAAAAACGCGTTATCAAATTCTAGGGCATGTTGACCTGATGATAACGCGCAACTCTTCTTTTGACGATGAGGCTCTTATCGGCTTTTGTCGTAGTGCAATGCTTCGCTTTAAAAATCTGCACTTTTTTAGAACGGTACTACACAGTAACCTATTACAAAATACTACCTAAAAGGTATAGCCCACAGATATGGTGTAAACCCAAGGGTCAATTTCAATATCTTCCACCGCACCGTTTACCTCGCCAACTTTGAAGGTAGCTTCAGTATCGATATCGATAAAGCGCACCGATGCGTTTACATGCCAGTTATTATCAACGACATAATCCATACCCACTTGTGCTGATAGGCCGAAAGAATTGTCAAGAGATAAGTCGCTTAACCCTGCTTCATTATTGGCTGATGTAAACGCTTCATCAAAGATGAAAGTATAGTTGATACCCGCGCCTATATAAGGCTGAAACGCTGAACTAGCATCGTTGAAATAATAGTTTGCGGTAAGGGTTGGAGGTAGGTGAGTAACTTCACCAAGTTGATTACCTGTGCCTAGTGGATCTGCCACTGAAAATTCAACATCATGCTTAAATGGCGTGGCAGCCAGTAACTCAATATTAATATTATCAGTTATAAAGTAAGCGATATTGAGACCTAATTGAGTATCGTTACCAATATTTAGGGCAACGCCTAGGTCTTCTCCACCCGCTAAAATATTTGAAGTAGTCTCGTCAGGTGCGACGGTAGTTAAACCACCTCGAACTAGAAAATCACCTTGCTGATGAGCATTAGCGAAAGGGGCAATAGCTGCCAGAGTAAGACAAAGTGCTGAAAGAGTATGTGTACGCATTGTGTGTCTCTCGTGTGTTTAAATAAGATGACGCCACTTTACCTATTTTAGAGTACAAGAAATTGATCTAGCGCAATATACCCAGTTCGCTGATTAAACATAAAAGCGCTGGTTGATGTAGATCAATCGTAGCAGATAATACGCTTTGTTATTACCTTAACAGGGATTCAGGTTACTTAACTCGCTGGAGAAGCGAGTGATTTAGAAAAGGACCAGAATAAAAAAAAAGCCGTAGGTCGATACCGTACGGCTTTCGCTGTTCTGACAATCGGTCAAAAACTCAAATTGACACTGAGGGGCTCACCAATTCATTGGCTTTAACCAATCGGCAAGCTTCGACTCTGCGCTGCCTGGGGATGGTGAATAGCAGTACTCCCAACGAGCTAGTGGAGGCATCGACATCAAAATAGACTCTGTCCTTCCTCCTGTTTGCAAACCAAAGAGTGTGCCACGGTCGAATACTAAATTGAATTCAACATAACGCCCTCGTCGGTATAGCTGGAAATCACGCTCTCTTTCACCGAAAGCAGTATTTTTTCGTCTTTCAATGATGGGTACATAAGCATCAATATAGCCATTACCTACTGCTTGCATAAAAGCAAATGACTGATCGAAACCCCACGCATTAAGGTCATCGAAAAAGAGTCCGCCCACGCCACGAGTCTCGTTGCGGTGCTTGAGATAAAAGTAATCGTCACACCAGTTTTTGTACTTTGAATACACCTCTTCACCAAAAGGTGCACAGAGCTTTTTCGCCGTATCGTGCCAGTGTTGAACATCCTCTTTGAACGGGTAAAAAGGCGTTAGGTCAAACCCACCACCAAACCACCAAATAGGAGATTCACCCTCTTTTTCAGCTATAAAAAATCGTACATTGGCATGAGAGGTTGGAATGTAAGGATTCTGCGGGTGAATAACGAGAGATACGCCCATGGCCTGAAAGTTTCGGCCCGCTAGCTCAGGTCTATTGGCGGTTGCAGACGCAGGCATTTGGCTACCAAACACATGTGAGAAGTTCACACCGCCCTGCTCTACTACAGCGCCATTTTTCATCACGCGAGATCGGCCACCGCCTCCTTCTTCTCGCACCCAGCTGTCTTCAGTGAACTGTCCTTTTCCATCGGCTAACTCTATGGTTTGGCAGATGGTATCCTGAAGATTCAGTAAATACGCTTTTACTGTTTCGATAACATCGGCTGCATTTTTACCATCGAGTAATTGTGCTGGCTTCATGATCTTATTATCTCTCCCGTATCACCGTCTCTAATTGTGCTTGGTTTCTCGTTTCCGCCGACTTCCCCTGTGACGTAAGTAACACTGTCTTCAAATACGCTTCTTGCTTCTTCAATAGAAAGTGTTGGTGGTTCACCTGCCAAATTAGCACTTGTGGATACTATCGGCTTGCCTACTTTATTACATAACTCTGCCACTAATGGATGATTAGTCACACGCACAGCGATTTTATCGTGAGAGCCAGTAATCCAATGCGGCGCCGTCTTCGATTTTGGCAGCAACCACGTGATAGGGCCTGGCCAACTTGAAAAAATATCAGTTCGCCTATGTTGTAATACCGCCTCGTCATTAACGTAAGGCAGAAGCTGGCTATAATTAGCAGCAATCAGAATGACACCTTTTTCCACGGAACGTTGTTTAGTTTGAAGCAGTAACTCCACAGCTTCTTTGTTATCGGGGTCACATCCGATGCCCATAACGGCTTCAGTTGGGTAAACCAATAACTTACCAGCGCGAAATGCTTCTACAACAGGGTCAGCCGTGGTCTGCTCGACCTTAACTGGATTATATACATCCACTTGCCCTTTTTGGGTATCAGACATTGTTAATTATCTCTAGATGGTGATTATTTTTTAAAGCTGCAGGAGGGTTGCGGACAAACATATTGGCCTTTTTTATCAATCAATACACCCCAATCACACTCGGGGCAACGCTCGTTTATTGGCTCGAAATTTAGCACATAACGGCACTTAGGATAATGATTGCATGCAAAAAACTGCTTTCCAAACTTGCTGGTGCGAGAAATTAGCTCCCCCGACTTACATTTTGGGCAGCGAACCTGAGTTTCTTCCTGCTGCTTTAGCGGCGCGATAAAGTGACACTCAGGAAAATTAGTGCAGCCAATGAACATGCCGTAACGCCCTTTTTTAATCCCAAGTTCAGATTGGCACTCGGGACACGTTACGCCATCTAACGTTTTTAATAAGGCTGTTTGGTTGTCATGTAGCGGTTTACTGAAGTGACATTCTGGATAGGCGGTACACCCAATAAAAGGGCCCGTTTTACTGTTTTTGATATGCAGTGGTTTGCCGCACTCTGGGCAGTCCCCAAAGCTCTCTTCTAATGCATGCTCGTGTGCAGAAAACAGCGAGTGGTCTATTTTAGACATGAATATTCACGAGATGCACTTGAAACCGTCCTCTCTGGCAGCCACAAGGTGTAAACGTCGTGCTAGCAAAGAGAACATTAGGAATAATGAAATAGTGATATTAATGCAAAACACCATCTGGCTCTTCGAAGAGTAAATCTTCCATTTGTGCATAGGCCTTTTCTTTTCCCGGCACATTAAAGAGCACCATCAATACCACCCACTTTAGATCTTCTAAACAAAACTCGTTAGAGTCTATTTCCATAACGCGGTCTATAACCATCTCACGGGTGGATGCATCAAGTACATTTACTTGCTCAAGAAACATCAAAAACCCTCTACACTCCACATCCAAACGCATTTGCTCTTCGTGGGTATAGATACGACTTAGACTTGTGTTAATTCCTTTGCAAAAGTAAGGCTTGATGTCTGTCTCTTGCAAGGCGGCCAGCTTTTCTAGCCATGCTAGCGCTTTGTATATCTCGTCGTGATGAAACCCTGCGCGCACGAGTTCATCGGTCAGTTCATCTTGATCGACACGTATTTCAGTCTCACTATGGATGAAATTTTCAAACAGATACATGAGGATATCGAACATTTTATTTGCCCCTCAATTTAATGTAACCGCCAGGGACAGCAGTTACTAAACCGCACAACTCGTATTCTAATAATAATGCCATTGCCTGCTGTACAGGCAAGGAGCCGCGCTGCGCTATAACATCTATTGCGGTAACGTCGTAATCCACACTAGCTAATAATTTGTCAGTTGCCAAGCTATTCACTTCACTTTTTTCATTCTCAACCTTACCCACTTCTCTCGTACACAAGGGCTCTATGGCAAGTTCGTCAAAGATATCATTGACGTTAGTCACTAATTTAGCGCCCTGCTGGATTAACCAATGGCAACCCTCAGAATAAGAATGATATAGACTTCCGGGAATGGCAAAAACATCTCGCCCTAGATCTGCGGCCAAATTCGCGGTAATCAAGGTGCCGCTTTTAATTTTTGCCTCTACCACCAGCGTTCCGAGCGATATTGCAGCAATTAGTCTATTTCTTCTTGGAAAATGCCACGCTCTGGCTGGCACACCAGGAAAAAACTCTGTTATTACGGCGCCTTCGGCATTAATAATATCAGCATGTAATGGCCTATGCTTATAGGGATAAATTGTATCTGGGCCTGTTCCCATTATGGCAATTGTTTTACCTACACCTTTAAGTGCACCTTTATGGGCTGCGGCATCAATCCCTAACGCCATACCGCTGGTTACCGTTACACCAGCGTCAGCAAGTGCTGTTGCCATGTCTTCTGCAATGGTTTTTCCTTGATGACTAGCACGTCGACTTCCCACCATCGCAATTTGAGGTTGTTGCAAAAGTAGTGGATTTCCAATAACAAAAAGGACTAAGGGAGGACTATCTAGTGTTTTGAGCATTTCAGGATACTCATGGCACCCAAAAGTAATAATGTAGCGCTCTGCTGAGCCATCTAACCACGCTATTGCTTTTTTCACCGATTGTTCGGATATTTTTTCAACCAATAGCGCTACCGTTTTATCCACGTTTTCTGGCGCGTTTTTTAACACCGTTTTATTCGTAAGTGCAGTTAGGTCTTCGGGAGTGCAATTAAGTTCAGCTAATAGTGTTAACCACTTTTTTGTGGCTACGCTATATGCGGACGCAAGGCGTATCCACGCCATCGATTGTGCTGTGAAAGATGCAGAGTTGTGATGCATTGCCGCTCCAATTAGGTGCGGCAATGATTAGTACGTGTCGTTAGGGGTGAGCAACAATGAAACCGCGCTTAATACCCATACTCGCTCGTGTGATCAAACCATAGCTTGCCGCATTAAAGGTTTTATAAATGATTACCTCTCCGACCTTGAGTGCAGGCTGCTCCACAGCATTTACAAACCAGCCGGTGTCACTTTTCATGTCTGATTTACTCACATATTTTGGCAAGTCATCGTTAATAATAGAAGGCCCCGTTGCATATATACCCATTACGGTACCAGGCTCTACGTCTGCGTTGCCTAAATCTAAAATCACTACATCGTATTTACCGAGTAAATCATAGTCGTCCACGTCGCCCACAATAAAGCCTCGTTGCCCTTGTGCAGGCTTTAAAACAAGACTTTTTTCATGAGAAAAATCGCCATCGTACAGTTTGTCACCTAAGTTTGCCTCTTGCGTTGATTTTGTTAAAGACAACAGCATTGAATCGTCGTTTATCGATTCTTTAAATACCGAAGCCTCTGCAACATGTGAAATCTGAACGCCCAACTCTCTGCCATCAAGGTTTTTTATAATAGAATGCTTTCTCACGATGTGTAACTGATCTGGGGTATTGTAGTTTGATTCGCTAACTACTAAGTTCTCTGTGGCAAAGCGCACCGCAGCATCTCTATTGCCAAGTACTTTTGGCAGAACTTCGTAACTGTCACCGTCAAGAATAGTGTGTTGATTAATGAACGGTGCAATTTCGCTCCAATCTAATGTACTTATTGGTGACACTTTAACGCGCTTTTCTGCTTGAGGTGAAAGTGATAACAGCGGCTTATTTCTTTCGACTGAAAAAACGGGCTTACCATTTACCATACCGACAACAATCACATCGCCGGGATAAATTAAATGCGGATTATCTATTTGCGTATTCGTACGCCATAGCTCGGGCCACAGCCACGGCTCGTTGAGGAATATACTCGCGATATCCCAAAGAGTGTCTCCTCGTTCAACAACATAGGTTTGAGGAGCCTTATCCTTCAACTGCAACGCCGCTACAGGTAGTGCAACAATTGCCAGAACAGCTGCCAACATTACTCGACTGTATTTATATAATCGCTTTTTCAAATTAACCACCTGCAAAAAATCCTTTATCGCTTATTATTATATTGGTCTCGATATCATTATATCGATACTTAGACATATTCTTAAAGGACTTCGACAAAAAATTGCACTAAAGCCCATGTTATACGTTAGAATAATTGTTATGTACGCACATAAAAGTGCATTGGTAAATAGTTCGTATATAAATTTATACAGCGAAAAGGCAAAGTAAGCGACAAATGGCAATATTAGATGTATTAAGTTTTCCAGATGAGCGTCTTCGCACGGTAGCAAAACCGGTAGATAGCGTTAACGATGAAATTAAGCAACTCGTTGCGGATATGTTCGAAACGATGAAAGACGAAAAAGGCATTGGCCTAGCGGCTACTCAGGTAGATCGTCACGTTCGTGTAGTGGTTATGGATGTATCGGAAGAGCAAAACGAGCCACGGGTTTTCATCAACCCTGAAATCACGCGTAAAGAAGGCGAGACCATAAGCGAAGAGGGCTGTCTTTCTGTGCCGGGCAACTATGCAAAAGTTGAACGTGCAGAAGCTATCACAGTGAAGGCACTTGACGAAAATGGTGACGCATTTGAATTAGAGGCTGAGGGTCTGTTAGCAATTTGCATACAGCATGAACTCGATCACTTGAAAGGCATTCTTTTCATCGATTATCTCTCGCCGCTAAAGCGTCAGCGTATTCGCAAAAAGCTTGAAAAAGAAGCCCGATTAGCAGCGAAAGCTTAAGGAAAATCGTGACAGCGCCACTTAACGTTATTTTTGCCGGTACACCGGATTTTGCAGCTAAACACTTGTCGGCATTGATTGACAGTGAGCACAATATTATCGCCGCTTATACGCAACCAGACCGCCCTGCCGGTCGAGGAAAAAAACTCACTGCAAGCCCGGTAAAGCAATTAGCCCAAGAGCACAACATACCCGTTTACCAACCAGTCTCCTTAAAAGATGACGAAGCGCAGCAAACGCTTTGCGCACTTGATGCCGATATTATGGTGGTTGTTGCTTACGGATTGTTACTGCCAAAAATAATCTTAGATGCGCCCAGACTAGGCTGCATTAATGTTCACGGCTCTATTTTGCCTAAGTGGCGTGGTGCCGCACCAATACAGCGAGCAATTTGGGCAGGTGACGCCGAAACAGGCGTTACCATTATGCAAATGGACGAAGGTTTAGATACCGGCGACATGTTGCATATAGCCAAGCTACCTATCACCTTTGAAGATACTAGCGCAACGATGTACGACAAACTTGCCGAACTTGGCCCTAAAGCCCTAGTTGACGTTTTAAACAACATTGAATCGCTAATTCCTCAAAAGCAAGATGATGCGCTTGCGACCCACGCGAAAAAGCTATCTAAAGAAGAAGCCTTGATTAAATGGGAAGACAGCGCAGAGCAAATTGAAAGAAATATCAGAGCGTTTAATCCTTGGCCAGTGGCGTGGATGAAGGTTGAAGATCAGAATATCAAAGTATGGGAAGCGCATGTAACACCGCTTATCAATAACGCCTTCCCTGGTACTATTGTTAACTCCAGTAAAGAGGGAATAACAGTAGCGACAGGGAAAGATGCGCTCACAATCACACTCCTGCAGATTCCAGGTAAAAAGCCCTTGCCCGCGGCTGATGTCATTAACGCACGCAAAGCGTGGTTCGAAACAGGCCGCTCATTGCGTCAAGAGAGCGATAAGTGAAGCCCCTTCCGCTACCTAAACAAAAGAACCTGCGTGCAGATTGCGCATGGGTTATCTATCAAATACTAGAGCAAGGCAAGTCTTCTCGAGACTGCTTAGAGCGTGTGCAGCGGCGGCACAACGCTAGAGACAATGCGTGGCTTCAAGAGATGTCACTGGGTGTAATGCGAAAACTTCCCGTACTGCAATACTGGCTAAGAACATTGCTCGACCGCCCTCTAAAGGGTAACAAAAAGGTGATAGAGCACCTTATTATGCTGGGGTTATACCAACTCGCCTTTTCAAGAGTCAGTAAGCATGCCGCTGTTGGGGAAACCGTCGCAGCAGCATCATACTTAGGAGGCACTGGCTTAAAAGGGTTGGTAAACGCAGTACTGCGAAACTTTCAACGTGAAGAACTCATCGACAAGGCTATAGACGATCCTATTATCAATAGCGGCATGCCTAAATGGCTTTATAAAGCCATAGAGAGCGCATACCAAGATGATGCAGATACTGTTCGCCAGTCAACTAATGAAATGGCGCCTATATGGCTTAGGGTAAACACCCAGCAAATTGAACGTGATGAATTTGCAACACTGTTAACCCGGGCCAATATTGAGTTTTCGTTTAGTGATTCCCACCCTGATGGCGTTGTATTAAAGTCGCGAGAAGATATCACTGCACTGCCTGGTTTCGACAAAGGTTTTTTTGCCGTGCAAGATGGCGCCGCACAGTTAGCCGCTCGCTATTTAGACCCGCAAAATGGGGAAAGAATTTTAGACTGTTGTGCTGCTCCAGGTGGAAAGACAGGTCATATTGCCGAACGAGCACCGAAACTATCCTATTGTTTAGCATTAGATGCTGATGAAAAACGACTGCAACGAGTACATGAAAATATGACGCGTTTGAAACATAACGTCGACATAAAGCAAGGTGACGCAACCCATCCATCACAGTGGTGGGATGGAATTCCTTTCGATCGTATTTTGTTAGATGCTCCCTGCTCAGCTACCGGTGTTATCCGTCGTCATCCTGATATTAGGTGGCTTAGAAAGTCCAGTGATATAGACAACTTAGCGACATTACAGCGAGACATACTCGATGCGCTTTGGACAACATTAAAACCGGGTGGAACCATGCTTTATGCCACCTGCTCTATTTTGCCACAAGAAAACAAAGAGCAAATTAAACGCTTTGTTGCAGAAACAAATGACGCAACATTAGTTCCTCTTATTAAAACAGAAACCAGTGAAAATCCGGGTCGCCAAATTCTACCAGGCGAACAACAAATGGATGGTTTCTATTATGCGAGGCTGGTAAAGTCGTCTGGCGAATCGGTGTAATAAGGCAAAGTAATAACGATGAAAATCATCATTTTGGGTGCGGGTCAGGTCGGTGGAACACTAGCCGAAAATTTGGTGGGTGAAAATAACGAGATTACAGTTATTGACTCCGACCCTAATATTCTTCGCTCGCTCCAAGATAGACTCGATTTGCAAGTAGTTACCGGCGTAGGCTCTCATCCAGACGTACTGCGCAGTGCGGGTGCTGAAGACGCCGATATGCTCATTGCTGTAACGAACAGTGATGAAAGTAACATGTTAGCGTGTCAGGTTGCCTATAGCCTGTTTAAAACCCCCACAAAAATCGCCCGAGTTCGCTCTGAGCAGTACATCATTTATCAAGCACAACTTTACAAGCAACAAGATATTCCCGTTGACCACATCATTGCACCCGAACAACTCGTCACCAAAGCCATTAAACGGTTAATTGATTATCCTGGTGCGCTTCAGGTTGTAGAATTTGCTGAAGGTAAAGCAAGTCTTGTTGCGGTAAAAGCCTATTACGGCGGTTTATTAGTTGGGCATGCATTATCAGCTCTTAAAGACCATATGCCGAATGTGGAAACAAGAGTAGCGGCTATATACCGTCGTGGACGTCCTATACGCCCATTAGGTACCACGGTGATAGAAGCAGATGATGAAGTGTTCTTTATTGCTGCAACGAAACACATTCGGGCCGTAATGAGCGAACTACAAAAGCTTGAGTCTAGCTATAAACGCATCATGATTGCAGGTGGCGGGCTTATTGGCGCTGGGCTGGCAAAAAAGCTTGAGCATAACCATAACGTTAAGCTCATCGAGTTTAGCCCTGAGCGGGCCAAATACTTAGCTGCACATCTTGATAAAACTATCGTATTTAGCGGTGATGCGTCAGATCCAGAGTTACTTGGTGAAGAGAACATTGAACAGGTTGACGCCTTTATTGCCGTTACCAACGACGATGAAGCCAATATTATGTCAGCCATGCTCGCCAAGCGCATGGGTGCTAAAAAGGCAATGGTGCTGATACAGCGAGGAGCCTATGTTGACCTTGTGCAAGGTGGTGAAATTGATATCGCCTTTTCTCCCCAGCAAGCCACTATTTCAGCTCTACTTACCCACGTAAGGCGTGGCGACATAGTGAACGTTTACTCACTACGTAGAGGCGCTGCCGAGGCAATCGAAGCCATCGCTCATGGTGATGAAAATACATCTAAGGTGGTGGGTAAACAGATAGGCGATATTAAGTTACCGCCTGGCACAACCATTGGCGCGGTGGTAAGAGACGAGCAAGTGATTATTGCCCACAGCGACACAAAAATTGAAGCTAACGATCACATCATTTTGTTCTTAGTTGATAAAAAGTATATCGGTGATGTTGAAAAGCTGTTTCAGCCTAGTGCTTTTTTCTTTGGCTAGTGCTAGTAAATACAAGTTATTGTTTGTTAGTGCGGATAAACACGTATTGCAACGTTAGCTTCGCCAAAACGTAGGCGAGAACAGCACAAGCAACGAGAATACTTCTAAACGTCCAAATACCATTGCCAATACAAGTAGCCACTTGCCTCCATCCGTGACATCAGCATAGTTTGCCGCAACGCTGCCTAAGCCTGGTCCAAGGTTATTTAGCATTGCTGCTGTCGCTGTAAACGCACTTAAATTATCTAAGCCCGTGGCGATTAACCCTATCATGATAAGTACAAACACAATGGCATAGGCAGAGAAGAATCCCCACACCGCTTCTACCACCTTATCAGGCATGGCTCTGTCACCAAACTTAACTGCATACACTGCTTTGGGGTGGATAAGCCTGTCAACTTCACGCCTGCCTTGTAAGAACAGTAAACAAACACGTACTACTTTTAGTCCGCCACCGGTTGAGCTAGCGCAACCTCCTATAAAGCTTGAAAAAATCAGCATTATAGGTAGGAACGTAGGCCATACCGAGAAATCTGTGGTTGCAAAACCTGCTGTAGTACTGATTGAAACGGCCTGAATCATGGCTTGATCAAGGGCCGTTTCCGCTGAACTGTAGTATCCAGAAAGCGTGAGAACCAAAAAGCAGATAGAAATAAGCGAAGCCTGGATGATAAAAAAGGCTTTGAACTCAGGATCTTTAAAATAGCCTCGCATAGAGCGAGAGCTTACCGCGGCGTAGTGAAGTGAAAAGTTAAGCGCTGCAATAAGTAGGAATACGGTACACACCACATTAACCATTGGGCTTGAAAAATAGCCTAAACTGGCATCGTGGTTTGAAAACCCGCCAATGGCGACCGTAGAAAACGCATGGCATATGGCATCAAACACATTCATTCCAGCAAGCCAATATGCACCGGCACACGCAATAGTAATTGATAAATAGATGTACCAAAGATGCTTTGCAGTATCAGCAATACGCGGGGTCATTTTGTTGTCTTTTACCGGACCAGGTGTTTCAGCACGGTATAGCTGCATGCCACCAACACCTAAAATAGGCAGTATCGCAACGGCCAGTACAATGATCCCCATTCCACCAAGCCATTGAAGCTGCTGACGATAGAACTGAACGGAATGCGGCAGAAAATCTATACCCTCTATTACCGTAGCGCCCGTTGTGGTTAATCCAGAAAACGACTCGAAAAACGCGTCGGTCACCGTCATGCTGGGTTGTTCGAGCAATATTAGAGGTATAGCACCAACACTCGCCAGCACCGACCAAAACAGTGCCACAATCAAAAAGCCCTCTCTGGCTCGTAAGTCATTCTTCTGTTGTCTATTGGGGTACCACAACGCCATACCACCCACGACGCATAGGATAAAAGCAAGCGTAAATGGAAGCCCGCTACCGTCTTGGTAAATAAGAGACACAATACCGGGGGGGATCATTGTGACGCTGAATAACGCAATGAGTAACCCTAAAATACGAACGATGGCACGGTAGTGCATTTTATTATGCCTTTCTTTTTATGATGGCTTACGATGTTAAGTCGCGAATAAATAACAGAAAACGAAATACGCTATATCGCCGATTATAGGGCTATATGACTTAGGGAGAAACGATTTGTTTTCTCCCTGTTTCTAATTTTTCTCGGTTACTTCATTCCAAGTACCGTTTTTACCATTTTTGAAATACTGCGGTGAGCTTGTGACACATTTTCTGCAAGCATGTAAGCTGGCGTAGTCACCAGTTTTACATCATTGTCGATTACAACGTCATCTACATCACAGTCAACGTGGGAAGCACCAAGTGCATTTAGCCCTTTTGCCGTTCCTTTGTCGTTGCCGATAGTCAGTTTTACGCCGTTACCGTAGACTTTTGCAGCAAGTGCAGGTGCAATACATGCATATGCGGCTGGCTTTCTGGCTTTTGCAAATGCCTGACATACCGTCAATACATCTTCATTAAATGAACAATCGGCACCATCTACAGCAAACGTACATAGATTTTTTGCAGCGCCAAACCCACCGGGTAAGACTAACACATCAAATTCATCGACATTGCATTCAGTTAACGGCTTTATGTCGCCCCGAGTAATGCGCGCGGACTCAATCAATACGTTTCGGGTCTCGCCCTCAACCACATCGCCGGTTAAGTGATTAATTACATGTAGCTGATCTACATTCGGCGCAAAGCACTGATATGACGCTCCTTCTAATTCAATAGCAAGCAAAGTGAGTACGGCTTCTTGTAACTCTGCGCCGTCATAGACACCACTACCACTTAGAATCACAGCAACTTGCTTCATATTTTTCCTCCAGACTAGGTCGTTCATGACTTATGCAATTTTTGGCTATAAAACAACCAAAATTTTTAAAAAAGTTCTTAACATTACGTATATGCTTTGTAAATTCTTATGCTACATTATTGCGCTGATTTGGTTAAACGAAATATCACGTACACCAAGTTATCCACATAAAATGGAATGTTCTGTAGCAGGTATGCTGTGTTCTCATCATTGCTTCATTCCCTTATTTTTCTTGCATTCAGCCTTGATCTTTTATTTTTACATGATCAATTGGATCAGTGTGCCTGAATATTTAGATCACAAAGTTATCCACAGCCCACTGTCCTAGTTATCTGTCAGCCCTATATGGCGATCTTTCCCTTCCTGTGGCATCCTTGCGATCATTATCTATGTTGGAAAGTTATCCTCTATGCCTGAATCTAAAAAGTCTCCTTTTATCCTCGTTGACGGTTCTTCTTATCTATTTCGAGCCTTCCATGGGCTGCCGCCGCTAACAAACTCTAAAGGGCAAGATACTGGCGCCATTTATGGCGTGGTAAATATGCTCAAAAGCCTTATCAAACAATATAACCCAACCCATATGGCGGTAATATTTGATGCAAAGGGTAAAACATTTAGAGACGATATTTACGCTGAATATAAAGCTAATCGCCCTCCTATGCCGGACGAGCTAAGAAGTCAGATAGCACCTCTGCACACTATTATTAAAGCAATGGGGCTACCGGTAATTGTTGAATCGGGTGTTGAGGCCGATGACGTTATCGGCACTCTGGCTAAACACGCAACCGAGAAAGGCATAGATACGGTTATCAGTACTGGTGACAAAGACATGGCGCAGTTGGTCAATCAACATGTCACGCTTATTAATACCATGACAAATCAGGCAATGGATATTGAGGGCGTTAATACCAAGTTTGGTATTCCTCCCGATCTGGTTATTGATTTCTTAGCATTGAAGGGCGACAAAGTAGATAATATTCCAGGCGTGCCGGGCGTTGGTGACAAAAGCGCTCAAGCGCTACTTAACGGCATCGGTGGTATCGATGAGATATACAAGAACTTGGATAAGATTGCCGATCTGTCTTTTCGAGGCAGCAAAACCATGGCTGCTAAAATGTCGGAATATGAAGAGCAAGCTAGGCTGTCATATACGTTAGCAACTATCAGTATAGATTTAGATCTCGATTACGATGTAGAAGCGTTAATGCCAACGTCGGCAGATAATGAAACCCTGCGCGATCTATTTGCAGAATATGAATTTAAACGATGGCATTCAGAGGTTAGCGCACTTTTAAGCGCGGGTGATGCCCAGCCATCCGATGCATCTAAAAACGACGCGTCTGACTCTTCTGTTGATGCATCAGAAAGCGCTTTCTCAGGCGATGCGCAAATCGATCGATCTCAATATGAGATTGTTTTTACAGAAGAACAATTTACCGCATGGGTGCAAAAGCTAAAACAAGCAAAGCTGTTTGCATTTGATACTGAAACCACGAGCCTCAGCTATATGGATGCTGAAATTGTTGGTGTTTCTTTTTGTATAGAGCCGGGCAAAGCTGCCTATGTGCCTGTGGCCCATGACTACCCAGATGCACCAGATCAGCTATCTAGAGATTATGTCCTTGAAACGCTCAAGCCTATCCTAGAGTCTCCATCTTCTATTAAAGTTGGCCAGCATATTAAATACGATAAGAATGTACTGGCCAATTATGACATTACGCTTAATGGAATTGGCTTTGACACCATGCTAGAAAGTTACATGCTCAATAGCACGGCGCAGCGACACGATATGGACTCGTTAGCACTAGCCTACTTAGGCCATAAAACGATTCATTTTGAAGACATCGCCGGTAAAGGAGCTAAGCAACTTACGTTCAATCAAATTAACTTAGACGAAGCTGGACCATACGCGGCAGAAGATGCCGATATTACCCTTCGTCTTCACCATGCTATTTGGGAGAAGCTTGAGCCAATTGATTCGTTAAAGCGTCTGCTTATTGATGTTGAAGTGCCCTTAGCATGTGTACTTTCCCGCATGGAACAACAGGGCGTGTTAATTGATAGCCAACAGTTGAGTCAACAAAGCCAAGACCTGGCAACTCGCATTGCAGAATTAGAAAAAGAAGTTCACGAAGAAGCAGGCGAAACATTTAACTTAGGTTCTACAAAACAGCTGCAGCATATTCTTTTTGAGAAGATGTCGTTGCCTATTGTTAAGAAAACGCCAAAAGGAGCGCCTTCAACTTCTGAGGATGTTTTACAAGAACTTGCATTAGAATATCCCTTACCTCAGAAAATTATGGAGTACAGAGGGTTAACTAAGCTCAAAAATACGTATACCGATAAGCTTCCGAAAATGATTAACCATCGTACTGGCAGAGTTCACACGTCGTATCATCAAGCAGTGACAGCCACAGGTCGCCTATCCTCTACCGATCCTAATTTACAAAATATTCCTATTCGAAATGAAGCCGGTCGCCGCGTTAGACAAGCTTTCGTGCCAAGAAAAGGCAACAAGATAGTCGCAGCCGATTATTCACAAATAGAGCTTCGTATTATGGCGCACCTGTCAAAAGACAAAGGCTTACTTGATGCGTTTGCGAATGGAAAGGATATACATAAAGCAACCGCTGCCGAAGTATTCGGCATTGCCCTTGACGATGTTACCACGCAGCAGCGTAGAAGTGCCAAAGCCATTAATTTTGGTTTGATTTACGGCATGAGTGCATTCGGGTTAGCCAAACAGCTTAATATTCCGCGCCACGAAGCACAGAAATATATGGACCTATATTTTGAGCGCTACCCTGGGGTACTCGATTATATGGACAGTACTCGAGAAAGTGCTAAGGAAAAAGGTTACGTTGAAACTGTGTTTGGTCGACGCTTATATCTTCCAGATATTAAAGCAAGCAATGGCGCCCGAAGAAAAGGGGCTGAGAGAGCGGCTATCAATGCACCAATGCAAGGTACAGCGGCTGACGTCATAAAGATGGCCATGATAAAAGTGGACGATTGGATTGCGAAAAACGCCAGTAACGACGTCACTATGATGATGCAGGTGCACGATGAACTGGTATTTGAAATAAAAGAAGACAAAATTGATGATTATGTCAGCACCATAAAAACTCTAATGGAAAGTGCTGCAACGCTAAATGTGCCGCTGGATGTTGAGGTAGGTATTGGTGAAAACTGGGATGAAGCTCATTAATTGGGCACAGACTCTTTGATCAATTCAGTAATTCGATTACAGCTTAATTAATTAAGTTGTATGTAATTTATCCACATTTGGTAATTAAATTACAATTTACACTTGCCTTTTTGTGCTCTTGTTGTAACATTACATATGTAGGGTACAGAGGTGAGAAAGCTGTTTTCAAACCTTTGCTTTAACCCCGGTCATTTACCGGGGTTTTTTTATGCCTGTTGAAAAGTGCCACAAATGAAAGGCGCCACAAAGAAATTCTGGTAGTAACGGAAGCGCAGGCAGAATTAGCATTTTTATTTATTTTCTACTTATTCTGAACTTTTCGTTTTTCACCCACTCTATATCTTCGGTTTTTATGTGTTTTCTCTCATTCAATGCCTCGTTTTTTAGCGAGGCATTTTTTTTGCTTTTTATTCAGCAGCCAAAGCTTCATCATCGTCAGAAGTAGTGCGACCAAGCCACATATCTAGCTTCTTTTCTAGCTCAGGCAGACCATGACGGTTTAAGGAAGAAAACGTATTAACCGTTACATCTCCCATAAATGCTAACGCCGCTTCCTGTGCCATCATCAATTGAGCTTTACGCTTACCCGACTTAAGTTTATCGGCTTTAGTCAGTAAAGCGAGTACTGGAATACCAGCATCTACGGCCCAATGAATTAAGTCTTGGTCTAAATCTTTGAACGGATGACGAATATCCATTAAAACAACTAACCCTTTTAATGATTTGCGCTTTTGCAGATATTCTCCAAGGGACTTCTGCCATTTGAGTTTCGTCGCCATGGGCACTTTTGCGAACCCATAGCCCGGCAAATCCACAAGACGCAGATTATCATCCAATTCAAACACGTTAATTAGCTGCGTTCTTCCTGGGGTTTTACTCGTTCTTGCCAAGTTTTTTTGGCGGGTTAATGTGTTTAGCGCGCTGGACTTACCGGCATTTGAGCGACCGGCAAATGCAACCTCTATCCCAGAATCATCTTTTAAGTGACGAATATCAGGTGCGCTGGTAAAGAACTTTGCTTTGGTGTAATACGACATCTAGACTTACCTCCACATGCGTCATAACGTCTGGTTTACAGCTTTTTAATGTTAAAACAGACCAAAACCCTTAGATTTATCATGGAATAGGTTTTTCTGACGCGTTAAATGTGTAAAATACGGATTATATCACGTATCTAACGTGAGCCGTTGGAACCATTAAGAGATTATTTATGAAAAAACTGTGTTTGTTGGTTTGTATATCACTGGGTCTTAGCGCTACAGCAGTAGCACAAGGCGATGCGGAAGCGGGTAAAGCGAAGTCAGCAGTCTGTGCGGCCTGCCACGGCCCTGATGGCAATAGTATGATTGACATGAATCCTAAGCTTGCTGGGCAACATGAAAAATATCTGGTTAAACAACTTACCGAATTCAAACTTGCTTCTCAGACGGGTGGCGAGGAAGGCCGTAACAACGCGGTAATGAATGGTATGGCAGCCCCTCTTTCAACACAAGACATGGAAGACTTAGCTGCGTACTTCTCAAGTCAAGAAGCCACGCCTGGCGAAACGCCAGAGCAATACATCGAAGCTGGAAAAGCAATGTACCAAGGTGGAGACGAAGAGCGAGGCATTACAGCGTGTATCGCTTGTCACGGACCACAGGGTAACGGAATGGCGTTAGCTGGTTTTCCTGATATCAGTGGACAGCACGCAACATACACTGCATCTCAGTTAAAGTCTTTTCGTTCAGGGCAGCGCCATAACGATATGAACGGCATGATGCGTGATATCGCAATGAAATTAACTGACGAAGATATTGAGATATTGTCGAACTATATCTCTGGCTTACATTAAATTTTACAAAAACCTCTGTCGTTGTTAAATTTTTGTTACTTAAAAAGTTGTATTTCAGAATTATTAGTGTAATCTAACGGCTTAGTTTGTTGTTGCCCTTGTAGGCTTACAAACTAAAAAACAACAATAATAATAATAAAATACTCCATGGATGATTGGATAAAGCGCCAAGAAGGCCAAAAACAAAAATAGCGCTCTGCTAAAAAAAATAATAAGGGGAGCACTGCTAGGGAAGCACAAAACACAAAGATGTGTAAGTAACGGGAGAGGTGTCATCTGACACTCATTCAAAATAAGGTGATGGTGCAAACCATCGCCTTTTTTTCTTTTTATTTCCTAAGCTTTTATTTGGTAATATCTCTTACAGCATTAATAACAGCGTTTCACTAAAATCATATGCGATGTCCTCTGTGCTCTACTTCCGCTATAATTTCTTATTTTACAGACAAGAAAAGGCCGTATTTACAATGCAGTGAATGTGATCTTGTATTTGTACATCCTGACTTTCTGCCTAATGCACATATCGAAAAAAGTGAATATGACAAGCACGAAAACAGTTTTTACGATGAAGGCTATAAACAGTTTCTAGGAAAACTTCTAACCCCGCTTCTATCACTTATCAATACTGGCGAAAAAGCATTGGATTTTGGATGTGGGCCAGCAGCGGTACTTGCAAAAATGTTAGAAGATGAGGGATTAGATGTCGACATCTATGATCCCTTCTATGCCCCCTTTGAAGAGGTGTTAAACCGCAGCTTTGACGTCATAACATGTACCGAAGCAATAGAACACTTTCACCGCCCTTCAAAAGAATGGGCTATGATAACGGGCATGCTAAATCCTAATGGTATTCTGGCCATTATGACAAAAAGGGTGATTGATAAAGAACGGTTTGCAACGTGGCATTATAAGAACGATCCAACGCATGTGAGCTTTTTCAGTGAACGTACCTTTTCTTATCTTGCTCGACGTGATGATTTTGATATCAAATTCCCCAGTAGTGATGTCGTTTTGATGAGGAAGCTTTAAGCAATTCGCGCTATAATAGAGAAGTCTTTTACACATTCTCTTATTTGGAATATATGTCACGTTCAAAAAAATCCCGTAAAGTTGGCCTTATCGGCGTTCGTAAAGATCCAGACTTTAAGCCTAGCGAAAATCGAAAATCTGATACTCCACGCCCTAAAAAGCACAAAGGCAAGCCAGCAGGCAACCGTCATAATGTTGAACAGGGGAAAGCGGGTGGCGGAAAAGCTAGCGAGAAGAAAGATCCTCGTTTAGGCAGTAAAAAACCCATCGCTTTAATCAAAGCGAAAGGTGTTGCGCCAACACCTATTGAAAAGAAAAAGTATGCTACGCCTGCGCAAGAACTTGCCGCCTTAGAAGCGGATCAACGTCTCGCCGATTTGTTAGATAACCTAGATGCAGATAAAAAGCTTACTAGAGAACAGCAGCGTTATGTTGATGAGAAGATGGCTCGACATCGCATACTGTGCGACTTACTTGGCATTGTCGATGAAGACGATGAAGAAGAGAGCGATCCGTTTGATGAGTTAGACGCTATTAAGATTGACGACTTTAAGAACTAGAACGGGATATTTCAATGCTGTGGGTAGTACTAACTGGTGTAGCACTAGTAGTTATTTTGGGCCTTGGTGTTTACGCAGGTAAATTGCTATTTTTGCTTAAACAGCAAGGTATTCGTCAGGATAAGGCCAAAAATTCACGTATAAGCAGCATAACTGAAAGCGTGATACTTATCGCAAAGGCGATGGAGCAGCAGCAGTGCGACTTATCTGAGGGCGTTATACGTATTGTTAACTTACTCAACGCGTTACCACTGAACGAGCCACCAGATTTTAAAGCAACCTATCCGCATACGTATGCTTTGTTTGTAGAGATAAGTGGTTTTGCCGTGTTAGAAGCAAGACAAAAGCTAACAAAACAAGAGCGTAGAAAGCAAGATCAAGCAAGGGAGCAAATAGAATCTGAATACGAGTCGAAAGTGTTAGATGAACTGCCCAAGCTCAAACAATACTGTGAGTCACTTGCGTGAGTATTCTTTATATAGCTACTAAGTTATAGCTATTTAGCTATACAAATACTTAGCTGGCTATTCACCAACTAACAAAAGCGCGACTTATAAAAAGCAGTATTGGTGTACTGCTTTTTTTGTGTCCGAGAATACATTTGTAGTTTTAGTGGCTTGTTTGAACTGCTCAACTAAAAAACCTTGTATCTCTTACTGGATGGATATTCCTTACTGTAGAAGCCTTACCTTACGTCACACTCTTTATGGCAAGCTTTGTGGTTGCTTCATAGCAATGACAGCCTTTCTCATGATCGTTCACCATTCCAACTGCCTGCATAAATGCATAACAAATAGTTTCACCAACAAAGTTAAAGCCCGCCTTTTTCAGTGATTTTGACATTGCTTTAGACTCTTCTGTCGATGTTGGAATATCATCATGAGACTGCCAATTATTCACCAGTGTCTTTCCATCTGTAAATTGCCAAATATACTGATTAAAAGGCTGTGATTTTTCTATCTCCAAAAAGGCTTTTGCATTTCGAATGATAGACTTAATTTTTAGCCTGTTTCTAACGATGCCTGTATTTAGCATTAATTTTTCCACGTCGTCATCGGTCATACCTGCAATAGCACTTGGCTCAAAATTGTAAAAGGCGCGCTCATAGTTTTTTTGCTTCTTGAGAATGGTAAGCCAAGATAAGCCCGCTTGTTGGCCGTCGAGGCACAATTTAGCAAATAACGCATGACTATTGGTTTCTGGAACCCCCCACTCATTGTCGTGATACGCTTGGTAAAGAGGATCATCATTCACCCACGCACACCGCTTTACTGCGTTACTTACCATCAAATATTAAATCCTTGTTGTAATACCGGCTTTCTAGGCTTTTTTTCACCCGTTACACCTACATACTCCGCGTCACAAATTGTATACTAAGCCATCTTTTTTTTGACAGCTAACTAATAAGCAGCGGATGTATGCAGAAATACGATATTAAAACCTTTCAAGGGTTAATTCTAGCGCTTCAAGACTACTGGGCGCGTCAAGGCTGCGTAATAATTCAGCCTTTAGATATGGAAGTGGGTGCCGGCACATTTCACCCTATGACATTCCTACGCTCGCTAGGCCCTGAGCCAATGAGCAGTGCTTATGTTCAGCCGTGTCGCCGACCTACTGACGGTCGCTATGGTGAGAACCCGAATCGTCTTCAGCACTACTATCAGTTTCAAGTAATGCTTAAGCCTTCACCAGATAATATTCAAGAATTGTATCTAGGCTCTTTGAAAGAGTTAGGCTTTGATCCGCTTGTCCACGACATTCGCTTTGTTGAGGACAACTGGGAGTCACCCACTCTTGGGGCATGGGGATTAGGATGGGAAGTATGGCTCAACGGTATGGAAGTGACTCAGTTTACTTACTTTCAACAAGTTGGCGGTATAGAGTGTAAGCCTGTTACTGGTGAAATCACTTATGGTCTGGAGCGCTTAGCCATGTATGTTCAGGGAGTAGATAGTATTTACGATCTTGTATGGACCAATGGCCCTCTTGGCAAAGTTACCTACGGCGATGTGTTCCATCAAAACGAAGTTGAGCAATCAACGTATAATTTTGAACATGCCAATGTAGATGCATTATTTAGAACGTTTGACGAGTGCGAAGCGCAAAGCGAAATTTTGATTGAAAACAACCTTCCTCTTCCGGCCTACGAGCAGGTAATGAAAGCTTCCCATGCCTTTAACCTTTTAGATGCACGTCATGCTATATCGGTAACAGAGAGGCAGCGTTATATTCTACGGGTACGTGCGTTGGCAAAAGCCTGCGCTGAAAGTTATTACCAAGCTCGCGAAGCATTAGGCTTTCCGCTTTGCAACAAGGAGGCATAGGCGTGCGTACGGAAAATTGTTTAGTTGAATTAGGAACTGAAGAGCTACCACCAAAGGCACTTAAAACACTTGGTGAAGCATTTGCTCAACAGTTTGAATTAGCACTTACCAGTGCCAACCTTCCTTTTGGTTCAGTAATCTGGTTCGCCGCGCCTAGGCGTTTAGCGGTTTATATTTCTGACTTGGCAGAAGGTCAAGAAGACAAAGTCGTAGAAAAAAGAGGCCCTGCGGTAAGCGCTGCATTCGATGCAGATGGCAACCCCACTAAAGCGGCACAAGGCTGGGCACGTGGCAACGGAATTGACGTTGCTAATGCAGAGCGTCTGGTTACAGACAAAGGCGAATGGTTGCTGCATAAGGCACACGTTCCAGGTCAAAGTGTAAGCACCCTTCTTGAGGGCTTAGTCAATCAGGCGGTGAGCAAACTACCTATTCCAAAGCCTATGCGCTGGGGTAGTCATAGCACGCAATTCATTCGCCCTGTCCATACGCTGTGCGTACTTTATGGCAGCGAAGTCATCAATATCAACACCCTTGGTTTAGCAAGCAGCAGAACTGTACAGGGCCACCGTTTCCACGGCGAAGCTCGATTTGAACTTGATCATGCTGATAATTATGCGACGGCACTTGAGGCGCAATATGTCATTGCAGACTTTGAAGCGCGTAAAGCGAAGACTCGTCAACAGTTAGAAGATAAGGCTGCAGCGTTATCCCTAAAGCCTGACTATGATGAAGCTTTATTGGAAGAGATTGCTTCACTCGTTGAATGGCCAGTGGTCATGCAGGCAGGGTTTGACGAGGGCTTCCTTGCGGTACCAAAAGAAGCGCTCATCTATACGATGAAAGACGATCAGAAATATGTACCTCTTCTTAACGCCAATGGCGACTTGGTGAATACCTTCTTATTTGTGAGTAATATTGAAAGTACCGATCCTATCCAGGTCATTTCAGGCAATGAAAAGGTTATCCGCCCTCGCCTTGCTGATGCCGAGTTCTTCTATAACAGCGATAGAAAAGTATCCTTAGAGAGCCGTCTCGATAGCCTAAGCACCGTGCTATTTCAAAAGCAGCTTGGCACGCTTAAAGAAAAATCAGAGCGCATCTCTGTGCTGTCTGGCTTTATTGCAGCACAAATAGATGCAGACGAAGCACATGCGACTCGAGCCGGACTGCTAGCTAAAGCCGACCTCATGTCTAACATGGTTATGGAATTTCCAGACGTACAAGGCGTAATGGGTAAATACTATGCCTTAAACGACAATGAGCACTCTGACGTTGCACAAGCCCTTTATGAACAGTATATGCCTCGTTTCGCCGGTGATACTCTTCCGAGTAACGGCGTTAGCGCGTCGGTAGCGCTTGCTGATAAGCTAGATACGCTAGTTGGTATATTTGGTATTGGTCAGCTGCCTAAAGGTGATAAAGACCCATTTGCCCTTCGTCGCGCGGCCATTGGTGTACTGCGTATTATCACTGAGTTATCACTTCCACTTGATTTAACTACCCTAGTAACAAAATCAATTGAAGTTTATGGCAAAAAACTTTCAAATGACAAAACACAATCACAGGTTGTAGATTTTGTTCTTGGTCGTTTTACAGCGTTACTTCAGGATAAGCAGATAGCGATTGATGTTATTCAGTCGGTCGCGGCAAGACGCCCTACTAAACCAGCTGACTATCTTGCGCGAATTAATGCCGTGGCTCTATTTAAATCGTTAGATGAGTCTGAAGCTCTAGCGGCAGCAAATAAACGCGTAGCGAATATTCTGGCAAAGCAACATGTTGATATTGACGCTACAGTACATATCAATGATGCCCTTCTTTCAGAAGCATCAGAAAAAGCGTTATTTGAAGCATTGACTGAGTCAGAAAAGAAAGTGAGTGAAGCGCTTGGTTCGCAAGATTACACGGCTATTCTTACAACTCTTGCAACGCTACGTGTCGCTATCGATGGTTTCTTCGATAACGTTATGGTTATGGCAGAAGACGAAGCGGTTAAGAAAAACAGACTTGCGTTGTTGACGCTTTTAAGGCAACTTTTCCTTACTACCGCAGATATATCTATACTTGCGAAGTCTTAGGCTAAATTTATGAGGTAACCATCACCTCATAGAATAAAATGAAAAGCCCGACTGTGTTGGGCTTTTTTTTATTTGGAGTATTAGTGAAAAAGTTATTATCAGTTTTATTGTGCTGCCTCACACTCACAGCATGTTCAAGTAAAGGTGGGTTTAGCATACCAGAGCTTCCCTCGTCATCTCCCGCTTTAGAATTTGAAAACATGTACCTTAGAGGTGTCTTCAATTGGTGGGAAGCTGACCCGAGCTATAGGTTTGCTCGCGACGGTTTCGAAAATAGTGAAGCGGTGTGGAAAGTGGAAGTTGAGTTGATTGCAGATGGTCAGCCTTATGACTTCAGACTGTCTGATGATAAATGGACGCCCTCACAGAGCTGTGGCGGCAAATATAAAGGTCAGCCTGTGATGTTAGGCACAACAGTTTACTTAGCCTGTGAGCAAGGTTCAGAGAACCTGCAATTCACACCGTCGTCTACTGGCATGTATCGGTTTACAATACACAGTGCCGGGGCAAAAGAAGTGGCACTCAAAGTGACTAAGATTTAGTTAATGTGTGGCTAAAAAATCGATCTATCACGCTTTTTTAGCAGCTTATCAAATTATTTTTTTCACAAAAAAGGCGATTTTAATGAAGTGACCCCCAATAGTTGGACTATCCAATTACTGGGGGTCTTTTTATGTCCAAACATCACAGAGCATTTAAGTTAAAGCTAGCGCGACTAGCGCAAGAAGAGAGTTCAGGAGTCTTAGGTTCAA
>NZ_JAPVOT010000030.1 GCF_027257845.1 Alteromonas sp. BMJM2 | reverse complement strand
TCGATTCCACAATAGTACGGATGTGTATTAGTATAAAAGTTCATTGAGTTTTCTCCCTTGGTTTGGTCGCCTATTAGGATAAACTTAGTTTATGCTGATAGGGAGGAGGCTCAATGATTATCAAACCGTCCAACTCACCAGCGGGCATCCACACTGTACCTATCGTAATGGTTTCCGCTTCTTCTGGTTCTAGGTCTGGATTACCACCAGTGGTTCCAGCGACGAAGGCCGATAAAAAGTTAGTTGAATCATATGAGCCGTCGGCGACGCTATCGCCGATTAATGCAATACAGTTTGCTTCACGGAACTCTGAACCTGCTTCGATAAAGTTTTGGTTGCATGGGTCGTCGCCTGCACCCAATGTTGCAGCAAACGTTGGCGCAAATGCTTCGTTTATGTTTGGAACACGTACCGCTTCAGAGTAAGTAGTACGCACACTGAAGGTTTCTACAGGAGACCATACTGAACCCACTGTCCACGCATCATGAGTACCGTATGGGTCGTAGTCTGAACTACGGTATGCAGTACGAAGCTCAAGACGCTCGGCGAAATCCATTCCCTCTAATAGCGGAATAGTGGCTTCTACAAAGTATTCCGATACATCGTATTGACCATTTGATGCGTTCGTTGGTCCACTGCGTGAATCTAGTGTGCCAAATGTCAGGCCAGATGCTGAATAAGGGTCTGGTGTAAAATTACTTGTTTCACGACGCCATTCGTAACCCAACGCAAACGATACTGGACCGGCTGGTAATTCAAATAAATCAGACGAGTTACCTGAAATTACAGCAAGAAAATTCTCTTGTTCAATTTCGTTTTGCGACGTCGCCGGCTGGAATATAAAAGCCGCAGCCTCGGCGCTTACTGAATCTTTTCCAAACAAGTTAACGGGAACACACGAGCCGTCGCCAGGTTGGAAAGTATTAAAACCAAAGTTGCCATTAACCGCAGGGAATGGTGACGTTGGTGGCAGAGCAGAACCGTCTAAATCTGAACGACACACGGCTTCACCAGTTGTTGGGTCTGTTACCGCATCAATAGCTGCGAAGTAGCGGTCTTCTAAACGAACTCTGGATGTAATATCAGCATCCGTTCGACCGTAGTTATAAAATACTTCGTATTCTAATTCGGTATTGGGGATGTAACCGTCGAAGCCAGTGACTATACGGAACGTTTTGCGCTCGGCTTCAGGGTTTGAGGTTGCATTGAAATCTAGAACGTCGCGAGACATTACCAAACTTACGCTTTCTCCCTCGCCATTAAGCTGGTTGATTTGAGCAAGTAGCGCACTAGGTACAAACGGGTTGTCTAACGAGATTGGAATATCATCGTTAAAGCCGTTTACTTGGTTGGTTTCTTTGGTTTCACTTGAAACAAACTTAGCATCAACAAAGAAGTTGATAAAATCATTTACTTCATAGTTAGACACCGCTTGAACTAACAAACGCTTAGATTCAGGCAGAATTAATTCGCTATCAGGGGAAGCTGGAACGCCGTCACCGCCGCTTGCGTCAAAGGCACCCACATAGACATCACCTGGGTTATAAGCACGTAAATTACCGTCTTCACCAATTACCTGGCAGGTTGGGATCATTTGCGAGCCGATAGTGGCACAACCTGCAGCACCGCCGGAATCAAGTACGTCAACAAATGCACTGCCAGTGAGTGAGATTACACCGCGGTTACTAGAAATAGGCAGGCGATAATTAGGCACCCATGTATTATCAAAGCGCGCATCTACACCAAAAGCTTCCTGAGTAGCCGCTGAGTTAGCGACTTGAGAAAATAAACCTGAACCAGCAAAATCTCTGTCGCGAGCAAATACAGGACTGGTTTCTTGATACTCAACGGCAAAAACAATATCACCGCGATCGCTGGTAAAGCCGTTTGCTAATGACAAGAAGAATTCATTGGCATCGCCATCATCAGTAACACCGGTTTGCGTACGAACTTCTAAGCCATCAAACGATGCGCCGTCACGCATATTGAAGTTAACAACACCGGTAACCGCATCGGCGCCATATACCGCTGACGCACCACCGGTTAATACCTCTACATTGCGAAGCAGTGCAGTAGAAAGAGCATTAACGTCAACTGAGCCTGTTCCTTCAATACCAGAAACGTGGCGGCGACCATTTTCCATGACTAGGGTTCTTTCACTACCTAGGTTACGTAAGTCTAATAAACTTGCACCTAGTGGCGTACCGCTGAACGCTGAAAATGAGCCAGGAAGTGAAGCCTGTAGCTGTGGAGACTCACGCAACATGGCACCAAGGTCGATTTGACCTGAGGTTTTAATGTCGCCCGCGTTAATTGCAAGGACTGGACTTGCGGCACTTAATGATGAATCTTGCGCAACACGAGAACCGGTTACCACTACTTTTTCGACTTCCCGTTCTTTAACTTCAGCCTCTTCCTGAGCCTGAACTGCTCCTGCACTTACGGCCAATGCCGACGATACGGCAAATGCTAGTACAGAAATGTTATTGCGCTTTGATGAATCAAAAGCCATGTGTGTTTCTCCGAATATTTTCTTGTCTGTTTAAGCCGCTATTCTTAGTGATAGCTACCGGCAATAAGACTGATTATGCGTACCTCTACAATGAGCAACATTAAGGTGCTCACGTGGGGTACTATTTTTTTGGTATTTTTTGTCTGGTATTTTTTTCTGGTTTTACCCAGAAATATATATTTATAAACTTTTAACATTTATGATTTAGCAAGCACTGTGCCCAGTATATGTTCACTTTTGTACTTCGACAGCCCATAAAGGCTGGGAATTATGCATACTTATTTATAAAAATCTATTTAATATGCAAATAATCAACAAAGAGAACCATCGACCGCACTATTTTTGTGCAATTAAGTGAGTTTAAGCTATTTTAAATCGGCATCAAGTATAGATGGAGTGCAGAAAAAACGCGAAGAATAGCGAACACCGTATTTTTAGCGCACCAATAAAAGGCAAGTCACGATGCATAATGATGCACTTAGTATGAATACACTAATCGTTAATTTATGAAAATGAAGTAAACAGGCTGGTGCGGGAAACAGATTTGAACTCGTTGCGAAACAATGGCCGACGATCGGTCGCGGGCCCACAGGGGTCGCATAGAATCGAATGCAAAAGTCTCGCAATAATTTGGAGTATAAAAAATTGGAGCGGGAAACGAGATTTGCTAACTGGCCGACACCCGGTCGCGGGCACACAAGGGGTCGTGCTTTTCGCACTCACTAACTGACGTTTTAATCCGTTAGTTAGATTTGAATTTGGAGCGGGAAACGAGATTCGCTATCTGGCCGACACTCGGTCGCGACCCCGACCTTGGCAAGGTCGTGCTCTACCAACTGAGCTATTCCCGCATAGAGTCGATGCTGATGCATCTTTTTTGAACACTACTGTTGTCGATTAGACATTAGATTTGAATTTGGAGCGGGAAACGAGATTCGAACTCGCGACCCCGACCTTGGCAAGGTCGTGCTCTACCAACTGAGCTATTCCCGCATAGAGTCGATGCTGATGCATCTTTTTGAACACTAATGTTGTTGATTAGACATTAGATTTGAATTTGGAGCGGGAAACGAGATTCGCCAACTGGCCGACACTCGGTCGCGGGCCCACAAAGGGTCGCGCTTTTCGCACTCACTAACTGACGTTTGAACTGTTAGTTAGATTTGAATTTGGAGCGGGAAACGAGATTCGCCAACTGGCCGACACTCGGTCGCGGGCCCACAAGGGGTCGCGCTTTTCGCACTCACTAACTGACGTTTGAACTGTTAGTTAGATTTAAATTTGGAGCGGGAAACGAGATTCGAACTCGCGACCCCGACCTTGGCAAGGTCGTGCTCTACCAACTGAGCTATTCCCGCAACAAAAAGGCACTTCGTTTGAAGTGGTGCGCATTTTACAAAAATTTTGGGGTAACGCAACCTTTTATTCTACTTTTTTAGTACCTTTGCCCTTGAGTGCTTAAATCGTAAACACTTTCTCTCTGTAATAGCGCATCTCTTCGATAGACTCGCGAATATCGTCGAGTGCAAGGTGTACGCCTTTTTTGTCAAAACCAGATAATATTTCAGGCTTCCAACGACGAGTTAGCTCTTTAATTGTACTGACATCAATACTGCGGTAGTGAAAGTAGTCTTCGAGTTCTGGCATATATTTCACCATAAAGCGTCTGTCTTGCCCTATGGTGTTTCCGCATAGTGGCGATTTACCAGCATCAACCCACTGTTGCAAAAACGCGATAGTTTGCTCAGCAGCTTCGCTCTCGCTCACCGTACTTTCTCGACAGCGCTTTGTTAAGCCGCTTTCGCCATGCACCCGCGTGCACCACTCGTCCATGGTATCTAACACGCTATCACTTTGGTGAACGGCAATAACAGGTCCTTCGGCGAGGATGTTTAACTGTGCGTCAGTCACAATGGTAGCAATCTCCATGACCACACACGTTTCGGGATCTAACCCTGTCATTTCCATGTCTATCCAAACAAGGTTACTGTTATCTTTACTCATATCATTCCTCTATGCGTTACAGACATGGCAACCATGCCCTACAAACGTTATTATTGTATTAGTATACGTGAAACTAGAAAATAATCGTGGCGAAAAAACCAAAACTTACTCAAAGACAAAAGCGTCAAGTTGCAAGTAACCGCAGCAAACGCTTACAAGAAAAACACGCGAACTCATCATCCTCAACACCGGATGAGAGCGCCCTACTAAGCGGCACCGTCGTGGGTCGCTTTGGCAAGCATGCCGATGTAGAGGACACTAGCGGCACTATTTCACGTTGTCACATTCGCCGTACGGTGGAGTCCGTAGTATGCGGAGACAAAGTATTCTTTAGCAAAGGCGATACTACCGACACCGGTGTAAATGGTGTGATTGAAATTGTCAAAGACAGACACTCTGTACTTACCCGTCCCGACTTTTATGACGGCGTAAAACCTATCGCAGCGAACATAGATAGAATCATAGTAGTGAGTGCTATTCTGCCCTCGCTTTCTACCAATATAATTGACCGTTACCTTGTTGCCTGCGAAGACATTGGCATTACTCCCCTGTTAGTGATTAACAAAGTTGAGTTATTGAGCGACGAAGAACGCGCTGCAGTGGCAGATCAGCTTACTACCTATGAAAAACTGGGTTACGAAGTGCTTTACACCAGCTGCGAAACGGGCGAAGGCATCGAAGCACTTAACGACTATTTAAATCATAGTATAAGCGTATTTGTTGGACAGTCTGGGGTGGGTAAGTCAAGCCTCATTAATCAAGTGTTGCCTGACGCTGATGAACTCACTGGCGAGATTTCAAATAACTCTGGGTTAGGTCAGCACACCACCACAACAGCAAAATTGCTACACCTTCCTGCGGGAGGAGACTTAATAGACTCTCCTGGAGTGAGAGAGTTTGGACTTTGGCATATTCCCAGCGAGCGTATCACCTGGGGTTTTATTGAATTTAGAGATTATCTAGGCGGATGTAAGTTTAGAGACTGTAAGCACTTAAACGACCCTGGGTGTTTAATTAGAAAAGCGGTTGAAGAGAACGAAATAAGCAAAGAACGCTTTGAAAGTTATCATCGAATTTTAGTCTCGATGGAAGAAAATCGACCGAGTCACAGTCAGCCTCCGGGGGCTTAAAACGCCCTAGCGTCAAAACCTTTAGTCGCGTGCTTATATCGACTTGGAAGCACCCATAATCTTTAAGTAGTTTGTCGTTGCGTAACATAAGGTACAATCCCACCCGTTGAAAGGGCCTTGTTAGAAAAATGGAGAATTTTTAGTGTTAGATTGGCTTAAAGTTAATTTACAATACGTAACCCCAAAGCACCTCATTTCACGCTTAGTAGGAAAGCTTGCTGAAGCAGAAATGGGTAGCCTAACCACATCGTTAATCAAGCTTTTCATTAAGCAATACAATGTGGATATGTCTGAAGCCTTGCACGAAGACCCTTCTCATTATCGAAGCTTTAATGCTTTTTTCACGCGTCCTTTGAAACCTGAGGCTCGCACCATCGACGACAACGACGATGTGCTTATCCATGCGGTAGATGGAACCGTGAGCCAGTTTGGCGATATAGAAAGCGACAGTATTTTTCAGGCAAAAGGACACGATTTTAGCTTAACCACGCTACTTGGTGGCAAGCCTGATATTGCCGCGCCCTACAAGAACGGTAAGTTTGCCACTATTTATCTAGCTCCACGAGACTACCACCGTATTCATATGCCTGTTGAAGGCACCCTTACGGATATGATTTATGTTCCAGGCGATCTATTCTCAGTTAATCCGTTAACCGCAGAAAACATACCTGGATTATTCGCTCGCAACGAGCGGGTCGTCGCTATTTTTGATACGCCTGTAGGCAAAATGGCAATGGTACTTGTTGGTGCCACCATTGTTGCCAGTATTGAGACAGTGTGGGCGGGCACGGTTACACCACCAGCAGGGCAAAATGTGCAGCACTGGACTTACGAGCAAGACAGTGAAGCTGCCGTTAAGTTAGAAAAAGGTGCCGAATTAGGCCGCTTCAAACTGGGCTCTACTATTGTGGTGTGTTTCGAAAAAGACACTATAGATTTCGAAGAACTTGCACCGGGTATGGTGACTCGCCTCGGTGAACCAATGGCAGCAAAGCACAGTGCCAATAACACTGACGCTTAATGTATGGATGCTGTTAAAAAAAGTCTGATATCGCTACATTTTACTGTTGTTCTTCTCGGTGGCACGGCACTTTTTTCCCGCCTGGTCCCGTTAAGCGCTAGTGATATCACGCTTGTACGCTCTGTTTTTGCGTGTATTGCCCTATTTGCATTCTTAGTATTGACGAAAGACACGCTTTCACTGCGTTCTCGCCGTGATTACCTTATTGCGACAGGACTTGGCGTGCTGATGGCACTGCATTGGATTTCATATTTTGCAGCCATGCAGTACGCCGGTGTCTCTGTTGGAATGATAGCGCTTTTTACCTTTCCTGTTATCACCGTGCTCATTGAGCCTTTGTTTGAAAAAACAGGCTTGGTATGGCAAGACATTGTATCCGCCCTCACCGTCATTGTTGGCGTTTATCTTATTGTGCCCGAGTCTTCGTTAGAAAATGAAGTCACGCTCGGCGTATTGATAGGTATTGGCTCGGCTATTTTGTACGCGTTTAGAAATATTATTCATCGCAAACATTTTAAGCAGTACAGTGGGGCAAAGGCCATGGCGTGGCAAACCCTAGTGATCATCGCAGTACTGCTGCCTACTATTAATAGCAGCATTGGTAAGGCAACAACTCAAGATTGGCTCATGCTATTGTTACTGGGTACTGTTTTTACTGCGCTGCCACATGCGCTTATTGCAGCGACGTTACGCCACTTGCGTGCAAAAACATTTTCTCTAATCGCTTGTATGCAGCCACTTTACGGCGTAGCACTCGCCATCATTGTGCTTGATGAAAGCCCTACACTTCGCACTTTATTTGGCGGTATTCTTATCACCTCTGCATCGGTTTACGAAACGCTAAATACACACAAGCTTCATCAATCAAACGTGCAAGATGAGTAGGAATTACCATGCGTATTTTTGCCCACCGTGGTGCCAGTAAAGCCGCTCCAGAGAATACATTAAAAGCATTTAATCTAGCATTTGAGCAAGGTGCCGATGGCATTGAGTTCGACACCTATCAACACGAAAGCGGCATTATTGTTTTTCACGACAGACTGCTGCTGCGACGAGCCCTTACACCTGGTTATCTGTTAGATACGCCTTGGTCTACCCTACGCAATTTAGATGTTGGTGAGGGTGAACACATTCCTACTTTAGACAGCACTTTAGCCACTGTGCCCAAAGGATGCTGGTGCAATATTGAAATAAAGCACCTCCAGTGTATCGACACCTGGGTTGATCAAACTAAACAGGCCATCGCACAAAGCGCGGTTACACACGATCAAGTGCTGATATCGTCATTTAATCATCATTGGCTGGCTGGGATTGTGGCTCGGTGGCCTGAGGTTAAAATTGGTGCATTAACCGCAAGCTACGAACTGGACTGCACAGCAAGTGCAAGAGCACTTAACGCTTACTCTGTGAACATTGCATTAGACACAGTTGAAAAAGAATTTGTTGAGAAAGTACGCTCACAAGGCTTTGAAGTGTATGTGTACACGGTGGATGAACCGAGAGACATGCAGCAGCTAGCCAAGTGGGGAGTGACAGGTATATTTACTAATGTGCCTGATACGGCGCTGAAAGAGTTCAGCTGATACATTTTTAATAATGTTGCGGTCGAACTTCTGACTTAACTGATTATTACCAAAGAGATTAAGATTGCAACCTACTTTATCTCTGTAGATAAATGGTTCGACAATATCGTGTCTTTGCAGCACTTACATTGGCGGCAAAGACGCATGTTTACCCAATGCCCCGCTACAATCAGAAATGCCCCCGCAGCTATAGTGAAAGGCTCGTAGGACTCGCCGAATATATCTTTATTCCAATATATTACGCCACCGGTTAACAGCAAAACAAGTGGATAATACCGACCGTGGTAACGGGTTGCACCGCTAATGAGGGCTACTGCGCCAACCAATAAAGAAAATGACAAGATAGTACGCTCGAACCACACCTGAGCGAAAAAGGTTGAACCAATCAAGGGGAGCAAAGGAATAAGCACTGGCAGCGCAAGGCAATGCAGCGCACACAGACCAGACACCCAAATGCCTAGTTTGTCTAATTTCGCTGGATTGTCATCAAGAGGAGCCATGGTTGCCTTATATTAAAACATGTCAGAGACGTTATAATATAACAAATAAGGAGAAATGAAAAATTTCTTCGCATTAAACTTTATATTGAAAGAGTATAAAAGTGTTTCTTCGCACTATTTTGCAAGTTCTCGCCGTTTGAACTAATTGCTACTCATTAGGTGATGATGTAACGCTATCGGTAGGATAAGTGGCAAACAATTGGTCATGTTGGTCGTCGCGGGTGAAATAATCTGCAATAGATAATAGATTAAAGCCCTCAGTTTCTAGAGAGGGTAAATGCTGCTTTAAAAAGTCAATGGTTTCAGGGTGTGGATGACCTATTACCACTACGTGACCTTTATCCGTTGCTATGTTTTTCATTCTTTCAAACTGGCGCTTGAAAAATTCAGGGTTGCGTTGATGATCTAAAAAAATCTGTCGACTCGCATTCGGTACACCCACCCGCTCAGCAACTTCCTGAGCTTTCGTTAAGACCGTTGTTCTGCTATCAACAAAAAACAAACCTTGGCGCTTAATTTCTTCCATAAGCGCTTTCATTGAGTCCTCTTGGCCTGTAAAGGCGCTCCCCATGTGATTGTTTACCCCAATTGCATTAGGCACACTTTTGATGGCTTTTCGCAACGTGTGGGTAATAGCAGCTGGAAACATGTCGGTACTTAAACCTAGCGGCCCCATGGACTTCTGATTTGTGGCTTGCATTGGCATGTGTAGCATCACAGGGCGGCCTTCCTGAGCGGCTCGTTGTGCGATGATTTTTGACAGCGGCGTTTGCGGAAGAATTGAAAACGCCACCTCTTTAGGAAGTGAAAAAGCAGCAACGTCAGTGGGTCTGTAGCCAAGGTCATCGAGAATGACAATGATGTTGGGCTTTGCAACAGCAGATAAGCTAATAAGACTGCTAACCACACTTATCACTATGGTAAAACCTATTAAAAAACGACGCACGTACACCTAACAGTATCCATTTATTTATTATTATTTGTTTATGTTTTATCGTGCTAAATTTTTGAGCATACGCTTGCAGAACGAACAAAAGAAAGCTCGCACACCCAACTCAGAAAAGCACAGCCCTAAGCCCACTTTAGAAGCGCGGACCTAGCATACCAACAAATAAAACTGATAAAACTAACCATGCTAGTGAAGCATGTAATGCCAACGCAGCTACTTTATATAAATGGTTGGATTAACCGCTTTTCCTTTATGGCGAATTTCAAAATACAAATTGGGAAACTCTTGCCCCCCGCTGCGCCCTACTAAAGCGATACGCTCTCCTCTTCGCACCTCGTCTCCGGCCTGTTTTAACAGCGCTTGATTGTGCCCATACACGCTCATGTAGCCGTCACCGTGATCCACAATAGAAACCAGCCCAAAACCGCGCAACCAATCGGCATACAGCACTTTGCCTTCGGCAATTGTATTAACCGGGTCGCCTTCTGCGCCGTCGATGATAATACCTTTCCATCGCACCTGTCCCTGTCTTCTGTTTCCAAAGAGCTTGCGTATACGCCCTTTCACTGGTGAATCGAGCTGTCCTTTCAACTTGGCCAATCCATCTAGCGTAATCGTCGCTTCTCGTGCGGCGCGCTCTGCCGCAATACGCGCTTTTTCGATAGCATCCACCAAGGCCTGTTCGTTGGCTTGCAGGGAGGCAATTCGCTGGCTTTCTGTCGCAATAGTTTGATTGAGCTTGTTCAATGTGGCTTTGCGATCGTTTTGTCGAGTCAGCAAAATGGCACGCTGACTTTCTTGCTCATCTTGAAGGCGCGCTAACGATTGTGCTTTTTCAACCAGTTCCTCGTTAACCGTTTCTAAACGAGCCACATTATCTCTAAAGGTTTCTATCTCTTTTTGACGTGCTTTAGCAACATATTTGTAATAGGTGATAACGCGTTCGAAAGTCTTTGCGTCTTCTTGATAAAACAGCATTTTTGCATAGTCGTAATGCCCTGCCATAAAGGCGCTTTTAAGCTGACTGGCAAGTAGCGACTGCTGCTGACGGATCGCGGTTTTCAATTCGCTCTGCTCTTTTTCAAGTGCCTGTTGTTCGCTTTTTATCTTATCTAAAGACTGCTTGGTGCTACTCAATGCTTTTGCAACCTTGGCTATTTCAAGCTCAGACTGCTTAAGCACACCTTCAAGCTCCTCTGCACTTGCTTTGCTATTTTTAAGCACCTGCTGCCTGGCGACTAATTCTGCCTGCAGTTGTGCCAACTGCTCTTTTTGTTCTGCATGCGCAGAATCCTTAACTGAGCTTTGACCGAACGAAAGCGGCGACAGAAGCATTAGCAAGCTAGCAAGTAGAAGAGAAAGTGCGGTTCTTAAAAACATAAAAGCGGTGAAGGTATCCCGTTAAAAAGCATTACTGTGTGTCAGTTCGAAATGGTTATCTCATCAAGCATGTGACATTGACGTAGCCTAAATGACAAAACGCAGTCAATGTTACATGAATGAGTGTATCCGAGGCTCTGTCATAATCCCAGTTCAATTTTAACGCGATATCAGTCATCTGAAGCAAATAGGAGTGCTGATGCGAGCGACGAATAACGGCAGACTGGTTTCTCGCCGATTTTTCTATATACTTTGCACTCTTTTCAAGGTCTGTAGACAGGGTTAGCAGTAATGGATCAACTAATTGAATTTGCCAGTAACAATATTGTTCTTGCTGGTGTGTGGGTGGCGTTAGTGGCAATGTTGATATTTAGTTATGTCAGCGGGCTCACCTCGTCGGTAAAAGAATTAAGCACCCATGAAGCAACGCTTTTAATCAATAAAGAAGACGCGGTGATATTTGATACTCGTCCCGCAAAAGACTTTAAAACCGGACACATTCTCGGTGCTAGACAAATAAAACCAGAAGAGCTTCGCGAGAAAAACTTCAAGAAGCTTGAAAACAGCAAAGACAAACCCATTATCGTAGTATGCGCTATGGGTAATCAGGCTCGTGGTACGGCAAGTGCGATGCAAAAAGACGGCTTCGCAAATGTGAATGTATTGAAAGGCGGTATGAATGCATGGCAAAGCGCCAGCCTTCCCGTTTCAAAATAATAGGTAACCTTTTATGAGCAACGTTGAACTTTACACCAAGGGCCATTGCCCATACTGCCATCGTGCAAAAGCACTACTCACGCAAAAAGGTGTGGAATTTACTGAATATCCCATCGACGTGCAGCCTGAATTGCGCGACGTTATGATTGAGCGTGCGAACGGTGGCTGGACAGTACCGCAGATTTTTATCGATGATCAGCACGTGGGTGGCTGTGACGATATGATGGCTTTAGAAGCCGCGAATAAACTAAACCCAATGCTGGGTTTAGCATAAGGCGTCAGCACGACAGCAACGCGCTAAACTTAAAATAAAACAACAAATATATAGGAATTATCATGGCTGACGAAAATCAGACAAACAACGGCGAGGCTGCAGGCGAACAGGCTCAGCAGGGACCACAATTTAATATTCAACGCATTTATACCAAAGACATTTCTTTTGAATCACCCAATGCACCGGCTATCTACACTAAAGAGTGGAAGCCTGAAATTAAGCTGGATATCGACACTAGCACGAACAAGCTAGAAGAAAACGTATACGAAGTGGTGCTTTCTGTCACCGTTACTGCGTCTCTTGGTGAAGAAACAGCGTTCCTTTGCGAAGTTCAACAAGCAGGTATCTTTGCTATTGGCGAAATGCCGGACCAGAATAAAGCCCATACTCTTGGTTCGTTCTGCCCGAATATGCTTTTCCCTTATGCGCGTGAAACCATCTCTAACTTGGTTAACCGTGGAACGTTCCCTCCACTTAACCTTGCACCTGTAAATTTTGATGCAATCTTTGCAGCTTATGTGCAAAAACGTGCGCAACAAGCACAGGGCCAAGCGCCTAAGATGGACGCGTAAATAACGTGAACACAAAGACGGCTGGTGAACCTTCGGTTTCTGTTGCATCTATCTCAATGCCGTCTACTGCGGTACCGTCTACTGCGGTACCGTCTACCACGGTACCTTCTACCTCGGTGTTGGGAGCAGGGTCTTACGGCACTGCTCTTGCTTTTTGTCTTGCCAGAAATGGTAATCCAACACTATTGTGGGGGCGGGACGATAAGCATATACAAGCACTCGCAGAGTCTCGAGAAAACGCTCGATACCTACCGGGAGCAACGTTTCCTGATGCGCTACAGGTAAATGCTGATTTAGAAAACGTTGTGGCAGCCAGCAAAGACATTTTAGTGGTTGTACCAAGTCACGCTTTTGCGACTATGCTGACAAGCTTAAAACCTTTGCTAAAACCTCACCACAGAATTATCTGGGCGACAAAAGGTCTCGAACCCAAAACCGGACGTTTGTTGCGAGAAGTAGCCGAAGAAATCTTAGGTCATGATTACCCTCTGGCAGTACTCTCTGGCCCAACCTTCGCCAAAGAAATGGTAGCGGGATTGCCCACTGCTATCTCGTTATCCTCAACAGACGATACTTTCGCTGATGAATTTTCGGCAAAGCTTCACTGTGCAAAATCGTTCAGAGTGTATAAAAACTCAGATTTTACCGGCGTACAGCTTGGTGGCGCAGTGAAAAACGTTATCGCAATTGGTGCGGGATTGGCCGACGGCTTAGGCTTTGGTGCCAATGCTCGTACTGCGCTAATAACCCGAGGTCTTGCCGAACTAACCCGCTTAGGCGTAAAGCTTGGCGCAAACCCTGAAACCTTTATGGGCATGGCTGGACTTGGCGATTTAGTGCTTACCTGCACAGATAATCAGTCTCGTAACCGCCGCTTTGGCTTGGCACTTGGTCAAGGTAAGACGGTTGATGTCGCCATAGAAGAAATTGGGCAAGTGGTTGAAGGTTACAGAAATACCGAAGAAGTGCATATATTGTCGAACAAGGTTGGTGTAGAAATGCCGATTTGTGAGCAAATTTATGCCGTTCTGTATCACGATAAAAACCCTAAAGAGGCAGCTTTAGCGCTGTTAGGACGGGACCTTCGAACTGAAGGCTAGTCGTCTTCAGTGACTGAAACTTCGTTTACCCAAGCGTAGCAAAAGCGGAAATCTAGCACTAAAAAAGCGCAGCGTTTTATCACGCAGCGCTTTTTTTATGCTTTTAAGAAGGTATTCAGCGGGAGGGAGTCTCAATGCGAAATGGCCTCAACGCAAAATGATTTCAACGCGAATTGACTGCAACGTAAAATGGTCTCTACGCGAAAGGCTTCCATTGCTATAGACTATCTTGCTCCTTCGTATCCCATTTGACGCCAGCTCTCATAAACAAACACAGACACGGCATTAGATAGGTTCATACTGCGACTGTCTGGCAGCATAGGAATTCTTACTCGCTGCCCTTCAGGAAGAGACTGAATAAATTCATCAGGTAGCCCTCTCGTCTCAGGGCCAAATATTAACGCATCACCTTTTTTATAGCTTACATCGCTATGAAAGGCCTTTCCCTTGGTGGTGCATGCAAAAATTCGCGTGGGTTTTGCATCTTCAATGTAGGCGTCTAAATTTGCATGTCGTTTCACATGGGCAAACTCGTGATAATCGAGGCCAGCCCGTCGTACTCGTTTATCATCCCATTCAAAGCCAAGAGGCTCAATGAGGTGTAGCGCGAAACCACTATTGGCGCATAAACGAATAATGTTGCCTGTATTAGGTGGAATTTCAGGTTGGTAAAGTACAATATCAAACATGCTGTGAGTTCTACTTACTGCTATAAAGTTAAGGGCATTAAAATGAGTTGCGATACTTCCATTGCGTTTAGCTAGAAAGGTAATCACATAGTCGATTAAGCACGGACTCGCGTATGGAGTCCGACTCGGTAAATAACTCGTGATAGGCCCTTGGTATGACTTCTAACTCTGCATTTGGCATTTTCTTTGCCACTCGGCGCTGACGAGTATTATCAATAATGCTGTCACCATCGGCACTAAAAATTATCATAGGTGTGGTGACGGCTCTAGCACTATCTTCTATTCGGTGCATAGCTTCATGCGCAGCAGCTAGCCATTCTGTGGTCACGCCGCCCAACTGTATTTCTTGCTCTTCATCATACAGCGAACGAAATAGTGCATAGCGGGATTTGCTGTGAGTGAGTTTATTCAATGAATAGGGAAATGCGATGTAAGGCGTTTGGCCAAAAAAGTATCCCGACTGCTGCTTTCTCATTCTATTTACGGCCAGGCCGGTACGAATAAGTCCGTTGGCCACCCAGTCAGGCAAGGCTGGTTTAATGCCAAACATTGGCGAGGCCAATACGGCTTTGTCAAATAGAGTAGGCACTCGTAAAAGGGTTAGCGCACCGATTGCCCCACCCATTGAGTGACACACAAGCTGTAACTCGCCACACTGTTTTGGCTTTACTATTTCTTTAACGAAGGTAATCAGATCGTCCACATAGTCATCGAAGCTGCTTACATAGCCGTGTTGAGGGTCATGAGTTAGTCTATCAGACAGCCCCTGCCCTCGATGATCAAGAATGAAGACAGCAAACCCATTTTGGTATAGGTCAAAGATAAGCTCTTTATACTTTAAATAAGACTCAATTCTGCCAGAACTGATGACCACCGTGGAACGCGGGTTCCTTGGAATACAAAACGCGTACCGAACACTGAAACCTCCTTGACCTTTAAAAGCCCCTTCAGTGACGTGCTCTTGCCAGAATGGGTTTATTGCCGTAGCAAACGTCGTCGCCAGGTCATTTTCAGACGTGAACGTCCATTCCATGTGTTTTGCCTTGTTATAAAGTTGTTATTTCGAAATAATACCTAAAAACCTAGGTACTTTACCAACATACTCACAAAGTTTTATTTATTTAATAGTAGATGAGGGCGTATTGAGCTTTGACGTACGAGTTCTGGGCTAAATATACAGCAAAGATCAACACGCCCTAGGGCAACGCAATGAACTACCGGGGAAAGGATAAAGTCACCTTTAACCCTTTGGCACTTTGCGGCTCAGCGCAAATAACTCCGTTATGTAATTCTACGGCCGCCTTTGCAATAGAGAGCCCAAGACCAACACCACCCGACTCACGTTCTCGGGCCAGAGATGCTCGATAGAACGGCGAAAATATTTGCTCGCACTCTTTTTGTGACAAACCATCACCATCGTCTGAAACAGTAATATGCCACCGTGTATCGTCATGCTCAAAAGCAATTGAAGTAAGCTGCGTGCTGTGACGAATTGCATTTCGTATCACGTTTTCCACCGCTCTGCAGAGCATGCTGCTATCAACCTCAACGGTTATTTGTGGTATTTGAGCAATGCTAAGCTGCTTATTGTTGTTCTGTGCCTCAAAGTTAGCGTCAGTAAATACATCGTTGAGCACTTCGGCTAGGGGCTGCTTGGTAAGCGACACATGACCAGCCTCAACACGACTTAGCGTAAGTAGCTGTGCCACCAAGGCTTCCATGCGCTCAGCTTCTCGCTCAACTCGGCTTAATGTGTCAGGGTCTACGTTTTGTTGATACGCCAGTCCTAATGCCATTTGTAGCCTAGCCAGTGGCGACCTCAACTCATGAGATACATCAGCTAAGAGGCGCTTCTGTGAGCCCCACATGGCTTGTAATCGTGCTGCCATTGTATTGAAGTCTCGGGCTAGCTCACCTAATTCATCATGGCGATTCGATGCAAAGCCTACTCGCGTATCCCACTGCCCGCTAGCGAGTTTTTTGGCTGAACTTTGTATATCAAGAATAGGTAAAGTCAACGATCGCGCAAACAACCAACTCAGTATGGTTGTGGTAAGTAAGGCAATAAAAAACAGCAGTGAAAACGATGGCTTATTTTCTTCGCTTCGTTCTAACTTCGCTGAAAACAGCGCATAACGTTCACCACCATAATTGAAATACAGAGGTCCAGAAAATTTAACCGCACCGCGTTTGATCGCAATGACAGACTCTTGCCCAATTAAATTTTGCAGCGCCCGAACATCAACATCACGAAGAGGCGGACCGGAAGGCGCAATGACTTGTTTGCTGTTGGTATTCACAGCGATTAAACGCCACCGTCTTTCTCGCTCGAAGCGGTTAAGCAGTTTAACGAGAGGTACTTGCTGTGTATTGTTTCGCTGAATTCGCGATACAGAAACTGACAGTGCGCGCACATCCTGAGGTTTAATATCAACAACTTCTAATTCTTCGAAGAAAAACCGTGTCCCCACAACGGCCAGCGCTGCTGTCACAAGAAATGTAGCCCAAAACCACAAAAAAATGCGCCCCATAATTTTGCGTGTTGGATTTAACTTTTTAAACATCTGCATTACTCCCTCAGCAGCATATAGCCCACACCGCGCAGGGTTTTTATCTTATCACCAGGCGCCACTGCAGATATTTTCTTACGTAAATTGCTCACGTGCATATCGATATTTCTATCAAAGGCTTGTAAGGGTTTGCCCAATACTTTTAAGCTAATTTGCTCTTTTGTCACTCTTTGTGCGGCATTGAGCATTAAAAGCCTGAGCACCATAAACTCTGTGGTTGTCAGCTCTAGCGCTATATCGTTCACCTTGACCTGCTGACTGCTAGGGCTAAGGAAAATGTCATTAATCAGAAGGTCTTGCTCTGTACCGCCGCCAGCGGCAGACAAGGTGTAGCGGCGCACTATAGCTTTAATTCGCGCTACTAGCTCTCTATGGTTAAAGGGCTTTGGCAAATAATCATCGGCTCCCAATTCAAGACCTAAGATCCTGTCGTAGTCATCACCGCGAGCCGTCAACATAAGCACTGGTGTAGTATGGCTAGCGCGAAGTTTTTGGAGCACGTCGAAACCGTCCATTTTTGGCATCATTACATCGAGAAGAATAAGGTCGTAATGATGGCCGGATATTGCTTCAGACAATCCGGCTTCACCGTCGTTTTTCACGTTAACGCTATATCCCATACCAGAGAGGTAAGTCGACAACATATCGGTTAGTTCAATATCATCATCGATGACTAATACAGACTGTAGATGGAACTCCTTGCTCATGAAAACACACTCACCTTTCTATGATTTATTCCCGTACCCGCTGTGCCCATTGATTAAAACTGCACGCTGCTAAGCAATGCTATTACTGGGCTACACAGCTTCTACATAACTTCTATATAGCTACTATATCGCTTCCACTCTTTCTAGTCTTGATATCGTATCGCCTTTACACAAGCTTTACAGTTTACTGACTGTATAGCTGGACGATTGGTACTAATCTATCAGTGTCAAATAAAAGGAGACGAAAATGAAACGATTACTTATTAAACGATTACTAATTACTAGCGCAATTGTAGCGACTGTAGGTATCAGTGGTTTTGCTTATGCCAAGCATCACGACACAAAAATGCGTCACCATCAATCAGCGAAATTTTCAGTTAAACAGATGGTTCAGCAGCTTCGCGGCCTTTCTCTTAGTGAAGCACAAAAAAGTGAAATTAAAGCGTTAGTCACTCAATTTAAAGAAGACAATCCTAGTGAAGCCAAGGGGCATTCAAAAGGAGAACGTAGAAAAGCTGACTCAACGTCAAGATTAGATTTAGCCACGGCGACGGACGCTGAAATTACTGAGTTGGTGGCACAGCGTGTTGCCAAGCAATCGTCAAAACAGCTTAAATTTGCAACATTACGTCACGATGTTTTTGCCGTGTTAACCACAGAGCAGCAAGCAGAACTCGATGAGCGCCAGTCTAAATTTGAAGAGAAGCGTGAACGCAAACATGAAGGCAGAGAGCAGGCTATGCAGTCGCATAAAGATAGCAGAGGCGACAAACAGCAGCGCGGCCAAAGAGAGATGAAGCAATTTGCTGGCCTTTCTTTGTCTGATGAACAAAAGGCCGAGATTGCGCAATTGATTGATTCACAGAAAGAGCGTGCAGTAACTCATCGCGAAACAGTGAAAATATTTAAACAGGCACAGCGCGACTTAGTGAGAAGTAATGCGTTCTCTGAAGATGCGTTTATCGCCCTTAGCGCGAAATATGAAGACGACCTTATCGCTGCTGGCGTTGAAAAGGTCAAATTTAGAAGTACATTAATGGCAGTGCTTTCCGACGAGCAGCAAGAAGCGCTTAAAAGCAAAAAGAGAGAAATGCGAGGATTGATGGACCTACTAAAGTAAGGCGCTTACCTCAATAGCGCTTAAGCCTAATAGTGCTTATTCCACTTACCGTTTATTCATAGCCGAGACATTGCTCTCGGCTATTCTAAGCCTACTGTTCTTAACAATTAAAAGCTTGGTTTTACCGGCTTATATTCCGGCGATAAAAATAGCGGTGATGTAACAACTAAATCGGCGGTTGCTGGTGTGCACGCCACGGGCACATTCCATACGGAACACAAACGCAACAACGCTTTTACGTCAGGGTCGTGAGGAGCGGCATTTAACGGGTCCCAGAAAAAGAATAAAGCATCTAATTTATTTTCTGCAATCAGCGCCCCAATTTGCTGGTCACCGCCTAACGGTCCGCTTTGAAAGCGCTGTACCGGAAGTCCGATTTCATCAGCCACCAGCCCCCCCGTTGTTCCCGTGGCTACGAGATTACACTGTTCTAATATCTTTTTATGCTCACTAGCCCACGCTAATAACTCAGGTTTTTTGTGATCGTGGGCAACCAGGGCCACCGTAAGCTTGCTCATCGCTGAATCTGCCTTTTTATGTGTTTACCGATAATTACAATTGTGACAACCAATTTGAAAACAGGGAAAGTGTAACGCGTCTTATGCTGTTTACATAGCTATCCTTGCCAAAATGGTGTGTATAAATATTCAATATCAGCGAAGTCCGTGTCAAATTTATGTAACAGAGACTAATGTACTATATTAGTTAACGAATATATCCCTGCAAAAAGCGAGAGAGATAATTCAATTCAAAATATTTATACATTAATATTGCATATAAATTCAGAATTGATAGACTTACCCACGGTCAAAACAGTCGTCCACTGAAAGGATGACAGATACAGGAATGCATAATGACAACATCTCATTACGCTGCTAATTTCAATAGCAACGTAACCATGTTTACTACTCCCCAGGCTAGCTACACTTTGCATAGTGTGCGACGACGCTCGCGTTCATCTATGCTGTTGCAGTAGCACACTTTTTACCTTTGTAATGTGGTAGCGGTTAGGCACTAAAGTCCAATCAGTTTACAAAGGTAAAAAGTGATTTTTTTCTCTTTATTCAAAATAGACTTATTATGTATAACGTATCAATTATTGGTGCCAGTGGTTACACAGGGGCACAGCTTGTAGAATTAGTTCAACAGCATCCTGAATTGACGCTGTCTGGAACCTATGTGTCATCAAACAGCGCAGATGCCAACAAGCCCATTGGCGAGCTTCATGGAAAGTTAGCACATATTGATGCAACACTTATCCCCATTAGCGACAGCATTTTAAAGTCGTTAGCGCATGACGTTGACTTTATATTCTTAGCAACGCCTCATGAAGCAAGCCACGACTGGATGCCATTACTTACCTCAGGCTCAGCAAAAGTACTCGATCTGTCTGGCGCATTTAGGCTAAAAGACACTGAAGTATTCGAGGCCTTTTATGGTTTTCCTCACAAGCAGCAAGAAAGTTTAAACAATGCGGTTTACGGACTGGCTGAGTGGTATTCATCGTCTATTGCGCAAGCCCAAATTATTGCTGTACCGGGCTGCTACCCCACCGCCAGCTTAACCGCCCTCAAACCGCTGGGTGAAAACAATTTGTTAGATAACGCTGTTCGCCCCGTCATTAATGCGGTATCCGGTGTCTCTGGGGCCGGTAGAAAGGCAAGCCTTACCACCAGTTTTTTCGAAGTTAGCCTGCATGCCTATGGGGTTTTAGGTCATCGCCATACGCCGGAAATTGAGGCATACCTCGGCACACCCGTTATCTTCACCCCTCATTTAGGTAATTTTAAACGCGGGATCTTAGCTACGGTAACGGTGAAACTAAAGTCTGGTGTCACACAAGAGCAACTTGATGAAGCCTATAAAGCTGCCTATGCTGATAAGCCTATTGTTCGGTTACGCAGCAGCTTCCCCAAAATAGATGATGTAGCGCACACGCCATTTGTTGACCTTTACTGGAAGCTTGATGAGTCATCAGGTTATGCCGTTGTCACATCAGCGATTGATAATGTTATGAAAGGGGCAGCATCGCAGGCCATTCAATGCGTAAACCTAATGACTAAGCAGCCAATAGAAACAGGGTTAGTACTATGAGCCGTTCCCCCATCGTCATAAAAGTAGGTGGCGCGTTATTAGACGACGCTGCTGCGATGACACGGTTGTTTTTAAGCATTAAAGAAGTTCAAAAAAGCCGTCCTGTTGCGGTTGTGCATGGCGGCGGCCCATTGGTGGAAACCCTAATGGCTAGCTTAGGGCTTGTAAGCACTAAGATAGATGGGTTAAGGGTAACACCCGATGAGCATATGCCTTACATTTGTGGCGCATTAGCGGGTTCGGCAAACAAACAACTTTGCGCTGCGGCAATAGCATCGGGCTTAACTCCTGCAGGCTTATCGCTGCTTGATGGTAATATGGTAGTGTGCGAACCACTGGCTGATAAATACGGTGCAGTAGGGGCTCCTGCTACTGCAGACGCTACCTTTATAAAGAGTATTCTAGCCCAGTCGGTGCTGCCGATCATTAGCTCTATAGGCTCAAGTGTCCAAGGTAGATTACTCAACATCAACGCAGACCAGGCAGCAACGGTAATTGCTGAATTACTTGATGCTGAGCTGTTACTGCTTTCCAACGTTGATGGCGTGCTCGATGGCGACAAAGTGCTTATCGGCGAGTTAGATGCAACGCGTATAGAGGAATACTCTACTACCGGCGTTATTATTGATGGCATGAAGGTTAAAGTCGACGCGGCCCTTCAGTCAGCAAACACCCTATCACGTGCGGTCTACATTGCCAGTTGGACAGCAGACATCACTGACATACTTAATAAAAATACGGGTACACAAATTATACCCAGCGAGACTTCGCCACTGAATGGCGTCTTGGGAGACAACGAATGAAACAGGATTTATTAACTTTTGCCAACTGGACACCAGAGGCAATGGAAGCATTACTTAAACTTGCGGTTGAAATAAAGCACGCACCGGCAAGTTATAGCAATGTGCTAAAAGGAAAGTCGATTGTTGCGCTATTTGAAAAACCGTCTCTGCGCACACGAGTGAGCTTTGATATTGGTATTAACAAGCTTGGCGGCCACATGGTGTATCTTGATGTGCAATCGGGCAAGCTGGCGGGTCGTGAAGACTCGGTAGATACCGCAGCAAACCTTTCGTGCTGGGCGGATGCCATTGTTGCTCGCGTATTTTCTCACTCGACATTAGAGACCTATGCTGAAACGGCAAATGTACCTGTTGTAAACGCATTGTGCGATAAGTACCACCCTTGCCAAGGCTTGGCCGACTACCTCACCATGTTCGAGCGTTTTGGTAAAACCAAAGGGTTAACCATGACCTATATCGGCGATGGCAACAACGTAACCCATTCGCTATTGATTGTTGGTGCCCTGTTAGGTTGCAACCAAGTTGTGATCACCCCGAAAGGTCACGAAGCAGATGCTAGTATTGTGGCTCATGCCAAAACGCTAGCTGAAAAAACCGGCGCAACCATTGTTGAAAGTAACGAGTTAGAAGCCGCAAATGGTACCGATGTCATCTATACCGACACTTGGCTTTCTATGGGTGATGACACCCCGCTTGAAACTATTAAGGCAACGTTTATGCCGTATCAAGTGAACGAAGCGCTTATGGAGGCATCGGGTGCAAGCTGTGTAATGCACTGCCAGCCGGCTCATCGTGACTTAGAAATTACTGGCTCATTAATTGATAGCGACAAGTCGCTATTAATGCAGCAAGCCGAAAACAGAATGCATGGCCAAAACGCCATCCTTACTCAATTACTCAGTGCCTAAGAGGAACTACTTAGATGCAAAACGTTAAAAAAATCGTGTTGGCCTACTCCGGCGGACTTGATACCTCAGCTATCATTCCATGGCTTAAAGAAAACTATGACTGTGAAGTAGTGGCGTTTGCCGCTGATGTAGGTCAAGGGGATGAAGAGCTTGAAGGCCTTCATGAAAAAGCGATCGCTTCAGGTGCTAGCGAGTGCCACATCATCGATTTGAAAGAAGAGTTCGTTAACGACTACATCTTTCCTACAATTACCACAGGCGCTGTATATGAAGGCGAGTATCTATTAGGTACTTCAATGGCCCGCCCTGTTATCGCTAAAGCGCAAGTAGAAGTGGCAAGAAAAGTAGGTGCTGATGCACTGTGTCACGGCTGTACCGGTAAAGGTAATGACCAAGTACGCTTTGAAAGTACCTTTGCTGCACTAGCACCAGATTTAACGGTTATCGCACCATGGCGTGAGTGGGATATGGTAAGTCGCGAAGACCTATTGGCCTATTTGGCCGAGCGCAACATTGCCACTACGGCCTCGGCAACAAAGATATACAGCCGTGACGCCAACGCATGGCATATTTCTCACGAAGGCGGCGAGCTTGAAGATCCATGGCAAGAGCCTACGAAAGAAGTCTGGACCATGACGGTAGACCCGGAAGATGCGCCAAACACACCAGAGCGCATAAATTTGTCATTTAACGAAGGTAGACTGACTCACATTGACGGTGAAGCATTATCGCCATACCAAGCGTTAGTTAAGCTAAACACGGTAGCAGCGGCACACGGCGTGGGTCGTATTGATATTGTTGAAAACCGTTTGGTAGGCATGAAATCTCGTGGCTGTTATGAAACTCCTGGCGGCACAGTGCTACTAAAAGCATACAAAGCCCTTGAGACCATGGTACTTGATAAAGCAGCACTTAAATACCGTGAGCAAATTGGTTTAGAGTTTTCCCACGTGATGTATGACGGACGTTGGTTTACTGCGCTAAACGATTCACTGCTTGCTGGTGCGGCATCCTTTGCGAAAAAAGTGACGGGTGATATCGTGGTTAAACTTTATAAAGGTCAGGCAACAGTAACCCAGCGTCGCTCGCCTAACAGCTTGTATTCTGAAGACTTCGCCACATTTGGCGCCGATGATGTATACGATCAAAAACACGCTGAAGGATTTATCCGTTTATTCAGCCTATCTAGTCGTATTGAAGCATTAAAAAACCAAGGCTAATCACAAAGGTTAAAGGAGTATCACATGGCGTTGTGGGGTGGCCGGTTTGAATCCGGTGCAAGTAGTATGTTTAAGCAGGTTAACGACTCTTTGCCGTTTGACCGTGTTATGGCGAGCCAAGATATACAAGGCTCAATAAGTTGGTCACGGGCGCTGCATAAAGCGGGCGTGCTCACTGTTGACGAACAGCAGCAACTAGAAGCAGCACTGAGCGAGCTTAAAGCGCAAGCTGATGCCGGCGAGTTAGATTTTGATGCCTCTAGCGAAGAAGATATTCACAGCTTTGTAGAAGCTGCGCTTATTGAAAAGCTGGGTGATATTGGCAGAAAACTACACACGGGTAGAAGTCGCAATGACCAAGTTGCCACTGATTTCAGGCTATGGGTTCGCGAACATATTGCTTCACTTCGCAGCGACGTTCTTGGCGTCATTAAATCGCTGCTAAACGCAGCAAGTCGCCACCAGGAAGCTATCATTCCTGGCTATACCCACTTACAGCGCGCTCAACCTATTCACTTTGCACATTGGTGCTTGGCGTACGTTGAAATGCTAAAGCGCGATCTAAGTCGACTTGATGACCTAAAAGCAAGAATGAACCAGTGTCCGCTGGGCTCTGGTGCATTAGCTGGCACAACATTTCCTGTCGACCGCCATGCCATTGCCGATGAGTTAGGGTTTGATTCTCCGTGCCTAAATAGCCTAGACGCAGTCTCAGATCGCGATTTCGTGCTTGAGCTGTTGTTTACTGCAAGCACCAGCATGATGCACTTATCTCGCCTGGCTGAAGATATGATTTTTTACAACTCTGGCGAAGCTGGCTTTCTGCAGTTAGGTGATAGCGTAACATCGGGCTCTTCACTTATGCCTCAGAAGAAAAACCCTGATGCTTTGGAACTGATGCGTGGAAAGTGCGGTCGAGTATTCGGTTCACTACAAGCACTGCTAGTCACCATGAAAGGGTTGCCTCTTGCGTACAACAAAGATATGCAGGAAGACAAAGAAGGTGCCATTGACGCTGTCAATCAATGGCATATTTGTTTGTGCATTGCCAGTGAAGTACTCGACTCGCTGCAGCTAAACGAGGAGCGTTGCCGCATTGCCGCAGCTCAAGGGTATTCTAATGCCACTGAACTTGCAGATTACTTGGTGGGCAAAGGCATTCCGTTTAGAACCGGTCACGACATTGCAGGCCGCGTCGTACTTCAAGCCATTGATAATGGCTGTGCTATTGAAGATTTACCTCTTAGCCAGCTGCAATCTATTTGCGATAAAATTGAAGATGACGTCTATCCGGTGCTGCAGCTTGAGTTTGGCGTTAATCAACGAAATATACTTGGCGGAACCAGTAAAGAGACAGTGACTAAAGCGCTGTATCAAGAACTGGAAAGTCTGGATCAAGAGCTGGAAAGCTTGGATAAACAAGGGTAGCGATAGGGAAATACTTGCATGGTATTAGCGCATCACGATGGCATTAAATTATTTCGCAGCTCGCTGCCTTATATCAATGCCCACCAGGGAAAGACCTTTGTATTGATGTTCGGTGGCGAAGCCATTGAGCATCCCAATTTCCCTAATATTATTCACGATATTGCTTTGCTGAATACCCTTGGCGTGCGCGTAGTTATTGTGCACGGTGCAAGGCCTCAAATAGACTCAAGAGTTGCCCTTCGCAATATTGAAGGGCGCTTTGAAAACGGCGTTAGAATTACTGACAAGCAAACGTTGGAGTGCGTAAAAGACGCAGCTGGCTCAGTGCGCTCTCAAGTAGAAGCCTTGTTAACGATGGGACTACCAAACTCTCCCATGCACGGCGCGCAAATACGCGTTTGCTCCGGAAATTTAGTGGTTGCTAAACCCATGGGCGTTCGCAATGGTATCGACTTCGAAAACACCGGATTGGTGCGCCGTATTGATATTACTGGCATCAATGACCACCTGAATGACGGTTCAATCGCACTGCTTTCACCCATGGGCTATTCAGCCACAGGAGAGGTATTTAACCTGTCTCATGAAGATGTGGCTATTCAAGCTGCAATTACACTTAAAGCCGATAAGCTCATTGTGTTTTCAAACTACGACGGCATTTATAACAGCGATGGTAAATTACTTCGCACCATCGAGCGCCCTCAGTTAGAAAAGATGATAATGGAAGGCAACATTACTACGGAACATACAGTACTTCGCGCCCTCACTACTAGCGTATCTGCTGGCGTGCCGCGAGCACACTGCATTAGCTATGAAAACGACGGTGCACTGCTTCAAGAGCTGTTCACTCGCGATGGCACAGGCTCGTTAGTGATGGAACATCATTACGAGCAATTGCGAGCTGCAACCATTGACGATGTGGGCGGTATACTGAACCTTATTAAGCCATTAGAAGACAGTGGAGTGCTAGTCAAACGTTCTCGCGAGCGCCTTGAGAGTGAGATTAATCAATTTATCGTTATTGTACGTGACGGAATGATTATCGCTTGCGCAGCACTTTATCTGTATCCCGAGGATGACTGTGCCGAGCTTGCCTGTGTGGCCACACATCAAGATTACCGCGGCAAAAACCGCGGTGAACGTATACTAGAAGAAGTATGCAGGCGAGCTAAAGAAGCGTGTATCAATCGTATATTTGTACTGACTACAGTGACGGCCCACTGGTTTTTAGAGCAAGGGTTTCAGCCTGCGGATATCAGTGCTTTGCCAGAAGTGAAAAAAGAGCTGTACAACTTCCAGCGCAACTCAAAGGTGTTTACACTAGAGGTGGAATAGCAGCTTTACTGGCTAATTAGCGGCCTGCTTGTACTTCCATGCCGCTCGATGTTATTGCCGTAAAGTCGTCGTTTTTTGAGCGACCGCAGGTCATAAAGCAAGTTAGTATCCACATTAAATTCCGGTTAATTGGATGAGATAAACAAACGTTTACCACCTTACCCACGTATATTCAGATAACTTTACTATCACTCACTTCTCTTTATCGTTATGGCGCTTCATACATCACGACTACTCACTGCTGCTATTGTCTTTGTGCTTCTCACCATTGGTGCAGGCGTCTTTTTTTCATATAAAAGTATGAGTAAACACGCCTTGAAACGAGAAGAACTTAATTTTATGGGTAGCAAGGGTTGGTCATGGTTTGACGAAAAGCGTCGTGTCCAAATAAAGAGAGTAAAAGGAGATTTACCTGCTTTGCGTAAGGTATATATGGATGAGAACTATGCAGCCCTATTAACCATTAGCGATAAGGGCCGTTATCGAGGTTTCGTGTTCTTTAACGAGCCCTGCGAAGAAGGTTCTGCTATTACAGAAACTAAATACTATGGTGCCGACGGCGAGCAAAATGTTGATGTGCTGCACTGTATCCAAGGAAAATTGGTGTTTATGAAATCATGGGCAATGCCTCCAGAAAAACGGTGGGAAGGAAGCGTTGGCGATTTTCGTTTTTCGGTATCACTTGAAGATTGGGATCTGAAACCGTTGCAAAAAGCCTACTATAAAAGCCGAGCTGTGCTTGTTTAACTGCGCTTAATTAACTGTGCCGATTTAACTGCATTGGTTAACTGCAATAATTAACTGAATTAGTTAACTGCATTAGTTAATGTCACCAGCATCACGCATAAGAGCTGTGTCGCCACCACCGACTACGTCAATGGTGGCGTTTTATACAGTCACCTTACTCTTATTTCAAACATCTTTAGCTATTCGCTAGGGCGGCATCAATATCTGCAGCGCTGTGTCGGTTCTCCAACTGCCCGTCTTCGCCCCACGTTTTATTAACGATACGGCCGCGCTGCACACCTTTGCGCTTTTCAACACGCTGTGCCCATTCCAGCAGATGGGCATAATCATTTACTTGTAAAAACGTAGCGGCGTCATACAAATTACCTAGCACCAGGTTGCCATACCATGGCCATATCGCGATATCCGCTATGCTGTACTCGTCTCCCGCCATGAATGTGTTCTTCGCCAAATGCTTATCTAAAACGTCTAATTGACGTTTCGTTTCCATAGTAAAGCGGTTAATGGGGTACTCCATTGGGTATGGCGCGTAGCTGTAAAAATGGCCAAAACCACCACCGAGATAAGGCGCACTGCCCACCTGCCAGAATAACCAGTTCATGCATTCTGCTTTAGCATGAGCGTCTTTGGGAATAAATTTATCGAACTTTTCAGCTAAGTACATCAGGATGGAGCCAGACTCAAACAGCTTTGTTTCCGGCGTGGTTGTAGTATCCACCATCGCAGGTATTTTACTATTTGGGTTTACATCCACAAAGCCTGAAGAAAATTGATCGCCCTCTCCGATATTCACCAACCAAGCGTCATACTCAGCCTCATCTATGCCTGCGGCCAACAACTCTTCTAGCATGATGGTGACTTTTTGCCCGTTTGGTGTGGCTAAAGAATGAAGTTGAAATCCATGCTCACCTTGTTCACGGGCCTTTTCATGGGTTGCACCAGACACAGGGCGATTAATGCTAGCCCACTTATTGCCGTCGTCTTTGTCCTGCGTCCATATTTTAGGGGGGGTGTAATTATCAGATGCTGACATTGCTTTTCCTTTTTGTCGCTGCTTGTAAAATGTATCTATTAACTAAGAACAACTTTTAAAGAGATAGAGCTCACCGGTGTCGACCAATAAACAAGGTTATAGGCTCACCAACATAAAAAAAGCCGAGCGGTGAGATTCACCAGCTCGGCCTACAATAAAAGGCGCACACTCCATTGCACGCAAAGCGGTAGTGTACGGATAGCGTTAGCGAGTTGAACTAGCGAATTACATGAGCCGATTACACTAGCGCTCATTTACCCGTACATATCAATTAACTGCATTAGCACCGCGCTTGTTAATCACGCGTGCTTGCACGACTGTGCATTTCAACATCTAATTTCAATAATTAAGCCAACTTAAAAAAATCCAATATTTTCATAGCGTTATAAAATTTAAGGCGAAAAGTTCAAGAAGAAATAGAGGAAAATGTTGCACATTGGTGACAATGTTTTACCGAGGCAGGTGGAAAGGCGATTGCTAGAATATGTTTCACCTTAAAGTACATACATCGAGTAGGGTGAGGCGTCACCGCCTCATCCCTCTCACAGAACCGTACGTACGGGCCTCGTATACGGCTCCTGCATACTTCATATCGCCATTGTTGGTGACGCAATAAGTAAATTAACTCCTA
>NZ_JAPVOT010000002.1 GCF_027257845.1 Alteromonas sp. BMJM2 | reverse complement strand
GGCTTCCTTCGGACCCTGTCGTTGGCCAACAACGCCCTTGCCATTCAGATTATCTTCCCCTCAGTCAGGGTGATTCAGGTTTCTTCCAACCTGACGGGTTTGCCAGCTTCGCTGGGCAAACAAAAAAAGCGCACCTAAGTGCGCTTTTTTGTGCAGTGTTTGCAGAGTCTAGATTAGTCTAGGATCTTCGCAACAACACCAGCACCTACTGTACGACCACCTTCACGGATTGCGAAACGTAGACCTTCGTCCATCGCAATCGGAGCAATTAGCTCAACTTTAAATTTAAGGTTGTCACCAGGCATTACCATTTCTACGCCTTCTGGAAGCTCTACAGCACCAGTTACGTCAGTTGTACGGAAGTAGAACTGTGGACGATAGCCTTTGAAGAATGGAGTATGACGGCCACCTTCGTCTTTAGACAATACGTATACTTCTGCTTCGAACTTAGTGTGTGGGTTGATTGAACCAGGCTTAGCTAGTACTTGTCCACGCTCTACGTCATCACGCTTAGTACCACGTAGTAGTACACCAACGTTCTCACCAGCACGACCTTCGTCTAGAAGCTTACGGAACATTTCAACACCAGTACAAGTCGTTTTAACAGTATCTTTGATACCAACGATTTCTACTTCTTCACCAACTTTAACAATACCTTGCTCAACACGGCCCGTTACAACAGTACCACGACCTGAGATTGAGAATACGTCTTCGATTGGAAGAATGAACGGCTTGTCGATTGCACGCTCTGGCTCTGGGATATATGAATCAAGAGCTTCACCTAGTTCGATGATTTTCTTTTCCCATTCTGCATCGCCTTCAAGGGCTTTAAGTGCAGAACCTTGGATAACTGGAAGGTCATCGCCTGGGAAGTCATATTCGCTAAGAAGTTCACGAACTTCCATTTCTACTAGCTCAAGAAGCTCTTCATCATCAACCATGTCACACTTGTTCATGAACACGATGATGTGAGGAATACCAACCTGACGACCAAGTAGGATGTGCTCACGAGTCTGTGGCATAGGGCCATCAGTCGCAGCAACTACTAGAATACCGCCGTCCATCTGTGCAGCACCAGTGATCATGTTTTTAACGTAATCAGCGTGTCCTGGGCAGTCAACGTGCGCGTAGTGGCGAGCAGGAGTATCATATTCTACGTGTGACGTAGAGATGGTGATACCACGTGCTTTTTCTTCAGGCGCGTTATCGATTTGATCGAATGCGCTTGCAGAACCGCCGTAAGTCTTAGCTAAAACAGTAGTGATAGCTGCAGTTAGTGTAGTTTTACCGTGGTCAACGTGGCCGATAGTACCCACGTTTACATGGGGTTTCGTACGTTCAAACTTTTCTTTTGCCATTTTTCTCGTTTCCTAAGTTAAAAGTCCGACCCACAAATAGACCGGACCGAACCTTCATTTAGATTAGATTCTAGATTCAATAATAGCCCGCGCCACATTGTTAGGCGCCTCAGAATAATTGAAAAACTCCATTGAGTATGAAGCGCGGCCCTGCGTTTGTGAACGCAAGTCTGTCGCATACCCAAACATTTCTGAAAGTGGCACTTTAGCACGTATCGTTTTAATACCTGCTACGCCATCTTCCATACCTTCGATCATGCCGCGACGACGATTTAAATCGCCAACAACATCACCCATCCAGTCTTCTGGAGTTGTTACTTCAACTTTCATAGTGGGTTCAAGCAACACCGGATTTGCTTCTGCGGCGCCCTTTTTGAAACCCATAGAGCCGGCGATCTTAAACGCCATTTCAGAAGAGTCAACATCGTGGTACGAACCGTCAAACAAAGTAACCTTTACATCAAGTACCGGATACCCTGCAAGAACACCACTTCGCATCTGCTCCTGAATTCCTTTATCGACCGCTGGTATGAACTCTTTTGGAACAGTACCACCGACGATCTCGTTCACAAATTCGTAGCCAAAGTCCTCTTCCTGAGGCTCAATGCGCAACCATACGTGACCAAATTGACCACGGCCGCCCGACTGACGAATGAACTTCCCTTCCACCTCAACATTTTTGCGGAGGGTTTCACGATAAGCAACCTGAGGGTTACCTACGTTACATTCAACCTTAAATTCGCGTTTCATGCGATCGATAATGATATCAAGGTGTAATTCACCCATACCAGAGATGATCGTTTGACCCGTTTCGTCGTCAGTTTTTACTTTAAATGACGGATCTTCTGCGGCCAATTTGCTAAGTGCTATACCCATTTTTTCTTGGTCAGCTTGCGACTTTGGCTCTACTGCAATTGAAATTACCGGGTCAGGAAATTCCATACGTTCTAACGTAATAATATTATTCGGATCGCAGAGCGTATCACCCGTAGTGACATCTTTAAGGCCTATTGCAGCCGCGATATCGCCCGCGCGTACCTCTTTAATCTCTTCTCTGTCTTTTGCGTGCATCTGCACGATACGACCAAAGCGCTCGCGCTTACCTTTAACAGGGTTATAGACAGTATCACCTGTATTTACCACACCTGAATAGCAGCGGAAGAACGTCAGCGTACCAACAAATGGGTCGGTAGCTATTTTAAACGCCAAAGCAGAAAACGGCTCTTCGTCCGTAGGATGACGTTCTGCTTCTGTTTCGTCTTTGTCGTCAAGAATACCGGTAATCGCTTTTACTTCATTTGGCGAAGGAAGGTAATGAACAACCGCATCTAATACTGCCTGAACACCTTTGTTTTTGAAGGCACTGCCACAGGTGGCAAGAACAATTTCGTTGTTCAGCGTACGGGTGCGTAGCCCTAGTCGTATTTCGTCTTCAGAAAGCTCTTCACCTTCTAAATACTTGTCCATTAACTCATCAGAGGCTTCTGCCGCTGCTTCTACCATTTCAGTGCGATACTGCTGTGCTTTTTCTAAATATTCAGCCGGAATGTCTTCATAGGTAAACGTCATACCCATGTCGTCTCCATTCCAGTTGATTGATTTCATCTTAATTAAATCGATGACACCATGGAATTCTTCTTCAGCGCCCATGTTGATTTGAATCGGAACACAGTTAGCGCCTAAACGTTTGCGGATTTGACCCACAACACGTTCAAAATCAGCACCAGCCCTGTCCATCTTATTGACGAATACAAGGCGTGGTACTGCATATTTGTCAGCCTGTCTCCAGACTGTCTCTGATTGAGGCTCTACCCCAGAAGACCCACAGAATACAACTACCGCACCGTCTAGAACACGTAATGAACGTTCCACCTCAATGGTGAAGTCCACGTGTCCAGGCGTGTCGATGATATTTATTCTGTGTTGATCGAACTGTTGCTCCATACCAGACCAGAAACAGGTAGTAGCAGCAGACGTGATAGTAATACCACGCTCCTGCTCCTGTTCCATCCAGTCCATGGTAGCAGCACCATCGTGCACTTCACCGATTTTGTGAGACAGTCCTGTATAAAACAAGACACGCTCTGTGGTCGTGGTTTTACCCGCGTCCACGTGAGCCACAATACCAATATTGCGATAACGCTCAATCGAGGTCTTACGAGGCATAAATCTCTCTCAGTTATATAACGTTGATTACCAACGGTAGTGAGCAAACGCTTTGTTTGCTTCGGCCATACGGTGAACGTCTTCACGTTTCTTAACCGCTGAACCTTTATTTTCTGCTGCATCCATCATTTCAGCTGCTAGGCGCTGAGCCATAGACTTTTCGCCACGTTTACGTGCAGCATCAACCATCCAACGCATACCTAGTGCATTACGACGAACTGGACGTACTTCGACTGGAACCTGATAAGTTGAACCACCAACACGACGAGACTTAACCTCAACCGTTGGGCGGATGTTATCAAGCGCTTCTTCGAATACATCTAGGTGTGCTTTGCTGGTTTTTTCAGCAACAATATCTAGCGCACCGTAAACGATTTTTTCAGCGACTGACTTCTTGCCGTCGAGCATTACGACATTCATGAATTTAGCAAGCAGTTGTGAACCAAATTTCGGCTCTGGTAGGATTTTACGTTGACCTACGACTCTTCTTCTTGGCATTTTCTATTCTCCGTATGAATTCAGGGAATACCCAAAACTCTTAAACTTCAGTTTGGCCTTACTAACGGAGAACCGTTAAGACTTAGGCCTTTTCGCGCCGTACTTAGAACGGGCTTGTCTACGATCGTTTACACCTGCGCAGTCCAATGTACCGCGAACTGTGTGATAACGAACACCTGGTAAGTCTTTAACACGACCACCACGGATTAGTACTACACTGTGCTCTTGTAGGTTGTGACCCTCACCACCGATGTATGAAGAAACTTCAAAACCGTTAGTTAGACGTACACGACATACTTTACGTAGTGCAGAGTTTGGTTTCTTTGGCGTAGTTGTATATACACGAGTACATACACCACGTCTCTGTGGACAAGCTTGCAGTGCAGCTACGTTGCTTTTTTCAACGGGCTTTCTGCGTGGCTTGCGCACTAACTGGTTAACTGTTGCCATTAACTAGCTCCTGATTAAAAACTACGAAAACCCAATCACTGTGATTGGGTCCATATAATGCGACTTTTTAATTCGTCGCCCTGTTTGCGGTAAATATTGTGCTCGTCAACATTTACCAGGCTCTGATACAAAAAACCGCGACCGTTTGTCGAGCCCTTTCGGGGCTATCCAAAATCGGGTCGCGGAATATTAATGATCATCGCCCTGACTGTCAAGCTGTACAAACTCTAAGCACTTAATATTCTTAAAATCTGTCAGCCTAAGCTGCCATTATGTTAGGAGTACGTTAACGCACTCCTATGATCATGCCTTATTCGGCCGAATCGTCGTCTGCACCAGCGTTAAGCGCTTCGGTCAATGCCTGTTCTGCATCTGCTGCAGATACTGACATTTCTTCGATTTGCTCTTTGCGCTGTTGAGCACGGCGTTCATGGTATGCGAAACCCGTACCTGCTGGAATGAGTCGCCCAACAATAACGTTCTCTTTCAGACCGCGAAGATCATCTTCTTTACCCTGAACCGCAGCTTCAGTTAGTACGCGTGTTGTTTCCTGGAACGATGCCGCTGAGATAAATGACTCAGTCGACAGTGACGCTTTAGTGATACCAAGTAGTTGTGTTTCGTACTGTGCTGGTATCTTACCGTGTTTTTCAATTTCACGGTTTGCCACTTTCACGTTAGAAACTTCTACTTGCTCGCCTTCTAGGAACTGCGTATCGCCCGGATGAGTAATAACGCACTTACGCAACATCTGACGAATAACAACTTCGATGTGCTTATCGTTAATTTTTACACCCTGTAGACGGTAAACTTCTTGAACTTCGTTCACGATGTAGTTTGCTACATGGGAAATACCACGAAGGCGCAATATGTCGTGTGGAGACTCTGGACCATCGGCAATAACTTCGCCCTTTTCCACTTTCTCACCTTCGAACACATTAAGCTGACGCCATTTCGGAATCATCTCTTCGTATGCATCACCTTCAGCAGGTGTAATCACTAAGCGCTTCTTACCTTTAGTCTCTTTACCGAAACCGATAGTACCTGAGATTTCCGCTAGGATAGCAGGCTCTTTAGGCTTACGTGCTTCGAACAAGTCAGCAACTCGTGGTAGACCACCCGTGATATCACGAGTCTTCGAGCTTTCCTGAGGTATACGCGCTAGCACGTCACCTTCGTTAGCTACTTTGCCTTCTTTTGCTTCGATTGTTGTAAAGCTTGGAAGACGAATTTCTTGAAGACCGAACTCATCACTTTCAAGGATTAGCTTAGGCTCTTTTGCATTCGCCTTTGTTAAATCTTTAACAACGATACGCGTTAGACCAGTAAGCTCATCCTGCTGCATTTCTGTATTGGTGTCGTCAATGTCAGCGAAGCTAATTTTAGCCGCACGTTCAGTAACGATTGGGTGACTATGCGGGTCCCAGTTAGCAACAACGTCGCCAGCTGCAATCTTCGCACCATCGTCAACACTAAGAACTGCACCGTAAGGCACTTTATAACGTTCTTTCTCACGACCTTGTTCATCGATAACAGTAAGTTCTGTTGAACGAGAAACGATAACCACTTTACCGTCTGAGTTACGTACAGATTTTTCATTGTGTAGCTTAAGGCTACCCGCCGTCTTAACCTGAACACTATTCTCAGCTGACGCTCGTGATGCCGCTCCACCAATGTGGAATGTACGCATGGTAAGCTGTGTACCCGGTTCACCGATTGACTGTGCTGCAATAACACCAACCGACTCACCACTGCCAACCATATGTCCGCGAGCAAGGTCACGACCATAACAGTTAGCACACACACCAAAGTCGTTATCACAGGTGATAACCGAGCGTACTTGAATTTGGTCAACTGAGTTGGCTTCAAGCATGTCTACTAGCGCTTCGTCTAGTAATACGTTGCGTTCAACCAGTACTTCGGTAGTACCTGGCTTAACTACGTCTTCTGCAACTACTCGACCTAGTACTCGTTCGCGAAGAGGTTCAACTACGTCGCCACCTTCGATTAGTGGTGTCATAGAAACACTACCGAACGTGCCGCAGTCATCGTTAGTGATAACCAAATCTTGCGCAACATCTACAAGACGACGAGTTAGGTAACCCGAGTTCGCAGTCTTAAGTGCTGTATCGGCAAGACCTTTACGCGCACCGTGCGTTGAGATGAAGTACTGAAGAACGTTAAGACCTTCGCGGAAGTTTGCCGTGATGGGTGTTTCGATGATTGAACCATCCGGTTTAGCCATCAGACCACGCATACCCGCTAACTGACGAATCTGAGCAGCACTACCACGAGCGCCCGAGTCGGCCATCATGTAAACAGAGTTAAATGATGTTTGCTCTTCTTCTTCGCCATCGCGGTTAATTACGATGTCAGTCTTAAGGTTGTCCATCATGGCCTTAGCAACTTTTTCGTTGGCATTAGACCAGATATCAATAACTTTGTTGTAACGCTCACCGGCTGTTACAAGACCGTTTTGGAACTGTTCCTGAATTTCGATAACTTCAGCTTCTGCTGCGTCAACGATGTCTTTCTTCGCTTCAGGAATTACCATGTCATCAATACCAACAGACGCACCCGCGATCATCGCGTAGTGGAAACCGGTATACATGATTTGGTCAGCTGCAATAACAGTATCTTTTAGACCAAGGGTACGGTAACAAGCATTCAATAGTTTTGAAATTTGCTTCTTGCCCATCGCTTGGTTGATGATTTCAAACGGTAGACCCTTTGGAAGGATCAATGAGAAAATCGCACGACCAACCGTAGTTTGTGTCAGGGTAACTTTCTCTGATTTATTGCCGTTTTCATCAATGTCATATTCAGTAATACGTACTTTAACGCGAGAATGAAGCTCTGCATTACCTGTACGGTATGCTTTTTCTGCTTCATTCGGGCTGGTAAATACCATGCCTTCGCCTAAGCCGTTTACTTTGTCACGCGTAAGGTAATAAAGACCCAATACAACGTCCTGTGAAGGAACGATAATCGGCTCACCGTTAGCAGGTGACAAGATATTGTTCGTCGACATCATTAGCGCACGAGCTTCAAGCTGTGCTTCGATAGTCAACGGAACGTGTACCGCCATTTGGTCACCATCGAAGTCGGCGTTATACGCCGCACACACTAGCGGGTGAAGCTGGATCGCTTTACCTTCGATTAGTGTTGGTTCGAATGCTTGGATACCCAAACGGTGAAGTGTAGGTGCACGGTTAAGCAATACAGGGTGTTCGCGGATAACGTCATCTAGTACGTCCCAAACCTCTGGTGCTTCGCGCTCTACTAACTTCTTAGCAGCTTTGATAGTTGTTGCAAGACCACGACCTTCAAGCTTACCGTAAATAAACGGTTTAAATAGCTCAAGTGCCATCTTCTTAGGAAGACCACACTGGTGAAGACGAAGTGTTGGACCAACAGTAATTACAGAACGGCCAGAGTAGTCAACACGCTTACCAAGAAGGTTTTGACGGAAACGACCCTGTTTACCTTTGATCATGTCTGCAAGCGACTTAAGTGGACGCTTGTTAGAACCGGTAATCGCACGACCGCGACGTCCGTTATCTAGAAGTGCATCAACAGACTCTTGTAACATACGCTTTTCGTTGCGCACGATAATGTCAGGAGCAGCAAGGTCTAGAAGACGCTTAAGACGGTTGTTACGGTTAATAACACGACGGTATAAATCGTTCAGGTCAGACGTAGCGAAACGTCCACCGTCTAGTGGTACTAGAGGGCGAAGATCTGGTGGCAATACTGGAAGTACTGTCATGATCATCCACTCTGGCTTGTTACCAGACTGCTGGAACGATTCAAGTAACTTAAGGCGCTTCGTAATTTTCTTACGCTTTGTCTCAGAGTTAATTGAAGGCAATTCTTCGCGCATTGCTGCAACGTCGGCATCAACGTCTAGTACAGTTAACAGATCAAATACTGCTTCTGCACCCATTTTCGCGTCGAACTCGTCGCCGTGCTCTTCTAACGAATCAAGATAGTCTTCTTCGTTTAATAACTGGCCACGCTCTAATGTCGTCATACCTGGCTCTGTGACCACGTATGATTCAAAATAAAGCACGCGCTCAATGTCACGTAGCGTCATATCAAGCATTAAGCCGATACGAGACGGAAGTGACTTAAGGAACCAGATGTGTGCTACTGGACTTGCTAGCTCGATGTGGCCCATACGCTCACGACGAACTTTAGTCAGTGTAACTTCAACGCCACACTTTTCACAGATAACACCACGGTGCTTAAGGCGCTTGTACTTACCGCACAAACACTCGTAATCTTTAACAGGGCCAAAGATACGGGCACAAAATAAACCGTCACGCTCAGGCTTGAACGTACGATAGTTGATAGTCTCAGGCTTCTTCACTTCACCAAAAGACCATGAACGAATCATGTCAGGTGAAGAAAGGCCGATTCGAATATTATCGAACTCTTCGGCCTTATGCTGTTGCTTTAGAAACTTTAATAAGTCTTTCACATTACTCTCCCAGCGGAGTCAGTCTCTAGAACCCGGCGCAAGCGCCGGGCCATCTCATAACATTACGCGACAATTGCCGTATTACTTTTCTTCAAGCTCGATGTTGATACCCAACGAGCGAATTTCTTTAAGCAATACGTTGAAGGATTCTGGCATGCCAGGCTCCATTCTGTGGTCGCCATCGACGATGTTCTTGTACATTTTGGTACGACCGTTAACGTCATCCGACTTAACAGTAAGCATTTCCTGAAGGGTATATGCAGCACCGTATGCTTCAAGTGCCCATACTTCCATCTCACCGAAGCGCTGGCCACCAAACTGTGCTTTACCACCAAGAGGTTGCTGTGTAACAAGGCTGTAAGAACCAGTAGAACGAGCGTGCATCTTATCGTCTACTAAGTGGTTCAGTTTCAGCATGTACATGTAACCAACCGTTACAGGTCGCTCAAACGAGTTACCAGTACGACCGTCGAACAAGGTAATTTGACCGCTTTCTGGAATATCAGCAAGCTTCAACATTTCCTTGATTTCTGATTCGCGAGCACCATCGAACACAGGTGTTGCAATTGGTACACCTTTACGAAGGTTCTCAGCTAGACGACGAACTTCGTGATCTGTGAAGCTATCAATGTCTACTACCTGGTGATTTTCACCTAGTTCGTACACTTTCTTCAAGAAATCACGCATTTCGGCAAGCTCACGCTGCTCTTTAATCATGCGATCAATTTTGACCCCAAGACCGTGAGCAGCCATGCCCAAGTGGGTCTCAAGAATCTGACCGATGTTCATACGAGACGGTACACCGAGAGGGTTAAGTACGATGTCTACCGGCGTACCGTTTTCATCGTATGGCATATCTTCTACTGGTTGAATAGTAGAAATAACACCTTTGTTACCGTGACGTCCCGCCATTTTATCACCCGGTTGGATGTGGCGCTTAACCGCTAGGTAAACCTTAACAATCTTCAGTACACCAGGCGCTAAATCATCGCCTTGCGTAATCTTACGACGCTTAGTTTCGAATTTCTTGTCGAAGTCAGCTTTGATCTCAGCATGCTGTTCAGCAATTTGGTCTAGCTCTAACTGTACGTCTTCGCTGTTCAGTGCAATTTCAAACCATTTTTCACGTGGCAGGCTGTCAAGCTTAGCTTGTTCAACACCGGCGCGCGTAAGTGCAGTTTGAGCACGTGCAAAAATGCCATCCGCAAGGATTTCGAATTCGTCAGTAAGATCTTTCTTAACTTGACGAAGCTGCATATCTTCAATTTCAAGCGCGCGCTTGTCTTTCTCTACGCCGTCACGAGTAAAGACTTGAACGTCGATAACCGTACCGTGAACAGAGTTAGGCACACGTAGTGACGTATCTTTTACGTCAGACGCTTTTTCACCAAAGATGGCTCTTAACAGTTTCTCTTCCGGCGTAAGCTGAGTTTCACCTTTTGGCGTCACTTTACCTACAAGAATGTCACCGCCTTTAACTTCTGCACCGATATAAACAACACCTGATTCATCAAGCTTGCTTAATGCAGACTCACCCACGTTTGGAATATCAGAAGAAATTTCTTCTGGACCAAGCTTGGTGTCACGAGCAATACAGCTTAGCTCTTGAATGTGAATAGTCGTAAAGCGGTCTTCCTGCGCTACACGCTCAGAAATAAGGATTGAATCCTCAAAGTTGTAACCATTCCACGGCATGAACGCGATACGCATGTTCTGACCAAGCGCAAGATCACCAAGGTCTGTCGAAGGACCATCGGCTAGCACGTCACCAGTAACAATTGGGTCACCCACACTACAAGTAGGTCGCTGATTGATACAGGTGTTCTGGTTAGAACGGGTATATTTGGTTAGGTTGTAGATGTCGATACCTGCTTCACCAGGAAGCATTTCGTCTTCAGCTACTTTGATTACGATGCGACTCGCATCTACGTAATCTACCGTACCACCGCGTTTAGCAACTACCGTTACGCCAGAATCAACGGCGATAGTTCTTTCCATACCTGTACCAACTAACGGCTTATCGGCGCGAAGTGTTGGAACAGCCTGACGTTGCATGTTGGCACCCATAAGTGCACGGTTTGCATCATCGTGTTCAAGGAATGGAATAATGCTTGCTGCAATTGAAACGATCTGCTGCGGAGAAACATCCATGTATTTGATGTCTTCTTTAGGCATCAAGGTTGTTTCACCACGGTGACGACATGGAATAAGGTCGTCTACCAGTTCACCATTTTCTGTCAGCGCAATGTTTGCCTGAGCAATAGCGAATTGGCCTTCTTCAATCGCAGATAAATAATCGATTTCCTCGCCTACAACGCCATCAACAATGCGACGGAATGGTGTTTCAAGGAAACCAAAATCATTGGTGCGCGCAAAGCTCGCCAATGAGTTAATTAGACCGATGTTCGGACCTTCCGGTGTTTCGATTGGACACAAGCGACCATAGTGAGTCGGGTGTACGTCTCGAACCTCAAAGCCTGCTCGTTCACGAGTAAGACCACCTGGACCCAATGCAGAAATACGACGCTTATGCGTTACTTCTGAAAGTGGGTTGTTTTGGTCCATGAACTGAGATAGCTGTGATGAGCCGAAAAACTCTTTAACCGCAGCCGAAATAGGCTTAGCGTTAATAAGGTCTTGAGGCATGATGTTGTCAAGGTCACCTAGGCTTAAGCGTTCTTTAACAGCACGTTCTACACGAACTAAACCAACGCGGAATTGGTTTTCTGCCATTTCACCCACTGAACGAATACGGCGGTTACCAAGGTGATCGATATCATCAACTTCATCTTTACCGTCACGGATGGTAATTAACTGCTTCATTACAGAAACAATGTCTTCTTTGTCAAGCGTACCAGAACCAATTAGTTCTTCGCGGCCTAAGCGACGGTTAAACTTCATACGACCAACAGAAGAAAGATCGTAACGTTCTTCAGAGAAGAACAAGTTTTCAAATAACGTTTCTGCAGCGTCTTTTGTTGGCGGCTCACCAGGACGCATCATACGATAGATTTCAACAAGCGCTTCTAGGCGATTTGTTGAAGAATCTATACGTAGCGTATCTGAAATGTATGAGCCGTGATCAAGTTCGTTGATGTAAAGCGTTTCGAATTCTTTAATACCGGCTTGACTTAGCTCAGCCAAATTCTCAAGTGCAAGTTCATCGTTCGCACTTACAATAACTTCACCGGTGTCTTCGTTTACATAAGTGGCAGCGAATACACGACCAATTAAATAATCGGCAGGTACTTCTAGCTCTGTTAAACCAGACTTCTCAAGTGCACGTGTGTGACGCGCAGAGATACGACGACCAGTTTCAACAACCACATTACCATCACCATCAATGATATCGAAAGCAGCCGTCTCACCACGAAGGCGATCGGGTTTAACTTCCATCATCAGACGGTCTTTGTCGATGCGAACGTTAACTTTTTCGAAGAAAGTATCTAAAATTTCTTCTGACGTCATTTCCAATGCACGTAAGATAATTGTTGCAGGCAATTTACGACGACGGTCGATTCGCACAAACAAATTATCTTTAGGGTCAAACTCAAAGTCTAACCAAGAACCACGGTATGGAATTACACGTGCATTATAAAGCACTTTACCAGACGAGTGAGTCTTGCCTTTATCGTGATCGAAAAACACACCAGGTGAGCGGTGTAGCTGTGACACTATTACACGCTCTGTTCCATTGATAACGAACGTACCGTTCTCTGTCATCAATGGGATTTCTCCCATGTACACTTCTTGTTCTTTAATGTCTTTTACGGTACCTGGGGCTGCGTCTTTGTCAAACAATACTAACCGTAGTTTTACTCTTAACGGAGCAGAGAAAGTTACGCCGCGAATTTGACATTCTTTAACATCAAAAACTGGCTCTCCCAGGCGATAGCTTACATATTGAAGCTCTGAATTACCTGAGTAACTTTTAATTGGAAAAACGGAACGAAATGCTGCTTCCAAGCCGTACTGAGCATCGGCGTCGATCTCAATAAACTTTTTGAAAGAATCAAGCTGAATTGAAAGAAGGTATGGAATTTCCAATACCTGTGGGCGTTTGCCAAAATCCTTACGGATACGTTTCTTTTCGCTATAAGAGTAAACCATGGGTTCCTCAGCCTGCTGATTTATGACCCAACCTGCTGCTAAATGCTTTAAAACGCGTGCTTTGGGCTAAAAGCTGCGTTTCAAATGGCGCAATAAGCAACAAACTTCCACACCCCTAATTCGGGCAAGTTAACCAGCATACAACAATTTTTAACCAATTATTAGTTAAGTTGTTGGATTTTTATGCTTTTTATTAGTCTTGTCCGAATTGCGCTTAATACAATGTAGATCAGGGTTGTATTCTACACATTTTACAGCGCAAAAAGGCTGGTGGTTTAAAAAACCACCAGCCTTGCCGTCTCAGGCAAATAATCTGATTAAATCAGATTACTTGATTTCAACTTCAGCGCCAGCTTCAGTTAGAGTCGCTTTAAGCTCTTCAGCTTCTTCTTTGCTTACGCCTTCTTTGATAGCTTTAGGAGCAGATTCAACTACTTCTTTAGCTTCTTTAAGACCTAGGCCAGTCGCGCCGCGAACTGCTTTGATAACTGCAACTTTGTTGCCACCGAATGAAGTCATTACAACGTCAAATTCAGTTTTTTCTTCAACAGCAGCAGCTTCACCGCCTGCAGCAGGACCAGCAACAGCAACAGCTGCAGCAGATACGTTGAATTTTTCTTCAGCTGCTTCGATTAGCTCAACCAATTCCATAACTGGCATTTCAGCAATCGCGTTTAAAATATCTTCTTTAGTTAGAGCCATGTTCTCTAAACTCCTGGGTTTTTAATGTTAAAAAAATCAATATGCCAAAAACGAAAATTACTTCTCGTCTTTGATCGCCGCCAATACGCGCACAAACTTGCCAGGAACTTCGTTGATTGTTTGAACGAATTTCCCAACTGGTGCTTTGAAGGTTGCAAGTAGTCTTGCAAGCGCTTCGTCGCGAGTTGGAAGTGAAGCAACTGCGTCCAATTTCTCTGGACCTAGTAAACCACTACCAATTGAAAGTGCTGTTACGTTAAGCTTATCGTTAGTCTTACCGAAGTCTTTAAAAAGACGAGCCGCACCGCCTGGTGCGTCGATAGAGAAACCATAGATAAGCGGACCTGTAAGGGCGCTTTCCAAGTCTGCAAATTTGCTGTCTGCCAATGCACGTTTAGCTAGTGTGTTACGTACAACCTTTAGGTATACGCCTTGCTCACGAGCTTTAATGCGAAGGGCAGTCAGTTCTGCAACTTCCATCCCACGGTATTCAGCGACGGCAACGGATAGAGCGCGAGACGCAACTTCAGATACCTCTGCTACGATCTCTTTCTTTGCTGCTAAACCTAGTGCCACTGAGTTCACCTCTTTGTATCTGACATTGTTAATAGTTACCTATCATCGCCGTCAGGGTTCACAGATTGATACCAAACATCATATTTGGTACCGCTCTACGGTGTTTGTTATCCCAGAGAGTCTGAGTCAAACCACCGTCTGCGCAGGTTGTTCTATTAAGCAGTATGTTGACTGTGAAAGCTCTCTTACTTCTTTCACCACACCGCACCTGCGGTCTTGGACGGGAGTTGTTTACTAGCACTGCTATGTACACAACTCCAACCCATAACCTTTAAGAGATTTCGATGAGCCTGAGCTCGACGAAATTATAGACCTACAGAAGCCTTATCAAGAGATATACCAGCACCCATTGTGGTGCTTAGGCTGATCTTCTGGATATACACACCTTTAGCAGAAGAAGGCTTAGCTTTCTTCAATGCTTCTAGTAGCGCTTCTAGGTTTTCTTGAATTTGGTTAGATTCAAATGCAATCTTACCTAAGCTAGCGTGGATGATACCGTTTTTATCATTGCGGTAGCGAACCTGACCAGCTTTTGCATTTTTAACAGCTGTAGCAACATCTGGCGTTACTGTACCTGTTTTAGGGTTAGGCATTAGGCCACGTGGACCTAAGATTTGACCTAGTTGACCAACAACACGCATCGCGTCTGGGCTAGCAACTACTACGTCAAAATTCATTTCGCCTTTCTTAACTTGTTCAGCTAAGTCTTCCATTCCAACGATATCAGCACCGGCTTCTTTCGCTGCGTCTGCGTTTGCACCTTGAGTAAATACTGCAACGCGAACGTCTTTACCAGTTCCGTTAGGTAGTACAGTCGCACCACGAACGTTCTGGTCTGATTTCTTAGCGTCAATACCAAGGTTTACAGCAACGTCTACGCTCTCAGCGAACTTAGCTGTTGCTAATTCTTTGAGAAGTGCAACTGCTTCGTTGATTTCATACTCTTTAGTCGAGTCAACTTTGTCACGTACTAGACGAGCGCGTTTTGTTAATTTAGCCATTCGATTAGTCCTCTACGTTCAAGCCCATTGAGCGAGCAGAACCCGCGATAGTGCGTACCGCTGCATCTAAATCAGCAGCTGTTAAGTCTGGCTCTTTAGTTTTAGCAATCTCTTCTAACTGAGCGCGAGTTACTTTACCCACTTTCTCAGTGTTAGGACGGCCAGAACCACTCTTGATGCCAGCTGCCTTCTTAAGAAGGTATGACGCAGGAGGAGTCTTCGTTTCGAATGTGAAAGAACGGTCTTCATATACAGTAATTTCTACTGGTACAGGAGCACCTTTCTCTAGGCTGTCAGTCTTTGCATTGAAAGCCTTACAGAATTCCATGATGTTCACACCGTGTTGACCTAGTGCAGGACCAACTGGTGGACTTGGGTTAGCAGCGCCTGCTGCAACCTGAAGCTTGATAATACCGCTTACTTTTTTAGCCATTTTAAATGCTCTCTTGTTTGGGTCTAACGCCTCGCAAATACAGAGAATATTTGCTCAATTGGCTTCCCGTTTCCGTTTAAAAGGGCGCGCATTATAAGGGTTGATTAATTGCTATGCAAGCCCAAACGTGATTAAAAAACGATCTTAATCGTAAATCGGGCTTAAAAGTTTGAAAGTGAAAGGTCGTATGGTTGATTTGCGGAAATTAGTCAGTGCGTTCATCTTAATCAGTGGCTTTTTGATATCTATCTCTACCATGTGACTTTGCCGCGTACAACGCTTTGTCTGCCTGTGTAAAGGAATGTTCAACACTCTTCGCTTGGGAAAACGCGCAGTATCCTGCGCTTGCTGTCATGGATAAGTGTCCTTTCTCGTGTGGTATACGCAGTAAGCGTATATGCGTCATTACACGTTCAAGATATACACGCGCCTGTTCAGAAACACAGTTGGTCAGTAACACTACAAACTCTTCACCACCCCACCGGCCCACCACATCAGTTGGTCTGGCCTGTGACAATAAACAATTGGCAAATACTCTTATCGCCTCATCGCCTACTGGGTGACCGAAGGTATCGTTTATTTTCTTAAAGTGATCGATATCGAACAAGATTAATACTGAATCTTCCGCTTTTCGAAATTGGCCATGCCACTGCAAATCCATAAATGATTGCACAAAGCGTCGATTTTTTAGCCCTGTCAGTGGGTCGATGACAGCGTCTAGACTAGCCTGCCGTGCAAATTTAGCGTGCTCTTTCTTCGCATTTTGCATCTGCCTTAACCGCGTGGAAAACCGTAAAATATGCTCATCCAGTTTATACAGCAATGCTGAGGGCAAACCCGTATCTGGCGTTCTAATCGTAGAGACAAAACTCGGGATAGAAGCTTTATTTCCATCGTCAGCATCAATTTTTGTCATTTGAATCGGAAAGCTACCTGAGCGCCGCGTTACGATATCACTTACTTTCGTTAAGCATGCTGCATTGAGGGAGTTGGAAGAAAGGACAAAAATATCTGTTATAATTTGTGCATCACTAACTTTGGGCACTATTTCTTTTAATCGACGATTAAACCCAACGATCTTACCACTCAACGTTGTGATGAGGGCAGCATCGGTGACACTTTGTAGTATAGCAGTGATGCCTAGGTCATTGACTTCAGCCTGTTGATGATTAGCACTTTCGACACCTATGCTACTGGACGCCGAAGTACTCATGAGCAACATCCTTTTGGTTTTGTTGTGGCTTAAGATGTACTACAACATGGCAATGTCCATCTCCATTTGCGATTGTCTTATTTAATTCTACCGCGGCATATCCATTCTCTGATGAGACTATTTTGCCGAATACGTTTGCAGTCATATGACAAAGAGGTTGCTTGCCCACAACGTTTATTCCAAAAGGGCATCGCGAATTTTGTAAAACGATAGTATCTGGAGTAATAGCAGAAACACTAAACTTGCCTCCTATTCGCCGTTTTAAATCAACGAGTACCTGCGCGATGACTTCAGGAGACATTTTCTTATCACCTAGATGGGTCTTATATTTCTCATGAAACATCGCTCCAACATGGTCGGCAACCATCCCTACGAAGCCTTTCGACTCCTCTGTACCAATAACATCTTCCATTAAGGTTTCAAGTTCTAACAGGATGGTTTGATAAAATGATGCTGCATCGATGTCAATCTCTTTACATTCGATGCGCTGCTCTAAAGTATCGATAGCGAAGTCCCCTTTGCTGTTACTATACTTTAGTATTAGGTGAAATTGTTGCAGTGTGCAAATAAAAAGCGGCAAAAAAAAAGCCCGCTAAAAGCGGGCTTTACATGATATGTCTTGTGACTAACCTTTCTCTACCTGACCAAATTCTAGGTCGACCGGCGTAGAACGACCAAAGATAAGTACCGATACTTTTACGCGGCTCTTTTCGTAGTCTACTTCTTCTACCACACCGTTGAAGTCGGCAAATGGACCGTCTGTAACGCGTACCACTTCACCCGGCTCAAACAATGTCTTCGGCTTAGGCTTATCTACCGACTCTTCAAGACGGTTTAAGATAGCATCGGCTTCCTTAGGAGTAATTGGCATTGGACGGTCTGAAGTGCCACCAATAAAACCAAGAACGCGAGGAACGCTTTTCACTAAATGCCATGAATCTTCATTCATTGCCATTTCGACTAGCACGTAACCAGGATAAAACTTGCGTTCAGATTTACGCTTTTGACCAGCGCGCATTTCAACAACTTCTTCAGTTGGCACAAGTATTTGGCCGAAGTGCTCTTCCATGTTGTGCATTTTGATATATTCAAGAAGGGTTTTCTTGACTCGAGCTTCATACTGAGAAAATGCTTGTACTACGTACCATCTCTTTTTAATTTCTTCTTCAGACATACGTTATGCTCCGATTCCCGTTATAAAGCCAACTACACGAACGATGATACCGTCTAGTCCCCATAAAATAAGTGCCATAACCAAGGTTGCAGCCAAAACAATCAATGTGGTTTGGTTAGCTTCTTGACGTGTAGGCCATACTACTTTGCGTACTTCAGTACGTGACTCTTTAGCAAAGCTTAAAAACGCACTGCCTTTGTTTGTAGATGCAGCAATAAAGCCAGCCACTACAGCAACAACTACCGCTGCGAGAGCGCGATATAATACCGAAAGTTCACCGTATACTGTGTTGGCAGTAACCAACCCTGCAAGTAGTGCAAAAACCACTACCCATTTAAACATGTCCAACCCGTTGGACTGATTTTCCGTCTTTTCGCTCATGTCACGATCCTAGCACTACAGCGTCGTTTTCTTGCGTTACACGCGCAAGTTAATAATTTGGCAGGGGTGGAGGGACTCGAACCCCCAACCATCGGTTTTGGAGACCGCTGTTCTACCAATTCGAACTACACCCCTGTGGCGTTTTTACTCTTAAAATTTGCTTACACTACCCTTGTGATTTGTGCGTCTTTTCGAAGGAAAGTGCGGTATCGCAAGGGAGGGACGCGTATTATACTTAACCACTTTCAAGTTACAAGCGGTTTATTCCCCTCCCACTGTGCATATCGCTAACGGGGCGTGGGTTATTCCACGCCAATAAATCCACCCGTTTGATGTGCCCACAGCTTGGCATAAATACCGTTATAAGCAATTAGCTCGCTATGGGTGCCTTGCTCCACAATTTGACCTTTGTCTAGCACAAGTAACCTATCCATTTGCGCGATGGTTGATAACCTGTGAGCAATAGCCAACACAGTTTTTCCTTCCATCACTTTATCTAAACAAGCTTGAATGGCTGCTTCAACTTCTGAATCTAGCGCTGATGTGGCTTCATCTAAAATAAGTACTGGCGCATCTTTTAATAGCACGCGGGCAATCGCTATTCGCTGGCGTTGTCCGCCAGACAGTTTAATACCGCGCTCTCCAACGTGAGCATCGTAACCCGTGCGCCCCTGATTGTCTGTAAGGGTTAATATGAAATCATGGGCTTCCGCTTGTTTCGCCGCTTTAATCATATCGGCTTCGCCTGCGTCGGTGCGTCCGTAGAGAATATTGTCACGCACTGAGCGGTGCATCAGTGATGTATCTTGGGTCACCATACTGATTTTAGCTCGCAGTGTTTCTTGCCCTACCTCAGTAATGTTCTGACCATCAATAACGATACGACCGCTTTGCGTATCGTAAAAACGCATCAATAAATTAACGAGTGTGGATTTACCTGCACCAGAGCGACCGACCAACCCTACTTTCTCTCCCGGTTTTATCGTCAAATCTAATTGCCTAAACACATCGATAGGCTGATTGTTTGCACCTGAATAAGAGAAGTTAACATTATCAAAATGAATTTTGCCGCCGCCTACGTTTAATGCATCGGCATCGGGCTTATCTTTAACAGCTACTGGCTGAGCAAGGGTATTCATGCCATCTTGCACTGTTCCTAGGTTTTCAAATAACCCCGACACTTCCCACATTATCCAATGGGACATGCCGTTTAGTCGCAAGCATAAGCTGACCGCAATGGCGATATCTCCAGGGGTCGCAATCTGCTCCAACCAAAGAAATACTGATAGCGCACCTATTGTGAAGATCAAAATGGCGTTTGCCATCTCAACACAGAATTCAAGAATGGTAACAAGGCGCATTTGTGGATACACCGTTTTCAAAAAACCGTCCATGCTCTCTTTGGCATAGTCTGCTTCTCTGCGGCTGTGAGAGAAAAGTTTCACCGTGGTGATATTGGTGTAGCTATCGACTATTCGCCCCGTCATAAGTGAACGCGCATCGGCTTGGGCTTGGGAAACCGCTTTTAGCTTTGGTACGAGTACCCGCAAAATACCGATATACACAAAGAACCATACCACCAGTGGAAGCGCTAATCGCCAGTCAGTACTAAATACCAGCACCACCATAGAGATAAAATAAACACTGATATACACCAACAAATCGAGCATTTTGGTGACTGTTTCTCGCACAGAAAGTGCGGTTTGCATTACCTTTGTGGCCACGCGACCGGCAAACTCATTGTGAAAGAAGGTAAGGCTTTGTCCGAGTAAATATCGGTGGGCCTGCCACCTTATTCGCATAGGGTAATTGCCCATCAGTGATTGGCGAGAGAACAATGAACGCAAAAAGATAGATGCAGGAATAAAGACAAGAACCGTTAGTCCCATTCCGATTAACGTAAGCTTCTGCTCTTCTAAGAACGTTTCTCGGCTTTGCTCTGAAAACCAATCAACGAGCTGTCCCAAAAAGCCAAATAGCGCCACCTCTAACATCGCCACTATGGCACTTAACACCGAAACGGTCAGGATGATATGCCACATGCCTTTGGTGTAGTACTTACAAAATGCGACTAATCCCGTGGGCGGTTGCGTGGGCGGCGTATCTGGAAAAGGCTGTGTGAGCCTTTCAAAAAAAGAAAACATGCAAAAACTCTTTTTATTATTGAATCGCCAGATGCGTAATGAATCTCGGCGTTAATATTTACGTTGAGGTGAGTACGCAATTCTACACGATATGTTCAGTCAATTAATTAACTCCTTGATGAAAATCGCTGGGAACGTGGATAAAAGGCGTAATGACTGAGCATGTACGTTTGCTGTAGGTCTTTCGTTAAGCTTCCTGTTATATGCGATTAACATTCTTTTGACATTTAACGGGATGCTTCATACTCCTTACATAAAAACTATAACGACAAAAAAAGACGTTTTAAAAAATGGACACTTTGATAAATAGAGCACCTTTGCGTTTTATTGACGGGTGCTGTCGCTCTTGCTGCCTCGTTTTATTACTTGCACTAGCATTTTCTGGCAATGCTGTTGAAGGTAATTCAGCACAGCAGGATAGCCAACAAACAAAAGAAGACAACAAGCCGGTGGCCGTGGTTATTCAGAGCTCGAATGAGCCATTCTCTTCAGATAGTGGCTCACCCGACGTTGATGAGACTATTTCATCTAAAGAGTCCAGTACCTTCGACACTATCGTTGTACCCTATCTTTCAGAAACTATTACGTTAGACGGTATCTTAGATGATGAAGCATGGCAGCAGGCTAAGGAAATACCGCTAAATGTGGTGACTCGCCCCTTTGAAAATACCGCTCCACCCGTTAAGACCATCGCCAGAATATTCGAAAATGGCGATACCATTTATATCGCCTTTACCGCATTTGACGATGACCCCTCTGCAATACGTGCATTGTTTCGCGACCGCGATAGCGTGTGGGATAATGATTTGGTAGGCGTTAAGCTGGATACGTTTGGCGATAGTCGGCTCTCGTATCAATTTTTTGTCAACCCTCACGGCATACAAACCGACTCTATCGAAAACCAAATGACGCTAAGTGAAAGCGCCAGTTGGAATGCAATCTGGGATGCGGAAGCAAAAATTACCGATGAAGGCTATACGGTAGAGATAGCGCTGCCATTTCGCATTATGAATTTTCTGGATATTGATGGGCTTAAGCAATGGCGCGCAGAATTTGTTCGCTTTTACCCAAGAGATAATAACCTGCGTATCTCGAACCGCCCTGTGGATCGCAACAACGCGTGCAGCTTATGCCAAATGGGAAAAATGGAGGGCTTTAGTCGTGCTAAGCAAGGGAAGAACCTCTCAATTACTCCCTATGCCGTAGCCGGGGCGGCACGCAGTAGAACGCCAGCAACGCCAGAGCAATGGGAATACGGCAACAATCAAGAAGTGGGTGTGGATATAAACTGGGGTATTACCTCGGACATGCTGCTACAAGCCACGATCAACCCAGACTTTTCTCAAGTAGAGGCCGACGCAGGACAGCTTGGGATCAACAACCCTTTTGCACTTTTCTTTCCTGAGCAGCGTCCCTTTTTTGTGGAGAACGCCGACTTTTTCAGCACTCAATACGACTTGGTGTACACCCGTAACATTGGCGCTCCTGATATTGGCAGCAAACTTACTGGCAGAATTAACGACCATACCTTTGGTTTACTGCTGGCAAACGATGACACTACCACGTTCCTCGTTCCAGGGAATTTAGGCTCCAGCGTTGCGCAGCTCAAACAAGGCAGTACAAACCTTGCTGCGCGCTATCGCTTTGATATTTCCGACACCCTGTCTGTTGGTTCTATATTTACAGGTAGACACGCTGATGAATACCACAACCTAGTCACCGGCGTTGACGTGCGCTATCAAATTACACCTAGTGACACTCTACGGGCACAATTGCTTCGCTCTGATACTCAATACCCTGACGACCTAGCCTCACAGTTCTGTCGAGGCAGTTGCGTTAACCAAGAAGATGTAACCGAAACTACCTTAAGAACAGACAAACAAGGCGCGTTCTCTGGAAGTACCTACAAGATTGATTACCGCCATGAAGAAAGAGAATGGTATGTCATTGCAAACAGAACTAGTACTCAGTCTGACTTTCGCGCCGACTTGGGTTTCGAAAGTAATGTAGATAGACACAAATCGGTACTCGGTGGTGGGCTGTTGTGGTGGAAAGATAATGCGTGGTGGAACCGTCTAGAGTTTGGTGGCGACTGGGATATCACTCACAATGACAATGGCGAGTTAATAGAACGAGAAGTTCAGGCGCAAATAGAAATGAACGCGGCTTATCAATCGTATTTCAACTTCCAATGGGTGAAGCGAGATACTGTTGGATTACGCCAAAACGGGGCAAGCCTTGCCATTGACGGCAATACCACCCGGTTTACCGAAGAGCAGTTTTCTTTCTATTTTGAAGCGCGACCAAACCGAACCCTGTATTTTGAAAACTTTGCCCGAATAGGCGATAGAATTGATTTGCGCAACAATCGCCTGGGCGATCAGATTCTGCTTGAACCCCAAATAACTCTGAATATTGGCGATCATTTAGAGGCCTCGGTAAGCCATGAATACAATCGTATTGATGTAAACAATGAAATGCTGTTTACCGCTAATTTATCTGACTTTCGAATGAGCTATCAATTTGATGCAAAGCAGTTTCTCCGCCTTGCGCTTATTTACTCAGATGTTCGAAGAAACCCCAATAATTACCTGGTAAATGTAGATGCCAGAGAACGCAATATGGGTACACAGCTAGTGTATTCTTACATGATTAACCCCCTGTCGCGCTTGTTCATTGGCTATGGCGACTCTGCATTTGCAGATGAAGCAACGCCCGGGCTTTTTCGAACAGAGCAAGCAGTTTTTATGAAATTTAGTTACGCGTGGCTGTATTAACAGTAAAAACTAGGGGACTGTCGGCTGCTGTCACCTTATTGTCGCTATCGGTGTAGTGATTTTATTGTACGATGGGCGAAGTCGAAAGAGTAAGGTCTGCGAGCTATGAAAACATTAAGACTAGAAAAGCGCTGGTCACAGGAGCAACTTGCACAAATGAGTGGCTTAAATGTGAGAACAATTCAGCGAGTAGAAAAAGGACAGAATGTAGGGGTTGAGACGTTGAAATCTTTAGCCGCTGTTTTTGAAATCTCTACGGACGAGTTGGTTAATATGATAGAACGTGAAATAGAAACACCGGAGGCAAAAAAGGTTGATGTAGACGCTGCCATGCACCAACGAAATGAGGCCCATGAAAAAGTAAAATCTATCAAATATTTCTACATCAATACCGCCTTTCTAGCACTCATTTTCTTTTTATTTATGGTGCCAAACTATAATGGCGGAGAAAACGCGGGCCCGCTGATAGCCGTATTAGTGTCTTTTGCAATGATCATTGCTGGTCACGCGCTAGTTGTCTTTCAGCCCTTTGGCGAAAGGTGGGAGCAGAAGAAAATAGCGAAAATTTTAGAACAGCAAAGCAATAGTCACAATTCTACCTCTAAAGACTGAGTAGTGAATGCCGTACTGCCAACAGGTTGGATTTCTGTATTTAAGGGTACGCATATCCTTTTGCTTATCGCCTATCTCTTAAATAGGCTATACATTGTTCATAATGAACAGATGGTATATGCTGGCATTCCTTTCACAGGGCTCAGACTACTAAAAGGATTTAAACAATGAAGTTATTTTTACTGGCCGCCTTAGCAATTCCTCTTTTAGCCGCCTGTGTGATAGTGCCAGAAACTGATACTGCAAAAGTTAATCAGTGCGAAATCTCATCCGACCGAAAAACACTCAAAGTAATAAACGGGTTTGAAGATACCAATACGTTTTACTCTATCAGCGGTCTTATATTACTGCCTGTGTCCGGCGTGGTTTCAGGAACCTATGTAGCGGTAAATAATATCTATCACATGGGTGAAGAGCGCTTTGTGTGCGGACCTAAAGAGTCACGCACTAAGCAGAGCTAGTACAGAATACCTCGCGCGGTTCGGCTAAGGGCTCACTCAGTCTTTATAACCTAGGGCAGTAAGTGTTGTTTCAACTTTTTCCCTGTGTTGCTTTTGCCACTGAGCTAACGACATTGACGAATCTTTGTCTGCCCGCGCTTTTGCTATTCTAAAGACCTCTTCAGATTCAGCGCGTGGAATAACCGCGATACCTTCTTCATCAGCCACAATGATATCGCCAGCATTAACGGTAACACCGCCACACACAATAGGCTCATTGAGTGGCGCTATACATTTCTTAGCGCCTGGCTTTGGCACAACTCCACGCCCGAAAACTGGAAACTTGTTTTCTCTCGTCTCTGCAATATCTCTAATCACGCCATCGATGACAAAGCCAGCTATACCTCTTTCTTGGGCTATAGCGCACACGTTGCCACCTGCCACGGCAAATTTATCATCGGCTTGAACCACAATAATATCGCCAGGTTGGGCTCGGTAAATTGCAGCATGCAACATAAGGTGGTCGCCAGAGGCACATTTTACCGTGAAGGCAGGCCCTGCAATGCGCCCCATTCCTTCCCATAAAGGCTTTATCTCGTAGCCCATAAATTGGTCCCGCGAGAGTGCATCGGCATACTCGCAGGGCGAGACTGAGGCAAAGAGTGCTGAGTTGAATGGCTTCATGATATGTCCTCTGTTAAGCAAACTGATGAGCGTGCAAGCTCTAGCTAATTAAGCTCTAACTAGGGCGTGTTGATCTTTGCTGTACGTTTTTGCAACAAAGATCAACACGCCCTAGGCATCCACTATAACCAATTAGCCATTACAAGTTGTTACAACCTGTGTATTTTCACTATAAATACTTTTGCTAATGGTACCTTCATGCTAAAAGATGCTTCAAACCTTTAATAAGTCGGCAGTTTTTCCTTTTTTGAATAGGGTAAATAGCCACACAGAACAACGGCACAGCAGCGCCATTACAAAGCTTTACATTGTGTAGCGCTTAATAAAGTAGCCCTACAACCAGTAAAGAAAGGTAATACAAAGCAGTGCTACATTTTAATAAGAAGGACATAGCAAAAAATGTTACGTAGCGTATTAAGCTTAAGTGTTGCAATTGCATTAGCGGCATGTAGCCCGCAAAACACGGCACCAGAAACCGGTACCGTTGCCGAAGTACAAAAGGAGACGCTGTCTTCGGGGATCATCACTGAAAATATGGACCTTAGTGTCAGCCCTGGCGATGACTTTTTTCAATATGTGAACGGGAAATGGTTCGATACTTTCGAGATCCCTGCCGATAAATCTAGCTATGGGTCCTTCGTTATTTTACGAGATGAAGCACAAGACCATGTGATGGACATTATAAAGTCATCGGCAGAAGGCGACTTCAAAGCGGGTAGCGACGAGCAAAAAGTGGGTGATTTCTATCGCGCCTATATGGATGTCGACACACGAGACTCACTGGGTGTCACACCGCTTACCCCTGAGTTAGACAGAATTGCGAACATCGAAAATTATTCAGATCTTGCGGCCTATTTTGCCTATGCGGCTCGGTATGGTTACGGCACGCCGTTTAGCCTTACTCAATATCCCGATTTAAAATCGCCACAACAGTACCTTATGTATACCTGGCAATCGGGGCTTGGACTACCAGAGCGCGAATACTATTTCAAAGACGATGAAACCTCGCAGACCGTGCGCGATGCCTATGTAAAACATATTCAAACTATGTTCGAACTAGCCGGCTTCAACGCACCTCAACAAAGCGCGCAAATGTTGTTTGAACTAGAAACTCGTATTGCAAAGTTACATATGAAGAAAGAGCAAGCGAGAAACTTTGCCGCCAATTACAATAAGTTGACCATTGAAGAACTTGGCGAACTCATGCCTAACTTTGATTGGTCGAGCTATTTAGAAAGCGCTGATATAAGCGACATTGAGGCATTGGGAATTTTGCAAAAAGACTACATGCAAAATATCGATGGCGTTATTCAACAAACCTCTATTGATGATTGGAAAACCTTTCTGCAGTGGGGACTGCTCAATGCATCGGCAAGCCGATTGAATAGTGAGCTTGATGAAGCAAATTTCAACTTTTACAGCAAAACACTTCGCGGCGTCGAAGAACAGCAGCCTCAGTGGCGACGTGCAGTAAACTTATCGAATGCCCATGTGGGTGAGCTAATTGGCAAGGTCTATGTAAAACAGCACTTTCCACCTGAAGCCAAAGAACGCATGATGGAAATGGTGAACAACCTACTTCTTGCCTATAAAAGTAGTATTGAAAACCTTGAGTGGATGACTGATGAAACTCGCGAGCAAGCCCTTGATAAATTGTCAAAATTTACCGTGAAAATTGGCTATCCAGATCAATGGAAGGACTATTCAGCACTTACGGTAAAAGCCGGTGACCTATTTGGCAACTTAAAGCGCTCTTCTGATGTGCTTTATGAAGAGATGTTGAAGAAACAGGGCGGCCCAGTATGGACTCACGAATGGGGTATGACGCCGCAAACCGTAAATGCTTATTACAATCCGCCGCTAAATGAAATTGTATTTCCCGCAGCAATTCTTCAGCCGCCTTTTTTTGATATGAATGCCGAAGACGCCGTTAATTACGGTGGTATTGGTGCAGTTATAGGCCATGAAATTGGCCACGGATTTGACGATGCAGGCTCAACATTTGATGGTGATGGAGTGCTGCGCAATTGGTGGACCGATAAAGACCGCTCAGAATTTGAAGCCCGCACAGCCAACCTCATTGAACAATATAACGAGTTTGAAGTGCTGCCTGATGTGCATGTTAATGGTGAATATACCCTTGGCGAAAACATTGGCGATCTGGGTGGAATAAGTATTGCCCTTAAAGCCTATCACCTGTCTTTAGATGGCGAAGAAGCACCTGTTTTAGACGGTTTTACCGGCGACCAACGTGTGTTTTTAGGGTATGGACAAGTGTGGGCAAGTAAGTACCGCGACGAAGCTTTGCGAAACCAAGTTCAAACCGATACCCATTCACCGACTAAGTTTCGTACTAACGGTGCACTTCGAAATGTACCCGCCTTCTATGAAGCCTTTAACGTAACCGAAGAAAACGCACTGTATCTTGCACCAGCAGACCGCGTGAAAATTTGGTAAGAATTATACCAGTCCGCATAAGATAATTGCCTACCAATTAAAAGGGGCGCCTGTCTTCACAGGCGCCCCTTTTTTCCCTATTTTTTTGACTGGCTTTGATTTTGACTTGCTTTTGTTTTCGCTTACTTTAGTTATGTGTAGCAGAAAGCGAGCTGAAGCAATCAGCCATCTACAGACTGGTCAGCCGATAGCCCCTTCAGCACTTCAACGGCGTGAAATGCTTTATCAGACTGCACAAAAATATGGTCATGATGATAAGCGGCAACCACATTGGCACTTATCCCAGCGCGGCCCAACGCCGTACTCATCGCTGCCGTCATGCCTACAGCGTCGAGACTTGAATGTACTTCACAAGTTATACACTTAAATGGCCCTTCACCTGTGAGTCCATGCTGCGTTGCCAGCTGGCACGCTAAGATAAAGGTTACGCCCTCAGCTTCTTTGAATATGCCTTTTGCCTTGGTCAATAACACACGATGTTTGTCATCTTCAGATTCTTGTTCACTCAACGAAACGAAGATAAACTCATCTGCGCTAACAACCGGAGATAGGTTACTCAATAGCACTCTCAAGTCTTTTTCTGCTGCCATGGTCAGTACCTGTAAGCGTTTATTTTAAATTCTTAGATAGCGATTTTTTTGATAACTTTTTTTTGATAACGGTTTTTTTGATAACGGTTTTTTTGATAACACCTATGACTTGCTACAGTTTTTTAGCTCTAATGCGCTTGCCCTTTATTTTGCCTTCGCGAAATTGGGTCATTGCACGCTTCACGCTGCGCTGCTTCACTGCGATAAAACTTGCGCTATTTTGTACCGCAATTTTACCTATATCATCACCTGGAATACCTGCATCTTTGGTTAATGCACCAAGGAGGTCGCCAGGGCGAAGCTTTTGTTTCTTACCCGCGCTAAGTGACAGGCAAGTAAACTCTGGCTGGGTAATTTTGTTTTTATGAAAACGAAGGCTCTGCGCGCCTTTAAGCGGGATGTCTTCTTGCTGCAGTACCTCAATTTTTCGTAGCGAGTTCTCTTCATCATCGCTAATTAGCGTAATGGCCATTCCTTCTGCGCCCGCACGTGCAGTACGGCCAATTCTGTGAATATGCACTTCTGGCTCTTCACTTACGGTGTAGTTAATGACACACGCGATATCATCAATATCCAGTCCTCTGGCAGCCACATCGGTAGCAACTAAAACCTGCAGTGAATCACTGGCGAACTGCATAAGTACAGCGGTGCGTTCATGCTGTTCCATATCACCTTTTAGGCCTGCTGCACTGAAACCCTCTTCTACAAGCTCCTCTACCACCTCAGCCACCTGAACCTTGCGATTACAAAACACAATGGCATTTTTAGGTTGGTAATGAGTCAGCACGGCTTTTAGGGCTTGAACCCGTGTGTGCTCTAGCACGTTGTAACCAAGCTGCGTAATCGCTGGTTTATTGTCTTGAGATTCCACTTTGCACGACACAGGGTCTCGTAAGTACTGATTAGCTACACGCTCAATTTGTTCAGTAAAGGTGGCAGAAAACAACAGTGTCTGTACCTTTGATGACATAGGAGAGAAAATAATGCGCAAGTCATCTTCAAAGCCCATGTCCAACATTCTGTCAGCTTCATCAAGTACACGAAAACGCACATTTTTTAGTGTAATTCGACGTTTTTCTACGTGATCCATAATCCGCCCTGGCGTACCCACGATAATGTGTGGACTGTGTTTGAGGGACTGAATTTGCGGCCCCATGGGTTTACCGCCACATAGGGTTGTCACTTTCACGTTACCAATTTGCTTAGCCGCCTGCCTAAACTGCTCTGCGACCTGATCTGCTAACTCTCGCGTTGGGCATAAGACTAATGCTTGAGTAGTAAAGTCATTAACATCAATGTTTTCCAGCACAGGAATAACAAAACACAGGGTTTTGCCACTGCCCGTTTGCGCTTGGCCAATAATATCCCTGCCTTGTAAGGCACTAGGTAAAGACTGCGCTTGAATAGGCGACAGTTGGTGAATGCCTTGAGCGTCTAGCGCTTTTACAACTGCGGGGTTTATATCAAGGTCTTTTATTGTTTCAACTGTCATTATTCTATCCAATGGGGAAATTCAAAGGCCTTCTTTAACGTTTTTACCACTCGCTAGTGGCAGTCTTACTGACCATTAGCGGCAATTAGGAGAAAAAAACGAAAGGCTCATGATAATTTAAAAACACGCGAGCGGTTTTTCAAAAACCATCTTCATGACAGCTTTTATAACTGCTACTACCACTGTTTCTTAAACAGTCAGTACTATTACTGTTACCAAGGTCGCGTGTTCAAGTATAAAAAGAAATTGTCGCTATAGCGCAAATATTGCGTTAAATGCTATGCCGACTGGAAAGCTGATTTAAGCTTCCACTGCAGTGTTTGGCCCGCGTAAAACGGTACCATGTCAGTGCCATCAGCTAAGGTTACTTGCTCAGGTACATCCCAATTTTCTTTCACTAAGGTCATCGTTGTTGTGTTGCGAGGCAAACCATAAAAGTCTGCACCATAGTGGCTGGCAAAGCCTTCAAGCTTGTCTAGCGCTCCTAGCTGCTCGAACACTTCAGCATATAGCTCTATGGCAGACCATGCGCTGTAACACCCTGCACAACCACACGCATTTTCTTTTTTGTGTTTGGCATGAGGCGCTGAATCGGTGCCTAGGAAAAACTTCTTGTTCCCGCTGGCTACCATGTCTCTTAGCGCTTTCTGGTGGGTATTTCGCTTTAATACTGGTAAGCAATAATTATGTGGACGCACACCGCCTACTAGTAAATCGTTGCGGTTAAGCAATAAATGCTGAGGCGTAATAGTCGCGGCCACAAATTCATTGGACTGCGCCACAAACTCTGCAGCGTCTGCTGTAGTGATATGTTCAAACACCACTTTCAACTCAGGGAAAGCAGCGGTAATTTGAGTTAAATGGGTATCGATAAACACCTTTTCACGGTCAAAAATATCAATGTGATTTTCTGTCACTTCTCCGTGAATAAGTAGCAGTAAACCCTGCTCCTGCATGGATTCAAATACGGGATACAAGGCTTTAATACCTTTCACTGCAGCATCGGAGTTAGTGGTGGCACCAGCGGGATAAAGCTTACAAGCTGTTACCCCTGCTTTTTTCGCATCGACAATATCTTGTACCGATGTTTCGTTGGTAAGAAACAGTGTCATTAGAGGTTCAAAGCTACTGCCAACAGGACGTGCTGCTTCAATACGCGCTTTATAGTCCATCGCCATTGCAGCATTAACCACTGGAGGCACTAAATTAGGCATTACAATGGCGCGCTGAAAACATCGTGCCGTAGCAGGAACAGTTTCAGCTAGCATCTCATTGTCACGGAAGTGAAGATGCCAATCGTCAGGAGTCGTGATGGTTAACGTTTGCATGCCTAATTCTCTCATTACTTTTCAGGGTTTTCGGATTACTACAATTTGCTGCGTTCTTAAATTTTCTATGCACTGGGGTTTTCATGTCATAAAACCCTCAGCCCTCATAGCTCATACTAAGTGCTCGGACATAAGTGCACAGTCATAAGCGCTCTAGCGTGCTTTACGCCAGTAGTAAAAATATATTATCTATGACTTTTTCGTGTATGCCGCAATAATAACGATGCGGGTGCCGTTGACCTTGCCTTCAATATGTAACGGGTTATCACAAAGGCTAATCCCCCTTACCGGTGTACCCCGCTTCGCAGTAAACCCAGCGCCTTTAACGTTTAGGTCTTTAACAAGATGTACGTTATCGCCGGTTTCAAGCGCAGTGCCATTACTATCTAATGTAGCCTCCCGCTCTATAAGGCCAGCTTCGGCCCAGGTCTTAGCATCGTCATCGAGATACATCATATCTAGCGCATCTTGCGCCCACGCTTCGGTGCTCAATCGAGACAACAATCTATAGGCAACCACCTGCACCGCAAGCGTTGTCGACCACATAGCATCGTTAAGGCAGCGCCAGTGCACGGGGTTAAGCTCTGCTTCACCCTCTAACTGAGCACGGCAAGTATCACAGGTTAAAATAGCGCACCCTGCGGTGTCGTCGGGTGATTCAGGTACCATGTAAACCTCAGTATCAGAGGTGGATTTACATAGTTCGCAAGCATTATCAGCTCTGGTTATAACGGCGTCTTGAAGCACAATTTACATCTCAAAAATAAACTGTGTGCAATAATAGCATAAATTGCTCATCAACACGCCTTCTCAAGGTGAACTTCAACAGGTCCGTTTAGAGTTATTTTCTAAAGTTATCATCTAAAGTGCTGTGTTTTGATCTACCCATATCAGTTTGTCGGTGTCGTAGCCCGCATTTTCAGCAAACGTCATTAGTTCTGCGATAGTGGCATCTGGCAATGTTTTCGTTCTCGCTAGCAACCATAAATACTCTCTATCTGGGCCGGTTACTAATGCGTATTGATAATTTTCCTTATCTAGCTTCATCACTATGTAGCTTGCGTAAAATGGCCCAAAGAATGACACTTTAAGGTGCGCGGTGGTGGGCTCACCCACAAAGTACGCGATTCCTTCGGCCTCCTCCCATTCACCAGCTTCTTCAGAGTACCCGCGGTTGATAACCTTGACGCCATCATCATCTCTCATAGAGTAAGTAGCTGTAACACGGGAAAGCCCTTCTTCGAAACTGTGATCATAACGGGCAAGCTCATACCACTGCCCAAGGTACTTGTTGAGATTAAAATCGGTGATGGGCTTCACGCCATCGGGCACGCTTGTGCAGCTCGATAACAGCACACAAAGAAAGGTAATAAGTGTTAATTTTTGTAGAAAGCGCATACTAATTTCCTGATTTCATACGTATTCATAGCATTGGCGTTAATGCCGTCACTTTATTTATTGATACGTCGCTGTTAAAAGGCCTGCAACAGCGATATTGTAACCGACGCGACACAGTCTATACGTCACAGCTTTTTTGAAGAACACTTTTTAAAGACACATTTTTTGAAGACACATTTTTTGAAGACAGAGTTAAAAAGCATATTTTTGAGAACGCACTTTTGAAAGGAAACGATTTGAGTACTGATTTAAATAAGCATGCTAATAAGGGCATGCAAGCACACTTCCCATCTGCCAGCAGACTCGTATACGGCTGTATGGGCCTAGGCGGTGGCTGGAACAATAACCCAGTAACGTCAGACCATATAAACGAAACACATGCCATTATCAATAAAGCGTTAGAGCTAGACATCAACGTATTTGATCACGCAGACATCTATACATTTGGAAAAGCAGAGCAAGCCTTCGGTGAGGCGCTAAAAACATCGCCCACGTTACGGGAAAAGATGATTATCCAATCAAAGTGCGCCATCCGTTTTGAAGACGATTTAGGCCCTAAGCGCTACGACTTCTCGGCGAAATGGATAAGCTCATCGGTGGAGGGGATTCTGTCCCGTCTACATATCGAGCAAATTGATGTGCTTCTTCTTCACCGACCAGACCCACTTATGGAGCTTGATGAGGTGGCTAAATGTGTGGCATCACTTCAACAGCAAGGTAAGATTAAACACATTGGCGTGTCTAATATGAACGGACACCAAATTGCTTACTTACAATCTGCGCTATCAACGCCTATCGTAGCCAATCAGCTTGAAATGAGTTTAGGCTTTAGAGAGTGGATAGAGGACGGCATAACCACCAATAGCACTGCCAATCGCCACGTTGGCTATGCATCGGGTACAGTTGAACACTGCATGCTAAACAATATTCAACTGCAAGCATGGGGAAGTATTGCTCAGGGTCGCTACACCGGTGCCACTATGAATAGTGACACTGACAAGAACACCGCAGAGTTAGTCAAACAATTAGCGAGTGAGTATCAAACCACACCAGAAGCTATTGTATTGAGCTGGCTTATGAGACACCCCGCTAACATACAGCCTGTACTTGGCACGACCAATCTTGCAAGGCTATCAGCGTGTAAAGAAGCGGATAACTTAACGCTATCTAGAGAGCATTGGTATGCCCTTCTAGAGACCGCCCGCGGCCAAGAAGTTCCATAACATTTTGCTTCAGCGGCATTACTACCTTTGCCGCTGCATTTAATCACAGACTTGCTGCGTTTATCACGCAAAGGGGTTCGACATGCTAAACGGGTTTCATCACGTTGCTATTATTTGTAGTGACTACCTGCTTTCAAAACATTTTTATACCGAGATATTAGGGTTTAGCGTTATAGCGGAAAATTATCGCGAGGCCCGAGACTCCTACAAATGTGATCTTGCACTTGCCGACGGCAGTCAAATTGAATTGTTCTCGTTTCCGAGTGCTCCAACTCGACCATCTAGGCCTGAAGCGCAAGGGTTAAGGCACCTCGCATTTAAAGTAGATGACCTAGATGCAGCCATCCGAAAACTAACGGACAAAGGCGTAGAATGTGAGCCCATTCGCGTAGATGAATATACAGACAAGCGCTTTACCTTCTTCCGAGACCCTGACGGCTTGCCTTTGGAACTCTATGAGGTCGCACTCTAAACAGTGATGTCCTAAACAGTGATGTCCTAAACAGTTAAGTCCTAACAATACGGCCCTGAGCAATTGTGTTTTGAGCTGGCATAAACAATGCAGTTCTGAACAATGTTGTCCTGAGCCGTGCTGTTTTAATCAAAAGAACACCACTTTCTTAAGGTTAATAAGCCAAACAAGCTATAGCATTTTAACTTCACGTTGAGGAAAGGGTATTTCTATCTCCGCCTGTTTTAAGGCGTCGAACACGGCTTTATTCAGCGCATACCGAATTTCAAAATGGCGCGTTGAGGGAGCTAACACCCGTATCCCAATATTAATACTGCTATCGCCGAAATTATCTATACCAATAGAGTGCGTCTTGTCTGAAGGAACACCGTCCACCGACTTTACTGCATCTGTCACTACCGAAAGTACATGGTCTACGTCACTTGAGTATGCTACGCCAACTGACAGTTCAATAAGCATATTATCTGCAGAGTTGTGCAGCACCTCACCCACAATGAGTTTGTTAGGAATTTGAATAGTGACGTTGTCTTCATCTATGAGCAGGGTATAAGGCAGCATTACTTGGTCTACCACACCCGAAACGCCCTGTACTCGAATAGTATCGCCAACAACGAAGGGGCGTGTAATTATAATGGTAAAGCCAGCCGCATAATTCGCAAGCATTCCTTGAATGGCTAGCCCAGCACCAAGGCCCACAGCACCTATGGCCGCAATTAATGGCGTAACACTTATTCCGATATTGCCTAGCGAAATAATGATAACAATACCCAGGACAACCAGTTTACTGGCGCCCCCTGTAAACCTACTTAGCGTGATATCAATATCTCTATTAATCATCACGCGCTCGACAACATCACCTATTTTTGCGGCTAACCACCAGCCCACCAAAAAGATAACCAGAGCGCCAAATATCTGGAAACTGTAGGTTACTGCAAATTCTACTAGGGTATCGTAGAGTGCTTGGGCTTGCTTGAGTTCGTCCATAGGTGAAAAAAATACGTCAATAATTGAGATGTTCCGAGGATAAACAACATTGAAACTACATACAATAAAATGAAGACTCTAGAGCGCGTGGGTGACGTGAAGTGTCTGCGCAAAGAGAAACGGCCCAAATGAAAACACCCCCAGTTATTGGAATGTCCAATGCCTGGGGGTGTTTCATAATATCCATGTTGTCGTTTTGTTGAAGCGCTAGCTTACGGCGTTAATTGCTGTATTCAGACGCTTCAATTTCGGCTAGGCGTTTTTGCGTTGGGTTTTTAACAAAGTTATACACCATGCCGATAAATAAAATAGCGGCAAATGCCGTTGCAACCATAAACCCGTACTTAGCGTCGCCACCGTTAGCATCACTCACTAACCCCATGATGAATGGTCCAGCTGCTGCACCTGCAGCGGTGAAGAAAAGAATAACCCCTGCGACACTGCCATGTTGATGTTTGGGAAAACAGCTTATTCCTTTCGAATTAAACGTGGGATATATCACCGACATGAAAATACCGGTTAGCGGGAATAAATAAAGTGCCAATTGCTTGCCCCCCATCAGACCAGCACCAAAGCAAAGCACAATGCCGCCGCTGAAAAGCATTAGCACGAGTGCCCAATTGAAACGGGACATCATCCAAATACCTACAAAACGACCTGCTGCGCGTAGTATGAAAAACGCCGTTACCGAGTATATGGCTAAGGTTTGACTGAAACCTTCTGTATAGCAGTCGTAAGTTGCTCGAAGTGTAGAGGCATCACACACTAAATAGCTCGGCATCCATACGTATATCGCGCTTTCCGCAGCCACGTACAAAAATGCGCCAACTGAAAAACCAAAGGCGTAGGGGTTTTTAACAAGCGCTAAACTTTGAAGTACTGAAACCTGCTTAACGCTCTCACTTTTTTCTTGCGTATAATTTGGATATTTTACGAATAGCGCACCCACAATCAATACGGTACATACACCACCTGCAATCACATAAAGCCACTGCCACGCCACGCCTTGATGGATTAAGTAAGCGACGATTAACGGCCCTATTATTGCGCCAACACCAAAAAATGCTTCCGCGCCGTTCATCGTTGAAGTATGTTGTTTTGTGGATGAGGAAATATCGCCTATAAGTGCAAGGGCGCCAGTTTTAAATACACCTACGGCCACCCCCGACAAACTCATTAGACTCACAATAAGTAAAAAGTCGTCAGCGACTAAAAAGCTGTAGCACGCCACACCAAAGATAGCCAAGCCCATAATAATAGTCGGCTTTCTACCTATTTTATCGGCTAAAAAGCCCAAAAATAGGCCTGACAACGCTATGCCCAACATAGGAAGGGAGTGCATAAGGCTTGCTTGTGCATTAGTGACAGAAAATGCCACCTTCACTTCCTTTATAATTTCCCCTACCGAATCTGATGTCATGGCGAACATCATAAACATCAGGTAGGTTAACCATCTTATAATTCTGCTATTTTGATCCTGATTGGACATAGTGAGTCTCGCGTCAATACTGCTATTAGAGCCTAAAACCAAGCTAATTTATGTGATTCGTCCGTCACTATCTAGACGTACTAGACTATTTGATGAACAAATGTGAAAGAATATTTGATAAAATAACTTAATCGTTTAAGATAAAAGTTAACAGAATTTAAAATCCCTGTAAACTTGTTAATTCTTATCTTTCTTTTAACGCAACAGAAAAAACGGATTTGCGTAACATTTTGGAGCCACTTATGAACTATGCCGCTGACGTTAGTGTTTGCCTAGACCGCATCTTGGAATCTACCGATCTATCAGGCCTAACGAAGAAAGACGCGACGCTATTCACCCGACGTCTTAGAGCGCATTTTCCTTCGCTGTTTGAAAAGTACACTTATGTGTATGGCCACCAATATGATTGTTACTATCATTTACAAAAATTAGTGGAAACGTTAAGAGATGGGGTTAAGAAAAGAAAACCTGCTCTTAAAAAGCTTGATGAAAACAGGCTTAAATCACCGCTATGGTATCGCGACGAAAAGCAAGTAGGTTTAGCGTGTTACGTTGACTTAATGGGCCCTACCCTTAACGATTTACACGACCGCATTCCTTATTACAAAGCACTAGGTATTACCTATCTTCACCTAATGCCACTTTACGACGCACCTGCTGGCGACAGTGATGGCGGCTACGCGGTGTCGGATTATCGCAAGGTTAATCCTACCCTTGGCACTACCGCAGACTTAGAAAAGCTTGCTGACGCTCTGCTCAAAGAGGGAATTAACCTGGTTCTTGATTTTGTGTTTAACCACACTTCTGACGAGCACCGCTGGGCAAAGGCAGCGCTTGAGGGTAAAAAGCAATATCAGAACTATTACTACGTTTATGATGATAGAACCATACCCGACCAATATGAGACCACGCTAAGAGAAATATTCCCTCAGGTTCGTCGAGGAAGTTTTACCTTCAACGAGCAAATGCAAAAGTGGGTGTGGACTACATTTAACAGCTTTCAGTGGGACTTAAATTACAGTAATCCAGAAGTCTTTAATGCCATCACTTCTGAAATGTTGTTTTTGGCTAATTTAGGCTCTGCAGCGCTTCGCCTAGATGCCCTTGCATTTATTTGGAAGGAAATGGGGACTAACTGCGAAAACCAAGACAAGGCCCACATTTTAATACAAGCGTTTAATTGCTGCTTAGAAATAGCGGCGCCTGCGGTGGTATTTAAATCTGAAGCCATTGTACACCCCGATGAAGTCAACAAATACATTGGCGAAGACGAGTGTAAATTGTCTTATAACCCACTTCTTATGGCGCTGCTTTGGAATAGCCTAGCAACCAGAAAAACGAGACTACTTACTCGCTCAATGCAAAAGAGCTTCGCTATTTCTGATAATTGTACTTGGGTAAACTATGTTCGCTGCCATGATGATATTGGATGGACCTTTGATGATGAGGTAGCACAAGAGCTTGGTATTAACGGCAATGATCACCGCTTCTTCCTAAACCAATTTTTCACTGGACGCTTTGAAGGCAGCTTTGCCAATGGTGTTCCATTTGCAGAAAACCCATCGAATGGCGATTGTCGCGTTTGTGGGTCTCTAGCGTCTCTGTGTGGACTGGAAAGTGCCCTACAAAACAACGATGCGAAGGGTATTGAGGAAGCCGTCGACCGTATGTTGTTACTTTACGGCATCACGTTCAGTATTGGCGGTATACCGCTGTTGTACTCTAGTGATGAAATTGCAAAGCTTAATGACTACAGCTATCGCGATGACGTGACTAAACAGCATGACGACCGCTGGGTAAATAGGATAGCTGTTACTCCTGAAGATACCGCACTGGCCATGGGAAAAGTAACACGTGCGTTAACCCCTCAAGAAGATGCGAGCGTGAAGGTGTTTGAAGGTCTTCAGCACATGCTAGCAATACGCAAAACCCATGCTGTATTCGGTAAGGCGCGCACCTACATTCTCGAAGCTAGTAATCACCACTGTTTTGCATTTTTAAGAGAAAACGAAGACGGTAAAAAATTGCTTGTTATAAGCAACTTCAGTGAACACGTGCAGCAAGTTGATGGGGAAATACTAGCAACATTAGACAACGCGTCCTGTGCTGACTTGTTGTCTGACGCAACGTATAAAGGGAATGAGGCCGTCATCACTCTGCGTCCTTTCCAACAGCTATGGTTAGCTATCTAACACTTAAAGCGTACGATAAAGCGCAGTAGCAGTAACGGCTGCGCTTTAATAACTTTCCAATACAATCACTTACCTTTTTTTAAGAATTTTTTAGGTAAACAATCTCTTTATTACTATAATAAGCAATAGTATTTTTAACGTCTCGTGCTTGGAAGCACCATCGTTTAAATACCTTTTCACTTTTGAGCTTTTGAAAAATTATTACATCGAGTAATTTTTGCGCTTAGGAACACTAAGCATGCAATGGAAACATCACGCAAAGCGTGAAATATGGACATCATCATGGGGAAAGAAGAAATTATGCTTGGCGAAAGCGGATTGGAATATATGTGCCCACATTGCGGGGCAACAAACACGGTTCAAATTGGAGTACTTAAAGATATGTACACGGAACAATTTGATTCATGTTCTTGTTGTGAGAAGCGCCTGAGTTTAACACCCGCTGATGGTGTTGGCGGAAAGATAAACTTAGTGATAGATAGTCTAGACCCTGATTTCAGAGCAAGATAATTTCAAAAAGCCGCAAAGATAGAAGCTCTTATCGAGCAACTACTCTGCGGCATTTCTCATTGTACTATCTGCACTGTCTATGCAAAAAAGCTGCGTTTCAAATCATTATCCGAAAGGAACTGGCCGCCTAGCGCCGACGTTTTAGTAAATGAGTTGGTATCTCTAATACCTCTTGCTTTCACGCAGTAGTGCGTAGCATTAATGGACACCGCTACATCATCTGTTCGCGCTAGCGTTTGAATTGCAACTAAGACTTGTTGAGTTAATCGTTCTTGTACTTGCGGGCGCTGGGCAAAAAAGCTAACAAGACGATTTATTTTGGACAAACCAATAACAGTGTCTTTTGGTATGTACGACACTGTCGCAGTTCCGTCGATAGTCACAAAATGATGCTCGCAAGTGCTAGTTAGGCTAATGTCAGACACTTGCACAGGCTGGTCAATCTGCATCTTGTTTTCAATAGCAGTGATTTTAGGGAATTTCCTATAATCTAAGCCACCAAAAATTTCATTCACATACATTTTTGCAATGCGCGTTGGCGTATCGCACAAGCTGTCGTCCGTCAAATCTAGACCTAGCGTTTCCATTACGTCGCGCATGGCGCTGGCAATACGCGTGCGCTTTTGCTCATCGCTTAGGCCGTTAGGCACCATGGGCGTTTCTAAGCCTTTCGCTTCTAATACGTTTCGTACACGCTGCGCTGATTCAGATATAGAGGGATCGAGTGCATCGCGCACAATTACCGCTTCTTTTGCTAACATTGGTTCATCCGTATATGACTTCTTTTTTTTACTTCTACGCACATCAATGCGTTACAGATCGACTAGGTTACTAAATGACTTTTTTTTAATTTGGTTGCCAAGTTATGTACCAATGGCACAGTATTTACGTATTTCTTTACATATTAACTATTTAGGAAAACACCTTGGCCTCACCTATACTTATTACCGGCGCCAGTCAGCGATTAGGACTGGCTATGGCGCAGAGCTTGCTCGAAGAGGGTAATGCCGTTGTCGTAACCTACAGAACACTGCGACCCACGATAGAAAAACTCAAAGACAAGGGCGCAACCGCTATATATGCAGATTTTAGCACTGAGCAGGCTATTGATCGAGCAATTGATGATATTAAGGCAGCAAGCGAAAACTATCGCGCAATCATTCACAACGCATCCGATTGGGCACAAGAAAAAGACCATGACGATAAGCACAGCTTGTTTAACCGCATGATGAATGTTCATGCTCTCGCACCCTACCGTATCAATCTCGCCTTAGCCCATTCGCTTTCAAATCAAGATGGTTTTAGCGACATTATTCACATGACAGACTATGTACAGGATACGGGCAGTGAAAAACATATGGCCTATGCGGCCAGCAAAGCAGCTTTGCACAACTTAACGCTCTCTTTTGCAAAAAAACTAGCTCCCCAGGTAAAGGTCAATAGCATAGCCCCTGCGCTACTTATGTTTAATGAGGGTGATGACGACACTTATAAACAAAAAGCATTAAAGAAATCCTTACTTGAAACGGTACCTGGTGCACAAGAAGCAGTAAAAGCTATGCACTATTTGCTTAACAGCGACTACATTACAGGGCAAACCCTGCACTTAAACGGTGGTAGGCACTTAAAATGATTGAAGAGACAGTGTGTAAGGCGCTTCTTTCCCGTTAATTTAAAACCGTAAATTTATGATAAGGAGTATTGGTGGGACTACACGGTACAGTTATACTTGGCGTTTAACTGTTTACTTGGATGAACTATGCAGGGCACACGCACTATGGCGCCAGAATGGCATGATGCAGACGCTATCATGCTGGCATGGCCTCACGCCCACACTGATTGGGCACAATGGCTTGAAGAAGCCAGAGACACCTATCTCAACGTCATAACTGCAATAAACCGATATAATGCAGGGGTAATACTACTTTGTGCACCCGCCGATATCGACGACCTCACGGCGCGCCTTGCACCTGATGCAAAGGTACTTATTGTACCTGCCACATATAACGACACTTGGATGCGGGATTATGGGTTTATAACCTGCTTAGATAGCGACAAAAACGGCTCGCCAGTGGAATTTCGCTTTAACGGTTGGGGAAACAAATTCAACGCTGAAGACGACAATCTAGCCAACCAGCGATACTTAGCCGCTCTGTGTAAATCGGTATTGAGAAGCAGCCCTATGGTGGCAGAAGGCGGCGCTCTTGAAATTGACGACCAAGGACATTTATTAACGACTGCACAGTGCCTGCTAAACCCTGAGCGCAATGGCGATATGCCGTTGTCTTCTTATGCTGATGCGTTCAGCGATATATTGGGATGTAGCAAGGTTACCGTATTACAACATGGGCACCTTGAAGGTGATGACACCGACGGTCACGTTGATACGTTGGTGCGATTTACGCCTAATACAGGCCTAGTCATTCAAGCGTGTGATAATCGCCCTGATGACAGTCACTTTGAAGGGTTGAAGGCGCTGTGTAATGAATGCGCTCGTGAACTACCCGAGCATCAACAATATCGCCTACCGCTACCGTTAATTAGCAATGAAGACGGCGATAGATTACCCGCCTCTTATGCTAACTATCTCATTTGCAACGGCGCTATTTTGCTCCCTATTTACGGGCAAGACGAAGACAGGGAAGCGATTAATGTTATTCAAAAAGCGTTTCCAAATTACATTGTTGAACCAATTGACTGTCGTGTACTCGTAAAGCAATACGGCAGTTTGCACTGCATTTCTATGCAAGTGCCAAAAAATACGCTGAAAGACGACATCATTGAGACATTAAGGAAAGGAGTATCACTACATGCCCCCAAATAAGTTAAAAGTGGGCCTTGTGCAGCAGGCTGTAAGCGATAACGACAAAGCGACAAATTGGAACAAAAGTGCTGAGCAAGTGGCTAAACTTGCCGAGCAAGGTTGTGAATGCATTTTGCTACAAGAGCTGCACAGCACCTTATATTTTTGCCAGCAAGAAAACACCGACGCCTTTGATTTAGCAGAGCCAATTCCTGGTCCAGCAACTGAGTTTTTTGGTGAGCTCGCTGAAAAACACAACATCGTTTTGGTAACTTCGCTTTTCGAAAAACGTGGCTCAGGGCTTTATCACAATACTGCGGTCGTTTTTGATAGAAGTAAAGAGATTGCCGGGAAATATCGCAAGATGCATATCCCTGATGACCCTGGCTTTTACGAGAAGTTTTACTTCACGCCGGGCGACACCGGCTTTGAACCCATACAAACAAGTGTTGGAAAGCTGGGGGTACTTGTGTGTTGGGATCAATGGTATCCAGAAGCGGCGCGCCTAATGGCAATGGCCGGTGCAGACTTGTTGTTTTACCCCACCGCAATTGGCTGGGATGTGAACGACACTGCCGAGGAGCGCACCCGTCAACATGGCGCGTGGGAAACCATTCAGCGCTCGCACGCTGTGGCTAACTCAGTTCCGGTTATCGTAGCCAATCGTACTGGCTTTGAAGCGTCACCTGTTGAAGGCGACCCAGGTATTCAGTTCTGGGGGCAGAGCTTTATAGCAGGCCCTCAGGGTGAAATACTGGCAAAGGCAGAAGCAGAGGGTGAAACTACGCTATCAGTCGAGCTTGATATGGAACGTACCGAGCAGGTTAAGCGTATTTGGCCTTACTTCCGTGACCGTCGCATAGATGCCTATGATGACCTAACAAGACGCTGGCGCGACTAACCCAAACATAATGGGGGTCAGAGTGCATTTTTTCTGAGCGGCAGCAGCTTCTAAATTGTAATCTGACCCCATTTTTGCATTTTTGTCGAGCCAATGGTGTAAAACATGCTGAGTTTTAAATGCGATGCTTTAAACGCTATGTTTTAAAAATAATACCGTCGTACATCATAAACGTATTCCTTTCGTTTTTTGCCAGCAGTGCCAGCATCACCTCATCTTCGATGTCTAGGCCGCCGGTGAATTGCCCAAACGCAGGCATAACAAATACCTTACTCGTTGATATAAAGCACTTCCCCGAGTAGCGTCTGCGTGAGATGGCGGTTCGCATTTTAGGGTGAAAATGACCAATAATTTGCGCCCTACTGCCAGCATTTACACTGCTTTCTAAACTATTTTCTAAACCAGCTTCGGGCTCATGGCGAAACACCACATCATAAGCGCCCTCTTTGTTAAGGTGTATCTCTTCACAAGCTTCACCAGGGATACCCTCTGGCAAGTCAGGATCGTGATTGCCCTCTACCCAGCTCCACTGTGTCACTTGCGATACTAAATTACATAGAAAGACGCGGTCTTCAGCTGTCATTCGAGCCATGCTGTGCTTATCGTGAAAACTATCGCCTAAACTAATGACCCTTGCCGGCTGATAGTCTTCAATAATACGCGCTAGGCGCTTAAGGGTTGCTTGAGAGTCTACACTTGGCAGCGGGTTACCATAACTTCGTAAGTAACTTCCCTTTTCCAAATGCAAATCTGACACCACCAACCAGTCGAGCGCCGGCAAATACGCCACGCCTCTGGCATCTAGCACCCACAGAAGCCCTGCAAATTTGGTTATACTGAGTTTTCTTTTTGCTAACTGAGTCGTTAGCCAACTGTCGCTGATTGCCAATGAATACCTATTATTGTGTTTGCGAAAGCAATGCGCGTACGTCTTCTAGCATGTTTTCAGCCTCAGCGTACAAATCTGCTTGTTCTATAATTGCCTGAGCCCCTGCGCCTTTTATTTGTTCACTGCGAACATTCAGCACAATGGGAATAGCCATGGGAGACACTTTTTCTAAATTGACCAAGGTCGCGCTATCAACATAGCGAATAAGTAAGTTTGCCAGCCTGGACAAATCTAGCAACTCTCGCTCTGCGTCCTCTCTCGCCACTTTTAATAAAATATGGTCTGGGTCGTGCTCACGCAAGGTGTCGTAAATTAAATCTGTCGAAAACGTTACCTGTTTCATGGTTTTTTGACTGGCGTGATAGCGCTGCTCTGTGAGCCCGCTCACCACAGCAACCTGGCGAAACGACCGTTTTAGCATAGGTGCCTGCAGCATCCAGTCTTCTAACTCGTCGCCCAATATATCGGGCTGGAACAAGCGCTGAAGCTGCTGCTGTGTAATTGGGTTCACCGACGCTATTGATAGCCCGTAGTCAGTAACGCTAAAGCTAAGGGGCTTAATACTCATCTTTTCCATACGACGGGTTAACAACATGCCAAGGGTTTGGTTAGCCTTTCGTCCGTCAAAGGTGTAATACAATGTGTAATACGCTTGTCGAAATGGAAATTGCTCTACCAATACATTACCGGGCTTTGGCAGTTGAGAGAAAGCCTCTTGCAAGGTTAACCACTCTTGCACTTGTGTAGGCAGTGCTTTCCACTTCGAGCTATCAGCTAAAATCCCTCTCACACCATCGGCTAAATACGTAGACAACGGCATTTGCCCGCCACTGTAACTCGGTATTTTAGGCTCTTTTGCCTTGGCAGGCTTCGCATGAAGCTGCATGTCTCTTATGGCTTCGTATTTAAGCACTTCACCGGCAAAGTAAAAAGTATCACCTGGGGTAAGCTGTTGAGCAAAATATTCTTCCACCTCGCCAATAATTTTGCCCTGATTACCGCGGCGTATTCGTTTAACTTTAAGACGGCCAGATTCCACAATTGTGCCGATATTTTGCCTGTGCCGCTGGATTACGCGCCGATTTGCTGGGGAAAATGTACCGTCGTCGTTTTCTAATAGCCGCTGATAGCGCTCGTAGGCATTGAGGGCACTGCCGCCATCTAAGGTGAACTGCCAAAGTTTATCAAAATCACTTCTGTCTAACCCTTGGTAAGGGGTGGCGTTTAAAATTTGCTGGTACAAGGTGTCAGGTTTATCAGCCTGACTGCACAAACAGTTCAAAATAAACTGGGGAATAATATCCAGCGCCCCCGAGTGCGGCGCATCGCCATCTAACTCACCTTTATTAATGGCAGCTATCGCAGCCTGACACTCTAGCGCTTCAAAGCGATTCGCAGGGACTAGCAGCGCTTCACTCGGTTCATCTAGTCGGTGATTGGCCCGCCCAATACGCTGCAGTAATCGACTGACCCCTTTCGGCGCCCCCACTTGTATAACCTTATCCACATCGCCCCAATCTATGCCCAGCTCTAAGGCAGATGTACACACCACAGCGCGAAGCATACCGCTTGCCATCATAGCTTCGGTTTTGCGTCGCTGCTCTTTACTTAAACTACCGTGGTAAAGGGCAATGGGCAGCGCTAGCTTGTTGACTTCCCACAGCATTTGAAACAGCAATTCCGACTGCGCTCGGGTATTAACAAACACCAGCGTGGTTTTCGCTTTTTCTATTGCCTGGTAAATATCATCAATGGCATAGCGCGCCATAAACCCACCAAAGGGCATTCGTGCTTTTGAATGCAGCATATCTACCTTAGGCTTCTCCCCTGCCTTTACTTTAACAATATTGGCGGTACTGTCGCTGCCTGCTAGCCAGGCGCCAAGTGTTTCAGGGAAGGCCACGGTGGCTGATAAACCAATACGCTGCATGGCTGGCGATAACACAGAAAGCCGCGCTAACGCTAATGACAGGAAGTCCCCACGTTTATTCGCCATTAAGCTGTGGGTTTCATCGATGATCACCCGCCTCAGCTTGCCAAATAGTTTATCTGCATCAGCATAGCTCAGCATTAACATCAGCGACTCAGGCGTGGTCAATAATATATGCGGCGGCTTTTTACGCTGGCGCTGACGTTTGTGGGAAGGTGTATCTCCGGTTCGCGTTTCTGCGCTAATCCCCAACCCCATTTCTTCAATAGGCTGCAGCAAATTGCGATGGATATCCTGGGTGAGGGCTTTTAGGGGAGAGATGTATAAGGTATGTAACCCCGTGAAGTTTGACGTGCTCAATAACGCATCTAACTCTACTAAACTCGGTAGAAAGCCTGATAATGTTTTTCCCGCTCCTGTGGGTGCAATAAGCAAGGTGCAGTCATGCTTGTCTTTTTCAACAAGCATATCCCGCTGATAATCGCGAAGCTGCCACCCTTTCTTTTTAAACCACTTAGCAAATACAGGAGGTACTGATTTCATTAATTAACTTACTTCCATTGTTTACTCGTTATACGCAGGTTACCCAGTTAGGTTTACCAGCAAGGTTTATTTGCACCGGCTGACTTCCTCAATCCTCATGCACTTTCGCGTCCTTACAAACAAAAGAAAGCATTTAAACGAAAGTATTTACATAAAAGTACTTTAACGAGAGAGCTCTCACCTTACTGTTGTAGGCAACTCTTACAGCGAACTGTTGTAGCGAACTGCTGTCCCCCATTGTTGCAGTGCACTGATTTGAGAACAGCACCGTAACGATATCGTCATGAAGGTGTCAATTAACTGTCAAGTTGATTGATTAGGGTATGCTCACACCTGATGACTATTTGAGTATTTTAATGATTAAGGCTCCTCACTTCAGAAGCGTTTTTATCTCAGATACACACCTTGGCAACAAAGACTGCAAAGCAGAATTTCTTCTTCACTTTCTCAACAATATGACCTGCGACAGGCTTTACTTAGTGGGCGATATTGTCGACATGTGGTCGATGAGCAAACAGTTTCGTTGGCCAGATACGCATAACGAAGTGATACATAAAATTATCCAGCTTAGTCATGACTCTACAAAAGTTATTTTTCTACCGGGCAATCACGATGCTCCTTTACAAAAGTATTCAGGAATGCAGTTTGGCGATATAGAGATAAAGCGCCAATATGTGCACGAAACCGCAGCGAACAAACGCTACTTGGTGTTGCATGGTGATCAATGTGATGGCGATGTGACTCTAGGCCGATTTCACGCTTGGATTGGCGATAAGGCTTATGATGCCCTGCTATTTGCAAACCGTTGGTTTAACCTGTTGCGAAGCTGGAGAAAACAAACCTATTGGTCGTTAGCAGGCTACATTAAGCAGCGAGTGAAAGGCGCAAACAAAGCCATAGCACGGTATAAAAACGCCACTACCAAGCGGGCAAAAGCGCTGCAACTTGATGGCGTCATATGCGGCCACATTCACCACCCAGAGTCGGATGTGGTGAATGGAATTCACTATGTGAACGACGGCGATTGGATAGAAAATTGCTCTGCGCTAGTTGAAGACAATGCCGGGAATTTACAGCTAATAGACTGGGTTGTGTATACCAAACAAGAAACGGTGTCTGAACTAGACCTTAGACACTTTAATTCGAAAAATAAAGCGGCGTAATGCGTACGTCAATCAAATGAATGCATGTGAAAGACATTAGCCATTGAAGAAACTTAAGCGGTATCAGTACGAGCGCTATGCCGTGCTGTGTAAGTTGGCATATCCGAAAGAATTTGATTACTCATCACTGGGCTTTTCAGCCCATCAGCACCATGCTGTGTGCGATTCACGGGGCACCGTAGTGGCACGCATTCTCTGCCGCCCAAAGAAAAAAGAAGTCATCGTGCTGTTTAGAGGCACCCAGTCTATTCGAGATTGGTTGCTCAACTTTTGTATTTTCCCAAGTAAAGCAAAGGGAAATTTTAACGATAAATCAAAGCACAACGGCTATGTGCATTTTGGTTATCAGCTTCTGCTCAATCAAAAAAGTCAGACCACTGTCTCCTTGCCTGATGACAATAAAAAAACCAGCGCAACGCTCAGTATATATGAAGATATCGAAGCCAAATTGGCACCGCTAATTCGCTCTGGCAAACGCATAACATTTACTGGACATTCCTCCGGCGGTGCCATGGCGGTACTAGCAGCGCAGCGTCTTGAATTGGCATTTCCTAAAAGCGTGCGCCGCGTTGTCACCTTTGGTCAACCTTCTACCAGCTATCGTCGATTCTTTAAGCATTACTTACTTCACCAACGCACATTTAGAGTTGTTTGCGACCTAGATATCGTCACGTTCCTCCCTCCAATTCCAGGATTGTTTAAGCACCTTGGCCGCTCGCTTTGGCTACATAACGAGCGCGTTTACGAGAACGCTAAGCCAATCTGGCGGCTATATCGGGTTATTTCTCAGTGGCTGATTTCCCCCATCTCCTATCATTACATGCATAAATACATTCGAAATAAAGACTTCTTCGACAAACACTAATTTGTATTGACTTTGAACATGCACAACTCAGGAAGACAGCAGACACACTGCTGCATAGCTTCACATCGTATTTCATAACGAAGCTCTCAACGCTATTGGCATTACCTGCAAGTGGTCGCTTTGTCTGTTATTTCGTATTTATATTTATTGCAAATACAGAGGGAAACGCTGCCTGTGCATCCATCAACATGGCTAAAGACTGATAACACTGGCTTGTACTGCGAACCGGGTGGGTTCTACATTGACCCCATGACAGAAGTAGACACTGCATTAGTGACTCACGGCCATGCTGATCATGCGCGGGCAGGGCATCATACGGTATATGCCAGCGTAGAAACCCTAGCCATTATGCAAACTCGCTACGGCGAGGATATGGCCGAAAAGCAACACACGGTTACCTTAGGTGAAAAGCTCACCTTTAATGATGTCACGGTGACCTTTTACCCCGCGGGTCATATATTGGGCTCTACGCAGATATTGTTGGAATATGGCGGCTATAGCGTGGTGGTATCTGGCGATTACAAAAGACGTCACGACCCCACCTGCCCGCCTTTTCAAGTTGTGCCTTGCGATGTGCTTATTACCGAGGCCACGTTTGGACTGCCTGTGTTCGAACACCCCCCCATTGAAAACGAAATAGAGAAATTGCTTCACTCGCTGCGGGTATTTCCCGCTCGATGTCACCTCGTAGGCGCTTATGCCCTAGGCAAGTGTCAACGTTTGATTATTGCACTTAGAGAGGCAGGCTACCACAAGCCTATTTATCTTCACGGGGCTCAATTGAAGTTGTGCGATTTATACCAACAGTTTGATATTGATCTTGGCGAACTTATCCCGGTCTCTCAGGTGGAAAATAAAAAAGAGCTCGCGGGAGAAATTGTGATTGCTCCGCCTTCTGCATTGGCAGATAGATGGTCGCGAAGTCTTCCTAATGTGCGCACGGTGATGGCGTCGGGCTGGATGCAAATTCGCGCCCGCGCGAAGCAGCGAAATGCCGAACTCCCTCTTATTATTTCCGATCATTGTGATTGGCCTGAACTACTTAGAACTATCGAGGAAGTCAACCCGAAAGAGGTGTGGGTGACTCACGGAAGAGAAGATGCGTTGATGTATCAAGCAGAAAAGATGGGGTTTAAAGCCCGGGCATTATCATTGGTGGGCTATGACGAGGAAGAACAAGGAGGTGATTAATGGAGGCATTTAGTAACCTGTTAGAGCAGCTGTACTTTACCGCTGGAACGAAAGCGAAAGCACAGCTTATTGCAGACTATATTGAAAATACGCCCGACCCAGATAGAGGCTGGGCTATTGCGGCCATGGCAGGCACCCTGCGGTTTGATTTTTTTAAACGCAATACCGTGAAAAAACTGATTACCGAGCATACCGACCCCGCCTTATTTGCAATGAGTTACGATTATGTGGGTGAGGTGAGTGAAACCGTTGCGCATCTATGGCCGTTCAATAGCCCTGTGTCACCCTTACCGTCTCTTCACAGTATTGTATATACTTTTGCCACAGTCTCTAAACAGAAAGTATCTGCAACGCTGGCCGAATACTTAACCATGATGACACCGTCTCAGCGCTGGGCACTGCTGAAATTAGGCACTAGAGGGCTGCGCATTGGCGTATCAGCACGCTCAATAAAACAAATATTGGCTGACTACGGCAACAAAGATATTAAAGAGATTGAAACCTTATGGCACGCTGTAAACCCACCGTATACTGAGTTTCTGCAGTGGTTAGAAGGGAAGGCCGACAAGCCTGATATAGAAAATGCCGTCACGTTTCATCCCGTCATGCTTTCTCATCCCATTGATGACAATGATATCGACACCTTTGATGCCAACCTTTGGCAAATTGAAAATAAGTACGATGGAATTCGTGTACAGCTTGCAGTGAATACTGAGCTTGCTGGCAAGGATAAAGGAAGTGAAAAGCTCCCAACCAATTCCACTGATGAACCAGAGCGCGAAAAGGCGCTGTTCTCTCGAACAGGCGACGATATCAGTCACTCATTCCCAGATTTACTGGAAGAAATGAGCGGCAATATGGTGCTCGATGGCGAATTATTGGTTATTCACAATACCGAGGAGACTACTGCCAGTGCATCAGATTTGGCCAGCAGTTCGTCTGCATCAGAACCTATCGTTGATACGTTTAATGCGCTGCAGCAAAGACTTAACAAGAAAAAGCCAACCAAACCCTTAATGCAGTCAAATCCGGTCGGGCTTATTGTTTACGATGCCCTTGTACTTGAGGGCGAAAAGCTGACTTCCTTAACATTGGAGGCTAGGCGTAAAAAATTAGCCTCTTGGTTTAAGCAAAAGAAGCCCCCTCGGCTATTTTTATCTAACACTTTACGTGCATCATCGCCCGAAAGTTTGCGCGCCCTTCATAACACGGTTTGCGACAACAGATCGGTTGAAGGGCTTATGATTAAACGACTCGACAGTACGTATGTGCCTGGTCGACCTAAAGGCCAGTGGTATAAGTGGAAGCGAGACCCTCTAGTGGTAGATGCGGTGATCATGTACGCGCAACGAGGACACGGAAAACGTTCAAGCTTTTATTCAGACTTTACTTTTGGCGCATGGGAAGGCGAGCAATTATTGCCCATTGGCAAAGCTTACTCAGGCTTTACCGACGAAGAATTGAAAAAATTAGATAATTGGGTGCGACGCAATGCGGTTGGCCGGTTTGGTCCGGTAAGAGAAGTGAAAAAAGAGCTGGTTTTCGAAGTCGCTTTTGATGCTGTACACCCTTCCAATCGTCATAAATCGGGAGTGGCCCTTCGCTTTCCGCGAATTCATCGGATACGCTGGGACAAGCCTGCGAATGAAGCAGATACCTTAGACGCGCTAAAACAAATGATAGAGCGTTAATTAAAAAAGCCTGTTACGCTAATGCGTAACAGGCTCTTTGTTGCGTTACTTGGCGCTTTACATATTCTGCGCTTAGCTCATTTGGCGCTTCGCTTGTTTAACGCTTAGCTTGCCTACCGGCTGAACCGTTAGCTTCGCTGTTACCTTGGCTATTTTGCTATTTCGCTATTCCGCAATATCTTGCTGAGTAGGCAATGCACTAAACGCGCCGTATTGAGTTACGGTAAATGCACCACAGCGAATCGCAAACTCAGTGGCCTCGCTTACATTTTCAAAACTTGCCGCCCAGCTATCAAATTCGTCAGCATTGTTAACTTTGGTTGATAGGTAATAAAGGAAACCACCGATAAAGGAGTCGCCTGCCGCTGTTGTATCTTTAACATCCATTTTGGGTGACGCTAACGTGCCGCTAAACGATGTTGTAATGTAGTGAATAGGCTCACCGCCATCAGTCACCAATACCACTTTTACGCCGCTCTCAAGCCATTGTTGTACTTTCGCATCAGCATTTTCTGCACCGTATAGCTCGTCGAGCTCTTCACGGCTTGTCTTTAAAATGGAAACCCGTTTCGCTGCCGCATCTATTCGTGAAGGTGCATTAGCCGTGTCGTCCCAAAATGCAGGGCGGTAATTGATGTCTAAACACGCCATCATGCCCTCTTGGCGCGCCTTGTCTAAGATAAAATCTGTACCCGGTATTAACTCTGGACCGGCAAGAGAGCCTGAGCAAAAGTGCAGTACCGCATCTTTATTACAGTCGATAGTAGACAGGTCTTGCTCGGTAATATGCTTATGCGCGGCATTATCAACATAAAAGTCGAAGGAACGCTCGCCATCTTCATCTAGGTTCACAAACGCCAATGCGGTATTGCCTTGTGAAGTAGTCCAGACAAAGTCGGTGTCAACTTTATAATGCTCAAGCATTTCTTTTAAAAAAGCGCCAAAGGTATCATCACCTACTTTTGATACCATAGCACTGCGCCCACCAAGCTGCGCAACTGCCACCGCAACATTCGCTGGCGCCCCTCCTGCATAGGGCTGAAAAGGTTTCATTGCTGGCATGTCACCGTCTTTTGGCGCCGCACCTTGGCTTAACATATCGATAAGTACTTCACCTAAACATAATATTTTCATACCAGCCTCATTCTGTTCGTTATACATACAACCATAGTGCAAAATCAATAAATCGCACTTTACGTTAATAGGTCGTTAATTAGTTATTTAATTGGGCATAGTATTCTCTTTCTTTTTAATTAAATCAACCTAATTGATTTAATTGATAGAAAAATTATGCTTTGGTTGGATACAAGAGCGTATTGAACTCTGGTGTACACCAGAGATCAATACACCTTAGTGACCCAGTTCAATTTATGCGTTACATTCTTGCTTATAAGATGCTAAGCGGAGTCGACCTATTGGTTAAAAGCATTGTTAATACTCTCGATGGAAGTACTTCAATTTTACTCGACGGTAGCACTGAGCAATAACGCGCAACTTTTTTAAATAATTCTTATTGAAGAATAACTTTTACTATAGGGAGCTAGTTAACTATGGCCATACATTTAGCAGATAACCGTTCGGACAATGAACGTGCCATAATCTCGCTGATTAACAAACATAAAGAGCTACCCAAAGCACAAATTGCTGAATTAACTGGCCTTTCTGCCCAATCCGCCACTGTCATTATTAAGAAGTTAGAAAGCGACGGTTTGGTGTTACGCAATGCGCCGATTAAGGGAAAAGTAGGGCAGCCAAAAGTGCCTTTCAGCCTTAATGCCGACGGCGCGTTTGGCCTAGGTTTGAAAGTAGGTCGACGCAGCTTTGACATGACCCTAATTGATCTTTGTGGAAATGTACGTGCCACCGTCAAAGAAAAAGTAGCTTATCCAACGGTTGATACCCTTATGTCGTTTACAGAACGTGCTATCAACATGTTGACGAAAAACATTGCTGCTGACCATTTGCCCCGAATTCGCGGGTTAGGTGTGGCCATGCCCTTTGAAATTTGGACATGGGCAGAAGAAGCTGGGGCACCAAAAGAAATGTTAGAGCAATGGAAGCAATTCAACCCGAAATTAGCACTAGAATCTCTTGTTTCTTTGCCGGTATTAGTTCGCAATGACGCGGCAGCAGCATGCAGTGCAGAAATGTCATTCGGTAATACAGCCCAGTTCTCTCACTTTTTGTATTTATTTGTAGGCACGTTTCTTGGCGGTGGTGTGGTCATTAACGACGCACTTTTCACGGGTAAATCGGGAAATGCGGGCGCGGTAGGTTCTCTACCATTTTTTAACGGCAATGAGGAACATCAACTTTTAACACAGTCTTCATTATATGTGTTAGAAAATACGCTTGATAATAGCGGCGCTGAAGGTAGGCAGATTTACAGCTCAACCGAGTACTGGAACATAAACGAGAGTGTGATAGATAATTGGGTCTACTCTGCAGCCCAAGGTCTTGCTTATGCAGCACAATGCGCCATGAGCTTACTTGACATTGATGGCGTTATCATTGACGGTGCGCTACCTAAGAGCGTTAAAACACGACTTGTTGAGCAAACAAAAAATGAAATTGCCAAACGAGATATGCGAGGCATTGCATCGCCACGCATTACAGAGGGGCAAGTGGGAGCAAAAGCTCAATCCATCGGAAGCGCAAACCTTCCTTTAGTTGCAAATTATTATTGAAGAGTGTGTTATGACAGACCCCTTTGAATACATAGACATTTTAGACGGCGGTATGGGGCGAGAACTAGAACGTGTGGGCGCTCCCTTCAAGCAGCCCGAGTGGTCTGCGCTATCGCTTATGCAGTCTCCTGAAAAAGTAGCGCAAGTTCATCGCCACTTTTTAGATGCCGGCGCTCAGATAATCACAACCAATGCCTATGCGATTGTACCTTTTCATATTGGTGACGACGTGTTTCAAGGGCAAAGTCTTTCTTTAGCTCAACGAGCCGCTCGTATTGCGAGACAAGAAATAGACGCATTTGTCACTGAGCAAGACGCACAAGAAAAAAACACACCGCTACTTGCTGGCTGCATTCCACCAGCATTTGGCTCTTACCGCCCCGATTTATTTGATAAAAATCAGGTTGAAAACATTTTACGTCCCTTGATAAAAGGCCAGCAAGGTGACGTAGATTTTTGGCTCATTGAAACCGTATCGTCAATTGAAGAAGCCAATGCAGTTGTCTCTATGCTAAGAGAATATTCTACCTTGCCTATTTGGCTTTCTTTTTCTCTTGCCAATAGACACAGCGACTCAGAAACGCCAAAGCTTCGCTCTGAAGAGCCACTAGCCCACATTGCTGCAACACTTGATGGTGTTGATGCAGTTTTATTTAATTGCTCTCAACCAGAAGAAATGGAAGACGCCATTGCTATGACCCGCAAAATGCATAGCACAATACGTATCGGCGCCTACGCTAATAGCTTCTCTGAGCGCAACCGACAGCATGAGGCAAATGCGCTGCTTTCATCGTTGCGTAATGATGTAACGCCAGAACAGTACTTACATTATGCAAAAATGTGGGTTAACGCGGGAGCGTCGATAGTTGGAGGGTGCTGCGGAATTGGACCTGAGCATATAGAAGCGTTATGGGGCTATTTTAAAAACCCCTCCCCCGCCACACACAAAAAAAGAAAGAAGAATCACCTAGCACCCGCTAGACAATAAGGAGCCAGAATCAAAAAACGCCCGCATCGGGCGTTTTTTAATAGAGGGAGCTAGCTCTTTAAGTTCTTATCAAGAAAGTCAATTAACCCCTGATAGAGCTCTCGCCTATCTTCCTCATCGAACACACCGTGACCAGCCTGGGAGTATTGAAGATACTCTGGCGGATTACCTGCTTCGACAAGTGCTTCAGACAGTGCTTCTGAGTTTATTTCTGGCACTCGCCTGTCTTTAGAGCCGTGAATAAGCATTACATTCGCTTTGATTTTATCTGCGTGGTACAAGGGCGAGTAGGCTTTTAATTGTTCTTTATCGCTGCCCAATACACGCTTTAAATACGCTTTACCGCCCCAATTATTAGGGATATCACTTTCTGTAAACATGTATTGCAAGTCGTAGATGCCCACATACCCTATTGTACACTCGTAAAGGTCTGGCTCTTTTACTGCAGACATCAGCGCCGCATATCCACCGTAACTCGCCCCGTATGCACAAACGCTGTCACCATCTACATATTCTTTATCTATGGCCCATTTGACGGAGTCGTTAATATCATCAATCATCTTACCGCCCCACTCGCGATACCCTAATCTCTTGTATCTTTCTCCATAACCATCACTGCCGCGAAAGTTCACTTGTAATACCGCATAACCACGGCTGGCTAAAAGCTGCGTCTCGCTGTTGTAGTCCCAGAAATCTCTGGTACCGCTTTGATGAGGGCCGCCATGGATCATAACCACTAAAGGAGGCTTTTTATCATTTGATTGCTTTGGAAGGGTCAGGTAGCCATTAATCGTTTCGCCATCTGACGCTACAACGCTAATCGGCTTCATCGGCGCTAGTAATCTCGGGTCTATCCACGAACTGTTTGCCCAGATAAATCGTGCAGCGAGCGTCTCACTATCAAATAAGTAGTATTCACCTGGATTTACGTCGCTTCGCACATGTACAAGCAATGTTTTCCAATCCCTTGTATGACTGGCAATGGCAACAGTTTGCCCCTCGAAGGCTTCGGCTAATAGCTTATGTATTTTGCTGGTTTTACTTTCTTCCGTGGCGTAAACGTATTGAGATTTACCTGGATAGGTAATGCCGACGGCTGGTAAACCACCGTTGTCGAGGACAATTTGTTCGATATCGGTATCGTGATCTTCAAAAATTTTACTGTGCTCACCAGTCGATAAATTCAGCTTGAAATGAGTATAAATACCCTCTTCACCAGTAAACCCAGACATATAGACATATTTTTCGTCCTCACTAAGACCTCGTGGAATGACGCCCTCTCCAACGTTGAAAGCGTCTTCTAAATTTATCCATTCGCTGTCGTTATCTTCTCTGTAGGCAGCATGAAAATTACCATTTTCATCTTGCCACTTCATAAAAACAACTTGGCCATTTCTCGTTGCCAAAGGGCTGCTGCGTTTGTGCGGCAAAACGTCCACTTTTCGTTTTCTGCCAGACATAATGTTGAGCTTACTTATGATGGCTGGCTTGACCCGATTGTTATAATAGATATTGCCTTCCATATCCCACGGATACTCTGCAATTAGGATGTAACGATCATCATTTTCTAACAGGCTTATCACTTCTTGACTAGCTAGACTATCGTCCTTATGTGTAATTCGAGAGCCTGTTTGTTCGTCGCTTGCCCTATACCCGTAGAGCATTTCTCGTCTGCTACCATCAAGATTCATCGCAAATAGCTCACCTGTAGGAACAGGCCTATCAAAAGAGAACTGCTTTTCGGCGTACTCGAACACAAGGCGCTCGTTGTTCACCCAGGTTACGGTATGAATGATATCGTTATTTTGTGGGCGCACACCGCCAACAATGCTCATGTCCTCGGTGGACAAAATACCCAGCATTACTTTATTGTCCAATCTCACGCGCGCAGCTAAATGCTTGCCGTCTGGGGAAAGCTGAAGATCGAGGTAGTCACCGTGTTTGATAAAATAATCGAGGGGAAGCTGATCGTTTGCAGAAATAAATAAAGAATAAAAGGCCAACATGGCCCCTAAAATCCGTCTCATAATTGTCCTTTTGACTCAGTTGAAAAACGCTTTACAAGTTTGACGTTACATTACAACCATCGTATTTTCAATCACAGTCATAAACCACAGAACGATATTTAATGTTAAATCTTTTAGCGAGTTATGACCGTAATTCATTGCACAATAATGTTTTAAAAACCCGTTTTCACTACCGAGTTACCACGTTTTTTGCACCTTTCAGCAACGCTTCTTTGTCTATTTTATTAGGGACTTCCACGCCGCGTCTCGCAGCGGGACGAGCTTCAATACTGTTCTTCCAACGAATGAGGTTATCTAGCCCGTCAATGCTGGCTCCCGACCACTCGTAGGTTCTTACCCAACACCAGTTTGCCATATCAGCAATACTGTAATCATCAACCAAATACTCGTGGTTAGCGAGATGGCCATCTAATACCGTGAAAAGTCGACGCACTTCATTTTGATATCTATCGATAGCTATGGGCATTTTTTCTTCTAGGTATCGATAGAAAACATTGGCTTGTCCCATCATCGGCCCTACGCCGCCCATCTGAAACATCAACCATTGCAACACTTTGCTGCGCCCTTTCACATCGGCAGGTAAAAACATACCGGTTTTTTCAGCGAGATAAATCATTATGGCGCCAGATTCGAAAACCACGTGATCGTCCTCACTTCTATCCACAATTACCGGTATGCGACCGTTAGGGTTTTTAGCAAGAAACGATGCCGTTTTCTGTTCACCCTTCAATAGATTAACTGGCACAACAGAGTATGCTAACCCCATTTCTTCCAGTGCTACGGAGGCCTTCCAGCCATTAGGTGTTGCTGCTGTATATAGGTCAATCATTAGGCTTTGGCACTCGCTCTGCTATTTACACTGTCATACCAACGAAGAAGATTGGTTTGCTTCTCGTTAATTCTAATATCAACAACCCGGGCAAAATCGATGGCGCATAGGGCGGTTATATCTGCAATCGAGAATGTGTCCCCTGCAATAAAGGTGTTAAGTTCTAATCTGCGCTCAAGAATATTGAGATACTTAGACGCATTAATGCCCGCTTCTTTGCCATATTCTGGAACAGGGACCATACGGTCTTTAAAATAACCGGTGGTGTGCTGAAAACACATGCCAACTTGAAGCATAAGAGCTAGCTCTACTTGCCGCTGCCACATTGCGATAGTGCCTTTTTCAAGCGCACTACTTCCCATTAATGATGGCTCTGGATGAAGTGCCTCAAAATAGGTACAAATTGCATCTGTCTCTGCAATGCATGTTCCATCGTCAAGCTCAAGAATGGGTATTTTACCAAGGGGGTTCTTCGCACGCATTTCAGCGCTTAAGTTCTCACCTTTTTGAATATCAACCTGAACATATTCCATATCGATACCTTTTTCGGCGAGAAACATGCGAACGCGGCGTGGATTGGGTGCGGTTTTCGTTTCGTAAATTTTCATACTTGTAGGGCCTTGTTTGTTTTAAGTAGATTAGAACTTAGTAAAACAGGGTTCAAATCACTCTAAATTAAGGTGAATCTATTCAGTAACTGAATGGTTATACCTGTTTGCCCAATCATTAATTGTTGCTATTCACCACTACTCTAAGACGCTTAACTTCATTTTCTGTAAAATCTGAGGTCTCGTATTCACGTAATAATTTGCTGTATTCTTGCTTTGAAAGATTAGCGCTTTCCAGCTTTTTAATATGTGCACGGTAATCTGCTACTTTTTGTTCCCACGCGTCCTGCTTTTTCCACAATGTATTAAAACGCTCAGCCACTTCATGACCAAACTCAGCGCTTATTGCGCTAAAGCGAGAATTGTTATCACGGTATTGTTGCTTTATTTGTTGAATTCTGTGCATATCAACCGTTGGCTTAAAGGCTTCTCTATCGCTTGCGCCAGCTATAGATTCGATGATGCTATTCTTTTTTTCCTCACGAGTAAGGGTGTTGTCTTGGGCTATGGCCAGCCTTGCTAGCGCATCGTTATCAGAGGCCGCATCACTACCAAACAAATATTCATACTCTTGATGACTGAAAAACTGCCTTCGTAAATCATATCGAGCGTCTAGCTTTTCCTGAACACTTTTGAGTGACGCCTGAACCGTATTTATTTCCACATCTTCGCTGGCTAATGCCACTTTGTAGTTAACAAAACGGGAAAATAGGTCTACTGCGTAATCATGGGTATCTTTGGTATGTAGCGATTCACTGTGGGTCACATAGGCAATTTGTACGCCCAACGGCACTTGTTCAGCGTGTTCTGCAATAAAGAGCTCAAACTTATCTTTTACCAGCTCATTAAGCACAAATGGAATGAGGTTTTTGGTATTTTCACCTTCAGCAGTGGATGAGGCTGCCTTACTTGCAGCAGTGCTTTTTTCAGTAACCTGTAACGATGGGGATGCGCCGTTGCTAGTGGTGCTTTGTGGGTCTGAAGTAGACACCACAGAAGTTTCTGTATCGCTCTGTGGTGTAGCAACCGTCAGCAATACAACAATGATAAGGAGGGCTAATAGCCCCCCTCCTATAACCGCCGCTTTCACTACAGCCCTTTACGTTTCAGTCTGTTAGCCTGCTGCGCGAACACATTCACTGGATTGGTTTCAAACCAGTGGGTAATACCAAAACTTTGATTAACCTCATCGAGATGGTTCATTTTGTAATTATCTTGCAGTACTTTGCCTAAATGAGAGCTACAGGTAGCCACTAATCCATCATTGGCTTCGTTAAATGCAGTGCCGGTAATGGCTAAGAAAGGATCGACAACGTCTAGTGCATTGGTAAAAGTTTTACCCCCACTCCATGAATAATAGTACACGCCATTTTCTGCCAGCATTTTGCCATCATTTCTGCAGTACGCCGATGGCATACCCTCTGGGTAGCGTTGATTAAATCTCACGGTTTTATCTGTTGATAATGAATTTAACGCAGCAATAGCGTCGGTAGGTTTGTTTCTTGGGTCAGAACCCGAGGCAAACTCAATAATGTTGGCAAATGCGTTAACAACAACTCCTGCAGCATCTTCTTGAAAAGAGTCTTCGGCAATAGCATTACGCAATTGGTCTGCTACCTTACTGCCCCAGTTCACACCACCTACTGAGCTCACTGAAGCAACTTTTTCTGGTGCAACACTTGCCGCATAGCGTGCAGTTGGACCACCGTGGCTGTGTCCAATCAAATTCACTTTTTCAGCGCCTGATAGTGCAAGTACTTCGTCTATATAATTTAGCAACTGTTCACCCCGCACTTCCGTTGAGTTTGCAGGAGAAACTTCAGCAATATAAACGACGGCGCCATTGCGTGTTAGCTTTTGCGGTACTTTGTAGAAGTAATCCACAAATAAGATATCTTCAAACCCAAACAGGCCATGAACTAGCACTATAGGGTATTTTGTTTTTGCGTATGTGGATGCTGAAGCATGGCTGGCAAATGCCATGCAGATGACAGCGAGTAGTAGTGACACTCTTTTAATAGTTTTCATGTGTTCCCCTTTAATCGCACGACCTTCACTCGTATCGACTTTCTATTCCACGACCTCTTATCGAACGAATTAGAATCGCATCAACCTTTAATCTCATAAAGCCGGCCTGTATGAACGGCAAATTGTTTAAACAGGTCCGTGGTCAGACCTTTGTTATAATCATGTAAATACATTGTAAATATCAAGAGGGAAGGAAAATAATTAATATGCAGAAAAGGGATATTCGAGGTGCTTTAAGCAATACGGCAGCAGTGAATATTTAGTAATCAGTAAGTTATAACAATTCCAGCGTATGACTATCCATACTATTTTTAGTATGGATAGTGATCATTCGTAGTGAATATACTCACTAGGGTAAATTGCCAATTCTTACGAAAAGTGTGACGTCAGCTGTTTTAAACGAGGAGCACTAAAGCTACTGTTGATGAGCATATGCCTGAATATAATTCACCGCGAGGCTTGATGTAGTATGCCATGTAGAAGTGAACGGATTAAGTTTCATGCCCACTTGATGCTGTACTTTAAAGTCGTCGCCCACCCAATTAATAAGCTCTTTAGGGGTGACAAACTTACGCCAGTCATGGGTGCCTATAGGCAGGTAGCGCATAACGTATTCAGCGCCAACAATAGCAATGACGAAACTTTTCACTGTTCTATTTAGCGTCGCCAAAATTAGCAGTCCACCGGGTTTCACCATGCTAGCGCACTCATTGATTAGCTGCTTTTGATCTGGCACATGTTCAACCACTTCTGCATTAATCACCACGTCAAACTGTCGACCCTCTTTAACAACCTCGCTAGAGAGTTGATGGCGGTATTCCACATCCACATTACTTTGCTTAGCGTGACGTTTAGCCACCTGTACGCTTACTGAACTGGCATCAATACCGGTAACCTTTGCTCCTTTTGACGCTAGTGGTTCACTGATTAGGCCGCCGCCACTGCCAATATCGATAATTGATAGATTAGAAAAAGGCGTTGTGCTCTCTTCGCATTTGAAATGTGAGTGTATTTGAGACTCGATAACTTTAAGCCTTGCTTTGTTAAAGTCTAACGCCGTTTTAAATTTTCCTTTTGGATCCCACCAGGTTTCAGCAAGTGCATCAAATCTAGCTATTTCCTCTTGAGAAAAGTTGACGTTGCCGCTTTTGGTGCTTTTATCCAACATGTATGTCTTACCTCATTTCGTATTTCGAAAAGCGTATTTTAAAAGTCGTATTTTGAAAGTCGTAGTTCCAGAAGCGTATATCGTATCTCGAAAAATGACAGGAGTGCGCAAAAAGCGATGCATCCCTTTTTACACAAAACCGTATACACTCTAGATTTACTATATACGCAACTAGCGAGGTATTTGATTTTGGCGAATGCAAAAAATGTTTATGGCAGACCGCTTCAGCTTTGCTGCGGCAACGCCGGTTTTACGAGAGAAGGCTTTTGCTATGTGCCTTCGGCTGATGTGGGCAATCATAGCGTATGTGCAGTAGTAACCGATGAGTTTTTACAATTCTCTTTGCGCCAGGGTAATGACCTTATAACGCCGTGGCCGAGCATGGAATTTTCCGGCCTACTTGCGGGCGACAGATGGTGTTTATGTGCAAGTCGATGGCTACAAGCTTATGAAGCTGGCGTGGCACCTACCGTGCGTTTAGAGGCTACCCATGAAAAGGCGTTGGACGTTATCCCGCTAGCGATACTTGAAGAGTATGCAGCAACGTAATTTTATCGAAAACTGACACGTTAAAAACATGTCTTTCTCGAAATGTAGCATTATCAGTTTATACGAAGCACAAAAATTAAGGCGCTTATTAGCGCCTTAATTATAGCTTTACGATTACTGCGGCGTTCGCAACACCATCAGCCGTGTCTCTGACATATCCTCGATGGCGTAGCGTATGCCTTCTCTGCCCAAGCCAGAGTCTTTCACTCCGCCATAAGGCATATTATCTACGCGCCAGCTTGGTACATCACCAATGACAACACCACCAACATCTAGCTCGTTCCACGCCTTATGTGCTTTATAAATATCTCGGGTAAACACGCCGGCCTGCAGTCCATAACGACTGTTATTAACTTCATCTAGCGCCTCTTCATAACTGTCAAAAGAATAAAGCACTGATAGCGGACCAAACGCTTCTTCCGCGCTAGCATCACAGTCTTTCGGTACCCCTTCCATTACCGTAGCATCAAGCATGGCGCCGTCTCTGGTACCGCCACACAGAATTTTTCCGCCTGCTTTTTCAGCGTCGATAATCCAGTCGTGAAGTCGCTCTGCCTCGCCCTCAGAAATCATTGGCCCAATAAAGGTATCTTCACTCGACGGGTCTCCACTGACCAGCGCTTTGACTTTTTCAACGAAGCGCGCTTTAAAGTCATCATAAATGGCGCTGTGTACCAGTAGCCTTTGTACACTGATACAGCTTTGACCTGACTGATAGTAAGCACCAATGATAATACGCTCTACGGCATCATCAAGGTCGGCATCCTCATCTACAATACACGCAGCGTTACCACCTAGCTCTAACACTACCGGCTTTTTCCCCGCCTTGGCCTTGAGGGCCCAACCTACATCAGGGGAGCCTGTGAAACTAAGCAGTTTCAAACGCTCGTCTGTTGTAAAAAGGTCTGCGCCATCTCTGCTGCAAGGCAAAATTGAAAACGCACCTTTGGGCAACGCGGTTTCAGCTAGCACTTCACCAATAATTAGTGCACCGATGGGTGTGCGTGACGCTGGCTTAAGCACAAATGTACAACCCGCAGCAATGGCGGGTGCCACCTTGTGCGCCGCTAAATTAAGGGGAAAGTTAAAGGGCGAAATAAACGAACAGGGCCCTATTGGCACCTTCTTCGTCATACCTTGATAACCTTTAGCTTTAGCTGAAATCTCTAAATTAACCACTTCGCCATTAATGCGAACTGATTCCTCAGCAGCAATTTTAAACGTGTCGATAAGGCGACTTACCTCGCCTTTAGCATCTTTAATTGGCTTACCCGCTTCTATGCACAGTGCCTGTGCAAGCTCATCGGCCCGCTCTTGAAATCGCTTTACACAATGCTCTAGCACTGCTTGACGCTCATAAGGTGCCATCGCGGTCATTGCTGGCTGGGCGGCTTCTGCCGCCGCAATGGCCTTATCGATAGTATCGGCGTCGGCGATGGCAACCTGCGTGGCTACCTCACCTGTATATTTGTTTGTCACGTCAAGATCAGTATTAGCGTAACACGCCTCGCTCGCGAGGTAGTACGGATAGCTTTCCTTTAACATATCGGCTCCTTCTGTTTTGCTTTGCTGTTTTAAATTACTGCATGCAGTTGCTAATTAAGCGCGCAATATCACAACTTAGCACTGAGTTCTTTAATAGTATGGTTGAGCGTTTCATCGTTCATGCTGTAGTCAATAGGGCAATCGATGATATGAACCCCCGGGGTCTGTAAACAGCGCTCAACCATGGGAATAAGTACGTCGGTATCATCCACTCTCCAGCCTTGCGCACCATAGCTTTGAGCGTATTTTACAAAGTTGGGATTACCATAGTCCAAGCCAAATTCGTCAAACGCCATATTCGCCTGCTTCCATTTGATCATGCCGTAGGCGTCGTCCCGCAATATAATTACCACGAGGTCGAGCTTAAGCCGTACAGCAGTTTCAATTTCCTGGCTATTCATCATAAAACCGCCGTCGCCACATACACTTAGTACGGGTACGTCTGGGTTCACTAATTTTGCAGCTATTGCAGATGGTAGCCCAGCGCCCATGCTGGCTAAGGCATTGTCGAGTAAAAGGGTATTGGGGTGATAAGCGGGATAATTACGAGCAAACCAAATTTTATAGATACCGTTATCAAGGGTCACAATGCCGTTGTCAGGCATCACCTTTCTAATATCTCTCACAAAACGCTCCGGCATTATTGGAAAACGATTGTCGTCTTCGGCCTCTGCACGATGAAGCACATACGCTTCATGAACATCTTTGTAAAAATCGAGCTTCCAGTCTTTTTGCGGCGTAATTTCCTCTTTGATTTGCCAAATGCTATTAGCAATATCGCCAACAACTTCAAGCTGCGGGAAATACACAGGGTCCACTGCAGCGGGGTCGAAGTTAACGTGAATCACTTTTTTATCGTTGTGATGCATAAAGAAGGGCGGCTTCTCTACCACGTCATGGCCTACATTAATAATAAGGTCAGCCCGCTCGATAGCGCGGTGTACAAAGTCACCGTCCGATAGTGCCGTGTTGCCGGCAAATCGCGGGTCGCTCTCGTTAAGCACGCCTTTACCCATTTGCGTGGTCACAAATGGAATACAGGTTTTATCCACAAATTCGCGGAGCATTTTAGCGGTAAGCTTTCGATTAGCACCGGCGCCAATTAATAGCAGTGGCGACGTTGCGTTTTCAATCATAGATACCGCAGATGAAACCGCCTTATATTCCGCAATAGGTCGTCTTGCCACACTTGGCTCTAAGAGGTGCGCGGTAGTCTGTTCTGCAGCGATGTCCTCTGGTAGTTCAATATGAACCGCACCAGGTCGCTCTTGATGAGCCAGTCGAAACGCTTCCCTCACCGTTGAGGGTATTCTGTCACCGCTAACCACTTGCGTGGTAAATTTGGTGATAGGACGCATCATGTCCACAATATCGATGACTTGAAACCGCCCTTGCTTGCTGGTTTTAATAGGTTTTTGGCCTGTTATCATCAACATGGGCATAGCGCCAAGTTGCGCATAGGCAGCGGGCGTGACTAAATTCGTTGCCCCTGGGCCAAGAGTGGCCAGACACACCCCCACCTTACCGGTTAATCGCCCGTAAGTGGCGGCCATAAAGCCAGCACCCTGCTCGTGTCGCGTAAGCACAAGCTTAATGGATGAGGAACGCAATGATTCAAGCAGGTCTAAATTCTCTTCACCTGGAATGCCGAACACGTACTCAACGCCTTCGGCCTCAAGTGCCTTCACAAATAAATCAGACGCTTTCATATACCACACACTCCTTTGTTGAATAAAATTCAAATAGTGCCTATTGCTACGCACTTAAGCCAAAAATCGATTGGTGTGGCTATAACAATAGGTGAATTGTGATATTTGTGCCCAATGATCGTGGAATTTGTACCTAGCTATTTTGCTGTTCAGCTTCCCATTGTTCGAGCTTCTCTTTGGTGGCTGCATCTACCGATGCTTTATTCTCACTTATCCACCAGCGCTCCATTACACGCACATTCTTCTGATTTGCCTTGTAGAACACATCGATGATGTCGCCAACAAAGGGAATAAAACCTAAACCAAAATCGATGGCAGAATTTTTTACCATCTGCGCAACTAAGGCGCTTGGCATACCAAGAGATTTACCAAGCCAAACAATACGCAAAGAGACGAATAACATAAGCGCATCACCTGCACCGGGGATTAGGCCGACAATAGAATCCAAGCCAATTTTGATTGGGATAAAAGGAAGTTTAATCGCAGTGTCTAATAGGTTAGCGAGCTTCTGCGCTTTCAGTAATGCCGGTGGTGCTTTAACGTCCATATCCACTCCTATTTGGGCGTGCTGCCCAGATGCAAATTATCAATGGGGCGTTCACAATAACATGCCCCATTTGAATGACTCAGGCCTGATACTAAACCTATATTTAGTGCCCCATGTCTCGGAGCCTATATTTTATGTCCTACAGTTTGGGGCATATATTTCATAGACTTTACTTGAGGTGCTATAACTTAGAGCTTATACCTTAGAGCTTATACCTCAGAACTTATACCTCAGAGCCTAGCGCTTTAGCCAATCCTGCGCGCACCGAATTATCAGATTCTACCGTCCAACCATGGAGGTTTTCTTGAACGATATCAAATAGCACATCGATGTGTTCCTCGTCGCTATTTAGCGCGTCAATATATTCGTAACGCTCACCGCCTGCTTCCATGAAGTACTCGTGGTTCTCTTCACCTATCTCTTCAATCGTTTCTAAACAGTCAGCGGAAAACCCAGGGCACATTATCTGGATTGATTTAACGCCTTGGCCGGGAAGCCCTTTTAACGTTTCATCAGTGTAAGGTTTCAGCCACTCTTCTCGCCCAAACCGGGATTGAAATGTCGTCATGTATTCATCATGAGATAGACCGAGCTTTTCAGCCAGTAATCGTGATGTTTTGTGGCATTCACAGTGATAAGGGTCGCCATTCATCAAGTAGCGCTTAGGAATACCATGGTAAGAAAGAATTAGCTTATCGGCACGACCGTGTTGTTCCCAGTGTGCTTTCACTTTATTGGCAAGGGCCTCAATAAAGTTACTTCTATCATTGTAATGGTTGATAAAACGCAACTCAGGTAACCAACGTCTTTTCGTAAAATCATTTGCAATAGCATCGAACGTAGAGCCTGTCGTAGATGCACTGTATTGAGGATAAAGAGGCAGCACTACCAGCTTTCTCACTCCATTTTCTAGCATCTTTTCAATCGTATCGCTGATGGCTGGTTGGCCGTAACGCATAGCAAAATCGACGATAACATCATCGCCGTACTTTTCTTTACAGCGCTGCGCGATAGCTTCTGACTGGGCTTTTGTAATTGATAGTAATGGTGAGCCTTCATCTGTCCATACCGTTGAGTAAGCTTCGGCAGAACGCTTCGGGCGAATATTCAAAATAACCATATTTAGAATAAACCACCAAATAATACGCGGCACTTCCACAACTCGCGGATCTGATAAAAACTCTTTCAGATAAGGGCGTAGTGCTTGCTTGGTTGGTGCTTGGGGAGTACCTAAGTTGGTCACCAGCACGCCAATCTTATCCGCTTGGCCGTGAGTAAAACCTTTATTCGATTTGTATTTCATTAAGAGCAGTCCGAAAAGTACAACGTAATGACACTATTATACTGAATTAAGGACCGTTATGATCTCTTGTACGCCTATAAATACACAATTGCGTTGATAGAATATAAAGATTAAAACGACAAGGGTGCGAAATAAAAATCTCACACCCTTTTGTTAATACGCATACGCTTTACAAAGTAAAGGCTGCAGACTCAATGCTGAAAACGAAATACTATGGCTGGTAGTAGGTTGCAGCACCAGGCCCTACCGGCATGCCTAGTAAGAATACCCATACATAAAACAGGATGGTCCATCCAATAATAAATACCATCGAATACGGCAGCATCATTGCGATAAGCGTACCCATTCCCAAATCTTTCTTATACCGCGCCGCCATGGCTAATATAAGCCCGAAATAGCTCATCATAGGTGCGATAACATTGGTCACTGAGTCACCAATTCTATACGCTGCCTGAATAACTTCAGGCGCATAGCCAATTAGCATAAGCATGGGAACGAAGATGGGGGCGGTAACAGCCCACTGTGCTGAAGCACTGCCTAGTGAAAGATTGACCACGCCACACATCAAAATAAACAGGATAAATACAGAGGGTCCATCTAAGCCAGCGGCTTGTAATAGCGCCGCGCCTTTTACAGCCAATACCGTGCCTAAGTTTGTCCATTTGAAAAATGCTACAAACTGAGCCGCGAAAAACACCAACGTAATGTATAACCCCATCGCGCCCATGCTTTTTGACATAGCGTCGATAACGTCTTTATCGCCTTTCATAGAGCCTGTCACCTTGCCATAGACAAAGCCGGGGACCGCAAAGGTGATAAAAATAAACGCGACAATGCCTTTTAGGAAGGGAGATCCCGCCACTTCCCCAGTCTCAGGGTGGCGTAAAATACCATTTTCAGGAACCACCGTAAGTGCCAAAATAGCGCACACTAAGGCAAATGAAATACCTGCCCAACGCAATCCTTTCTTCTCAAGGTCGGTAGGCGCATCCATTGACTGACTGCCTAGGTCGATAGACGCCTCAGAAGGGTCGTATTGCCCAAGTCGAGGCTCAACCACTTTTTCTGTAACCAACGCGCCCATTGTGGCCACCACAAAGGTACTGATAAACATGAAGTACCAGTTTACTTCAGGGCCAACCGCGTAGTCTGGGTCTATCATGTGCGCAGCTGCTTCGGTTATACCAGAAAGAAGTGGATCCACCGTGCCCAGCAGCAAGTTGGCACTATACCCCGCCGATACGCCAGCAAAGGCTGCTGCCAAGCCCGCTAAGGGGTGTCGTCCTAGAGAATGAAATATCATTGCCGCAAGGGGGATAAGAACAACATAGCCCAGTTCAGATGCGGTATTTGACACAATACCTGCAAACACCACAGCAAAAGTCACAGCGCGTTTAGACGCATTCATCACGAGTGCCCGCATGGCCGCCGAAAGCAGCCCAGAATGCTCCGCTACCGATACGCCAAGTAGCGCAACCAATACTGTTCCAAGTGGAGCAAAACCAGTGAAGTTGGTCACTAAGCCAGTAACAATGCGCTGCAGTCCCTCTGCGCTCATTAACGAGATAACTTCAATCATTCCATCAGCTTCTCGGCCTTTGGCACCCTCTGGGCGAGGGTCGACCACAGCTAAGTCAAAATAACCGAGAATACCGCTGAGTAAGACGATAAATAGCGATAGCAGTGCAAACAGGGTGACGGGGTGTGGAAGTAAATTCCCTAACCATTCTACCGTTGCCAGAAACCGCGAAAATAAACCACCTTGTCCGCCATTATTACCGGCAGACTTTATTTGTTTGTTGTCCGTTGTCAAAACGTTCCCTCTGTCGTTATAGCGCGCCTGCTTTATATGCTCGTTGCTGGGAAGGCAAAGATGCGTTGTGTGATATGCATAAAGCAACAAAGATCACGGCGTAATTAGCGGCACTTTTATTGTAAATTCCATGGCATTTTATCGGATTTAACACGACTTTGGCAGAGCGAGGTATAAATGAGGTGTTTATCTTAGTAAGATAACCAGAGTAAACCATCAAAATATACCGCCAAAACAGACATTTACCACTTTACAGCAGATACAAAAAAGCCAGCTCGAAGGCTGACTTTTTAATGCCTAAGTTGGCTTATTTAGCTTGTGATTGGTTCATATATTTGAAGAAATCACTGTCCGGCGCAATAACCATGACGTCTTGCTTACTAGAGAAACTCTTCTTGTAGGCATCCATACTGCGAAGGAAGCTGTAAAAATCTGAATTTTTCGAGTACACGTCAGCGTATATTTGCGCTGCTAGGGCGTCACCTTCACCACGTAGCTGTCTAGCATTACGCTCGGCATCAGCAAGCATTACCGTCACTTTCGCGTCAATGTTTGCGCGGATCACTTCCGCTTGCTCTTGACCTTCAGAGCGGTGCTCACGAGCAACCGCTGCACGCTCAGCACGCATACGCTGGAAAATAGAGTTACTGACCTCTGTTGGCAGGTTAATTTGCTTCACTCGCACATCAACAATCTGTATACCCAACTCATCAGATGACGTAGACGCTTGCTCCATTGCTTGGTTCATTAGCGCTGAACGTTCGCCTGAAACAATTTGCGCAATAGTTCTAGTACCAAACTCTGAACGCAGACCATTATTCACTTTTTGCTTCAGTAGTGCTTCGGCTTGTAGCTTGTTGCCACCCGTAGATAGGTAGTAACGAGCAAAGTCGTCGATGCGCCATTTCACGTATGAATCAACAATCAGATCTTTCTTCTCACTGGTTACAAAGCGATCCGGTGAACCATCTAGCGTTTGTATACGCGCATCTAAACGACGCACAGAATCAATGAACGGTAGTTTAAAGTGTAAGCCTGGCGTAAATACTCGTGTTTCGCCAGTGGCTTCATCACGTTGTATTTTACCGAATTGGATTACAATAGCTCGCTCGCCCTCTTTAACGGCAAACAGAGAACCCGACGCCAATAGCACTAGGAGAACAACAACAGCAATAATTATATTTTTCATAGCGATTATCTCCCTTCTCTAAATGATTCGCCGCGCAGGCCTGAGGTCGGAGTACTATTAAGGTTACGACCGCCTTCATTCGTTACTGGCATTTGCAGTCCTTCCAGCGTACTTCTCGAGGTTGGCTTGGCATTCTCACGCTGACGGTCCATGATCTTATCCAGTGGTAGATACATCATGTTGTTACCGCCCTTACTGTCCACAAGGATTTTACTAGAGTTACTCAGTACTTCTTCCATTGTTTCAAGGTAAATACGCTCGCGGGTCACTACAGGCGCACGTTCAAACTGAGGCAGCAACTCTTCAAAGCGTGCTACTTCACCTTGGGCTTCCAATGTGACACGTTCTTTGTACGCTTGCGCTTCTTCGTTCATTCGGTTGACCTGACCACGCGCTCGTGGCTCAATCTCTCTTGCATATGCTTCAGCTTCACGGATGAAACGCTGCTCGTCTTCCTGAGCCGCTATCGCATCATCAAATGCATCTTTAACCTGCTCTGGCGGGCGAGCATCTCTAAAGTTCATATCAATAATCGATACACCCATGTTGTAGGGTTCGATAATGTCTTGTAACTCCTCCCACACACGTTGGCGAGTGAGTTCACGACCGTCAGTTAACACGTCGTCCATTTTAGAATGGCCAACAACATAGCGAATTGCACTGTCTAAAGACTGGCTTAAACTACGGTCTGGATCTTCTACTGCGAACGTCCAGCGAACTGGGTCAACAACGCGAAACTGCATTTCCATTTGAACGCTAACCACGTTCTCGTCTTCTGTCAGCATTGAACCTGATGAAGATTGATCTCTGATAGACTGAACGTCTACCGGGATCACAGAGTCGATAAACGTAGGGGCCCAACGTAAACCTGGCTCCACTTGTTTATGATACTCACCAAAACGCAAAACAACGCCTTGCTCAGCCTCTCTGATAGTGTAAAAGCCGCTTATCACCCAAATGGCTATGAGTAGCCCAACTAAAATACCAGCACCGATACCGCCTAGGCTTTTACCTGAACCGCCACCATTGCCACCTGATTTACCAAACTTACCGAATAAGTTTTTAAATACATCATCTAAATCTGGGGGACCTTGCTCTCGGCCTCCGCGATTCTTCCACGGGTCGTTTTTATTGCCACCCGGCTCATTCCAAGCCATGCTGATACTCCATAGATTACAGTTTTATTTTTAAAGTTCGCATGCATTATCAACGCTTTCGCACTGATTAATGTCGCACAACATACTCTGATATTCCGTTTTCTAGACGCTTTTCGAGTCTATTCCAATCGGCAGCTGGCATTCTCACATCCACTACCCAATCGCCCTGATTGTCATACTCTTCGTTGGAAATACAGTTAAGCTCGTAAAGCACTCCACGAAGACGGCTATGTGCCGGAGGAATCTTCAAGGTATAATTTACCATGCTTTTGGCTAAGCACTCGGTAAGTGCTTGACCAAGAAGCTCAGTACCCTCACCAGATTGGGCTGACAGCCACACTCGGGTTGGAATACCTTCCTCGTTTCTTTCTATACGCGGTTCGACATCGTCTAGTTTATCAATCTTATTACAGATTAGTAATTGTTGTATCTCGCCCGCGTCAATTTCTTCTAATACGTTATTAACTTCATCCATCGTCTCACGATATTTGGCATCTGCTATATCCACAACGTGAAGCAACAGGTCAGCTTCTTGAGTCTCTTGCAGCGTCGCTTTAAATGCGGCAACAAGGTCGTGGGGAAGATGACGGATAAAACCAACGGTGTCGGCAAGAATAGCCGGCCCAACATCCTGCAGATCAATTTTCCTGAGTGTAGGGTCAAGGGTGGCAAACAACTGGTCGGCAGCGTAGACGTGTGAATCTGTAATGGTATTAAACAGTGTCGATTTACCCGCATTTGTGTAGCCAACTAAGGATACCGTTGGTATTTCGGCTCGTTTGCGCGAACGTCTTCCTTGTTCACGTTGTTTTTGAACCTTTTCTAACCGGCGTAGAATGGCTTTAATACGCCCGCGTAACAAGCGACGATCAGTTTCTAACTGCGTTTCACCTGGCCCGCGTAATCCTATCCCCCCTTTCTGGCGCTCAAGGTGAGTCCAGCCTCGTATTAAACGCGTAGAGATATGGCGTAGCTGTGCTAGCTCCACTTGAAGTTTACCTTCATGGGTTCTAGCGCGTTGGGCAAAGATATCGAGTATTAGACCGGTGCGGTCTAATACTCTGCATTTACACACAGCCTCGAGATTTCGCTCCTGTGAGGGAGAGAGGGAGTGATTGAAAATAACTACGTTGGCATCGTGTGCCTTAACAGCAGCAGCTATTTCCTCTGCTTTACCAGATCCGACGAAGAATTTCGCATGGGGTGCACTGCGCGAGGTAGTAATTACCTCGACGGCATTGACACCGGCTGAAGACACAAGTAACTCAAGCTCACTTAAGTCTTCTTTGCTGTTCTCATCAGAAAAATGTATATGAACAAGTACAGCCTGTTCACCGGCTTCATAACGGTCAAACAAGCGCGTTACCTTTTAGTTTAATCAGTTTTAGTATTTTCGGAATCTCCTGTTGTGCTTGGCATTGTGATAGCACGTGCTGGAACAACGGTTGAAATTGCGTGTTTGTAAACCATTTGGCTCACTGTGTTCTTCAGTAAAATAACAAATTGATCGAAAGACTCAACTTGTCCCTGAAGTTTAATTCCATTTACCAGATAAATAGATACTGGGATACGTTCCTTGCGCAAAGCGTTCAAGAATGGGTCTTGTAAAGATTGCCCTTTAGCCATTTGTATTCCTTAATTTTTATTATTAGCGGGCGCTGTTTCACTCCGCCTCACGTCTATTGTATACCACACTCATTAGTTTAAAGTGTGACTCGTGCTGCAATTTTAGTCAATTTATCGTTAGCAAATGTGTCTAACCACGTCACATTTTGCCAACCACGTAACCAAGTAAGCTGTCTTTTCGCAAGCTGCCTAGTCGCAATGATACCGCGTTCACGCATATCATCGAAACTAAGTTGTCCTTCAAAGTACTGCCACATCTGCCTATAACCCACAGATCGGATTGAAGGCAACTCGTCAGAAAGATCACCTCGCTCGTATAACTTTTTTACTTCGTATTCAAATCCGTCAGCAAGCATTAAATCGAACCTGCGCTCTATCCGCTCATGTAGTATAGATCTATCTTCAGGCGCTATAGCAAACTGAGTTATATCATAAGGACACTTTGTGCCCTCTTGCTGCTGCCAGTGAGTCAGGGTTTTTCCTGTGCTGCGATAGACCTCTAGCGCTCGCGTGATACGCTGGGGATCGTTTGGATGAATTCTTTCCCCGCTTACCGCATCGACATCTTTGAGTTCGTTGTGTAAATGCGTCCATCCTGACGCTTGTGCTTCACGGTTAATCTGCTCGCGAATAACTTCGTTTGACTTAGGTAGTGACGAAATTCCATTTATCAAGGCATTAAAGTACATCATTGTGCCTCCTACCAACATGGGAAGCTTGCCACGACCATGTATTTCACCGATAAGTCGCGTTGTATCGTTCACAAATTGCGACACCGAATAACTTTCAGCGGGGTCGATAATGTCGATAAGGTGATGGTGAACCACCGACTGTTCTTGCTCAGTGGGTTTCGCCGTACCTATGTCCATGCCTTTATAAACCAAGGCTGAATCGACACTGATAATCTCGCATGCAGTGTGCTTAGCAACGTCTAATGCCAAAGCCGTTTTGCCTGATGCCGTCGGACCCATTATTGCCAATACAGGAGAAGCAGTTTCTATGCCAATAGACATATTATTCTCCCCACGCTTTAAGTATGTCGTTTATCGAGCGCACTTTAGCAAATTGCTCAATATATTCCCATTGTTTAGACGGACTTTGCTGCTCCAACCAGTACCATACTGCCGCTGCCGATTGTTCGTCCATATCCTCTTTCGGAATAACGACGTTGTTGGCGATACTGTGAGGCGTTGTTAGCGATGCACACAGCAGGTGTTCGAACCATTTTATCCAAGGCAAATGTCTGCAGCCTGCCGGCACTTGTTGCAAGCGATATTTCCCCGCCACTTTGTTGATGTCAAAGTGCAGTTGTGACAGCACGTCTAGGGTAGATTGGGTAACCCCGTCGGCATGAATTGCCACCGGCATTAGTAAGGGCTGTTCGTGCTGGGCCTTGGTAAATAATTCAGCTAACCATAGACCTAGGAGGCTATTTGCGCAGATTAAAAATAGGCGATCTTCTTTTTGATATAACCGGTGTACCTCTCCTACATTTATGTAGGTTGCCTCGTCAGAGTTTTTCTGCAAACTGCTGTAATTTGGCGTCATCAAAGCATTGAACCCCGCCTGATAAGCCGGAGAAGGTCCTTTACTCTGTCGCTGAAACTCCGCCACACGTCCACGTGGTGACGGCGAGCCTCTTTCGTCAGCGCTAGCTTCACCCGCGTAGGATCCGCCAACATTTGGTTTACCTTCACCTGACGCCCCTCGATAAGACACAGATGGACCTGTTTGTAATTGATGAACAGATTCCAAGTTCTCATCGGGGTGTGTATTTTTTGTTTGTGAAACGTGGGGGTGTGAACTGGCTGTATCTAACGGGCGAATATAGCCGTGTGCCACTTCAGGATGCATATAATCGGCAGATTGCACGCCGCCAACGTGACTTTCACCCCGCGGCTGATCGTTGGGCGCATTGTTTAGTGCGTATAGTGCATCGCAAACGCTTTTACATATAAAATCATGTATTAGGCGACTTTGCTGAAATCGCACTTCGTGTTTTGCGGGATGAACATTTACGTCTACATCTTTAGGATCCAAGCTCAAGTAAACAACAAAACTAGGCTGTTCAACCACACCCCACACGCTCTCATAGGCTTGACGAATAGCGTGCATAATAAGCTTATCTCGCATTCCTCGACTATTTACGAAGCTAAACTGGCAGTCGTTGCTGCTTCTTAGCATAACTTCATTGCCTAGCCATGCATCAATCGTTAATCCGTCATACTGCGTATTAATATGCACGGCATTTTGAATAAACTTTTGACCAACGACCGCAGCTATGCGGCGTTCTATACTGCCCGCTTTGTCAGCAATATACCGCTTAATGACTTTGTCGTTGTGCCTGAGGATAAAAGAGACGTGAGGGTAGCTCAACGCGACGCGTTTTATAACGTCTTCAATATGTTGAAATTCCGTTTTTTCCGTACGCAAAAACTTGCGTCGGGCCGGCGTATTGTAAAAGAGGTCAGCAACATCGATTGTGGTTCCCACAGGGTGTGCAGCAGGGCGAACGGCCACCGACATATCCCTGCCTTCACAGTATGCTTCCCACGCCTCGGTTTGCGATTCTGTTTTAGACGTAAGTGTAAGGCGCGTCACCGAACTTATACTGGCAAGGGCTTCCCCACGAAAGCCTAGTGACAATATTTGCTCTAAATCGTCCAGTGTCGATATTTTACTGGTTGCATGACGACTCAGTGCAAGTTGCAGTTCGTCCCTTGCTATACCGCTGCCATTGTCTTTAATGCGAATTCTTTTATGCCCGCCTTTTTCAATATCGACCTCAATTTTTGTAGCACCTGCATCTACACTGTTTTCTAGCAGTTCTTTAACCACAGACGCAGGGCGCTCTACCACTTCACCTGCGGCAATTTGGTTTGCAAGTTGTGGCGATAAAAGCTGTATTGGCAAGGGATACCTCTGTATAGAAAATAAATAGGCGTTGTTTTGTTAATCAAGCATAGCAATGACTAGCGATGAATAATGAAAAGTAGTGTTTTTAGGTGCTGGGAATAGTTAACACTTGCCCGATGCGCACAACATCGTTGCGCAAATTATTTGCCGCTTTAATACTACTCACTCTCACGTTGTAACGCTGCGCTAATAAGGATAGCGACTCTCCCGAGCGGACGCGATGAGTTCGATTTTCTGCTTTTTCAGCAGCCCACATCGTCCCATCTGGAGGAACCTGTTTAAAGTAGCGTTTAGCAGCATTAAACATGGCTTTCGCCAATCGCTCTCGATATTCAGACCAGTTGAGATTCTTTTCTTCTTGAGGATTTGAGATAAACCCAACTTCTACCAAAATTGATGGTATATCTGGTGATGTTAGCACTGCCAAGCTTGCCGCTTGTGGCTTGCGCTTGTGCAAAGACGTTACGGCTTTCAACTCTTCTATTACTTTGTTGCCTAAATCGTGGCTTGTTGCCATGGAGTGATCCATTGAGAGCCCTAAAATAGTCTCAGCTAAATAGCGCTCACTGGACTTATCACTTATGACTTCTGCCGCTCCGCCTAACAATTCAGAGTGTCGCTCTGTTCTCTCCATCCAGCGCCCTAGTTCTGTATCAGCCCTTCGCATAGACAGCACCCAGACTGAGCCGCCGCGAGGCTGTGGTTGTGTAAAGGCATCAGCATGAATGGAGATGAGTAAATCTGCTTTTTTCTGTCGCGCAATTTCCGGTCGCTTATTGGGTGATAAGTAATAATCGCCAGAGCGCGTCATAATGGCCCGCATGCCATCTTCTGCATCGACCATAGCTTGCAGCCGTTTAGCAATACTCAGAGTAATGTGTTTTTCGAACGTACCAGCTGGTCCGATTGAGCCTGGATCTTGCCCACCATGACCCGCATCAATAGCAACAATGATATCTCGGTCTCGCGTACTGCTCGATTCGTCAATAATGACCTGCCGCTCTGACGTCGTGTTTATTGATGAAGCACTAGACTGACGCGTAACTTCAGGCGCACTATCGGCCAAATCAAGCACAAGTCTATGTCCATAGGACTTATTCGGCGCTACTGCAAACAGTGAGGGTTCGGCATTGCGGTTTAGCTCAACAACAACACGCGCAGAGCTTGCACGCTTGGGGGTTGAGTAGCGCAACTTGCGGATTAAGCTGCCACTATTTTCAACCGTAGAAAGTTTGAACGTATTTGCGGTGTTCTTAAAGTCTATAACCACCCGCAGCGGTTTTTTAAGCGTGAAGTAAGTAAAATCTGGCGCACTATCTACATCAAAAACAACTCGCGTTTTTGATGCGTCAGGCGATACTCTTACACTATTTATCGTGTTTTGTGCAGCACTAACAACGTGCGCCATCAGACACAACATTACGACCGATATTATACTGCGCACCATAATTTGCCTTTACGTCTTCACTCTCGCGTGAATTACACAAGATGTGATTTTATCGTTTTTATATACGTTTACATTGCTGGAGCAGCTTTGCACCAAGTACAGATTTTGACTCTAAAACAAACTGCCTACCCGATGGCGTTGTATCTATATTAATCACTAAGTCAGGGGATGCCAAGTACTCGCCCCCCTTTTGTGACCATTCAACAAGCGCAATCGCATCACCACCGAAATAATCGCGTATGCCCATGAACTCTAATTCTTCAGGATCTGATAAGCGATATAAATCAAAGTGGTATATATTGACGCTGTCTAACTCATAAGGTTCAACCAGTGTATAGGTAGGACTTTTAACACTGCCCGAATGACCAAGTGCCTGAATAAAATATCGGCTAAATGTGGTTTTCCCAGCGCCGAGGTCGCCATTGAGAAAAACGACCACATTAGCGGGCAATTGGCTATACACTGCTTGAGCAAGGTCTTGAGCTAGTAGCGAAGTATCATCAACATCGCTAGCAAAATAGGAGGACTGCGGGTAAGACATCTACGTTATTCCACTAAAACTAAACTGTGCAGTAAATATCTTACAAACCGCAAATCAGAAAGGCTTTATTTCAAAGACACTTATTTGTGGTTTATCAAGCGACGAACTGCATCAAAAAAATCACTCGCTATCATACCACGTTGTCCGTACTGTTGGGCAATATCGTCTCCCGCTTTTGCATGCAGTACTACGCCATACTTAGCCGCAATATCAGTCTCTACACCTTGAGCGAGTAACGCGCCTAGAATACCGCTGAGAACATCACCACTGCCAGCGGTTGCCATGCCAGGATTACCGTGTCGACATACCCACGTCTTTTTCTCATTGTCGATTAACGTACCTGCACCTTTGAGCACACACACCGAGTGATAGCGCTGCGAACACTGGCGAGCATAGTTAAACCGATCGCTTTCAACGTCATCTATCGACACGCCTAACAAACGAGCGGCTTCTCCCGAGTGGGGAGTGAGAATGCTATGCGACAACGTAAACGCCGTAGACTGTTTGCACAATATGTTTAATGCATCGGCATCGATAACAATAGGCTTGTTCGTCTGTTGGCAATGTTTAAGCGTGGTGGAAAAGGCGTCTTCAGCCCACTCATCCTGACCAAGCCCAGGCCCGATAACCACACAACTTGCCCACTGAAGGGCATCGTCTAACTGGCCATCGGTTACCATTAATTCAGGACGTCCAGCGCTTACCTGCACAACGGAAGATTCGTGAGTGTAAACCCGCACCATCCCCGCACCACTTCGAAGCGCCGCTTCACCGGCTAAACGAATGGCTCCGGCAGTGCCCTTATTACCACCTATACATAGCAATCGACCATAGGTGCCCTTATGGCTGTGCACGTCCCGTGGCCCCATGCCGTTAAAATGGTCTATGTTTAGCATGGTAGCGCTCGCTTTTGCTAAAGACTGAAACGCGTTACCAATACCTAAATCTGCATAAACCAATTTACCACACGATTGTTTACCCGCTCCTGTGACTAACCCGGGCTTGATGCCAACAAAAGTTACCGTAATATCAGCTTGTACACAGCGACCTAAGCTTTGGCCGGTATTGGCATCTAAACCAGAGGGAACATCAACACTAACCACAGGGGTATCGCTGCTGTTTATGGCATCGATAACATCGGCAAACTCATTTCTGATATAGCTATTAATTCCCGTGCCTAATAGCCCGTCAATGATCACATCGGCTCGCTCAAGCAGTGATGCATCGAAGCATTCTACCGTACCACCTGAGTCAACCCAGCGCTTTTGCGCGAGTCCAGCATCGCCTTCTAACACTCGCTCAGGCTCAATAGCACATACAAACACTTGCTTACCTGCAAGCTTTGCATTCATTGCGGCTATGTAACCGTCTCCCGCATTATTGCCCTGCCCCACAAGAACAAGATAGACGTCGGAGTTTGGAATTAGCTCTAAGCATTGCTTAAAAACCGCGTCTCCCGCGCGCTGCATCAATGTGAACATGTCACAGTTTGAATTAGCCGCAGCTAACTTTTCATTTTCCCGAACTTGGTCGGCTCGAAATAGTTTGTATGATAAACTTGACGTGAGTTGAGTATCTAGCATGAGAAAATGTCCGCAATTAATTCTATTGATCTCGTTGAGTTAACCCACAATATCAAGGCTTGGGGAGCTGCGCTAGGCTTTCAACAGGTTGGTATCAGCGATATTGATCTACATCAGCACGAGGCTCATCTACAAGATTGGCTAGACAACGACTACCACGGTGACATGCACTTCATGAAAGCTCATGGCATGAAACGGGCTCGGCCAGACGAATTGGTGCCCGGTACGCTAAGAGTAATCAGCGTGCGAATGAATTACCTACCTCCCGATGCCTCTTTTGCCAAACACCTTAAAACCTCAGACATTGGCTACATCAGTCGCTATGCGCTTGGGCGGGACTATCATAAAGTGCTCCGCAAGCGACTTAAGCAACTGGGTGAAAAAATTACTGCTGCGTTAAGTGCTATCGAATATCGTGATACTGAATATCGGCCCTTTGTAGACTCTGCCCCTGTGCTAGAGCATGCCATTGCTGAAAAAGCTGGATTAGGCTGGACCGGAAAACACAGTTTAACGCTTAATAAAGAGGCCGGCTCTTGGTTCTTTCTAGGCGAACTTTTTATCAACTTACCGTTGCCTACCGACTCTCCTATTGAAGAGGGCTGTGGAAGCTGTACAGCCTGTATGACTATTTGCCCAACCAATGCCATTGTAGCCCCCTACAAAGTGGATGCGAGACGATGCATTTCCTATCTTACTATTGAGTCAGGCGAAGATATTCCCGAGGAACTTAGGCCCCTGATGGGCAATCGTATTTATGGTTGTGATGATTGCCAGCTTGTTTGCCCTTGGAACCGCTATGCCGATGTTACAACTGAAGAAGATTTTCATCCAAGACAAGTGCTGCACGGACAATCTCTCTTAACCTTATTTTCTTGGAGTGAGGAAACCTTTTTAGCCAACACACTGGGCTCACCTATTCGCCGCATTGGTTACGAAAAATGGCAGCGTAATATTGCTGTTGCTATCGGTAATGCTGATTTTAGTGAAGATAATATAGCGCTATTAAAGGCACAAAGAGGAATGGTAAGCGAGCAAGTTGATAGGCATATCGATTGGGCTATTACTCAACAAACTGCAAAAGAACATCACCAAAAAAGCGAACAGCGTAAGCAACAAAGGCTGATTAGAGTTATTGAAAAAGGACTTGTGCGAGACGCCTAACTAGACATGACTGCGGCGCCGGCATGAGGCAATAGCATCGTAAGAGGCAATGACAACCAAGTGGCAATGGCAAGTAGCACCCTGCTTAAAAAGAGTTAGCAAAGCACATTTACATAGCTTGGGTATTCGCTTGGGGGGTATTCGCTTGGGGAGTATTCGCTTGAGCATGTTTACACACCAAACCTGTATAACCGAACTCTCTAGCGCTTTTAGTTAACGGTTTTTTAACCGAGGATGTGTGTTCTTGGGGAAACAGTTTTATCTGTCTGCGGTTGCTTACGAGGCATAAAAGTAGCAGTGAATTTTACCATTTCGCTTTGTAAAGCCTCGTCTGATGACTCCATTGCCCCAAACGTCCACCATGAAGGATTGGGAAGAGCTTTTACTGCATCGTTGAGTTCATCTACCGTACCAATAAATACACCTACAATCTCGCAGGCGACTTGAGTACAGTCGATATTATCGAGGGAGAATAGTTGCTCGTACGGCGATGTATCAAAAAAGTGAAGCAAATCCCTCTGGGCAGCTGACACATCAGCGGCCTCTCTTTCTCCTTTCACTTTCTTGATAGGCTTTATAATTTTCAGCTCGCTGGTTTGTGTAGAACGAGAACGCGCTAAGACATCGCTTAGGCGTTCGTGTTCTACTTTTGAGTGGTCTAGTTTCTGTTGATAAGAGACCACCTTAAAACCGGCAATAACAGAAAAAGCGACAAGCAGCACTAACAGCCAGGTTTTCATCGTTTATCCTTTCTCACCTGCTATTGATTAGCGTATGTTGACTAACAAGCTGATTTACTTAAATAGGATTTAGTTTATTTATGGTATTGCTTGCTTAGCTTGTGCACAGAGTCAACAAAGACACCTGCATTTTCAGGTGGCACATCTAAGTGAATGCCGTGACCTAAATTGAAAACATGACCAGAGCCTTCTCCGTATCCTTTCAATATAGTGCCCACTTCTTCTTCAATTCGCTGTGCCGGCGCATAAAGCATGGATGGATCCATATTCCCCTGCAGAGCAACTTTATCGCCAATGCGGGCTCGAGCTTCTTTAATATCGATAGTCCAGTCTAGGCCAACTGCATCACAGCCAGTTGCTGCGATAGACTCTAACCACATGCCGCCGTTTTTGGTAAACAAGGTAACAGGGACTTTTCGACCTTCGTTTTCGCGGGTCAATCCGCTCACAATGCGTTCCATATATTGCAGCGAAAACTCTTTATAATCACGTGGCGATAACACACCGCCCCATGTATCAAATATCATGACAGACTGTGCGCCAGCAGCAATTTGCGCGTTGAGGTACGAGGTGACTGAGTCTGCTAATTTTTCAAGCAGCAAATGCAGTATTGCAGGCTCTGCAAACGCCATTTTCTTAATTTTTGTAAACGCCTTACTTGAGCCACCTTCAATCATATAAGTCGCTAGCGTCCATGGGCTGCCAGAAAAGCCAATTAATGGAACATCGCCCTTAAGCTCTCTGCGAATAGTGCGCACTGCGTTCATCACATACTGCAATTCGCCTTCAGGATCGGGAATACCAATTTTATCTACATCGGCTTTACAGGTGATCGGCTTTTTAAAACGCGGGCCTTCCCCTGCTTCAAAATACAGCTCTAAGCCCATGGCATCTGGAATGGTTAGGATATCTGAAAATAAAATTGCCGCATCAAGAGGGAATCTGCGTAAGGGCTGCAACGTTACTTCACAGGCTAGCTCCGCATTTTTGCACAGTGACATAAAGTCACCTGCCACGGCACGTGTTGCCTTATATTCTGGTAAGTATCGACCTGCTTGTCGCATCATCCATACGGGTGTTACATCAACCGGCTTTTTTTCCAACGCCCGTAAATAACGGTCGTTCTTTAACGCTGGCTTATCGACATTTGGAATATTTTGCGACATATAACTCACCTGATTTGGGATTAAAATTAAGCGGCAAAATTATATCAGTAATTCTCCCTGAGTGTGTGAAAAACCTCAATTCAAACACACGCTTTCGATGTATGTACGGCGCAGAGCGATGAGCAGTGTGTGTAAATAGCGACAACATTAATCGGAGAAATTTACTTGCGCTTTTAAAATACCTTTGCTATTACTATACACGCTAACAAAAAGAAGCCTCTCAGAGGACCGTGCTAAAAAAACCTAGAACCCTGCTCCGGCAGGGTTTTTTATTTGTCGCTTATTAACGACAGGGAGGGTTATTTTTCGCCTATCAACGACAAGGTTTCTGCAATAAGCTGTCCAGCTATTGAGACCTTAGGCGGTATATTGGGTAGCGCATCGACGTCAAACCATTGAGCATCGTCTATTTCATTTTCTTGGCACACGATATCGCCACCGTCGTATTCGGCGATAAACCCAACCATTAATGAATGAGGGAATGGCCACGGCTGACTATTGAAGTAACGTAGATTTTTTACCTTTACCCCAACTTCTTCGAAAACTTCTCTGTGAACGGCTTCTTCAAGGCTCTCGCCGCTTTCCACAAACCCAGCCAGCGTAGAGTACATATTTGCTTCTTTGTGTCTGACCCCTTTGGCCAATAACAGCTTTTCTCCATTGTGAATGGCAACGATGATACAGGGCGATACTCGTGGATACGTGCGATGCTTACAGCGATGGCATTGCATGGCCATCTCCCAGTTTACACGCTCCATTTCAGCGCCACACTGCCCGCAAAACTTGTGGGTTCGTAAAAAATGGATATATTGCCAAGCTCGACCTAGCACAGAAAACGCTATATTTTGTTGTGTAAATAGAAGCTGACGCAGTGAAACTCGTTCCCAGCCAGCAGTTTCAATGTGTTCAGAACCAAGGTCGACCACGTATATGGGCGCTTCGGTTACAGCAGCATCATTAAGAGGAGGCAATTCATGCACGTCTTCGTGATACGATGCGAGAAACGAAAGCTCCTCAAAATGCGCTTCAGGCAGTATAGGATCGTTCTCTCGCACCACAATTTTTTCACGGCTAAAGATTACCCATATTGCCCTGCGCTTACTGATTTCAGTACCAGATAAATTAATCATCATAGGTTTGCTGCCTTCTTATTATTTAATACTCTGTGTTTTTATTCCACAAACAGAAATCTTTACTGCTGATTCTTAACGAAATGCAGGCATTCTCTGCACAGCATAAACGAAAGTACGCATACTATTCGACTTAATGATTCACATTATGGTGGATAATTGCGGATAAAATAGCCTTGGCATTTGTGTCGTAATAGCACAGTGTTATACTGCCAACAACGCGTTTTGACAAAGTCAGGTAAAGGCCAAGTTTTACGTCGTTGTGTTACGGTGCAGTATTGAAGTTATTTAGCTCAGAATAAACGTTCAGATGAGATGAATTTATTTTCACAAAGTGCGATCCCCGACTGGATGGTTTCGTAAACACTGTATCTGCGTATATAACGTCCTTGATAACAATTGCGCTTAAAAGACACTGACTAAAATTTACATACACCCTGCTTTTTCTACACGATGATATATTCACCGAGATAGTAAGTAGACTAGTATTAAATTAAAAGATTCTGAAACGAGGTACTTTTAGGTCGATCCGATCTTTACTCTCAAAGACGCGCGAGAAAAGATTGACCCACAGTACCTTGTAATATTGTTAAAAGTAGACTTTTTAACAGCCTAATAAATGGCCAGTTTATAAATATGAAGGCCGAGTTAACGGTAGCGATACATGAATAATACGACACTAATTCACAAAGCGCGTGCCTACTGCGAACAGCGCGGTGCTAGGTTTACGCCATTGCGAGAGAAAGTGTATGAAATACTGCTCGCTAAACATGGTCCGATGGGTGCCTATGAGCTACTCGACTCGTTAAAAGAAACAGAGTCTAGTGCTAAGCCAGCAACTGTGTATCGAGCATTAGACTTTTTACTCGATTTCGGATTTATTCATCGACTAGAATCTACTAATGCCTTTGTTGCCTGTTATCATTTTGGGTGTAATCACCCGGTTCAATTTCTAATATGTGATAGCTGTGGCGATGTGGCAGAGATTCAATCTGAAGGACTGAAGGACACGCTTGATAGCCAAGCTGAGGCCCACGGCTTTCGCGTTTCTAAACAAACTATTGAAGCACATGGACTTTGCGCAGAATGTCAAAAAACGGAAGATTCCTCACTTAAGGAGCAAGTACATGAATGCTGATTTTGTAAATCCGTTTATCGGCGGTTTACTCAACGTAATGGAAACAATGGCGCAGACCAAACTTACACCGGGCAAACCAAAGAAAAAACAAAGCGACGTGGCCAAAGGTGATGTGTCAGGACTTATCGGTATGGTAGGTCCAAACGTAAGGGGCTCTATGTCGATTACGTTTGATGAAGCGCTAGCACTCACTATCATGGAGCGCATGGTGGGAGAGCGGCCTGAGAAACTTGATGCCGAAGTTGCCGATATGGTTGGTGAAGTCACCAATATGATATGCGGGAATGCCAAACGGGATCTTGCCGAACGAGGATACGAGTTTGGCATGGCAACACCTATTGTAGTGTCTGGCCATCAGCACACGATAAGCCATCAGGTGGACGGCGCGAAGATTATTCTTCCCTTTATGTGCGATGAAGGACTCGCTCATTTGGAAATCTGCTTTGACAAATAACGTCTGGCAGTCTGAAAAAATTACACTGCCTTCCTATCAACGAGGCTTTCACCTCATTACCGATCGTATTGTAGAGGCCATTCCTTCACTCCAAATTGTTGAAGTTGGCTTACTACACTTATGGTTACAACACACAAGTGCAAGCCTCACGGTGAACGAAAATGCCGATCCAACGGTTCGCCAAGATTTGGAATCTTACCTTAACCACAGCGTAAGGGAAGACACGCCTTATTTTAGGCATACCTTCGAGGGCAGCGATGATATGCCAGCCCACATTAAATCTAGCCTTTTAGGATGCGAAATAACTGTCCCCGTACAGCAAGGAAAACTTGCACTTGGAACGTGGCAAGGTATCATGCTCGGCGAGCACCGCGACAGCGGTGGAAGACGCACTATTATTGCCACACTACAAGGGACAGCAGCTTAGCCCGCATAATAAATGGCATGCTTTGTGCTTTGATCTAGGAAACTAGTTCAAAACTAAGTTCGCAAGCACAACTATAATTATCAACTTGATAATCACTCAACGTTAAACAGGATGTGACTATGAAACACAACTTAAAATTAGCAGCGCTATCTCTTGCTGTAATGGCTTCAACAAATGCGTTTGCACAAGAATCTTCAGAACCAGATTACAAGCACTGGATTGGTCTTTCAGGCATGTACTACAATGCCGACGAATCTCGCCCTTTGTCACTCACTGAAGGCGGAACGTACGATAAGGGTCAAGGCCTTTCACTAGAATACGGCTTTCGTTTCACACAAAGCTGGGCAGCTCGCGTAGAGATCACTGATTTAGAATTAGATAATGCAGCCGGCATCCCTGCAAATGACGCAGACGGTGAGATGGTTGGCGTTGATGCGATGTACTTTATGCCTGATGACGCGTGGTTCTTATTTGCTGGTGTTAAGCGCCAATCAGTAGGTGTATCGACGACTCAAGGTAACATCGGTATTGGTAAGCACTGGAACGTACATGAGTCTGTAAGACTTATCACAGAAATTGCCGCTTACCACGACTTTGGCGAAGACTATAACGACTACAGCGTTAAAGTAGGTATTGCAGTACCATTCGGTAAAAGCACGCCTGCAGCGCCAATGGACAGCGACAACGACGGCGTTGTAAACGGTAAAGACCAGTGCCCTATGACACCTGCCGGCGTTCGCGTTGATGCAACAGGTTGCTCTGTAGACAATGATAACGACGGCGTAATGAACAGCGTTGATCAGTGTCCAAATACTCCAGCAGGTACGCAAGTAGATGCAATGGGTTGTGCAATCAAAGATGCAGACAACGACGGTGTTGTTGATAGCAAAGATATGTGCCCAGATACAGAAGCTGGCGTAAAAGTTGACGCGAAAGGCTGTACTGTTTTTGACGAAGAAACGGTAGAGATTACACTACGTGTTCTTTTCGACAATGAAAGTGCCGTGGTGAAAATGCCTAAAGATCCTGAGATTTCAGAATTTGCAGCTTTCATGAAGCAGTACCCTTCTACTACAGCGGTAATTGAAGGCCACACTTCTGCCCCAGGTACTGAGTCTTACAATATGGACCTATCTGAGCGTCGTGCTGCGAACTTCAAAGACGTAATGGTTGATATGTATGGTATCGATTCTACTCGCTTAGACACAGTTGGCTACGGAGAAACTCAGTTGCTTGACAATTCTCGCAACGCTGAAGCTCACCGTGTAAACCGTCGCATATCAGTGACAGTTAAAGACACTGTTAAAGTAGCTGAAGAGAAGTAATTCTTAGCTAGCTAACGCAAAAAGGCGCCTAAGGCGCCTTTTTTGTGTCTAGATTTTTTACAGCTGATTTTTATTAGCTGGTGAGGAGGATAACTTTGCTAGCTAACACTAATACTCGTCCGCCATTGCCGGTCCTGCGTAATTGTCGAAGCGCGAGAACTGGCCTTGGAAAGTAAGTCGAGATGTACCAATAGGCCCGTTACGCTGCTTACCAATAATAATTTCTGCAATACCTTTGTCTTCACTGTTTTCGTGATACACCTCATCACGATAGATAAACATAATTAAGTCTGCATCCTGCTCGATAGAGCCTGATTCACGTAAGTCCGAGTTAACCGGTCGCTTGTCAGCTCGTTGCTCTAGGGTACGGTTAAGCTGAGATAAGGCCACTACCGGTACCTCTAGCTCTTTTGCTAGCGCTTTAAGTGAGCGTGATATCTCCGCAATTTCAAGAGTACGATTTTCACTTAATGAGGGAACCCGCATAAGCTGAAGGTAATCAATCATAATTAGGCTGATGCCGCCGCGCTCTCTCGCAAGTTTTCTTGCTCTACTGCGCACATCCATAGGGGTTAGGCCGGAAGAATCATCAACAAAGAGGCGATCTTTATCTTTTAACATCGCCATCGTATTTGAAATTCTCGCCCAATCTTCATCATCCAACTGTGCGGTTCTAATTTTGGTTTGGTCAACACGACTTAGCGATGCGAGCATACGCATCATAATTTGTTCAGAGGGCATTTCCAGACTGAATACTAAAACCGGCTTCTCTTCTGCCATCATGGCGTTTTCGACTAGGTTCATTGCAAACGTGGTTTTACCCATTGATGGTCTCGCGGCAACTATAATTAAATCTGAAGGCTGCAAACCACTGGTCTTTTTATCTAAATCGGTAAACCCTGTTGTTACACCAGTGACCTCTTTATTCGTTTTAACTAACTCTTCAAGACGGTCAATGGTTTTGCCTAGTACAGACTCAACATTACGAGGGCCTTCATTTTCACCAGTCCGGCGTTCGGCAATTTCAAACACACGACTTTCTGCCAAATCGAGAATATCAGCACTGTCTCGGCCCTCTGGATTATAGCCAATCTCTGCAATCTCATGAGCAACACCTATAAGTTCTCTGGTAATCGCACGCTCGCTAATAATTTGAGCATAGGAAACCACGTTAGCTGAACTCGGTGTGTTTTTCGCCAGCTCACCGAGATAGGCAAACCCACCTGCATCTTCAAGCTGATCGTGCTTTTCTAGCTCTTCAGATACGGTAATGAGATCGATGGGATTACTTATATTTAAGAGACGAGTGATGGCTTTAAATATAATTTGATGCGAACGATTGTAGAAATCTGTCTCAGTGACAAGTTCCGCTACTTTATCCCAACTCTCTGGATCGATAAGCATACTGCCTAAAACAGACTGCTCCGCCTCTATACTGTGAGGAGGAACCTTCAATTTTTCTATATTCTTATCGCCTTGGGGAGGAGAAGCCACGTGTGAAACCTATTGTGATGAAACAAAAACAGTGAACTATTATGCGCTTTTACCACGCGTCTCTCAATAAACTTACGCCGCATTCTCCGCAACAGGACAATATTTATTCAGATGTTTTAAGACGATAGTGATAACGCCTGCCTACTGTTTAACAGTATTAACGCTCTGTATTTTAATCACATGAAAACAATGTAAGCAGAGTTGCTGCTTAGCGCACACAAAGGGTCACATATTGTTGAATACCGCTTTTAAATTGTTGCTTTTTCTAAGCGAAAAAACGTTCCATTAGCGGGTATGACTGCGTTATCACTTTGCTGAATGAGCAGTGTTCTGCCTAACGTTGCAACATCAGATGCACAGGTTAGTTCAATCTTAGTGACGTCGTCCCGTGAAAAACCAATACGCTGCGGATCTACCTTATACTGGGAATAAAAGTCATCTGAACTTAACCGTTGAGTGCTGTATTCAGGCACTTCACAGGCAAATTGGTCTAGCTGAGCGGACGTGGCCGAGTAGGTGAAGGAGCTTCCAAGTACGCGACTCTTACTCGTGCTTTGGCTACCTTTTTCATCTTGGTAGGTATCTGTTATCACCCACGTTCCCTCATAAAAGGACGGTTCGTGGATAGCGCAACCTAACGTTAGTGCGCAAATGCCAAACGCGCCTATAATAAGGCTATGAAATTTCCAAAAGCGTTTAACATGTCCAATAATCTTCACTGTTGTCTCCATTATGTCTAAATCTATTGTGGCTTCCTGCAACCTATCACTGCTATCACCTTCGCTTTCACACTCGCTCTCATCATAACTGCTGCTATTAAGTACGTGTTGATCTAACACAACCTTTTCGCTTTGACGTTGAGTTCAAGAAAAGCTGGGGGAGCGAAGAGAAAATCTGTACGGTTTATCTCTTAATATGTATCAAAAAAAAGCTGCCTTTGTATGAGCAGCTTTTTATCTATCGATTTTTAGCGAACCACATCATGATTAATAAATGCGGACTAAATCTGATTATTCAACCTAGTAAACGAATTAGAAATGCACTAGCTTATTCACTTTTCGTCTACTTCAATTCGCCCGTGCACTGTAGAAATGTCAACGCTTGCAGAGCCACCGTTTTGAATGAAGCGAAGCCAAAGACTTGGATCGTATTTCGGTTTCTTCACTTCATCATCGCTGATGTTATTCTTGATGTTGCCGCCAGCATGAGCCTCAATGTCAAACTGCGCAGCTTACGCATATAGGTAATAGTGACATTCGCCGTCACGCTGTGTAGCCAAGTAGAAAATTGACTATTGCCATCGTAGTTGCCAATTTTTCTCCATAGCTGAGTAAAAACTTCTTGCGACGCATCTTCAGCTAGGCTTTATCGCCAGTTAAACGATAACATAATGCATAAACGCGCCCTATATGTTGCTCGTATAGGGTCTTAAAAGCGTATTTGCTGCCCGCTTTTACGTCAGCGATTACCTCGCTTTGAGGTTTAGCGGCAAAAATCGCTGAGTCGCAACAAATGCGTTGATGGCCTTGCTCCATGACGCTCTCTTTTTTGTGTACACTGTGATAGAAAATGTCAGTGTGGCACTTGTTAGTGCTATAACCTTAGTCGTAGCCTATAGTAGAAAGGTTTAAAGAAAAAAATAAGTTTTTTCAAAAATGCGGAGTCGGTATGTCAGAATGTAAAGTCAATGCACTGTTTGCAGGTCAACCAAGCCCTTTAGGGCCGAGGGGTGCACCCAGCAGTATTGTGAAAGAGTCGGTGTCTCAACTCACTGTGCATACCGATAAAACTGATGAAGATTTACAGGCAAACAAGCGGCTTCACGGTGGTCCTGAGAAAGTACTGCATCAATATAACCCCACTAACTACTTTACCCTTCGCAAACACTTCCCCGAGGGAGACTTTGTGCCTGGCAGCATAGGTGAAAATCTGAGTGTTGAGGGTATGGACGACGCAACGGTTTTCATTGGCGACATTTGGCAATTTGGTGAAGTTCAATTACAGGTGAGCGCTCCAAGAGCACCCTGCAGCAAAATATCTCAACGGTTTGGTATATCAAATTTAGACAGATTTGTGGGTGAAAGAGGCATCACAGGTTGGTATTACCGAGTGTTGAAAACCGGCGTTATTTATCCCGGTGATGAGGTGCGTTTGATTGAACGCCAGGACAACACCGTTAGTGTGCATGAACTCATGCAGTGTACACATACAAAAACAGATAAAGCGCTGGCAGCAGCACTGTCTTCACTGACGGTTCTTGATGACGAATGGCGCTTAAAGTGTAAAAAAATAGCGAACACTGGAGTGTGACCAAGTTTACTGGAAGAATTTCAGACCAAACGAAAGCGCTTTAACTGCGAATCAGCTCTGAGAAGTAGGTGGCATTACAAGGTCACCTGTTCTCCCTCATTGAGAATATACAGCGGGATGGTGTTGTCTAATTGATTATCCATTTCTAATAGTCTAAACAGTGCCGAGTGAGAGGTTTTATCGCCCATTTGCCAACTCGCATTGCCATAGCCCCACGGAATAACCACGCCACAGTTCAATTCCTTTGCAGCCACAAGCGTATCCTCAGGCGTGGTGTGCACGTTGCGATACCATCTAGGAGACGACTCACTATAGTATGAGGCAATAGGAAGAAGGCAAACGTCTATACTACCAAACCGGTCGCCGATATCTTTAAAGTGGGCTGAGTACCCTGTGTCGCCGGCAAAGAACAAGGTTTTACCGTTGCGCTCTAGCACCCATCCACCCCATAGCGCCTTGTCGTTGTCTTCATACAAGAAGGGCACCATTATACGACTGCTAAAATGATGGGCAGGAACAAAGTGTATGGTGGTATTCCCGAGTGCTTTTTTTGCATACCAAGCCATTTCGGTAATGTTATAGCCGCCAGTAGGAAAATGCTCAGCAAATCCTAGTGGCACTAAATAGGAGGGCATATTACCAATGTGCTCGATATCCGCTTTATTGAAATGATCGTAGTGAATGTGGGAATACATGACGGCGTCAGTTTGCTCTATTTCTTGAGATGATAGTGCTGAGGCAGGAGTTCGAAAAAAGCCATCGGCTAATCTAAATGCCCAATTTACCGGCCAATCAAATTGTTCAAATACGGGGTCAAAAAGAAACTGTTGCCCTTCTTCGGTTGTCACCACAAAACTAGCATGTCCTAACCAACGAACGGTAAAACCGCTATCGATAGCCAGTGATGGGTTGTCACCGCGATAGACACAGTCTTCCATATCGCCTTCACACGCTATTTTGTCCGTAGGCGCATAGCAGTTTGTAGTGCACGTAATTGGGTAGCTTGGAAAGTTAGCGTAAAGGTTGCTAAATCGCTCTACAAGTTCATCAGTGCCATCTCGCTTTATCACCGACGTTGAAGGAGCGTTAATCTCAACGTGGTTTTTTGCAGCGCATCCACAAAAAAGCACTACGAGAGATAAAATGACGAGTTTCCCAGCGAATTTCATAGCCACCTCAAAAATAACTAATACAATGATAGTATTGTGTTTATTCGCTACCAAGCACAAGTATAAAAACGTAAGTAATTATTTTGTGATTTTCAGGCATAAAAAAACCGCTCATAAGAGCGGTTTTTCTAATTACATGAACGCTTACGCTTCAGCAATGATGATCACTTTAATTGAAGTGGTTACATCAGAGTGAATCTGTACGTCGATGTCGTACTCACCAGTTTCACGAAGTGTACCGGTAGGTAGTTTAACCTGTGCTTTTTGTACTTCGACGCCAGCTGCAGTAATTGCATCAGCGATGTCACGAGTACCAACAGAGCCAAACAACTTGCCTTCGTCACCAGCAGGTGCAGCAATTGTAACTTCAGCCAACTCGTTGATTTTTTCAGCGCTTGCGTTTGCAGCAGCTAGCTGCTCAGCAATTTTCGCTTCAAGATCGGCACGACGTGCTTCGAACTTTTCAACGTTGTCTTTAGTTGCAGGAACCGCTTTACCCTGTGGGAAAAGGAAGTTACGAGCATAACCAGACTTTACAGTCACTTGGTCGCCCAAGCCGCCAAGATTGGCGATTTTATCTAGTAGGATGATGTTCATCTAAGCTACCCCTTAAGTTCGCCAAATTACTTGTGTGAATCAGTGTACGGAAGCAACGCAAGAAAACGTGCGCGCTTGATCGCAGATGACAACTGACGCTGATATTTTGCGCTAGTACCAGTAATACGACTAGGGACAATTTTACCGCTCTCAGTGATATAGTTCTTAAGAGTAGCGATATCTTTGTAATCTATTTCGGTCACACCTTCTGCTGTAAAACGGCAGAACTTACGACGTCTGAAAAAACGAGCCATGGGTGATCTCCTTAAGCGTTGTCTTCAGTGGTTTCAGTTTTCTTTTCTGCGCGCTCTGTGCGAGGTGCAGAATCTTCACGACGCTCACGGCGAGGCTCTTCTTTCATCATTGGAGAAGGCTCGGTAACAGCGTTTTTAGTGCGCATTACCATGTTACGCAAGATCACGTCATTGAAACGGAAAGCATTTTCCAATTCGTCAACGGCTTCAGCAGAAGCTTCAGCATTGATGAGTACGTAGTGTGCTTTGTGCAGCTTTTCAATTGGGTAAGCCAACTGACGACGGCCCCAATCTTCTAAACGATGAATCTGACCACCGTCTTGCTTAAGAATAGTAGTATAACGCTCGATCATACCAGGTACTTGTTCACTCTGATCAGGGTGAACCATAAATACGATTTCGTAATGACGCATTATAGCTCCTTACGGTTGTAGCCTCGACAGTACAGCCAACTGTATGGAGACAAGGAACGAATTGGGATGGCTGTAAGGGCGCGCATTATACGCATACCATACAAATTGCACAAGCATTAATCACAGCCATCTTTTATTACTATAGAGGTGATGTCAGCCTTACCGTTGTTAGGGGGTGGCTTAAATAGGAATTTTCAGCAAGAATTCTGTTTTCGAAGCATCTGATTCTACGGTTAACGTTCCGTTGTGAGCGCTACAAATTTGCGATGCTATAAAAAGCCCAAGCCCTAGGCCGCCTGTATCTCGGTGATCTTGCTGTCGCCAAAATGGCTGAAATAGCCGTGACATTGCACCGGATGAAATGGCGTCTCCGTGATTGGAAACTCGGACGACCAAGCTATTATCAATAATATTCCCATTCACCTGAATCGGCCGGGTAACATCGCCATGCACAATGGCGTTAATTAAAAGGTTAGACAGTACTTGGCTAATCCGTTGAGGGTCGCAATGCACCTTACCCTCTACATTGATATCGCATTGTATATTGCACTGCTCATGCAGCAGCGCTAGCTCTGACACTGTATGCAGTAAAGCGCTATTGAGGTTGTCAACATACTGCGTGTTAAGGGGAATACGACTTCCCATTTTGCCATGGGTGAAATCCATAACATCTGATATCAGCCTAGACATCCTACTTGCACTGTTATCCATACGTGTTAGTACGTTTTTGGCCGTATCGTCTTGAATAATATCAGATAAAAAGTCGATCCCCATTTTTAGTGACGATAGAGGCGTTCTAATATCGTGCCCTAAAATAGCAATGTATTGCTCGCGCAACTTAGCTGCTGACTGCTCGTCAAGAAGAGCCGCTTTGGTGTCCTCGAAGGCCTCGCTTATTTTGATTTGGCGAGAGATGAGTGCGGCGAAAGAAGATATCTGATTAGTAATAAGTTCGGTTTTAAGCGTTGCAGGACAAGGGTCTAAGCCGCAAATAGTGCCAAAAAAATTGCCGTCAGTATCGTATATAGGGTATGAAAAATAGCTTTCAAAGCCATACATTTGTGGGATAGGGCTTCGCTTAAATTCGTCGTCTTCAGACGCATGTTCAATAATAATGGGCTGCTGAGAAATTCTTACCGAATTACAGAAGGTGGTTTGTATATCAAGCTTGTCACCTGGGTTCAGATTGAACTCGATACGGTCGAGCACAGAACACATAGTCCATTCTTGTTTGGTTACTCGAGCCACACAAATAAATCGTAATCCTGTTACATCCGCAAGCATTTCCATAATGTGCGGAATAACATCAATAGTTTGTATAACGCTAATATCCTTTGGGGCTTTTATGCTCACAGCCAGCTTTCTCCATTTTTGAGTATTCCGTTTCTCAATCTATTCTTTATTCTCAATCTGTTTTTTTACTCTTAATTGGTTTCTTAATAGGCCATTGAAGAAAAAGCAGCATCGCCATGGAATTAGCATTGTCCCCATCTATATGGTGACACTGAACCCTACAAAATAAAAGGTGTTATTTATGTTTGTGAATTGGCTGTGACGTCCCGAGTACTCTACACACCGTACATTTTAAAAAGCTAATATTAAATAGTACGAAGCGAAGAAAAATCAACCTTGAGACTGTTTATTTATACAGTAAAATACTGTAGAGTTTCTTTGAACTTAAAAATAAGGGGACCTACCATGGCCATTACCACACAGTATGTTGTTACGCACAAAGGGGTAGAAAAATTGGTAACTACCGACAAAAAAGAAGCTGATCAGTACGATAAGATGCTCGATGCAGCAGATAACTTAGCGCAATATATCCAAGCAAAGGGTATTGGTCTTGACGACAGAGCGTTAGAAGAACTCTCAATCTTGCTGTCTAAAAACAAAGATAAGATCAGTAAAATATTTAAAGGCTCGTCTGCAGAAAGCGTGCTTGAAGACGAAAGCGCTGAAGTGGTAAAACTCAAAGCTAACGGCTAGCAAACCGCCTTTAGCACGCGTGCTTTATACTGCGCTTGCTCCTGCCTTTATATTAAGCTGCCCTAAAGCTAGGGCATGCTTGCTATAACCTATTATCTCAATCATCTTGATGAGGGCTGAACATCTAAGACATGTAAGTCACATCGTTATTCGATAATATAGAAGAATGAAGATTGAGATTGTAGTGAGGAGTTAGCGTGAAAGTTGGCGTTGGTGCAACAGAAAGCCCAAAGACAAACGGTTCTTATAGCATTGCCATTGCTATAGATAACGTTAGTTTTTCCCATAACACTGCTCATCATGAAAGATCCGGCCCTTTTATTGAAATAGAGCAGTGGCATTTGTACCGTGGAGAGCATGTGTTTCTTTCTGGTCCATCGGGAAGCGGAAAAAGCACGTTTTTAAACCTGCTAAGCGGCACACTGACACCTAGCAGCGGTAAAATATCTCTCTTAGAACAGCCTTTTTCTGCGCTTTCTAATAAGCAGCGGGATCGATTTCGCGCTAACAATATTGGCGTTGTGTTTCAGCAGTTTAATCTCATTCCATACCTGTCTGTTAAACAAAATATTGAGGCCGCTCTCTATTTTGCCGGTGCAAATATAAAGGACAAGGCCCTAGATGAGCGAATATTGACGCTACTTAACGACTTACAGCTTTCACACCAACTGTTAAATGCAAAAGCAGACACCCTAAGCGTGGGTCAACAGCAGCGCGTTGCCATTGCTCGCGCACTTATCAATACCCCTGATATCTTAATTGTCGATGAGCCCACATCAGCCCTTGATGCCAAAGCGAGAGATAGCTTCATGGACGTGCTAAAAAAACTCGCCAAAAACAGTGCGTTAGTTTTTGTTAGTCACGACCCATACTTAAAGAAATATTTCTCATCGCATATTAATATGCAGCAATTCACCCCGAATCACCGTGAAGTCACTGATGTGCCTACTGCTTCTAGGAGCGCATTCCCGTGTTAACCACAATCGCAATAGAAAGCGTAAAACGCCGCAAAAATACTGCACTTCTCACGCTGGTTAGCATTGTAATCAGTGTGAGTTTACTACTTAGCGTAGACATTATTCGTACTCAGGTGAAAGACAGTTTCACGCGCACGGTGTCGGGTGTTGATGTGATTGTAGGAGCGCCAAGCGGCCAGCTTAATTTATTGCTGTCGTCTGTCTTTAACTTAACCACACCGTCGAAAGGGATTAGTTGGGACAGCGTTAGCTCGCTCAACAGCGACCCCCGTGTATCTTGGCTAATTCCCTTATCGCTTGGTGATGCACACAGCGGATATCGCGTCATCGGCACCACAAATGCTTACTTTGAGCATTTCAAATACGGCGATAAACAGCCTTTGGTGTTTGCTGAAGGTGGCCCGTTCGCCCACGTGGGCGCGGCAGTTATTGGTGCTGACGTTGCTGAGTCTTTAGGTTACCGCGTTGACGATAGTATTGTGATATCTCATGGCTTAGGTAATGTGTCCTTTCGTCAGCACGACGGCTTTCCTTTTTCAGTAACCGGCGTGTTAGAGAAAACAGGCACACCTGTTGATAAAGCGGTGTATGTCACGCTTATTGGCCTTGAAAAAGCCCATGAGCATGCTGGCCCGTCCGGCATAGTTAAGCCATACCAATCCATCCAGCGCCCGTCAAACATACATGCTCAGGCACACGCACATACTGACGGTGAAACTGCTGTTCACGGTAACGGTGAGCATAAAGGAATCAGTCATGGAGAAGCTGAGCCTGAAGAAGCTGGGCATGAGGGTGATAATAGCTCCCATTCCCACGAAGAGAATTCTGAGCGCCAACGCATGGGTGAGATGAACGTTGAAAACAAGAATATTTCATCTGTATCTGCTGTTATGCTGGGACTTAAAAATCGCGTAACCGCTCTGCAACTACAATATCAACTCAATCAGCGAAGCCAAGAACCCGTGCTCGCCATACTGCCGGGCATGGCACTTGCTGAGCTTTGGCAAATAATGGGAAATGTGGAGGCGCTGCTTTTGCTGTTGTCTTCACTTATCGTGGTGTCAGCCCTTATTGGCCTAGCCACCATGCTATTGGCGACCATGCGAGAGCGTTATCAAGAAATCGCGGTGCTTCGTACTATCGGCGCAAGTCCAGCCGCCCTTCTTATATTGGTGCAGCTAGAGGCGTTGCTTATTACGCTAGCTGGATGTGGTGTCAGTATGTTAGTAGTGACAGGCTTGCTCACGGTGCTCAAACCATGGCTCAGCGCTGAATTTGGCTTATTTTTAAGCGGTACACTTCTGTCTTCAAACAGCGTAGGAATAGTCATACTTGTATTAGTAAGCACGTACATTGTGTCATTTTTTCCAGCCTATGCCGCGTATAAACGCGGCCTACACGCTGAATTAAACGGTCAATAAAACGCGGGCTACTGTTATTCTCCCACCCGCTTGTCGGTGCTAAAGCGCAAAATAAGCTCGTGAACACGATTAACGGTTTCACGTAAATCATCGCTTGCGGCCAGTGAGGCCTCTGAAGAACGTTGAGTTTCCTCAGCACCGTCTGCAACATCCACAAGCTGTTGATTAATGTGCTCAGCTACTGTGCTTTGCTCTTCAACCGCCGACGACATTTCAACAGTCGCGTCCGCAATACCGCTTACCGCGTTATTAATTTCAAATAGGGCGCCGCGAGTTTCTTCCACAATTAAACTTCCCTTCTCTGCCGACGCCAATCCATCGGTAGATACTCGTACTGCCCGGTCTGAACGCTCTGCAAGCTCAGTAATAATATTATGAATTCTATCGGTAGAGTCTCGAGTACGTGAGGCAAGCGTTCTAACCTCATCAGCAACCACGGCGAAGCCTCTGCCTTGCTCGCCAGCTCTAGCCGCTTCTATTGCCGCATTGAGTGCTAATAGGTTTGTTTGTTCTGCAATGGCGGAGATAATATTAGCGGCCTCGCCAATGTCACTGGTTGACTGCGCTAGCTCAGTCACGGTTTCTGAAATTGATTCAACTGCTCGGCGCAATGACACAATAGCTTGCATGGCCTCTTCGGCTTTTTGGTTACCCATATCCACATTCATTGCTGCGGTTTTCGCACTCTTTGCATTGCTTTCTACGCGCTCAGCAACCTCTTGAATAGCTTGGCTCATTTGCGTGACCGCAGATGCTATTTGCTGTGTAGCCTGGTTTTGCTGTACCACGGCTGCACTGGTATTTTCAGCTTGAGTGTGAGTAGTTCGCGATACAGTTTCAAGCCCCGCTGACGCATCTTTTATTCGGGTAAGCGCTGTTCGCATTCGGGCAAGTTCACAGCCAAGAACCAGTTTTGCCTGTGCAATATGAGGGGCGTCTGCAAAATACGTCTGAGCCACAATATCATTACTATAACTTTCGGGGCTTAACGTAAGAAATTCTGCCCACTCACTTCGCGTTTTCGCTGCCTGAGCACTAATAAGCACTAACAAAGCAATGAATGAAATAGCTGCTGCTATTGCATTAGATGTGAACCAAACCGCTGCCACCGCAATAAGGCCAATCAGTAGAGAGGGCCAAACGTGACCAAAGCGCTGTGCAATTTGATGAGACACTGATGTTGCAGATTTGCCGGCGCGAATTCGCTCGTACATGTCTGTTGCACGCTGCACTTCCTCTGCTAGCGCTGGAACCCTTACTGATTCATAACCCACAATAGTCGATTTATCGTAGACTGGCGTGACAAATGCAGACACCCAATAGTGATCACCATTTTTGCGTCTATTTTTAACCAATCCAAGCCAGCATTGTCCAGACTCAAGGGTTGACCACATTTCTTTAAATACTGAGGGTGGCATATCAGGATGGCGAATTAAGTTATGGTTTTTACCAATTAACTCATCGCGCTCAAATCCACTTGCTTCAACAAATTCATCGTTGCAATGCTGAATCACCCCTCGCCGGTCAGTTGACGAAATTAGTCTGAAGTGGGAAGGAAACTTGTACTCTTTTTGAGTAACTGGCTGATTATTTCTCATTAAACGCGGGCTCCACTAAAACTCATCAGTGCTGCTGATGCGACACTGCTTCCTAATACTTAAGACTAGAACAATATTAGTTAACGTCTAGTTTTAAAGAAACTTTAGCGCGTATTAAGGTTAGCTGCAGCGTTTTGACAGAGGAGGGAGCATGTGAAGCAAGGACAAATACCTAAGGAATGCTGCAAAGATTGCAGTCGACATAAGAATTTGGTGAAAAAACTAACTATCCCCTGTCGCGATTGGAAAAGTAACAACTACCCGAGTGCCCACACCCTCAGTACTGTATATATCTACCGTTCCATTATGCTCTTCGACAATAGTCAGTGAAATTGACATACCTAACCCTGTTCCATCGCCAGGAGGCTTAGTGGTAAAGAAAGGCGTAAATATTTTATTGAGCACTTCAGGGGACATACCTTCACCTTCATCTTCTACAATCAGGCGTACTTTAGGTCCGTCCACTTCAATACTTAACGTTATACTTTTACCTTGTGCAGTGGCGTAAATGGCATTGGTTAAAAAGTTAACAAGCACCTGCTGAATTTGACCGGCATTACCTTTAAATAGTATATCGTGCTCAGGCGCATTGAAATTGACGGTATTTTTATAGCGGTGCAGGTTATTCGTTAGTTTGATTGCCGTTTGCATTGCTTCTGTCGCGCTGATATCCGCTAGATTTCCCGAACTGGGGTATGAAAAGCTTCGCAATGCTTTTACTATATCTATTATCCGTTCGATCCCTTCTGAGGATTCCTCAAACATCTCCGCAATATCTTTTGCACTATCTTCTAATGAGAAGTCCTTTTCCAATTTTTGAAAGGTTTCAGCTATATGACCGCCCGCATCGCGACACAAGTCTCCAATCTGATCTAGTGCACTCTGGTAATCATTGAATATATCTTTCGCTACTGCGGTATTACTTCGAACGTAACCTATAGGGTTATTTATTTCGTGGGCAATACCGGCTGCAAGCTGGCCTAACATTGCCATTTTATCAGCGCTGACCAACCTCTCCTCAAGATGCTTTCGGTCTTTTTCCATAGAAGAAATGGCAGCTTTTTGACTACTCAGCTGATGGGATTTGTCCTTATCACGAAGACCAAAGTTTAAGTAATGCTTAGTTGTATCGAGAATATAAAGGGTTTCTTCCTCTAAGTTGTCATCAGCGGTTAATAGGGCTAGCCAGGCAAATTCGTCACCTGAAAGCTGGTGCATGAAATGAATAACACGGGCCTCACACTCTACATCCGGTCGCTCTACAGCATTGACACACCAATGCGAGTAACTTTCTGTCAGCGTTAACGGAAGTTCATCCAAAATAAGTGAAGAAAGCGCCGGCGCCTCAACCCACCCTCTATCAAAAGTTAGCACTTTGTCATCATTACCCATGATCACTTTACCGTTTTTAACGATAATCGCTTTACCGCAGCTTGCCTGACAAAATTCGACGGCAGACTCTAATGCAGAGTAGATAAAAGACGCCACTGAGCTGTTAGCGCCAAGTTGAGAAGCTGAACGACTCAAGTAAAGTAATTCTCGCTCTCTTTGTTTGGAGGCCTGAAGGGATTTTCTGAGGGCTTGATTTGCTAAGTAAGCATCTTGAGAGTAGGTTTCCAAAAATGCTTCTGCACTTTGCCGCGCTAGCTTTTGGCGTTTGAGCTGTCGCTCCAATGAGTTAACGCGCGCCTCAAGCTCGCTTATTTTATGGTTTGCAATGTTGTCATTCTCATCACCCACGCGTCAACTACCCTCAAGCCTGTATGGGTTATCTATTATGCGTACTCGCACAAACAATATTACCGCTAATAACCCGCTAATGTGTCGAGCAGTTGCATGACTCGCCCACTCGCTTGCTCCATTTCCATAAGCTTTGCATCGGATTTTGTCTGATCGCCTGCCAGTTTTGCTTCTATCGCCGCTTTACCACTTTGATGAACTGCTGCATGGGGCGTATCGAGCTCTCTAAACGCTACAGTCTTGCCGATACTACTACTGGCACTTTCTCTGTACCACTGACCAAGGCGGCAACTTGAGTGATCGGACAATTCAGCCACAGATTTATTGCTGTAACCACAAAGCACAGCATAAACGTCTGCTTTCCAGACCACGTGATCTAGCTTAACGGTTTGAATAAATGTACTAAATGAACCTTTCGTAATAGTCGACTTCATACTTGAACAATGTGCCACCATTCCTTCGTAGCTTCCGTTGAGTTCATTAATTCCAGCTTCTAAATTTTCATTATTGCCACGCAGCTCGTTAACGCCAGATACCGCTTTAGCGGTGCTTTGAATAATACCATTAACCAATTCAGATACTTCGGTGGCCGACTTATTCGTTTCGGTGGCAAGGGCTCTTACCTCGTCGGCAACAACACTAAATCCTCTGCCGGCATCGCCTGCTCGCGCTGCTTCAATAGCGGCATTGAGTGCAAGCAAATTCGTCTGATCTGAAATACTCGTGATAGTAGTAACAAATTTATTGATATTGTCAGCGGTAGTAGAAAGCCCTGAAATACGCTCGCTCATACTCCCCATCTGCACATTCAAACCACTCATATCAGTGACGATATTACTTAGCGTGGAAGCTGAGCGAGTGAACAGACTATCAATATCTGCAATAGATTGATTTTCTGAATCTATGCTGTGGTAAGCGGTTAGAACTGACTCTCGAATACCTTCAATTTGCTGAAGTGCATCGACAATGCATTTGAGCAAAACAGAATCGTTCATTTGTGCAGAAGCTGCATGCAGATGTTCAACTTCGTTTGCCAGCGAAGTATTTTCAGCTTCCAATACTGCGACTCTATCTAGGGTTTCTTGTAGACGCGTCTCTAGTTGAGTAGCTAACGCCTCTTTTTCATCATACTTACCGCGTGAAACAAACATATATTTTTCCGAAAATTAGTGTTGTTCGTAGTACTCAGAGTAACAGAAAAGAAACAGCTGTGACTATTAACCTGAAGTCGAAGACGGCAATAAAACCGTATTTACATGTTGTAAAAGTATCGACCGTTTTACCTACCTCTTTAATAAAATATGCGTAAGTATAGCGCTTTACGCAGCGCCAGCCATTTACGGTGAATGGCATACAAAGACTCATAAATTACACCTGAGGCTCACGAAAACGCGTTAATATAGTCACTAAGGTCCCCCCAATATCAACGCCTTTATTTTTACATCGTCAACTACATTTACTGGTGAGTCTTTCACATGGTTATTGAGACACTTTTTTTAACATTTGCGCTTCTCGGCGTAGCCACATTGTTGCAAACCCTAAGTGGTTTTGGCTTTGGTTTAATCGTTGTCTCAAGCTTCACACTGCTCAATATTATGCCGCTAACGGCAACAACGTTTTTAGTAAGCTTTTTGAGTTTATTTAACTCTGTTAGTTTGGTCTTTAAAAACACCCATCATGTGAACAAACGCGCCTTCAACATACTACTTGTTACTGCAATTCCATTTATGGCTGTGGGATACGTTTTGCTGGAATACCTCTCTCAGTCTATGTCCCACTGGCTTAATATTATGTTAGGCAGTGTTATTTTACTGTGTTGCGGGCTGCTCGTTATTAAACGAAGTGCCGCTGAGGGCTCTAAATCTTCAATAGGATTTGGTGTCGCCGGCGCAATGAGTGGACTTGTGGGCGGGCTTTTTTCTACGTTTGGCCCCCCTGTGGTATTTCAATGCTACAGACAGCAGTGGTCGATTACAGAGATACGCATTACCTTACTCGCTTTTTTCTGCTTAACGTCGCTAATGCGTTTAATCGTGGTGCCCTTTGGTACGCTGCCCTCTTACGACATTGTCCTTTCGACACTTTTTGCCGTTCCCATCGTTTTAGTCTTTACCCGTATTGGCCGTTTACTAGCAGCAAAAGTCTCTGCAAGACATATCAAGTCACTGGCCTTACTCATGCTCATGTTAAGCGGCAGCCTGCTGATCATTCAAAACGTTACGCTGTAGACCGACGTTTGCCTTGCTACTCGTTTAAGCCGTCAACTATCAATTTCCACGTGAGCATTGTCATGGGAATGCCTGTGGAGGTGATCATTCTCATCTCGGCATGGTTCACCGGGCAATTCAAACTCTATGGTGGTGTGGGCCAAACTAAAAGGCTCTAGACTTTTTGCTACCTCAGACTTCAATTTGAGCAATGTTTGCGTATCAACGCTACATCCAATCACCAAATGAGCCGTTAAAACATGCTGATCGCCATCAAGAGACCAAAAGTGCAGATGGTGAATTTCTTCAACATGAGAAATCGCTAACAGCGTGTTACGAATTTCTAAGCGGCTCTCATAATCAGGTACGCCCTGTAAGAACAGCTTCATTGTTTTTATGACATACCGGACAACGTTAATAGAGATAAACAGGGTAAAGACAATGGAAAGAATAGGATCTAAAATAGGCCAGTCCACAAACTCTAGTAAAATAGCCACGAAAAGCACCGCGACCCAACCCAGTACATCTTCAATCAAATGCCAGTTGAGTACTTTTTCGTTCATGGAGTGACCGCCACTGAGTTTGTAGGCGGCGAACCCATTTACTGCAATGCCTAATATTGCCAATGCTATCATGCCCTCAGTAACAGGCATTTCAGGTTTGTATAACCGGGGAATGGCTTCAAACAATATCCATACAGAACCAACAATTAAAATTATCCCGTTTATCATAGCCCCCAGCAGGCTTAGCCTTTTAAATCCGTAGGAATATTTTTCGGTAGCCGCTTTGTGACCTAACTTACTTAAGTACCATGCTAGCCCGATAGATAAAGAATCACCTAAATCGTGCACGGCGTCAGCCATGATTGCGACACTGTTTGTTAGCCACCCTCCTATAAATTCTATAATGGTAAAGATGAAATTTAACCAAAATGCCCACCCAATTCGTTGGCTATCTTCGCTTGCATGGTCCTTGTGGGAATGGCCTGAGCGTGAATGTCCATGATGATGGTGCATAGAGAATCTTTCCATTTACAGTTAGGCTAATAAAAGTGTTTTCACAGCGGGGTTATAAAGTAAAACATAGCTTAAACATCAACTGGCTGCTTTAACTATAGGCTCTGCTTACACCTTATATAAAACACTATTGTCGATTAATTTCATGAATCACTATCTCAGAGACACATTTTCACGACCCACCTTTAACAAAGACTGCAAATTATCCCGCCCAAAAACGGATTATTAACACTTTAGTCTATTCGTGATGGCGATAATAAACATAATTTTCACAAAACTGGGATAACACAATCACTTAACATGCGCTCTTCACTCATTTTCAGTTTATGCGCTTTTTCAAAGAATTATTTAAAACCCACTTTTATTTAATAAATTCATAAACATAGAGTAACAAAACCGGTAGCACTTATCGTTAAAAGCGCTATCCAAACAGCGATGGCATTTACAACAAATGTTATCGATATGGTAATTCTTTAACAGCTTTAATGTTAAAAAGTTGAAAAGATGATTGATCTTTTCGTTGCGCTCGCTTACATTTAGCGAAATGTAAGCGCTTCCAAAAAACAGCTCGATTGATTTTGTAAGCGCTTTCAAAAACACAAAAGCCATCGCGGCTGTCGTTAATAAACACTCAACGACACACTTAACAACACATTTATAGCAAGGCTGAAAGCAATGACTAAACATGCATCGAAAATTACGCGGATAGCTGCCGCGTTGTCAGTCACAACCCTATTTGGCTGTGGGGGCGGTGCCACCACATCTACTGATATAGAGGCGGTAGACGCCTCTGCACCAGTGTCAGATTGGCAGCTTGTATGGAGCGACGAATTTGACGGCTCAAGCATTGATGAGAACAAATGGACTCACGAAGTAAATTGCGCCGGCGGTGGCAACAATGAAGCTCAGTGCTACACAGAAAGTGAAAGCAACTCTTTTGTTGAGGACGGCACGTTAAACATAGTCGCGCTTCCAGCAGAAGAAGGTGCACCAAAGCCCTATACTTCTGCGCGACTGAATACCCGTTATAAAGGTGATTTCAAATACGGTCGCATCGAAATGCGAGCAAAAATGCCGGAAGGACAAGGTTCTTGGCCAGCATTTTGGATGATGCCAACAGATGAAGTATACGGTGGATGGCCTCGCTCTGGTGAAATCGACATCATGGAAGCGGTTAATCTAAAAGCAGCAGACATTGACGGCAACCCTGAAAATCATATCTACGGCACACTTCACTACGGTCAAGAGTGGCCGAACAACGACAGTTCGGGCCAAGCTTACTCACTACCTAGTGGCGAGAACCCTGCCGACGACTTCCATACCTATGCTATTGAATGGCAAGAAGGCGAAATTCGTTGGTATATGGATGGTTACCTGTATGCCACTCAACGTCGCTCTGAAGTGCGTGAAAACAGTAAAGGCGAAGCAACTGGCCTTTCACACCGTGGCTGGTATGCAGAATACTTCGAACAAGGCACAGGCGAGTTAACAACACACTGGGACAATGCACCATTCGACCAAGAGTTTTACCTTATTTTGAACCTCGCTGTTGGTGGAGCATGGCCTGAATCTGTCAATGAAACCGGTATCGATGCCGACGCATTTGCAGAAGGTCAAAGCCTAGAAGTCGATTACGTTCGAGTATACGAGTGTGGTTCAGACCCAATGACAGGTAAAGGCTGCGAAACCGTTCGTCCAGGTTACGACTCACTTGAAGATGCATTAGTTGAAGGTGCAGCGCCCATTCCATCTCCACCTTCTACTGGAATCGCTCAAAACCTTACTATTTTTGACGGTACACCTAATCCAAACTGGCCTGCATGGGATTGCTGTGGTGGCTCTACACCCGCACTCGTTGAAGATGCAGATGAAGGTCAGGTATTTGAATTTAGTATTGGCGATGCGCCAACGGTAATGGGTTTCATTAGCCGTTCAGCGTTTATCACCGACCCTGACGGTCAAGCTTCACCGTTTGACGCGTCACCAATGGAAGAAACAGGCAGCATTAAGTTCGACCTTAAAGCGGTTGCTTTACCAAACAATGCAACAACGTCTTGGTTGTTTAAAGTTGAGAGCTCTGAAGGCTCTACTTTCGCTGAACTTCCTTTGATGGATGGCTATGTTGGACCTGCTGACGTTGCGGGCGACACACCTGAACAAGGCATATGGGAGTCGTACGAATTCCCACTGAGTGTATTAGCAGAGGCAGGCCTAGACACCAGTGCCATCGACGTAATCATGGTATTCCCATTATGGGATACAGGCAGCGGTGCGGTATATCGCATGGCCAACGTTGAAATTTCACAAGAAGGCGGTGCGTCATACCCTGAGCTCACTATCTTCGAAGATGGACAAAATCCAAATTGGCCAATGTGGGATTGCTGTGGCGGTTCAACACCAACTGAAGAAATGGATGATGAAGAGCACGGTCTTACTGCTGAATTCCGTATAGGTGCAGAGCCAACAGTAATGGGCTTTACCACTCGTTCAATTGATGGCGGTGGTGCAACACCATTTGACGCCACTGCACTTACTGATGGTGGTTTACTGCAGTTCGAAATGAGAGTGGTAAGCGCACCAACTAACCCAGACTCTACTTGGGTATTCAAAGTTGAATCCAATGATGCTGCCACTGCCGTTGAGCTTCCACTTGCCGACAGTGTAGAAGGTCAAGCCCCAGTTGAAGGTGAGTGGCAGACTTACACGTTCTCCATTGCCGATCTTCAATCTCGCGGTTTAGATGTAAGCGGTATTGACGTCATCATGATATTCCCAGCGTGGAGTACAGGTGAAGGCGCGGTATACCGTGTTGATAATGCGAAGTTCTTCCACCCTGACAGCGGCAACGAAACGCCAGCTGGAGGCTTGAACATTTTCGCTGATACCGCAGCTGAGCAATGGTCTATCTGGGATTGCTGTGGTGGTTCAACACCAACAGAAGAAGTAGACGACGCTGAGCACGGTACAGTGGCTGAATTCAGAATTGGTGAAACACCAACGGTAATGGGTTTCCTTGCTGATGAAGAGGTGTCTTACGACGCATCTGCACTACTTTCAACTGGCGTAGTTCGCTTTGAAATGAAAGTAAGCGCAATGCCTATTGATACATCAGGCCAGTGGTTATTTAAAATTGAGTCTATCGGCGCGTCTTCTGCGGTAGAGCTGCCAATGTCATCAAGCCTTGAAGGTGCAGAGCCTGTTGAAGGCGAGTGGCAGACATACACGTTCCCGCTGCAAACGCTTTACGATGCAGGCTTAGATATCAGTGCAATCAACGTCCTTATGATGTTCCCTACTTGGGATACAGGTAATGGCGCTGTATATCGTATTGATAATGTAGAAATAGCAGCTCAGTAATAAAGCAATTTGCCGCCAGTAGCCTGGCGGCATATCAAATTGATAAGAATTAGTAGGCAATTATGAAAAACACAACTTTTAAAAAGACCCAGCTTGCCACATCAATGGCTTTGTTATTGGGCTCTACTTTAGCTATGCCTAGCTACGCACAAGAAACAGAAGCAGCGACGCCTGAAGAAGGCGAAGTAGAAGTTATTCAAGTAAGCGGTATTCGCGGTTCCATGATCCGCTCTATGGATTTGAAGCGCAGTTCTAGCGGTGTTGTTGATGCAATATCAGCAGAAGAACTCGGTAAGTTTCCCGATACTAACTTAGCCGAAGCCCTCCAGCGCATAACGGGTGTAACCATTAGCCGTAATAACGGTGAAGGTAACGAAATTACTGTACGTGGTTTTGGCCCAGAATTTAACTTAGTTACCCTTAATGGCCGTCAAATGCCGGGAACAGGTTTCACCCGTTCATTCAACTTGTCTAACCTTTCTTCTGAAGGTGTAAACACGCTAGAGCTACAAAAAACCGCTCGCGCTGAGAACCCAAGTGGTGGTTTAGGTGCTACGGTAAACATCATTACGATGAAGCCGCTTGCACAGTCCGGACAACAAGCTTCATTTTCAGTGAAAGGCATTTATGATACCTCAAACGAAGAAGGTGACGATGTAACACCAGAAATCGCAGGTGTTTACAGCAACACGTTTGCCGACGATATGTTCGGTTTTGGTGTGTCTTTTTCTCATCAAGAACGCGACTTTCAGCAGCAAGCGGCCAACATTCAAGGCTGGCAGCTGCAAGAAAATGATGCGTTACCTGAATTAGATGCAGAAAACGTGGTTGATAACCGCTCTAACATCACCAATGCAGCCTTCTTTCCAAAAGATATGAACTACAGCATTAGCGATGTACAGCGCGAACGTCAAAACGCACAAGTTACGTTCCAGTTCCGTCCCATTGATGATTTCACAGCAACAGTAGACTACACAGCGTCTCGCGCTACCACAGGCACTAATACTGTGGGTTGGGGTATTTGGAATAACTTTGGTGCTAACATTAATGAATATGAGCTCGATGCCAACGGTACGGCTGTTTATGCTGATATTAGCGGCGATGACGGCTCATTCACTGCAAGTAGAAATACCACCCGTGTAGACGCTCGCTCAATCGGTATTAATCTAGATTGGACGGTAAGCGACGATTGGCACTTTGCCGTGGATTATCACGACTCGTATAACGAAACCGATAATGGATATGACGAAGGGCTAGGTAGCTCCGGTCAAATCATTCTCGGTTCAAACCAGCTTCGCTCTAAGGTTTATGATTACCGCGAAGGTGATATTCCTCAAGTGTTCGTAAATTGGAATAACGGCACTAACGAAATTGCACCGGGCGAAATTGACTCTAACTTTAGTCAGTTCATTTACTCACCTGGTCGTTCTGACATTGAGCAATTCCAACTTGATGGCACCTGGTACAACTCTGCCTTCGATATTCCGTTATTAAAGGTAGACTTTGGCGTTGCGCGCACAGAGCAAGCGCTTAGCGGCTTTACCGCGTGGAGCGGTCTGCGTGGAGGCCCGGGCTTCAACCCATCGTTTACGCAAATATTCCCAGACAGCATGTTCGTACGCAACGACACCAGCGGTTTCTTAGACGCCTTTAGTAGCGGCGGTGCTAACATGAACCCTGGCTATTACTACACCTATGATTTTGACGAAGCTATTGCTCGACAATTAGCGTTTATTACATCAGATGTCGTGGGCGAAGCAAACGCCTACTCTACAGACCCTTATTACATGGGTGCGCCTGCTGTGAGTAACGTAGAAGAAATTACCAACTCTATTTATGTACAAACAGAGTGGGACTTCGAAGTTGGCGACTACTACGTGCAAATAAACGCAGGTGTGCGTTATGAGGAAACTGAAGTACCAAGCTCTGCGGAAGTTCGCGTTCCAGAACAAGTTAACTGGGTAGCTGCTTCAGAGTGGATCACGCAATTTGAAGACGGACTACAAGTACAGGACTTCACAGGCGAATACGACGTATTGCTCCCTATGTTTGACGTGAAAGTTGACGTGACCGATGACGTAGTAGCCCGTTTCTCTTGGGGTAAATCAATTACCCGCGCGCCAATCGGCCTATTGCAAGGCGGCCTAGCGTTTAGCGGCAGCCCTAAAATTGGATCGCGTACGGCCTCAGCAGGTAACACCAGCTTATTGCCATTTGAATCATCAAACTTAGACTTATCGTTTGAATGGTACTACGACGAAGCTAGCTATGCGTCAATTGGTCTATTCAGAAAGTCAGTAGAAAACTACATCACCACTACCGGTCAAGACCGTCAGTTTGAAGGGCTTAACGATATTTACTTAGGCCCACGTTGGAACGAAGCGGTAAATGCACTTGAGGCGGCCGGCACGCAGGCTACTGACAGCGCTATTTATGGTTACTTTGTAGATAATGGATTTGCTGATGAAAATGGGGTAGTGACGCCTAATGCAGATGACCCATTAATTACATGGCGTACCACCCAGCCTGGTAACTCCAGTGATGCGAAAACCGTAGAAGGTATTGAGCTTGCTGTTCAACATACCTTCGGTGAAACTGGCTTTGGCTTTGGCGCAAACGCCACATTAGTGGACGGTGACGTTGAATACGACCCATATAACCTTGAAGAGCAAGACCCGTTAGTCGGTATTAGTGACTCTGCCAACTTCCAAGTGTTCTACGAGAAAAATGGTTTGTCTGTGAAAGTCACTTACGCATGGCGTTCAGACTACGTAGTGGGTATTGGTCAGGCTCAGGGCTCATCAGATAATCCTGCCACTCAGTTTGATACCTACGCACAAGTTGATGCAAGCATTAACTACGACGTTGATGAACACCTAACGGTATTCCTTGAAGGGATAAACATTAACGATGAAACCGAACGTGGTTATGGGCGCTTTGAAGAGCAGTTCTTGTTTGCTCGCCAATACGGTCCGCGTTACACGCTAGGTGCTCGCTATACGTTCTAAGTGTATTTAGCACGGGGTACGTCTTTTAAGATGCGCCTCTTTTAAGACTAACACTATAAAAAAGGCCGCTTCATTCACATGAAACGGCCTTTTTTGTCAGCGTTATTCGGTAGTTGTTAGAACGACCCAATAACAGACAGTCTTGCGTTAATTGGCGCACCAACGGTTGCTTGATGTCTAGAGTGCGCGTTCGGGAAGTACAATGTGTCAGTTAAGTTTTCCACATTAAGCTGTAAACGCATGCCATTATTAAGCTCGTAGTATGCTGACGCATCCACACGCGTGTAGCTGGGTAATACAGGCGAATCGGTAGCAGTCACCACAAAACTCTCATCTTGATAGGTTGCGCCAACGCCAAAGCCTAACACGTCGCTTACTTGGTACGTTGTCCATACCGACATGGTGTTTTCGGGAAGCTCACGAAGCTCAACGCCACTGGCATTTTCACCGTCTAAGTTGCTGTAGTTGGCAGTAACAAACCACTTATCTGTAATGTAACCTTGCAGCTGCAGCTCAAATCCTGACACGTCAGAATCAACTTCTATGAAGCCTTCAGGGTCGGTAGGATCGTTATCTAATGAAGTTTGCTCATTCTCAAATATCGCTGCTGTAAAGCTCATGCTGTCAGCGAAATCCCACTTCACACCAATTTCTTGATTGGTGAACGTATCAGGGTCTAGGCTATCTGCATCGCCGTTAATATTGGCGTATTGCTCACCACTGCGTGGTAAAAACGACTCACTGTAGCTGGCATAAATTGAGATATTTTCTTGCGGCTTGTACACCAAACCTGCACGAGGAGAGACTTCCTCATCAGTGCGGTTGCGCGTGTCTAATACATCAGGACGAGCGTCAAATACTTCAATGTCGAAGCTGTCGAAACGAGCACCTAACACAAGATCCAAGTTTTCAGATAGGGCAATTTCGTCTTGTACATAAAACGAATATACGTCTAAATCTACGCGAGTATCGTCGTTAAGCGCTGAAAATGCAGTTGTAACTGTGGTGCCAGCGGCGTTAGTCCCTGTTAGACCTCTGAAGTCTAAGGGACGATTCACCAAGAACGCTTCTTGGTCGTCGTCATTAGAATCGAAGACTGGGTTTAAACGATTTTGATCAGATTCGGTGTTAATAAATTCACCACCGAAAATAACCGTGTGCTCAATGCTACCTGTTGCAAACTCACCGACTAAGTTTGCCGATAGAATAAGATTTTCACGCTCAGTTTCATCAATATAGCCATCAAGTGTTACTACATTCGTTTCTGGCGCAAAATCAGCGGCGTAGAAGTTGGCATACACTTTATCGTAGTTACCATAAAAGGCGTTAAAATTACCCTTTAGGTTGTCAGAAAAGTTGTGTTGTATATTGGCACGAAACACATCGGCATCTAGGGTTTGATAGTTATTTTCAGGGTCGCCAAATACAATGTTTTCAAACGCTTCTACCGGCTCGCCGTTTGCACCTGTAGGAATACCACGGTCGATAAAACGTTCGTGATCGATATATTCATAAGATAAATCTAAAATAGTGTCATCGCTTAACTGAAAGCGCGCTGTGGGGTTAAAACCATAACGATCGCCATCGAAAAAGTCGCGATGGTTATCCAAGCTTTCATACATGGCATTGATTCTTACTGCAGAATCTTCACCAGTGTCGATGTTAGTATCAAGCTGTAAATTGTAAGCACCAAAGGTATTCGCAGATACGTTGTAGTTTACAAACTGCTGATCGATAGTCGCTTTCTTAGAAACGCGATTTAGAATACCGCCCGTACCGCCACGACCAAATAATAAGGCATTCGGGCCGCGTAAAATTTCTACTTGCTCAACATTATACAGCGCACGGTAGTACTGAACGTCGTCACGGTTACCGTCTATATAAAAATCGGCTGTCGAGCGCACACCACGAAACACAACAGAATCACGATGTCCTTCGCCCTGAGAGGTATTTACCCCAGGAGTGTAATCGATAATTTGGCCCACGCTTGTAATACCACGGGCAGTAATTTCTTCTGCCGTCATAATAGATAAGCTTTGCGGCACATCAAGAATAGGTGTTGGACTCTTTATAGAGTTAGACTGGTTTACCGAAAGGTACTTCCCTTCAACGGTAAGTCTTTCAATATCTTCCATTGCCACACCTAGGGCAGCAGGACTTAACATTACGGCTGTAGCAATAGTCGTAAGTTTAAATTTCACTATAATTCTCCACGTGTTCTACAAGTTTTATGTGTGTTTCTGGCATGCAGCAAGGGCTTACCCCTTGTTGACTTACACAATTAACATTGCGCGTTGAATGCGTCTTTTAATGTTAATAGGAATAATTACCATTTATATTGCTGATGATAATGGAAACGAGTCGCATTTGCGAGTGATGCAGTGATATTTTTAATAATGATTAATGGAAAAGACGTGGCTGATGTGAGGGTTTGTGAAAAAACTGAGGGTAAGAAACAAGAATCGCCACTACGGATTGAATACCGAGCGGCGATGCTTTTCTATTTTAGCGAATGTTATTTCGCTTTTTCACTTGGTACTGGTTGTCCATAATTAGGTGAGCGAGGGCCATAAAGCAGTCCGTTATAGCTGGTTGCAGATAGTAGTCGTGTAGAGGTCATGGCAGCGATATCAAAGCCTCTGTCCGTTACTGTTTCAAATATTTGACTAACGGCTGCTTGTACAAGCATACCTACAAGCCCACCACTATTAGCATTTTGCTGTTCAGCACTCGACGCAGTTGCCTTTCCAGTCCATAGCATCTGGTTTGTTCTAAGGTCAACAAGAGAAGCTGATACGGTTACTCTAGTTTCACTAGAAATCACAACATAGCTGGTTCCATAGTCTTCAATGGATACATACAGCGCAGTGTCGGCGCCAAAAATTTCATTGAGTTTTGACGTATCAACCGCATGGATATCGGTGGCCTCGGTTAAACCATTGTTGGTAAAGGTTTGATTAACTAGCGCCACTGGAAATACATAAAAACCAGACTCAGAGATAGGCGTAGCTAATCGTGTCATAACGCTAAAAGGCGCTATAACCTCAGGCGTGTTGTTGACTGGTGGCAAAATCAAAACAGACTCTGGATTAGCAGCTTTGAACGCAGTGTAATCATGAGCTGGGGGCATGTTAACGCACGCGGTTAGCGACGTAACAAGAGCAATCGCTATGAGTAAACGCAAAATCATATTTTATGCTCCTTGTGCAGAGTTTAAAAGAAACTCTATATAGTGTGATGATTCAGGAAAAAGCTGTTTTTCTTGCTCAAAATGAGAAGCTCCAAGCTGGGGATTACCCGTTTCAAAATAAAGCATGCCTAAATGGGCGTGAACGCCAGGAGCTATATTTCGCCCATTTGCAGCCGCTAATTCAATGGTCTTTTCAAGTGCTGATATTTGCTCTTCTAACGTTGTGTCTTCAGCCTTTAAGTAGCTATACACAGCAGTAGTATAGTCTCCGTAGTAATACAAAGGCTCTGTGGTTTTGCATCCAGTTACCGTTAAAATAAACGCAAAAGATATTAATAGGTTTTTCATTTTTACAGTGTCCATGCGCCCGACTCAATGCCATTTACAAGATTGTTGACTGATTCTCTAATTGCCAAGTCTAGCACCTTACCGTTGAGTGTTGCGTCGTAGCTTGCGGTACTGCCGAATCCAATCACTTCTCTTTCCGATAAGCTATATTCGCCAGCCCCAGCTACCGAATACACAACCTCAGACGTAGTTACATTAACAACGTTTAGCGTCACTTTGGCATAGGCAATTTGTGACTTACCTTTTCCTAAAAGCCCGAATAGTTGCTTATCGCCAATCGCCTTTCTTCCAAATTCAGTCACATCACCAGTGATAACAAACTTTGCACCGGCAATACTCTGCTGCGTGCCTGTACGACCTGCTTCTTCAGCAAGTAATGCCATGTTATCTCTGTCTAAAACGCTGAACCGGTTTGTCTGTTGAAGATGACTCATTAGTGCAGTTTTTGCTTGATTACCAAGTCTATCTAGCCCGTTAGAAAATATCCCGTTTTGGAAGTTAGAGCGATTAACAAACTGACCGACAACGAGCTTACTTTTTTCACCGTTGTATTGAGTGTTAAAGCTATTTACCTTAGGAGTTTCAACAACTTTAGATGATGTAGTGGCACACCCTGACGCGATTCCTACAATGGCAATGAGAGCAACTGTTGGAATGAATTTTTGATTTTTAATTATTGTCACATGAATCCCTTTTTTTTGTGAACTAGCAACGTTGGCTAGAAGTTGAGTGTATAACAATACTTAACCTTCTTGAAGATATGACAATTGAATTCAATAAAGCGACAGCATTAAATCAAGTAAGGCTTACACGCAGATGTTAGACAATTTGAGAAAAGACTAAGAAAATGAGTTATTGATGAAGCCGTTGAAGTGTGCGGTAACACTGCGAAAAAACAAATAAAAAAGCGACTTGCATTAGCAAATCGCTTTTTTGAGTTAATAAATAAAAAGGTATAATTAACGTACCCTTCAAACTACAAATAGAACCATAACTGAATTGGAATGTTACAATTCCAGCCCTTGGATTGTCGGATACACTAACAACTATTTACAGACTATATCTGCCGATTCAGCAACTTGAGGCGTAAACTGAATATCTGCAACGCTGATGCTTGCCTTGCCTGAACTGCCAAGTTCAAACGGAATCACAAGACCGGTAAAGTCGATACCTGCATTCACAAAACACTGTAAATCGATACTGAGCGAAGACCATGTGTTTTGCTCTAAGGCGTTCACTTGTTCGCTAATATCAAGTTGTGCAGAACAGCTACCTGGCTTATCGCCCTCGCCTTCACAATTCATACCCACAGTGAGGGAGCCCTCAACCGCGCTATGGGGATTAATGTTTAGAGTAAGCGCCGCTTTATTAAGTAACTGAGCACTCAAGTCTTCGCGGAAGAAGCTTTTGCTCGCAAAACGCATGGCGGCAAACTCACTGCCATCAAAGGTGACTTTACGGGCATCTTCCTGAACAACTTTATCCACAGTGCGATAGGTAATCGCGCCCACGTTATGGGTGCTCGCATTAACCGTAAGCGACTCATCGCCAGAGTAAAGCCATAACACCCAAGGCGACTGCACCGCTCCGTTTAATATTTCAAGGGACTGACTGTTATCGCTGCTTATGCTGACCTCGGTGTTCAAGTTATCCGCTAGCACGTTGTCGTCAGCATAAGTAAGGCCAAACCCGTATGGCAAAAGTGGCTCGTAGGTATCGTCGCCAATATTCACAATTTGCTGGGGCTGTGCTGGCCATGAGAAAGGAAGCTTACCTTTAAAGTCTTGTTTGCCAAATAATACGTCGGCCACCGCCGTGCCCTCTGAACCAGGCAACCATGCCGCTACGAAGGCATCAGATGCGTTAAGCTCTGCGTTTACCCACATAGGGCGACCGCTGATAAAGATTGACACTACAGGAATACCCTGTGATTTGAAGCGCTCAAGCAGCGCTAGGTCTTTTTTATTACCGTACTGATAAATTAGCGTCTCTCTGTCACCGTGACCTTCTGCGTAAGGCTCTTCACCAAATACTACAATTGCCACATCTGGCGCTTTACCGTCTTGTGCAATTTTACCATCAACAGACAACATTACATCGCCACCCGCAGCCTCTACATGGTGTTTAATGCCGTCGTATATGGATGAGCCGCCAGGAAAATCAGCGTTGGTATTGTTCGTTCCCTGCCACGTAATACTCCAGCCACCAGACTGCTTGCCTATATTGTCTGCTGCATCGCCAGCCACTACTATGCGTTTAGCACCAGATAAAGGAAGAATACCCTGCTTATTTTTAAGCAAAACCAGAGACTCACGCACCGCTTGACGTGCTACCTCGCGATGCGCTTCGTTTCCGATAAGCGACCGTTCGCCAGATAAAGGGCGGTTGGCAGGACTTGGCTTATCAAACAAACCCGCTCGCACTTTTACTCGCAAAATACGGCGTACCGCGTCATCAATACGTGACATGGGAATGACGCCATCTTTAACGTGGGCTAAGGTAGATTCATATACCCCTTTCCAGTCGCTAGGAACCATAAAAATATCCAAGCCAGCGTTAACTGCTTGTGCACAATCAACGTTGCTGCAGCCTTTAACCTGGCCATGACCATTCCAATCTCCAACGACGAAGCCGTCAAAACCCATTTGCTCTTTTAACACATCAGTTAGTAGATATTTGTGGCCGTGAAGCTTTGCGCCATTCCAACTGTTAAACGACGCCATCACCGATTGAGCGCCTGCGGTTAAACCACCCACATAGCCCTGAGCGTGAATATCGTACAACGCTTGTTCGCTAGCAACATTGTCACCCTGATCGTCGCCGCCAACGGTTCCGCCATCACCCACAAAGTGTTTTATCGTACTGATAACTCGTTGGTCACTGAGAAAATCTTTATCAGCCGCCCCTTGAAGCCCTTTAACTACCGATGCCGCGTAATCGCGCACAATGGCTGGGTCTTCTGAATAACTCTCATAGGTCCGGCCCCAGCGGTCATCTCTCACCACCGCCACGGTAGGCGCGAATACCCAATCGATACCCGTTGCCATGACTTCTTTTGCGGTAATGTGGGCTATCTTTTCTACCAATTCTGGATTTTTTGCAGCCCCTAAACCGATATTATGAGGAAATAAGGTCGCGCCAATCACATTGTTGTGACCGTGCACTGCATCTGTGCCCCACATGGTTGGAATGACAGAGCCGTCGAGGCTGTCATCGATAGACGCTTGGTATAATTTTTCAGCTAGGGCAACCCAATCGTCCGGCGTGGCGTGCTTATCATTGTTTGGAAAGGCACCACCCCCATTTAAATACGAACCGAAACCATACTGACGCATTTCTTCAACCGTGATATTGCGAATTTCCGGTTGGATCATCTGCGCTATTTTTTGCTCAAGGGTCATTTGCGATAAAAGGTCTGACACTTGCTTTTCCACAGCAGGGTCTTGCTTTACTTCTATGTCGAGTTTAGGCCATATTGCTGCCGCGCCTGTATCAGCTGAGCTAGTTTTATGCGAACTGCTATGGTTAGCACTATCAACATTATTAACGGATACGTCTTTTTCAGATTCAGCGCAGCCACTTAGTAAAGCACCAGCAATGACTGAAGCGAGTAATGTATTTCGCATGGTGATTCCTTAATCTTTTATCAGTTGAGTTACGCGGCTGCCTATCAAACCGTAATAGGCAATATACAGGTAGCAAGACGCCGGTAGCAAGAATGACATAGTCACTCCGATGCTATCTGCCAACATACCCTGGAATAAAGGGATGATAGCGCCGCCCACAATGGCTAAACATAAGATGCCTGAGCCCTGTGGCGTATCCTTACCAAGCTGCTGAAGTGCCAGACTGAAGATGGTAGGAAACATAATTGAATTGAACAGACCCACACCAAGTACGGTCCACAACGCAAGCGGTCCCGTGGTCGATATTGATAGCACAATGAGAAAGATAGCCATGGCTGAATTAAATGCCAATACGATACCACCAGACACTTTTTGCATTATTAACGCACCGATAAAGCGACCTACCATGGCGCCACCCCAATAATACGCCAATAACTTAGACGCTTTCGCTTCGGTTAAACCTGCAACCGAGGGACTCGCAAGGTAGTTAACTAACATACTGCCAATAGCCACTTCAGCGCCCACGTACATAAAGATACCGACTGCCCCGAGTACGAGATGCTTGTGCTGCCACGCGCCACCTTTGAAGATACCGGTATTACTGCTGGTGTGATTAAGCTTAGGCAGTTTTAGATACAAAAACACGAGGGCAAGCAATAGCAATGAAGCTGCCAGTATAAGGTAGGGAATCTGAACATCAGAAGCCGATGCGGTGGCGGCGTTGTGCTCACCTGTTGCACCGTACATTAAATACGAACCAAAGAAAGGCGCTACTGTGGTGCCAAGTGAATTAAATGCTTGTGTCATAGTAAGACGAGAGGAGGCAGTTTTTGGGTCGCCTAACGCAGTGACATACGGATTTGCTGATACTTGCAAAATGGTAATACCGGATGCCAACACAAATAAGGCCAGCAGGAATACACCATATATTTGGCTCTCTGCAGCGGGATAGAACAATATGCATCCCAAACAGGCTATGCCAAGCCCCAATACAATGCCTTTTTGGTAGCCAATTCTAGAGACGATTGCACCAGCGGGTAACGAGACAATAAAATACGCACTAAAAAAGCAAAACTGGATAAGCATTGCTTGTGTAAAAGTGAGGTTAAACGCACCTTTCAAATAAGGAATAAGAATATCATTCAGGCAGGTAATAAATCCCCACATGAAAAATAACGTTGTTAATGAAATGAGAGCAAAACGATAATTACCGTTTGGCGCCGCACTGTTCATTGGTTGTGATTCAGCTTGCGATGGTATGTCCACTGATAACCTCTATTGCTATTTTTGTAATTAATGATAAATTAACATTTGAAAGCGCTTACATAAATTTGCAGACTCTTTGTAAGCGCTTACATTTGAGTAAATAATTACATGAAGCGTTGCTGAATTCAATGTAAAAATGATGTTATTTTTGATTTATGAATAACAACCGAGCTACTGCGGTTTGTTAAGCCTAGGACACGAGAAGATGCAAAAAATTACGCTGCCCGCCGACTCCTTTTTGTTATCAAAGGACTTTTTATACGGCGTAGCCACCTCAAGCTTTCAAATAGAGGGTGATAGAAGCGGGCGACTAGACTCAATTTGGGACACATTTTGTTCACAAAATAACACCATTGAAGACAACTCCAATGGTGATATTGCGTGTCAACATGTGGAAAAATGGCAGGAGGATGTTGCACTCATCGCAGGGTTAGGAGTTGATGCATATCGACTCTCAATCTCATGGCCTAGGGTGGTTAACAGCGATGGAACTATCAACCATATCGGCATGCAGTTTTACGTAAACTTGGTTGACGAGTTAGTCAAACGCAACATCAAAGTATTCGTCACCTTGTATCACTGGGATCTTCCTCAGTATTTAGAAGAAAAAGGCGGATGGTTAAATAGAGAAACAGCCACAGCCTTTGCGCATTACACTGACATAGTAGCCAGTGCGTTAGGTGATAAAGTGTATTCTTACGCTACCTTAAACGAACCATTTTGCTCAGCGTACCTAGGCTACGAACTCGGGGTTCATGCACCAGGCAAGACGGGTGTGGCCAACGGCAGAAAATCTGCGCACCATTTGCTGTTAGCACATGGTCTGGGTATGAAGGTGCTTCGCGAGAAATGCCCTAGCAGCTTAAATGGTATTGTGCTTAACTTTTCTACTTGTCACAGTGCCACAGAATCACCAGCCGATAAGTTAGCCGCAAAGCTTGCCGATGAATATCATAATCGTTGGTATTTACAGCCTATTATTGAAGGCACCTACCCGGATGTGTGCGACCAGCTGCCCATAGAGCAACAGCCGGATATTCTCGAGGGTGACATGGACATTATCTCTCAACCAATAGATTTCTTGGGCATTAACTTTTATACGCGCACCGTATATAAATCCACAGAAAATGGTTGGTTTGATGTAGTAGAGCCTAAAGGGGTTCCCCTTACGGCGATGGGGTGGGAAATTACTCCCGGTGCCTTTACTGAGCTATTAATAGATTTACACCAGCGATATTCACTGCCCCCTATCTACATTACCGAAAACGGCGCTGCCATGGATGATGAAATGAAAGGAGGCAAAGTCGAAGATACCGACCGAATCGAATACTTCAACTCCCACCTCAACGCCGTACACATTGCCATCAATGCAGGTGTGGATATTAAAGGGTATTTCGCGTGGAGCCTGATGGATAATTTTGAGTGGGCGCTGGGCTATACAAAACGATTTGGCATTGTGTATGTAGACTACGACACTCAAAAAAGAACCGTAAAACAAAGTGGTATTGCCTATCAAAAACTGGTCAACCGTAGAGTTAATGTTACATTAGCGGGATAAGAAAAAAAGGATAAGTACCTCACAACATGGCAACTATATACGAAGTTTCAGAAGCAGCCGGCGTTTCACTTGCTACCGTTTCCCGCGTTATGAATGGAAACACAAAAGTAAGCGACCGCACCCGTAAAAAAGTTGAGACCGCAATGGCTGAATTAGGCTATCAGCCAAATGCCATTGCGCAGTCCCTAGCGTCTAATAGAACCAATAGTGTGGGCCTATTAGTTTCTGAACTTCACGGTTCTTACTTCGGCGACTTAATGAGCACCGTAGAGCAGGCGTTAAAGCAGTATGGTAAACACGTTATTATTACTGCCGGACACGTAGATGAAAAACGTGAGCATGACGCCATTGAGTTTTTGAAAAGTCGCCGGTGCGACGCTCTTATACTGCATGCTGAAGCGGTGTCAGATGAGTACTTAACAACCTTGTGCAAATCCGACCTACCCGTTGTGGTTATTAACCGAAAAGTAGACGGACTGGATGATCATTGCTTTGTTGTTGATAACGAAAAAGGGGGGTATTTAGCCGCCCAAGCAGCAATACAGCAGGGGCACAAAGAGATAGGTTACATTAGCGGCCCCAAATTCAAAAAAGATGCGAGGGATCGCCTAGCTGGGCATAAACGTGCGCTTACTGAAGCAGGCATTGAAGCAAAAGACGACCATATTTTTGAAGGTGATTTTCATGAGTCCTCGGGGCAAGAGGGCATGCATTATTTGAAGCAGCACTTTCCTGATATTACCGCCCTTATCTGCGCCAATGACGAAATGGCGTCTGGTGCAATGACAGCGGCGCGAGAGGCAGGGCTTGAAATTCCACAGCATCTGTCTATCGTGGGTTTCGATAACGTGCTGTTTTCCCGTTATTTATACCCAAAGCTCACCACCATCAATAACCCCATTCAATCCCTTGGCGAAATGGCAGCGCGCTGGGTGCTTAAGAATGTCTACAACACCAAAATAAACCACGCTATTGAGCATTTGTTTGTGCCTGAAGTCGTTGAAAGACATTCACTGAGCAAACGTTAATATGATAAAAAATGTGCCTACCTCGCTTTACTACACGCTCATCGTCTCCCTTGGGGGGTTTATATTTGGCTTTGACGCTAGTGTAATATCTGGCGCCATTGGCTTTATTGACGTTGAATTTGGCTTAAGCGACTGGCAACAGGGCTTTGTTGTTAGCTCTCCTACCCTTGGCGCATTGTTTGCCATGCTGTTTGCGGGCGCAATAAGCGACGCTATCGGTAGACGTAAATCACTTATTATTGTTGCACTACTGTATTTTATCTCGGCCATTTGCTCAGCATTGGCACCAAACTATGTGCTATTGGTTGCTGCACGCTTCATTGGCGGTATTGCGTTTTGCTCGTTAATTATTGCACCAGTATATATTTCTGAAATTAGCGCGGCTAAACACCGCGGCAAAATGGTGTCGGTGAACCAACTGAATATCGTGCTTGGCTTCGCCCTGTCCTACTTCAGTAACTATTATTTCTTGCAGCTCAGCAACAGTGAATTGACTTGGGTAAAAGAGCTTGGCATTGATACCCATACTTGGCGCTACATGCTAGGACTTGAAACCCTGCCCGCTGCGCTCTGGTTTACCCTGCTTTTCTTTGTACCTAAAAGCCCTCGCTGGCTCATGCTGAAAGGGAAAACCGACGAAGCCAAGCAGTCAATATCTACGCTTTTCGACCCATGTGAAGCAAAAATGCAGCTTGATGAAATTTACTCATCGCTGTCAGAAAAGAGCTGGTCGTTAAAAGAGCGGCTTGGCTCTCTCACCGTTAAATCGATGCGTTATCCATTGTTTATTGGTATTACCATCGCCATTGCTCAACAAATTACCGGCATCAACGTCATTTTCTTTTACGCCCCCACTATTTTTGAACAAAGTGGTGTAGGTACCGACGCTGCATTTATGCAAGCGGTTTGGATTGGCCTAGTGAACGTCGCGTTTACCGTGGTTGCCATGTTAACCATCGATAAATGGGGCAGAAAGCCGCTGCTTATTATTGGCCTTTGCGGTGTTGCTATTAGCATGACGGTATGTGCCTACGGCTTTAAACAGGCAGTGTATGAAATTGACAGCAGCGATATTGCAGTAATACAGCAAACAGACCAGCAGCTTGCTGCCAAGCTCACAGAGATAAAAGATGTGGTGTACTACTCAGACGTCACCTTTAAACAGAGCCTGCAGGCTACGCTGACTACCCCTGAATATGACACCCACCAGCAGAATATACTCAACAGCAGCATTACTATGAACGCGCCCTTAGTGCTATTTGGCATTATCGCCTTCGTGGCGTCTTTTGCTGTTTCCCTTGGCCCTGTAATGTGGGCCATGCTAGCGGAAATATTCCCTAATCAAACCCGGGCTATTGCCATATCTCTTGTGGGCGTGATTAATTCACTCACCAGCTTTTTAGTACAGCTTGTTTTTCCTTGGGAGTTAATGAATTTAGGCGCAGCAGCGACCTTTTTCTCCTACGGTATTTTTGCCCTAGTAAGCTTAGTATTGGTCATTAAATACTTCCCTGAAACTAAGGGGAAAACCTTAGAGCAAATTACCGAGTCGTTTGAGGTTAGATAAAACTAAACTCTCATTACGTAGCCGTAAAGAAAGCAAACCAATTTACGCCAACTGGCGCTCGTGCAACCCTGTGTTTTCTGCATTCGCTTCTTCTAACACCACATGCTTATCAATAGACAGCGCCGTCGGCAACACATATAAACCAGCCCTAGCTCAGTTTTATCATTTGCCTGTAGACGGCTTTCTGTAAAAAGCGGTAGGATAACTGAAACATTTGGGGGGACGACAACATTATTCGTTTTACGCTTACCACGCTGTTGTGCTTATCATTGCTAATGCAAAATGCATTGGCACTGGGTCTTGCTGCGTTTTCAATGCAACAGGCACAGCTTCTTGCAAGCGAGGACATAGAGCTAATTTGTACCGGCAAGAACATGCGCTACATTTCGGTGAGCCAAACTCAACTGAAAGGCGAATTTGTTTATGTCAACCTTGACTCCCCGGACTTTCCAGCACTTTCAGATACCCCTGATACCCTTGACCACTCGCAACCTATCGATTGTACAAACGGTACACTGGCAGATCTTCCATCAAGTGATAGCGGTGTTTCACACGATACTATCGACACTCTTTTTGTTCGCTACAAGGCGCTTGAAACTCGTCTTCAACGCCAGCCTTACACAGCCTTTGCCTATTCGGCTGCACTAAGCCGCGCACCACCTATTTCATAACACCATTTAGTAAAAAATTGCTTACACAGAGTCTGTAGATTCCAAACAGCATCATCTCTATTTAATATTTGGAAGTATTATGAAATTATCCGCAATTGCGCTTGCTGTGGCGAGCATCGGCTTGTCGTACTCAAGCTACGCCGCTAACAACAACCTCCACCGCAGTCTTGATAAAAGCAGCACGCTTTCTCAAGAAGAGAGCGCGCCCGCATCGGCATCCACCGAAATTATTACCGTCATCGGTTCGCCCTTACGCTCTCAGAAAAGTGAGTCAATTACACCACAAACAAACATGGATGCAGATTTTGGCGACCAACTCAGCACGCTTCCGGGTTTATCGATAGCCCGCAACGGCCCCGTTACTGCACTCATTCAGTATCGAGGCTTGTTTGGCGACCGAGTAGGTATATCTGTTGATGGTGTCAACATTGTTGGAGCAGGCCCCAATGCAATGGACTCGCCTCTTTCCCATGTGCTGCCTGAGCCAGGGTTAATTGCTACTTTATACCGCGGCATTGTGCCCGTGAGTGCAGGAGTACAAACACTCGCAGGCCAGGTAAACATAGCCTCGCCAGCTGATGCGCTGTTTTCTATCGACGATGGGTTTCAAGGCAATATCAGTGCAAGCGCAATGGGGTCTGGCTCTGCTCAGCAGTATCAAGGAAATGCATTTTATGCCAGCCAAGACAGCTTCTTCAGCGGCACCTTTATGCATCAGCAGCGGGCAGATCGTGAGTCTGGAAACGGTAAAGCAATACCCAACAGTAACTATCAACGAAATGGCGGTAAGTTGCGTATAGGACATCAAATGGGGCAGCATCAATTTGATGCAAGCTACCAGTGGCTGAATACAAACGAAAGCGGCACGCCAGCGCTAGCCATGGATATAACCTTTATAGATGCCGCATGGTATCGCCTAGGTTATCGCTACAACGCAGATACCAACACTTACCTTACCGCCAATGTGTTTGGAAACAGTAATCAGCACATTATGGACAACTTTTCTCAGCGGCCACTGATGATGGCCAACATGGCTCGCTTAAATACAACCGACGCAGTGGCGCAAGGCCTCGATACTACATTTGTTACGCCATGGATAGACGGTGAACTGCGGTTGGGAGTAAACCTTCATAAGGGGCGTAATAACTCTGTCATTTCTAACCCTAACAACCCTATGTTCTTTATTGATAATTTTACTAGCAGCACCCGCAGTACCACCAGTGCATTCGCAGAATGGGATTATTCATCCAATACTATGTCTTCGCTAATTGGCCTTCGCTACAGCAGAGTTAACATGGATGCAGATGCAGTAGCCTCGAGTCTGACTATGATGAATGATGCCGTTGCTTCCTTGGCTGAAAACTTTAACAATGGCCCGCGCAGTAAAACCTATCATATGGTTGATGTAGCAGCGTCTGTTTTTTACCACGTAAACAATAACATCGACATAGTGCTAGGTGTGTCGCAAAAAAATAGAGCGCCCACGTTTTTTGAACGTTTTACTTGGCTGCCACTTGGCATTACTGGCGGGCTTGCGGATGGGTTTAACTACATTGGCAATCTTGAGTTAGAAAACGAAACTGCACGGCAATTTGAGATAGGCATCGATTACACCATGGCATCGTGGCAAATCTCACCTCGTCTGTTTTACCAAGACATAGAGAATTATATTGCCGGCACGCCTTCATCGAACATGGCGGCAAATATGTTCTCTACTATGATGTCTGGCAGTGCACCCTTTATATGGAGTAACACTGATGCAGTGATAACGGGGGCCGATGTTACTGTTAACGGGCAGCTTTCGGACACGGTTTCACTTAGCACGGTACTAAGTATACAACACGGTAATCGCGACGACATTGATGACGCATTGTTTCGCATAGCCCCTGAGCGCCTTTTAACAACCATAGATTGGCAGACCGCGGCTTTTACAATACCAACGACGATGAGCATTACCTCTGAGTTGGTAGGAAGACAAAGTCATACATCGTCCTTACAAAACGAGGACAGCACACCAGGCTATGGCTTGCTGCATTTATCCACTCAGTGGCAACTTCACCGAAACGTTCAGCTAACCGCTCAAATAAACAACCTGTTTGATAAATTTTACGCCCCGCATACGGCAGGAGTAAATCGCGTTATGCAGTCTGACGTTGCGATTGGTGACAAGGTGCCCAATCCTGGGCGCGAATGGCAGATATCGATTAGCTATCGCTACTGATAACTTGCCTTACTAAATGTAATGGTGATGGAGGGTTAACTGGTTCAAGTGAGTGTAAAAAGCTTCACACATTAAGAAAATTTTACACTCAGTAATTTTCGCGTCTCACTTGGAAATTATCAAAAAGGCCAAGAATAACCAAAAAACACTTATAAAACAGATGCATAAACAATTTAAAAGCTGAAAGAGAAAGCTGGCACAGTTCAAGCATATATTATACTAACGGATAAGGTATGAGCGTAATGTGAAGCCAGGAAGGCTTTTGAAACGGAGAGTCCATATTACGTAAAAGCAAGTTTGGTAGGTAGACAATTGTCACGATTAAAAGGAATGTGTCAACCACGGATAAATGGATTGAACCGAACTATGCTTTAGGACACTGAATGTTCGTTATGCGACTGATCGATGGTGCGGTTGAGTTTGGAATAACTCAACAAAACTGAGCAGGATGCAAAGGGCTTATTTAATATGGAATGTGAAATAACCTTTTTTCAGTACCCTCATCGAAAGTATCGACATTGACGTCGTATCTAGCAAGGGATTGTAACTTATTTGGTATCGTTGAAGACTGTGTGTTACTTCAGCGAAACCATAACGAGGACGTTGGTATGTACCCCGTGTATGATCAACGAGTTGTCACTAGACGACTAGCCTCTCCCCCCCAAGACCCATCCCGGTCTTTACACAACTCTGATTTTTGCCCGCCTTTGGCGGGTATTTTTTTGTCCTAAATTAAGTAACACCATGACTTCGTGATACCATAATAGGGTGTAGAATTTTTGTTAGGTATCCCCTCTTTTGCCGTCTTCATCAAGGTTACAGCCCTCGTCGGCAATCGTATTCAGAGTTCTGTTTTGTGCGCTCCTTGCTACATCGGTGGGGCAAAGCGTTATGCTTGCTACGTTACCGTCAATGGGGCGAGAAGCTAATCTATCTGAATTTCATATCGCTACAATAATGTCGAGCTCTGCACTCATCTTTGCTATTGGCACCAATGTGTGGAGCAAAATAGCGCGGCGAGCTGGGTTTAAACGCATCCTAATTGTTGGGCTTGCAGGATATAGTGCAGGAACGTTTGCTTTTGCAAGTGCTTGGATGGCAGGTTTTTCCGGCATCATCAGCGGAACAAACCTATTTTTGGCACTACTTATTAGCCGCAGTCTGCAATCTACTATTATGTCAGCGACGCCTCCATCTGCCGTGGGCTATGCGGTGGCGATTAGCTCAGCCGCAGGGCGTGTAAGCGCTATAAGTAAAGTCACCTCTGCCAGTAATGTTGGCCAAATTATAGGCCCTGCCTATGCGGGGCTGCTTGTGGGCTTTGGATTGCTCGCCCCCCTCTATAGCATCGTCATTTTAACAATGTTGGCACTTATATTAGTCGTTTTTAAGCTACCTGTATTACCGCCGCAATCTTCAGAAGAACAGACTCAATCGCAAAACGCAGTGGAAGATAACCCAACACGTTTACCCTATATTTTTGTTGCTAGCTGCGTATGTGTGTTTGCAGCAATGGCAATGATGCAACAAACCATGGGATTCTTCTTTATCGATTTTTACGCCAAAAACCCTGTTGAAGCCGCACAGTTAGTGGGTTTTGCAATGATGATGAGCGCAGTTACCTCACTCACCGTACAGTTTACTGTGGTGCAAAAAGCTCGCATAAGCAAAGAAAGCATGATGTCGATAGCACTACCGCTGCTATCCTTGGCTTACCTAGTTCTGTTTTTACAGAAAAGTTTTACAGTCTCTTATCTGGGTATGGCAATTATGGGCGTAGGTATGGGCATGGCCTACCCCTCTCTTGCTGCAGCAGCAACTACGTATTGCTCACCGTCGCAGCAGTCATCAATTACCGGTTTAATTACCGCAACAACGGCAATGGGATATATTGTAGGCCCGCCCCTCGCGGCAACGCTTTATCAAGTAAACATTGCCTTGCCATTTGCTGCAGCAAGTATACTCATGGCACTTATTTCAAGCGTGGTTTTAATAACGCTTCGCAGAATAAAGCAGTCTGCAGACCATTAAACACGATACTTGCTGGCGCAACATCAACGAATGTTTATTTAACAATGTGTTTAGGGAAATAAATTTTAAAAAATGTGGAACCTTTTCTAAAATTTGCTCTCTTACTTATACATGAAGTCGTTGAGTGTTCGGTTTTATGTAGTGTGTATGTGTTTTCCAAGTGATATTGTGTTTTTTAAGGGGCATTATGCCCCTTTTTCTTTTCTACCTTTCCTGTTTTTATCCCCTCTCTTTTTCTATTTGTTTCCTTTTTTAGCGTTTTCTATAAAGTTGAATTGAATTAGCTTTATTGTCCGCGCCTTGCAGAAGTAACCAAAACAAGCCGTATTTCCCCCTTCTGTGCAGCGAATTCATTTAGGCGGCGTAGCGTTTGCAAATAGGTTAAAAGCCGGGTAAGCGAGCACTCGCTGTTCATGCAGAATTTTCAGGCGCTTGTAATTACTGCACGAATTACAGTGCGCCATGTAATTCAAAATCAATAATAGTCATTAATTTCATAACCTTACACATTGGACTGTGAATTGCATTCTTACTATTGAGTAAGCAACTCAGGTCGACTCCAAAGACCAACAAATGCTTTTATTCATTATGACAAGGAGAAAACATTATGAACAGTGATCGTATCGAAGGTAATTGGAAGGAAATGAAAGGTAAAGTGCAGCAGAAATGGGGCAAACTTACCGACGACGACCTAGATAAAATTGATGGTCGCAGAGAAGAATTAATTGGTAAGGTTCAGCAGGCATACGGCAAAAATCGCGACGAAGCAGAGCGCGAAGTCGATAGCTACTTAAACTAAATAGCTACCTGAACTAAATAGTCATCAGAGTTTGATGACTATGTAGATTAATGAGTAATTTGACAATTAGTCTACGCATCCACCTTTTCACATAGCATATGATGAAAAGGTGGGTCTTTTAATTGCTTTTACCGCCTTCAGAGGCGCTCATTCTTCTTTCCCACCACGGAAAAGAAAAGTCGATATTGTCTGGCTCTTGAGTCTTCGCGTATTTCATACGAACCGAACTCCAAAACGCCGCTTTAAATATTGGGTCGTAAATAACGAACTCACCCTTCTCGCGGTATTGCTCGAAAAGCTGCTGGTATGCGCCAACCGGAGTAAGCGGGTTATCTTGCTGAAAAACAACATCACCACCATAAGCTTCGTAAAGTGCCTTAGACACTTTCCAGCTTTTAGCCATGCTTTGCGCTAAGGCCATACGGTAACGCTCAAGCTCTTCTTCAGGGTATTCACCCGCATTGTCTAAATCGACAGTCCACAGCTTTATTACCGAATAGGCTGACTGAATTTCACTGACTTCAGGGGCAATTTCATTTTTATTGGCAAAGTCTGCTAGTACAGATTCAGTGATCTTGCTACCTAAAGCGCGCTGGGCAAGTAAGTGGCGCACTTCCTTTTCAGACTTGTCCGTAAGCATAGATTGAAAACGCTCTACGTCTGCCTGAGAAGGCTGCAGCTCACTATTGGTGATTGATTGATTGAATAATCGCGCAATGATTTCATTTGCTGCTTGGGGAGTATTCATACCAAGGCAAAAAACGATAGCTGCAAACAGCACCATTGGGATAACTTCTGAACGAGTCACTTTTTCTGCTTTCCTAATTTCCGATATTGAGGGTGAGCACACATCGATAAGATGCGCTGTTAGGCACTACACCCCAGCACACAAGACACATCTAGTTATATTTATTAGAGTTTTCCGTTGTCTTGCGGAATGACAAATTTGAGCCTTATACTTTAGTTTATTTGCTCCTAAACTTCCACTTTTCCTCGCAAAGTTTTTTTAGCACCTTGTAATTTTTTCGCATCTACTCTTCGCGCTTTCGCGGCGCGACTCACTCGCGTGGGCTTTCTTGGTTTTTGTTTAATTGTCGCTGCTTTAATCCATCCTATCAGTCGAGTAATCGCATCTTCTCTGTTTTGTTCCTGCGTTCTATAATTTTGTGCCTTTAATACAAGAACGCCGTCGGTAGTTAATCGCTTGTCTTTTGCAGAAAGCAAAGACTCTTTGAGGGAATCCGGCAGCGATGATGCCCGTATATCAAAGCGCAAATGAATAGCACTGCTTACTTTATTCACATTTTGGCCGCCCGCGCCCTGTGCACGAATCGCCTGCATCTCTATTTCGCTTTCATCAATTGATATTGACGACGTTATTTTCCGTTCCATTAACCTTCCTATAACCTATTTACCAGGCTTCTTGATGACTTTTGTCATGGGCGTTTCGCCGCTTTCTTTTTTCACCAACACGCATTTTTCAAACCATGCATTTCTTAAATCATGCATTTAGCAATCCCTCTGACTTCTAACTCGAGTACGCAATTACGTTGTTGACGCTGTTTCAAGAAACCTATACGTTTATTTATCTACTTTATATTGGAACACGTATGTTCATTGCTTTGCTCATTATTGTTTTTATTCTTGCCTTACTTGTTTGGTTTACCACTAACATTGATAAAAAAATTGAACAAAACTTCTTCGCACCAGGCAAGCTGACTCCTGTAGAGGGTGGCACAATTCACTGGCAAATGCAGGGAAGTGGTCCCGCACTGGTACTTATTCACGGCCTGTTAGGCAATAGTGCTAATTTCTCGAAGCTCGCATCAATATTAGCAACTCGCTACACGGTTTACAGTATTGATAGACCAGGAAATGGGTTTTCTATCCGCGCAAAGTCCACATCAGCGTCATTTGAAAAGCAAAGCAGCATGATACGTGAATGGATGGACAAAGTCGGTATTGATAATGCCTATCTTGTTGGTCACTCCATGGGTGGCGGAATTGCACTGCGCATGGCGATTGATGCCCCCGAGCGCATTAATGCTGTATCGCTGCTGTGTCCACTCACCACGCGGTTACTCAAAGGCGCAGGTCCGCTTTCCATTCTTTACATTCCTAATAACTTTCTACGTAAAAGCATATCTAAAACTATCGCTAGCCCGTTCAGAGTAAAATTTGGTAGCAAACAAATATCGCAAATTTTTTACCCTGAAGCAGTCCCAAAAAGTTTTGCAAAACATGGAGGTGGAGCGCTGGCCCTGCATTCAAAGTCTTTTTACGAGGGGAGCCGCGATACTGTGGCAGCGCAAGGTAGCTTAGGTCGTCAGCACTCAGCTTACGCTAACATAACCTGCCCCGTTGGCGTGTTATATGGCGAACAAGACGCTATCTTAGCGCCTGACATGCATATACATCCTGTAAAAAGCACTATCGCGGGTTCTGTATCAGAAATAATTGGAGACGCAGGGCACATGATCCCCGTAACACAGCCTCAGCGTTGCGCTGACTTTATATGCGCCATTAACGATAAGCATGCGCAGAATATCAGGGCCTGTTAATCATATCTTTATGATGTAGCCGCGGCTAGTGCATCGTTGTTTTTTGCAGCGCCGAACCATCACCCTGTTTATGTTTTGATAAAATGGGCGAAAATTGATCTTCCGCATCGCTTTGCTTTAACGAACGAAGGTAGTCTGATATACGCTCTAGTCCGTCATATTGCGAACACGTATCCGACGGAGTTGATCCAAACGCCATATTATAACTATAAAACCATGAATGTATTTGTTCAGTGTTTCCTTTTGACATAGCACTAAGTAAATAATACATGCGGATAAACGACAGCTGCTTTCTGTAAGCTGGTGTGCTGTTTTCGAATCCATTCAAAGTATTCTTTGCTAGGGTTTGCGTAGAAATTCCTAGCATTTCAGAAACCTGCGTAACATTTAGGCCTAATTCTTGAGTTGCCCACGTGAACGCTTTTGTCACCACATTAGTGGGGAGCGGCGTTTTGCTCATGTTCTTACCTCACTTCTAATCGGCATTAGTGTTCTAATTTTCGTTATTCCCCAGTCGTGCTGCCAAAATCGAGCCAGATTGCGTATATAAACACCTACCCATTATTAAACTTTATTAACACCAGTTACGTTCAAACAGCTTTATGTCTACGAGCTTCTCTTTCAGAGCGCTTTTTAACCGCTTAGCAAAGACATGATTGATTAAGTCACGACTGGCGAGTCGTTAGTCAGGTTAGATTCTAAAAAAAAGAACGAACTGTCGAATTTTTAGAAATTTTCATTCTTAAGTTTAGACTATATGCTGAACTTAACATGATAGATGGACGCACTATGAACACGAGATGGCCGCGAATTCTTTTATTTATGCACTGGGTTACCGCATTAGCAGTGGCTGGTATGTTTGCGTCTGGGCTGTGGATGGTCGACCTTACCTACTACAGCGACTGGTACAAAACCGCGCCCCATTGGCACAAAAGTGCAGGTCTCATTCTTTTAGCGTTAACCGTGGCACGTATAGTATTTCGCCTATTTAGCACTCGACCAGCTGCACATGGAAGTGGGATTGAAAAGCGCGCAAGTCAAGTCGGACATCTTTTTTTGTATGCGCTGCTGTTAAGTATGTTCACCTCTGGCTACCTAATTTCAACTGCAGACGGTAGAGCAATCGACGTTTTTAACTGGTTTGCAGTACCTGCCCTTGGTGGGCTCATTGAGAACCAAGAGGATATCGCGGGCGACGTCCATTTCTATTTAGCATGGACACTGATTGTTACTGCCTCACTGCACGCAGTAGCAGCGCTAAAACATCATTTTTTCAATAAAGACGACACGCTGAAGCAGATGTTACGGCTTCGATAAAAATCAATGAAAGGAGATAGTATGAAGAAGTTAGCACTGGCACTCGCAGCCGCATTATCGATGAGCTCGGTTCAAGCAGCTGATTACGTTATCGATAGCAAGGGCGCACACGCGTCAATCAACTTTAAAATTCAGCATTTAGGTTATTCATGGCTTACAGGTCGCTTCAATGACTTTGAAGGTACCTTTAGCTATGATGACGAGAAACCAAGTGATGCAAATATAATGGTAAACATTACCACCGACAGCATCGATTCAAATCACGCTGAACGAGACAAGCATTTAAAAGGCGACGACTTTTTAGACGTTGATGAATACCCTTCAGCAAAATTTGTCAGCACGAAAATTGTTGAAAAGGGCGACGGTATGATGGACGTGATGGGCGACTTTACGTTTCATGGTGTCACTAAACCTATTACCATTAATGCGAAAAAGATTGGCGAAGGTAAAGATCCGTGGGGCGGCTATCGCGCTGGGTTCATGGGAACGACGGTAATTGCACTGAAAGACTTTGGTATTGATTACGACCTAGGTCCGGCGTCACAAACGGTAGAACTAGAGCTGCACGTAGAAGGCGTTAAGCAATAAGTACAAAGTAAGCTTGCGATAATTTAGCTCGCGATAAATGAGCAACAAACAGAATAAACAGCCCGCATACCGGTTTGATGCTGTAGCAACAGCTGGTATGCGGGCTTTCTGCTATTGGCGAGCTTTCTGTTATTAACGAGAAAATAAAGCCTTAATGAAGCTTAAGTTTTGGGCTCATGGCGTGGCTTAATTTTTTAACCAGCAGCTTAAGCACCCCTTTCACCTTTCCGTGAACGGCAAACTGGTGCATATTATAAAGCGACACATACACTAGCTTAGCCAATCGGCCCTCTATAAACATACTGCCGTTTGACAACGAGCCCATCAAACTGCCCACCGTGCTGTATTTACTCAAATGCACTAACGAACCGTAGTCCTGATAAACAAACGGTTTTGTTGTTTTGCCATTAATCAGGGCACAAATATTATGAGCGACAATGTCTGCCATCTGGTGCGCGGACTGCGCCCGAGGCGGTACCCACTTTCCATTTTCCTGCTGAAAACCACAGCAGTCGCCCAGTACCCAAATCGTTTTTTCTGTGGTGCTTCTAAGCTGCTCATCAACAAGAATTTGATTCGCTTTATTAGTCTCAAACAGCCCCATGCTGGTAATAAAATCCGGCGCTTTAACCCCTGCTGCCCACACCATTAAGTCAGCGTCGATACGAGAACCGTCTTTGGTAATAAGTCCGTCGCAGTCTGCCTCTGCTACCGTAGTTTGTTCTTTAATGACAACGCCTAAGTCGTTTAATGCCTCACGAGCCGTATTGGCAATGCGCGTCGGCAGTGCGGGAAGTATGCGTTCTCCAGCCTCAACAATAGTAATTTTAAGTCGCGAAGCGGACATGTCCGGCATGCCGTAAGCCTTTGAAAGGTTAGCCACATGGTGAAGCTGCGCCGCCAGCTCTGTGCCTGTAGCACCCGCACCCACAATGGCAACATTAATATGCGCGTTTTTATCTGAATTAGGGCCTTCCTGTTGGTTTACGCGAATAAGTTGATTTAATAGGGCTCGATGAAAGCGCTCGGCTTGCGCCAATGAATCAAGCAGGTAGCAGTGTTTTGCTACACCTGGCGTACCAAAATCATTGCTTACGCTCCCGATTGCCATAACAAGCTGGTCGTATTCAACGTGGCGCTTGGGAAGCACTTCATGCCCCTCTTCATCTATAAGCGGAGAGAGTGTCAGTGTTTTTGCCGCGGCATCTATTGAGCACATCTCTCCTAACTGGAAGCGATAATGATGAGATGCCGCGTGAATGGCGTAGTCTACCCCGTCAGAGTGCTTATCAATAACACCTGCGGCCACTTCATGTAACAGTGGCTTCCAGACATGGGTTCTGCTTCTATCTACTAGCGTAATATCAGCTTTATTTTTGCTGCCAAGTTTGCGACTTAAACGGCTGGCTAATTCAAGCCCACCTGCGCCGCCTCCCACTATGACTATTTTTTGCATGCGTGTTTACCTGTAAAAATCATTCCACCTATAAACACTGATGCAATACTTTATAGGTGGCGTGACTTTCTAATGTGGTTAATCTGATGCGGCTAATCTGGCGTGGTTGATTAAGTGCAACCCATGCAGCGCAAGCAGCACATCTACAGATTACGCCTATCACCTTGTGCCTACAAGTGATCATGGTTGGCTAGGTAAGTGCACAGCCGTTGCAAGAGGGTGCACTTCCTTTACAGAAACAAGTACTGTTTCAAATAGGTCTTTTGGATAGCTTTTTTGGGATAACTATCTCTAGTAACCCGGTCTAGTCACCCTTTCTGATAACATCGCATAGCAACCTTACATAGCAGCCGCACTTAGTCACTGTATTTAGAAGCCGTATTTAGCAACTGAATTTAGCATCCGTATTTAGCAACTTTGAATAATAGCCTTACATCGTAAATGTGGCGCTTAGCATAAAGTTACGTGGGCGCCCTGGAAAGTAACGTGCACCGGTGAACGAGGTAAAATCGGCTCGTTCAGCATAGGTTTCATCAAGCAGGTTATTAATGCGGGCATATAACGTCATATTGTCAGACACGGCATAACTTGCGCGGGCATGAAAAAGGTTGTGACCTTCGTATTCGTTGGCATTTTCTGGGTCAGTAAAATAGCTCGCAACATGTTGCCACTCTAGCTGTGTTTCTATGGCGTCGGTTAGCGAATATTGCAGTCGAGTATTTACCAACCAGTCTGGCGCCGTATCCATATCGTTGCCTTTAATATTGACCTCTCCAGATAGCTGATCGTGCTCATAGGTATGTGCAGAATAGGAGCCCGCAAAATCGATGCGTAAGCGGGAGTTAATAGCATAATTAAAGGTAAGCTCAACACCTCTGTGCCACGTTTCTCCATTGCTAACGTTAAAGAAATCGCTATCGCGATAAATTACGTTGTCTTTCTCTAAGCTGTACAGAGACAGTACATAGCTGCCGTCAGCCAGTTCGCCCCGTATACCAACTTCTATGTTAGTTGCGTCCACCGCGTCTAAGTCAGTCACTTGTTGCGCTCGTTGTAAGCGGTAAAGCTCGGTGGCTTGAGGGGCTCGATAACCTTTGGCTATGCCACCATAAAAACGTGTGGAGTCAGATAAAGCGTATTGCATCGACAGTTTTGGGCTAAAGTTATCAAAGTCGTTTTTGCCGCTTTCAGGCCGACTATATCTGCACCCACCAAATCCGCACTCAGAACCGTCCTCTGTCAATCTCCCCACATTCATATTATTGGTGTAGTCGTATCGCATACTCTCGAATCGACCGCCAATGGAAATACCCCATGCGCCTTGCTGCAAATTAACGGCAAAAAACGGCGCTAACAGCGTTGCGTCCACGTTGTAATCGTAATGCTTCCCTTGGGGGACAGTTTCAACGAGAAACGCCGAGCCTACAGTTTCACCATCTTGCGATTGAATGAGTTCACCTTGGGTATATTCAGCATCTAGACCAACATCAATATTCAACGTAGGGCTCATAATGTAATTGTATTGCGTTAGTACACCTACGCCTTCTTGCGCGTTTTGCTCAAGTGGCTTGCCCGGCAGAAAATGCATTCTAAAGTCCATAGACTGATCGCGCACGTAAGGCGTAATAGACAGTGCACTGTTGTTATTAAATAGCCAGTCTACTTTGCTCCAAATTCGTAAGCTTTTTGCTTGTCTAAACGCTTCTGGGTTTGGATTACTCCTTGCTACCTGCTTATCTTTATAGCTTTCAAAACCGGTTATATAGCCTGCCGTTTCCTGATCGAGATTGGTGTACGTTACACCGCTTGTTATCGACACATTGTCGAAGTCAGCTCTATGGCGAATATTCACTTTTTCCTGATCGACGCCCTCATCGTTCCGATAACCCGTGTCTCTGGTGATGCTAGCATTAATGCCTATTCCGCTATCGCCGAAGTCTTTACCTTGCCTTAATTTAACGCGGTGAAATCCGTAAGAGCCGTAGTCCAAGCCTACAACTCCGCCCCCTCTGGTGGTATCAGGCGTCACAACGTTAATTACGCCGTGAATGGCATTAGAACCATACAGCGCAGAGGCCGGCCCTTTTATAACGTCAATACGCTGAGCCATTTCGCCATGGGCCTCAAAGAGCTCGTTAATATTACAAAAGCCAGCGGCACGCAACGGGATGCCGTCTTCAGCAGCTAAGATACCGCCGCAGGCACCAGCGCCAGTAAGCACGGGAGAGCGCAGTGCAGGTAAATATTCTTGTCCATTGCCTCGCTGCACACCCGCTCCCGCAATGTAATTAAGCGATTCTTGAATGTGCTGGAACGACAACAGATCTAAGGTGTCTTCAGTGATTGAAGATACAATATAGCCAACATTGTTTTCGTTACCCGCGATACGGGACGAGGTGGTTTCAATACGCTCAATATTGTCGATATTTTCTGCAGCTGAAACAGTGGACAAACCGGCTGTTAGCGACAATGCGGTTATAGACAATTTAAAAAGAGGCAATGGAAATAACGGCTTAAACGTCATTAATAATCCTTTGAATAATAAGTTTGCGGTGACTTTTTGTATCCGTTTTTATTTGTGCTAGCTTTTTTTCAGATGCTAATGTTCATGCTTTGCTATCTTTCTGGCAAGCGACTGCGATTCGCAAGCCTATTCAGCCAATATTGATAAACCAGTGCGCACTGTTACAACGATTCAAAATCAGATATGCATATATAAAAATATAAACCGCGTGATAACGTTACTATACGATATTGTTACCACTACAATAAAAGCATTACGTTAAACGTTCATAAAAGTAAGACAGATCTAGCTTTCACCCACTTTTAAGTACAATAACCATGTAATTGCACCATTTAATTAGACATAGCTATGTAGGAAGAATGTATTGAACACGCTAATCCCAAGTCTCTCCCAACTCATAGAATTCGCTGTGGCTCCGGTTTTTTTACTCACGGGGATTGCAGGCTTTTTAAACGTCATGTCTTCGCGGCTAGGGCGAATTTCAGATAGGGTTCGTGTTGCAGAAAGACAAATTCATACGCTATCCGACCCCCATATCGTGGATAGGTCTAAGCGCGAAATTAAAGTGCTGTGGAGAAGAGTAAAAGTTATCAATTGGGCCATCGGCCTTTGCGTTACCTCAGGCCTTCTTGTGTGCTCTGTCATCATGGCGTTATTTGCTGGTTCGCTGTGGATAGTCGATTTAAAAACACCGGTGATAGTGCTTTTTATTCTTGCCATGATCTTCTTAATAATTGCGCTAATCGTGTTTTTAATCGAAGTTAAATTGGCTACCAATACTATCAACATGGTGCGAACCATTCGCTAAAGGCACATCATTGCTAGTCCCATATCAACTCTGCTAGTAGCGCGCTTTTTTTCTGCGCGCTCTAGCAGTGAAACGTTATTGGCTTTTCGATAGCTCGTCTAGCACAGAAAAAAGCACATTCGCCCCAATTCTCGACACTTCTGTATCGTATTTACTTTCCACATTAAGGCCTTCTTGCCCACCTGCTAAGTCGCTAATGGCGCGAATAATAACCCAGTCTACATCATTGATAGTGCACACCTGCCCAATGGCAGCTGATTCCATTTCGGTCACTTCTGCGCTAAACACATCGCGCGTCCATTGTCTGTACTCTCGATTGTCTAAAAATACCGAGCCCGTAACACCATTCCCACCCACAAAAAGAGTAGCGTCACGGTCGTCTAGCACTCGCTGTGTTGGCATGGTGGACATGGCCGCCTGTGCAGCATTGAGTAAGCGCTGAGTTGCACTGAAATAGGCAGTATCCACCGGCTCATCCATGCCTTCTTTTACAATGAGTACTTCATCAGGGTGAATAAACTGAAACGGCTTATAATGAGGTAAATGTGGATCATTTACTCGACGGGCATCTTGCTTTTTCACAAATGCCTCATAATACTCGGGAAGAATATACTTGCCCGGTGCATTAGGGTCTTCATTGGTGTACACACTCTCGTCGTGGTAATACCATCGCGCCGGCACAATGACATCCCCAGGACGCCACTTTGGATTAACCGCACCTGCAATACCCATAAACACCACCTGTTTCACTGGGAAATAGTCTAGCGCCATTTGCATGGACAGCGCCGCATTGGCGATACTCATTCCCGTAGCAAACACGAGGATAGGCTGGTCGTGATACGTACCTAAACGATACGTTATCCCTTTGATTTTCGTTGTGGTGTGGATACTTGCATTTGGATCTTGCTCAATACGCTTCAAAATCCCCTGCATTTCAGGGGCATAAGCCACAGTAATAGCGGTGAGCGACGGCGACTCAAACACTTTCGGCCCGTAGACGCTGGTGCTTGCGGTATCAATATTACTAGTGGATGTGCAGCCGAATAGCCACAGCGAGCTAAAGGTGAAAAGCAGTATGAAGATGTGTTTTTTCATGAAAGCGTTATGTCGATATCAGTGATTGAGATACCTTAAACTACCACTTTATTAAGCTAAAAAAACCTCCAACCTGTGGATTAAACGTATTTACAATCCACATGAATAAACGGCACATAGATAGATAGCACACAAGCCGCAGGTTTCGCTGCGACTTGTGTACCATGAAAAGCAAAATGGCGCTTAGAAGCGGTGGTTAACCTGTACGCTAAGAATATGCGCAGTGGCAGATTGCGTACCCACAAACGTAGACGTTAATGTACCTTGCTCGTTAAGCGCTCGCGTTTTATTGATATCCGCTTCTCGACCATTAATGTAAACATAGGCGCCATCTACAGAGGTGCTTTCACTAAATGAATACGTAAAGCCACCTGACACCCAATGGCGATCGGTATCTGGAATACTGAGTGAACGGTTTTCTATTGTAACTACACCATCGTCGTAGGCATAACCTGCGCGTAGGGTAAGCTCATCACTGTATAAATAGGTAACACCAACAGATGCGCGCAGCGAATCATCGAAGTTTTCTTGTTTGATCAAAAAGTCAGAACCATCGCTTAAATTAGCTTCTAGCTTTTCAAAGGTGCTCCAGTCGGTGAACGTTAAACTGGCCTGTACCGACCATTGACTATTCAGCTTTTGGTTTACTGCCAACTCAGTGATAGCTGCTAAATTCAAATCTAGGCTACCAGGCTGATTTAACGAAGGCGTAATCTGTGAACTTACCTCACCACTTAACGTTAGCTCTGTTTCAGCGCGATAAGACAACGCGATATTCGTCATGTCTGTTGGTTGCCAAAACGCACCCACATTCCATCCGAAGCCCCAATCTTCCCCTTCCAGTTTAAAAATAGAAGTTGTTGCAGGCACTTGCGTTTGTAACGCATTGCTCAATATTGGCGATAGACTATTGGAAATAGCTGAACTTATTTCTGCATCTGCAAAAGTAGCGTTAATACCCGCGCCTAGCATTAGCTGCTCATTCACTTTGTAAGAAACTGCTGGGTTAATGGTAATTGAGCGCACCTCTGCTGCATCGGCAAAATGCAGTGCGTCAAAGTCATCGCTGTAGTCAGAGCGAAGTCCATAGGTAGTAAATACGCCCACGCCAGCAGCCCATTTGTCATTGATAGGCGTTGTATAGAAAATGCTTGGTACAATGGCGGTATCGGCAATATCCTGGTTCGACGCATCGGCAGAGCCAATGGTTTGTCCGCCGGCGGCGTAGCTTACATCACCGCTAATATCTACGCTTGGCGCAATAACGCTAACCGAGCTGCTAAATTGTGACTGTGTAAACACGCCAATTGCCGCAGGGTTTGTGGCTAGAATAGAGGCGTTTTCGGGAGTTGCGGCTTGGCCTGCCATTGCGCGACCTAGGCCATTAGCACTGTGCTCGTTAACCTGAAAACCAGCTGAAAAAGCTGAAGAAGAAGCGAATGTTGTTAACGCTAGGCATACCGAGGCACGAAGAGAGAGCTGTTGCTTCATAAAATACTCATTTGAAGAAAAAATTGCAGCGCGCATTCTACGGACAGGAGCACATTTGTTCAACAATGCTAAATGCTATTCACGCACTTTTATCACTATTTTTACAATTTTAACGACACGTTCGCCGAATTTATAACCTAAAATGAAAACTGTACGTAAACAGCAAACCTTCTTTATGTTAATAATAAAATATAGCTAGGCGCTCTACACACCCCTTCCAACTTGGTCAACTGAATAAAAATCGATCAGCACTTGTGTGTACTACTGGTATCTGTGCTACTTGTGTTTGAATGAATAGCCCCCACCCTTGTTAAACGCCTAAACCAAATAATAGCCCCTTTCTTTTTAAGGGAACTGATGGTTCACACTATAAGGAGGTAACCATGGCTACCTACAAATCGATATCTCTTGTTCAGCGTCCTAGTGATAAAAAAATAGGGCCTCACCTTTTTGAAACCAAAGAACTAGACATTCCAGAGGTAAAAGACGGGCAGATACTGATAAAACAAACCCACATGTCTTTAGACCCAGCGATGCTTGGCTGGATGAGTGAAGACAGAGAAAGTTATATTCCGCCTGTAGAGCTAGGTGAAGTGATGCGCTCAAGCGGCGTAGGTGAAGTTGTTAAGTCTAAAAACGCCAAATTCGCCGAAGGCGACAAAGTAATGGGCATGACTGGCTGGCAAGAATACGTATTAAGCGATGGCTCAGGGTTTAACAAGCTACAGTCTGGTGTAACAGAAGAAATGGCACTGTGTGTATTTGCATTACCAGGGCTTACTGCAACAACAGGCTTGTATAACTTTGGCCACCCGAAAGAAGGTGAAACCATTGTAGTCACTGGAGCTGCGGGCTCGGTAGGGTCTATGGTAGGTCAGTTAGCAAAAGCGGATGGCTTGCGCGTTATCGGTGTAGTTGGCAGCGATGAAAAAGCGGATTGGATCGTTAACGAATTAGGGTTTGACGGCGCAATAAATTACAAAACAGACGATCTGGAAGCCAAGCTGGCTGAGCTAACCCCAGACAAGGTCGATGTTTATTTTGAAAATACGGGTGGTCCCATTCAGCACCACGTTTTCAATAGAATGAATGCACATGGGCGTATAGTGGTGTGTGGCATGATTGCCGATTATCAGGCTGACGAACCTTCAGCAGGTCCAAATTGGATCCCACTTATCAAAAAGCGTATTACCATTCGCGGTTTTGCTATGCCCGATCACTGGGGCGAACTACCTCAACTGCTTGAAAAGCTCACACCTTACGTACAGCAAGGCAAAATAAAGTATCGCGCGCACGCCATCGATGGACTAGAAAACGCCGAGAAAGGTTTAAACATGCTGTTTGAAGGCAAAAATACAGGCAAGATGATTGTAAAACTGTAGGCCGATATACGGTCAACGTTTAGCGATAAAACCGTACACACCATGGTTTGCGGCCTTCAACACGGCGTAAACTGTGGTGTGCTTTACACTACTTCACCGACTAAGCTTTTCCAATTCCGCTTTTTTTAATTAAATTACACCAATCAAAGCGCGACAACTTCGTAACAGGCCTTACCCTTATTTTTTGCTTTATACAGTGCTTTATCTGCAACACCAATAAGGCTATCTATTGAGGCATCGCCAGGGTTATTGGTAATAACAGCGCCGATAGAGCAACTTATAAATGGATGTGCCGCATTAGGTGCGTGAGCTAAGTTTGTCCCCTCCCAGCCTTGTAAGATATTTTGGCAGCTTTGCTTAAGTTGCTCTTCATTTACGTCGCTAAGCACAACCACAAACTCCTCGCCACCATAGCGACCTATGATATCCGTTTCACGCTTAAATATGCCTTGCAGTATAGAGGATTGCTGACGTATCGCTTCATCACCCTGCTGGTGACCAAAGTGGTCGTTGTAGGCTTTGAAATCATCCAAATCTAACATGATGACTGCTAATGACACGCCGTGGCGCTTTGAATAGGCCAACAGGTTTTCACTTTGATTGCGCAGAGCTCGCCTATTGAGTAAGTCTGACAAGGGGTCGAACTTACTGAGCTTGGTAAGGCGATCATTGGTTTTTTTCAGTAACGTGAGGCTTCTGTCTAAGCGATATTTTGCGTACGAGCACGTAAACAAAGAGGCGGCGACAAAGCCTAGCGAAATAGGCATACGATCGCCATAGGCGGGTGCTAGCCACATCACCACAATAAAGCCAATTACATTGATTACTGCGCTGATAATGGCAAAGCGAAAAGGAATGCCTAAGGCAAATACACAGTAAAACGCATATAAAATGGTTCCCTCATAAGGAAAAGCAAATTGGTATTCCTGCCAGCAAACGTAGATTACCCAGTAGTTAGAGTAAGTCAGCGCCACCAAAAGGGTTGTAAATATATAGGCTCGGTAGTGAGAAAAGTGCCGCCAAAATGACAGCACCAACGCGACAAGAATAATCGGTATTTGAACAAAGAGGCGGTCATAGAGATAAATTTGATGCATGGCGCTTGGCAGCAGTAAAAAATCTGCAACCATAAAACACGCAACAATGAGTGCACCAATAATTAAGGCTATTCGAAGGCGAACTCGCTCTTTTGCTTTATTAGCCTGCAAGGAAAACGCCTCCGTGTTTTGCAAATGATTAATTTTATAATGGAGCTATGATTCTAGCGCAAGAACGTCCATTCACCCTAAAAATCATCACAGGTTTAACTTCAATAAACTATTCCGTAAGCCATCGATAGTAATTGGCTTGGTAACAATATCGTTCATTCCCGCTTCTTTAAACGCAATATGTCGCTCCTGAAAGGCCTCAGCTGTTAACCCCACAATGGGTATTTCACCAAGAGTCCCCGACAGCTTTCTTATACGACGAGTGGCTTCTATACCGTCCATTACTGGCATATGAACGTCCATAAATACCATGTCGATGCCGTTTTCTTCCACCTTATCAACGGCGAACATGCCGTTTTCTACGTGAGTAACGTTGCAGTTAAGCTGCTCTAACAAGGCTTTTGCTACTACCGCGTTAATCGCGTTGTCTTCGGCTAAAAGTACGTTAATCCCTTTGCGAAGTTGGGCTGCGCCTTGTCCATTTGCATTTGAGCCGCCTTCAGTTATGTCTACCTTCAGACGACTTTTCACCATGGCGGTGACCAAGAAGTTTGACCCCTCACCCACTTTGCTCATTACCTTAATATCACCACCCAATAATTCAGCGAGCTGTTTGGCTATAGAAAGCCCGAGCCCTGTACCGCCATACTGGCGAGTGATAGACGAATCTGACTGAGTAAATTTATCAAATATGTGAGCTAAACGGTCTTGCTCTATGCCTATTCCAGTGTCTTTTACCGATATGATGAGCTTATTATCTTGGGTGTGTTTTTCAGAAGGCTTTTGTAGCTTTGCCGATATCGTTACCGTACCCTCGCGAGTAAATTTAATCGCATTACTCACTAGGTTAATAATAATTTGACGCAGCTTGGTAATGTCGCTGGTTACTGAAACATCATCGAGATTTTTACTGGAATAAATTAATCTTGAGCCATTTGCACTTGCATTGGTGCCGAGCAAGGTGATCAGATCGCTCAGCATCTCCTCAAGATTAAACTCCGCCATGTCTAGCTCTGACATTCCAGACTCAATTTTTGAAAGATCTAATACATCATTAATCACGTTCGCCAAAATAGACGCTGAAGCTTTTAAATCGGCAGCGTATTTGTGCTGTTTGTCATTTAGCGGTGTGTCTAGCAATAGTGTCGCAAGGCCCTGTATACCATTTAATGGTGTTCTTATTTCATGACTCATTACCGCAAGAAAATCGGTTTTCGCACGGTTTGCCTGCTGCGCCTGATTGACATAATCGGCGATTTCCGCAGACATCACCTCTACATCTCTTGCTAAACTACCGAGCTCATCGTCTTGCTGAACGTTAATATTTACCTGCTTATGGTCAATCGCTATTCTACTTGCGGCTTTTCTTATTTTTTCCACCGGCGCAATAACGAAGTACTGGGATACTTTTCCCAGCAGAAGACTAACTAGAGCAACTGCAAACACGGTGACTAATATAGTTAACCACGCAATTTTCGACAGCGAAGCCTGCAGCGCATCGGCTGGCTGAATAACCGTTAGCTTCCAATTCCAAGGGGAAAAGGCGGTGCATGCAAATAGGATATCTTGGCCATCGAACTGCGATTCACCAAATGCCAATTTGAAATCGCTCACGGTAATCACTGATGCATTATTGATATTGGGGCCTACTTGCACATCTAGGGTGCTGAAAAGAGTTTGCCGTGTGCTTTCGTCACTAATTAAGAAGTGCCGGCCAGTACGTTTATGCAAGCCTTCAAGTTCCTCGAACACTTCTTTTTGGTAAGCTGTTCTAAAAACCGGAACATTTTCAAGGCCTGAGTCTATTAATAGCGCTCTGCGATCCTCTACAATTTCCATCACATTGAAGGCCAACGTTTGAGTAAGTAGTTGATACTCACGCTCTCGCACAGATTCGTAAGCAATTAGATAGGCCCAGTAGCCTGTTAGCGCCATACCAACGAAAAGTATTGGTATGTAAATCGCTAATAATTTTGATTTTATTCGCATATTAACTCTTATCCATACCTTATTGATAAACGTGCTGTTCAGAGAGTTTCAGGTAATTTGAGGGTATGGGAAGTTGCAATTTAATAGCAGTGGTTACATTGACTGCCACGGTAAAATGTTCAATTTGCTCTATTGGTATAGTGCGTGAAGAACCTAGCGCTAAAATTCGCTCAGCTTTATTAGCGGCAGATACGCCAATATCTTTAGGCTGAGATACAATGCCAATGAGCGCCCCCTCCTGCACTGCCGACACACTTTCGGCAAATAAAGGCAGCAATCCAGTCTGCTTTTTTATATCTGCTATTAAATTAGGCGTTTCAATTAATGGTCCTGCAGAAAGCCAATAACCGTCGAGGGTGGTTTCTTGTGAATTCAAAAGGCTAATAATGTCTTCCTTCATTACCTCTAAACCAGCTTCTTTAGCAATATAAGGCGTTTTAATAGGAATGAACTCAATGTTCTTGTAAGCGGCTTGTCGCGCTAAGAGCGCATTTGCGGCATTAAATGAGGATGGATAAGTTGAATGAAGTAAAGCGATTTTGAATGGTTTACCAGACTGAGATGCCTCTAACACGCCGTCTAATATGTCGAGTTTCACCTTGGTATTTACCACATGGGATTCACCGGTAATATTGCGTTCGCTAGTCGCGCCAAACGTAGAAACAATGCCTTCGGTTACCGGTTCAGACACCACCATGAATAGTTTGGGGACAGGCAATAGCTCGTCATTGTTCAATACTGCGCGGGTAGCAAGGGTTGCAAGTGACACCACAAGGTCAGGGGTAGATTCGGCTAACATGTCAGATAACAGCGCATCGGCTTGCTCTACCGAACCTTCAGCGTTGTAAACGCGAAAGTGGATATCTTTATCAGGCATCAAGCGCTGTAACTCAGCTTCAAACGCAATGCGTGATTCGGTAACAATGTTTACGGGAAGCGTCTCTATTATTGCGACATCTATACTGTCTTTCCCTGAAACCGATGAAGATACGATAAGTACACAGAAAAATAAAACGTTGCGTAGTGCCATCGGCATAACTGAAAACCTGCAAAATATGTAGATTAATTCTTAGCTGCCAATAGCATAAGGTTATTACATAGATTTGCATAGATATTCGATAAAATTCTCGTATAAACTCCAAGTTTTTGGTGATATTCTTTTTAGTAATCATATAGATTACATCCTCGTCGCAATCTTCTACCGCTTCACATGTAGCAAAAACTATGTTTATTAAGCACTTTAGCGAATATGTTCTAGCCTATAGACAAAAATATGCTTTTGTCTTTTTTCTAATGCTGCTAGAAAGCGGTGTAAGCTTGGCTATTCCGTATTTTATCGGTCAGTTTTCCAGTGTTGTTCTCGACAAGCCCACAATATTTGGAATTAGCCAAACATCTATTGTTGCTATCTGGATTGGCTTAATTTTGCTACAAGCCTTAGTTCGCTATCAATGTAGCTTTCGCGTAAACATGATAGGCGCAAATATTCTATCGCTACTTAGCTGCAGGCTGTATGACCACGTACAAATGCTTCCTCTTAGCTACTTTTCCAGAAGAAAAAAAGGTGAAATACTTTCTCTAATAAGCAACGACGTAAACGTAGTCGCATACTTTTTATCGGGAATATTAAGCAGCTTGGTGCCTAGCGTGCTTATAGCATTAGGCGCCCTAGTGTTAATGGCCAGCATTAATATTTACCTTGCGTCGCTTATTGCGGTTACGGTTCCCATATTTTTCATTATGCTGAAGCTGTTAAGTCGCAGGGTGCGTCCTATTTCAGAAATGGCAACTAAGCAACAAGCTCATCTAGTAGCCCAGGCCGCGGAAAACTTTAGCACCATACAGTTACTAAAGAGCTTTGGCCGTGAAAAAATTGAAAGCGATAAATTTAAACACAGTACAAAACAAATGCTTTCGCTACGTAAAAACCAATTCCATTTACAGGCATTGTTATCACCCGTTATTCAAATGATAATTTCTATGGGCATTGTTTTTATTATTTTGGCAAGTATCGCTCACTATCGCTCGGGCGATTTGAGTATTCCTGATTTAATTACCTTATTAATGTACGGGCTACTATTTGCAAAACCGATGAGTAATCTTGCCGCCTCTTACGGTCAATATCAGCAGGCAGATGGAGCATCTACTCGTATTATCGATGTATTCGCTATTGCACCAGAGGCCACCAACGATTTAGGAAAAATACTCAACTTTAAACATGGTGATATCAAACTTTCATCGCTAAGCTTTAAGCACGAGCAATCAATACCTTTATTACACAATGTGAACGCTGAGTTTAAGGGTAAAAGTGTGAGCGTTATAATTGGTGATAACGGCGCAGGCAAAACCACACTTCTTCATCTATTGATGCGTTTTATACAACCGCAAAGCGGCAACATATTTATTGACGGGCAAGATATTCAAGATTGCAACTTAGCTTCATTAAGAAGCCACATAGCGTTGGTTTCTCAAGATGTGGCTTTATGCCACGGATCAGTATACGAAAATATTGCGTATGGAAGACCACAGACAAGTAAAGAGGAAGCTATAGACGCAGCAAAACGTGCGGGTGCCGACCGCTTCATAACCGCCCTTGAAAATGCTTATGAAACACAAGTAGGAGACAATGGGGTTTTACTATCTGCAGGTCAGCGTCAGAAAGTGTCTTTAGCACGCGCTTTGTTACTGGAGTCTAAAGTTATTATTTTTGATGAGCCAACCTCGTATGCTGACAGTCAAGGAAGAGCGGAATTTTTTGATCTTCTACAAACACAACTTTTCGAGCATACCGTTATTGTTGTTACCCACGATCACTCGTTAACAGAAGCTGCAGATGCCGTTTATCAAATTAAAGACAATCAATTAAAGACAATCAATTAAAGAAAGTAGCTTACGCAGAGCAGTAAGACAAAAGATGGGAGGAGCGACAATATATGCCAAATAAGCCAAATGCGGTGAAACTAGCAGAAAGTGCATTAGTGCAAAAAGTATCAGAAGAGATGGTTATTTTGGATGTAAATAACGGCCAGTACTATACGCTTAATGAAGTGGCTGCAGACATGGTTGAACTAGTAAGGTTAGGGAGTTCAACTGACGAAATTGTTAACGCTATTTGCTCACAATACGACGCAAAAGAGTCTGAAGTTGAAGCCGACTTGCATGCGTTGCTAGCTACGCTGTTAGACAAACAGCTTGTGTATTCAGTTGATTAATGAATATTAAGAACTACAGCCCTCTTCTGCTAATGAAAGCTTTATACACGTTAACAAAATGGCGCATTGTAGTTGGGCATGTATCGTTTAATCGCTGGAAACACCATCTCAGCGCTAAATCTTCCTCGCCAACCAGTAGCCGGCACACTGTTAGTAGTGAAAAAAAACAAGCCGACGTAGCGTTAGCACTCGAGCTGCACAGGCACATAAACTGCGTAAGAAGACACATTCCTATTAATTTCAATTGCATGCACAGATGTTTAGCACTCAAAAACATGCTGCAGCAGCACATCATATTTCCCTCTATTTGCATTGGCGTAAAAATAAATACAGAAGGTAAGCTAGATGCGCACGCTTGGCTTACGCTTTACGACGAGCTTATTAACGACACCGCAGACAATATTGTGCAATATAAAGAGATAACCGATACTCAATCGGTATCTCAACACATTTTAAATTTATGATGTGAAATTCTAAGTTAAATTTTACGATTTAAAGAGAATACCGAGAGAGCGCTATTTTAAGCTATGTGAGTCTGATACCACGACTGAACTAAAATTGCGTAAAGCAAATCTACCTGCAGGCTAGGCGCTTTACTCGCCATAACAGTATCGAACGCTTTTAATACTTTGCTGTTATCAACTAGGCCCAGATCTGCAAGACCCTCATGCTCAAGTAATTTACGCACTTCTTTTTTGTTATTCACCAATAAGTTTGCAAAGTGGCGGTCGAACACGGTTTTCTTTTGATTCCAGCATACTTGTTCAGGTAAATAATTGTTCATGGTTTGGCGAAGTAATAACTTGGGAAATTCTCCGCTAATATGCTGATGTTGCGGCACTTCAAAACTAAATTGAGCAATGTGCGAATTAAATAGCGGGTGTTTTACATCAAGGCCGTAGTTATCGAACACCGCTTGATACGACCGCATCGGATTAAATGTAGACGTTTGAAACAAACCTTCATAACGCGCATAGCGTGCTAAATTGTGTTTATCGCCAGCAAAAGGATTAGGGCGCTGCTCAGCATTAGCAATAAGTTCTTTTGCCTTATCTGTAAGCCAACTGGGTAGGACAAAAGCAGCCAATCTATCTTCAAAATGCGAACCGCTCAATGTCGATTTAACATACTGCTTCAGTGGGCCTAAAAATACACTTCTAAGCGCTTTTACTATAGGTAAATTTAGTTTTTTTGCACTGCTTATCACTTCATTAATGACCTTCCAATCTCCACCAGTAAGCCGGTCGAAATACGCTAAGCTGTGCCCCCAAAACATTTCATCGCCTCCGTTGCCAGTAAACATGGTGGTGGCATTAGTGGCTTTCATTAGGTTTGCTTCGGCATGATATTTTGGAGACAGCACAATACCTGGGCTCTGCGGATGAGATGGGTATAGGCTTGAAAAGGAATGATCTACAAAATTGTCTAATTCTAAAAAGTGGCTATTCGTTGCTGGATAAGCGTTAAGCATTGCTTTTATATTACTTTGCTCATCGGCGCTTTCTGTATTTTTATATAAATGGGAAATACTGTTAATCTTTACATCCCGTTGCTGCCTTACTTGATGGGTAATAGCCAGTACAGAGGTAGAATCCATTCCCCCACTTAATTGACAAAATACAGCGTTTTCATCTTTGTTTTTAGGAAGCAATGCATCAACACTGTGTTGCAAAAGGTTATACAGCTTTTTTTGGTTAGCATTAGAAGACAGTGGCGCATTACAGCTGCTGGTTTGCGCGTCTATATCCCAGTACACCCCCTGCTTTACCGCATTAGTGGTAGAGAGTACAGTAAACCCACCTTGCGGTACCTGGTGTACATTACTGTAAAGCGACAAGTTAGGGTCGGGCCTACCAGCTAACCAAAAGCTTAATGCAACTTTACTTAATTTGGGCTCAACAACACTTAAAATTGCTTCTATAGAAGAACTTATAATGTAGGTTTTTGGAAACTGTGTTATCTCTGCATAAAATAATGTTTGCGGATTAAAAGGCGATGTTGCTAACAATATGTTTTCGCCATTATCAGCTGGCGCAGCGGCCCTGTAATTACTGCCTAGCTCACTTAGGTTTGAGGCAACATCACTGCCAATGAGGTTTAATTTGCCATTGTCGAGATTCTTTACAGCCAAATTTGCACAATGTCGCAAATAAGAGGCAATGAAAAACGGGCTATTTTCCTCAATTTGCCAATTTAGTGCACAACTGCCCTTTGACAGTGCAACATTTTTTTCACAACCATCAAAATATACTCCATCACTAAATTTAGTATTATTATCATTACCAAGCCGATTAAAGGCCAAAAACCTCACCGTTTGAGAAAACTGAGGAGGTGAAATGGCGGTAACGTGATGGCCGTTGAAAGCTGAGTTTTCGGACATCTTTAAGGCCACGTATGCTTCAGAAGCCTTTGAATTGCGGCCAAATAATATTACATAAGCATTAGATTGCGACACAGTGATAGTATAACCTTTTCAATAAGTGCTTATACTCTGATTGCTAAAAACGTAATTTGCAACGAACTTTTCTCATGTTATCTTGCGTGCTCAGTTAACACTTTTTCTACATTAATTTGTTCACTTTTGACCTGCAGTTTTTGTTAGGTTTTTTTACAGTGACAAATTAAGCCTTATCACCGCCTTATCTAAAAAAACATAAGCCACTGTAATAGTTAAGTTTATTTTACATGGATCGTATTTTGCTTAGTCTTTAGTACTAATGCACACTTGCGTTAAATTTCACCACTTTTTACAGGGATCCGTAATATGATTCGCAAACTTATTTTGACTTTATCTTTGTTAGCTTTAACTAACGCTGTGCACGCGTCTTTAATTGTTACTAGCCCCGCAACTGGTGCCGATATGGTTGGGCTAGAAGTAACTATCAACTATGAAGACAACACGTCTAGCTCGGCCCTTTGGCAATTGGTAGCAGACAATGGTGGTTTAACACCTGTTGCTGCAGAGGGCAGATCAGGAAGAGCCTTTGTCGACGGCGAATGGGAATTGTCTCAAGCAGGCTATACACTTGGCGCTATTGATAACGGCATTTTTTATGGCGACTGGGTGCTTAATAACTTTAACAGCGTTGGTATTACAAGCCTTATCTTAAATGGGCTTTCTTCTGGCTTTGTTTTCGATGTTCTTTCAGAAAACGATGGCGGACCTGAATATACTCCGGGCTCAGGAAATGGGTTAGCGTTTGTTACTCAATTTGCTGGCGCAGTCGGTTTTTATTCAGACCAAGTCGACCCTGCTTTTGGCGATCTGTTCTATACACTAACTGTAGATTTTTCTGCCCCAGTGCAGTCGGGACAAGAAGTTGTGTTCTTCGCAGACGTAGACCAAGTTACCGTACCAGCGCCTAGCACACTAGCAATCATGATATGCGGGTTACTCATTGCAGTACGTCGTTCTTCGAAAGTACTGAACAAAGCATAATTTTATTTAGGGATTGGTAACAATGAATAATCAGACAAATCAACACAGTAAAAAAGCGTATAAAAAGCCGGTTATCGAAAACCCTGGAACGCTAGCAGAACTTACAAAAGGGTTTTCAGGAAGCATTCCTGATGAACAAGGCGGACATACAAAGCGTAATCCGTTCGAAGGATAGTGCTGGTAGCCGTTAGTAATTTTTACTGAATAACGACTCCGAATAAAGCCTTCTATATGAAGGCTTTTTATTCGACAGAAGTAGATGTTTGGGTGTAGATGGATGATTGATATACACAGCCATATTTTGCCGGGAGTAGACGATGGTGCACAAACCCTCGACGAAAGTCTTGAAATGCTTGCTGTTGCTGTGTCGCAAGGCGTAACTACACAAATATTGACTCCTCATATCCAACCTGGGCGTTTCAACAACACCAAAGCAGACCTACTCAAGCATTTTGCCAAATTCGAAACTGTGGTAAAAAAAGAAGGGCTGCCTATCGAGCTTAAGCTTGCCGCAGAAGTAAGGATAGGCCCTGAAGTCATGCAGCTAATATCTAATAACGATATTCCCTGGCTTACTACAGCATCAGGGAAAAACGTATTTTTGCTAGAGTTTCCTCGGCAAGACGTGCCTTTTGGAAGCGACAATTTAGTAAAGTGGCTATTAGCGAATAACTGCACTCCTATTATTGTGCACCCAGAGCGAAATAGAACGTTTGTTGATAACCCTAAAAAGCTTCAACCATTTATTGATTTAGGATGCCCTTTTCAAATTACCGCCAGCTCACTAACGGGTAAATTTGGAGACGATGTACAAAAAATGGCGCATTCACTGTTAAATGATGGAACAGCGAAATATGTGGCCTCCGACTGCCACAATTTAAAAGGTAGAAAGCCTGATTTAGGTGAAGTACTCAGCACATTGCCAGAAAACATTACTAAAAACGTTTTGCAGTCTACGCATTCTTTAATTTACGGACACTAACCCTTAGAGACAAATGGTATGGACACCAGCACTGAACTTTTTCAGTCAAACATGAATGTGTTAAACATGGAATCTACCCTTATAAGAGTAGCCTGTTTAGGTGTTGCTGCAGATACAAAGCAAAACATATTATCGGCTTTAAACTACATACAAATCGCCTCTGAACAAGTTCACAAGTTAATTCCGGTCATTATTGCAAACCTGCCAGATAGCTGGTTTAGCGAGCTGTCAGAGAGCCCAGCACGCTTTTTACAGCTTAAGCGCAGTAGCGACCTAGCAATGCAGCTCGCTCACCGAGCGCAAATTGAAGAAGTTGCAGCACTGAGTGCAAAACATAACTTTCCGCTCATTTTATTAAAAAGCTCAGCGCTTAACGCAAACCTATATACGGTAGACGCTCCAAGGGGCTGCAACGACTTAGATATTTTGGCTAACCCAAACGATTGGAAACGCGCCCAAAGTGTATTTTCAAACACGTTTACCTACACGGAAAAAGAACAGGCCGACGTATTTGGCGATTTATATGAAGAATCATATAAGCCTAAAGGCCCGGTTGGATACCCCATAGACTTACATAAATCGCTGTGTCACCCGTATTTATTTGATGTTGATTACCAGCATTTGTGGAGTACAAGTAGCGAACACCCATTTTATAATAACTCGCTAATAAGAACCCTAAGCCCAGAGTATCAGCTAATACACCTTGCTATACATGGGTTTTCTGACATGAGTTTTAAAACCTATGCGCTGTGTGATGCTTACCGGTTACTTACGTCACCACTATTTAATAAACACACCTTTACCCACCTTGTTAAAAGCAGTGCAGTAAAGGTACCTACCTATCACCTTCTTTCAAACCTATTCACCGTGTTGCCAGAAATAGCTGACACTACCCTGCTTAAAAAAATAAAGCCAAACGCGCTGCAGCTGCGCATTAGCTATTGGCTACTAAAGAAAAGAAATAAGCTTGAGAATGGTTTTAAACAAAAGGATTTTCAATTCAGACTTCACCAAGTGTTCTGTATGCATGTGTTCACTGGGGAATTCTTTAAACCTCTAGCATTACAGCTTTTGTTTATACGAATGAACTTAAGCCAAATGCTAAATAAAAACACAAAAATGAGGGCCGCAAAATGAAGTTCATTTTAAATGGAAAGAAAAAGGCTTTAGCTAAGCTCAATATTGTGAAAACAGGTATTGTGGACTTACACGATATTAGTTTGCAGGACACAGTAAGCAAAATAGATGACTTGTCGAAAAGCGATACATTGGAAACCGTAATTACTCCAAATATCGACCACTTGGCAAGACTTGCTCAACAAACTAGCACTTCTGAATTGCTGCATATATATGAGAACGCGTCGTTAAAACTGTGCGACAGCCGTATATTGCAAAAAATGCTGTGGATGAAGTTGAAGCGAAAGATTGAGGTAGTACCCGGCAGTACGCTTACCGATGAATTGTTTAAATCTAGTATGATTACCACCAAAAAAGTGGCAATTATTGGTGGCGAGCGTAGTGTTTTTGATAAGCTTGTAATAAAGTACCCGCATCTTAATTTGAACCATTACAACCCACCTATGGGCTTTATAAACAATGAGAGCGAAGTGCAAAAAACCGTAGACTTCTGCAAGCAAATAAACGCAGATGTGTACTTTTTAGCGGTAGGCTCTCCACGACAGGAAATACTTTCAGAGCGCATGAAGCAAAGTAATGTTCGTGGTGTGGCACTATGCGTAGGCGCCTCTATCTTATTTTTAACCGGCGACGAAAAGCGGGCACCTATGTGGATTCAAAAAGCCCACATGGAATGGTGTTATCGCTTGCTGCAAAAGCCTCAAATTTTAACCAAGCGTTATTACCAAAACTTTCTTTGGCTAACGAATATATACCGAGCAATTTAGTAGTATGCCCAATAGTTTTGCCTACATAGCGCTGTTAGCGTGGCCGTTATTAGCCTTGCTTTTTTATAGAAGGTTTGATGCGCTAACAGCCTCCTTTATTACTATTGTAGGCGGCTATATGTTTTTGCCCGCTGCTACTGTTATTGACCCTCCTTTATTACCTGCAATGGGAAAAGACCAAATTGCAGGAGTGAGTGCATTGATCGGTTGCTTGTTTATAAAGCGCCTGCAGATTCATTATTTCGGACGAACTAATCTACAAAAGTTTTTAATCCTTTTTCTGACAGCTATTCCATTCATCAACATGTTTTTTAACACCGAACCCGTATTTGACGGCGAAAAATTCAACCCTGGTTTAACACCGTATGACTCTATAGCATCGGTAATCGCACAATACTTGTTTTTGCTACCCTATATAATCGGTATAAGTGTAGTAAGTTCATCTAAAGATGTAACCAAGCTAATAAACTTACTTGTATCTGCGGGCCTTATTTACAGTATTTTTGCGCTTGTTGAAATAAGGTTAAGCCCTCAACTACATACATGGATTTACGGGTTTTTCCCCCACTCTTTCGCCCAACAAGTGAGGATGGGTGGGTTTAGACCCGTAGTGTTCATGGGGCACGGGCTATTAGTTGCCATGTTTTTTATGTGTTGTGCATCTCTGGCTTTTATCAAGGCACGATACATGAGAAGTTCTCGTCCTACTTTAGATTATTCTGTTTTTGCATTTATAACTGTAGTGCTTTTACTTTGTAAAACTGTGAGTGCTTTTATCTGGTTACTCGTATTCTTTGCCATTTTCTTTATAGCTCGATATATCAGTACAAAAGTTTTTTGGGCACTATTTTTTGTTTTCCTTGCGTATCCCTTACTTTCAATAGTGGGGTTCATTCCCTATGAATCGATTTTGGAAATTGCATCTTCGTTCAGCGAAGATAAATATGGCTCATTAAAATTACGTTTTATGAACGAAATCCAGTTACTAGCACACACTCAAGAAAAATGGTTTATAGGCTGGGGGGGATGGAACAGAAACCGCCTTCACGACTCCGTTACTGACGGTTATTGGATTATTGCTTACTCAAAATATGGTTTCTTCTATTTTGCAGCAATTTTTAGTTTATTCGTTGCACCAGCATTAAATGGATTTACTTCCTTTAGTAATAGTCTGACTTTAAATCTTAAGTTATTTATTTCACTAATTATTCTTTCAGTTGTTGTAATGTTCGATCAGTTAATCAATTCATCTTTAGGCCATTCTTGGCTTTGGCTTATTGCCGGGTTAACGGCAGAATTAATTAGAAAGCAAAGTTTTGAATATAATCGAAATCGTTATCAACAAGATTGTAAAACGAGCAAACTAGGAGAGGGTGCCTAATGACAGCAAAGCACAATGTTTTAATCATAGCTGAAGCTGCAAATCCAGAGTGGGTAAGCGTACCTTTAGTTGGGTGGTCAATTTCCAATGCTATTAGACAGAAACATAATGTACATATCGTTACTCAAATAAGAAACAAGGCAGCCTTCATCAGGGCAGGCCTAGTCGAAGGGAAAGACTTTACCGCAATAGATAGCGAAAAAGTTGCAGCTAAAGTTTATAAAATTCTAAAGTTGTTAACTAAGGGAAAGGGAGTAGCGTGGACACTCGCGACTGCACTGACTTCTTTAATTTCATATCCGTATTTTGAAAAACTTGTATGGAAGCAGTTTGGAGAACTTATTAAAGCAGGCCACTACGATATCGTGCATAGAGTCACTCCACTCTCCCCAACAGCGCAGAGTAAAATATCTAAAAAATGTAGAAAATATAAGGTGCCATTCGTCATGGGACCTTTGAATGGAGGAGTCCCTTGGCCAAAAGGTTTCGATGGTGAAAGAAGGAGAGAGAGAGAATGGTTATCTTACGTACGTTCAGTATATAAACTCTTACCCAGTAGAAATTCCACTATTAAAAATTCGTCGTGCATTATAGTGGGCTCTTTGCATACAAAAAGCGAAATACCAACCAAGTACCAAAATAAAGTAATTTACATACCAGAAAATGGTGTTGACTCAAAAAGATTTAATAGAAACGCGCAGTTAGAAATCAATAGCCCGATAAAATGTTGTTTTATTGGAAGATTAGTACCTTATAAATGCCCTGACGTACTTCTTATCGCCGCTTCACCACTAATCAAAGAAGGGTTAATAACTTTGGATATAATTGGCGACGGTCCAATTCGCAATGAACTTGAGGCAATATCACGGGAATTAGAAATAAGTGCCGGAGTCACTTTCCATGGTTGGTTAGAGCATCAGGAAGTTGCAAATACTGCCCAAAGATCAAATTTATTAACATTTCCTAGTATACGAGAGTTTGGTGGTGGTGTTGTTCTTGAGGCGATGGCATTAGGCCTGGTTCCGGTAGTTATAGACTATGCTGGACCAGGAGAGCTTGTAAAAGCAGATACCGGCTACAAAGTCCCAATAGGCACAAAAGGTGAGTTAATTGATTCATACAGACAGATGCTTATAAACATAGCTAGTTCACCATCAGAGATACTAGAAAAGTCTGTGAATGGAAAAGCTCAGATTGATGCAAAGTACCTCTGGGAAAGAAAAGCGGAACAAGTAACTGAAATTTATGATTGGATACTTCGCTCTAAGACTAAGAAGCCAACCTTCTTTTAATAGTTAACTAGAACTTTTGCCTCATAAATTTTTTATCAGAGTGCCTCAAAATGAAAAAAAATATACTACTACTAACTGCTGCAATCAACACTAGTCGTGAAATGAAAAATAACTTAAGAAGTTCTCCAGAACTAAGAATTAGCGACTATTATAACGCGCTTGATTTTTACATTCACAACTTAAACGAAAACATTGATGTTATTTTATTCTGCGAAAATACCAACGCTGACCTATCTGTATTCGCACCACTGAAGAAAAATGCATCTGCTAAAAAAATAGACTTACAATTACACTCATTTCAAGGTACGTGCTCGCCAAGCCTAGGGAAAGGAAGATGTGAATTTGAAATATTAGACGAAGCAAACAAATATGTAGAAGAAAACTATGGCGAAAATAACAATATATGGAAAATCACTGGCAGACTTATAATCGAAAACATTAACTCCCTCATAAATTCTAGGCCTTCTGATTCTCAACTATATATAGATCTCAGAAGCGTACCGTATATTGGTGAAAAACTTGGGGGTAACAAGTGGGCTGACATGCGAGCTTTCGCATATAACTCAAACTTCTACAAAGATTTTTTAATGAATTCAGGCCAAAATTTTTCTTCAGTTGTTGAAAAGAGCCTTTTTCAAAAAATAATAAATGAGCGCTTACTAGAAAAAGGTACTTGTCCTAGACTAAAAGTCGAACCAATTTTTCGCGGTATATGTGGCGGCTCAAATAAAAACTATAAATCATTAGAGTATCGCTTAAAGTATATAGTTAGGTCTGTTTCTAGAAAACTCACGCCTTTTGTCTGGCTATAATTAGAAGCACAAAGCTGGCGTATCGCGTGAAAAAAAACCATTTAAAAACGACAAGCATCACGGTATTAATTGGATACGGTGTATCCCAACTCTTACGATTGTTCAGTAATTTAATTATGACAAGGCTTCTCGTTCCAGAAGCGTTTGGTGTTATGGCAATCTGCCAGACCTTTATATTTATACTTACGATGCTCTCTGATATTGGCATATCTCCGAGCGTAGTAAAGTCCACTAGAGGTGAAGAAACTAACTTCCTTAAAACCGCTTGGACGCTACAACTAATTCGTGGTGCGATAATAAGTTGCCTAGTTATAACTTTTTCTTTTATCCTAAGTTACTTACAGAATATAAAATTCTTTGCAGAAGGAACGGCTCTTCGTGAACCAATCTTAGTAAACACACTTCTTTTTCTAGCTTTAACACCACTCATAACAGGCTTTGCGTCAATTGGTATAGCTGTTTCGAAGCGAAAATTACAATTGTTTCGCCTAACTATTATTGAATTATTTGGACAGTTTTTTGGAATGCTCTCAATGATCGTTTGGGCGCATTACGATCCTTCAATCAATGCATTACTCTTCGGCGGCATATTGGGCGCAACAAGCTACACAATTGCATCGCATTTAGCATTTAAAAACTCGTGTAATAGAATAGGATTTGAAAAAGAAAGCTTTAGGGAAGTTTTCAGTTTCGGAAAGTGGATAATACTAACAAGTCTCCTAACCGCAGTATTAAAAGAAGGTGACAAAATAATAATTGGCTCCCTCGTAGACCTAACAACGATGGGCGCGTACTCTATAGCGGTTTTTATTTCTTCAGCAATAATGATGGCTTTCCTGAAACTTCAGAGTCTTGTCTTTTTTCCGTTACTAAGTAAAACTGCAAGGGAAGATATAGATTCACTTGGGCACATATATTACCGTATAAGGTTAAAGGCAGATTTAATAGCGTTTATTTCTTCGGGCTTTTTATTTTCATTTGGTAATTCCCTTATTTCGTTGCTTTATGATGAGAGATACGTACTTTCAGGGTATTTTCTGCAGATTTTAGCCCTTTCACTATTGTTTACTCCTTCCTCTATGTCTAACGCAGTCTATTTGGCACTGGGAAAATCTAAATATGTTAGCGCCATCCTTGCGTTAGAAAGCGCTGTTAAGCTGATCTCGATACCATTATTGTTTAAACTCGGTGGAATTAATTATGCTATCTGGGGAGTGGCGTTTTATTCTATACTCGTCCTGCCTATACATTGGCAATTTAAACGAAAATTAGGAATCTTGAATATACTATCTGAAATACGTGCTTACCCTATCTTTTCAGTAGGCTATATTCTCGGAATTATCGCTAATTATACTATCACTTGTGTTACGTAAGAGCCCGATCTTAAGAAATGGGTGAAAGAAAAGAGTAAAAGCTGTTTCATTTGACTATTAAGATAGATAATTTGCAGGGGTTTAAAAGCATGCTTTTTATAAGAGTTCTTTTTCAATTGCCATCCTTATTAGTATTGCTCTTGATTGTCACAATCGCACAGGCGGGTGAGTCGTCCAAAAAAATAATAGTTGATAAGACTGAATGTAACGACGGATTAGATAACGATGGTGACGGTTATATAGATTATGCTTTTGACTTAGGATGCTACGGCCCATCTGATATCAGTGAGCATTCTAGTGATAGAAGTACAGAAAACGGGTGGACGACTTTCGACAAACCACCGAGTACGCTCATCTACTATATAAGCACAGACGGAAATGATGAAAATACGGGCCTTAGCCCGTTAGATCCGTTTGCGACATTCGAGCAAGCAAGGAAATTGCTGTTAAGGAAAAAAAGGGGTTGGGTACTTTTCAAGAGAGGAGATATTTTCGACTTCTTAGTAGATTTAACTAACATCCATGGAGAGTCGAAAGCCAATCCTATACTCATCTCTTCATATGGGCACAGTTTGGAACGCCCTATCTTTAATAATAAAATATCTGCTATAAAGTCTTCCAGTAACATATATATTATCGGCTTACACACGAAGGTAACCAAACCTAGCGCCTCTAATAGTCATTTTAGCGGGGTGAGGTTCGTAGGTAGTCATATGAATATCTCTTTAGAAGATAATAGAGTTGACTATGGACAAGTAATTTTTCAGAGATATGGTGATGATGCTGTATTAAAAAATATTTCAATACGTCGCAACATTATATCACGTGCTTATAGTATGGATTCGCACGCCCAAGGATTATTTGTAAGTGGTGCAGATAACCTGTTGATAAACCAGAATTTTTTTGATCACAATGGTTGGCTAGTACAAAGTAGTTCGCATGGTCGAGAGCATGATAGGGCACAAGCAACAATATTTAACCACAACATGTATATAAATGGTTCGAGCAATATAGCAATCCATGACAACCTTATTTTTAGAGCTTCAAGTATGGGTATAAAAATGAGAAGCGACAAACAAGGTTTGAGTCAAAATATATCTATCAAAAGAAATATATTCTACGAGGGTGAGATAGGTGTTGGCATTGGCGGTAATACGTCTGAAAAGTTTAGATTCGTAAACGCTGCGGTCGAAGGTAATGTGTTTTTGTCTTTGGGAAGCGGAAAACCGACAAACAGAAATATTAGTTGGCCTATAGCTGCGAAAGATATTCGCGGTTTGAAAGTTTCCAACAACATTATTGCACATCAAGAACAACATAAAGGCTCGTATGCATTGAAGATGACTAAGTCAATTGAAGATGCTGTCATAAAAAACAACATTGTGTATGGAGTCGACGAAGTTGGCTTTATCCTCAATAATGATAACTGGAGAAATATTAGCTTCGAAGATAATATAATACATGATTCTAAACACTCACAATCTAAGGCTATTATTACCTCTGGTAGCTTGGAAGGTTTAGAGTTCATCAATAACAAAACTTTTCTATGGCGCAAAAACGACAATTGGTTAGAAAGTTTATTTCTTTCAATTAAGAGATTAACCACGCATCGCGATTATTTTTCTGAGTATACAGACCAAGGTTTAGAATTTGTCGAGGCTATGGGCTTTAGAGCCCCTAATCGTGACCTACAGTCTTATTTCGAGCAATTTAATAACTCGATTGAAGACAAAGATATAATGGACTCAATAATCAAAAATAGAAGCAGATTTTTATGGAATGAAAAGTATACCGCCGAATCTATTTCAAAATATATTTCTGATGGCTTCGAACTTAACAGTCAAGAATAATGATCCAAATTTTAATTTAAAATAGATTAAGGCGCTTTTGCAAAGATTTGACTTTCCCTAAAGTAAAAGAGGAAAAGTCAGAGCTGTTATAAATAGTTAAAAATTTAATGTTTACTTTAAGTACATACGCTGCTTGTTGTTAACATCATTCTGTAATTTTTCGTACCATTTCCGAGTTCCCAATCGCTTAGCAATGTTGTATTTAAACCAAAGCTTAAAGCCCCACCTTTTTGAATTAAAAGACCATCTCACAATGCGATTTGCAACAAAGAGGCGTACGAGCTCAATCTGCGATACTTTATGATTCTTACTTTGATCTGAAATTGCGTATCCTTGCTGTAGCATCAGTTCTTTACACTTGCTTTCGACTAGTTCAACTTCTCTTCGAGATAACTTTTTTCGCCACTGCTCACCAAATGAAGCATCGGGGCGAGCATAAGTCGAAGTTTTATCAATCTTTAGCATTTCCTCAGAAAAATCTACACCTAAAAAGTCGCATATTTCAGTTAGTACTTCTTCGGGTTTACATACTAACTCTTCATAGCGAACTTCCAATAAAGATTTAGGATTAACTTTTTTTGTAAGCTCTATCCAACGTTTCTCTGGCGCGGTCCAATAATCGGCGCCATACCATACATTTCCAACCCACCCCATACCTATACAAGAACGCGCTACATCCCTAGGGTCTCGCGATAAATGAATATACTTCGCATTTGGGCAAATAGCGGGGAGCTCATCAAAATGTGAATGAATTGAGCCTGAAATATACTTATTTGGCTGTTTTTCATATGCCTGCAGAAGAAAGCTTCTCACCAACTCTTCATAAGAAAGAGATTTGTCAATTGAATAACCGTTGTCTTGAAACATTCGGTCATTTTCTAAAAAACGATAATACTTATTTAATTCAGGCCATTGACCATCAATAATCTGCGATACCGACTCTTCAAATTCGCCGATACCAGAAATTTTAGGGTGATTCGCAATGAGCAGCCTTAACAGCGTTGTTCCTGACCTCAAAGGACCGACGATAAATATAGGGGAGTCAAGTGTACTACTTTCCATTGATTTAAATCCTTAAACTAAAAAATTGGGCTTTGCTAATGCGTACATTATTAGCCTTTATAATTTTTCTTAGAAACAATACCTGTCGCAATGTCATTTTCTTTTACATTACATAAAACAACAGCATTAGCCCCTATTTGAGCACCATTTCCGATCCTAATGTCTCCTAAAATTTTTGCGCCTGCTCCTACGTTAACATTATTGCCAAGTTTAGGAGCATCATGTGGGCATCGTAGATTTTTATTACCCAATGTCACGCCTTGACGGATGATACATCCATTGCCTATTTCACAGTTTCCATGAATTACAATGCCGTGCTGGTGTTCAAAAACTACTCGCCGCCCTATTTTTACCGTGTAGGGTATTTCTATACCGTAAATATTCCGCGCTCTTCTGTATAAAAATCGATATAAAAATGAAAACGGAAGTCTTAATAGCTTAGGCTTTATTTTCATTCGCCAATTACCAAACCTGTGATAGGCCAATGCTCTAAAACCAGGTTTAGTCCAGTCTTTACCGTGCGTCTCCCAGTCTTCTTTAATCTGCTTCAATAAATTCATTTTTTTAGCCAAGAAAAAAATATAGAGTGTTTTAAAAAATCTAAATAAAAATGTGGCGGTTCCTGTTTGAGAGCGCTTCTATCAGATACTAGTTTCCTCAGCTTCCATACTCCATATCCGGCGATAAAAGAAAAATCCGCTAACAAGTGCTTTAAAAAACCATAGTTTTTGGTATAAAACCTTGCTCGCGACTCAAACCAATAATCTGGGCGGCGAGGTGCTTTTTTTCGGCTGTCACTTATTTTCGTTGAGGCCCCTACTTCATGAAAAACACGACTCTCGGGTACATACCAAGCCTCAAGCCCTAACCTTTTTGCGCTTAGAAAATAATCAACTTCCTCAAAATACAAAAAGTACTCTTCATCCATAAGGCCCAAAATCTCAAAACACTCACGTGTCATCATAAAAGAAGCGCCCGCTAGCCAATCAGCTTTACAGGGTTCACTAGCTTCTTGACGCCTTACTAAGCTCCTGTTGAAAACTCTATCGAAAGCCCCGAATCGTAGCCCCTGGCTAAATTCAGCGGTAACATTTGGATAATTGAAATGAGAACACTGCCAAGTACCATCTTCATCTTCTAGCCTACTTCCTGCAATGTGGACATTATTGGCATGAAGAAACTGCCGTAACACTTCCCCCGCATCGTTTCTTAATCGTGTATCAGGGTTCAAAAACCAAACGTAGTCAAACAAAATTTTGTTAGCAATGGCATATTCGAGTGCAATATTGTTGCCTGCTGAAAACCCCTTGTTCTCTTTTGAAGGCAAGACAATACAGTTTTTCACATCATTAGTTGCTAAATAATTTTCTATCTGCTCTACAGAATCGTCGCCGGAGCCATTATCTACAATTAGGAAAATCGACTCCCTAAGAGAAAGTTCCTCGTCTAAACTCGCTAATAAAGCGCACAATAATTCAGAAGTTCTGTAGTTAACCGTGATAATCAAAGTACGGTTCTGCATTCCATAATTTCCTTCGTTTTAAAAATCGATAAAAAAGATAACGGTTAACATTCTTTATTATGCCTAGATCCTACAGAGCTATACCGTGAGGACCATATTTATCCATTAACGTACTTGCAATGATCCCGGTGGCAAGTAAGCAGTAAGCAGCAACCCCCAACCGCTTACCAAGCGAAGGACTAAACCATTTTTCTCTATGCGCCATTACGAATTTGTCGATAAAAATGTACAAGGGTACCGTTAAAAAAATTGAAGCCACGTAAGCTATTAAAGGTTGTATCAACAAATTTTCGAAACCCAAATGCTTTAACGAACCATTTACAAAAGCAAGCCCAAGCCAATGGTTTAGATAAAGTGGGTAAGATACCCCACCCAAAAACATAGCCACTGAACTGCGTGGACCGGGGAATGCTAGGAAAACAACAACAGCTATACTAAAAATAGGAGTGATGAAGTCGGCATCAATAATTTCGCTTTGATAGAGTAGAGAAATAGATATACATATAAATAGTAAACTAAGTACTCTAGCCGAAGGCTTATGGGAAAATTCGTATCGGTTTTGAACTATAGCAGCCAATACTCCAAGAGATATAGCCCCGAAATGAGACTTAAGGTAAATTGCAGTTATGGAAATTATTAGCCATAACCCAGCGCTTTTTCCTTTAGGCAATAGCAATAAAATGATTGGTGCAAAAAGATAGAAAATTTCTTCTACGCATATACTCCAAAACTGATTTCCTGAACCATGTAAAGGCATTTCATAATTGGCTTCAGGAAACCGAAGGTAGAGATGATGTGTAAACGTAAGGTCTTTGATTAAATATTTCACCCAGAAAAAATCAACACCTTCACGTATAAACGCAATGCTATATAGAATGACTATCGCAACGAAATAAGGAATCCAAATTCTTGTGGAACGGTTGAAAAAAAACTTTGGCAATTCGCTTAATTCGCTTCGAAGCAAGATACCACCAATCAACCAGCCACTGAGTGCAAAGAAAACCTTGACGGCCAAACTACCCGTCATAAAGTCCAGGAATTGAAAGTTTGCATGCTCCAAAACTACAATGGAAGCGAGTACAAATCGTAAAAGATCAAATGCAGGATAACTCTTTATTTTTGAGTTTTTTTTATTTTCAGTTCCGATATGTAACGCTTTCATCTTAGAATACATTCCATGTTTTTAAGTCTATTCTTTGTTCTTAGTTATTAACTGCATAGCTTGAAAAAGCTAATTAACCGTTGAGTATTAACACGCCGCCCGAATTCTTTAGTTGTAAAGTTGTGCGCATTTTCAACTATTGATCCTATGTTCGCATCAACTATAAGAGTTTCTATTTTTGATGCTAAATCTAAAGGACTATTCGGCTCAGCAAGTAAACCCGTTTTGTTGTCGATAATTAGCTCAGGAATTCCAGATAATGACGTAGATATTACTGGCACAGATCTCATCATGGCTTCCATTAAAACAACTGGAATACCATCTTGATCTCCATTTCTATCTTTTTTACACGCGAGTACGAATACATCGACTTTCTGCATCCATTCATTAAGAACGCATCTAGGTATAGCTCCCTCAAAATGTACGTCATTTTCAATCTGCAAGCTTTTTGCTTTAGTCTTTAATTCATCTAACATCGGCCCATCACCGCCGACTGAGAGTGAAACCCTCACGCCTTTACTTATGAGCGTTTTGACAGCTAAAAGGAGGTCTTCAACACCTTTTTTTTCTACTAGCCTTCCTAGTGTTCCCAACCTAACCACTTCAGATGCATCAAACTCTTTGAAATTGAATTCTAACTCGTCTACACCACATCTGATTATTGCGATACTTGAACAGTTGACTTCTTTTGATTTTAAATATTGCTTATTATAATCGGAAATTGTAAAAAGCTTTTTCGATCTGTCAGCTTTTTCTTTTAAAAGAAGGCCTCTTTCAAATATATCATTGGCATGTGCCATAACTGTAAAAGGTATAGCGGCCATCGTTGCTGCATACATTCCTATCTGTGTAGCAACATGCGCAAAGTGTATGTGTAAATGATTGCAGCTACTGCTTTTTAACTGTTTTGATAACATTGCACCTGCAAAAAATTGAAATGTGAGTTTCGCTGCATTTTTAGAAAATATTCCAACTTTCTTTATATCGTGTCTTAAGTATCGAAGTGCTTTCAGTCCTCTTTTGCCTGAAAACAGTAATGCAAATAATCCCAATAAAATGATTAAAAGCTTATTAGTATCGTAAAGGTATCGAGTTCTTCGAAGTAAACTATCATTGCCCTCTAGATAAGCCAACGGTCTATTCACAGAAAATGGAACTACGTTGATTCCGCATTTTTCAACGGCTGCAATTTCTTCGTAAATGAAAGTAGCTTCTAGCGCAGTCAGCTGGGGTGCTAAGTAAGCAACATTAGAGTTACTTTGCATTCAAATGGTCCTTTTCTAACATTTGCTTCCAACACGTAGATTCTATATTGAGTCGCTCTTTTTGCCGATAGTTACCAAATTTCAAAGTTTTGTAACGTGAATCGAAGGTTTGAAGTTTTAAAATGTTAGGTACTTTCGAGTAGAAAAACGGTGAGGCTATTTGAAGTAGGCTCAACATTTTTATCAGTTTTTGCACCAATTTAGTTGGTAACGTAACTTTTTTTAGCGGTTTCACTAGCTGATACTTCTCAGCAACCGTGAGATAATCTCCTACAGAAGGCAACACATCATCAACAACATTTATTGCTTCAAAAGCTCCTGGTGTATCTTGAGCTTCTGGAATAAATACTTCATTGTTAATTGTATTGTTTTGAGAAGAGCTTACTGCAGCAGCGGCACAGGTTTTTACGTGAGCTAATGGAAGTTGAGCGCTATTATTTGGAATGAGTAACCACTTTTTAAAAGGTATACCCAACCTAGCAGACCAAATACGACTTGCACCATACACCATCCCCAGTCTCAATGAGGTGATTATTAAACCGTCATTTTGTGCAGCACCTAAAAGAAGCATTTCCTGCTTACACTTTGCCCTTCCGTATGCGTCTCGGTATGCTAATTCGCTTTCAAGAGGCGTGGTTTCATCTAGAGCAGCCCCAATTGGCAAGGCGCTATAACCATAAACACTAAGCGAACTTAAATGTATCAAGCGCTTGCAAGTTGTGTTTTTCGCGCAACGAATAATGGTTTTAAGTGGAGAAATCGATTGAATTTCATGCTCGTCATCATCACCATTCATTGCACCAGAAGCGTAAATAAATGCAGATACCTTTTCTTCATTTAAAGCTTTGGTTAATTTTGTTTCAAAACATTCGATATCTGATAAGTCGACTTCTAGTGTTTTAATATTGTCGAACGAGTCTATAATAGCTGCAGCCTTCCCTGGTCTTACGACTGCCAATACCTCATGTCCTTCATCAATCAGTAGCTCCAATATTTCCCTACCAACAAACCCAGTTGCCCCCGTTAAAACAACTAAACTCATTTCAATGACTCCTCAGGCTTCATTGGTTTAAATGATGTAGTTGGAATATAGTAATGTCCGCTTTTTTGAAAAGATTCTGGATGCTGACATGCAAGCGTTAACTCATTAACATGAAGTGCATGGTTGGCTGTTAGGTAAGGCTCTTGATTGTTTTCAATGCTATTGGCCATATTGGCTAATGAGCGACAGAAATCTCTTACTTGTGATCCTCTATAAGCTCCAATCTTACCACTTTCTTTTACTTTGATTTTCTTCTTTATTGGCGATAAAAAACGACGTCTTCTAATTGTTTTATATTTTTGAATAAAAATTGAAGAGTTGTCACTTCTTGGATCTTCCACTGTTATTACACCGTCCTCGCCAAAGAAACGTAGCCTGTGGTCGTGGTCTGCATAAATGCCGTTGGTAAGCCTTGCTACAGTACCGTTTGTGAACTTAATAGTAGCTACAGAAAAATCAGGCGCAGAATCAACTATTAAGTTAGGTACTTTTTCATCTAAAAGTTGATCTGAGAAGGAAGCCATTTTCACGGCAGGGCCAAAAAAGGCGGTTAACCACGTTAGTACATATCCAGCATGCTCCACTGTACACCCTGTTTCAAACTCGTTAACGTAAGGCCATGCTATACCTGCCTCATTAATCCATTGAGATAGAGGTGCTTTTGAAATCATCCCATCATCCATTTCAGCATAAACTAACTTTACGTTTCCAATTTCTTTTTCTTGAAGCAGCCGCCAACATGTCTGCGCTACGTTGTTGAGCAATGTGCATGGAGCAGAGACCAGAAGCAAAGCTTTACTTTCTGCAAGTTCAACAAGCTCTGATGCCTCCTCTAAATCCATTGCAATTGGCTTTTCTGTGTAAACATGTTTACTACTTTCAAGAATGCGTCTTGTTGTAATGTAATGTTCTTCTGGCGTAGTTAAATTTAAAACACAATCTACATTTTTATCTGCAAGTAACTCTTCAAAAGAGGAGTAGCAATGACTATTGGTTAGATTCGCTAAGTTTTTTGCTCTCGATGTTTCACGATCATACACACCAATTAGTTCGATATTATGATGGCTGGCAAGTGTTAGCCTGTACATGTTGGCCACGTAACCGCAACCAAGAAATGCTATTTTCATTTACTTGTACTCTATAAGTTTTGATTGTTTGCCGGCAAAATATTCAAAATAAAACTTTAACGCACCTTTGAATTCAGCAAATTTCCCTATCATCATAAACAGCGAGTATCTAAATGCTTTTTCCAGTTTGCCCTTTTTATTTAGATATACTTTCGTAATTGAAAGAGGGTACAACAGCGTTAGCACTGCAAAGATTGGATGGAAAAGAATGGAGCTAAGCAGTATAAGCGTAGGCAACAAGCCCGCCCAAAACATAACTCGGTTGCGTTCTTTTACTTTGTGCTTTTCGGGTGCTTTTCCATGAATACTAGCGCCCTGAGCAAAAGCAAATCCACCGCGCACGGCTCTTTTCCACCACTGTGAAAAGTGCATAATATTGGCGTCGTGAAGTGTCATTTCGCTATCTATCCGGTAAATTTTGTAACCAGCGTTTCGTAACCGTACGCACATCTCTGGCTCTTCACCCGCAATTAAATCGTTGCGGTAACCTCCCACTTCGTTAAACGCACTTAGCCGTATTAATGCATCTCCACCACACGCCTTCGCTTTACCAACGGGAGTGTTCCACTCTACATCGCATAACCAGTTGTAAAAGCTATTTTCGGGGTATCTTTCTCTGCGTCTGCCGCAACACGCTGCTGTTGCAGTATTGGTTTCCATAAAACCAAATGCACTTTCAAGCCAGTTTGAAGCCACTTCGCAATCACCATCAACAAACTGTACGTAGGCTAAGTTTGGGTAAGCATCTACTATAGCGTTAGCACCAATATTCCTAGCTCTTGCCGCTGTGAATGGAACCGACATGTCTAACTCAATTACTTCAACGCCTAATGCTTTCGCCATATCCACTGACTGGTCTGTAGAACCAGAGTCTACGTAGTAAACTACATTAAGTTTGTCTTTAAGCGATTGAAGGCAAGCACGAAGTCGCTCACCTTCGTTTCTCCCTATTACTACTGCACCTATTTGTGCGCTTAAGCGTTCCATTTTCTTTTCCACACTGTTTTATCGCGTTTTACTAATTGGTAAACCGAATATCATGGAGTAGTAAAATCCAACCATCCACACAAAGGCACCAAGCAACAACAAAGGAGCGAGTAACACTGTTTTTATTTTATTTTTAAGTGTTTGATACTTCAAATGCCGCATAACTATTCTCATGCCCTTGGCAAGGGCCATCAGTGGCAGTAAAACAAACAACATTAGGCTTTTAGTGGTAGAGGTGTTTTCTTTGTACCGTATAGAATACAAATTACGGCCATTAATAAATATCTTACGAAAAACGCTTTTGATGGGTGAGTCTTGTGTTTGCAAGGCGACTAAAGCAGGGCAAAAATAAAGCTTTATTCCTTTAGCTACTAAACGCTCGGTAAGCTCTGTGTCTTGCATACGAGCGATATTTTTAAAGCCGCCAGCGTTAAGAAATACCGCTTTGTCTGCACACATAAACGCAGAGCTTAAATTTTTACGCTCCTGTTCTTTTCTTCCAGGTTGCGATTCATGATTAAAAAAGTAATGCTCAACGTAGCCGGCCACACCTTTGCTTTTTTGTTTATTAAGCTCTAATGCGCCACCAAACATCTTTTTGCCACTTCTATATTCCTTTAGCGCAGCACTAAGCGCATTTCGCTCAAGAATTACGTCGGCATCTAGAAAGATAAGCAAATCACTTTTTGCTAACTTTGCCCCTATATTTCTTCCAATACCGGGGTTAAAACGTTCGGTTTCATGATGGAACAAAACGTTTGGGAATGATTCAACTACATTTTTGACCTGCTCGTTTTCAGAGCAATCCACTACAATAACTTCGAAATCGAAATTAGCGCTTTGATTTACAACACTTTCGAGAGTGTCTGCAATAACATTTTGCGTGTTATAAGACGGTATAATTACTGAAATTTCCATTATTTCTTCGCTTAATGCGCCTAGTCCTTTAATAAAAAATAGCCATTCTAACTTTTAGTTGCAGAGTTAAGCGCTCTATTTAGAACGCTCTACTCCGTAATACTCACCTGCGTAATAATGGTCGCCGTAGTAACTCATCTTAGAAGGCTCAGCTACTGTTAGCACAGCGCCAATTACATTTGAACTAAGCTTTTGAAGGCGAGTTACCGCTTCTTTAGCTACTTTTATTTTGGTTTTTTCAGCGCGCACGGCAACTATTACACCGTCTACTTTGCTGCCAATTACGCAAGAATCGCTCACTGGTAATGTTGGCGGCCCATCTAAAACTATATAGTTGTATTTTGTTTTTAAGCCCGTCAGTAACTGCTCAAATTTTTCCGATTGTAATAATTCCATTGGGTTTTGCGGAATAGTGCCACACGGCAATATGGTTAGCTTGCCGTCGTTATCGGTTACCACTACGTCTGAAAACGAAGAAACTGCGCCAGCAATTACGTCGGTTAAACCTTGAGATTGCTCTCTGCCTAAGTTCTTATTCATACTTGGTTTTCGTAAGTCCACTTCAACAAGTAGCGTTTTACCAAGCTGGCTGTAAGCATAGGCAAGGTTTAACGCAAGTGTAGACTTACCCTCAGAACCCGTTGCTGAAGTAATTAGTACTGTTTTAGGTGGCTTATCTATATTTGAGAAAATCAAACCTGTGCGTATAGTATTAATACTTTCAGCAAAGGTAGACCGAGAGTCATCTTTGTATTGTTTCTCAGGTGCGCTTTTACTCTTATCTTTTACAAATGGGGTAATACCTAACACGGGTATAGATAGCTTTTCTTCTACTGCATCTGGCGTTCTAAATGTGTTGTGAGAGAGCTCGCGTAATAATGTAAGCGCCAAACCAAGCACAACACCCACCATGCCAGAAAGAATAAGAATTTTATTCACATTCGGGCTTATGGGTTGTTTAGGAATAGTCGCATTATCGATAATATGAATGTTTGATGCATTAATTTCGCCTCTAACATTGGCTTCTAATAAACGAGATTGGAAAGATTCATAAATTCTACGGTTGTTTTCTACTTCTCGCTCTAAGCTAATTAGGGTAGCACTCTCATCTTGAATATTTTGCACTTCAGATTTAGTTTGCTGAATAAGCGATTTGATATTAGTTACCTGCATTTGTGCCAATTTGTATTCGTTTTCAATTTGGTCAATAACTTTGGTAACTTCTTGCTCTAAATTACGTTTAACACTGCGCAAATCGGCTCTAGCAGCTATCATTTTTGGGTGTTTTTCACCGTATCGTTCGAATAACTCGTCTACCTTACTTTGCGCATTCGATGCTTCTTTCGCTAACGCGCCAATAGCAAAGTTTTCCATTATTTGCGCTAGCGATGAATAATCTTTAGCGCCATTTTTAACATCTCTTGCCAGTGCTACGCCTTCGCTACGCTTACTTAGTTCGGTTTGCGCCACTATTAAGCTGGTATTTAAGCTTTGCAATGAGTTATTTGCCATAGCGCGCTGCTCGAAGCTGCCCATTAACCCTTGGTTTTCTCGATACGCTTGAAGCTTTTGTTCCGATTCTTCTAAGTTCTTTTCTAACTGTTCGTATTGAGTAGTTAGCCAGCCTTGGCGGTTTCTAACTTCGTTTAACCGCGTAGTAAGGCCAAACTCTATGTAGGCGTTGGCCAGTGCGTTAATAATGTTGGCAGCTAGCTTTGGGTCTTCTGCTTCATAGCTTATGGTAATTATTTGGTTTCGAGTACCGCCAGACACTTTTACATTAGAGGCTATGTTTTCCGCCAAAATTTGTCGCAACTCGCCATCGGTTAGCGCCTGCTCTTTCTCTGCTTCAATGCCTATTATGTCTTTTATGTAGTCCTTAGCCTGCTTTACTAAACCAAGCGAAGGCTGTGCTGCAGCTCGCTTTTCTTTGGTTAGCGTTACTAGGTCTAACTTATCCACCACGCTTTCTGCAATAGCGCGCGAACGAATAATTTCATATTGAGTTTCGAAAAACAAAAACACCATGGCAGAGGCGATATATTGCTCTTCTCTGTCTGCATTAGGTTGATAAGGGTCTGCCAACACCTTGGCTGAGGCGCTATATACTGGCTCTGTTTTTTTCGCCACATAAAAGCCTGCAGATAAACACAATATTATTGCTAAGAGAATAAGCCACTTGTTTCGAAGCAGTATTTTTATATAAAGCCCAATATCTACTGCTTGTTGTGCTTCGTTTTTGTTGTTTTCAAAATCGAAACCAACGTCCTCTGTTTGCTTCATACTGCTCATCCTAAAAGAAACTCTCGTTTACTGTTATTACATCGCCAGGTTGAATACTGGCTTTAAGCCCAACTATACCTCTAGTCTCTTTGTTTTTTTCAGGCACTAGTTCAATTTGCTTTCTATCGGCCCGGTTTGTAAACCCGCCTGCTAGCGTAATGGCTTTTTCAACAGTTAACCCTCGGCGGTAAGGGTAGCTACCTGGGTTTTCCACTTCACCGTTTATATAAAAAGGGCGATATTCCAAAACGCTTACACTTACTTTTGGTTTTTTCAAATACCCGTCTAAAAACAGCATAGTCAATTTTGCTTCTATTTCTTGCACGGTAAGGCCCGATACTTCCACTTGCCCTAACAGCGGCATAGATACTGTGCCATTTGTACCAATTCTCACTTTGTCTAAGCTTAAGTCTGGCTCGTTAAACACCGTTATTTGCACGGTATCGTCGGTACTTATCTCGTAATTCGTTTCAACTTCTTGTGCATTTGTATGCATTGAAAACAAAAAACCGATTAAAACAATACATTTGGTTATACACTTATACTTCATGGTTATTTCTCTTAATCTATTGCCATTTCGAAAGACAACATAACGACGTTTGCGTTATAACTAAAGTTTTCAAAATCTGAATCGCGCTTTTGATATTCATATTCTAAAGTAACATTTACCCAGCTTTTAAGGCGGTAGGTTAAACCTAAAGTGGCGTTATTATTAGTATCACTACGCACACCAAAATCATCTAATGTATGTCCAATGCTGCTGTAAGCCGTTAGCTTTTGAGATAGTTCGTGCTGGGCGTCAATGCTAAATGATGTAGAAACCCGCTCCGGCAAGCCCGCAATAGTCGATTCATTTGCACTTCTGCTCCCCGTAGCACTAATACGGGCAAGCTCAGACAGTTGCCAGTCTACATCTAAAGCAAACGACAGGCCATTCACGTCGTTCAAGCTTTCATCTTCAAATTGCTTTGTTTGGTAGCCCGCACGAAAACTCGAAGATAGCTGCTCGCTGTAGCGCCATTCAACGCCCGCGAGTACGCTTATTTGTTCGCTCGATAAATTTTGAAAGCTTTCAACTTCGTCGTATTTGTAGTCGTAGTAAGAAACTTCGAATACTGCGCGAGTATTGGGTGCCACTCGATAATAGAATTGGGAGTAGGCTCCAACACTGTCTACATTTCTAAATTCTTGTTGGTTGTTATCAAAATCTGCGCTAGCTACATCTACGCCAATTACAACCTGCCCGATGCTTTCTTGCCTGCCATAGGCTACCTCGCCGTTAATAGCGGTTTTCTCATATTCAGTGAATTCATCGAAGTTATTTATAAGGCTGTTTACTTGGCTGGGGTCTTCTACGCCTTTTTGAAAACTAGCCGATACTTTTGAGGTAAAACGAAGAGAGTGATCAAACTCTACACCGGCTAATAAGTTGTGGTTTTCAAAGTTCAAATTACTTTGCTTTGAAAAGCGAGAGTAATCGCCTTTGTAACCAACGCTTAAAGCGTGCTTTCCGAAATAATTGGCATAGGCAATTTCTGGGCTTAATGAAAAAATGTTGTCAGACTGGCCTAGCCCGTTACGCTGTACGTTACTGTCGTTTTTGTAGGCTACATTCAGGCCTGCCAACATACCATTTGCTTCTAGCTGTTCATCTTGTGCTTGCGCAAGCACTGGCGCCAGCGCAATAGCAAAACAGCACGCTACATATTGTTTTTGTAAGTTACTACTCAACACTTTTACTCTTTTTAATAAGCGTTCTTGTGCACAAAGCCTTTCAGCAGTGTTAACAAAAGAATTTTAAAATCCATCCATAAAGACCAGTTTCGAATATAGTCTAGGTCGTACTCTATGCGCATTTTCATTTTTTCGAGGGTTTCTGTTTCACCGCGCCAGCCGTTCACTTGAGCCCAGCCAGTAATACCCGGCTTTACTTTGTGGCGTAGCATGTAGAAATCTACCATTTTTCGATATTCTTCGTTGTGCGCTACCGCATGAGGGCGAGGCCCAATTACTGACATGTCTCCCTTTAGCACATTAATAAACTGTGGGAGCTCGTCTAGTGATGTTCTTCGAAGGAATGCACCAAGTTGGGTAATGCGTGCATCATTTTTGGTCGCTTGCGTAACAACGTCGGTATTTTCTGTTACCGTCATAGAGCGAAACTTCCACATTTTTATTCGCTTTCCATTAAGCCCGTAGCGGTCTTGCTTAAAAATAACAGGGCCTTTCGAGGTAAGCTTAATACCAATAGCTATAGCCAGCATAGGTATAGCTATAATTAATAAAATGATGCTGCTTAATACAATATCTTCAAAACGCTTAAGGGCTGCCGCCCCGCCCGACATAGGGTTATTGTATACACTAAGCGTTTGAATATTACCCACATGCGACATAGTGGTTTGCATCATTGAAAACATAAAGAAATTTGGAATTAACTGTACATCGGCAGTGGTGTCGCCCAAACGATAGAGAATATCTTTAATACGGGCTTCGGCCTTCATTGGCAAAGCTATAAAAATGGTGTCGTACTGGTCTTCTTTAGCAGCCAATATACCTTGCTCTACACTTCCTTCTAGCTTATCCATAAACGGAGAGCTTAACCTGTCTACGCCTCTGTCGTCGTAAAAGGCATCCACTCGGTAGCCCGTTTCTTTTAAATAGTTAATTTCATGCGCCAAACGCACGCCAGATTCAGACATACCAATAATAGCGACTCGCCGAGTGTTATGGCCCTTTTTACGCACAAAGGTAAGGAAAACACCGAAAAGTAAACGCCACCCAACCAGCGCTACTGCACCAAATACAATCCACAAACCTATTGAGATACGAGAGAAATCTTGCGCCGTTTTAGAGAAAAACATTAGCAACAACATTGCCGCTACAGCAACGGCCCAAGAGAGGATGGCATAAAATATGAGTTGCTTTATAAAGCCAGAACGCCAACTGCGGTAAAGCGAGTTAGATTCGGCAGCAATGGCAAAGGTAACGTTAGCACCAAGGCTTAAAAGCAAATAGTGCTCGTCGAACTCTATGCCGCGCAGTATTAACGCCAACATAAGAGAAGTATGTATTATTAACAGATCTGCTAAACGATAAACCGCGGCAAACGTGTTTACGTTGTTCTTAACAAATCCGGTATGGTTAGTCATTGCTCATATTCCGTTACTCGTTCGAGTATTTTACCCAACGTTTTTTAAAACCTACTTATCAAGCCAACCTGCTATAGCTTGCAATCCCTGTATCCCCGATGGATAAGTTAATTCACTTATTTGCACTTTTTGAGCAACCTGAGCAAGGCCAGTCAGCCTCTCTGCTTCAATATTCAGAGGGCGGTATACCTCTCCTAAAATAGTATTTTTTAACAGCGCCATTACCGCCGCGCTACCATTTAAAGAGCGTACATCTATATTGTTTTTATTCTTAGTTTTTGGTGTATCTTGTCTGTTAAGAATTATTATGTCGGTCAACAATTTTGATTTAAAGTTTTCGTTATTAGGTTGTACCGATATTACTTTTTTATCAAAGTTAGCATGAACTTTTTCATGCTGTTCATTGCTATTCAACGTTGTATTAATACTGTCTGGCCATAAGCGCATTACAGGCCAACTTGGGAAAAGCCGGTAACCGTTGCCTTTTTCGGTTTTGTGCAGTGCCACCATATCGTCAGACATTAATTGGTAGCCTTGCTGCATAAGCCAGGAAGATAACGTCGACTTACCTGTGCCACTGGGTGCTAATAAAACAATTGTTCGGTTGTTTTTAGTTAACGCATTACCGTGTAAGCAAATTACACCTTGTAACTCTAACCAAAGTGCTAACCCCATAGATTGAAAGTAATGACTTGCCTGAGTACCTTCTGAGCGCCAGCTTATTTCGAACTTGTTATTGTTTAACTTAAACACACCGCTACCTTGGCAGTTTATCGCTAAGGAATATTCATTATTATTTTTGTGTAGTTTAAGATTAGTATTAAAACGCTTTTCGTCTTGTCGGCCTTCCCATATAACTGGGCCCTGAGGCACAAAATTATTGCTTTCTGTTAATTCCAACTCATACCTTAACGGTGTAGAGTTACTCCATGGACGACATACAACACCGTGTAATGGATGGCAAAACATCGCCATACTCATACAAAAGCCTTTCCTACTTAAAGTTTATTTTGCTTAGCTTAGAACCTAAGGCTCTGTTCGCACATTACATAATGTGAAGATTAGCATTTTATTAGGCTCAAATAAAAGCAAACCTCACGCCACTTTGCAATTTTTATGCTTATTCATGTGCTTAAGAAATGCGGTGTTTGTTTAACAATCAATGCAAAATGCTTGCTGTAAAAAACTCTGACACTTTAATTGACAATATTTCCGAACTTGTTAAGTATATGGTTACTGCACTGCCAGACAGTTTTGATTCATTACGTTTAATTTTAAGCTAATCTTCATTAGAAATTGCCAGACTCAGTAGTAAAAAAGTGGTTGAACACAGGTGATTTATTTTTACATCTGTCTACGTAAATACCTTAAAGGTTAAATATGGAACTTGAGAGAAAGTCTAATAGCAGGGAAGAATGGACTGATTACGCAAAAGCAATCGGCATAGTACTGGTAGTTTATGGCCACGTCGCAAGGGGGCTTCATGAGTCCGGAATTGGGATAGCAAATAAATATCACGTTTTAATAGACAGTATTATCTATAGCTTTCATATGCCACTGTTCTTCTTTCTATCGGGTCTCTTTTTCTATCATTCTTTTGCGAAGCGAGGCTTTTTTAAGCTTTGTTTGAATAAGGTTGATACTATCGCATACCCCTATATGCTTTGGACTATAATCCAGGGCTCGATTGGCGTTTTACTAGCAAGTGTTACTAATGGAAGTGCAAACTTTAGTGAAGTATTTTCATTCTGGCAGCCCTACGCTCAATTCTGGTTTTTATATGCTTTGTTTTTTGTTTTTGTTGTTAGTGGTCTGTTTTTTAGAATTTTTTCTATCAATTTCAGCCTTCTCTTACTTTTCGCTTCGGTATTCATCTATTTAAATACTTGGCTTCTCCCTGACGTTTTTGTTTTCTTTTTCATTGCAGGGAATCTTGTGTTTTTTGCATTTGGAATTACTTTCTCCCAAATAAATATTATTGGTCTGCTAGGTACGTTAAAATTTTTTATCTTTATTAGCTTAGTATTTGTTACTTCACAGTACATATTTCACGTACATCTTGGAAAAGTGTTTAGTGAGAAAGGCACATTTACGCTTGTGCTTGCCTTTATATCAATTATGTTTATAGCTTCGCTTTCTATTAACCTTGCAAAAAAGCCCAATAGATTTATTACTTATATCGGCGTTTCTTCGATGGCCATATACTTAATGCATATTCTTGCTGGGAGTGGGGTAAGAGTCGTTTTGAATAAAGTATTCGATATTGATGACACAACAATACATATAATATTGGGCTGTTTAGCTGGAATAGGTCTTCCATTAGTAGTTCTAGAAATAGCGAAGAAATTGCATATTCCGTATTTGTTTTCTGCTCCACTTAGCCGTATTTTTTTTCGAAAATTACGCACTAAAGCTAATGGTTAGTGTTACTAGTTTCGAGATACCGAATTTGGCCACGCCACTGCAATTGGCATGGTTAGCGCGAACGCTAATGTCGTCACATCTTTAATTAAAATACTGCGAAATAGCACGGGCGATAGTGCACCTATTACTTTGCTTCGCCTTACCACTAACAATTGATGCAGCGTGCCTTGTATAAGCAGCGCGGTCACTATTAGCATTAAGCTATTGGCTCCAAGCTTTGCCACGCTAGGGTATGGCCGAAAGCCCATTGAGCATAAACCTATAACCATTGCAGTGGCGCAAAGGCCTAATATGAGCCCAGTGGGTATTGAGCGTCTGTCTTGCCAAAGTTGAAACAAAATAACTAGGATTAAAAGAAGCGCACCGAAGCGAGTCCACACCAGGTAATGGCTAAAAGGCTCTATGGCGATACCAAAAATAAAGTTGGCATAAAACGCAAAAAAGCTTGAAGCGAACTGGTTCGTCGACAAGCTTTGGGTAGAAGATATATGACTTTCGGCCAAATTTTGGTCATAAATTCCAGCTCTTATATTCACAGAATTTATTTAGTTCTTGGCTTTTATTTCGCTGTAGCCTCTACAAAACTATTTTTTATTGCATTAATATTTTGTTGATATAATTGCAAAATTTGCTCAATTACCGCAACGGCTTCAAGTGGTAAACGCTCGATGGTTTTATCGTTGTTTTGTTGCTCTTGGGTCAAAACTCGTTTCTTTTCTGCTAATTCCAATAGCTGTTTTTCTTTTTCGCTATTACTTTCAATGATGGATTCAAGATCCTTCGTTTGGCGCGAAATTTCACCTTCTAGTTGGACGATACTTTCGCTGATTTGATTGTACATTTGCAAAGTTTGTAAAGTTTTGGGATTTTCATTATCCAAAAGTGTGCGCAACTCGTTTAGCTCATGTTGCTTTTGCCTCAACTTGTTTTGAGATACTGCAATTAACTCGCTACTTTCTTGTTTTTGATTCGAATACTCTTCAAACTCCTTATTCATCGATTCAAGGAACTTATCAACTTCATTGACCTGCTCTTTAAGTGTTACCTTTCGATTACCAGCCGCTTTTATAAGTTCAGCATACTGTTGAAACGTTGCAGTTATGCGAGTTCTTACTTGCGACTCAAGATTCTCTGAGAGGCTGTTTGAGCTAGCGTTTGACGCGTTACCAAATAGAAGGTTTTGCGCTTCCTTTGTACTGTTTTGCACGCCAGCTAAACTACCCAATATGTCCTCACCACTGGACACACCTGTGGCTAACTTTGCAGCACTACTCAAAAGATTAGTACCTATTTCTCGGTAGTTGTCGAGCATCTCACTGGGATCATTGTCGTAGCCTTTCAAATTCCAGTTACCAATATTGTCTTTTACAAAAACCATACTTGTTTTACCGTCTCCGCGCGCGAACGCCGTGTTAACCTTAGACCAGTTATTATCGTTAATAAGGCGCTCAATCATGCGTGTCCGGCTTTGCGTAGACCATTTTTTGTCTTTTCGTGGCGTGGCGTCGAGCCATTCGAAGAGGTTCAGATAGTCAGTACCTTCTGAGTCACGAAGATAAAAGCTGGTAGGCATAAGTTCATAGGCTTCTTCGCCTTCTTGTTGACGAATAATAGCATCGGCGCGAGCTGTCATTTCACTACCAAGTTCAGCAGCGATTATCGCCGCTCTCGCTATCTCGATACGGGCACGTCTTGAGTTAGGCAGTACGGCAATTTGCGTGGTCGCCCAATGTTCTGCCCCCTGTGATAGCAATTGCCCTAGGTTTGCCATTTTTGTGAGGCATTCTTGGGCTTTAGGGTCATGTTCATCGCTCGCATTTAATAAATGGCGGCGGCACTTAAGCATGGAACTACTAGAATCAAACTCCAAGGACTTATGCATGTAACCTAATACATTGGTGAGGTTGTGTTTTACGTCATACAACTGGGGGCATACTTGGTGCACTGCGTCCTCGTTTTTGCTGGGTATGACAAAACTATCGTGATAGTCAAATAAGTCTAGATCAAAAAGATCATCTAGATCTTGTTCGTGTGGTTGCTCATCATCGAGCTTGAGCAGTGAAAACCGCCTACTCTTTTCACGTGGTAATATTGTTTGAAGCATCATAGCAAAGTCCTGTGCATATTTTGCATTCATTGCTTTCTCAGATTGGTCATGAGTGTTATTTTTCAATTCCGAGAGTCTGTCAAAAGTCGGCGGGATGGTTAAATTACTATCTCTATCAAAAGTTGACGGCGAGCATGCTTTGAGGAGGTTTCCATCTATACCGTTTACTCTAGTGCCAAAACACCCTAGTCGACACTCACTGACGTGAATGGCTCGTATCATGTTTTCTATTACATGTGAGCTAAGGTTCAATGTGCCTATCAATTCCGACTTCTGTATGTCTAGTGTTTTGCTCAACGGGCCGTCGTATACTTCAACTTCAATGCGCATTGAACTTTCAGCATTGACTTTAACTACAAAGATTATTGAGTAACTAAGCATAAATGTTAGTAAAAGCGCCGTTTTGTTTTTGATGTTTAATCTACTCATTGCTGACCTTCCTCACATTCGATCGGCGTGACAGTATCACCTATTGCGCTGGAACTCAGTTGAGCCACCACTGATTTGCTAAGCTCACAGAGCGTTTTACCTTTTTCCTGTTCAGACGAGCTAAACAGCTTTACTTTATTCACATTTATAGTGTTCATCGCCTTATTTAAGCGCAACTCAGCTTGCACAATAGGTAAAAGGTTACCTTCGCTTTCATTGCTTGTTTGCGCATTAAGAACTTGCTGAGAGAGGGCTTTCAGCGTCTGGGTGATGGGTTTATTGTCGGCTGACATTGCCATGATTAATCGTTCATCCTGATTGAATGTGCGCCAGCCTTCCGGTCCTAAAATTTGAAAACCACGCCTTTCATTTATGTCGCAACTGATGGCCCTATTACTTGAAAGCAATTTAGTTAACTGCATATCACTCTTTCCATCGCTTAGTACAGGTGAACCTGAAGCAAGTGCGAGCTTTTTAGCCATCGCCGATTTTAAGGTTGAGAGTATTCCATAAAGCTGGCTGTTTGGCTGATAGTAAGCATCTGTTACTGCATTATTTATTGCGGTTTTAGTCACTTCTGCCAGTGCAGTTCGTATGGCGGTTTCATTTGCGATTGCAAGCATCCCGCTAAGGCTACTATCACCACTCTCAAAATCCACTGTTGATGGTTCAGGTAATTCTTTCGTGAAAGCCAAAAATTGTGGCTGTGTTGTAAATAAGTCATTTACATATTTCGTAAGCCGTTCCTGTATTTCCATTTTAAGATTTGCGTCCAGCATTTTATAGCTGACCTGATCAGGCTGTTGTGAATCAGCGATTACTTTTGTTTTAGTTTTGAATTCCGAAAAGATATTTCTTGCTCCATCTGATATATCTCTTACTTCAAAGTCCTCTACCTTTTCGATAAACAATTCGGATAGTTTGTTAGTAACTTTCACCGGTGTTCCGCTCAGTACTATTGTTGCAGAAGCAATATTACTGGCATTTGCTGTTTGACTGTAAACAGTGGCGAGTGCTTTGATATACTGACTTCGGATACTATTGTTTGAGAAATCAATATGCGGCCCTTTGAGTTGACCGATAAGGCTATTCCAATTAGCTACGCTATTATCCTTATCACTAAATAAGTTGTCTGGAATATTTGGAACGAGCTCCTGTTCAATCTTCTCAGCTAACTTGGCTTTAGTTACGCCAAGTAGCCAATCTAAACCTGCTGAGTAAAAAGCGTGATTAAGTTTTTCTTTGTTTTCTTTTTGCAAGCTTTCAAGCGCAATGTTAACCGACGTTTTAAATTTTGTTTTGACCTCATCATTAATCCCCCCTATGCTTTTTTTGTGAGTTTCAAATTCATTGTCAATTTTTAACAATAAAGCGTCATTTTCGGCAACTGAGCCTTCACTGAGAATAGTGCTATGTAGTTTCGAGCTGAGCGCATTTTTCGTGTCTATAGCGCCTTTATTTTCTCCAGCGAGTGTTAAAAACTCAGTTTTAAGCTTTGTGTAATCAACCCATGCTTGCTCTTTCGCAGCTTCATCTTGTGTCTCGTTTTCTGAAACAAATCGGTGCCGCCCGATGTTTTCATCGAAAATTACATTCGCCCCAAGCGGATCAATTTCCCAACTTTTAACAATACCCGATTCAAATTTTATCTTGTTTGCCCAAGTACTGGCCTTTCCAGTCATTTTAAATCGATACAGCCCACCAGATGACGGGTATTTACCAGCGTTATTGTTTACTTTATTTTGCGCACAGTAATCAAATACACGAAAATAGTAAGTAGTCTGAAAGGCAACGTTTTTATCTTGGTATCGCGGATCAGCACCTGTGCGAACGTGGTGTTCTGGTGAAATACTACAACCTATCAATGTTGTTGCTGTAAGAGCAGCCAACATAGATGAAAGCTTACGTACATGCGTTAGCATCGAATTCACTCCCTTGAAATTTATGATTAATACAAGCCCAATGCTTTTCTCAGCGCAGCTAAGTTTTCGTTTTTTTGTTGTGTGTTTTCAAGTGACCCTGTCCAATAGGAAGTATGAGTAAATCCATTCTTGACATTTTTGTAGTCGAGTTCGATTTCTTCGATTGGCGTACGGGAGATATCTGTAGGTGCCGTCATTACACCTAAGTCGTTGTCAAAGTGAATATAGCTAAAGTTTCGACCAACTGGACCTGAAATAAAATCTCCCTTGTAAAAACACTCGTGAGGCATGTAGATATTCGTCCATTTCACGGGAGCAAAAACAGCCCCATGATGCAAATATTCACCCTGGTCATCGCTGTAGTACCAGTTTCCCTTCTCGGTCACCGGTGGCGAGGTAGGACTTTCTCGGTCGAGTTTGCGTTTGACAAAATCTTGATTTGTACGAAACATCAACACATCCGCATAGGTGAGTGGACTGCCTACAGTAATAAAATCTGAGATTAACCAGTTGTTATTCGGGTCATTTGCCTTCAACTCATTAAACAAGTCACGCTGTAATTGCCAGTACTCCCTTTGAGACTGCTCATGAAACTCTTGGTTTTTTGCTTTTTGAGTTAGTTGATCGAGTAGCGATTTTGCATGTTTGCTCAAAGTTGTTGGTAAACGGCCTTCTGCATCACCTGTTTTGAATTTATTTGCGCGCGCCCAAAGGTGCGTTAGTAAGTCGTAAGCTACTATTGAGCCTAAGCTATGACCTACTAAAACTATGCGTTCGTAATCGCCAGTTTGGTGAATTCGTTCAATTAGCTCAACACCACCTTTTCGAATCTCTTGGCGAATTTTTATATTTATCGGTTTCGCCTCAACATAACGAGCGACGTCACCAAAGTAGTCAGTAAAAAACTTTTTCGCTACGCCCAAGAGAAACACCCATATCGCACTAAGTGCGGTTGAAAATAAGGTGAATAACCCGTATTCAAAACTCAATTCGTTCCACCAAGCAACAACTACTATTGCTCCCAGCACAACAAGTGACCAGAGTAGATAATAAAGCCTCATCAGGGACTTTGGATGATCTTTATAGCTTGAGGGCTTTCGAAACATTAGCGCAGCTAACCAACCCGTAAAATGCTCCCATTTTGTTCCGACCGTCTGATGCGCCCAATAATATTCGTAAAAGTCCACTCGTTGAGTAGGTGTGTTGCTTTTTTTATTCAGTGGTGTATTGGTTGTGATTCTTCGCTGCTCAAAAGAGGTGCTAACTGAACTAGGCTTGTTCCAAAAGTGAGGGTCTTTGAGATCAGGATCGCGTTTCCAGATATTACTTACAAATGATCGAATACTTTCCATTGGCCGTTGTTCACCCATTCCGTGAACTAAGACGACTGCCTGTTTTTTTTGTTTGCTAGGTGTGGTTGAGCGTTCCATTGGCATTCCTTTGCGTCACGTTCGAGCGCGCAGTACTTTCGTTTACCTCAGTGCCATGGGCTCTTAAACTTTCAAAATCTGAGTAAAGTCTAGATTTGCTATTTACAGGCGGCAAGCACTGCTTACTTTTTGAACTGTACAATATTTAAACACATGTGACAATAAAAACTCAAACTCTTGTCTTTGGCTTCTACTCCTTTTTCAATTGAAACCTAAATTTGCTCATTAATGTATAGGCGTCAAAGTTTCCTATTTCATAAAAGTTCTCAGCAAGCGTAAAGCCACTTGGTACTATCCGCAAAGTATGCACCGCTTCGACGACTGTATTGGCATAACCTAGAAAACCAGACAATGTGGTTCCAACGATATGGCTTAACAAGTTATTGCCCTCTAATACGACATAACTCTGCAAAGCGGGTTAATAGAAGCTCGGCTGCTATGTGCTGTTGGAGGGATATTCGACCACGGTAAGCAACATTGAAAGCAGTAAGTAACGTTTAAACTTTAAGTAGAAATTTGCAGTAGTAAACCAGCAGTTGTCGAAGATAAGGTGCTAGATAGGCGATTGCGGTTGCTATACCGAAAAGATACTGGGTAAGCAGAACTGCCTATTTTTATGATGTGCTACGATGCTTCTTTGTTCCTGTTTTTCTCACCACTCTTTTCTGCCACCATTTTCATTTGAAGTAACAAACCACCTCGAGTTATTACACTCGCCCCATTCAGCACAATGAGAGGCCATGCCACTGCAATTGGCATAGTTAGCGCGAACGCTAATGTGGTCACATCTTTAATTAAAATACTGCGAAATAGCGCGGGCGATAGCGCACCTATTACTTTGCTTCGCCTTACCACTATTATTTGATGAAGCGTGCCTTGTATAAGCAGCGCGGTCACAATCAGCATTAAGCTATTGGCCCCAAGCTTTGCCACACTGGGATAAGGTCGAAAGCCCATTGAGCATAAACCTATTACCATTGCAGTGGCGCAAAGGCCTAATATGAGCCCAGTGGGTATTGAGCGTCTGTCTTGCCAAAGTTGAAACAAAATAACTAGGATTAAAAGAAGCGCACCAAAGCGAGTCCACACCAGGTAATGGCTAAAAGGCTCTATGGCGATACCAAAAATAAAGTTGGCATAAAACGCAAAAAAGCTTGAAGCGAACTGGTTCGTCGACAAGCTTTGGGTAGAAGACTGATTGCTTTCGCGCAGCTTCTCGATATTAATAATTTGTTTCGCCAACCCGTACCAGGTCAGCAAAAAAGCGACTGCGCTTACAGTACCTAAGATATGGTACAACACATGGTTTTCCTCAGTCGCCTATCATTACCGTTATTCCACCGTAACCGATTTTGCCAAATTACGAGGCTGGTCCACATCGGTGCCCTTTATTAGCGCAACATAGTAAGAAAGCAGCTGTAAAGGCAGTGTGTAAATGATTGGGGCTATGGGGCTGTCGCAGTGAGGTACATTGATTACGCGCATCGACTCATCGCCCTCAAATGCCGCATCTTTATCGGCAAATACATACATAATACCGCCGCGGGCGCGCACTTCTTCTACGTTCGATTTAAGCTTTTCTAACAGCTCATTGTTTGGTGCAACAACAATTACCGGCATTTCGTCATCGATAAGCGCAAGCGGGCCGTGTTTTAACTCACCCGACGCATAGGCCTCGGCGTGAATATACGAAATTTCTTTAAGCTTTAACGCCCCTTCCATTGCAATAGGGTACTGGTCGCCGCGGCCTAAGAATAGGCTATGGTTTTTATCTGCAAATTCTTCTGCTAAGTCTTCAATGCCGTTGGTAATAGCCAGCGTTTCTTCTAATTTGGCAGGCAAGCTGTGAAGCGCAGCAACAATGCCGCTCTCATCACTTTCTAGCATGCCGTTTTCTTTACCTAAGGCGAGGGTTAACATTAAAAATGCCGTTAGCTGGGTGGTGAAAGCTTTAGTGGATGCCACGCCTATTTCTGCGCCTGCGCGGGTCATAAAGGCTAAGTCAGACTCACGGACTAGCGACGACCCAGGAACATTACAAATAGTCAGGCTCGACATATACCCCGACTCTTTCGCTAAACGCAGCGCTGCTAGGGTATCGGCAGTTTCGCCCGATTGAGAAATAGTAATAAGTAAACTATTTGGGTGTACTACAGACTTGCGATAGCGAAACTCTGACGCAATTTCTACATTACACGACACGTTAGCGTATTGTTCTAGCCAGTAGCGTGCAGTCATGCCAGCGTGATAACTCGTACCACAGGCAATAATTTGCACGTGCTTTACTTGCTTGAAAATAGCATCAGCGCCTTCGCCAAATACGTCAGGTGCTAACCCCGTTTCGGTAATGCGCTGCTGAAGGGCGTTTCGCACTACGGTGGGCTGCTCGTGAATTTCTTTAAGCATGTAGTGACGGTAACCGCCCTTATCACCCGCATCGTGCTCTATATTAGACTCTACAACTTCGCGCTCTACTGGCGCGCCATGCTTATCAAAAATATCTACCGTGCGGCGAGTAATTTCAGCAACATCACCTTCTTCTAGGAAAATAAAGCGGCGAGTAACCGGTAACAGGGCCATTTGATCAGAAGCGATGAAGTTTTCACCTAGGCCTAGCCCAATAACAAGAGGGCTTCCCGAGCGGGCGACTACTACGCGGCTAGGATCTTCTTTGTCCATGATAACCGTGCCGTATGCACCGTGAAATGTGTTTACCGCGCTTTGTACTGCATTTAATAAATTCTTACCCGACTTAAGTTCTTCATGAACTGTGTGTGCGATGGTTTCTGTGTCGGTATCACTGGTAAAGCGATAGCCCTTTTCGGTTAACTGATTGCGAAGGCTTACGTAGTTTTCGATAATGCCGTTATGTACAACGGCAACGCGCTCACTAGAAAAGTGAGGGTGAGCGTTCGCTTCTGTTACACCACCATGAGTAGCCCAGCGTGTGTGCGCTATACCTGTACTGCCTAGTGCTTCACTGTTAGCTACCGCATCGGCTAATTCTTGAACTTTACCAGTGCGGCGAATGCGCGTTAGGTTTCCATCGCTTTGCAATAATGCAACGCCTGCCGAATCATACCCGCGATACTCAAGGCGTTTTAGGCCTTCTAACAGAATTTCAACTACATTACGTTCGGCAACAGCGCCAACAATTCCACACATGCTTATTCTCCATTAAGCGTGGCGACGATTACCGTCACGCCCTTATTTTCAATATTCGTTTTATCAGAATCACTAATGGTGTCATCGGTGATTAACACAGAAATCTTGTTCCAGCCCAGCTCGAGGTTAGGCATTTTATGCAATAGTTTTTTTGCACTGGCCATTACCACCACTTTTGAAGCGGCATTGGCCATCGCGCGGGTGACTCCCGTTAATTCGTTAAAGGTGGTGGTGCCTCTTTCAACGTCAATACCAGCGGCGCCAATAAACGCAATATCAAAACTATAGGCACTAACGAGCTGTTCAGCCATAGCGCCTTGAAATGATTGAGACAACGCATCCCATGTACCACCAGCCATTAGCACCGTTGGCTCGGTATCGCACTGGGTTAAATAGTTGGCTGTGGACAGCGTATTTGTCATTACCACTAGGTCATCTAAAGTGGATAGATACGGTAAAATTGCGGAAGTAGTAGAGCCGCAGTCAATCACCAGCTTGCTACCTGGCGTGACTAAATTGGCGGCGCATTGTCCAATGGCGTTCGCAAGGTTGTTACTTGCCGATGGCATGATGTTCTGAGGAGCGGGGTTTAAAGGAGTGGTTTCAGTAAACGCAGGTGTTGAGGATGCCACAGAAGAAACCGCAGGCACAGCGCCGCCAAACTGCCTAATTAGCGCACCTTGTGCTGCTAATGCAGTTAAGTCTTTTCTGATAGTAACTTCAGACGCGTTAAATTGGCTAGCGAGCGTTTCTACACGTGTATGGCCATTGTCATTAACCCATTCCACTATGCGTTTGCGACGCTCATCAACCGAATGACTGCTCTTCAACTTGAACTACTTCTTTAACTACGGCGTTTCAGCTTTCACATTCGTATGCAGCTTTATTGGGGCATAGTTGGGGCATAGTTTATTTGCCATACCTTTAAAACAAACGGAATGTAAACATGAAAAACGCTTATAACTTTCAAAACGAAAGTTATAAATTACAATTTGAAAGAATCGTAAGGTATTATGAAAGCGCATTCAAGCACTTTGCTTAATTTAACAGCAACTTTCTTTCTTCTCGACTCGCTTTCAGTGCTGTTTCAATTATATTAATCACTTCAACAACGCTAGCTGCATCGGCAGGTGAGGCAGTGTCGCCTTTAATAGCAAGTGCTAGTTGTTCAAAAAAAGCCAGATACTCTCCGCGACGGGTTTCAATTACCTCTGCCATATCTTCATTTGAAAGTAGACCGTGCTCGCTTTCAGGCGTCACTGCCCAGCTTTCACTTGCAAGGCTCATATTCGCCCTTAACTGATTTTCTTGTGGGTCTAGGTGAAACTTTCGAAAGCTTGCTTTCGTTCCCTGTAAATCAAAGCGAAGTGTTGCCCCGCCTTGAAATGCTGAACTGCCAAGGTTCACAATCTTGTCGGCATAATGAAGAGTAAGGTCAAAGGTATCGTCTGACTGCCCGCCATCTCGCAGCGTTAACACGCTGGCCGATACCGCTGTAGGCTTGCCGAAAAGCTGAAGTGCTTGGTCGATTAGGTGTGGCCCTAAGTCCCAAAATATCCCGCTGCCAGGGCCTTTGTTTTCACGCCACCGATTACGTGGAGTAGGCCTAAAGCGGTCGAAGCGACTTTCAAAGCGCTTAATATCGCCAAGCTTACCTTGCTCAATAAGCTGCTTTAAGGTGAGAAAATCGCCGTCAAAACGCCGGTTGTGAAACACGCACAATTGTTTCTTTTTCGCATGCGCCACATCAACTAGGTGCTTCGCATCGGCTGCGCTTAGGGTAAAAGGTTTCTCTACTAATACATGGCTGTTGTGTTCAAGTGCGAGTAAAGACTGTGACGCATGCAGATGATTAGGCGTTGTTATTACCACTAAATCAAATTGCGTGCTGTTTAGTGCTTCTTCCAACGATGAATAAACCACAGCGCTAGGAAGCGCTGTTTTCACCTTATCCGGCTTTGAGGACACAACGCCCTGAACGACAAAATCAGAAAGGTGCTGAAGAAAGGGCAAGTGGAAAGTGGTGGCCGAAAAGCCAAACCCGACTAGTAGCGTGGTGATCATAGCAACTCCTAAAGCAATAAAGGGGGTCAGAACCGAATAAAATAGGCCAAAAACATGACTAACATTTTATAAGTAGGATTAATGCGGTTCTGACCCCCTTTTATTTTATTTTTTGGTGGGGCGTGGCCAGTTTGCTATGTTGCGTTGTTTGCCACGGGCCACTGCGAGGGCGCTGTCGTCAACGGCAGAGGTGATTACCGAGCCAGCGCCTACGGTTGCGTTATCTCCTACGTTTACTGGCGCTACAAGTGATGAGTTAGAGCCAATAAATGCGTTCTCACCAATAATGGTTTTCGATTTATTCACGCCATCGTAGTTACAAGTAATGGTGCCCGCACCAATATTGGCATTAGCGCCAACCTCGGCATCGCCAAGATAGGTAAGGTGGTTTGCTTTTGCACCTTCGCCTAGTACTGTCTTTTTCATTTCCACAAAGTTACCAACTTTGGCGTTTTTATGCATAACCGCACCAGGGCGAAGGCGCGCATAAGGCCCTACAACACAGGCTTCGCCCACAGTTGCCTGTTCAATGATAGAGTTGGCTTCGATAACAGCGTTATCTGCAATGTTGCAGTCGCGTAATATGCAGTTTGCGCCAATTGTCACGTTGTTACCTAGGGTTACATTGCCTTCAACAATCACATTTACGTCGATAACAACATCGTTTCCAGCTTCTAACGTGCCGCGCATATCAAAACGTGCTGGGTCTAACAGCGTAACACCGTCAGTCATCAGCTGCTGCGCCTGGCGAGCCTGCAAGGCGCGTTCAAGGTTAGACAGTTGAATGCGGTTGTTTACCCCTTCAACTTCTACCGCCGACGCTGGCTGAGCAGACTGGATACGCTTTCCTTCAGAGGCTGCCATAGCAATAACATCGGTAAGGTAATACTCGCCTTGGGCATTGTCGTTACTTAAATTGTGTAACCAACGCTTAAGATCAGCCCCAGACATCATCATCATGCCGGTATTAATCTCTTTGATAGCGCGCTGCGCATCAGTTGCATCTTTATGCTCAACAATTTGAGTAATGTTATCGTTTTCTCTAACAATTCGGCCCATACCTGTGGGGTCGTCTAATTCAACGGTAAGTAAGGCTAAATCACAGCCGGCTTTTACCGCTTTTAGCGCATCGAGTGTTTCTTCTCTAATCAGCGGGGCGTCGCCTACCAGTACCAAAACATCTTCATTATCTTTTATATGAGGGGCGGCTTGTTGAACTGCATGTCCGGTACCTAGCTGTTCAGACTGAAGGCACCAGTTTAAGTTGTCTTCAACAATGGTCTGTTGCAGCAAGTCACCGCCATGACCATAAACAAGGTGGATATTGTCAGCACCTAACGACTTCACCGTGTTGATAATACGCTGAACCATTGGAACGCCACCTACTTTATGCAGCACCTTTGGAAGCGAAGATTTCATGCGAGTACCTTTACCCGCTGCCAAAACAACCACTGAAAAAGCCATACAATCCCTTTATTGTGTAAACATAATTATCATCTGCACATAGTGTAACTAAGCATTGATGAGATGTCAGCGGATGAATGCGGCCTGTCACATTTTAAATACACCATCTACTTACCAATGTATTTGCGAGTTAGCCATTTAGTCTAATCTTGAGGTGAACATGCTAGTAGTTCATATTTGCAACAGGTATACTTTAAAGGCAAAATTTTAGTTCAGCCAGGCAAGGGAGCATGCGCAGTCTGTGAACACGTTTAGAACCTTACATAGAAGTATATTGATGCTTTTTGCAGTCGTTGTAATAGCGATTGTAACTTTAGTGCACTTTAGCATTTCGAAAATTGTCGCAGAGCAAAGCCGTGCCCAGCAGCAATCTCTCTCACCCGCTATATCGCTTATTGTGGAGCAACTTCTCAAACCTCTGCATATTTCTGACGCCCTTGGTCACTCAACTGAACTTGTAGACTTACTTAACCAAGATACAGTAGACAGCGATGCTGCATTCACTACCTTACAAAGGTTGGAAAAAGAGTTTGGTTTGTCATTTTTCATCGCCAGTGAGAAAGACAGAAAACAGTATAATGCTGACGGCACCATCATTAATTTAATTGAAGGTGAAGTAAGCTGGTATTTTAAGTATCGTGACTATCCCGCCGATGCGGTAGCTGACATTGGAAAGTGGGAAGACACTCACCTGTACATCGATATTAAAATTCACAATAAAGAAGATGAGTTTCTGGGCTTTTTTGGCGTTGGCAAAAGCTTGCGCAGCTTTATAGAAGTATTCGACTCTTACAAACAGGAATACGGCTACGACTTTTTATTCGTCGATAACGATGGCGACATTATGCTGTCTTCTGATCCGGCATTAGTTGCCACTTATTCCGATTTTACAAACCTGTCTGAATTACCTTGGTACGCCAACCTCCCCCTTTCAATTCAAAATGAGCAAGCGCTGAACAACAAATTAGTCACAATTAATGAAAAAGACTTCTTAATTGCAGAGGTAAAGCTGAATCAATTTGGCTGGACGGTGTTCTTGCTAAGCCCGCTTGAAGACAGGCAGGCTGAAATCTCACAAGCCTTTATCTTTAGCGTAGTCACACTGCTGGTGGTTGTATTTTCTCTTTTCTTACTGATATATAACTTACTGTATTATTTTAGAAAAGATATGCAGCCAGATCTGATAGTTCGCCAAACAAACCGGCTTCCTGAGAAGGATAGCATGCAGCTTATTTATAAGAGCCTATTGCAAGAACACAACTCACTTAGCGTGGTGGTGGTAAACATTGACGAAATGACCACCATTGTCGATGCACACGGTCGCAACACAGGTGACGATATTTTAGATAAAGTAGCGGCTTACTTATCAGAGAAGCTGCGAGGTCAGGACGTTTTAGGGCGCTGGAATAGTGACGAGTTTATTATCTTGTTACCGCAAACAGGCCCTCATGTTGCCTTAGAACTGGTGCAAAACCTTCGTCATGGCGTGGCAACTCTGCCCCCACTTGCCGAATTCCCAGATATACAGATTACCGCGTCGTTTGGTATTTCTTACACCGCCTCATCAAGACCGTTGCAAGAAGTTACCGCCAATGCGGAAGACGCGCTGTATCAGGCTAAACGAGATGGTGGCAACTTGGTGCGTATGCAGCTAATCGACTAGGGCATTTAATACCAAATTAGGCCGATTCAAGCTTCGACTTTATTCTTCGCTTGGTTAACACCCCCGTAGTGAGCGCCACGCCAAGCAATATCATGATGCCGCCAACGATGGTTTGCGCAGAAAGGTGTTCTTGCAGTAATAATACGCCCCAAATAATACCAAACAAAGGCACTAGGTATGCAACAGTAATCGCTTTTGCCGGCCCCACATCAGCAATGAGTTTAAAGTACAGAATGTAGGCAATACCCGTTCCGCCAATAGCCAGTGCTACCGCATTAATCCATGCATTATTACTTGGCATGGTAGCCGGCAGCGTAGCAAGAGCGAAAGGCGCTAACATTATGCTAGCAAAGGCCTGACTGCCGGTGGCGACAGCGAGAGGTTTTACACCCTGCAACCACTTTTTCATCATACTGGCAGCTATTCCGTAGCAAGTAGTAGCCAGCAGTGCGGTAAGAATAGGAAAGAAGCTCACTTCACCCTCGCCGAGTTTTTGCTGACTGATAACAGCCACACCAACAAACCCAACCAGTAAACCTACAATGGCGCTTTTGGTGAGCTTATCTCCAAGCCATAACCAAGCCACTATGGCACCAAACATGGGTGCGGTTGCATTTAAGATAGCGTTAACGCCGGCTTCTAAATGCAGGCTGCTGTAATTAAAAAGAACAAAAGGAATAGCGGTATTCACCAAACCCACTAAAGCAATGGCAAACCAGTGATGCCTAATTTGCGATAGCCCGCCCTTTAGCATCAGCAGCGGCAGTAACACGGCCGTAGCAAGTAGCGTTCGAACCGCCACCAGCCCGTAAATACCAAATTCAGGTGCCGCCACACGCATGAAGATAAACGAGCCGCCCCAAATACCGGCTAACACCACCAATGCAACAATATCTCTTAGTCCCATAGTCCGCCTTGGGCTCCCTCTAAATTAAGTAAAAATTGCTTTCGCGCTAAACCGCCCGCATAGCCCGTTAGCGTTTTATTGCTGCCAATAACCCGATGACACGGTACAACAATGGCAATGGGGTTTTTACCATTGGCAAGCCCTACCGCTCTTACCGCTTTAGGGTTGCCAATGCGTTTTGCAATATCTAAGTAACTTGCCGTTTGTCCGTAGGGAATGCTCTGTAAGGCCTTCCATACCGACGTTTGGAACTCTGTGCCTTTGACATCTATAGGCAAATCGAATTCGTGACGCGTTTTCGCAAAATAGGCCGATAGCTGTAAACAAGCTTCTTCGGTAATGCCATTAGGCACGCTATCTTTACCGCTATCTTCAACGCTGCCTTTAACACTATCTTTCAAGCAACCTTCAAACTCACTAAACGCAATGCGGGTAACGCCAGTATTGCTTGCTGTCACCGTTACCACGCCTTGCTCTGTGGGTATCGATTGAGAAAAAACCTTTGATGCGGTGTCTGTATTCACTGGCTTGGACCCTTTTTGACTAAGTTCGCACTTGGTTTTCTGTCTGGTTTCGGTGCACACTTTTTATCCGGCTCAGGCGCGCCGCCTGCTTGAGGAAGCTGGGATAGCTGCCAGAGCTGCAGCGTAAGATAGCTTCGCCACGGCGCAGCATCACCTGCACAAACGGGGTAGCACTTTGCCATTTTTTTCACAATAAGATCGCCTTCAAGGTAAACGTCCGGGTCTCGTTCGCCGCGCATCTTAATATAATCTACTGTCCACGGCCCCACACCTTTTACCGCCAGCATATCTTCATGGCTCGGGGAGCGACTTTGAGGACGGCTTTGGGAGCGGTTTTGAAAGTGATTTGGGTAACGACTTGGAAAATGGCTGCCAGAAGAGCCCTCTGAACAGCTCGGAGAAGCACCAGAAGACTGACTAGTAGAAAACAACTGTGCAAAGCTTTTAATCGCATTTTTTCTGGCCTGGGGCATTCGCAAAAACGATAAATCGCTACTTGCTACCGCAGATGCTGAAGGAAAACTATAGCGAAGCTCATCGTCGCCGGTTTCGCATTTACCCAAGTGATGCACCAGTAGAGTCAGCTGCCCAATAGCCGCTTTTACGCTAACCTGCTGACCCACAATAGCTCGGCAACCGGCCTCAAACACACTCCATGCACTTGGCAGTCTTAACCCTTCTAAAAGCTGCGCCTTTATTAATCCTGCATTGAGTAAGCCGCGCTCAATAAGCATAGGATCCGCCTTTAAGTCTAACATGGCTTTTATGTTTTCAATTACCCGATAAAGCGGCGTTAAATCGTTCAATGTTATTGCTACTTCAAACCCGCCTTTGCGAGCATTGTGTGTGGCGCAAAACTGCCCTTTCACACCGTCAAATTCAAACCAGCGCTGATAGCTGCTCTCGGTTACCACTTCCATTTCTGCAACCGCACGCCCGGCTAAAAACTCTCTCACATAAGGCCAGTTATAAGGAGGTCGATAGGAAAGAAATAGCCCGACTTTTTGACCTAACGCGTGACCTGCCCCTCGACTAGGCCCTTGGCTACCCTTCTTATTAGCGCGCCTAAGCCCTGATGGCGATGTTTTACAGTACTGCTGAATCACTCTTTGCAGCTGGCGCTGGGATGAAAAGCCACAACTTATCGCTACGTCAAGCAGAGGCAGAGTGGTTTGCTGTATCAGTTGCTTAGCAAATAGTGCCTGCTGCATGGTTTGAAACTGTTTGGGCGATAAACCGATAGACGAGGTGAGTAACTTATTGGCATAGCGCTCGCTAATACCAAGGCGCGATGCAATATGACTAATTGGCTGGGCTGGTATTTCAGATAATAGCGACAGTGCCCGCTGCACCGTAGTATCTACCCCTTCCCATGCGGGAGATTGGGGCGCACTGTCAGGCCGGCACCGCAAACAGGGCCTAAACCCATCAGACATGGCCTGAACTGCAAGATGGTAATACGCCACGTTTTCTTCTTTCGGTAGCTTTGCTGGGCAAATCGGCCGGCAGAAGATCCCGGTTGTTTTCACTGCAACAAAAAAGCGACCGTCAAAGCGCGCATCTCTACTGCATCTGGCTGATGCGTAGGCTTGTTGTTGTGCATTCACTATTGCCGACATTAAAACCTCTTACCCATATCAATGGCGATAAGCTTGAGTTAGTTATCTTTGATTTAGCCCTACTCTTTTCATTCTGGGCATGTACTTCTCGGCATGTACTTCTAGGAGTTCACCTCTGAGCGTATACATCTGCGTTTTTCTAAAAGCGCCTAGTTTCAGATACCTTGTTTACGCTTAAGATAGTTTACGCCTAAAAACCGAAATTAAGGCGACAAAATCAGAACTCACTATTTTGCCATACATTTTCTGCTGTGCGAGCTGCGCTACCTTTTTTTTCCCTTTCTCAGCACTTCTCAACGTTTATTGGCACTTATCAACAAAGTGCCATTTTTACGCACATTTGATAAATGACTAACCTATCCGCATAATATCGCCATCTTGATAATGACTGCCTATCTCTCTTATTGCAGAGAAGCCGGCTTGATGAGCTAACTGTATGCCAACTATTTTGCGCATTTCGATGTCGCGCTTTTTATTAATGTGTGTATTTCCGCTGCTGGTGCTTTACTCGCACACATTGTCTGCTGACTGGCTTGATAACTATGCCAGCTATGTAAAAAAAGAGGCAGATAAATACAATGTACCTGGCTATGCATTTGTTTTTTATGAGCAAGGAAAGGCGCCACGAGTTTATGTGTATGGTAAAACTCAAAAACGGGGCGGCGAAAAGGTAACAAAAGACACCGTATTTCGCTTAGCTTCTGTATCGAAAACCTTCACTGCGCTGCTTAGCGCTAAATTGGTAGAACGCAATCAGCTATCGTGGAACACGCCAATTAAAACCCTGCTTCCAGATATTCCGTTTAGCGGAAAAGGGATGGAAGCACTTGAACTTCAGCATATCATTGGCCAATCAAGTGGCTTCATGCCAAACGCCTACGATAATTTAATTGAAGCCGACTATTCATTAGAACGTGTACTAACCTCCCTAGGTGAGCTTGAGCCACTGTGTAAACCGGGAGACTGCTACACGTATCAGAACGCCTTATTTGGCGCGTTAGAGTACTACTTCAGCGGGCAAGACACGTCTTATTCTAGCCAAATTCAATCTTACCTGTTTTCTCCGTTAGGTATGACTTCGTCAAGTGTTGGCAAAGGCGGGCTGCTCGCCTCAGAATCATGGGCTCGCCCACACATCGCCATCGCTCGCAATAAATGGCACGAAGGCAAAGTAGAAAGCAATTACTACCGCTTTTCCCCCGCCGCAGGTGTTAACGCCAGCATTTACGATATGACCATTTATTTGCAGGCATTACTTGGGGAGTTTCCCACTGTTATCTCTAAAGAAATGGTGGAATATGTGACCACAGAACGGGTTCGTACTAAGCGCGAAACCTATCGCCGTGGCTGGCGAGGCATGATTAACGACGCCCACTATGGTTTGGGCTGGCGTATTTACGATCTTGATGGAAAAAAGCTTAATTATCACGGCGGATGGGTAAAAGGTTATCGTGCAGATGTGGCTTTCATGCCTGAGAAAAAGGCCGGGTATGTTATGTTAATGAATGCAGAGTCGAACATAATTAACAGCGCTACCGCAGAGCTATGGAAACGCTTTTTAAAACAAGCCGACGACTAAACTCGCCGGCTTGTACTAACCCAATTGCTTACCACTGTGCTTGCTACTTTGTATTTCCTTGAGAAACAGGTAGCTAAACCCAGCGATATCTATTTTGACTGTTTTAGATAGGTATAACCGTTAAGACATTTTTCGTAAAAGTCTGTCCAGCGCACACCTTCTCTAGGTTTGAGCTTGCCATCCCACACATGCTTATCAATTAGGCGTTTAACATCAGATGCCATAGCCCGAGGGTTATACTGCATAACATTAAGTACATCTTCTACCGATGAGCCTTTAACGACTTCTTCGATGTAGAAGTCTTCTGGGTCGTCGTCATAGCTGTAAATATGCACTTCATTTAAGCGACCAAATAGGTTGTGCATATCACCCATTACGTCTTGATAAGCCCCTGTTAAAAACAACCCTACATAGTAGGGTTCGCCCTGTTTTAACGGGTGCATAGGCAACACGTCGGTAATTTCTCTACCAATAGTGAACTGGTCAATCTTGCCATCACTATCGCAAGTAATGTCGACTAAAGAGCAATTTACCGTTGGCTCCTCGTTCATGCGCGTTAATGGCACTACTGGCAACAACTGATCGATTGCCCATGTGTCGGCAGCCGACTGGAATACAGAGAAGTTACACAAGTACTGCGACGACAAACTGTAATCAAGCTCTTGCAGCTCTTCCGGTACGTATTCTTCGTTGCGATACCAGGTTTGCAGCCTACCCATAATTTGCCAATACAGCGTTTCTATTTTGGCAAGTTCCTCAAGAGGAATAACGCGAAGCTTGAAAGCATCAAGAGCTTGCTCTTTGTACTGCGAGGCATCGTTATATACCTCATGCATGTTTTCTTGCTCGTCAAAGGTGTCTGCTAATTCTCTAATATTCTTTAAGAAAAAGTGCTCACCTTCTTTGGCTGACGTATCCATGGTGGCGGCATTAGATTTAATTTCGCCCACAATTTCAGTTATCACACAGCTGTGATGTGCCGTAATGGCGCGCCCGCTCTCACTCACCAAGTGAGGATGAGGTACGCCTTCTAGGTCGCACATTTCTTTCATGCCGTACACAACGTCAGCAACATATTCTTGCATGCTGTAGTTACGCGACGATTCGTTGGTTGAATTACTGCCGTCGTAATCAATACCCAGGCCGCCGCCCACATCAACATAATCTAGCTCAAAGCCCATTTTATGAAGGTCGGCATAAATACGAGCACCTTCAGTAACGGCTTCTTTCACCGCTCTAATATCGGTAAGCTGGCTACCAATATGAAAATGCAAAAGCTTAAGGCAGTGAGCCATGCCCTGCTCTTCTAAATAGCGGGCAGCATTGATTATTTCAGTGATAGTAAGACCAAACTTCGCTCTTTCGCCGCCTGAGCTTTCCCACTTTCCGCGACCTTTTACCGTCATTTTCGAGCGAACGCCGATAATAGGGTCTATATCTAATTCTTTTGCTACTTTTACCAGCAGCAATAGCTCGGTGTATTTCTCTACAACCACAACAACACGACGACCAAGCTTGCGCCCGAGGAGGGCTAAACGCATGACTTCGTCGTCTTTGTAACCATTTAAAATGGTGAGCGACTCTTCATTTGTATTCATGGCTAGCACGGTTAAAAGCTCGGCTTTCGACCCTGCTTCTAGCCCGTAGTTGTAAGGTTTGCCGGCATCGACAATCTCTTCAACCACTTCGCGCATTTGGTTTACTTTTACTGGGTAAACGCCTTGGTATTCGCCTTTGTACTCAGCTTCGGCAATCGATTTACGAAATGCCTTATTTAACCCAGCTACTTGCGAGCGCAAGATATCGTGAAAACGAACAACAACGGGGAACTGAACACCTTCTTTACGTATATCTTCAATAACTGAATTGAAGTCTATGCGTATACTCGGATTTTCGGGCACGGGCGTAATGTGAACATTGCCATTTTCACCAACCTGAAAATAACCGCCACCCCATTGAGAGACGCCGTAGACGCGCTCTGCTTCCTCGATACTCCAATTAGACAATATGATCACCTTTTAAAAGTGCGTTAGGATTTACCCAACTTATGCGTGCAAAAATGAGTCGCGTATTATAGACAAAGCCATAAATGTTGCGACGTAAAATATCGATTGTTTCGACTAATTTAATTTATCGCGGCGTTGCTGTATCTATCCATGATGTTACGTATGCCATCACGCTTGGTTCAACTCTCTTTTCAACGTCGCTTAAAAATGTGGTTACATCCTTAGTGCGACTAAAGGTAAAAGGCTGACTTGCAAAAAATTTCACTGCGATATGATTGGCATCAGTTTTGTCGTCTTCCAACCACAATTCACTTAACTGGTTTCTGCGGTCGAGTTGAACGGGCTCTTTTATACGCCTTGAAACGTCGGTATCCGGAATACTCCAACACCGCATATCCACTAGTAGATGGAAGGACTTGCCTTTTCGGCTTTGCAGTACATCGGACAGTTCACCTAGATAGTTAACATTAGTCACCATATTCCAGTGTCCGCGAAGTGTCACTAAAATACAGCTTTGAAATATTTCAATATCAAATGAACGATTAAGCAGATTGTCACTCATTGCGGGGTTATTACTCGGTGTTTGAAGACAACATTTTTATCGATGTTAGAACGTATTGAAAGATTAAACAACCTTACACACATTATGTGTTGTGGCGTTTTACGGCGATGGGGCGTAAGTCATTAGGCTCGGCGAAACGAAGGTATCGTCGAGCCCAAATAAGATTCAATTAAAGACGCAATTAGTCGTCACCAAATTCTCGGATAATACTGTTGATGGTTTCTTTCGCATCACCAAGCACCATTCGGGTATTTTCTTTAAAGAAAAGTGGATTATCCACTCCGGCAAATCCCGCGTTAGCAGAACGCTTTAACACAAAAACCGATTTGGCTCGATATGCTTCAATAACCGGCATACCGTAAATAGGGCTGCCTTTCATTTCTTTGGCAGCTGGATTAACCACATCATTGGCACCAATAACAATCACCACGTCGTAGTTTTCCATGCGAGGGTTAACGTCGTCCATTTCGTACAGCTGATCGTAGGGAACGTCGGCTTCGGCTAACAGTACGTTCATGTGCCCAGGCATACGCCCTGCAACCGCATGAATACCGTAATCTACCGTACAGCCGTTGTCCTCAAGTAAAGACTGCAACTCACGCACTGCATGTTGCGCTTGCGCTACGGCCATGCCATATCCTGGCACTACCAATACCGCTTGGGCTGCTTCTAACACGTAAAATGCATCTTGTGCGGCCAGTACTTTAATCTCGCCCTCAATTTTCTCGCCTGCCTCAACAGGGGTAGAAAACCCAGATAGCAATACATTCATTAGTGAGCGGTTCATGGCCTTACACATAATGTTAGTGAGGATAAGCCCTGAAGCCCCCACCAATAAACCCGTAACAATAAGAATGGTATTGCCCGTTGCCAAGCCTGCAGCAGAGGCAGCCACTCCTGAGTAACTGTTGAGTAAAGCAATGACTACTGGCATATCAGCGCCGCCAATAGAAATAGTGGCCCACAAACCAAAGCTAAGTGCTAATGCGATTGCGCAATACAGCCAAATTGGGTTTGACGGTTCAGTTGCGAACAAATACCCCACCACTACCATGCCAATAAGATGAAGAATGCTTAGCTCACGAAGCCCGGTAAAGACAACCGCTTTTGAGCTCATTTTACCGGATAGCTTTCCCCATGCGACTACTGAGCCTGAAAAGGTAACGCCACCAACCAGTATGGTGAAAAATAGTGAAACAAAGGTAAAGGCACCAGCAGTGTTAAGCGCGAGTACGCTCATGCCCGATAACGTCGCCCAGCCGAGTAACAGTGATGCTGCGCCACCAAAACCATTAAACAGCGACACCATCTCTGGCATTGAAGTCATTTCAACGGTTTTTGCCTTCCACGCACCATATGCGCCGCCAATAACAAACCCTAGCAATATATAGTGATAGCTGATGATCTGCTGATCGAGCAGAGTAACAACAACCGCTATAAACATACCAACAGCAGAAATAAAGTTACCTTTTTTCGCTGTATCTGGGTGACTCAATAATTTAAGACCAAGAATAAATAGTGCCGCAGCAACTACGTACGCAAGGTTGATCGTGGTTACAATATCATTCACCTGCGTACTCCTTACTTCGTTTTCTTTTTAAACATGTTTAACATGCGATCGGTGACTAAATAGCCTCCCACCACGTTAATACTGGCCAGTGCCACCGCAATGGTACCCAATACGGTAGTTAACACGCTGTTGTCACTACCCGATGCCACTAAGGCGCCAACTAAGGTAATACCTGAAATAGCATTTGAACCTGACATTAAGGGCGTATGAAGCGTAGCAGGCACTTTTCGAATGAGTTCAAAACCAAGAAACCCTGCCAATAGCACGATAAAAAGTAAGTATATGATTTCCACAATTAGGCTCCTTTGTATGCATTAAGCAGCATGTCGTTGGTAACATTTCCTTGATGCGCAATAACGCAGCCAGCAAGAATATCGTCGTCCAATTTAAGGTTGAACGTATTGGTTTCGGTGTCGTAGAATTCGTCCATAAGGTTATAAATATTATTGGCGTACATATCGGTAGCAGCCCGCGCAACAAACTGACTCCAATACCCATCGCCAATAACATTAACGCCATTTACCTCAACGGTTTTTCCCGGGACAGAGCCTTCAACGTTGCCACCTGAAGTGGCAGCCATATCAACAACAACACTGCCAGGCTTCATTAACGCCAGCGTGTCTTTAGCAATAAGTACAGGAGGTTTTCGGCCAAACAGCTGCGCCGTTGTAATCACAATATCTGAATCGGCAATAGCGTCGCGCTGGGCGTCTTGCTGCTTGGCTTTTTGTTCTTCGGTAAGCTCTTTGGCGTAACCGTCTTTCGTTTGCCCGGTTACACCAATATCGATTTTAAGGAATTTTCCACCAAGAGACTCGACCTGCTCTGCAACCACTTCGCGCGTGTCGTAGGCAAGCACATTAGCGCCAAGGCGTTTTGCTGTGGCAATAGCCTGCAGGCCTGCCACGCCAGCGCCAATAATAAATACTTTGGCAGGCTTTATGGTGCCCGATGGCGTCATCATCATAGGTAAAATAGAAGGGAGCAAACTTGCAGCCTGCATCACCATTACATAGCCCGCTAAACTCGCTTGAGAGCTTAACGCATCCATTTTTTGAGCACGGGAAGAACGCGGAATCATTTCAACTGAAATGGCTGTGAGCTGTTTTTCTGCCATAGACTCAACAAGCGGCTGTTGAAAGAAAGGGTCAAGATGGCCAACCACAATGGCCCCTTTTTTCAGCAACGCAAGCTGCGCCTCACTAGGCTTGTTAACGGCCACCAGCATATCTGCAGATGATATTGAATCATTCACATCATTAATGACGGCTACACCTACACCCTCATACTCTTTATCAGAATAGCCAGAAAGTAGTCCTGCTCCGGCCTCAAGTATAATAGAAGCCCCTTTCTTTATTAGACGCTGTGCGCTAGATGGCGTTACAGCACATCGCTTTTCAACTTTGTATAGCGAGTCTGGCGTTTTAGATTCATTTAAAACAATTACTTTCACACGCTTCTCCTTATTCTTAGGCTATTCGAGAATGACACTATTTCTTCTTATCGAAACCATTTTATTCATTTATGCTGATTATTTTTTGGCTAAATCAAACGCCCGTTTAAATTTTTCAACGTGAAAGCGCACGAAAAATTTTGTCTAATTTTCACCCTTAACCTCGGTAAACATACGCTGTGCAAATATTTATTACAAAAATTTTTAAGCTTAAATACATAACTATAATTTATATGAAATTCACTTATGCTTTATGTCAGTCATCATGGTTTTGGTTACCAAGAGGCAATTAGAAGTATAAAGGTTGTTTTTTGCACAGCCGTAAAGGTACAAAAAACACACAGAGGTAGCGGAGTAACATCAACTACAACTCACTTATTGGATAAAAAAGTGAGCCATTCCTATGTCATTTCTTTTTTGGCACTTCATTTTTACCACTTCATCTTTGCCATATCTTTTTTGTCAGAATGTGATCAGTTACGGGAGTTAAAACGTTTACCCATTACGCGCGACGCTTCACAGGCTATTGAGCGCTTTACTAACTATTAAGAATTACAACAAATACACCACCATTAGAGTACGCAGCCGGAACGTTTTTTCTTAAAAAATGTGTTTACAACAAATGTACCGAGCGGCGTGGGGAGAAAAATAGTGTTTGGGCTTTTTAAATCGAATCCGTCAAAGAAAATGCGGAAAGAATACGACCAGCTTTTAGAGCGAGCTATGCTTGCACAAAGGAAGGGCGATATTAAAACGTATTCTATGCTGACTGCAGAATCTGAAGAATTGTGGAAGAAAATAGAGGAAGTTGAAAAACAGCAGTAGTTTTCCGCTTCTGCCAATATTGTTTCAATTCAAGACTTCATATCGCATTGTAGTGCGTATACCCGTAAACTAACGCTTGAGTGAGTTAATTTAAATAAGGGCGTTGGCATTATGGCATTCCGTTTCTTTATAACGATGTTATACGGCATCGTTATCACATCTTCTTTTTTTCATCATAGTGCCAAGGCCATTGAAGCGGGCCAATACTACTATTTTATTTCTGAAAAGTGCGAACCGAGAGGCCCACAAACGCCTGAAGAGCGCGGTGCAGTAACACCAGATGTGATGCTGTTTGAAGTGGTACCTGCCGGCATTAGTGATTACTTCGTGCACATGAATACTAAGGCACTTGAGCATTACACCGAAGAAGGCCAAGAGTACTTAACTCGACTAGAGGAAGAGCAGGCCTATACCGCCGGTGGTGCCACTAACGAAGGCAGCAACATTATTCATCATGATTTTATGCTGCAGCGAGAAGCGATAAGCCTCAACAATCTTATTGCGACATTAAATAGTTTTTCTCAGCAGCAAACAGAGAAGGGGTATTACTATCGCACTATTTTGGCACTCGATGATGAAAGGGCGAGGTTTAAAGCCGTGACTCGAGTACGTTTAACAGAAAGTGCCGCAACTAACCGAATGCTGCTTTCCGACTACTCTACTAGCTACTATCGTTTAGATAAGGCTGGGAACGCCAGCGCTACCCCATTCATTAGTGTTGATCACAATGCTTTAATGCGGAAAAACATCCATCAATACAACAGCCCCTTTAACGCTTATACGGCAACTCACGTATGCGGCGAAAAATGGGAGTCTGGAATTTAAAATGAAAGTCTAGAATTTAGTTATTCCGATACAGGGTTTTAATAATATGAAAACCAAAGCGGGTTTTTATAGGCCCGTGTAGCTTTAGCACTTCTTTTTTAAACACAACATCATCAAATGCTTTTACCATTTGGCCGCGGCGAAATTCACCCAAATCGCCGCCTCGCTTACCCGATGGACACGTTGAATGTTTTTTCGCTAACGTGGCGAAATTTTTGCCTTTTTTAAGCTGCTCTAAAATAGAAAGCGCCTCTTTTTCGGTTTTTACCAAAATGTGTACTGCGGCTGCTGTTGCCATGACAATGCCTATTAGCTTTGAATATTAACGCTTCAAAGTATAACCCAGAGCAACGCTTAGCGTAAGCATGCGAATAACCGCTAAGTAGTATTTCAATTTTGCTGAACAGGTTTACTTTTTAGCGCAAATTCCGCTAACGTAGCGTTGAGAATAAAATTTGGACAATAAAAATAATGAAACGATTTTTTAAATGGATTGGCGTTGGCTTAGTAGCCATAATCGCTTTAGGCGGCAGCTTTGCTGCACACGAATGGTATGCAGATAAACCCTTTTACTTTAATAATTTTTTAAACAGAGAGATGGTAAAGGTAGCGTTTGATAGCCCTGAAACCTTAACGTCGTTAGGCTTTCTAGAGTCTGTGGGTATTAAAGGTCATAATTCAGAACTCGACGATGCCAGCCCCGAGAAAGGCGAAGCCCTTTTTGATAAGGCCCGAGGCATTAGGCAAGTTATCGTCGATTACGATAATGAAGACCTAAGTAAAGACGAGCTACTTTCTAAAAAAATTACTCTTTATTTGCTGGATTACTTAATTGGCAACGAGCCATTTCAATATCACACCTATCCTGTAAACCAATTATTTGGTGTGCAAAACGGCTTTCCAAGCTTCATGCAGGGTCAACATCAAATTAATGATGCAACCGATGTTGAAAATTACCTGAGTCGCTTAGGTGCGGTAGATGAAAAGTTTGCCCAAGTACTTGAAGGGCTAAAACTGCGTGAGGAAAAAGGTATTATTCCTCCCCAATTTGTTATTACTCGCGTGCTCGATGAAATGAACGGCTTTGTTGCTTCGCCGCTTAACGAAAACATTTTGTATAGCTCGTTAAAAGAGAAAATGGCTGATGTAGAAACACTGTCGCAAGAACAGCAAGATGAGTTTTTGGCTGAAGCCGAAGCGCGCATTAATGATGATGTAAATAGCGCTTATCAGCTATTTATCGACTACTTCACAACACTACAGGCAAAGGCAGGTAACGACCACGGATATTGGCACTTACCCGATGGCGATAAGGTATACGCCAACGCCCTTCGCTTTTTCACTACCACCGATATGACTGCAGATGAAATTCACAATATCGGCTTAAAAGAAGTTGCTCGAATTCAAGGCGAAATGCTGACAATTCTTGAAGGCGAAGGCTACGACGTAACGTTAGGGTTTACAAAAGCAATGGACGCCCTTGCAGCAGACCCTACTCACTACTATGAAGACAGCGATGCTGGCCGTGAACAAATACTCAAAGACTATCAAACCATTCTTGATGAAATTGAAGAAGGTATGAGCGAGGTTTTCCGTATTCGTCCCGAAGCAGGTATGGAAGTAGTACGCATTCCTGAGTTTAAGGAGAAAACTGCACCTGGTGCGTATTATCAGCAGCCGGCCATAGACGGTTCAAGACCGGGCCGCTTCTTCGCTAATCTTTACGATATAAAGGCTACCCCTAAATACAGTATGCGAACGCTGGCCTACCACGAAGGTATTCCGGGTCATCATTTTCAAATAGCGCTAGCGATGGAAATAGAGGGCATGCCTTTTATTCGAAAAATGTCGCCATTTACTGCCTACACAGAAGGATGGGCACTGTACTCAGAATATTTAGCGTGGGAAATGGGCTTTCAAGACAACCCACTGGACAACCTTGGTCGACTTCAGGCGGAATTGTTTAGAGCGGTACGCTTAGTGGTAGACACTGGAATTCACCAAAAACGCTGGACCCGAGAAAAAGCCATCGACTACATGGCAAGTAACACAGGTATGGCATTAAGCGATGTTACCTCGGAAATTGAACGCTATATTGTGATGCCAGGACAGGCTACCTCGTACAAAGTAGGCATGCTTAAGATTTTGGAACTGCGAGAGAAAGCGAAAACTGCCTTGGGCGATAAGTTCGACCTAAGAGACTTTCATGATGTGGTGTTAAAAAATGGCGCGGTTCCTTTGGCGATCCTCGAGGAGTTAATTGACGCTTACATTGAAGAAAAGAGTATATAAAAGCATACATGACCTACAAGATTTACAATTTGTGGGTCATGGTTTTTTGGTGTTTAGCTCAATTATTTTCCGCCACTTGCTCCATCAGTAGGGACTCGTTTCTGATGAACAAACTGTGAATAGCGTCTTTAACCTTATTCCGTCTCTCTAAAACGATTTTATTAATATCACCCTCAATCGTTAAAAAATTTTACAGATTTGCGATTTCAATGCTGTTCTAATATATCTTTACTGGAGAGTGTCTTTAATAATTTCGCAGTATGCGAAAAATGTACAGTGTGTTCTTTGGTGCCATCGCGTAGACTTTCGTTAGGCATAATTCGTCGTCTTATCGAAAAAATACTATTTTCAAGTTTAAATAATTGATATGACAGATTGCTAAAAAAAATCGTTCTTCGTTCGCAATTCAATCGTACATAAACGTTTCAGCTGAAAGAGCTAACCGGAGTACTGCCATACGAAAATCAAATAACGTAATTAAATTGACTATTTGCATCTGAGAAAAACCTTAATCCAAACTTATTTATTGTGTGGTCTTTGCACCTAGTGGATATATTGGTGAGAGAAAATCTACCTACTTTCTGCCAGATAAAAATCAAGCAAGTTGAGAAAATCTCCTTATTCATTAATATAAAGAGATGGGATTTATTGAGGTTAGTGAGCATAGTGCCTTAAGCTTTACACTATAGCTCTAAAATTCAAACTCCGGTTTTGCAAGCGCTTTTGATATCAGAAATTTTAAAGTACGACACGCTAACAACTGAAGAAAATGGAAAGCTCACTCTGAAAGACTCAGATAAGCTCTCTGCGAGCTGTATTCTTGGATCATTTATAGGTGTATTATTCAAACTTGCATTCCGCTTGTCGCTTTCTGATATACCTATCAACTCCGTTGCAATATTTTCATGGAGCTCATTGATTTTGAACTTTTGATCATCGTCCCGGTAACCTGACGCAACCGGGATAATACTGAAGGCATCGTCTTCTGCATGTATGCTTTCCATTTTGTCCGCAAAAACATATCCAACATATGCTTTCCCTGTAGATAAAGAAACGAGTACCGGATTCCATTTGAGTGTGGCCTCAAAAAGATGAAGTTTAAACTCATTTTTTTCAGCGGCTTTATATCGATGAACTTTAAGAAGCCTTTTCGCTTTTTTAAGAGTAATTTTGGCTTTTTTAAACTCTTTTATGTAGTCATTTTCATTACCAGATTTCTTTTGAGCCTTTACGTACATTCCAGCAAAGAATTCATTGATATTGTGAGACAAAAAAACCCTCGCAATGCTCAGTAAGTTGGTTAACCAAGTATATATTACCGATACGCAAAACGTTGCTAGGGTTATAAAGAGAAGCTTATAAGGGGCCCATGAGTCGAATATGTTTAATAAATATTGCCCATATGTTTGTCCATCACCAAATGCAGATTGTTCATTAGCTAGAGTCTTTAATGCGGGAACAGTAAAAAAATAAAAAACACCAGCAGCAACCAAAAATTTGCTTCCCGAAAAAAGCAGCCTATAAAACAACAAGTAACCTGTCATTCGTTTTATTGCATATTTATGTTTATAGCTTTTTTCATTGTAAAAGTATCCGGACAAAGCAATAGCCGAAACAATAAACAACGTTCCCTGTATCGATATCAAAAGTACTCCCTCTACCGTCCGTCCTTCGCTGTATTCAGATTACTCTAGGAGCTTTCTCGCCTGCAGATGACTCTAGAAGCTTTCTCGCCTGAGTATTTACCGTTTTATTATCTACTAACGATCTGAAATTAACTTGAAAGCCAGACGCTTCAATCTCCAAATCAACAACTGGCGTATCTCGCTCTCTTCTAATTCTGTTAGACATCGCTACATCAAACTGACGTTTCAAAAGAGTGTTAAAAAATTCTTTCATTCGAAATCCATTGGGGGTAATCCCTTAATAATCACGTACGTTTTTCATACTACCACTTCACACTAGATCGTTCAATTTAATTGGTTGAAAAACATGCGTTATATAAACCTACTATCCATTTTTCAGTATGGCTAATACAATAATGTAATGACAAACCAAACTACGTTTAATGTTAATGGAAATCAGGGGGGCATGTAAGCATCTATACTAATCAACTTACAAAAATTTGCGCCCGACGCTGCTATTTAAATTGCAGACCATTACTGCTTGTGTTGGAAAATTTGGTTTCAAGAAAGTTCATTCAGCTTACTCTACTCCTCACTTTTCAACATCTCTGTGACAATACCATCTGTAAAATATTTCAAACTTGCCCAAGCAAATAGTGCAATCTGGAGGAGACCGAGATAGAGGTTTGGCTCAACCAGCATCAAAATATATATCACCAATGAAATGACAACGCCAACAAGGCGCCTAGCAAAATAAAAGACAAACATGCTAGATTGAATTTCCTTTCCTCTAGCGACAACAGCCTTTGAAAGGTTGGCTACATTTTGCCCAAATATTATACAGGAAGCTAAAGACCAATCACCTGCTAATAAAATGGATTGCCAGCTTTTAAAATGAAGCAGTTTGATAACCACTAAGATAATTAGAGGCAACAAAACGAAGAGATAGCCAGCTGTAAGATTCGCTAATAGCACCCGCTTTTTATGGTTAGTTATCGAAGAGGCCACTTTGAGTACCTTTATAACGCTCAATGCTCAATACGTTTGTGATTTTAGCGTTCTTAATCTCTGTACCCGTTGGTAAATCATATACGTCATACTCTATCTCGGCAGTTACCACGTCTTTTGCACTGATAGGTGCTATGTCAACCTCTTGATACCGCTTCAACCATTCTTCGTTTTGAACTTTTGCATGGAAAGTCAGGTTGTTTTTAAGAGCAGTTACAGCCCATGCCTGAGAGCCCTGATTAACTGAGATTTTGACCCTGATTTGTAGTTGACCTTTAAAATGGCTGACTTTTGCTGAAAACATTACCTTCGGGTCACCAGTGAAACGCCACGACATGTTCATATCGCTCCGACTCGTAGACGAACTAATCCGCAAAGTTTCTCCATTCATAGTACTATCATTTGCAGCAGAAAGTGATTGGAGAACTTCAGCTAATCTTTTAGGGTCGACGATAGGTGGATTTATGGCTTCTCCTGTTGAATCTAACGCTCGAGTCAGTCGCTCCTCTAGACCTTGGGCTATTGCCATTACTTCTTCTTCTGAAGAGGTTTCTTCAACTGCTGTTAAATCACTATGCAGGTGCACAGCTGAGTCAAATAGTGCCTCAGTTACTAGACTTTTCAAGCGCCCTTTTGCTGCCCCCAATCTGCTTTTAATGGAGCCGTGATTTACGGAGATTAACTGAAAAGTAAAATCATCCTTTAAACCAATAGACTCTGCTAGTAGATTTCCTAAATCGTCGTAGCTTTTGACATATTTTGCCATTGTATCGAAGACTGCGGCGGGATTACTGCGGTTAGCCAGGTAGTCATATTTCAACTCTAAATCAGATTCCATTCCTATTCTCTACTTTTTATTTTCTAATCAAATCTTAACGCTTACCGACTCGAATACAACAAAAAAAGCGCTGAGTCTGAACCCAACGCCTTTCTTAAAGCTATTTTTCGTCCTACATCAGTGCCTACATCTGCGTATACTTAATTGCATACATTGAGAGTAAACCATTGATTTGGAAGGACGGAATAGGCATCGATTGATTACATCATGCCGCCCATTCCGCCCATGCCGCCCATATCAGGCATTGCAGGAGCTGACTCATCTTTAGGCACTTCAGCAACCATCGCTTCAGTGGTAATCATAAGTGAGGCAATTGATGCTGCAAACTGTAGTGCAGAACGCGTTACTTTAGTTGGGTCAAGAATACCCATCTCTAGCATGTCGCCATACGTGTCGTTACCAGCGTTGTAACCGTAGTTACCTTCGCCGCCTTTAACAGCGTTAACAACAACAGATGCTTCTGCACCAGCATTGCTCGCGATTTGACGTAGAGGCGATTCCATTGCACGTAGCGCAAGTTTAATACCTACAGTTTGGTCTTCGTTGTCACCAGTTAGGTCAGCAAGCTTAGCCGCTGCACGAACTAGAGCAACACCACCACCAGGTACTACGCCTTCTTCAACCGCTGCACGCGTTGCGTGTAGAGCATCTTCAACGCGGTCTTTCTTCTCTTTCATTTCTACTTCAGTTGCTGCACCAACTTTAATGACTGCAACACCGCCAGAAAGCTTAGCTAAACGCTCTTGAAGCTTTTCTTTGTCGTAGTCAGATGAAGAGTCTTCAATTTGACCTTTAATTTGTGCACAACGGCCTTCAATCGCTTCTTCGTCGCCGTTACCATCAACAATAGTCGTATTGTCTTTGTTGATAACTACGCGTTTCGCTGTACCTAGGTCTTCAAGCTGCACTTTTTCAAGGTCTAAACCAATCTCTTCAGAGATTACTGTACCGCCTGTCAGTACCGCGATGTCTTGAAGCATTGCTTTACGACGGTCGCCGAAACCAGGTGCTTTAACCGCAGCAACTTTCACGATACCGCGCATGTTGTTTACAACTAATGTTGCTAGCGCTTCGCCTTCAACATCTTCAGCCATAATAAGTAGTGGCTTACCAGCTTTCGCTACGCCTTCAAGCGTTGGAAGCAATTCACGGATGTTAGAAATTTTCTTATCTACTAACAAGATGAATGGGCTATCTAGTTCAACAGTACCGTTTTCTTGGTTGTTGATGAAGTAAGGAGATAGGTAACCACGGTCGAATTGCATGCCTTCAACAACGTCTAGTTCGTTTTGAAGTGCTTGACCTTCTTCTACAGTGATAACACCTTCTTTACCTACTTTTTCCATTGCTTGTGCAATGATGTCGCCAACTTCAGAGTCAGAGTTTGCAGAGATAGTACCAACTTGTGCGATAGACTTGCTGTCTGCACAGTCTGTAGAAAGCGCTTTAAGCTCAGCAACCGCTGCGATAACAGCTTTATCGATACCGCGCTTAAGGTCCATTGGGTTCATACCCGCAGCAACAGACTTGTGGCCTTCAGTAACGATAGCTTGTGCAAGCACAGTGGCGGTAGTTGTACCGTCACCCGCTTCATCGTTCGCTTTAGAGGCTACTTCTTTCACCATCTGTGCGCCCATGTTCTCAAACTTGTCTTCAAGTTCGATTTCTTTCGCTACAGATACACCATCTTTAGTAATGGTCGGTGCGCCGAAAGACTTGTCTAAAACAACGTTACGGCCTTTAGGACCAAGCGTTACTTTTACTGCGTTTGCTAGCGTATTTACGCCTTTAAGCATTTTTGTGCGAGCGTCGTCACCAAAACGTACTTCTTTAGCTGCCATGATTCAATTCCTCTCTAATTCGGTTAAACGTTAGTCGTTATTACTCAACAATCGCTAGGATGTCGCTTTCGCTAAGGATTAGAACTTCTTCACCATCCAGCTTTTCTGTTTTAACGCCGTAACCGTCACTGAAAATAACGGTGTCACCAACTTTTACGTCTAGCGCTTTAATTTCACCATTCTCAAGTATGCGACCATTACCCACAGCGATTACTTCACCGCGAGTTGATTTTTCTGCTGCAGAACCAGTCAGAACGATACCGCCTGCAGATTTACTTTCTTGCTCTGCGCGTTTAATTATTACGCGGTCGTGTAAAGGACGAATTGCCATTTTCAAGTCTCCTGAAAATTCCACTATTCAAATTAAAGAATATTCAACATTCACTGTTTTGAATGTTGATTGCCTGGAACGCTCATTGCTGAGCAGTTAAAATGTTATCTGCACGGATAAATGGGGCAGTACCCAAACAAGTTCAAGTGTTTTTCCACAAAAAAATGTAAAAAAATTGATTTTTTTGCGAAATACACGCGTTTAGGGGGATTAGTTTGAGGATGAGACGGCTCAGCATCAAGTCAGAAACTACTCGCAAGCGGTATGTAGTGGGTTTACTTTAACCGCTTGTCTTCGTCGTTTTGCGTCTTGTCAGTATATTCACCTTCAATCACATCGTCTTTGTTTTTCGCTGATGTCGTAAATGGCGAATCCTTACTGCCGAAAGGATCGCTGCCAAAAGGATCGCTGCTAAAGGGGCTTTGTTGCCCGTTTGTATTGAAGCCACTTGCACCTGGTCCTGCACCACCAGCGCCCGCACCGGGCATAACAACGCGCATTTTCATGTGCTTGCTCACCTGCGCAGCAAGTAAATGTCGCGTTCCGGGTAATACAAACATAAAACCCAATATGTCGGTAATAAACCCTGGGGTCACCAGTAAAACGCCAGCTACCACTAGCATTAGCCCTTCTACAAGCTCTTTCCCCGGCATTTCGTTGCGCTGCATTTTTGCCTGCGCGGTTTGAAGCGTACTGAGCCCCTCGCGCTTTACAAAGTAAGAGCCAATAAAAGCAGTGAGAATAACGATGCCTATTGTGTTCCAACCACCAATAATGCTGCCAACATTAACCAGTAAGGCGATTTCTAAAATAGGAAGTACGGCAAATAAAATGAATAAAACCCGCAAGATGAGTCCTCTTTAAACAGTCTATTAAGTGATATATGGGTATTGAGGCCAAAAGCAATCAAAGGTTCGTTTGCTCTCGGTTAACTACACGTTCAATACGACCGATAACTACTGCTATCGAAAACCCTAGGCTTGCTACACATACATGAAACAATATTTGAAAACTAACGGTCTATCTATCAGTGCTATTTTGTATTCGGTTTACTTTGCGTCAGTTTTACTATGAATCAGTCACTGGCAGTAAAATATCACCACTTATTTCGGGACGGGATGACCGCTGTTACAAAAGTAGGCAGAGGTTACGTAGATAGTCTTACCCTTATTTACGGTGAAGTATGTCAAACCCGATACCCTATTTTGGTATAATTAAGCACCTTTTGTAAGGCAAGCGTGTATAAATGCCCATAAAAGTACTCATTCAGTACTGGGCCCGTACTTAATAAGTACCGAGAAAACATCAAGAAAATACCGAGTCAGCTAACAATAATGTTTGCTTTACTGACAGTGGCTTAAAATAAGCAATTTAGAACTCACAATAGAAGTTGAAGTTACCAATATGATTATTGCCCTACTAAACCGAGTGTCGACATTATCTCTGCCCCGTCGAACGTGCGCTTTTACCACAATGGTATTTTCAATTTTTCTTCTTTTAGTGAACGCATTATCAGTAACCGCCGCTGCGCAGGCACAATTCCCCAACAGCTTAGACAACGCATTCTCACAAGAGCCTGAGTTTTTAGACGTTGAGCAGGCGTTTGCCTTCGACTTCAATCAGAAAGACAGCACGCTAACGCTAACATTTACTATTGCAGATGGTTATTACCTGTATAAAAAACAGTTTAAGTACGTCGCTAAAGACGCCGCTATTGGCGAGGCGAGTTACCCAAAAGGGGTAATAATTGAAGATGAGTTTTACGGCAAGTCGGAAGTTTTTTATAACAGCGTTAGCATAACGCTCCCTTTAGAAGAAGCCTCTTCTGATGGCGTGGTGAAAGTGCGTTATCAAGGCTGCGCCGATGCTGGGCTTTGCTACCCACCCACGATAAAAGTCGTTTATCTCAATGAAATCGTTAGTGGTGGGCAAGTATCAGTTCAAAGTGGCGCTTTAGCACCAGAGAGTGAGCAGTTCTCTCTTGCCAATAAGTTAATTAATAAAGAAAACCTCCCTCTTACACTGCTGTTATTCTTTATTTTGGGTATCGGCCTTGCGTTTACCCCTTGCGTATTCCCTATGTACCCCATTGTGTCAGGCATTGTTATTGGTCAAGGCAATACAAAAAGTCTCTCTCATTCTTTTTGGCTTACCTTTGTCTACGTACAAGGTATGGCAATTACCTACTCTCTACTTGGGCTGGTTGTGGCAGTAGCAGGGGCGCAATTTCAAGCGGCACTTCAGCACCCTATTGTGTTAGGTGTTTTCATTGCTTTATTTGCTACGTTAGCCGTGGCCCTGTTTGGCGGTTTTGAAATACAACTTCCTGCAAAGTGGCAGGAAAAGCTTACCTCAGCAAGTAACAGCCAAACCCCAGGCAGCTTTTTAGGCGTATTTGTTATGGGCGTGCTGTCAGGGTTAATTGCCTCGCCGTGCACCACTGCGCCACTTACCGGCATATTGCTATTTATCGCACAAACCGGTGATATGACCCTTGGATTCATTTCCCTTTATTTACTAAGTATTGGTATGGGCATTCCGCTGATCATATTTGGCGTTACGGGTGGAAAACTGCTGCCTAAAGCGGGGAACTGGATGAACGTCGTTAAGGTAACATTCGGCTTCATGATGCTGGCCGTCGCCATAGTGTTTGTCGAGCGGTTGTGGAACAGCTTGTATTCAGACTTTTTGTGGGCAGCACTGGGCTTCGGTTTATTTGGGTACTATTGGAAATTAAATCGCGCGACGCCGAATAGCAAAATGAAGTTATTGCGAGCTATGTTGGTAGCGGCAGGCGTTATGGGAAGTGCAGGCATTACTTATCAAACCGGCGAAAACGTTGGGATTTGGGGCGAAAAAGTGACTCACCCTGAATTTATTAAGGCAAGAGATTTTACCGATTTACAGCAGAAGATAGCAAAGGCTAACGACAACGGACAAACAGTAATGCTAGACCTTTACGCCGACTGGTGCGTCGCGTGCAAAGAGTTCGAGAAATACACCTTCCCAGATCAAAACGTGGTTAACGCGCTGAACAATACCGTTTGGATGCAGATGGACCTTACCGACAACACGCCCGAGCGTCAGGAAGTGTTCGATAGGTTTGAAGTACTTGGTTTACCTACTATATTATTTTTTGATAAAAACGGGGATGAGTTAAGGCAGTCACGGGTAACCGGATTTATGAAGGCCGATGCCTTCGCAGCACACGTTAACAATGCGCTTGCCGACAGTACCCTTGATGACAGCGCCGCTGCCGATAATGCCCGCGACGAGTAGCATCATTACGCCGCGGTTTGGACAACACCAGTGGCAGAATGAGTGGCGGCATAAGTGGCTACATAAAAAATCTGTGAGTGGTCGGTTACGAGCATTCTTTGCGTGGGCGTTGGATGCTTGGCCGTTGGTTGCTTTGGCTTTATGTATTTGGCCATCGCCACTTCAGGCTTCAGCACCACACGCTTTATCCACGCTCGTTGGTTCAACAAAGCACTCATCAAAGCCAATCGCCTCGGCAACGACATTACGGGCCATCAGCCTCTTAACCTCTGCTGTACAAGTCCCGTCAAATAGCCTGTCGAATCAAAGCCCGTCAAAACAAAGCCTTTCAAAGAGTATGCAGCGAGAGGGTTGCTTTGATGAGCGCCGCTTTTGCTTTTTGTTAAGTGAAAAAGACGATACCAGCGGTAGCTATGTCATACGCGTTCAGCGTTACATCGATTTACCCGTAGCCCTAACACTGTATTCAACAGACCTCGGTTATAAAGCCCATGCCAACGCTTTTTTAGCTAATAACGACCCTATTGTTTTAGGAGAGACCCAGTCACCATCTCGCTTTTTCTCCACCATGCGCGTGAAATGGACCGTAGGTAATATCGGTGCCGCTCATAATAGTGAGTATCGTTATGCGTCTCCGTTACAACCTCAACAAAGCTATCCTATTGTGCAGGGCGTTAACGGAAAATTTAGTCACTTTGGTGCGTCTAAATATGCTCTGGATTTTGGTGCTAGTGAGGGCACACCCGTACTTGCGGCGCGAGGGGGTATTGTTATAGACACCAAGCGCAATGGGAAAAAAGGCGGACCTACTCCAGATTTCGCGAAACATGCAAATTACGTTGCCATTTTGCATGACGATGGAACCACCGGTGAATATTATCACCTCAAATATGAAGGTGTTGTGGTCAAACGAGAGCAACGAATTACCCAAGGGCAACTTATCGGGTACACCGGGAATACCGGCTTTTCGTCTCTTCCCCACCTGCATTTCGGTGTTTACGTGGCAAAATTTCACGGTCGCTATCAAAGCGTTCCGTTTTCACTACAGAACCCCCGACTTTAGCTTACAGTTCATCAGGAAATCGCTGAAAGCCACGCATGGCAGGTGATACAACGCTTAAAAAAGCAACGTTTCATTAACAATAAAAACGCCCAAACCATGTTTATGTAGCGAAAACTTTGCGCCGAAAACACCTGATTAGACCAGTATTTTGCTGCTAAATCTTTCTCTATCTCTATAATCAACATATAAATTTAAAAACGGAACCTGTTATTGGCTTTTTTTTCGTGCAACTGACGGCAAACTTTGTTGAAATGACGAGTACCACGACAGTTACACGAAGATAGCAGCAAATTAGATGAATATTTTGTTATTGAACGGCCCTAATTTAAATATGTTAGGCCAAAGAGAACCCGACAAGTACGGCACGCAAACTTTGCAAGACATCGTTGATGACTTGCAGGCTCAAGCTGCCTCCAGCGATGTGACGCTTTCGCATTTTCAGTCTAACGCTGAACATGCACTTATTGAGCGCATACACGACGCTATGGGTAATACAGATGCCATCATCATTAATCCTGCTGCATTCACGCACACAAGTGTGGCCATTCGCGACGCGCTGTTAAGTGTGAGCATTCCGTTTATCGAAGTTCATTTGTCGAATGTTCACGCTCGTGAATCTTTTCGTCATCATTCCTATTTTTCTGATGTTGCAGCTGGTGTCATTGTTGGCCTTGGCCCTATGGGTTATTCCCTTGCACTAACCGCAGCAATCAATTTACCGAAATCGCAAAAATAACGCAGAGAAAGAACATGGATATTAGAAAGATAAAGAAACTCATCGAGCTAGTTGAAGAGTCTGGTGTAGCTGAACTAGAAATCACTGAAGGTGAAGAGTCAGTACGTATTCACCGTGGTCCAACTGGCGTTCATGCACCGGTAAACTACAGCTTTGCAGCACCTGCGGCACCACAACAGCCGCCGGCACAAGCTCCAGCTGCGCCTGAAGCAGTGTCTGAACCAGCAGCACCAACAGGCCATGTGGTTAAATCGCCAATGGTCGGAACCTTCTATCGCGCGTCTTCACCTACTACAAAAGCGTTTGCCGAAGTAGGTCAGCAAGTAAAAGTTGGCGATACACTATGTATCGTAGAAGCCATGAAAATGATGAACCAAATCGAGTCTGATAAAGCCGGTGTTGTTAAAGCAATCTTAGTAGAGAACCAAGACCCAGTTGAGTTTGACCAACCTATGTTCATCATCGAATAAGTGAGCAATTCACAATGTTAGATAAAGTACTTATTGCTAACCGTGGTGAAATTGCCCTACGTATTTTGAGAGCCTGTAAAGAACTTGGCATCAAGACAGTAGCCGTGCACTCCACTGCGGATAAAAATTTAAAGCACGTATTACTCGCCGATGAATCCATTTGTATCGGTAAAGCGTCTGCAACCGAGAGTTACCTAAATATTCCTCGTATTATTGCAGCAGCAGAAGTAACTAATTCAATTGCTATCCACCCTGGCTACGGCTTTTTAGCGGAAAATGCTGATTTTGCAGAAGCGGTAGAAAAAAGTGGTTTTATCTTTATTGGCCCAACAGCAGACACCATTAATCTGATGGGCGATAAAGTATCTGCTATCAATGCAATGAAAAAAGCAGGGGTGCCTTGTGTTCCTGGTTCTGATGGCCCGTTGACAGATGATAACGAGCGCAATAAAACCATAGCCAAACGCATTGGTTACCCAATCATTGTTAAAGCTGCTGGTGGCGGTGGTGGTCGCGGAATGCGTGTTGTGCGCAGCGAAGGCGAGCTCGTAAAAGCCATAGAAACTACTCAAGCAGAAGCAGGCGCAGCCTTTGGCAACCCTACTGTCTACATGGAAAAGTTCCTAGAGAACCCTCGCCACGTAGAAATACAGGTACTGGCCGATGGGCAAGGTAACGCTATTCACTTAGGTGAGCGAGACTGTTCTATGCAGCGTCGTCACCAAAAAGTGGTAGAAGAAGCGCCAGCACCTGGAATTTCGGAGCAAATGCGAACCAAAATTGGCGATCGCTGCCGCAGAGCGTGTGTTGAAATAAATTATCGTGGTGCGGGAACCTTTGAGTTCCTATACGAGAACGGCGAGTTTTATTTCATTGAAATGAATACGCGTATTCAAGTAGAGCACCCAGTATCTGAGATGATCACAGGCGTTGATTTAATCAAAGAGCAGCTTCGCATAGCTGCAGGGCAGCCTCTGTCTATTGATCAGTCGCAGATTCAAATTCGCGGCCACGCTATTGAGTGTCGTATTAACGCTGAAGACCCTCAGACTTTTATTCCAAGCCCTGGTTTAATCAATATGTTTCATGCTCCAGGTGGTTTGGGTATTCGTTGGGAGTCACACATTTACGCGGGCTACACGGTTCCTCCTTATTATGATTCTATGATAGGCAAACTTATCGCTTACGGTGAAAGCCGTGATGAAGCTATTGCTCGAATGCGCCATGCATTAGAAGAAATCGTAATAGAGGGAATAAAAACAAATATTCCGCTTCAACGCTCTATCATGGCAGATGAAAACTTTTTTGCCGGTGGCACTAATATTCACTACCTTGAAAAGAAACTAGGCCTAGCCTAATCCCCCTTGGGTTGCACTGTTGTTTAAGTGCAGCCCAACTTTATGCCCCTCTTAATTCTTTTTGTTTTTCGTTTCCTATTGATTCTAATTTAACGATTACAACAATCAATTTTTACTGTTTTTCTTGTTCAAACTACACGCCTATACTTATCACAAGTTTAAACGTCTCCCGTAATGACTGTTTTTTCTTTTGTGTGTTTTACCTTATGGAGCGTGTCTCCACTTCAGCCGGTGCCTTGCACCGGCTTTTTTATGCCTGCTATTCGAGCGTGCTATAAATCACGCGCAAAAAAAAAGGCCCACCAAACGGTGGGCCAAACAGCAAGAACGCGTACACACTTTAACAGTGCGTGAATAGATACGCCCCGTAATTTGCACAAGTTCATATATAAAAGATTACTTATTTTTAACCTCTACGCCTTTAAACTACGGAATTTGTTCTTTAGACTTTGGGCTAATGATAAGGAAGCGAACTACAACCTTAGGGACACTTCATGACGTTTAAGGTAGTACTATGCAAAGCCGTTACAAACAGCTTAAAGAGAAACTCCCGATTTCAAGATTATCTGACGATGTGCTCCTCGCCCTGCGCGTTTTGTATGACGACCCTCTCGATATTGTCGATTTAAAACGAGATATCGACGACCTAACGCTTTACCCCGAAAGACTTCAAGACAGCTATAGAAAAGAATGGGAAACCTACGTGTTAAAAGCGTTAGCTGAGGATTTAAAAAGGGATGAGGCGTTGTCCGCTAATGAGTTTATTGAAAACATTATGCAGCGAGTTGAAGAGGTGGAACAAAACAATACCGCTTACGCTGCTTACCGGCCGCTGGTAGCCCAAGCTAAAACCATTAATGAATCGGGCAATACCCTTGTATTCCCCAGCCCGTTTCGCCAGCAGCTTATGGCCTTCTTATTGCCCGTAAGCACAGTAGAATAACACCAGAAAATTTGCCTTACAGCGCCTGCTAACAGGCGCTATTTATTGGCACTTTTTACCTTATACTGAGACGGACAATAACCTCGGTCTACACCCTCTGGTCGTAAACTCGCGTGCTTGGTCTTGCGGCCAGACACACGGGCTCGCCAATTTTTAAATGTCTTCTGCTTGAGATTTTTGCGCATCAGCTTTATTACCTCTTTTTCAGGTAATCCAAAAAGCTTTTCAATGGCTTCAAAGGGCGTTCTGTCTTCCCACGCCATTTCTATCACTCGCGACTGTTGTTCTTCGTCTAACATAGTTGTACTCATAAACGGTTTTGCTCGGACTAAGGTTACGCTTGTATCACGCTATATTTATGTAAAACACTGCGGTCTCAGTACATACGAAAAAATATCGTCTTCGTTCAATTTTTATTAGAAGGTGCTGCGCTAGTCGTTGACCTAGTCATTAACCAAGCTATTAACTTACTCACTAGCCTACTCGCTCGCCAAGTCATTTACTTCATCATCTTTTTCAAATGCCAGTTTGAGCAGCTCGGCAGCTGCCTTTGCATCGGAAAGCGCTCGGTGATGACGCTCCATCGAAATGTAGAAGTGCTTAGTTAAATTGGCCAATGAATAAGAGGGCAACCCAGGGTGCGTGCGACGCATTTCTCTCACCGTGCACATTTTCGGACGGCGGAATGACTGCTCAAGGCGGGCAAACTCTTGTTTAATAAAGCCGTAGTCAAAGTTGACATTGTGAGCTACAAATACCGCATCTTGTGTAAACTCAGCAATATCTTCGGCCACCTCAGAAAAAAGCGGTGCGTCTTTTACCATTTCATCTGAAATGCCTGTCAGCCGAGTAATATTTGAAGGAATACGACGCTGGGGATTCAGCAGAGTTTGATAACGAGCCACCTCTTCACCAGCAATAAGTTTCACCATGCCTATTTCAGTAATGCGGTTATAGCTATTATTTCCGCCAGTTGTCTCTATATCAACTACAACGTAGGGCTGCTCGGGGTCGCGTACCCAGCTTACGGTAGTGACTGCCACCTCAAACCCAGCCTGCTGCAAACGCTGAATAGAAACTAGCTGGTTGCGTCGTAACTGATCTCCCGGCGCTTTAATCTCTTCAAATCGCAACCCGTTGTCGTACACCATGATATCGGGAAAACCATCTCTCAGACTTTCAAAGTCTTTGCACATCATTCGCAATAAGCTGTGAATAGACTGAAGCTCTCCGTGGTGAAGTAATGCCTCTATGGGCGCTAAAAGCCGACTAGACCACATGAACAAGCTGTTCACCTTGCCGTAGTGCTGCGTCGCCATTTTTTGAATATGAAATAGCAATTTTTCCGGCGTATCTAACGACGACAGCAACGCTTCAATACTGGTTTCAAATTTGGCGTAAAAGTTATTCTGCTTAAGCGAAAGTGGACGTCGGTCAAACTCTGTTACCAAGGTATCCTCTTCATAAAGCTGCGTCCAAAACGTTAACCCAAAAAGGCTTCGCCACAATCGATTTTCTGTGCGCCAGCCTTCAATACCGTGTCTGGCATAATGGGCCAGCACGCCCCGCTCAACCTGCTGATTCTGGCTTACATCAATCGATAGTTCTCTACTGGCATTACGCAGCATATCGGTCACCGTACTGGTGCGCTTTTTGTTGTACTTGCGCGCATAAAAATCTTCAGCAAATGCCAATAGCGTATCCGATTGCGGGTTATCAATAATATACTCAAGTTCACTTTTCACTTCGTCAACAGAGCCGAGTTTATAGCTTTCTCTTATCCATTTTTCTTTCCCTTTATCACTGTCTGCTAGGCGCAGAATATTAAGGCCTTTTTGCTTATCTTCGTCTAATAGCTTTAATCCTAATGCGTACAGCAATTGATCTTTATAAAACCCTGCTGACACACCTTCGGTGCTAGGAAAGTCGCTATCAGCCAGGTTAAGCAAAGTCTCGGTGTGATAAAACGGAATTTGCGTGTAGTGGTTTGCGTAAAACCACGCAGCTTCTGTATCTGACTTACTCTCAAATCGGGCAACATCGGTCACCGAATCTGAACGAGTGCGCATAACGCCTAAATCTCTCATGGAGAATTGATTTAAGCGGCTCTTCGTATTGCCAAAATATAAAAATAATAGGAAGCGCAGTGCATCGTTAAACAAACACACTAAATAGTTATCGATAGAAAAGCGGCTAGGCCATCCATTAGCACGAATTTCATTACCAAGTAGCGTCACTAATTTTGGCTTAGTTTGTGAAGACAGCCCTTGCGTACTGCCGTAATCCGCCAACAGCGTTAAAATAGCATCTTTGGTGAGCACACCGGCTATGTCATTAAACGAGGCGTTCGTGAGGTCGCCAAACCAACCGCTTTCTATCAGGCTGTTTATTTGAGCTTGAGGCGTGTTAATTTCTGCGTAATTAAATTGTGTTCGGTCAATAATCGCATATTTACGGTTAGCCGCACGTACGATAGTGCACTGCTTGTCATCGTCTAACGCCTTAAAACGCTCGATAAACGATGCGGCCTCATCAGAGAGCAGTGTCGCACTTGCCCCCTCAAAAAAGCTGAGGAACTCATGAAAATGAGTGAGGTAATAGCGGGGAGGGAGATCTTTTCGCACTTTTCGCATTTGGCCAGCAGCCCAGTCAGTTAAAAATAGTCAGTTGAAGATATTTGGGTACAGCGAATGGTTATAGCCGTTTAGCCATGCCTTCTAAAGTCATAGCTTCTCACATCATAGCGACCCAAATCATAACAAAAACTCGCTATAGTGTATATTTATACAGCACCATTAATCAACCTTTACCCGCTGTTTACTTACCCAGCTAAAAAACGATGCTAACTGTTCATCGGCTAGTAATAGCGGCAATGTGCAGAGGTTTTTGGCAAGGGTCATTTCATCGTAAAAGCGGTGAATACCGCTATGACACTGCCTGCAAACATGCACACCTTCTTGGCGCTCGGCTTTTGTGTAATGCTTCTTAAAATATTGACGCCTGTGCATTTTTTTCGGAATAAGATGATGATATGTCAGTCGCGTCTTACGTTTGCAGCATGGACATATCCCAACAGTGTTTGCCACACCAGCCACCTCACTCTTGTTTGAATACCCAATTGATAGCCTAAGCATTTAAGCTTAGACGTATTGATCTAATCATTAATACCGAAAATACTGGCACCTGATCACTAAACTGTTTCCTAAGCTGTCCTCTAAGCTTTTCAATAACTCATCCAATAAATCATTCAACAAGCAACGTATAAGAAGTTAAAAACAATCCACCCATTGGTAATACGCGTATTTATAGTAAATTGAAAAAACATGGAATTAAGATATGAGTTTGACACGCGCAATGGGCTTTTCCTGCCCGTACTGTATGGCCCCTAATGATGTTGAGATTGATGAAATAAACGACGTTGGTCAAGTTCAAGTATTAGACTGCCAAGTTTGCTGTCAGCCCATCGAGTTAAGAGTGTTTCAGCACGGTGAAGAACTTTCTATAGAGGCAGAACGAGAAAATGACTGACCGTATGACTCGCGATGATTTAGACAACTTAGAGCAGCGCTACCGCGCTAATTTAATTAATAGTTTGTCTGGCTTTAAATCGGCGGTGCTGCTTGGAACCACAGATGGGAAAACTAACAACGTAGCCATTATTAGTTCAGTGGTTCACATAGGTGCTAACCCGCCGCTACTTGGCATGATAATGCGTCCGCACACTGTGCAGCGAGATTCATTGGATAACATTAAGCAGCAGGGCTTTTACACCCTAAATCACGTGAATACACAGTGGGCTGATAAAGCACACCAAACCTCGGCCCGCTACGAGCAAGATGAAAGCGAATTCGAGGCCGTGGGACTGACCCCTTTTTTCAGCGACACGTTGAGTGCGCCTTATGTTAAAGAAAGCGAAGTTAACATTGGTCTTAAAGTAGCTCAGCATTTTAGCTTGCTCAATAATACCGAAATGGTAATTGGTGAAATCCAAGAAGTCTTTTTTGCTAAAGATGCCCTGGCTAAAGATGGGTATCTTGATATAGAAGCTTTAAACACTGCGTCAATCAGCGGCTTAGATAGCTATCACTCAAGCAAACGGTTGGCGAGATACGCATACGCTAAGCCAAATGTGCCCCTTGAAACAAAGTAAACTTTTAAGCACAAACGCTGTCTTATTGTGCATGAATGGCAATAGATAACATTTTATTAATCGATTAAAACTGAGTTTTACGCAATTTTTGTCGATCTTTACTGAAAAAGCGTTAGTATAAAGTATGTATCAAAAAACCTGCCCTTTCTGGGGCAGGTTTTTTGCGTTTAAGGCACTGAATAAAAAAGAATCATTATCGTTTCTATCTCATTGGGAGAATGTTATGAAATCTGTTAATCGCCGCGACTTTATGAAAATCACGGGCTCAACGCTAATAGGGTTAACCCTAGGCGGCGTTGCACTGCGTGCTCAAGCTCAAGAGCAGCTGAGCGCAGACGATGCCACTGCAAAGGCTCTTAATTACACGCCAGCTTCAACTGTTGATGGTGCAAAATGCAGTAACTGCATGTACGTGCAGGGCGCCGATGGCGAACCACATCGTCCATGTAATATCTTCCCTGGCAAACTGGTTAATGCGAACGGCTGGTGTAGCGCTTGGGTTAAAAAGCCTGGCTAGGTAGCGTATCTTTCACTGTTGACTTATCAGCGCTGTCTCAAACGTTTGGTTAATGACAGTGCTAGTGTAGCGGGTGTTTCGTGAGCGCTGAACTTCATTGAAGATTAGTGGCAACCAGCGAGGCAGAGTGAACAATGAAGAACAAGCTGTAAGCACTTATTACACAATTGTTGTGTAAACCAATAATAGAAAAGAGCCTCAACACATGGTGTTGAGGCTCTTTTTTTGTGTTTCAGTTATAAGACGTTGTTAGCTCCTCATAGAGGAACCAAGCCCTAGTTGGACGTCACGTTTTCAGTAATAGATTCAAGCTCAGGCGCGTCAAATCGTGAGGGTAAAAGACCCGGGGTGATAGAAAAGCCATGTTTGGCTTCAAAAACGCTGCCAATTCGCAACACCTTTTCGTCCATCCATTTACCTGCAATAAAGCTGAGTCCAACAGGAAGGTTTTTAATCTCATCAACAGGCACAGTTAAATGTGGGTACCCTGCTACCGCGGCTAAATAGCCAACGCCAATAAATCCGCCTGGCGAGTGATCGCCATACACGCCGTCAATTAAAAACGAAGGACTGTTCGAAGGAGAAACCAACACATCAACATTGTGCTGCTGCATCAGTGTATCGATGCCGTTGGTTCCTGCGGTTTTCTGAATCAGTGAAAGTGCCGACTTGTATTCCTCACTATCGATGGCTGCCGCTTCTAGCGACTTTTCAAAAATGTCTTGATTGAACAGAACCAGCTCTCGTTTATCTGTTTTGTTGAAAGCGATAAGCGCCTGCAAATCTCTCGCAGGAATATCCGCAGGCGAGTCGGCGAGATACTCGTTAATCGAGGAATGAAACTCACTTAGAAGTACATTGTACGAGTCGGCCCAAAAGCTATCTGGCTGGTCAAAGTCGTCAATATCAACAAGGGTTGCGCCTGCATTCTCCAGACTGCTTAATGCATTTTCATAGGCTGCGAGTATATGAGGGTTATCGCCCTGTCTAAAACGTACCACACCAATTCTTACACCTTTTAAATCAGTAGCAATAAGCGATGAGTTAGGCTGTTGAATAAGGTGCTTGCCCGCATCGGCTGTAGCGCTGTCCTTTGCATCTTCGCCGGCCATGATAGACGCCATTAACCATGCATCTTGTACGTTATTTGTCATTGGCCCAGCAGTATCTTGGCTGAATGAAATAGGGACAATATGAGTGCGAGAAAGCATACCTACTGTTGGTTTAAAGCCAACTACACCGTTCATTGAAGACGGGCAGATAATAGAGCCATTTGTCTCTGTACCTACTGCAAGAGAGGCTAGGCGAAGGGCCATAGCGGCACCAGAGCCTGATGAAGAGCCACAGGCGCTTCTCGATAATACGTGTGGATTACGGGTTAGCCCGCCCACTGCACTCCATCCACTAATTGACGACTCCGAGCGAAAGTTTGCCCACTCTGATAAGTTCGTTTTACCTAATATAATGACATCAGCTGCTTTTAGCTTAGCCACAATCGGCGCGTCGCGACCCGTTGTATTGTTCAGCAGTGCCATCGATCCCGCGGTGGTTGCCATCTCGCTTGTTTCAATATTATCTTTTAGTAAAACGGGAATTCCGGCTAATGCGCCGACGCTTTCGCCATTCTTAATTTTTGCATCAATGCGCTTAGCTTGCTCAAGGGCTTGGATATTAATAGCCAGTACACTGTTAGCATCCGTATCTAGGCGCTCAATGCGAGCTAAATAGCCAGATACCAAGTCGTATGACGATAATTCGCCAGACTGAATAGCGCCGGCTTGGGCATACGCCGGTTTATCCAGCCATTGTGATGCCGTGCTTTGCTGTTTACTTGTAGTTGTGCATGCGCCGCACAGCGCCACAAAAATGAGTAGATACCACTTTTTTATCATTATTTTTCCCTTATTTTGCTACACAACTACTCAAAAGCCTGTTGGCAACCTGCCTTCAGCATAAATAGCGGTGTAATTTTATTAACGCACTTTTTTAGCGTGTTTTTCGCATTAACTACTTTTAATACTATGCAGCAAAAATAGTTCATATGTAACGAAAATAACTACACCGTTTTTGTATACAAAAATACGATGCTAGTAATTATCACTGTGTTCCGGTTAGCATTAAACAGGGTTTTTAGTTCGTAGATTACTCGCCATATCTACATGAGTGGAGCTAGAAGCTAAATATGTTTATGCCACTTTGCTTGTTATTGTACATTTCGAACAGCATACTCAAGGAATAGAAAATAGTTACGGCAAGAATGAAGGCAGAAAGCGCTTTAAAGTGCTGTTGATGCGTGTTTAGTTTAATGACTCATTTTTAAGGGTGTATGTTGAATAAAATGTGGTGGGGCCAGTTTAACTTTGATGAACAAGAGACTAAGTGCTGGCGAGTGGGAGACCGCTTAGTAGCCATCAGACGATCAGAACATGAATGGTCAGTTTGGAATAAAGAAACAACTCAAGAACTTGATAAGCCAATTCAGGTCAATAAATTAAAAGCACGAGAATCTTTGAAAGAGATTGCTATTCAACGGTTTATGGTGAGTAATACAAGCACAACACTTGTCATCGAACCCTCACTAGCCGACAGAGCAATGGTAGTGCGGCCTAATAAACCTTTCTTTGTAATGCCGGAAGAAGAAATAAATATATTTGTTAGCACTCCGCTTTGGATGACATTGCTATTACCTAAAAGTGATATTCCACTGACTGATATTCCGTTTTGGCGTCCTTCAGACTCTTGGTTTGGACCCTCCACTATGTCCGGAGATTTATGTTACTCCAAATATACTGATGCAAAAATGGACAACTCATTACTTGAAAAGCGTCCCCATCGCGCTTCAACTATGGTGACATTGAAAAATGAGCAAGATGAGCCTTTAAGAGTTGAACGTTTAAACCTACCCGTGCCCGCACTGAAGTTATATACAAATCAAAATGGCGATTTTTGGTCTGATCAAGTGTCAATACTACAAATTAAAGAACATGGTAAATCAATCTCTCATGTAAGACATAACCCACCTGAAAAAACCTTATCTCTTGAACTAGTATCAGAGTCCAGAGAGTTGAGCAATAAGCCGTCATTTTTGTCCTCGATCAAAAGTCTTGTCGATTAATTAAGCCACTGAGGTTATGTAAGAATGAATGAACAAACTGAAACCTTGGAACTTGTAGAACGATTACACCTTTTCGATGTAGGCCAAGCTCTCTTTCTATTAATAGCGGGTTATTTTATAGCCAAGTTTCTTAGTAACCTGGTCATACGGTTTAATTTTGCAAACATGACTAACCATGGGCAAGTCTTACTCAGACGTGGTGTTTTCTATGGCATAATGATTCTTATGCTGATGTCGGCTTTGCGAGAGTTAGGGTTCGATCTAAGTGTAATTCTCGGTGCAGCAGGGATACTTAGTGTTGCAATTGGTTTTGCATCACAAACGTCGGCTTCTAATTTAATTAGTGGAATTTTTCTGATGATGGAGCGGCCGTTTTCCATCGGTGATGTGATAAGAGTGGAACAAACCACCGGCGAAGTTATTTCCATTGATTTGCTGTCTGTAAAAATACGAACATTCGATAATTTGTTTGTACGTGTGCCAAATGAGTCAATGATCAAAACGCAAGTAACTACGCTAACTCGCTTTCCTATTCGAAGAGCCGACCTTCAAGTCGGCATCGCTTACAAGGAGGATATTTCCAAAGTCAGAGCGCTCCTTGATGAAATCGCCGATAAGAATCCATTATGCCTTAGTGAACCAGCCCCATTATTTATTTTACTAGGATTTGGTACCTCGTCTGTTGATATTCAATATTCGATTTGGGCTAAGCGAGAAAACTTCTTGCTACTTAAAAACGAGATTTACCAACAAATTAAAGAAGCCTTCGATAAAAATGGGATAGAAATACCGTTTCCTCATATGAGTCTTTATTCAGGTGAGGCATCAAAGCCCATCGCAGTATCAATCAAAGAAGGAGAGCAAGAAAGCAGATAGAACGACTTTAACCGTTTTTGCGCAGCCGCTGATTATTAGCGGCCACTAGAAATATCCAATAGTTAATATTTGAGTTCTTCAGCATGCGAAGTTAAAAGTGTGGATCGGTTTTCAATAAAAAAGGGGAAAATAGGGGCAAAACAGTAGGCGCCTAGTTAGAAAGAATAGCGAACACATTTTCTGACCCGCTCCATCCAAGCCCATACTTTTCTAGTAAGGCTTGGTAACGACCGTTTTCAATAATTACAGACAAACTGTGATTAAACGCCTCACGCAGCTCTTTATTGGGAATAGCCGCTCGATAGGTAGAAATAGGAAAAAGTTCATGAAACACCACGTCATCGGTTTTATACCTGTCGTCGTTTAGTTTGAAGTAAGAAAAAATATTTCTGTCCATCACCGCCACATCAACACTGCCTAACATTAGCATGTCGACTTGTCGCTCTTGTTTTGCCATTTCTAAATAGGTCGGTTGCGAAGAAAGCGTTGCTTCAAACGTTTTTCCAAGTACTGATGTGGCAGTTTGAAAGGCCACCACACTCTTTGTTTTTAGCGCTTCTATACTCTCAATGTGAAGTTTTCTGTCTGAACGTGTTATCGCAACATTTTGATAAGCAATGTATGGATTAGAGAGAATATCTTCCGATACTGCATGAGAAGGCGTCAGTGTAAGCGCAATATCAACAGCCCCTTGATTAATTACCTTTGTTGTTCTGCCATAGGGCAGATAGAGCACTTTAGCACTGTGCCCCATATCGCTGAGAATAGCGCGCACTAGATCAACTTCAAATCCACTGTCGTTGGCAGAGTTCACGTATGGCGGCTTATCCATTCCCACAAGTACCTCTACTTCTCGAGACTGCACGTTAAAAGCAGCTATCAGCATAAAAAGAGGTAAAAGCAGTGATCGCATAGGTAACTGATTCTCATTTGAAGATAAGTGAGCGTTAATAATACAGACTTGAAGGTAAGTGGGTAGTCGACAAAAGATTAACTTTTAATCAAAAAGTGTATTTGTCGAAAAGGTAATTTATTGAGTAGAGCATAGCAATAAATAGCGATAAAAAGTGGGTATGCCCGAATGAACGCTATTTTTATCTGCCGCCGGATTTCGTTTACATCAGGTGAGAGGTACAATACTGCCAAACACGTTAACGGCACACGACTATGGCTTGGCTACAACTTCGAATTAATACCACCTCGGAACACGCAGATGCAATTGGCGATATGCTAAGTGCCAATGGATCCCAAGCGGTCACTTATGTAGACGCGAAAGATACCCCCATGTATGAGCCCAAGCCTGGCGAAGTGCTGCTTTGGCCCGACACGCAAGTGGTTGGTTTATTTGAAGCCGACGCTGATATGAAACGTATTTTAGGACGATTAGCCAAAGCAAAAGTATTGGGACCAGACTTCACATACAAGCTTGAACCACTAGAAGACAAAGACTGGGAGCGTGAGTGGATGGACAACTTCCACCCCATGCAGTTTGGAGAACGGCTGTGGATATGCCCGAGCTGGCGAGACGTTCCCGATCCTAATGCTGTTAATGTAATGCTCGACCCTGGCCTAGCCTTTGGTACGGGCACCCATCCCACGACTGCGTTATGTTTACGCTGGTTAGATGGTATCGACATGACGGACAAAACCGTGGTGGACTTTGGCTGCGGCTCCGGCATTTTGGCATTAGCCGCCCTAAAACTGGGCGCCAAACGTGTAATTGGAATTGATATCGACCCTCAGGCTTTACAAGCCACAAAAGAAAATGCCCGCAGAAATGGGGTAGAAGACCGCCTAGACGTGTTCTTACCTGAAAACCAACCAGTGCTAGAGGCCGACGTGGTTGTTGCAAATATACTCTCTGGCCCTCTTCTTGAGCTGCGAAAAGTCATTACAGGATATTGTAAATCAGATGGACTGCTCGTGCTGTCGGGTATTTTAGCTGAACAGGTACCCACTATTGAGCAGGCCTATGCGAACGATATCTCACTTGAGCCAAGTGCAATTGACGGTGAATGGGCGAGAGTATCCGGACGCAAGCATTAGTGCTGCGCGCTCAATAAGACATCATCTGTGATATTTTTTGCTCACTGAACCCGCATACATTTTCAGCTTCTCAGTGTTGCGCAATACGGTAAATCGATAAAAAGCAGGATGTAATTGTTAAATTTTTTCACATTACATCCCTTTTAACTCGAGGCTTTCACGTCTTAAGCACAAAATTTAACCAGTATTTATGCGTTAGATTACTAACGAGACAGATTTTTTTCGCTGTCAATACCGATAAGTGAAATTTTGTGTGATTTTTAGCCTTTTCAAGCATTGCGAAAACACGTACACTTAGCGCCCCGTTTTAGCCGGGTGTATAATTTCTGTGCAATTATAAATGGTGAGCTTCTCGTTAACTTATGCAACAACCTATGCAACCAACTATGCAAAAGCCTTTGCAACAACCTTTGCAAATTGGACCATATAAGTTAGATAACAATTTGATGTTAGCTCCCATGGCTGGCGTAACTGACCGACCGTTTCGTCAATTATGCAAGCGCTTAGGCGCAGGTCTTGTAGTGTCTGAGATGCTGTCGAGTAATCCGAAAGTGTGGAATACCGCAAAGTCGCAGGCGCGCATGAACCATGAGGGCGAAGAAGGAATTCGCTCTGTACAGATAGCGGGTGCCGATCCTGAGCTTATGGCGCAAGCAGCGCAATTTAATGTTGAGAATGGTGCGCAAATCATCGACATCAATATGGGTTGCCCTGCTAAAAAGGTGAATAAGAAGCTTGCAGGTTCAGCACTGCTTCAGTACCCAGACACAGTGGAAAGTATCATCAAAGCAGTGGTTAACGCTGTGGATGTTCCTGTAACACTGAAAATACGTACCGGTTGGAATCCAGAAAATCGCAATGGGGTAGATATTGCCCGCATTGCAGAGCAAAACGGCATACAGTCGCTTGCTGTTCACGGTAGAACAAAAGCTTGTATGTATAAAGGAGAAGCGGAGTACGACACCATACGCCGAATAAAGGCGGCAATATCAATACCTGTTATTGCAAATGGTGATATTACTTCTCCACAAAAGGCACAAGAGGTACTGAATTACACTGGTGCAGATGGCGTTATGGTAGGTCGCGGCGCGCAAGGTAAACCTTGGATTTTTAAACAAATTCAACATTATCTTGAAACGGGCGAAACCTTGGCTCCACCGCCACTGTCACAACAGTTTGAGATTTTGTACGAACACGTAACGAACGTACAGGGTTTTTACGGTGACACAGCCGGTGTAAGAATAGCCCGAAAGCACGTGGGCTGGTATCTCTCGGAGCATGATACGGATCGTCAGTTTCGTAAAACGTTTAACGCTATCGATGATGCTACTGAGCAACTCGATGCACTAAATGCATATTTTCAAGCGCTGCAGACTAGAGAAAACCGACAGATTTCTCCCGCAGCATAGTGATGACTAACTAAAGAGCAACACAGTATTATGTTCGATCAAAACGTGACTTCACCTTTTACTACTACCGTAACTACGCCTTCACAAACGCAGGCTCAAAAGCCTTTGCGCGACTCTGTTAAGCAAGCGGTTAACAAGTACCTAAAGCAACTAGACAACGCAAACATCGATAACTTGTACGAAATGGTACTGGCTGAAGTGGAAGCACCACTTCTAGAAGAAGTTATGACCTACACGCGCGGCAACCAAACCCGCGCAGCGATTATGATGGGCATCAACCGCGGCACACTTCGCAAAAAGTTAAAGCAATACGGCATGAACTAAAATTCTAAGGGCGCTGCCCAGCAAAGAGCACCAATCGGTGCTCTTTTTGTTTCAACACTACAACTTTGAAGCTAATACATTTATGCAAACACCAAAACCAATCAAACGTGCTCTTTTAAGTGTCTCTGACAAAACAGGTATCGTCGATTTCGCGACAGCGCTGCACAATGCGGGCGTTGAGCTTTTATCAACAGGCGGAACTGCGAAACTTATCGCTGATGCAGGCCTTCCTGTAACGGAAGTGTCTGATCACACAGGTCACCCTGAAATTATGGCTGGCCGTGTTAAAACTCTTCACCCTAAAGTCCATGGCGGCATATTAGCCCGTCGCGGTATTGATGAAGCGGTTATGCAAGAAAACAATATTGCACCTATCGATTTGGTCGTCGTAAACCTATATCCGTTTGCGGCTACTGTTGCCAACGATGATTGCACATTAGAAGACGCTATCGAAAATATCGATATCGGTGGTCCGACAATGGTGCGTGCAGCAGCGAAAAACCACAAAGACGTGACTATTGTGGTAAATGCAGCTGACTACGACAGTGTACTAGCAGAAATGAACGCGAACAGCGGCTCGTTGAATTACAAAACCCGTTTTGACCTAGCTATTAAAGCATTTGAACACACTGCTGAGTACGATGGCATGATTGCCAACTACTTTGGTGCACGTCTAGATAGCACAGAATGTGAAGAAGACTGCGACCACCAGCACAGTGAATTTCCTCGCACTTACAACGTTCAAATGAGCAAAAAACAAGACCTGCGCTATGGTGAAAACAGTCATCAAAATGCCGCTTTTTACGTTGAAAACACGGTTCAAGAAGCCTCTGTTGCCACCGCTGAACAGCTTCAGGGTAAAGAGCTATCGTTTAACAACATTGCCGATACCGACTCTGCGCTAGAGTGCGTTAAAGAATTCGACGAACCGGCCTGCGTTATTGTTAAACACGCCAACCCTTGTGGTGTTGCTATTGGTGACAATATTTTAAGCGCCTACGATCGTGCTTTCAAAACCGACCCTACCTCTGCATTCGGCGGCATCATTGCCTTTAACCGCGAGCTCGATGCGAAAACAGCGCAAGCTATTGTAGATCGTCAGTTCGTAGAAGTGATTATTGCGCCAACAGTGAGCGACGAAGCAAAAGCAGTGGTCAGTGCGAAGAAGAATGTACGCCTTCTAGCCTGTGGCGAGTGGGCTGGTCAATTAACTGAAGGTTACGACTTTAAACGCGTCAACGGCGGCCTGCTAGTTCAAGAACGCGACTTCGGCATGGTCGATAAAGAAGACTTAGAAGTTGTGACTAAAATCAAGCCATCTGAAGAGCAGCTTCGCGACCTTATGTTCTGCTGGAAAGTAGCCAAATACGTGAAGTCTAATGCCATTGTGTATTGCAAAGATGGTATGACTATTGGTGTGGGCGCAGGACAAATGAGCCGCGTATACTCTGCAAAAATTGCAGGTATCAAAGCCTCAGATGAAAACCTTGAAGTAGCCGGTTCGGTCATGGCCTCAGATGCATTCTTCCCGTTTAGAGATGGCATAGATGCAGCAGCAGAAGCCGGTATTAAAGCGGTTATTCAACCTGGCGGCTCAATGCGCGACCAAGAGGTGATTGATGCAGCTGACGAACACGGTATTGCTATGGTGTTCACGGGTATGCGCCACTTCCGCCACTAAACCTTTTTAAAAGGTTGGCGTTTATTAAACCTTTCGCGTTTATTGAACGATTGGCGCCTACTAAAAGACGTGCGCTTTTTGCGCATGAATAGATATAGACCCCAGCGGGGCTCCACAGCAGCATGCTTAGTGCAGTGGAGTCACACTGTGACTTGCTCCCCGCTAGTCTATTCATCAATACATAAGCACGTGGTTTAACGATGTGGGTTGACGACCTTGTTTTACGCCTTGTTTATTACTCGGTTTATCACATTGTTAGTAACCCCTACATACAGCATAAACGTGCGCCAGCGGCATGTGCCGATGGTAGAGCGTGAATGCGATAGAGTTGCGAATTATTCTGTTGGGTGTCGGATGCGTGTCACACTTAGCTGATAGTCTTGATCTGACTTGTGGTACCTTGTAGTAATAGTGTTAACACAAATACTGTTGTTACAAAGAATAGTGTTAAAAAGAGCACCGTTTCCTAGGGCGTATTGACCTAGAGTGCTTTGACAAAAAATACCCTCGACAGAAAAGGAAATAATAATGAAAAAGTTAGCCCAACTGATGTTAGCCGCTACACTTGGCATGTCTTCATGTTATGTGTCTGCAGATGCCATTTCAGACGCAGTGAAAAGTGAGCTTCGTACTTCAGACGCCAAAGCTAGAGATGAATACCGTAAACCACAGCAAACCCTTCGTTTTTTCGGCCTTAAACCAGAGATGACAGTAGTCGAAATTTCTCCCGGTGGCGGTTGGTATACTGATATTTTATATCCAGTGGTAAAAGACAGCGGGAAGTATGTTGCGGCGCACTTTTACGTTGATGAATCTACTAACGACTACTATAAAAAAGCGCTAGCCGCTTTCAAAGAAAAAACAGAAGCTGGTGGAAAATATGCAGGTGCTGCCGTGACTGCATTTCATCCAACCAAAGCCCTTGATATTATTGACGCTGGTAGTGCTGATATGGTGCTAACGTTCCGCAATGTACACAACTGGTATATGCGAGAAGGTGATACGGGTATCGACAATGCATTCGGGGCTTTCTTTAAAGCACTAAAGCCTGGTGGTGTTTTAGGTGTAGTTGAACACGAACTGCCTGAAAATAAAGATGATGCAGTAATGACCTCTAGTGGCTACATGAAGCGCTCGTATGTGGTTGCCGCAGCTGAAAAAGCAGGCTTCACACTAGAAGCAAGCAGCGATATTAATGCCAACGCGATGGATAATGCCGATCACCCGAAAGGTGTGTGGACACTTCCTCCAAGGTTGGCATTAGAAGACCAAGATCGCGATAAATATCTTGCCATCGGTGAGAGTAATCGCATGACGCTGAAATTTAAAAAGCCTAATTAATAAAACCTAAAGTTAAAACGGAATAGTGAATGAACGTACTTGTAATTGGCGGCGGTGGTCGCGAACATGCGCTCGCTTTTAAAGCAGCCCAGTCTTCTGAAGTTTCAACAGTTTTTGTCGCGCCTGGTAATGCAGGCACAGCAACAGAGCCTAAGCTAGAAAATGTACCTATCGATGTTAATGACATCGCAGGTTTAGTTTCTTTTGCGAAAGGTAACGACGTTGAACTTACCATTGTTGGTCCAGAAGCGCCGCTAGTTGCAGGTGTTGTTGATACATTCACTAACGAAGGACTGATGATTTTCGGTCCTACAAAGGCGGCCGCGCAACTTGAAGGGTCTAAGGCATTTACCAAAGACTTTTTAGCGCGCCACCATATTCCCACTGCCGAATATCAGAACTTTACTGATATTGAGCCTGCCATCGACTACGTTCGCGAAAAAGGCGCACCCATTGTTGTTAAGGCCGATGGCCTAGCGGCAGGTAAAGGCGTGATTGTTGCGATGACCTTAGAAGAGGCAGAAGCAGCTATTCGCGATATGTTAGCGGGTAATGCGTTTGGCGACGCAGGCAGCAGAGTGGTTATTGAAGAATTTTTAGATGGCGAAGAAGCGTCATTTATTGTCATGGTAGATGGCAAAAACGTACTGCCATTTGCCACAAGCCAAGACCACAAGCGAGCAGCTGATGGCGATAAAGGTCCAAATACAGGCGGAATGGGCGCCTATTCCCCTGCGCCGGTAGTTACCCAAGCTATTCACGACCGCGTTATGAAAGAAGTGATCATGCCTACGGTAAACGGCATGGCGGCGGAAGGTAACGACTATGTGGGTTTCCTTTATGCTGGCCTTATGATCATGGCTGACGGCACGCCTAAAGTTATCGAGTACAACTGTCGCTTTGGCGATCCAGAAACTCAGCCTATTATGCTTCGTTTACAGTCTGACCTTGTTCCACTGTGTATTTCAGCCTGTAAGGGCGAACTTGACGGGCAAACCATCGACTTCGACTCTCGCGCATCAGTAGGTGTTGTACTGGCAGCTGGCGGCTACCCTGGTAGCTATGACAAGGGCGATGAAATAACAGGTTTTGAAGAAGCAGCACAATTAGAAGGCAAGGTGTTTCATGCTGGTACGGCGCTTAGCGACGGCAAAGTCGTTACCGCTGGCGGACGTGTACTGTGTGCCACAGCGCTTGGAAATAGCGTAACTGAAGCACAACAAAAGGCCTACGAGCTACTCAACACTATACAATTTAAAGACGTTTACTACCGCACCGATATTGCTCACCGAGCCATAGCGAGAGAAGCGAAAGCCTAGCTTTAACGTCGAGTTTAGGGCGCTTAATTAAGCAAAACTTTCTTAAACTCTAACTTCAGTAAAAACAAAAAGCGAATTAGTGCTGACTAATTCGCTTTTTCTTTATCTGTTTCAATCATTTTGGTTTCTTGCTGCTCTATGCGAACTGGTATTAAGTTGCTACATTAATGATGTAGCATTAACTAAGTTAACTAACAATGACATTGCAACAAGCCTGCTATCACATACTTGCGCCCGCCTCTGAAGCCACTCATTTTAAAAGGGCGAGCCGTCTCTTTGACTTCTGCCTAGTTGTTATCATTACAGTTAATGTTGCTGCAATGATGCTCGAAACAATTCCTGATATATCCCAAGCTTGGTTAGTCAAACTTCACACTATTGAAATTATTTCGGTGGTTTTATTCGCCGTAGAGTACGTACTGCGTGTTTACAGCAGTGCATCAGACCCAAATATAATTAATAGAGCATCTACACCTGCAGGCTCTGCAAAAGCTGGCTCGCCATGGCAAAAGCGCTGGCATTACATTAAAAGCCCTATGGCTATTATAGACTTAATGGCCATACTGCCGTTTTTCCTCAGTATGTTCTTGGTGTTCGATTTGCGTATTTTACGTATTTTCAGAGTGCTAAGAATATTAAAAATTGGGCGCTACTCTCGCTCTATCCAAACCCTCGTGGATGTAGTGCGCAGCGAGGCCCATTCTCTTATCGCCGCACTGAGTGTATTAATGCTGTTTACGGTGATTGCCGCTACCTGTATTTACTACATCGAACACAATGCCCAGCCCGAGGTGTTTAGCAGTATTCCTGCCTCGCTGTGGTGGGCCGTAGTGACTTTAACCACAGTGGGCTATGGAGACGCTGTACCCATCACGTCACTCGGTAAAGTCTTTGGCGGCTTTATTACCATAATGGGGATTTGCTTTTATGCATTACCAGCGGGGATTTTATCTTCGAGCTACACAGGAAAAATGCAGCTTAAACGAGACCGATTTAAAGATACCGTTCGCACCGCGCTAGATGACGGTGTGCTCAGTGAACATGACGCTCATCATATTGAACGGGTACGAGGTTTACTTGATTTAGACGAAGAAGAAGCCCACCTTATCATTCGCTTACTGCAGCACCATCACAACGGTAAGTCGAAAGATGAATGATAGGTGCTGGTCTGTTAATTATTGGTCTATTAATTGACTGGCCCATTATTTAATTAGAAAGCTACAGATTGCGTTAAACGCAGTGGCTAATATCTAAATTGACACTTTTTATTCTTTGGTTTATGTACCATCTGAAAGGCCGATTAGGCAAATTGCAGGCATTCATTAGAAGGTTCGGCAGCGTCTAACTTGTCAGGTATGCTGGCTACTAGAAAATTAGCAATATACCCACCAAAGCAAACACCCACTTCGCCCAGCTTGCCTGTAGTCTTTTCGTGATCTTTTAACCACAGCGCTACCATATCTTGTTCTATCTTGTCCTTATCAAGGCTCTTTTGCATAGCGCGGCCATCGTCATCATTTGAAGAGCTTCTTCTACTGAATTACTTAACTTTGCGCTTTCATCTGATTTCATACCGTTCAATACGTTAAAATATAGAAAATTTCACCTACATGGTGCCCAAATTACATTCTGATAAACGCTGTAAACCAATGGAAAAACAATGAGAAATTGTGTTTATCCACTTTTTTTATTCTGTTGTCGTTGTGTGTATCGCTGAGCGTTTTCTTTACCCATATACTTACCCAAAGTACGCGTATCCACTTTCGTGAGATTAACAACAATCAAACCATCCAACGCATCATTAAATGCAGGATCAACGTTAAAACAGACAAGTTTTCCGTTCAGCCCCAGATACTGTTTCAGTAAAATCGGAATTCCTGGGCCCTTCTCTAGACGGGACAGCACTTTAGAAAATAAACCTACGTCGCCTAAGGAAGACAACATATCTGATTGCCAAAACGTATTATTAGAGGGCGCTAAAGGAGTGGTCGGCTGAACAAGTTTCGCCTTTTCATTGTCATAATGAGTGACCGTCATCACTGAAGCAATAAGTTGTCTAGCAATAGGGCTATAGTCGTTGCTAATACTCACCGGCCCAAACAAATGAGTATATTTAGGGTTCTTGGCAACGAAATGAGCAATACCTTTCCATAACAGTAATAAAGGCTGTAGTTGACGCTGGTACGCCGGCGCCACCACAGAACGTCCCACTTCAATACTGTCGTCCATGCTGTTCAAAAAAGCAGAATCATAGTTAAATAAGCTGCGTGAATATAAGCCTTCAATACCGCTTTGTTGAATTAGCTCTTTTGTGATGCCTAACCTATAGGCTCCCACAATATCGTGTTTTTGTTTTTGCCAAACGAAGAGCTGTAAATAGGACCGGTCGTACTCGTCTGTATCACTAGCATTTCCACTTCCTTCTCCAACTGCGCGAAAGCACAATTCCCTGACCCTACCAATTTCCAAAAGAATATTGGGAATCCGGTTTGAAGATACGCAATAAACTTCAAAATCACCTTGAGAGAGTAACAAATCATCATCGTTAAGTTCTTTAACTTCTTCGACGAGTAATGCCTTATCTACAGCCTCCATCACCGGAGTAGCATAATAATTACAGTTTTCATCTCCATTTATTGAGGTGCTGTCACCATTTTTTGAGGAATTCAGCAAATAGGTATTAAGTCTTAGGTAATCAGCAATGCGCTTATCACTATCAAGCTTATTTAGCTCCTTCGCCTCAATAACATCTCCTAAAGAAACCGTTATTGTTTTCCCGCTTTTATTAATAAGCTCACGAGGAAGCAGCAGCGTTCTTAGCAACGGGTGTACTCTGCCAGCTTGGTAAAACAACCGGCTATTCGCTCCACCAATAAACAAAGGCAATACTTGCGCTTTTGAACGTCGCACAAAACCGCCAATAGACTTACTCCAATCTTTGTCGGTAATTTGATTTTGCCCAGATTGCCAAGACGACACCTCGCCAGCGGGAAAGACAATGAGTACACCACCTTCGCTTAAATGGCGATGCGCTTCCTTTACTGCCCGCGTATTTGTTAAGCGAGAAGATTTAGTTTTAAAAACATCCACACCAATAAATAATCGAGCAAGCTGTGGAATTCTGGATAACATTTCATTGGCAAGCACTTTTACGTCTTGACGGACTTTGCCGATTAGCGCAGCAAGGATCACTCCCTCTAGACCACCTAATGGATGGTTGGCAACGACGACTAACGGCCCTTTTTTCGGAATATCACCGATGCTACCTCGCTCTATTTCATAACGCGTATTAAGCTGCACAAGAACTTCGTTAGCAAACTCAAACGAATCGTCTGAAAAAGCGTATTTTTCATAAATAGCATCAAGTTTAGATAACCCCGATACCTTCTCAATTACCTTTTCACCGAAGCCAAAAGGGGTTTTTCTAGGCAGCTTGAATGGGCTAACAGCACTCATTTAAGCCCCTTATTAAGTAGCTTGTAGGTGATCCCTTCTGGGTTTTTCATGTCTTTAACAAGCAAAATCACGCCGCTTATCCACACTAAACATGCCATTACGAATAAGGTGCCACTATCATTTCCAACTATGTTTCCGGCTGCATCAAATTCAGGCATAGCAATGCCTAATGGAGTAAATAAATGAAAGAAAATTGCACCCGACATGATACCAACAGTCATTGCGGCGCCTAAACCATGCAGCCGGCTAAATAAGAGAATAGATGTGATTAACTCTGCTGTACCAACTAAATAGCCACCATATTCTTTGAACCAAGCTAGATTTGCCCAATCACCCAAGGTACTAAAAATATGAATTGTTTCTATCGAATTAGTAAATTTAAAAAACAATGATTGGACAAAAATAAAGGCGACAAAAACCGATAGAACAATCTTTAATGGTGGTTTTTTCATGTTTTATATATCTTTCGTTATTTACTAAGAATTGGCCAATTCAAATCAGCTTGTGAAATGTGTAAAGCGCGATCAGCGTCCCAGTCATTTTTGACTTTTTTGTTGTAATTTAAATATAGCTTGCCATCAACAATTGCCCAGTATTTTGCATCGCCTGGCGCAAAATCATTCATAGCTGAAACAGCCCACGCGCAATACCCACCATATTGCGGAACATAGCGTTCAGGATCCGCCCTAAACTTTTCAAGGTTAGTTTTAGAAGAAAAGTACCAATTAGCACCTTTGTATTCGGTAACCCAATCACTTTTTCCTTTCACAGGAGCATCGCCTTTATCTAGCGAAAAATAGGCAACTGTATCGTACCCACCCACCGCTTCACTGCTAAATAAACCTGTGTAAATTGCATCTTCTGCAAATGTATTAAAGCTAATTATTGCAATAAAAAGTAACGCTATTCTCTTCATATTTTGACCCTTAGTTTTTGCATTGGCACAGCGTTGTCACTTACCAATTAATTTTGTTCTACTTCGCAGAGCGAATCGTCTATAGCCACTTTGACTATCACCGCCTCATTTGAGGCGCATTTGTGAACGGCGGCTTCGCTAAACAGGCTGTCCTCTATCGACTCGTAATACATGTCTTGTAACTCTTTAGAAACAAAAATAGACGTTAAACTTACCGTTCTAGCGTCTTCTCTATTCATGAGAGGTGAGAGAAAAGGCTCCTGTTTATTATAAGACCGGTGAAATTGCGGCCCTATTTCATTGCTAGGTAAGGTTTTACATAGGCGGTTAAAAAGTGAATGGCGGTATTGATAGGCTTCTTCAAAATGAAGCGCTGCTGAAACTAGCGGTGGTTTAACTTTCTTTTCAGTAAGGTTGTGTCCATCCCAGATCCAACTCTGAATTTCCTGCCCTGTGAAATCTCTGTCAAAAATGGCTAGCGTAAAAGGCGCTGTTCGCTCAAGTTCATAGCGTCGTAATCGGAATAACACGTCGCTGTAGGAATTCGCGCTAGCTAAATGTTTTACCAACAAACCTCTGCTAATTAGCGGACCCTGAGGAACTTCTCCTTGGTAATAGTTCAATAGGCAAACAGCTAAACCGTATTCGTTTACAGAAATCCACGTTCCCTGCCCCTCAGGGTCTATAGGCATGGTGCAATAAACGCCATCGAGTAGAAAGGTCTGTGGTTTTAACGCGCTTTTTCGTGTTCGCTGCTCGTCTCTATTAAAGTAAATACGAGTGGTTCCATCTTCTGTCTTTTGCCAGCTTAACGTACACATACTATTGCGCCCGTCTAAAGCTTGCAGTACTAGGGGCCACACCAAAATTACTTACCGCTTTTATTCCCTGCATAGAAGCCGCTAGTTTGGTCATGGCAAAATGGTGGGTGGCATGAAGAGCGACGAAGCTAAGCTCTCGTCCTAACGTTGATGAGGCTTCATCAATAGCCTTTTTTGAAACTAATGTTTCAAGCTCAACTTGTATAACTGCACCCAAACAAGCATCGCTAATATCACAAAGCCAGTTATTCAATATTGCGATCTCTTTTTTTGCGACCTCTATATCTCTTTCTACTGCGTGCCCACGCCGGCGAATGTTGTAATCTACTTTGTCTTCAGCACTGGCTAATGAATGAAATAAATCTAACCAGTGCCTAAAGTGTTCGCCTATTGAACTTTCCATGTGCGGAGTGCATACCGCAACATAGTCGCTCTGAGAAATACTCTCTAAAAAATCTAACCCCTGGTTAAGTACTTCTTCACACCCTAAGATAATGGAAGATACTGACGATCGTTGACTCGTCTTTTCGTTTAAATGAATGGATTTCATAATACCTCGCAAAGACTAATCAGTAGACGGATAGTGCTGTACTAGCTGCTTTTCTTCTTTCCAAGCTGAAAGTAACTGCTTAATTGACGGTGGGTTAATGCCTCGCTTTTTTTGTTTATACCCAATTTGATATAGCAAGCGATATTGATACATTAACGTAGAAAAGATGTCGGTAAGCGAAGCATCACTATCCCAGATATGGGCGGCTTCACTGCTTGCGCCGTTAATTTCTAAAATATCAAAGTCACCACCCAACATTAGCTGGCTAATGTCGTCGAACTTAATATCCAGACGCCCGTAATGAAAACCATCAAAATCTTTAAGTACTTCGTCAAACTTCTGTTCCATCTGGGGGGTTATAAACGCGTTACCATTTTTAAAAATAGAACCGCGCGAGTGACTCCCAGCAAAGGCTAATTGAAACTCCTCGCCTTCTGGCACTACCCAATTAAGCTTTTCTTTATGCCTTGGCAAATACAAATGCGCCAGTTTCCCCGCACGAGGATCTCGTTGGATAAGTGCTTCTAAGGTATCTACACCGTTACCCACAACGCATGCAGCATATTTGAAGGTCATTGAAATTATCTTGCCCTTTTCTTCATCAGGTTGTCGCACATAAAACACCCCTGCCTCGGCTTGATAAATGGACTTGGCTTGCAGTAAAAAGCGGCTGTCCGTAGGAAAGCTTTCGATGTAATTAAACAAGTCCTTATTATTTTTTATCAGCTTAACGCCTGCCCCTCGACAACCCAAGTCTGGCTTCGCTACCAGCGGATATTGAAGACCTTGGGTTTCAAGTGTAGGTAAAAGTTTGGACAAAATATCATCGCTGTTGCCTGTCGTCTTTTTAACCGTATAAAAAGGGAGAATATACTGTTTGGTAATCGGCCCCACTGCTTCGAAAATATCGTTTTTTGACTCGCCCACCATACCGCTTAGTTTAATTGCGGGGTTTGCAGAAAGTGGAAGTGCCCAGTCGAACCTCGCCAAACCTATGATCAAGCTTTGCAAAACGACAGGGGCGTAAGCCACCCACGCAGGAATAAATTCAAATGGCGAGATATCTCGTTTAGAAATAGGAAGTTGGGGCAACCCTGCATTAACGCGACCTTGCTCGATTACACAAATATTATTTAGTGGCACTATAAGCCTCTCTTTTAAAATAGCTTTGCAACGTTTTATTAACCAACCACATGATCACCGCTGCACTTAGAACAAACAAAAGCATGTTTTGCTGAACCACATTAATTGAACCTAATTTATGAAGCGCACCAAAAATTATGCTAGTCCAAAGCACGCTAGCCAAAAGCACTGCTGCCGTAAAAATCCACACGGGAACGGCTATAAAACCACTTACAGAGTAGCCCACTGTTCTTAAGCCTGGTACAAAACGAATAATGAACAAATGAACGAAAGCGCGCTTCAGTAGGCGTTTTTGAATAGCACGAAACTTTTGTTTTTTTACCAGCCTGAAACGCATAGCCCTTACTTTCCTTGCCATTCTTCCTAACCAGTAAAGCCCTAAATCACCGGTGGCAATGCCTAGAAAAATAGCTAAAAGCGCTAAGTGCGTGGGCAACAAGTCGTTTGAAGACATAGCTGCTGCCGTGACGATAGCGACGTCCTCTAATAAATAAGACAGAATTACAATGCCAACCATCAACAGGGCTGTAGAGTGCGAACCATTTAAAAGCCCGTGTTGAATTGATGTAACAAACTCCATGCTGTTCTTCTTAAACTTTAGGTATACGTCTTAAAAGATAGCTGTAAGACAATAAAAATTTCTTAAACATCTAAGAATTAGACTAATTAACTAATTTTTCTGGCAAAAGACATAGGTTTAAAGTGGAAAATCAATTCAACCAAGATGCTGCGACCTGAAGTGGCGAAGGGTCGCTTTCTTGCGATACCCAAACCACAATAGCCTTTCGAGTTGTACTAGTTTGACTATTTTCTGGAAACGGTAAATGCCCTTGATAATACTGAGTATCGAAGCTCAACGAACCCTGTTCATAGTCGATAACAACAAAATCATGAACGAGTTTCCGCCCTGCGTTTTCACCTCGCTTTACCGATGTTTCTATGCCAAAACCAAGTAATGCCGCGTGAACCGTAAGCGAAGGATTATCCTTATTGGCGTTTATTTTATTGAACGTCACGTTTATATTGTCGTTGTCTGCCGAAGCATGGAGTACGCCAGTCAAAGGGGCAGTTTTGTTCGGTAAAGACTGCCCGCGAAACCACCCGTTCCAAGCACGGCCATTTAAGGCAAAACCGGGCGTGGCAATAGTGTTGGCTTTGCCTACACGCTTGTAGTCTCGTTGTCGTTGACTAAAAGTGCTATCAGCAAACGGATCTTTCCAACCCAGATAATCCCAGTAGTCCACATGAAAGTTAATAGGAACCAACTCAGTCCATAACTTCTCGCTATCTACAAAGCCTGAAATCCACTTCTCTGCCGGTGGGCAGCTACTACAGCCTTGGGATGTATAAAGTTCCAACACTGTCGTTTGATTTGGCGTACTGGTAACTAAAAAGGGCGCCTTTGATGCAGCTTCCTGCTCAGGTTCATAAGTATTAATTTCCCGGGAATGAAGCGCAAAAGCAGCTTCCACTATGGGATTCTTTGAAGTTTGGCTAGGCGCTTTGTTTAAACTGCTAGCAAGGGCCTTTGTATTATTGTTTTGTTCCGGCTGTGCATTAATACGCCAGTCGTAATCAATAAAGCGAAGCTTGTAGTTCGAAGGTATGGATTGCTCAATATATTGGTTAATATATTGGGGTAAGTCTTTGGCTCTGCCCGACGCTACGAAATCCTCAGTGTAAAAATCTAATATTTCTGATACATACGCTCGCTCATGTTTATCGTCCAAATAGAAGTGCTTTTGCTTGTTGAAAAATTCGTGAGTAAGTTGCTCTAGCGTTTCATTTAATGATTCTGGGTAAAATGGCGTTTTGGGTAGTCGTGGACAATCTTTCACCATACAGTTAAGTGCGAAGTGAGCCCTTGGTTCGTTAAGCGGCCTTATCACGTCATTTTCATAGTCGTATAGATTAGTGACTTTCCCGCCAATCACCACATCCCGAAACTTAAAAAAAGCGGCGCGAGAGAAGAAACTTGTAAAGCCATCTGGAATACCTTTTTCAATCACGCCAAACATTGCCAATGCGTTGTAGCTATTAATGTGATAGCTCATTACTTCTTCTGGCGAACTGAACAACTCTGGTGTTGCTGCCGGGCTAGCAAAGCCAATAAAAGACACAACGTTTTCTAGTGGTGCAATATCGTCAGACAAGGCCTTAAAATTAGTTCGCCCTTCTTCATCGACATAATTTGCTAATACATACTCCCAGTCTTGGGTCGCTTGTTTGTAAGCTTGCTTCAGCGAAACACGCGCTTGTTGTTCAGCGTTAGCACTTATTGAATGTACTTCACTTGGCTTTTCGCTTGCACTAGCATTTTGTACAAAAAACAACACGAAAAATGCCAAAACCCATGACGCAGACACCCACAATGCGTCACCGAATGCACTGTTAAACTTAAACGAATTAGAATACTGCATGGCCTTTCCTTATCCTATTTCTGAAGTTTGTTGATTTGAGGAAACGCTACTTGGTCTAGCGCCAAGATCGTTATTTACCCCGTGAATTAACTCATGAGTTAGCTCCTGGTTTATCTCGCTAACTGGCTTACTGATTGATTCATTCGATGACTTTTCATTGGGCTCGTGAGCAGGCCTATCATCGGCATGCAGTCGAATAGGGATCACGTTATCCTCTCGATAGCGCTCTCCCAACGGCTGGTATTGCTTTACCTGCCCGCGATGGTTGGTGTATGTCAGTGGTTTTAATATATGCTCATCACGCTCGGCATTGTGTTTGCACATGGAAACAGGGCCACCTGCGGTCATCACCATGAATGAACACGCATCAATTCTGTCTTGCTGCAGCGCACTGGCATCCATAAAGTTTTGAACAAAAAACGACAGTTTATGCACACGCCCGCGACTTTTAATTAAACTGCTCCGCATTTCTAACAGCTTTGCCGATGTTGCTTTGGCGAGCTTCCAAATCCACAGTGGACGAGCAAGCATTGCTTTGCTGTAATCCCATATAATCTTAGCGGTGCCGTGCTGCCTGGTTGTTTGTATGTACTTAAAGTCTTCAATAAATTGCGCAAACAATTGCGCGTCATCAACGACAGAATAGACCTGCTTATCGGTCACTAACGTTGGCATGTAGCTATGGCAATCACTATGCCCGATACGTACCTTTTCCCATGGCAAAGCTTTAGAAATTGTTTTCTCGATTGCCGCTTTCACGGTAAGCGGGTCGACTACATCCGTTCGTGCGCCCCACTCGCCACGGCCAGTTTCAGCTTGTAGCTGAAACGAAGCAAAACTTACCGCATCTGCGTGCTGTACAAAAAAATCCACCAGCATGGGCAGTTCGCTGAAGTTGCCGGTGTGCACTGTGGTATTAAAGATAACCATAAGGCCCAGACCTTTAGCTCGCACTATGTATTCCTCACGAATAGCATTTAGCGATGCTTCATCATCATAACCTTTGCGCTCTTGGGTGGTGTCTACATGAAATGCAATGTCGTTAAGCCCAGCTTCAGCAAGCTCAGTGAGCAGGTCTCTAGTGGCAGCAATACCATTTGTAAATAGCGCCGTATGTAAGCCAAGTTGATTTGCATAGGCAACAATATCGATAAGCTCGCTGCGTTTTCTTAACGTAGGGTCGCCCCCAGTAATTTGTACGCTGGTTCCAGGCCCATAGTGTTTAAGCACGTTGTCTAATCGCTTGAATACTTCTTGGATGGGAATATCACGAACTGCTTGCGAATGCTCTGACAAATAGCATAAGGTGCAATCAAGATTACATTTTTGCGTGATTTCGACAGCAACACAGCCAATGGTATGCGTTCGCCCCAAGAGTTGATTGGGAGTAAAATGTTCGCCCATTCGCTTTTGTGTAGAGGCAAGTTGTTGATTTCTTGTGGTACCAGGGGAGCACGCCATGTCAATGCACCTTCTTCAAACTATTCAGTATCAACAAAGACCTTTTACATTTAAAAATACTTTCACGGCATGTCGTTTTTTTGCACTGACCACATTATTTAATTGTGTAACAACTTATGCCGAAACTGGTGGAAACCAGTTGGGTTTAGCTACGCCGTTGAGGCCGTTCGAGGAAGTGAAAAGTCTTGTTTTTTCTGACCCTTACGCAAGCCTTCCGCAATATGAAGTGTCGCGCAAACACTTTGATATTAACGGCGAAAACATACTTTTAAAACACGCCCAAAGAACCCTTTCATCTGATGCAAATTTTATCGAATTAGGTACTGAACATAAGCTACTTCAAGCCAACGGAATATGCTTTGTTGGCACATGGAAGATGAATCAAAGCAGCCCTTACTCTGGGCTTTTTCAACCGGGTACAGAGGTACCTATTATTGTTAGGGCTTCAGTCAGTTTAAGCGGAACAAAGCAGCGAGATAAGCGTGCTTTTGGTATGGCAATTAAGCTCTTCCCCAATGCCCATAGTGCACTTACTGAGAACATATTTCTCATGCACTCCCTTGGTGGTACAAAAACAAAGCATGTTGCAAACTTGCCTATGACTAACGAACCAGCGCTTGGTGAACTGCCGCCCTTTAGCCAATTGCTTACCGCCTATCGATTGGAAAGCGACCTTGAGAAAGCCGATAAAGCCTCTAGCGGTAAAAAAGCCAACGCGCGGTTTAGACCCGTTTCTCATTTAGCCGCGGTAAAGATCGGTGATGCAAAACCCAGACTGGCACAACATACAGAAGAAAGTATGTTAAAACTGAGCATTTCAGCGCCAATTACTTCGAAAGAAATCGAAATAGAGCGCGAAGCTGATAAAAAAAGCGAAGCTGAAATAAAAACCGACAAACAAGGCCCTCATTGGCTGAAAGCATCGTTAAAACCAAATACACTGCTGGTAAATAAAGATGACTTTCGGGATGAACTGTCGCTACAACATTACCCCAATCAGGCGCTGTCTTGGATTTTATCTGCTTCCAATTTCAACGATGCAGGAATAGAGAGAGCGCATTGGCAAGAAATTGGCGAAATTATATTAACCGAGTCAGTCGTTTCACTTACCTGCGATACAAGGCTTCACTTTAATCACCCCGCAATTAAATGACACCGGATAATTCCGTTTAAATGGAAAGCAATTCGCCTTATTAAAGCCAGCAACCATATCCAGAATAGACCTAGGTAAATCCGTCGTTCCAATAGCCGCTTACGCATTTGAGGCCCAACGGCCCATTGATTGTACTCAAGACAAGAAACAGTCTCCCAGGGTTGTTGACAAAGGACCCAAAATTCGCGGTATGGGCGCATACTCTCCAACTCCCGTTGTTACTCAAGTTATTAACGACCACGTTATGAAAGTAGTGATCATACCTACGGTTGAAGGCATGGCGGCGGAAGGTAAACTGTTTGGCGGCTTTATTACCATAATGGGAATTTGCGTTTATGCATTACCGGCGGGGATTTTATCTTCGAGCTACACAGGAAAAATGCAGCTTAAACGAGACCGATTTAAAGATACCGTTCGCACCGCGCTAGATGATGGTGTGCTAAGTGAACATGACGCTCATCATATTGAACGGGTACGCGGTTTACTTGATTTAGACGAAGAAGAGGCCCACCTTATCATTCGCTTACTGCAACATCATCACAACAGTAAGTCGAAAGATGAATGAAAGGCACTGGGCTGTTAATTGATTGGTCTGTTAGTTGACTGGCCCATTAATTGATTAGGCAGCTATAGATGGCACCAAACGCACTATGGACCTTGCCGCGACCTCAGCCTATCTTATAGGATTATTAAACAAACTCATGAAGTATCCTTCTCTGAATCACATAACTGCTGTTTGTGTCCCAGTGTGCTAGCGCATGACTTGAAACATTTGTTATCTTCTTCCTTGGTTGCCTAAAAGAAGCCCATTTACACTTAGGTCTTCGTCCAGTTGGGGCCAGTGGATACCTTCCCCGTCCCCAAGTATTTCCCAATCTTGGAGTTGACTAGCTGTCGCAGATGACAGCGTTGGATACCACGCCAAAGGAACGGATAAAGTGCGCCCGTCGACAAGGCTGACAATAAGTGAATCGGTATCAAAGCTTACTGAATGAGCAAGGGGATGATGTTCAACTGCTAAAATAGCCATTCCAAGCCTCCAAAAACGTATCTTTATTTTCGACCACCAATTGCTCAAGTTTTCTTAACTCTTTTGGTGAAAACCGAGTAGAACTCGCAAGTGCTACTGGCGTTAACCAGAATTTAGCAAGCATCTTCTCGCGCTGAATATGAATGTGAGCGGGTTCGCCGTTTTCATTACTATAAAAGAAGAAACGTTAAGGCCCTAATCTTAATACTGTAGGCATAGTTGAAGATTATCCTAGAAGAGCGCGGATGCCAATTGGAAGATAACAATTTAATATGTTAACACTAAGCGACTTTAAAGCAGCGCTAAAATCGTTGTACTGGCTCCACCACCAACCACAAGACCACATATAAAAATAAATAGGTATGCTTTTACTGGATTTTGTCGTACTGGCTCTACTTCTGCAACTTCCGGTACTTTGAATAATGTCTGACGCTTTACATCAAAGGCAACGCATAAGGCCATGATGGTCTCTAGCGATGCGTTCCCTTTATTTTCCACCCGCTGAATGGTGCGCAAGTTTACGTCGCATAATTCTGCCAGCTGCGCTTGGGTCCACGCTCGCTCTATGCGCATTTCTTTAACAATATCGCCTCTCACTTCCATGTGTTATGTCACCCTGCAAAGTGCATAACTGCAAAATAACCAAACACCGCCCCCAAAGCGGCAATACCGGCAATCACAGCGATGTTTTTAAAGAGCGAATTTTTGCGAGACAGCATAGATATGGTCTCTCTCTGCACAGTACGTGCACCTTTTTTTAGGCGCACCTGCGTACGGTAAGTGAAAGGGTTCTCCACTTCCACTTCAAGAGTATAATCTTGGTTGTTTAGCCTAAGCGCATGTCGCCCCGTAAACCGAAACAAGTTGCGATGTTCTGATACAGGGTGATCGTCCACATACACAACCTCTTTGCCCGACCACAAACTGCAGTGCACTGCTATATTGTGGCCTTCGTGTTGCAAGTGACACCAAAGCCCCTGCCTCATTGTTATTTGCGTCATAATACTATCCGGAGAAACTCATAAAGCCTAAATAACCGCAAAGAAAGCCCACAATTAACCCTACGAATAAAAACCTATCCATACTGAAAAAGGATTTCAATAAATTCCCTTTTTCCAATTGCGATAACGTCTCGCTGGCCACTTCTTTACCATCACAAAACAGCGTGACGTTTAATTCACCCCGTAAAACATGGGTCATGTGTGTTTTTACTAGATACTCATGACCATTTTTAGTAAACGCATGTTCACTTTTTGTGCTGCTTAAATTTCTAAACGACGATACCACTTCGTTATTGAAAGACACTTTTTCCTTACCACTAAACACCGAGCCCCACATAGAGATATCATTACCCTCGTGGTCGAAATAAAACCAATACCCATTGTTTAGCGATACTTGACTCATATGTTCTCTTCTTGATACCTGCGATTGTTTTATAACTTCATTTGATTGCATGATTGTTCTCCTTTGTCTCAATGCCAGCGTATTTCACCGGAAATAGCGAGAAGGTGAAACGGCACTAATGCGACAGGACAGTAAATCATCGGTTTTTGTCATACGACACCCCTGTGTCGTATAGGTAAACTATTAAAATATAAAAAGAAAGTAAAAACTCATGCATTAAGCAATTCAGCATCGCCACGAAGCTTTTGGAACAGCCATCCAATGCCTACAAGGCTAAGTCCCAGCCCAATGAAGGACAGCGCACGGTATAAACCTTCAAGGTTTGCCATATCAACAACGAATGCTTTTAAAATAACTAACGCGAGTAAACCAAAACCCAGTTTTACCGCAAGCTGGTGTTGCTTAAATTGGCCAATAAATATGGTTGCAGTAGCGATTACTAACCAGCACACAGAATACGTATAAAGCTCAGGCTGAGTGAAGCCATTCTCCAATAATAGGTTTGCATTGTGAAAGGCGCCGCGAATGATGCTGTTAATGTATAAAAAGGCGAATCCACCTGCAATTACACCTAAATTAATGCGGACTTTTTTGCTTAAAATAGTATTCAGCGCATCGGGAGCGCCCAAAATCATGCGCTGCAATGCACTAGACAACACGCTTGTGACGAGTAATGCTGGTAGTAGCCATTGCAATAGTAACCAGTTAAACACGGTTCCCTCGCCAGTAGGTTGAGAGTGAATAAAGGGGTTATTGGCAACACTAATATCCATATGAGTAATACCTACCCCGATTAACAGCACCAATGCAGCAACGCGATACAACACTGTCATAGACTGAGCAATAAACGCTCTATAACAGTAGGCCGCAGCGAGTGCACACCACCCTAAGGCTACCAGCACTCGCTCTTGATAATCACCTGCCAGTAAATCAGGGTAACTTCCGATGAGGTAATAGCTTGGTTCCGTTGTAATGAAAAGGGCTGCAACGTGAATGAGTGCACCTTCTAACCACAGTTTTAACGTTGTGGATGGGTTGTATTTTTTGGCAATAATTAACGCTGCAAAAATAAGAGGATAAATAATGGCGGTCCAGTGAACCCCCAAAATGCTCTCGTTAGCATAATCTGCCACCCACGGGGCGGCCGTAATTCGCACTAATACGGCAGTTAGCAATATTTTGTATAACCAATCAGGTAGTGTCACTTTATAGCGAGCACTTAATACGCTGATACTTGCTACCTGCAAGGCCAAGGCGAACGATAAAACGGCCGCCTCTAACAGCATGGTAAGACATAAAGTAAGGCACGCATTAGCCAGCACGGCATAAGTAAGCTGACCTAAACCACGAGACTTTAAGGCCACTGTTGTACTGACTATTGCTAATAGCGCTAATTCGAATGCCCAAACACGATATAAAGCCTCCTGCGCCGATGCCGTACTTACCACATAGCTCACACCATATAAAGCAATTGGAAACACGACAATATAAAACCAAAATGCTGGACGACCTGTTCTATGGGCCATAAGCGCCACATAGGATGTAAAGGCAACCACGGCAATCTGCACGTATAAATAATACCCTGTAAATAGCGTTGCCAAGTCTTGCGAATTAAGCGCATCTGGAGCAAGACCAGCTGCGTTACCAGAATTGGCGTAAGCGAAAGGCATGATATCTTTTAACAGCAGTATATGAATGATTGAGGCAACAACCAGTAGACATGGCCAACTGTCGAAGGTGCTGTGTCGGTAAGAAGGCAATAACAATAAAGCGCCTAAGACAGCACTGCTTACCCAAATATGCATATCACTGCCATGAGCCATTAAATAGACGTGCAGCAACGCAAAAGGCAACAGTATGCCAAATAATTCACGAGAGGGTGTTAGCATCGCCTTTACTGACTTAACATCGCTGCACTGCTCTTGCAGTGACCAGCCCAGCGTATGGGTAAAAGAAAACAAATATACAGAAAAAGTAGTAAAGCCAAGCCACACCCAAATATCGAGAGGACCGGTATGATTCACAGCGACAAACGCCCACACAAAGTGCCCAATCATACTTAGCCGCCAGGGCCATATTTGCCCGACCTTCTGAGACACCCACACCCCAGAAAGTGACACTAAAGACACAAAAACAAGCAAAGTGGTAATACTGTTAGAGTCTGACTGAATTAACGCTGGAATGGCATAAGCGCCTGCAATGCCAATTAACGCCAGTAGCGGACCGTAGCGAAGCGCCAGAGAGATAGCGCCAAATGCCACTGCAGCCAACAACGAAAATGCAAATAGTGGCGGAAAAAACTGATAAAAGTCGTAGGCCACCAGAATGATGGCATAACAGGTTATTACCCCGCCACTAGCCAGTGCCGCGCAGATGGTAGGTGAGTAAATGCTGAATTTTTCTCGATGGCGTGCAAGGTATTCGGCCAACCCAACAAGACAAAGACCAAAAGCAGCTCCGAATACAATGCGGACCTTGGCAGATACCAGCCCTGCTTCAATAGAATAAACTGCTAAAAAGACACCGCCAACAGCAAGCACTGCCGCACCTAGCCACAGTAATGCGTTGCTTTTTATGGATGCCATTAAACTGGAGTCGCTGGAAAAGAAACGTTTAAAAAACGAAGGTGTACCTGCGTTTTCTTTTGATTCTGATTGGTGAAATACACCGTCTGCTGCGACATCGTCTGGGCTCTCTACCGATTCTGAAGTAGCACTGAATGCGCTAGAAGAAGTGCTTGGAATATCTGATGAGTCTGCGGAGCTTAAATCTAAGGGGCTTGAATCAGGAAGGCTTAAATCTACGTAGCTTGGATCGTTTGAGCCTGATTTCGTGAAGCTTGAGCCTAACGAGCTTTCACCTGGGGAGCCTGCACCTACAGAGCCTGCATCTAAAGAGCTTTGAGTTTCTATGTCATTGCTTTCATGTAAGGAGTCTCGTTGTGACATCTGCTTTTTAAGCAGTTTTACTTCTTTCACTAACGCCGTTATTTGGCTTTGCTGGGCAAATGATAAAATAGCTCCAGCGCATATAACGATGGCGAAAAGAACACCGAATAAGAACAACATAACCAAGGTCCCTGTAGTAATGTGTCGTAAATCGACAGTGTGCTAAGTTGCGTTAAGCGCGTTAAAATGTCAACTTGCTATCCCGCAGTACCCTTGATTCTTCAGCCACATCAGCTTATAACTAGTCACTGTCATGTCCAACAAGAAGTCCTATGTCTGTCAAACACCCTATTATTGCTATAACAGGTTCATCAGGTGCGGGTACAACCACAACCACGAACGCCATACGTCACATTTTTAGAAATCTCAATGTGAATGCCGCTGTGGTGGGTGGTGACAGCTTTCACCGTTTTACTCGACCTGAAATGGAAGTAGAAATTCGCAAGGCACAGGAACAAGGTAGGCACATCAGCTACTTTGGCCCGAAGGCCAACGATTTCGAACTCCTTGAGTCGATTTTTAGAGAATATGGCAGTTCGGGCACCGGACAATTCAGACAATATCTACACACCTTTGATGAAGCGGTTCCGTTTAATCAAATGCCCGGTACCTTTACACCTTGGCAGGACTTACCAAAAAATACCGATTTGCTTTTTTACGAAGGGCTTCACGGCGGTGTAAAAACCGAAGAAAACGATGTAGCAAAGCATGTGGATTTACTTGTAGGCATGGTGCCTATTGTAAATTTGGAATGGATCCAAAAAATCGTTCGCGACACCACAGACAGAGGCCACTCTCGAGAAGCAGTAATGAGCAGCATTGTGCGTGGGTTAGACGATTACTTTCACTATATTACCCCTCAATTTTCCCGTACCCATGTTAATTTCCAGCGAGTGCCTACGGTAGATACTTCAAACCCGTTTAGCGCCCGTGAAATACCCACTCAAGACGAAAGTTTTGTAGTGGTGCGGTTTAGGCGTGAAATGAAAAATGTGGATTATCCCTATCTTCTTAAGATGATTGATGGCGCGTTTATGTCCCGTATCAACACTCTGGTGGTACCTGGCGGAAAAATGGGATTAGCCATGGAACTTATTCTGTCTCCATTACTTGAAGACATTTTAAATAAAAAGCGCCGCGCAGGGCATCAAATGGATTGGTTGAATTCAGACGAGGAGTAAAAAGCGCCGTCTATATCTGTTTCCTATAACAATATATTAACAACAACTAGTCGCAATACTCACTCATTTGCGTCATGGTGGTGCTATAAGATTTTATTAAGGATATCACCATGGCCTCGTCTACACCGTCATCTGCACCAGAAGCAAATTCACCCGTTACTTCAACCCAAATATGGTTAAACCAAAACAACCTCAATGAGACCAAAGTGGTGGATGTACAGCTTGATAGCGAGCACCTCAGCGAAGGCGAACTCATTTTAGAAACTGACAGCTTTGGCTTTTCGGCTAATAACATCACCTATGCTGCGCTGGGTTTTAAAATGGGCTATTGGGGATTTTTTCCCGCTGAAGAAGGTTATGGCATCGTTCCGGTGTGGGGTTTCGCCACAGTAAAAGTGTCTCGCCACCCAGATATTCAAGAAGGTGAAAAGGTATTTGGCTATTTACCAATGGCAAGTCACTGGGTCATTAAGGCAGGCAAAGTAGCAGCTCATGGCTTCTCTGATATTCATGAAAACCGTAAAAGTATTAGCCCCGTTTACGACCAATACCTTCGCTGCAGCGCCGACCCTGGTTACGACGCTAACCGTGAAGCGTGGCAGCTTAACTTTCGCCCTCTGTATATGACCTCTTTTGTATTAGACGATTACGTAGCAGAGCTTTCAAAAGGCGAGTCGTTACTACTTTCAAGTGCTTCGAGCAAAACAGCACTAGGTACCGCACAGCTGTTAAAAGACCAAAAAGCGCAAAGAGGTGCAAGCTACAAAGTGATTGGGCTTACCTCACCGGCAAATGTAGACATGGTGAAAGCCACCGGCTGTTATGACGATGTTATGAGCTACAGCGAGCTAAATAAGCTGGATAAAAGTGATACTTTCTGGTTACTCGATTTTGCTGCCAACGGTACCTTGATTAACAATATTACTCAGGCCATAGGCGATAAGTTGAGTAAGGTATCCCTTATTGGCGCCACCGACTGGGAAGCCCAAGAAAAGCCTAATCCGAAGTTGCTGGATGCAGAGATATTTTTCGCGCCATCACGGGTAAAACTGCGCCAAAAAGAATGGGGACACGACGTCTTTTTGAAAAAATATGCTAAAGCATGGCAAGGCTTTGCTAGCAAAGTGGACAACACCTTTTTTGAGCAGAGCCATAAAGGAACAAAAGACATTGTTGCGCTTTACAAAGAAACCCTTAACGGCAACGCCGATACTAAAGCCTTGAACGTAGTCTCATTTAAGTAGTGTTCGCTCTTTGCTAAATTTCTACTTTTTAGGCAGCAATCTGTGGTTTGCTGCCTTTTTTGATACGTTATTGAATGCCTTATTTGCTAAGTTATACCGAATAAATTTTGCACAGCAACAATTGACTCGACCTTTGTTGACACTATTTGTAACAAACCGCCCTCTCATTTTACACTTTCTTGCTTTTGTATTTCTCGTCATGTGGTTATAGTGAATCATACGTATTTTCAAGGGTATGGTTATGGGTCAGGAAACCTCAAAAATTCTCGTTGTCGATGATGACATGCGCCTTCGCAGTCTGCTTGAGCGCTATTTATTAGAGCAGGGCTATCAGGTTCGAAGCGCGGCTAATGCTGAGCAGATGGACAGACTATTAGAGCGGGAAAACTTTCACCTTATGGTGCTAGATTTGATGTTACCTGGAGAGGACGGGCTTTCAATTTGTCGTCGCCTACGCCAAACCGGAAATGACATGCCCATTATTATGTTAACTGCGAAAGGTGACGAGGTAGACCGTATAATTGGCCTTGAAATGGGTGCCGACGATTACCTCCCCAAGCCGTTCAACCCCAGAGAGTTACTTGCAAGAGCGAAAGCGGTTTTACGCCGGCGCAGTAGCGAAGCGCCAGGCGCACCGTCGAAAGACGTTCAAATTATCGAATTTGGTAACTACACGCTTAATTTAGCCACACGAGAAATGACCGCAGGCAATACACCGCTAACCCTGACCAGTGGGGAATTTGCTGTTTTAAAATCGTTAGTGACTCATCCAAGAGAGCCGCTGTCTCGTGACAAGCTTATGAACCTAGCCCGCGGTCGGGATTACAGCGCATTAGAGCGCAGTATTGATGTTCAAGTGTCTCGCTTACGTAGAATGCTCGAAGAAGACCCAGCAAACCCGAGATACATTCAAACCGTGTGGGGTCTTGGCTATGTTTTTGTACCTGATGGCGAACAAGTATAAATCATGACGCCCCAGCAGCATTCCGCGCAGGTGAATCCCACGTGCGCCTGACCCCTAAAAGTGCCTTCGGGCAAACCGTTATGCTAATAGGCGTGTTGCTGCTTATTAACCAAATTGTGTCGTACATTTCTGTTACTTACTATTTTATTCAGCCTAGCTACCAACAAATCAATAGTTTGCTCGCCACTCAAGTAAAATCAGTATTGGCCAATGACTTACTGGTAAGTAATCAGGAAAGCCGAACGGCTTATTTCAACGAAACACAGGTTCGGGTGTTGGATGAAAGTGTGGCGCGACAAAACGGATTAGAAACGGCAGTGTATTATGGCTTTATGTCCTCTCAAGTCAGTGACAATATTAATCAGCTTGCCGACGTTCGCATTAGTACCGAATCTCAAGCGAATGATGAGAATGCTCCTTACACTGTATGGATCTCGCTAAATCGCTACCCCGACACGTGGATATCCATTCCAATTTCTGGGCTAAACGAAGCCAATATCTCGCCCCTCACCATGTACCTTATGGTAATTGGCATTCTCAGTGTTGCTGGAGGCTGGTTGTTTGTAAGGCGCATGACTAGGCCATTATCGGCTCTACAAAAAGCGGCGATTGCGGTAGGCAAAGGTGAGCACCCCGTTCCACTTCGCGAGCAGGGCAGTACTGAAATGATCCAGGTAACCCGAGCATTTAATCGCATGAATCAAGGCATAAAGCAGCTCGAAACCGACCGAAACGTAATGACAGCCGGCATATCTCACGACTTACGAACGCCTTTAACCCGCATTCGCTTAGCCTCAGAAATGCTGCCAGAGGATCAAGACTGGATAAAAGACGGGATTGTGAATGATATTGAGGATATGAACGCTATTATCGATCAATTCATCGACTACGCCCGCTACGACACCGAAGAAGTAACACAAGAAACCGATTTGAACTCTATTATCGCAGATTTAGTTCAGGCTAGGCATTTAGACGAAAAGCACCATATAGAGTTAAAGCTAAACCCTATTCCAGCGCTTCCCCTTCGTCGCATTGCCATGAAGCGGGTGATAGATAACCTTATTGAAAACGCATTTAAATATGGCTCTGATGATATTGCCATTAGCAGCTTTTACAACCGGCACAAGAAACGCGTGTACTGCAAAGTACGTGACTTTGGCCCGGGCATTCCTCAAAACGAACTGGATAATGTGTTTATGGCGTTTGCCCAAGGAGATAAGGCCAGAAACTCCTCTGGTTCCGGCCTAGGGCTTGCCATAATAAGGCGTATTGTCGAAGCACATAATGGCGAAGTGAGTTTGCGTAATCACCCGCAACAAGGCTTAGTAGCTGAATTCTCGTTACCTTACTCTTCAGTAAAAAGTTAAACACACCACAAAAGGCTGTTACCTTCGCTGCTTTAACATTCTGCTGTATCCGTAGGATGCAAACCACAGTACGCCACCCGCGATTGGAATAACCCAGAACGCAGTGGTAAGGGGCGCAAAATTTGCCCATAGACCGGCAGAGAATGATGCCACCTGCACACCAATAGCATTTGCAATTAAAGCAATACCAGAGACAACCGGACCATTGTCGCTATCAATATTCATTGCCGCAGACAGCATTAACGGAAACAGCCCGCCCAATCCTAAACCCAGTAATAAATTACCAGCGCCAATACCATATAACGACGACATAACTTTCAGTACGAGTACACCGACGAGCGAGGCTGTGGCCATGATTATTATGAGCCGGTGCACTGACACGAAGCGCAGTAAAAATGGAAACAAGAGGCGGCTTATTACCATTCCTGCGGTAAAGCAGGCTAATAGATTTCGCGACTGCTCGCCGGTAAAACCAATGCCTTTTTGCGCATAGCTTACAAACCAATTTGCATTGCCAAACTCTACAGCACCGTATCCGAAGGCCAGAAGCGCCATAAACATAAACACGGGTTGCTTAATAATTACGCCGAAACTTAGGGTTTTCTTTACAGTTTTTTCTGCACTAGCGCTAATTTTTGCTTGTGAGCGGGCAGTAATATAGATGTAGCATGACAGGATAGCCATTACCCCTGCCAGCACTTGAATGGGCAAACGCCAGTTGTGCTCTACAAGATACAACAGGGTAACAAAAAAGGACGCAGCGAACGTACCAAGGCTAAACATAAAGTCCATAAGCCCCATCATGGTAAAGCGTTTTTCAGCGTACATTCTGGCAATAAGTGTATGACCGATGGTTAGAATACTAGAGCTAACTACACCAATAAGTATCGCCAATACAAGAAACCACTGCCACGAGGATAACAGCGAGACCAAAACAAGCAGCAGGGTATTGACACTGAACAGACTGGCCAATAAGGGCATGTATTCAAATCTACTGGCATACTTTCCGCCTAACATTGCTCCAAACATCATACCAATAGAGAACAGCGAAAATAACGCGCCGCTCACCAATTCAGTCATGTTTAGGTTTTCGGCAATGTTAGGAAGCAAAATTCCCCAAAGCAGAAACAATTTACCAATTAAAAAGAAGCCAGAAAAAATAATGATGGTGGCAGGTGCGCGGCTCATTTGTGCTCCAAGGTATGTGGAACGGCTCAAGAACGCATTATTTGGCATTCATAAGGTTAAGTTATTACATGACAGCCAACTTATGACAATCGCATAATGACAACCACCTAATGAAAACCGCCTAATGAAAAACAGTATATGAAGACCAATATTGAGCCGAGCTTACGTGAAAGCCCTTTAGTAAAAGTGCTTGCGTAAAAGCGTGAAAACGGCACGCTAGATTACATGATTTTAATCTCTACAGACTGCTGATAATCGCAGGAAATTGCAAGTGAAAGGGTTTTCCCTTTTTCATCCCACGTGAAATCACTCGACACACCGTTTACCTGTACTTGCGTAGGACGAGTACCTTGACCGTGTACCACCATAGTAAGCTCACGTCGCTGAGGCATACCCATGTAGCTTCCCGCACTATCGATATGTAAGCTAAGTTGCTCAGCATGCTCGGCAGTAAATGTTATTGCTGTATACAAACCGTATTTTACGGAATCTGGGCTTACCCCGTCATCTTCATATAGGGTGTAGGAAGCGTGGGAAACCGAGTTGTCGGCCCAGTAATGCACCGTAAGCGCAGCAGGGTTGTAATCTTCGGTGCGCGTTAGCTCATCTGACATGGGCATAAAACTACCCGCCTTCACCCATACCGGAAAAGTGTTGTCTTGCAATGGGTATTGCACAACGTTGCCACCTTCAAAACGGGTATCGGAAAAGAAGTCAAACCAAACACCCTTTGGTAGCGCAACATCCCAGCTCGATTGGTTAGGCTCAGTGACAACAGACACTAACAATGCATCGCCCCACATGTAACTTTGTGCATTCTCAAACCACCTTTTCTGGTTGTAATCAAACGCGAGTGGACGCATCAAGGGCGTGCCGTGTAAGGCATTTTCAAAGGCCAACGAATAGTTATAAGGAAGCATAGCGTAGCGCAGTTTAATAAATTCGCGGGCTATAGATTTAACCGGATCGTCGTGGAATACAGGTTCAGGCGCAATAGCGTCTTGGGCGTGAGGGCGAAACACCGGTGAAAACGCGCCAAACTGCAGCCAGCGGGTGTAAAGTTCAGGGTCAAACGCTTCGCCTCCAGCAAAACCACCTAAATCAGAGTGAGTATACGCCAGGCCAAACACGCTCATTTGAAGGGCGAGTTCCACTTGGGGCTTAAGGCCTCCCCAACTTCTGCTTACATCTCCAGTCCAGGGCACCATTCCAAAACGCTGACTTCCCAAGAAGCCCGAGCGCATGAGTACAAAAGGGCGAGTATCAGGCTGCAATTCACGAAGGTTGCTGTACACCATTTTAGCCCATTGGTGCCCGTAACCGTTGTGAAGTACCTGTCCTTTTACCTTTTTAGAATGCCACAAATGAACAGAATCATCGGGATGCACTTCTGGCTCGCCTAAGTCGCCCCACCAACCAGCAACACCTTGCGCAGCTAATTTTTTATAATACTGCCAGAACCACTGCTGCCCCTCTTCGCTAAATACATCAACGAGCCCGGTGTTTCCAAAGTAAAAATCGAAGGTATAAGCGCTGCCATCATCTTTTTGCGCTAGCGCGTTGTTAGCGACGGCGCTTTCCCACTGTGAAGAAGAGGTCAGTATGAAAGGCTCGGTGATCAAAACCGTTTTAATATCTTGCTGCTTTAGGGATGAAATCATCTTTTCAGGGTGTGGGAAGGCTTCTTTATCCCAGTTCAAATTACCCATGTGACCTATAATATCTTTACCAAACCAATAGAGATCTAGCACCACTGCGTCTAGGGGAATATCTTGGTCGTTAAATGCTGATACAACGTCGGCCACCTCTTGTTGTGATTTGTAGCCAAAGCGCGATGCAAAATTACCAAACAACCAACGGGGCACAAGGGGCTGCTTGCCAGTAACGGCTACGGTTGAAGTGGCAGTATCTTTTAAACTTTCACCGAGCACCACAATGTAGCTTGCCCGACCGCCCCTTGCAGAAAAGCGCAGTTCGTCAGGATTGGTTTTTCCCATATCGAGCTCGCCCGACGCTGAGTTGTCAAACAACACACTGTAATGCTTCGATGACATCACCGCAGATAGGCCGAAATACATTTGATTAGATGGCGTGGTATACCCGTAATGCGCTTTATTATAAAGCGGCATGGTATGACCTCGACGGTCCATACCCAGCACACGCTGTCCGCCGCCATACAGTTTTTCGCTATCATCAAGAGCAAGGGATAGCGACACCTTCTCAGCACTGGCGGTTAGCCCGCCACGCTCAGCCACTCGAAGCTCGCCATCATAGAAATAGGATAAGGCGTGACTGTCTTTGTCGATGACCACCGAGCTCTTACCAATGCTTAACGACACCTCAGTGCTGGTTTCTTTAAGGGTAGGTGAGAATGTGCCCTGATCTGCAATTGCCATACTGGGAAGGTTGTAGTATGCCTCGCCATGCTCGTTGGTGAGTAGAGTAATAGCAAAGCTGTTATCTGCCACCGCAGACACCGAAAAATCATAGGTGTTGGTGCCAACTATCAAAGTGCTGTCTTTCAACGTAACACTTTCTACGTGAGCAAAAGCAGGCACACTAACGAAGGTTGAAACCGTTACAAGAGCAGGGACAAATAGGGTCGACAAGCGAGCTAACATAGGCGCATTTCCTTATAGACTACACGCACTTGCCACTCAACAGCACCGCCTGATTGGTTGCTAGGCGAGCACGAAAGGTAACGTTATAGCCACATTACATTAATAGCATTCATAATACCCAGCCCCGTGAGGGAACAAAATAAACATACGTATTCATAATGTTAAAAATGTTAAAAAAAAGCCCACAATAGAGTGTGGGCTTTTGAGGGTAAACAATACCTGTATAAACGGCGCGTGTTTTTTGATTTTTCTTTTTTATCGCCTTAGACAGTGACTAGTTACCTGGCCCTGCTTTTGCGATGGCGTCGGCAACATCGTATTTTTCAAAGTTTTGCTGAAAATCGCTAACAAGATTAGCAGCAAATGCTTCATAGCTAGCTTTATCTGCCCAAGTGTTTTTAGGCACCAATAGGTTGCTGTCTACGCCTGGCACCGCCACAGGTACATCAAGGTTCAATCCTTCGATGTGCTGAGTTTCAACGTCGGCCAATTCACCTGAAACAATGGCGTCGATCACCGCGCGAGTCGTTGGAATATCAAAGCGACTGCCGGTGCCGTAAGGTCCGCCTGTCCAACCTGTATTCACTAAATACACTTTTGCGCCAAACGCTTTTACTCGTTTGATTAAAAGCTCTGCGTAAACGCCTGCGGGACGAGGGAAAAATGGCGCACCAAAGCAAGTAGAAAACGTTGATTCTATGTCGCTGGTTGAGCCAATTTCTGTAGAGCCCACTTTTGCAGTGTAACCACTTAAGAAATGATACGCCGCGGCCTCTTCGCTTAATACCGACACTGGCGGTAAAACACCGCTCACATCACACGTTAAAAATACCACCGAGCGGGGCTCACCGCCTCTATTTTCTGCCACGCGCTTTTCAATATGCTCAAGAGGATAAGCGGCACGAGAGTTTTGAGTGAGCGACGTGTCTTTGTAATCAGGTTTACGCGTGTCATCAAGCACTACATTTTCTAAAATGGTACCGAATTTAATCGCGTTCCAAATAACAGGCTCATTCTTTTGAGATAGGTCGATACATTTTGCATAGCAACCGCCTTCAATATTAAACACGCTACCCGGTGCCCAGCCGTGTTCATCATCGCCAATTAAGAAGCGCTTAGGATCGGCAGATAAAGTTGTCTTTCCCGTGCCTGACAGGCCAAAGAAAAGCGTAACGTCGCCTTCTTCACCCACGTTTGCAGAGCAGTGCATTGGCAGCACGTCTTTAGCAGGCAACAAGAAGTTTTGTACTGAAAACATGGCCTTTTTCATTTCGCCGGCATAACGCATACCCGCTAAAAGTACGCGTTTTTTAGCGAAATTAATAATCACCGTGCCGTCGCTGTTAGTACCGTCGCGCTCTGGAACACATTCAAACCCAGGCACATTCAGTATCTGCCAAGGCCGCTCACCTTTCGTGTTCCACTGTTCAGGAATAATAAACAAGTTACGAGCAAACACATGCTGCCATGCAGTTTGGGTACGCACTTCTAAAGGCAGTGCGTGTTCTGGATCTGAACCCACTTGAAGGTGTGACAGAAAGTGCTCTTGAGTCGATAAGTAAGCGTCAACGCGTTCCCACAATGCATCAAACTTCTCTGAATCGAAGGGTTTATTCACTTTACCCCAGTCGATATCATTCTCACTCGATGGTTCTTTTACGATAAATCGATCGTTGGGAGAGCGCCCTGTTCTTTTACCTGTTTGTACAACAAGCGCACCGTTTTTATCTAAGATGCCTTCACCGCGCTCAAGGGCACGCTGAATAAGCTCGGCAGAGGTGAGGTTGGTGAGCGGTGTTACTTTCAAATCCGTCTGAAATGATTCAGCAGCAGTCATAGTTGTTACCCTTTATGTAATATTACAAATTGCCTTTCAAAAAAGTAACACCATCAAGAACGGCAAGTAAACAAGTATATAGAGAGCGTTAATAAATAGAGGCAAGGTTGAAACAGGCTCAACTTTCAAAAATTATGTAATTTTATTACATGAAAGCGTTTCCCCTCTTGGAAAAGGGCAAATATCCGTCGTGCATTCGTTGTTTATATTCATTTTCGCCAATAAACGATGCTGAAAAAACATGCAAAAATTGATATTTACAACGAAAGGTAAGAGGTGGGGCAGAGGTAGGAAAAATCAACACATTGACCAGTGTTGATTTTTTAAGCAATGGTAAATTACGCCCACCTGACTTGCGGTCATTTCTCGATGGGCGTAGTGAATAGCGTTCAAAGGGCTAGAGCGTGTTGCCCTTGCCGACTACGTAAGGATCTTGACTATTGGTTTGTAGCAGGCCCGCCATAGTTGCCGCTATGAATCGCTTCTACGTCGATACTGTCAAAGCGATATTCCACATGACAGTACTGGCAATTCATTTTCACTGCACCTTCTTCTTCGATAATAGAATTAAGCTCTGCCTTCTCTACATGTCGAAGCGCTTCAGCACTGCGCTCTTTTGAACACGTGCAGGCAAACGATACCGCCTTAGGTGGGAACACCTCTACCTCTTCTTGGTGATACAAGCGATACAGTATTTCTTCTACCGACAGCGAAAACATCTCTTCTTGCTTTAATGTTTCCGTCAGCTTAGTGATGTGTTCAAAATCATTGGCTGAAGCCACATCTGTCGCACTTGCTTGGGCAGGCAGCACTTGAAGCAGCACGCCAGCGGCCTTAGCACTTTCTGCATCTTGTAAGTCAGTCATTAGCTGAACCTTGGTAGCCAACTGTTCAGACTGCTGAAAATACCCCTCGATACATTCGGCAAGGCTAGGCTTATCTAGCGCAACTACGCCTTGGTAACGCTCACCTTCATCAGGGGTAATGGTAATAACAAGCACAGCGTCAGTGAGTAGCTCGGAAAAGCTCTCCGGTAACGTGGTTAGGCTTTCATCCCACCGGGCAACACCTCGAAGGGTTTGATTGTGCGTGGCATTGACAACCGCATAACTTACCGGCCCTTTGCTTTGTACCTGCAGGCCAATTTCGCCTTCAAACTTAAGCGTTGCGGTCAGTAACGACGTGGCTGCTGCCATCTCGCACAGCAATTGCTGAATTTGAACCGGGTACTCGTAGCTATGCACAATGTTTTTTAAGCTGTCGTTTAAACGCACTAGCTCACCGCGCACATTGGCTTGGGTAAATAAAAAGCGGTGTAAATTGTCGAAGTCGCTCATAACTAATCCTGTTTACAGCAATTATTGCTGTTTAAATTTAATAATCTGTCGTCGCTGCTTTTTGTCTGGTCTGTTATCTGGCGCAGGACTATGAAAAGCGTTTAATTTACGCGCAGCTTGGTTTTCTTCACGTTTTGTTACACTTTCAGCCGTTTCCGCGTAAAGCTCCTGTGCCAAAGGCGCGCTTAACCGTTTGTCACTAAGCCCGAGCACCTCAATGTCACGAGAATCGAAGCCTGAGGGAACTTTCACCCTAGCGCCAAGCTCTACGTTCCTGCTTGGTTTGGCACGTTGACCGTTGTAGTGAACTTTGCCTGACTGAACCATATCTCGAGCTATTGCGCGGGTTTTGAAAAATCTTGCAGCCCACAGCCACTTGTCCAGCCTGACATTTTGTGTTGTATTGTTGCTATTCGATTGGTTCATATAATAATTTCGTAACGGTGTTGCTTTAGTGTTGTGACCCTAACCTTTACTAGGCTATTATGGATTCGCTAAAGCGCGGTTAACCAAAAATTCACTTTATTTTAAAGCAGTACCATCAGTGGCAGCATGACATTCAATAAACCCAATCCACAATCTCTGGTTGTTTTTGTGAACCAGCATCAAAAACAGCTACACACCCTTGTAGTGGTTCTGCTAAGTCTGTATTTAATTGCATTCACAGCCAAACTTGTTTGGCAGATTATACCTGAACCATCGCTGTCTGCGACACCAACAGCATCACGCATTGCTCCCATCAGTACGCCTAATGGGAAAAGTGGGGTCAATCTTGGCAAAATACAACAGCTAAATCTTTTCGGAGATGCCGCAGCCGTACCTCAGTCAGCCCAAACTGAAGAAGTTACAGATGCACCCGAAACCCGTTTAAACTTAACGCTAACCGGTGTGGTAGCAAGTTCCGAGCAAGAATCCGGTACTGCCATTATAGAAAATAATAACAGCCAAGCCGTGTATGGTTTGGGTGAAAAAATTGAAGGGACCAATGCTACTCTGCAAACGGTGTATAACGATCGCGTCATAATCAAGAATGGGGTTCGAAAAGAAACCCTCATGCTCGATGGTATCGATTATGAAGAGGCGAATCGCAGACGAGATCAGCGGGAACGCATGGGTCCATCGCCAGCTAGTAACGACGAAATTCAAGCACAAGAGCTCAGTGAAGAAGCCCTTGAGGCCACAGCAGCCTTGCGTGAGCGACCTGCAAACTTTACCGATTTTATTTCAATATCACCAAAAACTGAGGGCGGTCAGCTGATTGGCTATCAAGTAAGCCCTGGCCGTGAACCTGCACTGTTTGCTTCTGCAGGTCTTAAAGCCGGTGATGTGATTTCACAAATTAATGGGTTGGACTTAACTGACCTACAGCAGTCGCAAGAGGCATTATCAGAGCTTCGTTCTGCGCAATCGATAGAATTAACAATTATTCGTGATGGTAGTTTCACCACGCTGTACCTCGACTTGCCTGAGTCATAAAACGCTAACAAAAAACTTGCATTCTTTCCCGCTAGGGAAAGTTTCAGTTAGGCAAGAAATACAGCTTAAACGGCCGTTTACAGATTAAGAAATAAAGGAAGTTAGAATGAAAAGGCGCACAAGCCACAAATTGTTATCTCGCTTAGCCACCACTGTGTGTACAGCGCTGCTGTGTTTCTCTGTGACCGCTGCCGAGTACATGCCTAATTTTAAAGATACCGACATTAACGAATTCATTAATATTGTGGGTAAAAACTTAGAGCGAACCATTATCGTCGACCCTAACGTTCGCGGAAAAATTAGCGTGCGCAGTTACGATATGCTCAGCGAAGAGCAGTACTATCAATTTTTCTTGAACGTGCTGCAGGTATACGACTTTGCTGTGGTTGAAATGCCAAGCGGCATTTTAAAAGTCGTGCGCTCTAAAGATGCAAAAACCTCAAATATTCCGGTGGTTGAAGGCGCAGAACAAGACGGTGATGAATTTATTACCCGAGTTGTCCCCGTTTACAACGTACCTGTTCGCGAGCTAGCCCCTATTCTTCGCCAGCTAAACGACCAAGCGGGCGGCGGAAATGTAGTCAGCCACGACCCTTCAAACGTGATGATGCTAACCGGCAGAGCAGCGGTAGTTAACCGTTTAGTTGAAATTATCGAACGTGTTGACCGCGCCGGTGACGAAGAAGTCGAAATTGTGAAGTTACGCTACGCATCAGCATCTGAAATGGTGCGCATTATTGAAAGCATTAACAAATCTCAAGGCAAAGCAAATACGGGTGCTAAATCTGACCCCCGTGTTGTGGCAGATGATAGAACCAACTCGGTGATTGTGAGCGGCGACGTTAAAGCCCGCCAGCGACTCATCACGCTTATCCAACGTATGGACCAAGAGCTTGAGTCTAACGGCAACACTCGCGTACTGTTTTTAAATTACGCAAAAGCAGAAGATATGGTGAAAGTACTGCAGGGTGTTTCAGCCAGTATTCAGGCAGACACACAAGGCAGCGCTACCAACTCTACCCGTCGTTCTTCATCGAACCGCGACATCAGCATTGACGCCCATGAAGATTCCAACGCCATTGTAATTACCGCAGAGCCCGACATGATGCGCTCACTAGAAGAAGTGGTGCGTCAACTCGATATTCGCCGCGCCCAAGTGCAGGTTGAAGCCATCATTGTTGAAGTCTTTGAAGGTGACGGCACTACTCTTGGCGTGCAGTGGGTATCTGAGCAAGGCGGCGGTACACAATTTAACAATGGCGTTGTTCCCGTAGGCGCATTAGGTGTGGCGTTGCGCCAAGCAGAAGACCGTCAGGTACCACGCTCTCAAACGTCAGCGAATGGTGTAGTTACTGAAACAACAGATACTATAGAAGGTAACTTCCAGCCTCTGGCAAACCTACTTGGCGGCGCCAACGGCATGATTGCAGGAATTATCGAAGATGGCTGGGGCGCGGTTGTGCAGGCGGTAAGCACCGACACCAATTCAAACATTCTCGCTACTCCTCACCTTACTACCATGGACAACGAAGAAGCGTTTTTCATTGTCGGTCAGGAAGTTCCTATCATTACGGGTACAACAACGGGCGCTAACAACTCAAATCCTTTCACAACGGTAGACCGCCAAGAAGTGGGTATAAAGTTAAAAGTAACGCCACAAATAAATGAAGGTGATGCGGTTCAACTTCTCATTGAGCAAGAAGTATCAAGCGTAAGCGGCGCTACCTCGGTGGACATCTCTATCAACAAGCGTGAGATTAAAACCACCGTTATTGTAGATGATGGCGGCACTATCGTGCTTGGCGGATTGATTGATGAAGACATTCAAGAAAGTGTGTCAAAAGTACCTCTACTTGGCGATATTCCTATTCTTGGTAACTTGTTTAAATCTACCTCTACCAGCAAGCGTAAGCGTAACCTCATGGTATTTTTAAAGCCCACCATTGTGCGTGATGCTGCAACCATGAATTCTATCAGCCATAGAAAATACAATTACATCCGCGCGCTGCAGCTCAAGCGCCAGCAAGAAGGCGTGTCGTTAATGCCTAATTCACACACACCAACAATGCCTAATTGGGACGACGAGCTGACGCTACCGCCTTCTTTTGAAGAGTACTTAACTGAAAAAGAAGCGCTTGAGGATAATGACTAATATGTCAGGGCAAGACGAACAACTTACTCAGGCACTTGAAGCTCAGGAAGAAGTGCTTGAGGCCATGGCCGAAGAGGGCCTTCCTGAACAAGAAGGTGGGCCCAAACAGCTTTCATTTAGTTTCGCGAAGCGCAATCAAGTGCTGTTAGAAATAAACGAATCACCGGCTGTTTTGTATTTTACCGAGAACACGCCTTTTGACGTATTTGCTGAAGTACGTCGTTTTTACGGTGAGCCTTTTGTGCCAAAATCCATTCCGGCAGATGAGTTTGAAAGCTTCTTAACGACGGCTTTCCAGCGAGATAGTTCGGCGGCTAAACAGCTCATGGAAGATTTAGGTAATGAGAGCGACTTGTTTGCACTTGCCGAAGATTTACCCGACACCGAAGACTTGCTAGACAGTGAAGATGATGCGCCTATTATCAAGCTGATCAATGCCATGCTTGGCGAGGCAATTAAGGAAGGGGCATCTGATATTCATATCGAGACCTTCGAGAATCAACTGGTTGTGCGCTTTCGTGTAGACGGCGTATTGCGCGAAATACTGCGCCCTAATCGCAAGCTATCCTCTATGTTAGTGTCGCGAATCAAAGTCATGGCCAAGTTAGACATTGCCGAGAAACGAGTGCCCCAAGACGGTCGTATCACCTTGCGCATAGCAGGCAGAGCGGTAGACGTACGTGTATCTACTATGCCTTCAAGTCACGGCGAGCGAGTGGTGTTGCGTTTACTTGATAAAAATAATGCACGCCTTAATCTTGAAGATTTAGGCATGACTCAGGGAAATAGAGACTATTTCTCTACGCTTATCAGAAAGCCTCACGGTATTATTTTGGTTACAGGCCCTACCGGCTCAGGTAAAAGTACCACCTTGTATGCAGGGCTAAGTGAGATTAACTCTCGCGATAGAAATATTCTTACCGTTGAAGACCCTATTGAATTTGATTTACCCGGCATTGGACAAACTCAGGTTAACCCTCGTGTAGATATGACCTTTGCAAGAGGGTTACGAGCCATATTACGTCAAGATCCAGACGTGGTAATGGTGGGTGAGATTCGAGACATTGAAACTGCCCAAATAGCGGTTCAGGCCAGTTTAACCGGTCACTTGGTACTTTCCACGCTGCATACCAACACGGCTGCCGGTGCAATAACACGATTAGAAGATATGGGTATTGAGCCGTTCTTGTTATCGTCGAGTCTACTGGCTGTGCTGTCTCAGCGCTTGGTGAGAACCTTGTGTAAAGAGTGCAAACAGCCTCATACGCCGGATGCTTCACAGCGTGAAGTATTAGGCACTGATGCTGATGCCAACACCATTATTTATACCCCTCGTGGATGCGCTGCATGTAATCAAACTGGATATCGCGGTAGAACCGGTATTCATGAATTGCTGCTTGTTGATGAGCGCGTGAGAGAAATGATGCATGAGGGCGTAGGCGAACAGGCAATCGAGCGTTACATAAGAGCCACAACGCCAAGCATACGAGAAGATGGCTGTCGAAAAGTGCTGTCTGGGGTAACCTCACTTGAAGAAGTATTACGAGTAACGAGGGAAGACTAGTATGGCAGCGTTCGCTTATAAAGCGGTCAATGCCCGCGGTAAAAATGAAAGTGGTGTACTTGAGGGCGATAATGCTCGGCAAGTGCGCCAACAGCTTCGCGAGAAAGGCTTAATTCCACTCGATGTAGAACAGGTGGCTGAGCGTGCGCAAAATAATGGCTCGGGGTTTAGCTTCTCGCTGTTCAAACCGCGCATATCTGCCTCTGACTTAGCGCTACTTACTCGCCAAATGGCCACCTTGGTAGAATCTGCATTGCCCGTTGAAGAGGCCCTATTAGCCGTTGCCGAGCAGTGTGAAAAACCACGTCAGAAAAATATGATGATGGCGGTGCGCAGTAAAGTAGTTGAAGGGCACGGCCTTGCCGATGCACTAGGTGAATTTCCCAGTGTTTTTGACGACCTTTATCGCTCTATGGTGGCGGCAGGTGAAAAGTCAGGGCACTTAGACACCGTATTAAATCGGTTGGCGGATTACACCGAACGACGTCAGCAAACCCGCAGTCAAATAACCCAAGCGCTAGTCTATCCTTCACTCATGCTGTTTTTTGCCATGGGTATAGTGTTGCTATTGCTTACCGTAGTAGTACCCAAAATTGTGGGGCAATTCGACCACATGGGTCAGGACCTTCCCGGTATTACCCAATTTCTTATTTCATTGAGTACATGGCTACAAAACTATGGCCTGTTTTTATTGATAGCTATCGCGGTACTCGTTGTCATTATGCAGCGTGTGTTGCAACAAAAGCTAATGAAGCTGCGCTATCACAAGGCACTATTAAAAGTACCGCTCATTGGAAAGGTAACCCGCGGCCTCAATACGGCGCGATTCGCCCGTACTCTCAGTATTCTTAGCGCCAGTGCAGTGCCGCTATTAGAGGCAATGCGAATCTCTGGTGATGTGCTTGAGAATCAGCATATCAAGAACCAAGTTGCCGATGCCGCTATAAACGTTAAAGAAGGCAGCAGCCTGAGAGCAGCATTGGATAATACAAAAATATTTCCACCTATGATGATGCATATGATTGCATCGGGTGAGAAGTCGGGTGAATTGCAACAAATGCTCGCCCGGGCCGCAGATAATCAAGATAGGGAATTCGAGTCGCTTATTGGTGTCTCACTAAAAGTGTTTGAACCTTTATTGATAGTCACAATGGCAGGGATTGTATTGTTTATCGTAATGGCAATTCTGCAGCCAATTTTAGCATTGAATAACATGGTGAATATGTAATGAAATCTTTAAAACGTAGTTCTGGATTTAGTTTGATTGAAGTAATGGTGGTGCTGTTAATCATCGGCATTATGGCGTCAATGGTGGCACCACAAATTTTGGGAAACCAAGAAGAAGCCCAGCTTAAAAAAGCGGCGGTAGATATTCAACAGTTAGAAAGTGCGCTTGAAATGTATAAGCTGCGCAACAATCGCTTTCCTACTACCGAGCAAGGCCTTGATGCCCTAGTGACAGCGCCAACCTTAGACCCTATTCCTCGCAACTATCCAGAAGGCGGTTTTATTAAGCGTCTACCAGAAGATCCATGGGGAAATCCTTACGCACTTATTAGCCCAGGAGAGCTTAGCGTAGTTGATATTTTCTCTAACGGCCCAGACCGCGAACCCGGTACCGATGACGATATCGGCAACTGGAATATTAACGAATACCTTAACTAAGCGTAACTCAAGCACACTATGTATAAGCGTGGCAGTACTCCAACAACATCAAACGGCTTCACCTTATTAGAAGTCATGTTAGTGCTGCTGCTTATGGGCTTAGCTGCTGGCTATGTCATGTTTAATGCCTTTGGTGCCAGCAAAACAGACCTACTCAAAAGCCAAGCTCAGCGGCTGCAGGTTATTGTGGATATGGCCAGCGATTTTGCCGTGCTTAACCAACAACAGCTTGGCGTGCGCGTTGAGCAAAAAGATAACGAGTATTACTTTGTTTATCTTGATGATGACGACGAATGGCAGCGCATTGAGGGTGAGGACGTATACGCAGTGCACACCCTTCCCGAGCCTTTCACGCTTACCCTAAATTTAGATGACTTACCTTGGGTGGTTGAAGATCAGCTTTTCGACCGAGAGTTGTTTGATGAAAACCTTAGCGTGTCAGAAGACGGTGTTGAAATAGGCAGTGACGAAGATAAAAAGCTGCCTCCCCCCCAAATACTGATTATGTCGAGCGGCGATGTGACCCCGTTTACCTTGTCGTTCAATTACAATGGCGATGAGGGCGACGAGCCTGTTTACTTCAGCCTGCAAAATAAAGACCTTCCTCCCCTTGCGCTTGAAGGGCCGCTGGGGAGCCCGCTATAAGTATGCATCAGCACACAAACCCTCATAAAGATAAACAAAAAGGGCTAACGCTACTTGAAGTGATGGTGGCGCTGCTCATTTTTGCATTAACAGGTACCGCTATTTTAAAAGCTGCAGGCGATCACCTATCTAGCGTGGGGCAAATTGAATCCGTGACCTTTGCTAACTGGGTGGCGAGTAATCGATTAAACCAGCTTCAGCTTGAAACCACATGGCCGCCAAAAAACAACTTAAAAGGCAGCATGGAAATGGCAGACCGCACATGGTTTTGGCAACAAACAGTCACCAAAACTAACGACGCAGATTTGCGCGCGGTCACCATTTCTGTTGGTGAAGATAAAAATTACGTGAGTACTGTAACCTCAGTGACTACGTTTGTCGCCAAGCCTTTGAAGAGCTAAATTGATGCAGCGCGGTTTTACACTCATTGAAATTTTAGTGGCCATGGCCATTTTTACGCTTATTGGCTTAGCGTCCACGGGCCTGCTCACCACGGTGATAGACAGCAACAGCTTGTCACAAGAGCGCTTTGAAAAGCTCCAGCTTCTACAGCGGGCCATGGTGACCATAGAGCGTGATATCCAGCAGGCAGTATCAAGGCCACTTCGTGTTAACGGTGAAAAGCGAGAAATTGTGATGGCCGGCGGTGAAGTAGACGGCAGTGATGACGACGGCATCGGTTTTGTACGCGGCGGTTGGCATAACCCCCAGTTAATGCTGCCTCGCAGTACCCTACAGTATGTGGCTTATCGATTACGGGATAATAGATTAGAACGCCTATACAGCAATTACGTTGATAACGTGATTGGCTACGAGCCAAAGGTTCGTGTGCTGCTTGAAAATATTGAGAGCTTTAAGGTTGAGTTTTTATCTGGCAACAGTGCCTCGTCGACGATAAAAGACGATGACGATATTAAGTGGAGCGAAAAATACCAAGACACTGTGCTTCCACGCGCCGTCGCTATTGAGTTCGTGAGCAAAGACTTTGGTATGCTTCGCCGTGAATTCACCCTTGTTAGTGGTGACTCGCAATGAAGCATAGCGCTTATTTAAAAACGAGTGTTGAGAAATCGCCGCGTGTAAAGTCGGCTCGTATCAGATCGTCTCGAGCAAAGTCCTCTCAAAGAAAAGCGCCTCGCCTTCAGTCGCCAGCAAAGCAGCAGGGTGTGGCATTGATGATAGTGCTTATGATTGTTGCCCTAGTGGCGGTTTTAGCCACTGAAATGGGCACTCGGCTGCAGCTTCAAGTGCAGCGCACTATGAACTTAAAAGACAATAATCAGGCGTATTGGTATGCCTTGGGCGCAGAAGCTTTTGCTAGGAAGTCGATTAAAACACTGATTGAAGAGACGCCAGACAAGATATCCCTTGATCAACCTTGGGCACAAGAATTTGCTTACCCCTTGGAAGGCGGTGGGCTTACCGCCAACTTAAAAGACTTACGAGCATGCTTTAACCTAAATGCAATCAACTCTGGTGAGGTTGCCACAAACCCCAACAGCTCAAGAGATACCACCGAAGCCATGGAGGCGTTTAGCAGTATGCTGTTGGCACTTGGGATAGACGGCCTTGATAGCTACACCGCAGATACGTTTCGAGACGGTTTAGCCGATTGGGTAGATGAGGACGATAACCAACGCTCCTTGGGCGCTGAGGACAGTGAATATGAATCTCGAGAGTTTCCTTATTTAGCGGCTAATGGCCCACTGGCATCTACCAGTGAATTGCGTATTATAAATGGCGCATCACCACAGTGGCTGGGCAACGTAATGCCATTAGTGTGCGTTATTCCAGATAACGACGAGTTAAAAATAAACGTCAACACATTAGACGACGAAGAGGCGCCGCTTTTAGCTGGGCTCACCGGATTAGATTTGCAGCAAGCCACCAGCCTTTTAGCTAATAGACCCCAAGAAGGCTGGGACAAGGTGGACGACTTTTTAAACGAGCCGGCTATACAAGCACTGACCCTGTCTAATTCGCGCAGAGACTGGTTCACGGTTAAAACCGAGTATTTTATTTTGCATACAAAAACTAAATATAATAAAGCAACGTTTAAGCTTTCCACCGTGTTTCAAGTAAGCACAGACAACGGCGTGAACATACTGAGGCGCGAGTTCGGAGGAACACAATAATGGAACAACTACTGGTAAGGCTGGGCGCGAATAAAAGCGACGCCGTCAGCTGGTTGGTTTACTCAACTGCCGATGATGAAATAATGGCATCGGGCGAGTTAGAGAATGCCGACGCGTTAGGTACGCTTACAGAGCGCACTGGCCAGCGAAGCGTTATTGCATTAGCGCCAAGCAGCGACATTTTACTCAAATGGGTAACACTGCCACCGCGAGCTGGCAGAAAAGTGATTGCCGCACTGCCCTATATGCTTGAAGAAGAGCTTGCCACAGATATTAGTCAGCAGTTTTTTGCATTAGGCCCCAAAGTGGGTAACGAGCAAGCGGTCGCTATTGTGAGTCATGAAAAAATGCAGCAATGGCAACGATGGCTGCAAGACGCTAATTTGGCGTGTGACACCATTATTCCAGATGTACTCGCAGTGCCTCACACAGCAGACGGTTGGTCTATATTAACTCTCGGTGATCAGCTATTAGTTCGCCAGGATAATTTCAAAGGCATTCAAGGCGAGCAGCAGTGGCTACTGCCAACACTTGCTCACTTTACTTCACAGCATTCGACACCCGTAAGCGTGACTAATTATGCCGGTATCGACCTATCTGGTTTGCCCAATATAGAAGAAACCGAAACGCCTTTAGAGCTTCCTATGCAGGTGCTTGCTAAAGAGGCAACGGCTACAAGCTTTAACTTATGCCAAGGCGAATACAAAGTGAAGCGCAAACGTAGCAGTGCCCTGTCGCAATGGCGCGTAGCTGCTGTGTTAGCGGTGTTGGTACTGTGCACAAGCTTAATTGATAAAACCGCCACGCTGTATCAATTACAGTCGCAAAACGACACTTTGCGCAGTGAAATTAGCAATACCGTGAAAAGTGGCTTTCCCAATATTGGCACCTACAGGGACGTGCGTCGCAAGCTGCAAAGTGAAATGGCCAAATTAGAACAAGGGGGCGGCAATGTATCCATGTTAATTATGCTAGATCAGCTTGCTCCCGCATTTGCTGCCACCGACGTAAAACCACAAACCCTTCGCTTTGACGCCAGTCGCACTGAAATACGCATTCAGGCCGAAGGCAAAAGTTTTGAAGCACTGGAGCAGTTTAAGAAAACCGCCGAGCAGGCTGGTTTTTTGGTTGAGCAAGGTGCGATAAACAATCGCGATAGCGGTGTGGTTGGCACAGTGTCTATTAGGAGTACGTCATGAACGCGCTATTAGAAAAATATAAAGCACTGACAGAGCGCGAGCAAAAGCTTGTACTGATATCTGGCGTATTCGTTGTGATCGCCATATTTTATTTTGCTATTTGGTCTCCCCTTAACAATGCACTTTCGCAGCAGCAAAAGTTACTCGATAACCAGCAGTCATTGCTGGTATGGGTAAAAGACAGTGCCGCAAGAGCAAAACAACTGCGCCGTGTCTCTGGCACTAGCCAAGGCTTTTCAGGTTCGCTGCCGCAGGCAGTCAATCGCACGGTAGCAAAGCACGACATCGCTATTTCACGTATGCAGCCACAAAACGATGAGCTACAAATTTGGGTGGATCAGGCTCCGTTTAACAATGTACTAGAGTGGCTTAAAACCATGGAAAGTATGGGGGTGGTGATTTTACAAGCGGATATAACATCGGCGGATGCCGAAGGGTTTATCAAAATTCGTCGATTACGATTAGGTAAAGCATGAAGTCAAAAATAAGCTGGATTGTAGGCGGAATAGTCGCATTTTTATTATTTGCCATTGCTTACATGCCCGCGGTACACGTTATTGGCCGCGTAACACTGCCGCAAAATGTCTCCATTGAAGGGGTGAGCGGAACGCTGTTTAGCGGAAAAGCACAAACTGTGGTAGTAAACGGTCTTCCTATTAACAATGTAAAATGGGAATTAAACCCGCTTTATATGCTCATTGGCAGCATTAACCTTGATGTAAAAGCAGGCAATGTTCGCGATAAAAACGACATTGCTTTTGAGGGTCCAATTTCCACAGGGCTATTTAGTCAAACATCGGTAAGCACAGAGGCATTTACACTGTATTTGCCTGTCGATAGAGTACTAGCGCAAGTTCAACTACCGCTGCCAGTGAACGCAGGAGGTCGCTTTAAAGTAAAGTTAGACGAGTTGCACTATGGGCCGACATGCCGTGCATTGTCTGGCACGGGTGACTGGCTAAACGCGACAGTGGCTGGCACCAAAGGCCCTATCGATTTTGGTACCTATTCGGCAAAGCTTCGCTGCGAAGGTGACGACATTGGCATTACCGTAAACGAGCCAAACATGCTCGGGCTGTCTATTGATGCGACCGTTCAAGCAGACATGCAAAAATTCCAAGTCGCTGGAAAATTTAAGCCCGACGATAGTTTGCCCAATGAAGTGCACCAAGCGGCGCGCCTCTTCGGCACACCTGACGCCAATGGCTACACGCAAATTAAGCTTTAAATAGTAAGCGTTAAATTTTGACTTTTAATTACACAAACAAAGGACTGTACTTTGAATAAAGCGTTCATTTTAGGCGGCGGAGTCACCCTTGCTGCGCTGTTAATTGCCCCCACTTTTATCGGCAATAGCATTGAAACAAAAACACGCAGCACACTTGCTGCATTAAACGAGCAACCGCTGTATTCTGCATCAATTATTTCTTACGACAAAGGTTGGTTTAGCAGTAGCGCACAAATAGAAATCGCGCTAGATATCAACGGTATATTAGCCGCGCAACAAGTGGGTAACACTCAAAACGTTAGCGCTGAAGACGTTAGCATGGAGAACCCAACGGTAATCGCTAACGTCAACGCCTATCATGGCCCCATCTATTTTGGTGACGGCGTGGGTATTGCAAAAGTGAAATACAACATTGCCGTTCAAGGGGAAGCACTTCGCGAATACGTAACCTGGCCCGACGACGTGCCGCTGTATGTTAACGAAGGCACGTTAGGCCTCTTCAATGGCCTCAATTACTCCGACGCTATTCCAGCACTACAGGGTGTAGATGACGAGCTAACCCTTAAATTTTCAGGCTTTAGTGGTGAAGCGAAGCATGATGGTGATGGCATTCGCTATCAGGGACAGGCAGAGTCACTTTCTATGAACGATGGTACTTTCTCATTTGAGATGTTGAACACCACCGCTGATATTACCTACAGCGACGACGTAGATATGCTTGCGGCTATGAACGGTGAATTGTTTGAGGGTGATGCGGCTATTGCCATTGAAGAAATGGTATTTTCAGATGAAACAGGAACGAACATTCTCGTTGAAGCGCTGCGTGTTATTACCAACACGGATATTGATGAAGACACCAATACGGCTAATGTGTATGTCGAATATGCCGTTGGTAAAGTTGAGGGTGCTGCACAAGATGCTTCTGACATGGTGATCGGCATTGCCATCAACAACCTTGATGTAGACTTTATCAAAGCCTATCAAGATTTTAGCAACGCTACGCTATCAACGCCTGCCGACGAATTGCAAGAAAAGCTTCAAGCGTTTATCAAAGATAATTTATTGCAACAGCTACAAGCTGAGCCAGAAATTAACATTACCAAGCTTGCCATGACCTTACCTGAAGGCAGTATTACTGGGACGGCCAATTCCAAGCTAGTGGGTGTAACTGCGCTTCCTGACACCCTTGAAGATCCAAGCTACTGGGTGTCCCACTTACTCGCTAATGCACAAATTAAGGCCGACAAAGCATTCGTTGAAAGCATGGCTTCAGGGTATATGGTTGCTGAACTTGCTGCTAATCCGCAAACCCAAGGCATGACAGCAGAAGAGCTGCAAAGCCTTGCAGCGCAACAGGTTCCCATGGTGTTAAACACCTTTGTAGAACAAGGTTTTATCAAGCAAACTGAAAATAGCTACGACGCAGAGTTTGTATTAAAAGACGGAAAGGCTAACCTTAACGGCGCCGAGATCCCGTTACCATTTGCTCAGTAGTGAGGAAGCAAACCAATAACTGAACAGGGCATTCGAACATGCAGTTAACAAAATGGCAGAGCGGCGGCGAGTATTTTACTTATCACCAACAGGCGCTATTTTACCGAACTGATGGCGAAGGCCCTGTTTTGCTGCTTATCCACGGTTACCCAACAGCAAGTTACGACTGGGTTAAGCTATGGCCCACGCTAACTCAACACTTTCGCTGTATCACCTTGGACATGTTGGGGTTCGGATTCAGTAGTAAGGCGCCCACTAAATATCAAATCACTGAACAAGTAAGTGCTATTTGCGCACTACTGAACCACCTAGACGTATCCAAAGCCCATGTGGTTTCACACGACTATGGCGACACGGTTGCCCAAGAACTTATGGCCCAGCAGGCAGACGGTACGCTGTCATTTCACATTGACACCCTACACCTTTTAAATGGTGGCCTCTTTCCCGAAACGCATCGCGCACTGCCTATTCAAAAGCTTCTTCTATCACCTTTAGGTGGGCTGCTAATTCACCTCTTAAATAAAAACGCGGTGAGAAAAAGTATGCGGGGTATTTTTGGCGAAAATACACCGCCAACAGAGCAAGAGATTGATGATTTTTGGACGTTGATCAGCACCAACAACGGTCATAAATATATGCACCTGCTGCTGGATTACATGAAGCAACGCAAAAAGCACAGAGAGCGCTGGGTGACGGCACTTCAAAATGCCACCGTTCCTATTCGGTTAACGATTGGAGCAGCGGATCCTATTTCAGGTGCTCATATGGCAGCCCGATATAGGGAACTAATGCCTAACCCCAATATTGTAGAATTGGAAAACATTGGTCATTACCCACAAATAGAAAGCCCTCAACAGGTTTTAGCGTCAGTGCTTGAACATATTGAGAGCAATACGAATAACTCGTTGTTTGCTGAAGGCGGAAAATAGTAACGTTTGAAGACTAACGGCTAACATCTAACTACAGTGACGCATTTCAAGGCGAGACAACCCACGCAAAAAAGGCAGAGTATTGGCTCTGCCTTTTTTGATTTTCTTACACTGTACCGAAGTACATAAGCGATTTTAGTTACTCGCTACCATAATTGTTTTGATATTCACAAACTCACGAATACCGTAACCGCCGTGCTCTCTACCATAGCCACTATCCTTTACACCACCGAAGGGTAGGTTAGGCTGGGCGAGTGAATAGCCGTTGATATTTACCATACCGGTATCAAACTCATTTTTAGCAAGTGCAATGGCGTTATCTGTATCGGTACTAAAAATACCGCCGCCAAGTCCATAGCGTGAATCGTTTGCAATTTCCATGGCTTGCTTATCGTCACGGGCACGAATTAGTGAGGCTACTGGGCCAAACAACTCGTCATCATAGGCTGGCATACCAGGCGATACGTTTTCTAATACCGTCACTGGATAAAAGTAGCCAGCTGCATCAGGCACTTCGCCACCTAAAGATAGGGTTGCACCCGCATCTAAAGACTCTTTTACTTGGTCATGCAGTTCGTCGCGAAGGTCTTCACGAGCCATAGGTCCTAGGTCTGTCCCTTCTTTTGAAGGGTCACCGACCGTTAGCTTTTTACACTGCGCAACAAATTTATCTCTAAATTCATCGTATACACTATCTGAAATGACAAAACGCTTTGCTGCCACACAGGTTTCACCGTTATTAATCACTCGGCCTTTAATGCACATTTCCACTGCATTATCGATATCGGCATCAGCCAGTACAATAAAGGCGTCGTTACTGCCTAACTCCATCACTGTCTTTTTCGATTCGCCGGCCGCTTCTTTTGCCACTTGCTTGCCCACACTGTCGCTTCCAGTGAACGTAACACCACGAACATGCTTATGTTTTATAAGACCGCTTGCCGTGCTGCCGTCAATCATTAGCGACTGATATACATTTTTCGGAAAGCCTGCGTCTTCGTAAAGTTGCTGAATAGCTTGCGCCATACCAAACACGTTTTGCGCATGCTTAAGCACCGTTGTGTTACCGGCCATAATGTTCGATGCGCTATAACGAATCACTTGGTATAATGGGAAATTCCACGGCTGAATTCCTAAAATCACACCCGTTGGCTGGTAGGTGATAATGGCTTTTCCACCCTCGTACACTCGGGCTTCGTCTTCTAGAAATGATGCCCCGTGTTCGGCAGTATAGCGACAAATTTCGGCGCACAATTGCACTTCCTGCTTGCCTTGTTCGGCCACTTTACCCATCTCAAGCGTCATTAAGTTAGCAAGATCATCAATGCGTTCTTCCATCAAATCCGCTAAGTTATTAAAAATTTCGGCCCGTGCCCCAAAGGAAGTTTTTTTCCAATTTAGATAAGCTTCGTGAGAGCGCGTTACCGCTTGCTCGGCATCTTCCGCTGATATCAATTGATAATGATCAAGTTGCTCACCAGTTGTCGGGTTATACGTCTTAATTGTATCGCTCATTGTCAAACTCCTTGTTCTGTAGATGCATTGAGTAGTGCAACTACAACGCCAACAATCGAAATAAAAAATTAATGATTTAAAATCATATACTTATACATTTAACCCACGCATTATCACGTACAGAAACCAGAGAAGATATTGGGAAAAGATTACTAATAATGGTAAAGATTTCAGAAAATTGATGTTATTACACAGAGGATTTCGCAAAGAAAGGAGGAGAACGTTACCTGTTGGTGTCATCAGACTGTCGGCCTTTGCCCTGCAATTCTGCAATTCTGCAATTCTGCAATTCTGCAATTCTGCAATTCTGCAATTCTGCAAAGACCTTTTATAAAAGATTTTTGTGAATGCCAAGGCAAAGAAGATGATTTACTGGCTAATCGGTATAGAGGTCGGGAAAGTGAAATTTAGCCATCGCTAAGGTAAGCGCCACTTCATAAACGCTTTGGCGAGTGGCGTGATTCAGCGTAAGCAGACCAATGGCACCACCTTTTTGTTTCACATTCACGGTATCGAACAAGGCATCCATCACTGGGCCGAGTTCTTCCCCGCGCTGAAGTGCTTGAAACACCGCTACGGGAAGAGGCAAACTTGCACTTCGCGTAACCGACCAGTGCCCTTCGTGGTAAATAGCCACGTATGCAAAGGTTGCCGGGCCATCTTCAAACACATCCACTCCGCCCTCTATAGCGACATACCATGAATCTGGAAAACCACCTTCATGTAAGCCCAGCATGGCTTTCACTCGGTTAATGGCTCCCTCTCGGGTTTCTGCTTCAGACATGGGTTGTTCAGCTACGCCACTATCTACCGCTATGCCCTCGGCATCAAAGTCATGCTCTAACGTGTCAGATAGGGTATTGAGCGCAGCGTTGATCTTTACCGGGTTTTTAGACCCTACGTAAATGGTGTCAGGTATCATGCCTAGCTCCTTGTAACCGGGTTATTGATGATATCATCAACCATCAAACGATAGTCACGCACCGCGGGAAACTCGGTTATATTTCTGTCTGGCAAGGTTCGGTCAGGATTGTCCACCGCCAGCAAATGTTTAATACCAAACGTTTTAGCCGCGTTCAGTATAGGCAAAGAATCATCGACAAACAGCGTTCGCTCATTAGTAAACTGAACCCGCTCTTGCAACCGTTGCCACAGCAATTGAGACTCTTTCGTTACCCCAAATTCATGAGTGGAGATAAGGTTGTCTATATGCTCATCTAATTGGGTATGCTCTAACTTTAAGGCCAAGCTGTTTGGGTGGGCATTGGTCACAAGCACTACTTGGCGACCAGAAGTGTGCAACGCGTTTAAAAATGGGACCGTGTCTTCGCGAATAGAGAGCAAGTGAGACAGCTCGCGTTTAAGCGGCATAAACTCAGAGTCTAAATCTAGAGATAGAGACTCCGCCCAGTAGTCTAGGCAATACCACTGAATTTGACCAAAAACGCTGTCATAGCGCTTTTTCATTTCGGCTTGGCTTTGCGCTTCTGAAATACCGCGAATGTCAGCTAATCGTTTAGGAAGGTGATACAACCAGAACTGATTATCGTAATGTAAATCCAGTAGTGTACCGTCCATATCAAGCAGTACGGTGTCTATTTCATTCCAGGGCAGAAAGGGCAAGCGATTTTCCTTATAATGAAGTAAGCTAGATTATGAGCAATTCAATGAACATGATAACAAAGTTGTAGCGAGAGACATGCGAAAAATTGACCCAAATAAAGCATTACCACAAATACATTCTCGAAAGATTGTGGCACAAAGTAATCTCTTCAGGGTAGAAAGTTTAGATTTAGAATTTTCTAACGGTGAAACCCGTCAATTTGAGCGTATGGCTGGCGGAAATCGCGGTGCCGTAATGATTGTCCCTATGCTAGATGCCGATACCATGGTACTTATCAGAGAGTACGCGGCCGGCACACATTCCTACCAACTAGGTTTTCCAAAGGGCCTTATTGACCCTGGCGAAACTGCGCTTGAAGCCGCAAACAGAGAGCTTCAAGAGGAAGCAGGCTTCGCCGCACGGGAGCTTACCGAGCTACATCAAGTCAGTATGGCGCCTACCTTTTTTAATGCCAGCATGACAATTGTGATGGCTCGAGATCTGTACCCCAAAACACTTGAAGGCGATGAGCCTGAACCTTTAGAGGTCATAAACTGGCCGATTACTGAGGCAGATGCTTTACTTGCACGAGAAGATTTTGTTGAAGCCCGTTGTATTGCTGCTCTATTTTTAGCTCAGAAGTGGTTAAAGGAACAATAAATTATGCCCGACGATGCCCACCCCGACCTACTAGAATTGGCAAAAGAAGTTGCAATAGAAGCCGGCAAAGCAGTCTTAGAAGTATATGAAAATCGCGACTTTGACGCGTTTCAGAAAGACGATGACTCACCAGTAACCAGTGCCGATTACCTTGCAAACGACATCATTAATAAACGTTTGTCAGAAGCAACTCCAGACATTCCTATTCTTTCAGAAGAAAATAAGCATGCGAGTTTAGACGAGCGAAAACACTGGACTCGCTATTGGCTCATTGACCCTATCGACGGTACGCAAGAATTTATTGCCCGCAGCGGCGACTTTGCTGTGAACATCGCCTTAATAGAAAACAACGAGCCGGCTATTGGCGTTATCTTTTGGCCTCCGGGTCAATCGCTTTATTATGCCCAGAAGGGAAAAGGGGCATTTAAATCTTCGCCCGAGGGCGATGCGCCTATCTCGGTACGTAAGTTAAGCGACCCTAAAAGTAGCGTTGTTATGATTGCGATTAGTCGTCGCCAGTCCCGTGAAAAAGTGCTCAATCGCATGTGTGCCAAACGCATTTATGACATGTTACCACTTGGAAGTTGCTCGCTGAAAGCGTGTTTTATCGCCGAGGGCAAAGCAGATGTCTTCATGCGTATTGGCATTACTGGCGAGTGGGATACCGGCGCTTCTCAGTGCATTGTATCTGAAGCTGGAGGCAGTATCGCCACCGCAAACTTTGAACCGCTGACGTATAACAGGCGACACTCGCTAGAGAACCCAGATTTTGTGGTAATGGGCGATCAACGCGTGCCATGGCAGGACATTGTGAAGTATGATGACTTTGTGAACCCATACACAAAATAAGACGTGTGTGTTTTTAAATATTGCATAAATACCTTTACGGTTTACTCACAGTAGGCTGTATAATCTGGCCGTATTGCTACCCAATAGATTTCGTTGGCTTTTTCATGTAGTCAATGCCAACAGAAAGTAATGCATCAACAGGAGTAATCAAACGATGGCAAAGTACGTTCGCACTTTATCAACAGCTTTACTGGCATGTGGACTCTCGTTTAACGCGTCTGCAGATTGGACAATTAACAAAGATACCAGCGCATTACATTTCATTTCGACTAAAAACGCGCAAGTCACTGAAGTGCATCAATTCGATAGTTTTAAAGGCACGCTATCAGACAACGGTAAACTTAACATTGAGGTAGACCTTTCATCCGTTAACACAGCAATAGACATTCGCAACAAACGCATGCAAGAAATGCTGTTTAACGTGAGTGAGTTTGCAACGGCGAACTTTGAAGCAACCTTAGCAAAACCTATGATGCAGCTTAAAGCAGGTGAAGTGATGAAAGGTAAGGTAGACGGCATACTAACGCTACATGGCAAGGCAGTACCCACCGCATTTGCAGTGACTGTTAGCCAAGTTGATGCTGATACGCTAACTGTTTCAACCAGCGCACCTACGCTCATTAAAGCTGAGTCGTTTGGACTGGCCCAGGGCGTTGCAGCATTGCAAAAAATAGCAGGGTTGAATAGCATTACAACCACGGTACCGATTACGTTTTCAGTGACCCTTAACCGCTAGTTCTTACACGCTAGCTCTCATAGACTGAAAGCTCACAGGTACAAACAAAAGAAGCCGCTTAGAAAAGCGGCTTCTTTGTTTGTGGCTGTCCTTTTAGGGTTCTTTGTAGAGATTCTGTTAAGGGCTAGAGCTCTTAAGAACTCCTTAAGGGAATTAACGTTTAAAACCCTAACCTTGTACAACAAGCACAGGTTTTTTAGGTGTCGGTTGTTGATTTAGCGCCTGCTCAGGCATAGTTAGCCATAAGCTCTCAGGTAAAGCGGGCACAGTAGTCTCATGTTTAGGTGCAGCAAAATGAGAAACAGTAAAATGTTTCATGGCTACGTTGAGACGTTTAAGCGCTTTACACTCATTCACTTCCTCACCAATAACAAACACACCCCACTTACGCATTGTTTTACCCAGCACATCACTGCTTGAAAGGCGAATAACGGGAGCCGCTAGCACCATGCCTGTTAGCACAGGAAGTAACCACATAAACAGCGACGGCGTGAAATAAAACGTCGTTACACCCCAGGCTATGGCTAGTGAACTCATTATTTGTGTGTGCTTAATGGCGACAGACCAGGGTACTTTGCGTCCTTCACGCTCCTGAGCTTCCCATTTTACTGAAAACCCGACGAACACACTGATAACAAAGTAACTATGGTAGAACATCATAAGCGGAGCAATAAGCACAGCCATAATAAGTTCAAGAGAAGCACCTTTAAGCAACGACCATGCGCCGCCAAACTCACTTCTACGCTTAATTAGGGCAAGAGTAATACCGAGTAACTTAGGTAAAAACAACAGTGCTGCCGTGCCCCACATAGTCACCATCATCATATCTTGTCTAGCCACCTGCCAACTTGGAAATAACTGATATTCAGACATGAAGAAATCAGGCACTGTAGTGGCGCGAATCAACGCATCGGCTGTGCCTAGTGCCAGCATGCAAAATAGAATAAGCGATGAAATATAGGCAAACGCGCCAAATAGGAAATGCAAACGGTTAGCCGTTTTAAGGCCTTTCACGTTAAGCAGACCAAGATGCTGAATGTTGCCTTGAACCCAGCGACGATCGCGAATAGCATAATCGACGATATTACTAGGCACTTCTTCATAGCTTCCCGTCGTGTCGGTAAGTAAATATGCCTGCCATCCAGCACGTGACAGTAACGCCGCTTCAACGAAGTCATGACTCAATACTTCACCGCCAAACGGTGCACGGCCTTCAAGGGTAGGAAGACCACAATGCTGCATAAACGGCGCTATACGGATAATAGCGTTGTGTCCCCAATAATTGGCGCTGTCGGTTTGCCAAAAAGAGAGACCTGTAGCCAGCATAGGGCTATATAAGTGTGCTGCAAATTGCACGAAGCGTCCGAAAAACGTATCTTGACGCACCGGCATAGGAATGGTTTGAATTAGCGCGGTATCAGGTGCTTGTTCAATGCGTTTCGCCAAATCTTCCATGCGTTCGCCAGTCATAACACTGTCGGCATCTAGCACAATCATAGATTCGTAGTGACCGCCCCAGCGCTCGCAGAATTCTTTAAGATTACCCACTTTTCTATGGGTGTTATTTTCGCGGCGGCGATAGAAAACCTGTCCAGCGTAATCACCTAAACGTTTTTGCAAACGAGTAAATGCATGAAGTTCTGCTTCGGCTTTATCGCTATCCCGTGTATCGCTTAACATGAAAAAGTCGAAGTTTTCTTTGCTGCCACTCTCCATAAGCTCGCGAATACACGCCTCGAAACCTACCATAATGCGCTTGGTATCCTCGTTATAAACGGGCATAACCACGGCATGGCGCTGTGTTAATGCAACGCTTGATTCGGGTGCCGCTAAGTTCTTTTTCAAACTCAGCGGATCTATATTGAACAACTGTAAAACGAACCCAATTATTCCTGTCCAAAATGCCATACACAGCCAAGCGAACAGGGTTAACCCAAGCCCTAGCTGTGCAATTTCTAGGTTTGTTAATCCATTGGGTAGAAATATCTCATACAAACTCCAACCGGCCAGCGCCGTGCTCGGAATAACGAGCATTGCCATTATAAATAAACGCATATGTGCTCCTTTGATGATCTGGTTACGTGACGATCTGATTTCTGACGATCTGTTTTCTGATGACGGCCCTGACTGCTGATTAGCTTCCATCGATTTATTTAGGTTGGTAGACATAATTCCATACCTCGCTCACTCGCTTGCCGTCCTGCTCAATATAAGCACGCATATCAGTGGTTTGATTTTCCGTTGGCTGCATAAAGAAGGTAGCCCGCCACTCTGCGCCATCTGCTACAGGATATAAACGCTGTTGAGATACCGTACCGTTAGCGCTTTGCACTACGAGTTTTGTGGTTTTATCATCAAACCCTTTTGCCTCTGGCGCTGAAAAATCAACGGTAAACTGACGTGTAGTTGCCAAAGACTCATCTTCAAACTCATCACCGGGCAACACTGCGCTACCTTGTCTGGTGCGCTCTACAGTGGCTAATGCGCTTTCAAAGGGGTGTTGCTCTACCGTTTTAAGTTCGTAGGAGAAATACATTGAATCGCCTTCGTTAAACGGCTCTTCTGGTGTCCAAAACGCGACAATATTGTCATGAATTTCAGAGGTAGTCGGAATTTCAACAACCTCTAAACGGCCTTTATCAAAACCTTCTCTAGGCGTAACCCAAAGTCCAGGGCGAATATGATAATTTGCTTCTGCGTCTAGGTAGTTATCCCATTGCCCATCGCGCTGTAACATACCAAAGCCCTTAGGCTTACTGTCGCTTAGTGAGGTAATTTGCAGGCGAGACGGGTTTGTTAACGGTCTGAAAATTTCTTCATCGGCATGAGTTACCATTAATACACCATCGCTATCGTGCACTTCAGGGCGGTAGTCGTCATGACTCTGTTGTGTATTTTCGCCGTACAAAAACATACTAGTAAACGGAGCAACGCCAAGCTTTTCTACGTCTTCGCGAGCAAACAACCAGCTCTCAACCTCAACGGAAGTGTCTTCACCTGGCTCGATAACAAATTTATAAGCGCCAGCGACAGATGGACTTTCCAAACGGGCATAAATGGTAATGGGCTGGCCTGTCTCTGTTCCTTTTTTGCTTGGCTCAACTATCCAAAATTCGGTAAAGTGAGGAAACTCTTCACCTTTAGCTAATGCCGTATCAATGGCGAGGCCTCGTGCAGAAATGCCGTATACTTGGTTTTTACCCACTAAGCGAAAATAAGAAGCGCCTAAGAAAACAGCAAATTCATCTTTGTACTCGTCACTTTTAATAGGGTAATGAACGCGGAAACCTGCAAAACCAGATTTCTCGTCAGTTAATCCTTTGAGGGCTGATGATTGTCCATCGTAGCTGAACATCTCGCTGTCAAAAGCTAAACGCTCAGGGGTATTGCTGCTCCCGATGGTATGAATAGTAACGGGATATTCGTAAAGAAAGCCGGGGTGAAAAAATTGAAGTTCGTAGTCGTTCTCTTTATGCCAAAGGCTTTGCTCTGGTTGAAAACGAATAGAACGGTATGTTTGGTAGTCAATTTCCTTGAGCTTACTGTTTAAGTTGTGATCGTCTTGTTCATAACTTTCACTTGCAGAAGCTTTGGCTGCGTTAATAACCGATTGTAGAACCGGTGACGCTTTCTGCGGCTGATTGCTATCATCTACAGGTGTCGCCATTGCACTTGGTAAAATAACAAACGCAAGAATGCTTGAAACGCAAACCAATGCACGAGGCACTGCACAGCTTATAGATACGTGTTGCTTAACTATATTTCGCATGATAATTGATAATCGTGGCACGGCCATTTTCCTCTCCTTTGGGTAATGGGCTATCGCATCTGCTCTATGTATCTAAGCAGTAGAAAGGTGCTCTATTCCTTTCCTTTGGATTAACGCAGTAAAGGGAAAACTAAAACTCTGCGTCTACTCTCAAATGCAATAACTCTCACAGGAATGAGCAAAACACGTTCCAACGCGTTCAAAAATACAACCAAATATAATAAAAACCAATATTTTCATAACGTTAGGAAGATAAAAAAGATATCAACACACTCAACATGCTCATTTTTCCCAATTGAAAAGCCTTAGCCATCTACTATTTATCATAAAAACTGTTGGTTTTTAGAGACAGTTTTTTCACCTACTATCCACTCCACATCTCTATTCTTTTAGCCAAATACCGATTCACCTCATTAATTGCTTTTATATTTTCTTTATTTTTCATCATGTTAAATATAAAAAGCGTATTAGCTTATGTTTTAGGGGAGAGTTGGCAAAGGCCTTGCAATTTCACTAGTAGGACGAGGATGACACGGTAAAACGTAAAATTTTCATATTTTGTATGTCATCGTCATTTTTTTTCAGTGCACTATTAGGCGTTTTATTTAGACGCATTTCATCCTCTTAGCTAATGCAGTTGAAGGAGCAATTGAGCTGGAACAGACCGATATAAACACGCTTGATTTATGAATTAGGTACTGAACATACTAAGGAGTTATTACATGAACAAAGCAATTTCACTTCTCGCCTCTACTTCTGCAATTGTCGCCTTTACCGCCGCTATTGCTCCTGCAACAGCTTTAGCTGATAAGCCAGACTGGCGCTATGTTGAAGGTGGTTATACAAAGCTAGATTTTGATAACAACGAGTCCTTTGAGCCTGATGGATTTACCGCTAGTGGCAAATACCTTCTTAATAGCAATTGGTACTTAAACGGCGAATACAGCTTTTTTGAAGAAGGTAATTTTGATTTTGATATGATAACCGTTGGTGCTGGCTATCGACTTCCAGTGAATGCTACTACAGATGCTTACTTCGGCGCGAACCTCGAGCGTGTAGACGGCGACATAGACGATGATAATGGCTACAGCGTGAACGCTGGGCTTCGCTCTATGGTCACAGAGCAAATAGAGTTAGCCGGTGAAGTTGGCTATTACGATGTAGACGGTGGTGAAGCAACGATTAAGGTAGGAGCGAATTACTACATTACGCCTCAGTGGGCAGTTGGCGCCAGCTATGAGTTAATTGATGAGCTAGATATTATGCAAGTAACGGCTCGTTACGCGTTTTAAGCCTCCCTCTCCTCAGGAAGGTTAGCCGGGTTGCTCGACCCGGCTTTTTTATTCAGCGCTTTCTATTCACCCGCTTTGTCTTCGGGCAATAAATCTTCTTTACGCTTTATATCCACACTTTCGTGTAATTCTGAATACACCAGTACCGCTTCTCCCGACTTTAAGCCATCGAGTACCTGCTGTACCTTAGTTTTAAATTCAGTTTCTTGCTCGCCGTAATCTGTACCTTCCCGCAGCACAAATGATTCAGCCAAGCTATAAACCGTATCGGCTTCTAGTGCTTCGATGGGAATTATCATATTTGCTCCAATTTATAAATTTCACAGCACTCACCCACAAAGACCTTAGTAGCTGCGGCTTGAGTAGCTGCACGTACTGTCTGTTGGCAGCACTTCGCTGACAAACTGCTTCACCCTTTCATGTAGCCATACTCGAGGATTGAATACAGAGCCTTGCATAAAACCTACATGCCCACCCCGTTCGCTTAGTTCAACGGTTACATTTCTAGCTAGCTCTTCTTCTTTCGGCACAATGAGGTGATTCATGAAAGGATCGTCAATGCTATGCAGTACTAGCGTGCGACAGTGTATAGCGCTCAAAAAGTGATACGCACTGCACTTCTCATAATAATCTTGCGCATCTTCAAAACCATGAAGTGGCGCCGTTATCTTTTCGTCAAACTGCGTAAAACTCGTCATATCGTCAACGTCTTCTTTGGTAAGCTGTATAAGCTTTCGATAGTCAATATATTCCATTTTCTGACGCAGCGTGCTTTTCATGCTGTTTAGTAGGTACTTTTGATACACCCGAGAAAAACCGTGGTTAATCGACTTTGCACACTCCGCCAGTTTCAGTGGCGATGAAATGGCAACAGCGGCTTGAAGCCATTTCTGTGCTGGATTTTCGCCTAACAGCTTAAGCAGCATGTTACCGCCTAAGGAAAAACCAATAGCCACCTTGGGAATACGTGGAAACTTATCGCTAAGCCAGTCTAAGAAAAAGCTAGGATCGCCGGTTTCACCGCTGTGATAGGCTCGAGCGTTTAAGTTAGGTACACCACTGCAACCGCGATAGTGCATCATCACCACCTGCCAGCCATTTACCGACAGCTGTGCCATCATATCGTTGGCATAGTGAGACTTAATACTTCCCTCTAACCCGTGAAAAAGAACAACAATGCCTGCTGTTTCCTTTGGTTTCGGGCCCCACGCCACATCAACAAAGTCATCATCAGGAAGGGTTAATCGCTCCATTTGATAGGCTAATGGCAACCGTTTTTGAATAAAACGTGGCCATATTGTCTGCACGTGACGATTTTTAGCCCACCCAGGAACGGTGAAGCTACTTTTTATTATTTTTCCGTGTGCTCTCGCTAACTTACTCATTATGTCTTCTTATTTTAATGCTTCTTATATCAATTTTCGTCTGTATCATTTCTTCACAACAAAAGCAGCTTAAGGGAGCTGGCTAACAAGCTGACTCACAAGACTTCGCGCCTCGCTGTTTTCCCTAAGCGAGTAAACATTGATAAACGCAGCAATAGACGCATTTAAAATGCGTGTACCATCCCCTGAAGGCTGGACAGACATGCGGTGTACGTCTAATCGATTAAAAGCTTCGATAATGGCTTCTTGCTGCTGCTTCTCGAGCGCTAGCTCTTGCGTTTTTAGCAGCTCGTAAGTCTCAACGCTTCTTTCACAGCTTGCACCACTTTCATCATTAGCGTTAGTCGAACTTTGCACCGTTGTCGAGTGCTTCGGTTTGGCCAACTTACGTTTATTTCTGTGTATTTTTAACTCACTTTCACTTTTCGCTGCTGCCTCAATAATATCTTTTAACTGGGGCAAATTAACGATGATATTGTTTTCTAAACACCAGCACACCAATAAAAGCACATTCACGTTTACCCCATGCTGATCTTGAAGCAGCAACGCTAAAGGGGCTACATCACCTGTGGCATAGCGGCTAAGGCTATATTGCCAAAACATCTCACCATCAATACTAACCATTTGCGATGTCATAAGCTTCCCGGTGTTGTTCTATTTGCTCTTGGGCATCCAGCCATGCCATTTCCTCTTCTTCAATACGCTGCTTCAGTGAAGTCTGCTTATCGAGTAACGCCATAAGCTCAGATTTTTTGTCCTCACCGTAAAGGCTGGTATCTGCCAATGACTCCTCTACATTGGCGAGGGAGGCTGAATGGGCTTCCATATTCTTTTCATGCTTTTCTACGGCGCGCTTCAAAGGAGCGATCTGTTTTCTAAACTCAGCTTCTTTGCGTTTCTCTTCTTTGCGATCGAGTTTCCGCTCAGGCTTACTGATTTGCTCCCCTTGCGCTTCGTCTTTGGCATCTTGATTCGCTTTTGCCTTTTCAGCCGCCTGCTGCTTTAAGATCCAATCACGATAATCATCTAAGTCCCCGGTGAAAGAGGCTACATGACCACTATCCACAAGATAGAAGTCTTCGCACACCGAGCTCAGTAGAAACCTATCATGCGATACCAACACCATGGCGCCTTCAAAGCCTTGCAGGGCGATATTGAGGGCATGACGCATTTCTAAATCAAGGTGGTTAGTCGGTTCATCTAAAAGCAGCAAGTTTGGCTTTTGATACACAATCAGCGCGAGTACCAGGCGGGCTTTTTCACCACCAGACATAGGGGCAACAGGCGCGAGTGCTTCGTCGCCATTAAAGCCAAATCCGCCCAAATAATCTCGCAACTGCTGCTCGGTGGCTTTTGCATCTAGTCGCTGTAAGTGAAGTATAGGGGTGGCATGGGGATCTAAGGTTTCTAGCTGATGCTGAGCAAAATACCCAATTTTAAGCCCTTTGGCTGTATTAAATATGCCTTGCTTGGGCGAATGCACACCAGCCAGCAGCTTTATCAGCGTTGACTTACCTTGGCCGTTTCGACCAAGTAGGCCAATGCGGCTCCCAGGCACCAAGTTAAGTTTCACCTGTTCTAAAACGGTACGGTCGCCATAGCCTAACTGCACTTTTTCCATTTGCACTAGCGGGTTTGGCAGCGCTGATGGAGGCGCAAATGAAAAGCTAAAAGGGCTAGCCATGTGCGCAGGTAGCAGAGTTTCCATCTTCTCAAGCTGTTTGATACGGCTTTGTGCTTGCTTGGCTTTACTCGCTTTGGCTTTAAAGCGTGTAATAAATGAATTCAGATGAGCGACTTTTTGCTGCTGCTTATCATACTCAAGATTTTGCAAGCGAATTCGTTCGGCGCGCTGCGTTTCAAAGGCAGAATAGTTCCCCGTATAAGCCACTAGTTTTTGTTGCTCTACACTGATGATTTGAGCAACCGTATTATCGATAAATGCCTTATCGTGAGAAATAAGTAGCAAGGTACCAGCGAACCGCTGTAGCCATTTCTCAAGCCAAATAACCGCATCTAAATCTAAGTGGTTGGTTGGCTCATCAAGTAATAGTAAATCTGAAGGGCACAACAAGGCTTGCGCTAGATTTAAGCGCATACGCCACCCACCAGAGAAGTCGGTAACGGGGGCAGTAAGCTGTGAGTTGGTAAAGCCCAAACCTGAGAGAATAGTTGCTGCTCGAGACTCTACGTCATAAGCACCTGCCTGTTCTAACTGACCGTGAATTTGGCCAATCTGTACGCCGTCTTCTTGCTGCTCGGCCAACGCGAGCTGCGCCTGAAGCGTGCGCAGGTGTTTATCGCCGTCCACCACATAATCAATAGCTCGCCTGTCTGTTGCCGGCGTTTCTTGAGCCACGCTGACTATTCGCCAGTCGCCAGGCACACTGCAATCACCAGCGTCAACCGTTAACTCGCTGCGCAACAGTGCAAATAAGGTCGACTTTCCACACCCGTTGCTACCTATCAACGCCACTTTATGACCAGGAAATACCTGAGCAGATGCGTCTTCTAGCAGCATTTTTCTGCCGCGCAATAGCGATACATTTGAGAGCTTTATCATGACTTACCTACGTTGGGACAACTTCGGGCGCGTATAATAGCAAAAACTTAAGGTAAAAGCTGATCAACGCACTGTGTTTGGCGGTATAATAAGGGCATCGCATCAAAAGGTATAGATATGTCAAAATCAGTGAGACGCCGCTTTGTCGCTGGCGCAACGTGCCCAAAGTGCAAAGAGTTAGATACAATTTCTTTATATTATGAAAATAATGTGGAGAAGCTAGAGTGTGTGGCGTGTGGTTACAATGAGGCACAAACCGACGAAAAGGTGAGTGCAGTAACAAGAGAAAGTGAAAACGTTATTGGTATATTCAAGCCTCACTAATTCCTGAGACTGGAAATCACACAAATTCGATACAAGGCGTAAATAGGCATTTACGCCTTTTTTATGGTTGGAATTCCTCGTTATATCGTGCAGCTGTCACCACAATCGTTGGCACCATCTCGCATGCCTTCAATGGCTTGATTGTCTTTTTCATCTTTTTTAGCTTGGTTTTCAGCCATCGACTTTTCCACTGAATCAAAGTCAATATTATCGAGTGCATCTATGTCAAATGCATCCATATCAAAATCGCTCATTTCTTTATCCTTCTATTGCTGAACAAGCTCATCACAGCTTGCTACTTAACCTGAATCCATTTAAGGAAGCGTGCAGGCGTTTTTTATTTGATGTAAATTAAAAGTGAGGAGGCGGTGTTTCCTCGGATTCTTTTGCCATATTTGATGGCTCAATAGACTTTACTCTGTCCACAACATGACGAACCTTAAACGACAAATCGTCCAACTGCTTTTGCTGAGAGGACAGGGCATCATTTAATGAGTCAATGGTGTACTCTTGAAAAGCTACTTTGGTTTGCAGTTCTTCAATACTTTCATGGGCGCTGTCTAACTGCGCCTGTAGCGTTGCCATTCGCTTTTCTTCGTCATCGTGTTTGTGGGTCATCGCGGTCTCTATGGTTTTTCGCTGTTTATTGCACGTTGCTACAGCGAGACTGACTTCTGTGACTATCGCTCTCGCTGCCACTCTTCGGCTAAGCCACTGCTGCTTTCTGTGACTATGTTACCATTTGGCAAGAACCCAACGCCATACACAACTGACGTAGGAGGCGATATTGTTTCACGTACTGCAACCTGAATAGACTGAATTTGATCGCCTGTCTCAATATCCCACAGGTAAGCTTTGCGCGAGGGCGCTCCGGTAAGTAAATACTTACCATCTTTTGAAAACTCCACATCGGTAAATATTTTTTGTCGCGCAATGTAATTTAGGCTGCTCACAGGTTGACCGGTTTGCACATTCCAAATTTGCGATTTACTTTGGCTATCGGCGGTAAAGGCAAATCGACCTTCATCGTCTAATGCGACTTTAGTGACTCGAGTGGGATGGGTAAAGGTATGCAAAATTTGTCCGGTTTCTGTGCTCCATAGATACGCAAGGTAGTCGTTGCCACCAGTGAGTGCATACTTACCGTTTGGCGAAATATCAATAGAATTCACTTTTTCTTGGTGCCCCAGAAACTCAAGACGACGCTGGGTACTGGGCTCAAAAAACATCACTTTACCGCTCGAGCGAGCCACGAGTATTCCTCTGCCATTATTAGTAACGGCTACATCTCTTATGTTCGATTCATCAATACGCCAAAACCCTACGGGCTCGCCGGTTTCCATGTCCCACAATGCAAAAGCAACTCTGTCTGCGGTAACAACAAATCGCTTATCTGCACTGATATGCACCGATACCACCAAGTTATTACCTTCGCTTTGATGTCCCCAACGGTACAGAGGTTCGCTATCACCAATACGCCACACATTAATGCCATTATCGACCCCAGAGACAACGGCAATGGTCCCGTCTGCGGAAATATCTGCCGCATATGCACCTTCTTCAACATGACGCCACTGCTTTAATGGCGTAGTATCAGGAACCGTACACCCTACGGATCCGCAAATAGCTGTGATGAGTAATAATAATCTCAGGAACATTTTGGACCTAAACATAATCAAATGGGTTTCGCTTTGTAAACGCTACGTTTAACATAGCACGGATATCGCATCTTTAACTATCGTGCTCACTGCCTTAGATGCAGCAGTATAGACATTGAAGCATGATGATAAAAATTAATGGAGACGTTTTTATGCAGAAGTCGCTCGTTGCCTTATCAACACTAGCTGCGCTTGGACTATTCGCTTGCCAGCCTAATACTTCAGATGAGGCTACAACTACCAGCGCAGACAATGCCAACGCATCTTCTGTTGCAGCAGAAGAAATGACAGATACGCAAAAGCAGGCATACGCAATGGGTGCAAGCATGGGCTTATTTGTCACCAACCGAGCTGAACAGCAAGAGCAACTTGGTTTAGCACTAGACCAAGACGCACTTAAGCAAGGTTTTACTGACGGTCTAAACGACACACTTAAGTTTACGCCAGAGCAAATTCAACAAATTGCTCAACAAGGCGAAGAAATGTTGCGTACTAAGCAACAAGAAATGGCGGCACAAGCGGCAGAGAAGAATATTGAAGCCGGTGCTGCTTACCTTGCAGAAAATGCAGAGCGCGATGGCGTAACCACTACCGAATCAGGCCTACAATACGAAGTGCTTGAAGAAGGTGAAGGCAACAGCCCTGCTGCCACTGACATGGTTAAAGTACATTACCGTGGCACCTTGCTAGATGGCACTGTTTTCGACTCATCATATGACAGAGGCGAACCAGCTGAGTTTCCACTAAACCGCGTTATTCCTGGCTGGACTGAGGGTGTCCAATTAATGAAGGAAGGCGCTAAATACCGCTTCCACATCCCATCAGAACTTGCCTACGGCGAGCGTGCCACTGGAGCGATTACGCCAAACTCAACACTTATCTTTGACGTTGAGCTACTTGAAGTGAAAACCTCAGCAACAGAAGCACCAGCAGAATAAAGCTTGGCGCTTAGGGTGACGTTTTATCACCTCACAAAATGGCACAAGCACTAAAAAGAAAAAGCCGACGCTTAGTACGTCGGCTTTGTTGTTTAGTGAGTCAGCTAATTCCGTGCCTACCATTCCCTATAAGCGAGTGGTGTTCAACCACGTCTTTATCCAATTAGTAAAGTGGATATTTCAATGTGCTAGGTGCCTCGAATCACTATCTAACTATAGTACAAACATTGAGCTTTGCATTTTGAAATGCGCTTTTTCTTGTAACATTTTAGACTTAAACCACCTTGGTTAGACCGTTTTGGCTTAACGCATATGCTCTCAAACGCTCAGGACTACCTTTCGTGCTCAATACCGCTTGAGGCTGTTTTACCGCTCAAGGCTGTTTTACCGCTCAAGGCTGTTTTACCGCTCAAGGCTGCGGCGGCGCTCGGTCTGCAATTTATAAGTGGCGAAATGCTTAAGCAGTGACTGCCCGAATTTATACATTGCTATGCCTGCAAAAATATAGAGCACGGTTTGAGCACTTTCTAAACGAACAACCACATCTAAAAAAGCATAAAATAGCAGTAGCCCACCAGTTAGCAGCACTACAAAACCGAGTATAGTTCCACTCACATTAAGCGAGTCATTGTGAGATTTTTGACGGTAAAGTACGGATAATTTGTTCTGCATAACACCCCCTTAAATTGTTCACTATTTATACTTTGACAAGCGGGTAAAAGATTATGTTCCTCCAATCGCCGCAAATTTATATCCTTTTATTCGTTGAAAATCCTACAACTCTTATTACACCACACTGACGACGTATTTTTACTGTGGGGCTTTTGCTAACCGCCTTTCCAATAATTAAGGATTGGGTTTTTTATTAACACCCACATACAATAGGTAAACATCCACCATTCATTGACAGGACATTGTGAAGACTCCACTTATCACTCGAAAAGGTTACACGAAACTCAGGAACGAGCTCGAGGTTTTGTGGCGTGAGGAAAGGCCTGAAATAACACGCAAAGTTACGTGGGCGGCAAGCCTTGGCGATCGCAGTGAAAATGCTGACTACCAATACAACAAAAAAAAGCTGCGCGAGATAGATCGTCGTGTTCGTTATTTACGAAAATGCCTAGAAAATCTGAAAGTAGTAGACTACAACCCAGAGCAGGAAGGTAAGGTATTTTTCGGCGCGTGGGTAGAAATCGAAAACGAGGCGGGCGAGGTATTAGAACTGAGACTGGCCGGTTACGACGAAATATTTGGTCGTAAAGACTACATCTCGATCGATTCCCCAATGGCAAGAGCCCTTGTAGGTAAAGAAGAAGACGACGAGTTCGTGGTGAAAACTGAGACCGGCATAAAGGAATGGTGGATCAATAGAATTTGGTACGATCCCACCGATAAAATTTAGCATAATACCTATCACACCATTAACTAGCGGATGATCAGACGACTTTTGCCAAATGGCAATGCTATACTCGCCGCTATTATTTCCAATACAAACACTGCACCACGAACATTGGGTTCGGGCAGGTTTCTCGCTTTTGTCAAAAGCGCATCAATAGTATTTTGGGCCACATATGATTATCAATAAAATTGCTGAAGAACTTTCCGTTCAGGCGTCGCAAGTCAATGCAGCAGTAAAGCTTCTCGATGGAGGAGCGACCGTTCCTTTTATTGCTCGATACAGAAAAGAGGCCACTGAAGGGCTCGACGACACCCAGTTGAGAAACTTAGAGCAACGTCTTACCTATTTGCGTGAACTTGAAGAGCGCCGCGACGTGATCCTTCGTTCTATTGATGAGCAAGGTAAACTCACCGACGAATTAAAAGCTAGCATTGGCAATGCTGATAGCAAAACCACCCTTGAAGACTTATATCTGCCCTTTAAACCCCGCCGTCGCACCAAAGGACAGATTGCGATTGAAGCGGGTTTGGCGCCATTAGCCGATTTGTTATTCAATGAGCCTGACACCAACATTGAAGGTGCGGCAAATCAGTACGTAAACGCAGAGAAAGGGGTAGCCGATTCAAAAGCCGCTTTAGAAGGCGCTCGTTTTATCTTGATGGAACGCTTTGCTGAAGACGCAGCGCTACTCGGAAAAGTACGTCATTACCTCACCGAAAACGCGCACCTGAAAAGCGTGGTTGCGCCAGGGAAAGAGAAAGACGCGGCAAAATACAAAGACTATTTCTCTCATAGTGAGAAATACAAAGGGGTTCCCTCGCACCGCGCACTCGCTATGTTTAGAGGTCGTAACGAAGGCTTACTTCACATTCAGATAGATGCAGACCCTCAGCAAGAAGAAAAAGGGCCGTCTCATTGCGAGCATATTATTGCTTCACACTATTCTATTAGCCACCGCGGGCGTTCCGCCGATGACTTTCTCGCGCAGGTTGTACAGTGGACATGGAAAATTAAAATTGGCCTTCATATGGAAACCGAGCTTTTCAGTGCACTTAGAGAGCGCGCTGAGAAAGAGGCCATTGATGTATTCGCTAAGAACCTCAACGACCTGTTAATGGCTGCTCCTGCGGGTGCTAAAACCACAATGGGTCTAGATCCAGGCTTGCGCACTGGCGTAAAGGTAGCCATCGTTGATAGCACCGGAAAAGTACTAGCTACCAATACAATATTCCCTCATGCCCCACAAAACCAGTGGGACAAATCGAGCCGAACGTTAACCACCTTGTGCAAACAGTACAAAGTGGACCTAATTAGTATTGGCAACGGAACCGGGTCTCGAGAAACTGACAAGCTAGTTGGAGAAATGTTGAAAAACAACTCAGATCTTAGCGCACAAAAAATCATGGTGAGCGAAGCTGGTGCATCGGTTTACTCAGCGTCAGAGCTAGCATCAAAAGAGTTGCCAACCCTCGATGTTTCTATTCGTGGGGCAGTGTCTATTGCACGTCGTTTGCAAGACCCGCTGGCAGAACTGGTAAAAATTGAACCTAAAGCGATTGGTGTAGGCCAATATCAACACGATGTAAGTCAAAGCCAGCTTGGCAAGTCACTAGACCGCGTTATAGAAGATTGTGTGAACGCTGTTGGAGTTGATTTAAACACGGCCTCACCCGCTTTGCTAAGCTACGTGTCAGGGCTAAATAAAACGTTAGCTCACAATATTGTGAAGCTTAGAGACAGCAAGGGCGCGTTTTCAAATCGCAAAGCCTTATTAGACGTTGAGCGTTTAGGCCCTAAGGCTTATGAACAAGCCGCTGGATTTTTGCGCATTGTAAACGGAAGCAACCCACTAGATGCTTCGTCGGTACACCCTGAAGCTTATCCTGTGGTAGACAGAATTGTCGATACGGCAGCAGTGGCGGTGAATGATATTATTGGCAATACCGAATTGCTGAAAAGCTTATCTCCCGAAGAGTTTACCAATGACGACTTCGGTATTCCTACGATTAAAGACATATTTAAAGAGCTTGAAAAACCAGGTCGCGACCCTCGTCCAGAATTTAAAACGGCTTCATTTAAAGAAGGCGTAGAAAAAATTACTGACTTAGAGGCGGGAATGATCCTTGAAGGCGTGGTGAGCAATGTAGCCAACTTTGGCGCTTTTGTTGATGTGGGTGTTCACCAAGATGGTCTAGTGCATATTTCGGCGCTGACCAACAAGTTTATCTCAGACCCTCGCGAAGTGGTTAAAGCAGGTGACATTGTAAAAGTGAAGGTGATGGAAGTGGACGTAGCGCGTAAACGCATTTCCTTCACCATGCGCCTTGAAGATACACCCAACCAGTCTCGCGACAATGCAAACGGCGGCGATGCTAATAACGCTAGAGACAGCCGCTCAAAGCAGGATAAGGGGCCACGTTCAAATCAAAATGCGCATAAGGGCAATCAGCGAGGCGGGCAGAATCGCAATACCAAGCCTCAGCAAAATAGTGCAATGGGCAACGCCTTTGCTGATGCACTAGCGAAAGCGAAAAAGTAAGTAAGCACATTCTGTAACGTAAAAAGGGGCTTAGCGAAAACGCTAAGCCCCTTTTTTTATGTTAACTATTAAGCTTGCAGTGAAAGACCTTCACGGGAGGGTGTGTAAGCTTGAGTATAGAGGTTTTGAATGCGACCTATGCGCGCCTGCATGGCGCTACTCTCTTCTGCCTCTAACGACTTTACTTCTGACGCCTGCGCTTGGGACGTGACAGTAGTTTCGTCGAGACGTCTAGTCGGAGTGTCCACCCCTGCACTATCAGTAATTTCATCAATACTCGGTGGGGCAACGTCTACAGCAGGAATAGTAATTTCGCTAGGGTTTAACGCGCTAATACCCTGAGCGCTAGGACCTTGAGCGCCTATGCCTTGATCGCTAGGACCTTGACCGCTAGGCTCTGATTCACTCACAGCGCCATTGGCACTAACACCTGTGACAGAATTAACACCCTCTGCAGCGCTAACATCGCCACTAGACTGTAACGAGTCTCGGTTTTCTTTTGCTATGTCGTTGCGGGCATCAAACGCTTTTTGCGCAGCTTCCGCAGCGACTTTCAAGTCTTGAGAAGAAGGCTGTGCCGGCGCCAATGCTGCTGCTCTTACTTGCTGCATTTTACGCAACGTTTGTTCGGCAGACTGCTCTTCTGAAATATCTATTGATACCTCTCCGCCGGTAACATAACGCTTATTGTCTGGGCCTGTTGTGTACTCGTATTGTGGAGAGCCAGCATATTGACCGCCAGTAGCAGCGTGCGCTTGCTCGTGGGTACGCACTTCTTGATCTCTAGCCTTGAGGTCCTCAATTTTCTGCTTGTCTTCTTCAGTTAGTGAAGGCTGTGCAGATTGCTGCTGGTTTCTTTGCTCTTGCTCCGCGCTTTCTTTGCCTGCACTTTCATCTTGCGCGTTATCTTTTTCTTGGCCAAACACATTTTGAAACGCGGCTTGAAGGTCTGTCTGAATTTGTGGACGGTCGTAGGTGACAGGAGGTTGAGGTAAACCTGGGCTTTTCGCTTTATCAGCTTCAGAGCCTAAGCCTTTTTGCGAAGCACCTTGTTCTGCATCACCGGCTTTCGGAATAGTTTCGCGCTGTACATTATCCCGACGGGCAGACTCAGTGTTCGTATTCGCAGTGGGATACGCTATAGCGGTAAGGATAGGCGCTACAAAATTCACTGATTTACCCTTACGCTAGTGTATCGATAATGGTGCCAACAGTATCATTTGCCACATCGATTACTTTTGCCGATGCCTGTGCATTGAGACTGTTGACGTTGAGCGAAATAAGGTCGGAGGTAATATTAGCGGGCGCTTTTTGTGATGAGTTCGGTAAAGAGCCGCTCTGTGATGTACCGCCTAATTCTTGCTGGCGACCTGCAGTCTGTTGGGCGATATTGGACGCAGCCTGAGTCATACCATCGCTGGCACGCTGCAAACCGGATTGTCCTGCAAAAAACGCAGAATTGAGTGTGACGCCACTTACATCAGACATATACTTCTCCTAACCTCTCATGCGCAATTATTAACCAACAAGAGGAAAAGATAAAGTACTCACAGGAGCTTTCGCACTAAGTCTCTGTACCTGTAGTGAATTTTTGTGCGGCCGCTTTTACCCAAAGCGGCTTAAGCGCGAATTTGATGACGACTACGACGCCCTCTGCTGCTGTAAATTGGCCGCGAAGCTCGTTAATATGTCAGCAGTTTGCTGTGGATGTGAGATAAACGGCGCATGGGAGGCATGAGGCAAAACCACTGTATCGGCCTGCGGATGAAGCTCACAGATTCTATCGATTCCCGCGGTGGGAACAAGGCTATCTAATCGCCCATATAATCGCAGCGTCGGAACCGATATACGACCAACAACCTGCCTTAAATCTTCTTTTGCAAGAATACCCAGACCGCGCTTTAACGCTTCTTCTGCTGGCTCAGGGTAATCTGTAACATGCTCTCTTATTGTTTTGATATCGTTTTTAGCCGTCGCACTTCCCATCGCCTGAATAGCAAGAAAACGCTCTAACGTTTTCCTGTAGTTCTTTTCCAATTGGGCCTCAAACATGGTGAGTAAGTCTTCTGCAATCCCTGGCCAACAAGGCCCGGCACTGAACCGGGGGGTCGACGCTATTGTAATAAGGCCAGCTAATTTCTGCGGCGCATCAATCGCTATTTTTTGCGCGACCAAACCACCTAATGACCACCCTGCCAATACGCAATGCTTAGGCAGTTGTACGCTAATCATGTTTGCTAAGGCCTCTACAGTGTAAGGCTTAGGAAGGTGGTGCGCATTTTCACCAAAGCCGGGCAAGTCGATAGTGGTAACACAGAAGTGATCTTGTAAGTAGGGAATAAAGGAAGAAAACGCACCGCTGTTCATTCCCCAGCCGTGAAGAAGTACTAGGTCCACTCTCGAATCGTTGAAATCAGTACCATGAGTACGGGTGACAAGCGCGTCATTTATCTGCAAACTTTCCATTTTACACCTCTTGTTCGTGAGTCGTGTCGTTAGCGAAAAAGACAATATAGAAAAAGAGCCAACCTTTTGCGATCCACTGAGCTTCTATACAAAGCCCATTGACCAAAATACGTTAAAAAACTGGCGGAGTCTTCGATGAACCTTTCATGTCTACTATGTTATCAGGCAAGTCCTGCGCCAGTGTGTCAATGGTGTGAATCTGATCTCTTTTTTTTTAATGATGACATACACGGGAACAATCTTCTGAAGTTTGGCCCAGTGGGACGCCACGTCACTCATAGGCATTATCACTCACTCTCCATTCTGAGTCTTCATACCTGGCCAATGTCATCCTTAATTCACCAGTTTAAGTTTAATCATTCTCTCGCTGCGGGCAAGATGCTAAACAAGTGGTTTGTCGATAAAAAGCAACACTGCACACTTTCAGTGCCTGATTTACTTCTCCCAGTGCCCATTAGTGCATGGCGTCTTGCTAAACGTCATTACAATCAAGCCGGCGTTATGGCCGAATTTATCGGTAAGGATTTAGGTATTCCTTGTTTGCATCAATGGGCCATAAGAACGGGAGCGAGCAGTCAGCACCAATTATCAAAGTCCCAAAGGAAAAAGAACGCTGAACACGCATTCGCGTTGACACCATATGCGCTGAATGATGTTATCGCTCAAAAGAGTGATAAGTTTGTTGTAGCTATTGTAGATGATGTAGTAACAACTGGAGTAACGGTAGACAGGCTCAGCAGGCTATTGGTACAGCGCTTCCCACAAGTGACAATACAGGTGTGGGCGATGACATTTACTCCACCACCTAAAAGCACCCTATACCAGTCCACATAGATAACTGGTATTAATAAAAAAATGACGGCGTTAACGAGCGCTAACCCCGCCAAGTCTAACATAGCGCTTTTAAGTGCTATCAGCGGATGAAGTGAGACTGATAAATGGCATTTGCTAACATCTTGTTTGTGCCATACCAGTAGCCTCTAAACTGAGTGTTGTCCGTAAACCCTATGACAACACCGCGCCCTAGCTTCTCTGCAATAACCGCAGGTGTTTCTGCCAACAGGGCTACCATCGCTGTATCGCTGAACCCTGCCATTAGCGGGCCTTTGGTGTAACGCGCCGGAGTGGTAAACGGTGAGTACTCATTTTTCACTATCATGTTGCTCGTTTTAAATAGCGGCAGTGTGTCGTTGCTGTAGCCGTAAAACAGTGGATGAGTGGTATCAATATTGGCCTCGTAAATTGCGCCGGCAATCAGCTTTTTAGCATAAAGCGCCGAACTATCACCGTATGCAAGGCTGCTTTCATCATAGGCATTATCCACAACATCGCGGTTTACAACGTCAATATCTAACCAGTTGTTATCAGCAAAATAACGTAACGCAGACTTTTGACCTATGGCAACACCACCGGCCTCTACCCAACGCTTCAGTGCTAGGCCCTGTGTTTCAGAAAAGTCGTAGCGACCGTCAGGGAAGATAATGTGCGTATAGGTAACGCTGCTATCGCGCAATGCGTTTAGCAAGTTTTGTTGCTCTACAATACTCGCTGACAGTCCAATTTTGGTGTCGAAATAATGCCAAATTTCACCCACATCGTATTCACGAGTGCCTTCACCGCCCACAATAATAACCCGCGGCTCTTTGATGGGCGCCATACTGCGGCTGCCTAAGTCACTACCTGTAGGTGTTAAACCGCTTTTTAAGCTATGCACCGGCACCTGCATTTGCTGCGATACTTTCTCGATAATAGCCGCTATATTGGCAGGCTGCTCAAGGCCTGTAGGTACAACAATACTGCCCGCCGGGAGCTCTACCACGCTGTTGTCAAACTTCACGGCTGCAAAACTCTTCTCTGAACTTCTCACCTGAACGCCAGCTTCTAGAAGCGATTGTAGTAACGCAGGAGAAAAATACGGCTGCCATGAGAATGCGTATGCATAGGCATCGCCGTTTATCTCGGGAAGCGCTAGTGCCGCCAGCCTTCCATCGTATTGTGCAGCAGTTGTGCGCGTTGTCCCGCGCATATCGCTTTTTCCTACAGGGGAATAATCAAGATTAAACGCAAGCGCTAAATTCCATGTAGACACATCGTAAAACGTATTATTTTCAAAGGATGTTTGTGTAGAAAAGATAGACTTTACCAAGCGGTATTGAGGCTGCGCCGTAGGTACGAAAATAGCGTTGTTAGCTTTATAACTAACATCGTTAATAGTGGCGTTTTTGGTCATCACATCATAGGTGATACCGTGCTGGTCTAATAGGTTAGTAAACGCCAAAAAGCGTGCGCTATCGTTTGATGCACTTACAACAAAACCGAAAGTGTCATCATCTTTTGCCAACGCCTTGGTGCTATTTACAAAGCCCGCTTGGTAATCAAGTATGGCCGCTTTATTGGCGATTGCGCCTCTAAACGTACTTAGCGACGTTGTAATTTGATTTTCGATAGTATCGCTGAAGGCCAGATCGCCGTTAATAGAAGACTGCAGGTGACCACGCGAACTCGCTTGCTCAAAGAGGATGCCAATGCTGCCATGCAAGTCTGGGTACGTAGAGCCTTTCCCCGCATAAAAATCATCAAACGCTTCTTCGGTAAAATAAAGCTGGCCTTTGGCATCAAATGCCGCCGCATGATGATCGGCAATGGCTTCAGTCAGCGTCACGTTTTCGTCAGGGGTAAGCGGATTTTTGCGCGAGCGCACACCGGGTTGGAAGAAATAGGTGCTGTCGGTTCCCATTTCATGGAAGTCGGTTAATACGTGGGGACGCCACTTGTGAAATTGCTTAATTCGCGCTTGAGACTCCGGATGCGCTAAAAGCAGCCAATCGCGGTTTAAGTCGAACCAATAGTGATTTGTTCTACCTGAAGGCCAGCCCTCGTCGTGCTCTCTGTGATTGCTGTCGGCAACTAACTGTTTGCCCTTATGCATATTTGCCCACTGAGCGAAACGAGACAGTCCGTCGGGGTTGAAAGATGGGTCGAGCAGCACAATATTGTTATTTAACAACTCGTCGATTTCTTCACCTTGACCCGCTGCAAGATAATAAGCGAGGGCAAGAGATGCATTCGCACCTGATGGCTCGTTTCCATGGATGCTGTAACCCATGTAGAAAACAAGGGGCGCATCGCTTGAAGGAGAATTTCCTTTATCTAACACTTTGATGTGCGCATCTCGCATGGCATCAAGGTTATCGCGATTTGACGGCGCAGTAATGGTGAGAAGCAAAAGAGGACGGTTTTCGTGGGTACGTCCGGTTTCCTCAATGGTTATACGGTCAGATTTTTGTGCCAGCATGTACATGTAATTGACCAACTGATCATGACGTACATGCCACTCGCCAAGATGTGCCCCTAAAACCGACTCAGGTGTAGGAATGGCGGGGTCGTAAGTTACCGTTTTAGGTAAATAGGCCTGTACAGGCATTCCGCCTTTATCAGGCTCGATAGTGATTGTTGATGCGCTTGCAGACATGCACACAAGCGAGCCTATCAATAGCGCGGTTATCCGTCGAAGGTGTGTTTTTTTGGCGGTGTTATACAGATTCGCTAGCATAGCGCTTCCCCGTCTTGTTGTTTCATAATGGCATGTTGAAAGTAAGGTTTTAAATATCAACATGTTCTAAATTTTTAATTAATACTTGACTGTTTTAGTCAGGTAAATTTGGTACAATGCACCAAATTTTGAACACTTTTTGAATACTATAGGACTTGCCGATGATAACTATATCAGAAGAAGCCCAGTCTCACTTCGCAAAACTGCTGAGTAAACAAGAGTCTGGCACGAATATTCGTGTATTCGTCGTAAACCCAGGCACCTCGTCGGCTGAATGTGGCGTGTCTTATTGCCCGCCAGATGCCGTAGAGGACACTGACACTAAGCTAGAGTTTAACGGTTTTGATGCCGTTGTTGACGAAGAGAGCGCGCCGTATCTCGAAGAAGCTGAAATTGATTATGTAACCGATCAAATGGGCTCGCAGCTTACGTTGAAAGCTCCTAATGCAAAGGCGAGAAAAGTGGCCGATGACGCGCCTCTTGTTGAGCGTATTAATTACATGATTGAGTCAGAAATCAATCCTCAGTTAGCCAATCACGGCGGACAGGTTGTACTGACAGAAATTACTGATGATGGCTTCGCTATTCTTCAATTTGGTGGTGGCTGCAACGGTTGCTCAATGGTAGATGTTACGTTGAAAGACGGTATTGAAAAGCAAATGCTTGAACAGTTCGCTGGTGAGTTAAACGGCGTACGCGATGCCACAGAGCACGAAGCTGGCGAGCACTCTTACTACTAAATCTGGCGCAGGTGTAACACGTGATACCCACACCAGATATTCACACAAGCTGGCAGCGGTTTAAAATAGGTCTCACTATTTTCGCTGCTGGCGTTGTGCTTCTTTTTTCCATCAGTGATATTCATATTGTCCTTCACTATGTTTCTCTAGCGGTATTGCTCTGTGGCTTTGCTTATTCTATGTGGGGTTATTTGGGCATTTTTTTGCAGCGCTTTGCTTCTTTGAAAAATGCTAAACGGCCACCTGAGGGTTAGGGCTTTGCAGACTTAAGTATCCAACTTTCCCTCATCTTTCTCATTTCCCTTGTCCACCTCTCCTCTCTCATTTTCCTTATCGTAGGGGCTTCGCGCTTGCATTCTTGGCACTTGCATTACTGTGCAGTACGTTGCAATGTACTTAATAACTACCCGTTCACATTTAAATATTAAACGATGAAAAAGTTAGGCCTTATTGGCGGCATGAGCTGGGAATCGACAGTGAGCTATTATCAGATGATAAACCGCGCTGTAAACGAAAAACTAGGCGGCTTTCACAGTGCTAAAATTCTGCTTAGCAGTGTAGACTTTGCTGAGATAGAGCGTTTGCAACGCGCTCAGTCATGGTCCGAAATGGCGACATTGCTGCACGCTGAAGCTAAGGCGCTAACTACTGCTGGCGCAGACGCCATTGTCATTTGTACCAATACAATGCACAAAGTCGCTGATGAGGTGGCAAGCAATTTACCAATTCCTCTATTACATATTGCAGACGCAACTGGCGCAGTGCTCGTTAACGATAGCGTGAAAAAGGTAGGTTTGCTTGGCACAAAATTCACCATGGAACAGACCTTTTATACCGAGCGCTTAAAATCGAATTTTGATATTGAAGTGGTTGTTCCACCGCAACATGAGCGGGACATTATTCACAACGTCATTTATGAACAATTATGCAAGGGCGTGATTTGCGCTGAATCTCGTAAAGCGTATATTGATATTATCGATGGATTTGCATCTGAAGGGGCAGAGGGCGTAATTCTTGGTTGCACTGAAATTGCGTTGCTAGTGCAACAAAGTCACACCGCAATTCGCCTTTACGATACAACTGCAATACACGCTGGGGCAGCCGTCGACTTTGCCGTTGATGTATAGACGTGCTCTAGTATTGGGGGCTTTTAGTTTTAACAGCCTTAGCGTTGATAGATTTGTTTCTGATAGATTTGTTTCGATAGACGGCTTTCAGATAGCTCAGCTTCTCATCGCTTAATTTTTGATAATAAAAAAGGATACACCATGTTTAGCCATTTAATGATAGGTGCAAACGACCTAGACGCATCTAAAAAGTTTTACGATGCCACGTTAGCCGTTTTTGGTTATGACGCCGGCGTTTATGATGAGCACGGTCGCTTATTCTATTTCACGCCAAAAGGGATATTAGCACTGACAAAGCCCATTAATGGAGAAGAAGCGACTCACGGCAACGGCTCTACAATAGGCTTAGCAGCGAGCTCGCCAGAATTGGTTGATGAATGGTTTAAGGTAGGTAGCGAAAACGGTGGCGTAGTGTGTGAAGACCCACCAGGCATTCGCGGAAACGACGACCGCCAGCTGTACCTTGCTTACTTACGTGACCCAACGGGTAATAAACTTTGCGCCACCCATATCATTAAAAAGTAGCGCTCTAATGACTTAGGCGCAGTGAGCATGCTCTCACTGCGCTTATCCTTGCGGCGCAAATCCTTACGCCGCAAATCATATTCAATGCTAGGCTATGAATCACTTTTACACAGTGTGTCGTTAGCTGCTAATCGATAAAAGCTTGCACCTAACGTTATGCCTCTTGCAAACAGAAAGGCAATAAGTGCGTACCACAAACTTGTATTGCCCGCTTGCTGAGTAAAAAACCATATTGGAAAATACACGCCAAGTGCACTAATGACCATAGTATTGCGCATGGACGATGCTCTTGTTAGCCCCACAAATACGCCGTCAAATAAAAAGCACCAGTGCGCCAATATGGGCAGTAGCACCATGAGAGGGAGGTAGGGTAGCGCAGCGTCAACAATATCGACATGTTCCGTCAGCAAACGGATAATCCCGTCGCCAAAAGCATAGAAAACCACGCTATAGGCAATGGCAAACAATGAAGACCAAAATAGCCCTTGATAGGTTCGTCGCTTAATTTCATCAGCGTCTTTCGCCCCTTTTGCCTCACCCACAAGCGCTTCAACGCCATAGGCTATGCCATCTAGCCCTAGCGCAATCAGTACGAAAAACTGCATTAAAATGGCGTTAACAGCGGCTGATGTTTCGCCATATCGCGCCCCTTGAATGGTCAGAAAGGCTAGGCAACCTTGCAATGCCAAATTGCGAATTAACATATCCCCATTGAGCTTCATCAACACTCTGCGCGCCGCGCGGTTGAACCAAACTCGCGCGATATGCACGCCCTTTACTTGATTAAGCGCAAGATAAAGTGCCATCGCCATCATGCTGTACTCAGCAATAACACTTGCAAGGGCGACACCGGCTACGGAAAAGCCTAGCCCATAAACAAAAGCGATATCTAATCCAGCATTTAGCAAATTACCAACTATTTGGATAATCATTACCTGTTTGGTTTTTTGCTGCCCCACCAGCCAGCCTATTAACACTAAATTAAGCATGGCTGCTGGCGCGCCCCAAACCCGAGTACTAAAATACCCATTTAGGTAGCTAGCCACGCTTTCATTTGGCTGAGTTAACGCTAAACCAGCGTGCAGTATGGGCTGCTGTAGTAGCAAAATAACAAAGCCGAGGATGCAAGAAAACGCAATGGTCTGCCAAAGCACTTTGGCAGACTCCACTTTAGGGGCTTCGCTTCCTCTCGCTTGTGCACTTAAGCCTGTGGAAGACATACGTAAAAAGCCACAAACCCAGTAAATTTGAGTAAGAATAAGCGCACCGATAGATGCCCCTGCTAGCATTGCAGGTATTTGCATATGGCCTAATACTGCGGTGTCGACTAAACCCAGAAGCGGTGTGGTAATATTGGCCAAGATCATGGGCAGCGCAAGCGCAAGCAAACGTGTATGATCAAACCATAACGGTTTTGGCTGTTTGGTGGCAATTGACATCAAGGCTCTCAAACATAGACTGAAATTAGGTTCAATAAGGAGAAGTGTACCATGCTAATAACGCTGAACAGAGAGCGTAAATCCTCATTCACAGCACTCGGTAGCCTGCGTGCCTGCATTGCACTTTTCACGCTGCTGTCATTTCACTGTTTCTCCGCATTTGCGTATTTACCCACTGCACCTACAGCATTGGAAACTAAGACAGTGCGAAGCGCTAAAGTGATAAAAGGCAGCTTTTCAAAAGACAAAGCGCTTGATAAAACATCTCCGTCAACTCAAATGACCAATGCAGCAATACTACTTTATCACCACGTTTCTACAAAAACGCCGTCTAGCACCAGTGTAACTCCAGACACTTTCAAGTCGCACATGGAGTACATAGCTATTAATCACACGGTTTTACCTCTCACTGACGTTGTAAATGCACTCCAACAGAACGAGCCGCTGCCTGAAAATGCTGTGGCTATAACCTTTGACGACGGTTATGCCAATATTTTAGAAAATGCCCACCCTATTCTGAAGAAACTGGGCTTCTCCTATACGGTATTTATTAATCCAGATGAGATTGGCGTAGCACCGCAACAGCTTACTTGGGAAGAAGTGAAGAGGATGCAGGGTGAAGGCGTTATTTTTGCAAATCACACCCTAGATCACCTGCACATGCTTAATGATGAGTTTACCGATGAGAACTGGCTTGAGCGTGTGTTTGAGAATGTCGAAGCTGCAGAAAAGAAAATAGACAGTGAGCTGGGTGTCAGCCTTAAATACCTTGCCTATCCATTTGGAGAATATAATTTAGCGCTGGCAGCAAAGCTTGAAGAAAATGGCTATGTGGGCTTTGGCCAACACTCTGGTGCCGTAGGTGAAACCAGTAATCTTCTTGCATTACCTCGCTTCCCAGCTGCGGGCCCTTACGCAAACCTCAAAACCTTAAAAACCAAGTTAAACAGCCTTGCTATGCCGGTGGTACACACTACCCATGCTGAGCCACGAGTGCGCAGTAATACCCTATCTGACACGATAACACTCACCGTTGATGAAGAAGATGTTAGCCTAAACCAAGTGAACTGCTTCTACTTTGGTCAGAATATAAAGACTCTTGTGGATAACGATAAGGTAAGTTTTTCCATAGATAACGTGCTGCCCGTTGGTCGCTCACGAGTAAACTGTACCGCACCGTCGAAAAGCATGGCAGGTCGTTTCTATTGGTATTCCATGCCGTTTTTCTTGGCTGATGGTGATGGGCGCTACCCTGATTAGCAAGCGCACTGATTTACCACAGCTGTAAAACAGTGAGAGCCTTTAAAAAGGCTCTCTTTGCATCAACTAGCATGACCAACATCTCATTAAAAACACACGTATTATACGCTGCGATAAAACCGAATGAATCCTTTATTGATAGCCTCTTCATTAAAACCTAACGATTGATAAAACCGAATGGCTTCGATATTCGATACTTCTACGTCTAACACAATGTGACGTTTTTGTAGTTCAGTGGCTTTTGCTTGCATAGCGTTAACTAATGAACGGCCAATACCCTGGCGTTTGCCGCCTTCTGACACAGCCAAGTGACCAATCATTAATTCGGTATTGCTAGGAGGGGTTAGATTCACTGCCACTGTTTGATTTCGCATTACAACGGTAATCGCTTCATCTAGGGTAAAGTACGACGTTATACTATCTAAGGTAGCTCTATCAAATGCAGTGCCAAGCTTACTGTGCCACGCCGTGACTAGGCCTAAAATTTGATTGCCTTTTTCTGCCACCCAATGGTTTTCGAATCCATATTGCCCGCCACCGAGCTGCCATGCATGGGCTAAATAACCTAACGCCGTTTTGTCCTTAGCGTGCCCAAAAATAGCATTGAGTAACGTTTCAGCGGCACTTAAAATTAACGGTGTTGCAAATGGAGCGTCAGATGCCACGCCCGGTCTTATATTGATTTCCATATGACTACTTCGCAATAATAATTGGCATATCAGCCAGAATTTGCTGTGGATCGCTTATCGATAGTTTGCCCGGCTCTCTTGTGGGTTTAAACCTTCCTACAGCACGCCCTTTAGGATCGATAAGTACAATTGAAGCGCTGTGGTCTACGAGGTAATTGGGGTTATCTGTACTTTCAGAAATGGCGTACATCATGCCAAGGTTTCTGACTAACGGAAATAACGACTTATGCTCACCTGTAACCGCAATGAACTCTTTATTAAAGTAGCCTACATACTCAGAAAGTCTATCTAAGGAATCTCTATTTGGATCAATTGAAATAAAAACGACGCGCACTGGATAGGTGCTTTCTATCTGCTGAAGCTGCGGGTAAATTCCGTTTAACTCAGCCATGGTCGTAGGGCAAATATCGGGGCAAAAGGTATAGCCCACAAAAACTAAGCTCCACTGCTCTTTTAATGATTGCTCAGTGAACGCCTCGCCGGTGTGATGTAAAAGCGTAAAGGGTGCAACCGCTCGTGGTTGTGGATATGCCTTGAAATAAGACGGTGTTTCACCATTGTCAGTACTAGGCGGTGCTATATAAAGCGCACCAATAACACCACCTATAAGAGCAAGAAATGCAACGACGCCAACAATAAACTTTTGATTCATAAACTCACTGGTATGTAATGGTCTAGTAGCAATACCACAAACAATACCATGAGATGAATAATTGAAAACCTAAAAGTTTTCATCGCAGTTTGATCATCAGCGGCAAACTTTAACTTAATAGCGTAGAGCAAAAAGCCTATATTTAATGCACTAGAACCAACAAGATAAATCATATCGCTCATGCCGGTTAGGTAGGGCAGCAAGCACACTAACCCTAATAGAACGGTATAGAGCAACACTGACGTTTTAGTGAAATCCACACCGTGGGTTACGGGCAGCATAGGCACTTTTGCTTTGGCATAGTCCTTTTCTCGATGAATAGCCAGCGCCCAAAAATGCGGCGGTGTCCATGTGAATATAATAAGCACTAAAAGCAGTGCGTGTGCATGAATTTCACCCGTTACTGCGGTCCAGCCAAGAAGTGGAGGTGCAGCTCCAGCCAGCCCACCAATAACAATATTTTGCGGCGTTGCCCGCTTTAAGTACATGGTATACACGAAGGCATACCCCACTAAACTGGCGAGGGTTAGCCACGCCGTCAGCATGTTGACAAAAACCGCCAATACCACAAAGCCTACCGCCCCTAACGTACCGGCAAACCACAGGGCATTGTTGATACTTACCTTTCCTTTTGCCACCGGCCGATTAAAGGTGCGCGCCATTACACTATCTATTTTATGATCGACAACATGGTTAATTACCGCTGCCGAAGCAGACAGCATTCCAATGCCGGCTAAACCACTGACTAGGGTAAGCGCATCTACCCACGCAGGCGTTGCTAGGCACATTCCCACTAGTGCAGTCAGTAGCAGTAACATCACCACATTCGGTTTTGTCATTTCATAATAATCTTTCCACGATACAGCATTGTGTGAACGGGTGACTCGAGATTGAAGAGAGGCTGATTTAGCCATGAAAACCTCCTGTGGCCTTAGATAGGGCTTGTGGTAAAGCGTGAGACGATAACGTTGTATGACAAGCTGCATTCACTGACGAATCATAAGTAGTTGCAGCTGACGTGTGTTTAATCAGTGAAAAAACTATCCACAGTAGGGACAAAAGTAATATAGCGGCAAACGCGTTGTGTAATACCGCCACGGCTAATGGCAAAGCGAACACCACATTGCTAACCCCTAAAGCAACTTGCGCAAACAGGCAGCCAATCATTACCGCGCTAACGCGCTTAAGCTGCAGAGAAACACCGTGTTTGAAAAAGAGTGTGAGCCCTAGACCCAGTAAATACGAAAAGGTAATCAGTGCCCCGGCCCGATGAACTATGTGCATGGTTGCTCGCTCACCGTAATCATGTGCGCCAAACTCATAGTTCTCAGCTTCTGGAACACTGAATGCGCCTGCAAAATCAAGTCGACTTTGCCAGCCTTCTTCACAAACAGGCATATCAGTGCACGCCAAGGCGGCGTAGTTAGCTGATGTCCACCCTCCAAGTGCAATTTGAATCACAAGCACACCCACACCAACCAATGCGAAAGTTTTCATCCGTGAAAGACCGGCCATTGAAGGCGTTGCAACTGGCTCAGCTGAGTCTATAGAAACTGGCCCCTGTGAGACCGAGCTTTGTGAAACTGAGTTGGTGCTAGTGTCGGCTTCTCGCAGTCGTAAATACAAAAGAAACAAACAGGAAAGCACGCTGAAACCGCCTAATAAGTGGCCCATAACAACCACTGGCAACAAATTAAGAGTGACTGTCCACATACCGAGTGCAGCTTGAAAGGTAACAAGCCCCAGCAGCAGTAAAGGCAGTTTAAAAGGGGTACCTTGCTTGCGCTGCCTAAAAGCGATAAACGCAATGGCGGCAATGCACAAACCTAAGGTGCCGGCAAAATAACGGTGTATCATTTCGTTCCATGCCTTGAAGGCTTCTACCGGCCTTTCTGGGTAAGCGGCATTTGCCGCATTCACCTTATCATCACTCAGGGGCACCGTTAGGTTGCCGTAACAGCCGGGCCAATCTGGACAGCCCAAACCGGCGTCGGTAAGGCGAGTGTATGCGCCAAGAATAATGACAACGGCGGCTAAAAAGAGGCTGAATAACGTGATTTTTTTCATAGCTATCACCCTATGCGAGATAATTTAAGCAGTTTTTTAATATCGGCGAGCATATTACGGCTTTCCATCACAGCTTCTTCTTTGTCGTCGCTGATTTGATAAAAAAGCATGGCATTATTAAGCGTATCTACTACGTACACACTTTGAGAAGCAAGTTGTGCTGTGTCATCTACCGACAGCGTGGCAACGTTAGGATAATCCACAAGCGAAGCCAGTGCGTTAGCGTCACTCGTGGGTGTTGCCAACACTAATGCTTGGGCGCGGTCAGACTCTTTACCGAGCGCTAACCACACTTGATTGATACTGAAAAGTGCATTTTCACAGCGCGAATCGCACTGGGCAGGCATGACGTATAAAAGGCGCCATGTGGGGGAACTATCCTCTAACAACGTCGTTAAATTGATAGTAGGCTCTAGGAGTGCGCCCTTATTCGTTGAGGCTTTGTTAAACCAATCATTTTCTAGGGCGAGCTTTGCTAACACCACGGGGAGTACAAATACAGCGACCATAATTATTAGTGTTTTTTTGGATGTAGTATTACTCATGAATACGTCCTTTTTTACTGATTGCAAACCCACCTATGGCAGCTGCAGCAACGGCTAAACCAAACCACTGCACCGCATACCCTAAGTGTTTTTCTGGAGGCATAACTACCGGCTTATAATCGCGAACAAAAGCCGAGTCTTGTGAAGTAAGCTCTACAACGTAAGGAAGAAGTTTGATGTTTAAACTCTGACTTAACGACGCAAACGCTACCTGTTGAATAAGTGCGGGAAACTGAGAAAAATTAACATTCGTTTCTGTGATAAGGGGGTTACTGCCGGGTACGGTTATGACTCCCTCAAATTCCTTGTTGCCGTTAGGCAAATTTACTTCAGGAATAGTGCGCTGAAGGTCAGGGGCGGCAATCCAGCCATAATTCACCAAAATCCAACCCGCATTCGTTGACACAGGGGCGAATACATCGAAGCCAACTTGCTGTTCGTGAATTTGATTATCAAGCAATAAGGGGCGCTTACTGTCTGGCGTTCCCACAAAGTTAATGGAGATATCTCTAGGGTCTTCTTGTGATAGGGCATCAATTAACGAGAGGCTTTCATTGCTTTGCTTTTGCGCTATGCTAGCTAAACGTTGCTGTTTTTCCACCATGCGTTCCAGTTGCCAAAATCCAAGGCCGCACATCGCCGCTACACTAAGTGCGGTGAGTAGCCAAGGAAGTAAAAACTCTGAACGTTGTGGCATTTTTAACAGCTCCAACCAAAACAAATAATAAAAGAAGAGATGGTTATGTTAATAAAAATAATTCTTGTCGCTTTGGTACTGTTTATGATTGTTAATCTTTTCATGGCCATGCGTGTGATGATGAAAAACGATCCGAAAGACGGGCCAATGAGCAAATATATAGGTCGACGGGTTTTCACCTCTGTCATCATTGTTGTGCTAATACTAATTGCCATTAGTACCGGAGTCATTTCGCCAAACCCCCGACCTTACTGAGGTTTGGCGCTTTCTTTCGTTTTCATTATCGCTGCCATTTCCATAGGCATACACGTTAAGGCGCTGCAGCGCTCAACCCCTCCTACAGCACGTAAACGAAAATGAACAACATTACCCACACCACATCAACGAAGTGCCAATACCAACTTCCCGCTTGGAAGGCAAAGTGCTCTTTAGGCGTAAAATGACCTTTCAATACTCTAAAAAACATCACAATAAGAATAATGGTGCCAAGGGTAACGTGCATGCCGTGAAACCCGGTGAGCATAAAGAAAGTGTTGCCGTAAATGCCTGATTGCAGGGTTAAGCCTAGGTCGCGGTAGGCATGGATATATTCTTCAACCTGTAGAAACAAGAACCCGCAGCCAAGCAAAATGGTAATACCCAGCATAACGGTAAGTTGCTTGCGCTTGTTCTGCTCTAGCCCAACGTGTGCAAAGTGCAGCGTTACCGATGAGATAAGCAGAATAATGGTATTAATGGTAGGCAGGCCACCTGGGCTCATTTCTTGGGTAGATATGCCGCCAGGTGTGCTTACCAACGGCCACATAGCTTCAAACCCAGGCCACAGTACTTCATTGGTCATGGCGTTGTTAGAATCGCCGCCAAGCCAAGGTACTGCAATAAATCGGGCGTAATACAACGCTCCAAAAAATGCGCCAAAAAACATCACCTCAGAGAAGATGAACCAGCTCATTCCCTGTCGATATGAACGACCTAACTGGTCGCTGTACAAGCCCGCCATAGATTCGTCAATTTGGTTCTTAAACCATCCCACCAGCATGACAAGTAAAACGACGATACCGGCAAGCAATATATAGCTGCCATAACCGCTTTCGCCCTTCGTTGCTTCAACCACAAAGTTACCGGCCCCTACGGCAATTAAAAACAGGGCAATCGCTCCTACAATGGGCCACGGACTTTGTGCGGGTACATAATATTTTTGATATTCTTGCTGCATTATTATCTCCTTATCCTTAACGGGCTATTCGCCGCTTTGTGCGGACGGTTCCATAAAAGGATTCGGTTTAGTTGTTAGGTCACTTGCTCTCGCGGTGACGTCATAGAGTGTGTACTGCAATGTAAAAAACGTTATTTCTTCTGGAAGCTGCGGATCGACGTAAAACTGCATAGGCATATAGGCTTCTGCTCCAGCCTGCAAAGGCTGTTGGTTAAAGCAAAAGCATTCTGTTTTGTTTAGGTAAATAGCGGCAGTGCCAGGCGATACCGACGGTATTGCCTGAGCAATGATATTGCTTGACGCTGGATTGCGAACGTAAAAAGACACTGTGTTCAACTCGCCTGGGTGTACTTTGATTCGCTTAGTTTCTGCTCGAAACTCCCACGGCATTCCAGTGTTCGTGCGAGTGATAAATTCAACGGTAACTTCCCGGCTTTCGTCAATCTCTACCGATTGATAAACCGCCGCGGTTCCCTCTGTTTTTCCGTTGATGCCTGCAATATCACAAAACACATCGTAAAGTGGTACTAAAGCAAAGCCGAATCCAAACATACCAATAACAATGGCGATTAATTTCACGACCATTTTATTGTTTGCACTTGCCTGCGTCATACACTTTGCCTCCGGTTGAGACCTGAATCACTTAGCGGGCAAGGGGAGTAAAACATGTCGTCCCCTCGCACCACTAAGCCCAATACTCACTTACTTCACTAGTGGGGGTGTTTCAAATGTGTGGTAAGGGGCTGGAGAAGGTATTTCCCACTCGAGTCCTTCTGCACCGTCCCACACCTGGGCCGATACTGGTTCACCTTGCTTCTTACACGCTTTAATCAATAGTGCTAAGAAAATAAGTTGTGATAAACCGAAGGCAAAACCGCCTAGGCTGATCCACTTATTAAAGTCGGCAAACTGAAGTGCATAGTCTGGGATTCGGCGTGGCATACCTGCCAATCCAACAAAGTGCATGGGGAAAAACAGTACATTTACCGATACTAACGAGCACCAGAAATGCCATTTCGCCAACGTGGTGTTGTACATCTTGCCCGTCCACTTCGGCAGCCAGTAGTACACCGCCGCCATAATGGAAAAGACCGCGCCAGTAACCAAGACATAATGGAAATGCGCAACCACGAAGTAAGTGTCATGGTATTGGAAATCAACAGGTGTTATCGCCAGCATGAGTCCCGATAAGCCACCAATAGTGAATAGCACAATAAACGCTATGGCGAACATCATTGGCATTTCAAATGTCAGCGAGCCTCGCCACATTGTGGCTACCCAATTGAATACTTTCACCCCCGTCGGCACAGAGATAAGCATGGTGGCGAACATAAAGAACATTTCCATGTACACCGGCATACCCGTAGTAAACATATGGTGAGCCCACACTACGAAAGACAGCAGCGCAATCGAAGCCGTTGCGTATACCATAGAGGCGTAACCAAACAGCGGTTTTCGGGAAAACGTTGGCACAATTTGAGAAATAATACCAAATGCGGGCAATATCATTATGTACACTTCCGGATGGCCAAAGAACCAGAAAATATGCTGGAACATGACCGGGTCTCCGCCACCGGCGGCATCGAAGAAGCTCGTACCAAAAAACTTGTCCGTCAGAACCATTGTCACCGCACCGGCTAGTACAGGCATAACGGCGATAAGCAAGAACGCAGTAATCAACCATGTCCATACGAACAAAGGCATTTTCATCCACGTCATACCTGGGGCACGCATATTAAATATGGTGACGATAACGTTTATCGCTCCCATTATTGAAGAGATACCCATGATATGAACAGAGAACACAAACAGCGCGGTAGAATCACCACTGTACGTTGTTGATAGCGGAGCATAGAAAGTCCAACCAAATGCCGGACCGCCACCTTCCATAAATAACGAACTAAGCAAAATTAAAAACGCCCCTGGCAAAATCCAAAAGCTCCAGTTGTTCATTCTGGGGAGCGCCATGTCTGGCGCGCCTATCATCATTGGTATTAGCCAGTTAGCCAAACCTGTAAACGCCGGCATTACGGCACCAAATACCATAATTAGTCCGTGAACCGTGGTCATCTGGTTAAAGAAGTTTGGTTCGACAATTTGCAGTCCGGGTTGGAAAAGCTCCGCACGGATAACCATTGCCATGGCGCCGCCCACCAAAAACATGATGAAGGCAAACCACAGGTACAATGTACCTATATCTTTGTGATTCGTGGTAAACAGCCACCGCCTAATGCCCTTAGGTATATGGTCGTGGTGCTCATGCTCATCGTGATGCACAGAGGTATCTGGCGAAATTACTTCAGTTGCTTTACTCATAACTCGCTCCTAGTTTCCTGATGCTGCGGCGTTGACATCTTTAGCCTGCACCATGTCGCCGGTGTTATTACCCCATGCATTTCGCTCATAAGTAACAACCGCTGCAATTTCTTTTAGGCTTAGCATTTTGCTGAACGACTGCATCGCCGTTCCAGCCTTACCGTGAAGCACAATCTCAATGTGCCCTTGCTGATCTTCTAACGCCATCTTGCTGCCTTTAAGCGCAGGGAAAACGCCAGGTAAACCTTCACCATTTGGCATGTGGCACGCCGCGCATGTTGCGTTGTATACACGCTCGCCCTCTGTCATCAGTTCATCCATCGACATATTCATTGAGAGTAGGCGTTGTTCTTCTTCTTTAGCTTGGCGCACTCGCTCTTCTTGCTCGCCCATCCATGCGTTAAATTCTGCAGGCTCTTTAGCAATAACCACCACCGGCATATACCCGTGATCTTTACCGCACAGCTCTGCACACTGACCTCGATATACACCAGGCTCATTCACCTTTGCCCATGCTTCATTAATGAAACCAGGGTTAGCATCTTTTTTAACCGCAAAATCAGGTACCCACCACGAGTGAATAACGTCATCTGACGTGATCAAGAAGCGTACTTTCTGACCTGTAGGAATAACGAGAGGGCGATCAACTTCTAGCAAGTAATTATCAGTTTTAGTGAATTTGTTTTGAATTTGTTCGCGCTGCGTAGCAAGTAAGGAATAGTACTCAACATCGCTGTCCATATACTTGTAGTGCCATTTCCATTGTGACCCTGTGACTAGCACGGTCATGTCAGCTTCAGATGTATCTTCCATGGCAATAAGCGTATTAGCTGCAGGTACAGCCATGAATATTAGGATAAGAAACGGAACCACAGTCCACGCAATTTCCACTTTCACATTTTCGTGGAAATTCGCTGGCTTTGCGCCACGGGATTTTCTGTGCAGGTACATGGAGGCAAACATGACGCCAAACACAACCACGGCGATGGCTACACAAATAAAGAACATAAGCATGTGCAGGTCGTACACCTGGCCACTTATATCGGTAGCGCCCCGCCTAAGGTTAAGCGAAGACAATTCTTCAGCCGCCTCTTGCGCAAAAAGGAATTGAGAAAAAAACAAAAATGGTAAACTTGCACACCATTTTGCAGTCGCGGTCTTTAGTGATTTCACTCAGCACCTCCGTAATGGTAGAACCATTAACGCCAAATGTTGTTATGCGCAGTCTCTACCAAGTGGTTTGTGAACGATTAACTCAATACATCGATTTGTAAATTGAATTCAAAGTCATTGTTATTATTTTGTTAAAGCTTGTATAAGAATTGCGCAATAATGGCGTTCCGTCTAGTCTTTTCTGTTAAAAAATTAATGAGACGGTTAAAATTTAATCTAACGACGTTTGAGCAGTGAGTTTCATGATGCAGTGTAAAGCGAGGCACATCAGGGGATAGTCAGGTTATTTGAAGTGAAAACTACACCGATTCTCTTGTAACGGAAAACAACATTTAGTTTCTAAAAATCAACCGTTAACCGCGAAAAATTGAACAAATTTCACACAAAGCCAAGGCAATATAGTATGTAATGTCTTACTAATATTAGATAGAAAGCGTGCGTGGATTTTTATCAGATATAGAAATGTATTAATGATATTTATAAGCACTGAAAGTCTTAGCTAATAGTGGTTTTATTAAGCATATCAACAAACTTAAGTGCTAAAAAAAGCGGCTATTGAGCCGCTTTCATAATAACGTCGTGAAAGGCTACATCCAGTCAGCGTTTCGAATGACGCCAACGGCTATACCTTCAATAGCAAACGGCTCGTTTGCCAAGTCGACTTTAATAGGCGCAAATTCCTCGTTTTCAGCATGAAGTAATACTTCTCTACCGCGTCTTTCTAAGCGCTTCACCGTCACGTCTTCGTCAACTCTTGCTACTACAACTTGCCCGTTGTGTACATCGGTAGTGCGATGTACTGCTAGCAAGTCGCCATCGAGTATACCAATGTCTTTCATGCTCATGCCGTTCACGCGTAGTAAAAAGTCTGCATGAGGCTGGAATAGGGCAGGATCCACTTTATAGTGCGACTCTACGTGCTCTTGAGCAAGAATAGGTTCACCAGCGGCGACTCTACCAATTAACGGCAACCCTTCCTCTTCAAGAACTTCTTCTTCCATAGGACCGGTAAGTTTAATACCGCGAGACGTCCCAGGCAGAATTTCAATAACGCCTTTACGCGCAAGTGCCTTAAGATGTTCTTCAGCAGCATTAGCAGACCTAAAACCTAGGTGACGGGCTATTTCTGCACGCGTAGGCGGCATTCCCGTTTCTTGCATGTTTGATTTTATAAGTTCTAAAACTTCAGTTTGTCGAGCTGTGAGTGGGCGCATAAAAGACCTGTCTGTCTATACAGTTCCTGTAAGTATATACACCTAAACATAAATAACAAGCGCTGACACGCTGTCAGAAAAGAAAAATTGACTGTATTTATCACTTATGGCGCTAAAGTATACCGGGTTGCCAGCAGGTGCGGTTTCTACCACTTGACTTAGCCTCGTACAACGCCTGATCGGCCACCGACAAATAGGTACTAAAATCGATATCAAAGCAGTCTGACGTATAGCTTACCCCAGTACTGATAGTGACATTAATTCGGTCGTTTTTGTAAGCAAGTTGCGCAGCGTTTATAGCCTCTCGAAGGCTTTCAAAGGTGCTGTTTACTTCATTAGGGGATTTATTCACTAACACAATGGCGAATTCTTCACCGCCTAACCTAGCTACAACGCCATCCTCGCTGCAAAAAGAGCGAGTTATTTTTGCAACCTCTTTTAATGCATAGTCTCCCGCATCGTGCCCATAGGTGTCGTTGACACTCTTAAAGTAATCTATGTCGATAATGGCTACGGCGACTTGCTGGTGAGTTTGGGAGATAAGATTACATTCATCTAAGAAAGCTCGTCTATTTAACAAGCCGGTAAGGGGGTCGGTCATCGCAAGCATACGCAGTTTTTCTTCAGCTTCTGCCCGTGCGGTTTCCAAATCAACCGCATAAAATAAACCTGCTAATGCATCTAAAAACGGCTGGAAAAACGCGGCATCTGACGCTTTATAGAATTCAAACTTATTAGCTAAGCCAATCATCCCCACAACCTCATCTTTAATCTTGATAGGAAGCCCGAGAAAGCGGTTAATACGAGGGTGACCTTTAGGCGTACCTCTTGATGCAGGATGATTTTTTGGCGTATTGCTTATAATAACATCACCGGTTGTAATAACTTTGCCAAACAAATTATCAAAACTTGTGAAGTACAGGTTTCGCTTTTTATACTCTGCGTATTGCGTAAAGCTAGAACTGTCCCACACAATGTCTGAAATGGCATGAATAAAGAGTTTAGGCTCACTGTCTTTATCCTGCATTTGTGCAATAAAAGCAAACTGACTGTCTGATAGCTCAATTAACTCGGGGAGTACGGTTTGACAGGCCAGTGTAAGGTCATTGCTTTCTAAATAAGACGCCCGCGTTTTATTGATAAACTGCAGCAGCTGCGTTTTTTTCCTTTCATGGATTTCGCTCTCCATTCTTCCCGTAATATCACGGTGAATACCGGCGACTCTTAGCGGTTTCCCCATGGCGTCATTTTCAACAATTTTGCCGTAAGACTCCACCCACACCCAGTTACCACTAGCGTGCTTCATTCTAAACGTAGTGTTAAATACGCTTGTTTCACCTCGTAAATGTTCATCAAGGTGCTGTTCAAATTGCACGAGGTCAGCTGGATGAATAAGCTGTCTGGAATATCGATAGCTTGTATCGTAATACTCATAATCGATACCTACAATTTCACACCATCGCCTGTTTACCTGGTTCACATCGGCTTTTAAATTCCAATCCCATGTTCCTAGCTCTGATGCCTCTAAGAGCAGGCGCATTCGCTGATTGGTTTCGTTGAGTTTGTCCTCCACATATTTTTGATCGCTGGTATCAAACAAAAACGCCTGCACCGAAAAAAGGCTTCCACTGTCGTTGAAACTAGCAGTAGAAATCATGCTCACCCAAATAGTGCGAGTAGGCACAGACATTTTTAGCCTACAAACATGGGTTTCGACCCCTTCCATGTGTGCCTGCATGGCAAAGGTAAAGTCAGCGTCTGACTCATCGCACATCAAATCGGTGAACTCAATTTTGCCATCTAATAAATCTGCCGCATCAGCACCAATGACTGTGTGTGCGTTTTTGGAGATGTAAGCTAATTTAAGGGAGGTATCGAAATTCCATGTCGCAAGTACGATAGGCGACTTCTCGATTAGGCCGTGCTCTCGTTTGAGCATCTCGTGCTCTCTGGAAAGGCCAATGTGTTTACTGACTAACGCGCCTATCCGCGCAAGTAGAATGAGGTGCTTTTCGCTCATATTTCTCGGCTTTGAGTCTATGAGACACACAGCGCCGACTGCTTCGCCGTCGATATTAATAGGCGTTCCGGCATAAAATACAATGTCGTTATCACCTAGTACATTTTGCGTGTTACAAAAACGCTCATCTTTCTTAATATCGGGAATAAGTAGGGGCTCGCCGGACTCGACAACATGGCTGCAAAACGCATTTTCACGAGGAATATACTCAATGTCAGTGCCATAACTCGCTTTTATCACTTCGTCTTGCTTACCAACAATACCAATTAACGCAATGGGCACATCATAAGCTTCAGCCAATAGTGTCATTAAATCGTCTAAATCAAGCGGAAGTTCGCTATTGAGCCTCATTGCATCGATGGTTGTCGGGAGCCTGTTGTCCAAGGTTTCTTGCTCGTAAGTAAAATCTAATATAAAAATAGTTATTTGTGCGCGAAACGCCAACTTAAAAAAGATTACAAAGCGTTATTTAGACAAAAGTCTTATTTTTCTAAGCCTATCTCTTTGACGGTAATGTAAAGGTCCCGGCTTCCTAATGACAAAGCTCTAATCATAAAATGACCTAATGAAAAATTGCCCTAGTGATAAAGATGCTATTCATTATGGCGTTTTTTATCTAGCATAGCGTTATTCATAATTAAGTTAATTTTTACCGATGGAACAATCTTTACCTCTGGAATTTTTACCTTTTAGCGATGAGTTATCGCCTTATTTTGATTCGATAAATAGAGAATGGATAGAGTCTATGTTTGTTCTTGAACCCGTTGATGAAGATGTTATTTCTCACCCAAGAGAATTTATTATTAATAAAGGCGGCCACATCTGGTTTGCCAAACACCCAACCCTAGGTGTGGTGGGAGCCTGCGCATTAGCAAAAAAATCGGAAGGCGTTTTTGAGCTCACTAAAATGGGAGTGATTTCTACTGTTCGAGGCCTTAAAGTAGGCGAGCAGCTATTACAATATGTATTAACCTTAGCGCCCTCTATCGCTCACAACACTCTATTTTTACTCACCAATAAGCGCTGCGAGGCGGCCATTCACCTTTATTTAAAAAATGGATTTGAGCACTGCAAAGAAACAATGGACAAGTACGGAAGTGCCTACGAGCGCTGCAATGTGGCCATGCGTTACACACGAAAAACATAACGCAAGGTTTAGCGTTATTGACTAGGACGTTTTTTCTGCGTGCAGTGTATAGTTTTGATAGTGAGCAATACCGCACATTATGAAAGTTTAAGCCTTTGTATAGGATTGGCTACCATCGCTTATGCTACTAATCAGTCACTTACGTTAATGCTCCGTGTTACGCTTATTCGCCTGCATAAATTCAGCATAAAAGTAGACATTACCGGTTTTGTGATACACTAATTGCGTTTTTATTTCATAGGATGACAGAATTCATGTCGTGGATGCGAAAAGCCTTTTTATCGGTATTTCATTATCCTGTTAAGTTGCTTGTTAAAGCACACAGTATTCCAGTGAACGTCGACTCTGAGCTTGGGATCGATAAAGAAAAGCCCATTGTTTATTTATTACCGACTAACTCGGTCACCGACCAATTAGCGCTAAGAATGTCGACACAAGCGTTAGGACTGCCTAGCCCTACAGATACGCTGACTCTTGCGGGCAGAGAATACCCTTCCACCTTATTCTTGAGGAAAACTCAGCCTCTGTTTCGCACAACTGGCGACAATACCGGCATTGAAGATGTCTTTACCGATTTATTCCATCTGCATCGCGATCACAAAAACTTAGACCTTCAGGTGGTTCCCGTATTCATTACTTGGGGAAGAACGCCGGGTAAAGGCAAGCCAGGATTAGGGGACTTAATTACTTACAAAGCGGCGCCTAGCTGGCTTCGAAAGTTATTCATTGTCTTGTTTTTAGGGCGCGATAACTTTATCAATTATTCAAAAGCGGTCTCTGCTCGTACTATGGCCAATCAGCACGGTAGTGATCAAAGCATAGCGCAAAAACTTGTAAGAGTAGCGAGCACTCACTTTCATCGTAAACGCCAAAGCATGACAGGCCCTACATTGCTAGAGCGACAAGAGCTCAACAACAGCGTATTGGGCTCTGATGCCGTACGTCGTGCAATGGCAGAAGAATCAAGAGCGAAAAAGGTATCACACGAGAAAGCGAAAGAACGAGCGCAGTCTTACATCACCGAAGTGGCTGCAGATTATCGTGAAGGCTTAATTCGCTTTGGTGACAGAATCCTTACCCGGATTTGGAACAAGATTTATAACGGCATCAGCGTAGGTCACGCAGAGCGTATTCGCGAGCTTGCGGCTAATGGACACGAAATTATTTATGTGCCGTGTCATCGCAGTCATATGGACTACCTGTTGCTTACCTATGTTATTTACCACGAGGGCATGGTTACCCCGCATATTGCCGCGGGCATTAACTTAAACTTCTGGCCGGTAGGTAAGATATTTAGGCGCTGTGGTGCGTTTTTCTTAAGGCGTAGTTTTGCCGGAAATAAACTCTACACAGCGGTATTCAGAGAGTACTTAGAGCTATTATTTAATAAAGGTTATTCGGTGAAATACTATCCCGAAGGCGGCCGAAGCCGCACGGGTAGGCTTATTCCACCTAAAACGGGCATGCTAGCAATGACCATTCAGGCCATGCTGAAAGGTGTAAATCGCCCGGTTAGCCTTGTACCCGTATACATTGGCTACGAAAACGTGATGGAAGTGAAAAGCTATTTGAATGAGCTCAAAGGCTCTAAGAAGAAAAAGGAATCGAATCTTCAAGTTTTCACCGCCATCAAAAAGCTTAAAAATTATGGCCATGGCTACGTGAATTTTGGTGAGCCAATTCAGCTTAATCAGTTCTTAGAATCTCACGTTCCAAACTGGCGCGAGTGCAGAGACGCAGAGCCAGAGAAAAAACCAGCATGGTTAACACCAGCAGTTAATATACTGGCTAACGATGTGATGACACGCATTAATAGGGCCGCAGCGCTTAACGGTATGGCGCTTATCTCTCTGTGTTTGTTGTCTTCTAAAACGCAAACCATGAGCGAAGCCGAGCTTCAGCAGGCTATGGGCGACTTTATCGACTTATTTAAACAAGCTCCATTTAGTGGTGACGCAACCATTCCAGAGGCCTCTGCCAATGAATTGCTGCAAGATACCCTGAAACTTGGCCGGTTTGACATACAAGATGATGACTACGGCCGGCTAATAAGCCCGCAGCCCAAATCAGCTGTGTACCTCACTTATTATCGAAACAATATTTTGCATTTATTTGCCATTCCTGGGCTAATAATGGCATCGGTTTTTGCTAAAAAAGGGATCAGCAAGAATAAGGTGTTTGAGTTGATTGCGTCACTTTATCCACTGCTGCAAAAAGAGCTTTTCCTTCACCTTTCTCAAGATGAGGCCCTTACTCATACCGACGCTCTAATCGCAACATTAGTTAGTAGCGGGCTATTGCGTGAAGTTGATGACGAATTGCTTCCTCCTGACGCACACTGTAAGCAATTCCATTCTGCATGGCTGTTAAGCCGGTGTATGCAGGAAACGCTGCAGCGTTATGCAGTTGTGCTGACCATTTTGGATAAAGAAAAGTCCATTAGCCGTGGCGCGCTTGAGAGAGAAAGTAAGAAAGTAGCAGAACGTCTTTCTGTGCTTTATGGCCTAAGCTCGCCAGAGTTTTATGATAAGAACGTATTATCAAGCTTTATTAGTGCCTTAAAAGAAAACCACTGGTTAGACTCAGAAAAAGACGGCAGCTTGAAGTACTCTGAAGAATGCGAAGCCCTTCGTGAAGACGTCATGGCGCTCATTTGGCCTGAGATGATGCAGCACCTTGAAAATGTTGCGCTGAACTCAGACAAAGACTAGGGCGAGTTGATTTTGCTACACATTCTTGCAGCAATCTGTTTTATAAAAAACAAAAGAGGGCCCTTATACTGCTCCAAGGTAAGTTAAAGCTTACGTAGAAGCAGTATAAGGATAAACTGGCTGGTATCGCTAATAATTGCTAGCGTGCAAATCATTAGCGTGCAGGTTGAGATAAGAAGAACCGGTATGCAGGGTTGTCCGTGACCTCTTCATATTTATAACCAAGCTCTACCACGTGTTGATTAAAGGCTTCACGGCTTTCTGGCAATATGTCAAAACCAACTAACACAAGCCCTTCAGCAGCCCCGTGATTGCGATAGTGGAACAAGGTAATGTTCCACTGCTCGCCTAGTGTGTTTAAGAAGTTAAGCAGGGCGCCAGGGCGTTCTGGAAATTCAAAACTAAATACCTGCTCGTTAAGTATGCTAGGCGGTCTTCCCCCTACCATATGACGAACATGCAGCTTCGCTAACTCGTTATCCGTTAGGTTAAAGCAGTCGTAACCTCTATTTTCTAAGTCCGATTGAAGCGCAGCAAATTCCTGCTGTCCTCCCTTGAGTTTTACGCCTACAAAAATATGGGCTTCATTTTCACTGGCATAGCGATAGTTGAATTCGGTTATCGCTTTAGCGCCAACGCACTCACAGAACTGCTTAAACGCACCTTTGGTCTCTGGAATTTTTACCGCAAACACGGCTTCTTTCTGCTCGCCTAACTCACAGCGTTCAGACACATAGCGCAAGGTGTGGAAATTGATGTTAGCGCCACACAAAATGCCGCCTAAGGACTTTCCTTGTAGGTTGTGCTCTTTGGCATATTTTCGAATAGCAGCAACCGATAACGCACCAGCTGGCTCAGCAATAACGCGGGTATCGTCAAAAATATCCTTAATAGCGCCGCATATTTCGTCGTTCGTCACCGTAATGGTTTCATCGATGAGGCGATTACACAGTCTGAAAGTCTCCTGACCCATCACTTTTACCGCCACACCATCAGCAAAAATGCCCACACTATTCAGTTCGGTTGGCTCACCCGCTGCTTTAGCTTTAATAAAGCAGGCTGACTCTTCTGACTCTACGGCAACAATTTTAATGCTGGGTTTAAGCTGCTTCAGATACACAGAAATACCGGCGGCCAACCCTCCGCCACCAACGGCTACAAATAGAATATCAAGGTTCGGGTTTTGCTCTAGTAACTCACGAGCTACCGTGCCTTGACCTGCAATCACATCAGGATCGTCAAAAGGAGGAACAAACGTATAGCCAAACTCTTGGCATAGGGATTTTGCATGACCACTGGCTTGGTCAAAACTCGTGCCGTGCAGCACGACCTCTACATTCTCACCACCAAAGCGACGCACAGCGTCTATTTTAATGTCAGGCGTGGTTTCAGGCATGACAATAGTGGCCTTAATACCTTTCATTTTGGCGCTGTATGCAAGGCCTTGCGCATGATTACCCGCCGATGCACCTATTACGCCCGCCTCAAGCTGCGCTTGAGAAAGGGAGTGAATTCGGTTGTACGCCCCGCGAAGCTTGAAGCTTTTTACTGGCTGCTGATCTTCACGCTTTAAAAAGATGTTGTTGCCCAACTCGGCCGATAACAAAGACATATAAGACAACTCGCTGGCCACGGCAACATCATATACCGGCGCCAACAAAATTTTCTTTAGATACTCGTGATCGCTTACACTCATAACCCTTCCAATTTCGTCACGTCTCGAACAGCACCTTTATCTGCACTTGTGGCAAGGGCCGCAAATGTTTTGAGCGATGTGGACACTTCGCGAACGCGATCTTTTGGCCGCCACGGTTTATCGCTTGCTTCCATTTTCGCGCGACGCTCAGCCAAGGCTTCATCGCTTATCTCAATATTGATGGTGCGATTAGGAATATCAATTTTGATTTTATCGCCATGCTCAACCAAAGCAATACCACCACCACTTGCCGCTTCAGGCGAACAGTGACCGATAGACAAACCGCTGGTACCGCCGCTGAATCGACCGTCGGTAACCAGTGCGCACTGCTTGCCAAGCCCTTTAGACTTGAGGTAAGACGTAGGATACAGCATTTCTTGCATACCCGGTCCGCCACGAGGGCCTTCGTAACGTATGAATACCACGTCGCCCGCTTTGACTTCATCGCCTAAAATGCCCGCAACCGCGTCATCCTGGCTTTCGTAAATACGTGCAGTGCCGTCAAACGTCAGTATAGATTCATCCACGCCAGCGGTTTTTACAATACAGCCGTTTTCAGCCACATTGCCGTAAAGCACCGCAAGGCCGCCCTCTTGGCTAAATGCATTTTCAATTGAACGAATGCAGCCATTTTCCCTATCGGCATCAGCTTCATCCCAGCGGCAGCTTTGACTAAATGCTTTAGTAGTACGAATGCCTGCCGGGCCGGCACGGAAAAACTCGATAGCTTTTTTATTCTCAGGGTTAGTAATATCCCAGTCGCTGATCACGTCGGTAAGGGGCTTACCCAGAACGTGATAAGTGTCTTTGTTCAGTAGGCCCGCTTTATTTAATTCGTTGAGAATACCAATTACACCACCAGCTCGATGCACGTCTTCCATATGGTACTGAGGGGTAGCAGGCGCAACCTTGCATAAGTGAGGTACTTTACGAGACAGCCTGTCTATATCATCCATTGTAAATGGCACTTCGCCTTCCATTGCAGCAGCAAGAAGGTGAAGTATGGTATTCGTCGAACCGCCCATGGCGATATCGAGACTCATGGCATTTTCAAAGGCGCTAAAATTAGCAATATTACGCGGCAATACGCTCTCATCGTTATCGCCGTAGTAACGCTTACACAACTCGACTATCTGCTCGCCTGCCTTTTTAAATAACTCTTCACGATCGGCATGGGTTGCCAACATAGAGCCATTACCCGGCAACGACAGTCCTAGCGCTTCCGTTAGGCAGTTCATTGAGTTTGCCGTAAACATACCCGAGCACGAACCACAGGTAGGGCATGCTGAACGCTCTATTTCATCAGAGTCGGCATCGCTTATTTTGTCATCAGCGGCGGCCACCATGGCATCGACCAGATCAAGTTTAATAAGTTGATCAGACAGTTTGGTTTTGCCCGCTTCCATAGGCCCGCCGGAAACAAACACAACAGGTACATTTAAGCGCATCGACGCCATTAACATTCCCGGCGTAATTTTGTCGCAGTTTGAGATACAAACAATAGCGTCTGCACAGTGTGCGTTAACCATGTATTCCACACCGTCGGCTATAATTTCTCTCGATGGTAGGCTGTAGAGCATACCGCTGTGGCCCATGGCAATGCCGTCATCTACTGCGATGGTATTGAACTCTTTGGCTACACCACCTGCGGCCTCAACACTGCGAGCAACCAGCTGGCCCATATCTTTAAGGTGTACATGCCCTGGAACAAATTGGGTAAATGAATTGGCAATAGCAACAATAGGCTTGCCGAAGTCAGAATCTTTCATACCTGTGGCACGCCAGAGCGCGCGCGCTCCAGCCATATTTCTGCCTTGCGTGGTGGTTGCAGAACGTAACTTGGGCATAAACCCCTCCCGTTGATATAGTCAAACGAATAAATAATGCTCAGCAGATACCGTTACCTGCTAAACGTGTTTTATTGCTGTTGCCTTTCTCACATCTAGGCCAAGGCACCCATTTTGAGGGACACCTAGTCGACCATAGCCAACCCGTGCGTAAATACCAGCAACATCAGAAATTAGTTAGCAAAAGAATACAGTGGCGCTAAAACATCATGTGCTGAATCATCATGAATGTAGCGCAATACTCTTCGCCGTTGCGACAGAAAAGGCTGTTCAAAACTTACCATTGTGGTGTTGTTTTTAATGATATAATTGACATGCTGTGTATCCAACTACAGGCACTTTTTATAAGCAAGTAAGTCTGCAGGTAAATAGGACACGCGCACAAAATGAAAAGTTGTTCAAAAAGGGTTATGGCGACCCTTGTTCTAAACTAGTAGGTATTCAATAAACTCTCTTGCAGTGGCCGCTGCAGGTCGAGATTTTGTCTCGCTGAATTTATGTACGTACAGTGTTCGCAAAGAAATATCATAAAACCCAATATTGAATCAAGTATTTTGCGGTTTAAACGGCTATAAATAGCCATTTTCATAAATAGTAGCTTTTATAAACAAGGCAGGTATAGATGTTTGACTGGTTTCATTGGCTAAACCTTGCTGGTGTAGCGGTATGTGCAATTTCTGGCACCTTAATGGCTTATCAAAAGCGCATGGACGGATTTGGTGTTATCGTGCTGGCTAGCGCAACAGCCATTGGTGGCGGCACACTGCGCGATGTGATGCTAGACGTGCCCGTGTTTTGGATTGCTGATACCGATTACCTATATACCACCCTTGTTGCCGCTTTTATCCCCATTTTGTGGCTGCGCATAAGTCCCCGATTTCCTTTTCATTACCTATTAATTGCCGATGCCTTCGGTTTGGCGCTATTTAACGTAGTGGGTATTGAAAAAGCATTGGCAAATGATACAGGCATTGCGGTTGCCGTTGCCATGGGAACGATTACCGGAGTATTCGGCGGCTTGCTGCGAGATGTTATCTGCCGAGAAGTACCGCTAGTGTTAAACGGTGAACTTTACGCGATGACATGTATTGCCGGTGGCTTTGCCTACGGTGCAGGGCTGTATTTCGACCTTGCAACACAGTGGTGCGGCATTGCCGCACTTATCACCACAGTGCTATTGCGCTTAGGCAGCTTGCGGTGGCACTGGCAGTTACCTGTATTCTACAGCGAACAAAGCTAACTCAACACGCCTTGCGTACAGTTACACTGAGCCACAGCCTCATTTACATTACTTACCTACACAGAAGGAGCGAGAAAGCACTGGGGTAAATATATGAGCATGGCCGTTGTAAAAACCTTCGCAGGACAGGGCCTTTCTGCACCAGAGATCTCCGTTGAAGTTCACTTGGCCAACGGCTTGCCGGCTTTTCAGCTAGTGGGAATGGCAGAAACCAGCGTAAAAGAGGCACGAGAGCGAGTAAGAAGCGCACTTATCAATAGTGGTTTCGATTTTCCTGCAAAGCGGATTACCGTTAATTTAGCGCCCGCCGATATTCCTAAGTTTGGAGGACGATTCGATTTACCCATTGCGGTAGGCATATTAGTCGCCGCGGGCTACTTACCCGACACAAGCTTACTTAATATTGCCTTTGTTGGCGAACTTGCGCTTAATGGCGACATAAAGCCTGTTGGCGGCCTGATACCCGTGGTTATAGCCGCCGCAAACGAAGATATACCGCTTATTTACCCCGGCGATAATGATATTGAAGCGGCGCTGGTCTCTCACGCTGCTCGACTGCCGGCTTTTGACTTACTCTCTGTTTTTGAGCACCTAAGTGGCCATAAAAAGCTCACCTCTGGGCAACCATTCACGCCTATCTCAAGCAGCATGAGTGACATTGGGTGGGACGATATTATTGGTCAAGAACAAGCAAAACGCGCCTTAATTATTGCAGCAAGTGGCGCGCATAATTTACTGATGGTTGGTCCTCCAGGTACAGGAAAAAGCTTGTTGGCCAGCCGCATGCTTGCCCTGTTGCCTCCGCTCACTGAGGAAGAGGCCTTAGAGGTTGCCTCTGTCTATTCGGTAAAAGGCGAAACGCTCAATGCTGAAAAATTTATGCATCGCCATTTGCGCTCACCTCATCATACAAGCTCTGCCATTGCCCTTACTGGGGGCGGTTCAAATCCAGTACCCGGGGAAATATCCTTAGCCCATAACGGCATATTATTTTTGGATGAATTGCCTGAATTTGGCAGAAAAGCATTAGACGTATTGCGAGAACCATTGGAAACAGGCGACGTGCATATTTCTAGGGCGTCTGGCAGTGCTACGTACCCAGCAAACTTTCAGCTGATTGCCGCAATGAATCCCAGCCCAACGGGGGATATTGACGACAACCGCCTTTCTCCTCAGCAGCAGCTTAATTACTTAAACAGGTTGTCTGGCCCCTTACTCGATAGAATAGACATTCAGGTTGAGGTACCCAGACTGCCCGATTACGATTTGCCTATCGCAAAACCCTCCACTGACGACTCAATACACAGGGTTAGAAAAGAAGTGGCTGATACTCGCCATATTCAGCTAATGAGGCAGGGAAAGCCAAACGCGTCCCTAGGTGCTGGAGATCTGGCTTCCGTGTGTAAGGTAAACGATAGTGATCTTCGCTTTTTAAAAGCGGCAGCTAAACAACTTAACCTATCAATGCGTGTGTTTCATCGTACGTTAAAAGTAGCGAGAACCATTGCTGATTTGCACCGCGAAGAGGCCGTAAGCCGGGCTCATATTAGTGAAGCTTTAGGGTATCGCGCCCTCGATAACTTAATTAAACAATTAAGTAGCTGTTGAGAAACTAGTAACGTAGCAACCTATAGTTCCACGTAGATAGATGTTAAACAGTTACTAACTAAAGCACTAGCTACGCACATCTAGTTTTAAGAAAGCGTCGACTAAAGGCTCATGCTGCTTATTTTGAAGGCAGCATAATCCAAGGGCATAAGGCTCTATATCATCTACCTGAATTTGCGTTACTGCGCTGGCCATACTTGAATGATCTAACACAACTTTAGGCACAAAGCCTACTCCGCATTCCAATGCCACCATACTCACAATGGCTTCATTACCGCCTACATAGGCGTAAACGTTAGGGCGAATGCCATGCTCTGCAAACCAGTGATACGCGGTTCGTCGGGTAGGCCCGGTTTCGGGCATGATCACCTTATGCTTTGTCCAATCTAACTGGCTCAATTGGGTTAATCGCCATTCACGAGGTGCAATGAGCACCAGGGGAACATCGTCAAGGGCTGAAAAATGAAGGTCAGTAGGCATGTCAGGCGTATAAATAGCGATAGACAGGTCACACTGCTTGCTTTTTACCTTTTCGATTGCCAATGCAGGGTCGCCCGTAATAAGTCGAATATCAACGCCTGGGTGCTGCTCTCTAAACTGCCGTAACATGCTTGGCAAGTGACTTTGACTGGCGGTTACCGAGCAAAAAACACTAATCTCACCCTGCAGTGCGTCGCTGTCTGCCTTTAAATCAATCTTCAGCTGCTGCCATTCTTTTAAGGCCTGTTTTGAAAATGACAGCAGCTTGTGACCACTGTGGGTTAGAGCTACTTTTCTGTTATCGCGCTTAAATAAGGTGCAGCCTAAGTCATCCTCTAGCCTTTGAATAACGCGACTTAGCGTAGAAGGAGACACATACATGGCTTCGGCTGTATCACCAAAATGTAAGCTGGTGGCCAAGTGATTGAAGAGTTGTAAACTGCGAAAATCCATAATGTTTCACTATTTGCAATATTATCTTGCAAATATATCATTTTCCAAAACAAAAGAAATCTTTTAGTCTTCACAGCAAGTCGTCATAGACGAGGTCTGTCAGCACCAAGGTGGTGTTTGATATTGACAAAAATGAATGTTGTTCGGAAATTTTTATGGCTAATTATTTCAATACCCTATCACTTCGCCAGCAGTTAGATCAGCTTGGCCGCTGTCGCTTCATGGCACGCGATGAATTCGCTGACGGTTGTCAGTTCCTTAAAGGCAAGAAAATTGTGATCGTGGGTTGCGGTGCGCAAGGTCTTAACCAAGGCTTAAACATGCGTGATTCAGGTTTAGACGTGTCTTATGCATTGCGTCAAGCAGCCATCGATGAGCAGCGTGACTCTTACAAACGCGCATCGGGTAACGATTTCACTGTTGGTACTTACCAAGACTTAATTCCTGATGCCGACTTAGTTTATAACCTAACACCTGATAAGCAGCATGCTAGCGTTGTAGAAGCGGTCATGCCGTTAATGAAAGAAGGCGCCACACTAAGCTATTCTCACGGTTTTAATATCGTTGAAGAAGGCCAGCAAATTCGTGACGATATTACTGTTGTCATGTGCGCTCCTAAAAGCCCGGGCTCTGAAGTACGCGAAGAATATAAGCGTGGCTTTGGTGTTCCAACACTTATTGCGGTTCACCCTGAAAACGATCCGCAAGGTAAAGGTTGGGATACTGCAAAGGCACTGGCTAGTGCCACCGGCGGCGACAGAGCAGGTGTATTAGAGTCATCGTTTGTTGCTGAAGTTAAGTCTGACCTGATGGGTGAGCAAACTATTTTGTGCGGTATGCAGCAAGTTGCAGCAGTACTCGCTTTTGAAAAAATGGTTGATGACGGTATTGATGCAGGCTACGCCGGTGCACTTATTCAGTATGGGCTAGAAGCCATTACTGAAGCACTGAAGATTGGCGGCGTTACTAACATGATGGACCGTCTGTCGAACCCTGCGAAGTTGAAAGCCGCAGAGCTTTCAGACCAGCTAACCGAATTACTGCGTCCTTTGTTTGAAAAACACCAAGACGACATCATTAGCGGCGAATTCTCTCGCACGATGATGGAAGATTGGGCAAACGGTGATGCAAACCTACTTAAGTGGCGCGAAGAAACCGGTGAAACGGCTTTTGAGAACGCGCCAGCTTACGAAGGTAAAATTAGTGAACAAGAGTTTTTTGACCACGGCATTCTACTTGTTGCCATGATCAAATGCGGTGTTGAAGTTGCCTTCGACGTCATGGTTGAAGCAGGCATTTTACCTGAGTCGGCTTATTACGAATCACTGCATGAAACACCACTTATTTCAAATACCATCGCGCGTAAGCGTTTGTACGAAATGAACGTGGTTATCTCAGATACTGCAGAATATGGAAACTACTTGTTTGCGAACGCAGCCATTCCAATTTTGCGTGAAAGCTTTATGCCTACTATCGATACTTCAGTGATAGGTAAAGGTTTGCCTGCTACTTCTAATCAAGTAGAGAACAAACGCCTTGTTGAAGTTAACGATGCCATCCGCTCACACGGTGTGGAATCAGTAGGAACAACCCTGCGTGGCTACATGACTGACATGAAAGCCATAGTGTAAGACAGTGGTTAAGACAGTTTCTGTCGTTAGGTGCTTTTAATAAGCCCTTTTGCCCGACCATTTTGGTCGGGCTTTTTTATGCCTACGCGCCGCACTCTCTAACACGTTCAGCAAACCGCACTGCCACATAAGACAACGCAAAAAACACGAAAAAGCCGATGCCAATTGGCATAAGGTTACCGTTTAGAAAGCTATCAACAAACAGGGCGACTGGCACCGAGAAAAGGCTGGAGAACGAGCCAATAATAGCTGCCCCTAACCCTGCCACATCGCCTAATGGCTGCATGGCCATAGCATTTAGATTGCCAAACAAAATACCCACAAAGAAAAAGCCAATAAACATAACCGATACAGTGAGTGCTAAGGGTGGAAGGCCATCGTAGGCTATCAACAAAGCTAGATACACGACGGCAAAACCATTCGCACCTTTAAGCGCAAACCGGCACAGCTTTCTCATGCCAAACCGCATCACCATTTTGCCGTTAAAATAGCTTGCTAAACCAATAGAAAAGGCAAGGGTAGCGAAGATATAGGGAAACATATCACCCACGTTGTAATACACCTGAAAAATAGTTTGCGAAGCACTTAAATAGGCAAGAAAAGAACCAAAGATGCAGCCCATCGCAAAGGTGTATCCCATCACCGAAGGATTAGTAAGAATTAATTTTGAAGATACAAAGAATTGCTTCCAAGAAAACGCTTTCCGGCGATGTCTCGGCAAGGTTTCCCCTTGCCTTGAGAAAAACCAAATACCGGCCATCGTAGCGACAACAAGAAATAGCGTAAAAATATGGAACCAAGAAAATAGATCCATCACTGTTTGGCCAATAATAGGCGCTAACATGGGCACAAGAATAAACACCATCATAATGAACGACATCACCCGCGCCATGGAGTCACCCACGTATAGGTCGCGGATAATTGCCATTGAGGCAATGCGTGGGCCTGACACCCCGAACGCTTGAATAACTCTTCCCACCAGCATAGTTTCAAGTGTGGTAGCCGACATACACACAAACGTACCAAGCGCGAATATACAAAGGCCCACAAGAATAGTTAGTCTGCGTCCTCGGCTATCCGAAAAAGGGCCAAAAAACATCTGCCCAAAAGCCATGCCTACAAAGAAAACCGTAACAATAAGGTGAGTATGATGGGCCTGCTCGACATTCAACGATTCGCCAATTTGCAGCAAAGCTGGCAGCATTGCATCAATGCTTAGGGCAACTAAGGACGTCATTGTTGCCATTAATGCGACAAACTCAACAATGCCTAGAACAGGCTTTCGAACAACGGCTGCATCGTGCGATGCGCCATGAGCATTTTGGGGCATAATTTCTCTTATATGAAAGTAGTGGGGAGTGAAAAAAGCGCACCGATGCGCGCTTGGAGCGATTATACCGTAAAGCTGATTAAAAAGCCGCCAGCATTGATAGCGCCTATCGCAATTACTGGCGGCTTAGTCGGTTAATGAAGTAAATAGTAAGAGCGTAACTAAATAGAAAACGTAGCCTGATTCGTTCTATTTGCTTGCCTTGCTCGTATTAAATAGCGAAATAAGAAAAAATAAATGCACTGCTCACTACTTCAGGGTAGTTAACGCAGAATTTTTCTCTCTCATCGCGCTTTTCAGTGTGAAAGTGTGAATGTGGTATGCTGATTACTGGTACGGCAATAGACTCCGGTACAGCAACAGAAACACAAGGAAATCACGAGCGCCAAGGGTTATAATATTGCGGCGAGTATTTGTGACTAGTTGTTGGCGCCAATACTTTGTGGTTAGTGCGCCCATACATCGAATCAATGCTTTAAGGATCCTGCATTTACATGCTCTCAACTCCCGTAGAAAACAAACTTCTACTGCTTCTTACACACACATGTACAACGTGGTGCCGCATGAATTTGCGCCGCAGCCAGGCTATATTGCGTAGATTTTTTGTGGCTGTCCCATTTTTAGCTCTGATTTTGGTTATCTCACCTTTTTCAGTGAGCGCCGAAAGCGACATCTCCTATTCAATATCCGGAGTCGAAAGTAGTAAGCTTAAAGACAACATTCGCATCCATCTGAACAATTTGGATGTTGAAAAGTCCTTACTGAGCGACCCTTATTGGCAAGACGAAGTGTCTGAAGCGGTAGCAACAGCTGTCCAACCTTTCGGTTATTACAATAGCGAAACCACCATAACGGTGAATGATGAGAATACGGTAAAGGTATCTGTGACTCTGAACGCACCGTTAACTGTAAATAAAGTGACACGTGAAATCATTGGAGCGGGTCGAATTGACGACGAATTTCGCAAACGCTTCAACGCCTTCAAGTTAAAACAGGGCGACGTATTAAACCAACCGATTTACGAAAGCTTTAAATCTTCAATGTTCAATTACGCGCTTTCTCATGGTTACTTTGATTTCTATTGGCAAGCAACGCGCTTAGACTTAGTGAGAGAAGAGAAGCAGGCCAACATACTATTGATAGCGCAAAGTGGCCCTCAGTATCATTTTGGTGAACTAAAAATTATTGGTGACGACAAGGCAGAAGCGATTATTTCTCGCCTCAGACCGTTTAAACCAGGCGACCCATACTCTTCTTCTGTACTAAACGATTTTAATCGCAGTTTAAATCAGGCTGGCTATTTTAGCCGTGTTATCGCGCGCCCGGTAGTGAGCGATGCCGAAGGACTGCAAGTTCCCATTGAAGTATCGCTGCTGCATCGCCCCTCAGACTCGTTTAATGTTGCGCTTGGTGCCGCAACAGACACCGGACCTCGTATAAGCCTGGGCTGGGAACGACCTTGGGTGAATAGTCGTGGTCATTCAATAAACGCGGATATTTTTGTGTCCCAGCCAGAACAATCTGTTTCTGCTGACTACCGCATCCCTATGAAAAACATCACTCGCGACTACATTAGTTTTGAAACGGGTTATCAATTTATTGAATACAGCAATACCTCCTTTGAGAGTGAAACGCTATCGCTGTCTGCACATCGCTATTGGCAAGAAGACAATTCTCCTTGGCAACAAGACGGCTCTATTACCTACTTGCGTGAAACCTTCGACCAAGGTGCGTTGGATACCAATACCACCTCGCTAGTTCTGCCAGGATACTCCATTACCTACCGTAATAAAGATGGAGAGTTAGACTTTAACAACGGACTGTATTTTCAAGTTCTTGGTCAAGTAGGCCGAGAAGATGCGGGGTCAGATATCGACTTTGCCAAGGCAGTTGTTGAGGGGATGTTTATTACCACTTTTAACGATGTACACCGATTGACCATTCGCGGTGAGTTAGGCGCCATCAAGGCAAGCAGTTTTTCCGACGTTCCTACCTCGCTGCGGTTTTATGCCGGCGGCGATCAAAGCATTAGAGGTTTCGACTTTAGAGACATTTCACCAAAGGCTGAACTCTTTAACCCACGTAAAGGTGATTTCGACATAGAATCTATTGGTGGTAAGTACCTACTAACAAGTAGCGTGGAATATGCCTATCGTTTTGCCGATAATTGGCGAGTGGCAGCATTCGTTGATGCAGGAACCGCGTCAAATACCACTGATGCCGAGCTAACCTATAGTGTAGGTCCAGGGCTACATTGGCTTTCTCCTATAGGCCCTGTGAGAATTTATATTGCGCGAGGCTTTGCTCCAGACGATACCAAATGGAATTTTCATTTATTGATAGGGCCTGAAATATGAAAAAGCGTACTATTTCCGCTCTATTGCTATCACCAGTATTCTTTGTTGTTGCAGTATATGCTTTGCTCATCAGTCCTCTTGGCGGCCCTACGGTAAAGATACTGGCCAATACCTTTGTTGATAATCTACATATTGAGAACATTGAAGGTGGATTTGCTGGGCCCTTAACAATACAGAAATTGACGTACATCAATCCACAGTGGCAGGTTGACGTAGGTCGAGTCTATGCAGATATAACGTGGCGCTGCGTCTTTGAGCCTCGCGTTTGTGTAAACAACCTTGAGGTGGAAAACGCCACGGTTGAACAAGTATCCGCTGCATTAGAAAACGATACAGCGAGTGAAGAGAGCGATACCGTTGCCCTCCCTCTTCCAGTTGATGTGGCGCAGCTTACGTTGAAGAATGTGACGGTGGCCTTACTCAATGCATATATCGCAATTGAATCTTTACTACTAGAGGATTTCTCTGGGTCCAATCGTATTGATTTTGAAAATTTAGAGGCAAGTGGTTTAGCCATTACACTCAATAGCACAGACGCAAATAGCAGTAAGAGTACAAACAGCGCAGCTACACCGCCAAGCAAGCAATCAGGCCAAGGCTCTGGCCCAGATACAAAATCCGGTTCATCGCTACCCACTTCATACTCGCTTAATTACGATGTGCCATCATTGCCGGTAATAGGCACTCCCATTCCCATTAAATTTAGCGCGCTTAATATAGAGAATATTAGCTTCACTCAAGGTGATAGCACTTCTCAAGGTGACAGCTCTTCTCAAAATGGAGGCACTCAGCGATTGTCTCTGTTATCAGTAGACGATATGTCATTTCAACGCTCTGCAATTCGCGTAGAGAGGGTGATTGTTAAGCATGAGCAAGGTCAGGTAGCGGGGTTTATAGAAGCTAACCTTAAAGATAATTATCCCCTTGATATTGAGTTAGATGGCTTTGCAACAATAGATGGACAGCGACAAAACATTACTCTTAATGCTTCAGGGGCGCTGGATGATATTGATGTGACGATTGCAGCCACTGGAATGATTACTGCCAACACCACCTTGTCTGCAAACTTTCTATCTGAGTCGCTGCCAATAAATTTCGACGCTAATTGGCAGGCTCAGCCTATTCCTACCGTTGAAAACGCAAGCTTAGATGCGGGCCAGCTAACCATTAGCGGCACCATGGGCGACTACAGACTTAAAGGCACAGGCTCGGCGAATGTACCTGATATGGGTGACGTTCCAGTTGCGTTAGATGTAGTACTTAAAAAGAACAATATTTACGTGAATGAGGCTGATATATCGGCTTTAGAGGGCAGTATTAAGAATACGGGTACCTTATACCTTAACGACACCATTGCATGGCAAGGCAAAACAACGCTGAAAAATGTGTCGGCTCAGCAATTTAGTGAGTTTGCCCCAGCGAAGCTGCAAGGCAATATCGACAGTATACTGCAATATTCCGAGGCCGGAGGTTTGCATGTAAGTTTACGCGATATGGATATTACCGGCGCACTGCGTGGCTCACCTATACGAGTAGTAGGCGAAGCGGTATACGCCGGCCCTAGCGATTTATTAGTGGCAAACCTCAATGTTGAGCAAGATCAAAACCGCATAAAAGCAGTGGCTCAAGTGCTCAATAAACGCTACATAAACGCCGATATTGATGTGGATATCGCAGAGGTTAGCATGTTGTACAGCGATGTGTCGGGCTCAGTAAAAGGTGCGATTAAAGCGAGTGGCCCTTGGCAGAATCCATCAACAACCAGCAATATTAACCTATCAGATATTAGCGTTTCGCCGAGTTTGAGCGCTCAGGCGGCACAGCAAGGACCGTTAAATGGCGACGTGTCTGTCTCAGGCACTTATGAAAATCATAATGCAGACATCGCATTGAGGCTGCCTGACAATGCGGTAAACCTGGCGATGTCTGGCGCATGGAAAGCGCAGCATTGGAAAGGCACCATATCTGATTCGAAGCTAGAAATTGCAAATATGCGTTGGCTATTAACATCCCCGTTAAACCTCGATATTGGTACGCCAACTGAAACTTCCTCCATCACGGCAAAGGTAAGTAGTCACTGTTGGTCTTCAAGGGGAGAAGGGGAACTGTGCATTGAAAATGTTAACTATCAAGAAAATAAGGCCAGTTGGGATATAACCGCCTCGTCGTTACCCGTTGGCTTGTGGGCTCACGAGCTCGCACCTCTAACTGTTTCAAAAGCCTCAGAAGCAGCACTAACAGTGAAATCACAGGGCAGCTACTCTGCGGCAGACCCCATTGACGCAACCTTTACAGCCTCGCTAAGTCCTGCCAAGTGGCAACTGGGAGAATCTAGGCCCATTGAGTTGACCATAAACTCGATGGAGACATCAGGCAACATTAAGCAAGGAAAATTAACGTCGACCTCGTTAATTTCAAGTGAAGATATTGGGGATGCAACGCTTACGCTTAATACTCGGCCCTTAGATGATAAAAAGCCACTTGACGGCACGCTTGTAATGGAAGGGCTAGATGTGTCGCCGCTTAAACCACTGTCACCGGCAATTCGCACGCTGACGGGTTTACTGAACGGCAAAATCACCTTGGGCGGCTACATTGATGACCCCGCTTTAAATGGCGAACTCACTATTGAAAATGGGGCAATTGACATACAAGACACCCCCGTATCATTGTCTAATTGGAATCAGTCAATTGTGCTTGATGGTCAACAAGCTAATCTTGACGGCTCGTTTATATTGGGCGGTGGCAAAGGCTCACTCAAAGGCGATGTAAACTGGTCGTCTACCCCGAGTGCTAATTTTACGTTGCAGGGAGATTCTTTTGAAATTAGACAGCCCAATACGCGGCTTAAAGTATCGCCAAATATCGATATCGCTGCGACAAAAGAAAAGATTGATGTTACTGGTGATATAAATATCCCATGGGCCAGAATCGAAGTTGCATCGTTACCGAATAGTGCCGTATCACCGTCAAAAGACGTGCATTTGCGCGGAGAGCCTCGCAGTGAAGATCCGCTGGATATTGTGCATGCTAATGTTATGGTGCATATCGACCAAGCCAAAAAAGAAGAAGTAAAAATTGAAGCTTTTGGCCTAACGGCAAGTCTTTATGGTGGAATACGCATAAATACTCAGCCAGCCCTTGTGGGATACGGAGATCTGCAGATTTTAAATGGTCGATATAACGCCTACGGTCAAAACTTGATAATAAAAACTGGCGAAATACAATTTAATGGCCCGATAAGCCAGCCTTCATTGTTAGTAGAAGCTATTCGAAACCCAGCGAAAACCGATGATGATGTGATTGCGGGCATAAGAATAGATGGGTCTGCAGACTCGCCAAGCATTAATCTATTTTCACAGCCGGCAATGGATCAGCAGGGCGTTTTATCTTATTTACTTACCGGTTCAGGGCCTAATTCAGGTTCATCAGATCCAAACTATGCGGCCCTACTGCTCGGCTTCGGGCTATCTAATACAGAATCGCTGACCGGACAGGTGGGAAGTGCCCTTGGCATAGATGACTTTAGCTTGAGCACCAATGAAGATAAGCTTTCTCTCACAGGGCAGATAAACGATAGGCTATCGGTTGAATATAATGTCGATGTTGGTCTTGGAAATAACGACGTAAACAGTACGCTTCGACGCAGACAGCTTCCCCCAGATCTTGCGTTAAAATACCAGCTTCTACCCAATCTCTATTTAGAAGCGATTCAAACCACGCTAGAGGATCAGTCTGAATTTGCTCTCGACCTCTACTATGAGTTTTTCTTAGGCGAAAACCGCAGGCGCTCTGAGAGCGATGACGAACAAAGCGATAAGGAAAATAACGACTAGGTAAACAAGAGCGCCCCTAAACTGTACGCTGCTCTGCCATCTCTTCTAGCGCTTTGAGTTGTTTTTCAAAGCGCAGTTGACGCTTATGCGCCCAGATACCCCATACAATAAGAATGAGTGCTGCGATGGGAAAACTGAAGGCGATTTTTTCCCATTTGTCGGGGCTTAATTCTCCAAAAAAGTATCGCTCTAATGCAAACGCAGGCAGCACAAAAAGCGCGGGCCACGCAGAGTGCTTGGTGATGAACGCAATGCGTATATTATTTTTTATCTGGCGCGTGTATTGATGTAAATGATCGAGAGTTTGTGAGTCTTTGGCAAAAGCCGCCACTCGTCGGAGCCACAACTGATAAATTAAAAACGGAATGGCCGTTGCCACCATAAAAATACATAACCCTTTTGCGGTAAAAGATAGCTCTCCCCAGTAAATAGATAAAAAATAGAGAGTAGGCAGAAGCGCTAAAGAGTCTATAACCATATAAATACGCTGTTTTACTCTCTCGCTGTTAAAGCTTTTTTTTACTTCAGATAGGTCGATATCGTTAACTGGCTGATTCTGCCATAGCAAAGTCAAATCAGTGTCACTAGCTTTTATTCGATTAGCTTTTACTCGATTTTTATTATCATCATTATGCATTGGGTTCCTCCTGCAGCACTTTTTGCTTAGCCCGTTTCAAAATAACACCCACATGATTTTTCGATATACCGCATACCTCGGCAATTTCGTCATAGCTCAATCCTTCTAACGACAGGGTAAGCACTTGTCTTGGCTGCAGGGGAAGTGCACGAACGACTTGCAACAAACGTGCTAGCGATTGCTGCTGGCTAGAAACGACTTCTGGAGAATATTGTGGACTTTGGTAACCATCAGAGCCCAACGTATCACTTTCATATCGGTGAGTATCAACACGTTTTACTTGGCTTGCTACGTGGGTTACCGCGCGATTGTGGGCAATTTTCAGAATATAGGTTTTTACACTACTATCGCCCTTGAACCGAGACAGCCCCTGCCACACAGCAATAGCAATCTCTTGCAAAAGCTCTTGCTGCATAGCGTCGTTAGCTTCGTAGCTATTTGCAACACGGCTTAACAATGCACCGTATTGTGTAAAAACGTCTTCAAATCCTTGGCCCAAGCAAGTTGCCCTTTCTAAAAGTTTTTATGTTTAGCAGGTACGTAAGTACCCTAATCATTACGATAGCGAGTTGACCACTACAAAAATGCAGCAAAAAGCTCAACACACCCAGTTACAGTCTGCACCCATTTATTTTTATTACACGTTTTTAAATCTTTTTTGTAATTTATTCTGAAAAGCCATGACTAGTAACAACGAATGCCTTGAGCCAACACTAGTGAAGGAGAGTTCTATGTCTACATTAAGCCTTGTATTGTTACTTGGAAGTATCACCTCTATTGCGCTATTAGCGAGTTATTTAGACGCGAAATTACAGTGGCGCTTGAACGACTGGATGAACGGAAAGTGCAGTAACCCGTTTATAGCGAGCAAAGCAGCATTACATCAGCAGCGATTACAAGAAAAAGACACTCAAATAGAAGCGCTTATGGCGCGCATAGAAACACTAGAAGCTATAGTGACTGAGCCAGCTTATGAACTAAACAAGAAAATAAATGCGCTCTAAGCCGTTTACTTAGTGAAAACTTATTTTAGTAGGCCTTAGTTTGTTAACTTTGGTTTAGTGAGATAAAAAAGGGCGACGCATAAAGCGCGGTATTTTTCCCATGGCTATTGCGTTGCCCACTAGTACCACAGCAACACCGACGAAAGAGAGCGCGGTCCATTGATACCCCTCAAAGAAGGTTGAAATTACCAGCGCAACCATGGGATATACCAATACCACGTAAGCCGCTTTATCTGCCCCCATTTGTTGAAGTAATTTCATATAAGCACCAAAGGCAAAAACAGAGCCAAACAAAGCTAGATAAAGCAGAGATAAATAAAACTCTGTACTGGTGGGAATAATGAGCTTACCCGGCAACAATAACGACGTTATAAATAGCAAAATCATAGCGTAAGACATGGCATAAAAATTCATCTGAATAACCGGAGTGCCAGAAGTTAAAATCCGCTCAGAAATGACGTTGCCCACTGAAGCGCAAAAAAAGCTGACAAAGGCAATGCTTAATCCTAGAGCCAGCGCTGCGTCCATGGAAACTTTCGAGAACTCGGGTACGAACAAACACACAATACCGCTTAGTCCAAACGTCGCCCCAATCACGACCTCTTTGCGAATAGGCTCTTTTAACCACCAGCGACGTAGCACCACGTTAATATAAATAATACAGGAGCTCATCAACGCTAAAAGCGCACTGATAATATGCGCCTGTGCCATGTAAAGCAGGGTGTAATTTAAGCTATAGAGAAATAAGCCCACCGCAGCCATCTTCACGTGTATGTGTAAGGGAAGGGCAAACGGTAGCCTTTTTACTAAACAATAAATTCCCAAGCATACAGCGGCGAGTAAGTAGCGCAGCGCTATTGCAAATGTCTCAGATGTATGGCCAATCTGATAGGTAATCGCAATCCAAGTTGAGCCCCAAATTAGACAGCACAATGAGAATAAGGTTGGGTTGTTCATTTGCCCATTAATCCTCAATTATAATTGCGCTAGAAATTGCGTTAAGTGGTTAACCACTGAATCGAGCAACGTTTGTCGCGCGCGTTTCCCCACCCATGCATTATGAGGTGTTATTAACAAATTAGGTAAATTAGCCTGCATTAAAATATGACTAGAGGGTGGAGGCTCAACAGACAATACATCAAGCCCAGCGCCACCAATTTGTTTATTTTTAAGTGCTCCAAGCAAGGCGGGTTCATCAACCAGTCCACCTCGCGCGGTATTGATTAAAAAACAATTTGGCTTCATTAACGATAGGGTTTCTGAATTTATCAACCTGTCTGTCTCTTGCGTCAACGGACAATGTAGGCTCACCACATCAGCACTAGGTAATAGCGATGAAAGCGACGGGCGCGGATCGTCGGCTCTTCCCGGGCGCCCAGCAATGGTCACCTGCATGCCCATAGCTTTAAATAAATCTTCTACCCGCTTGCCAAGCTCGCCATGACCGACAATGACAGCGTGCATTCCCTCTAATTCAACAACAGGGTGAGACAGTAAACAAAAATGGGAAGATTCAGACCAAGCCCCCGCTTTTACATCATGCTGATAGTGCACAAACTGGGTGGCTAAATTAAGCAGTAGCGTTAACGTATGCTGCGTCACACTGCTGGTCCCGTATGCCTGAACATTTTGCACTTTAATATCATTAGTTTTGCAATACGCTAAGTCGACATTATTCATGCCGGTAGCGGTAACACCAATGTATTTTAACGTGGGCGCTTGACGCAGCGCTTCTGCGCTTAGTACAACTTTGTTCACCAGTACAGCAGTGGCACTTTCGATTCGCGTAACAACATCGTCGGGAAGGGTATTTTGATACAACGTAAGGCATGCATCTACGTCACTGAGTCGTTGAGTATCCAGCGACTCTAAATCTAATGTCTCTGCATCAAGAAACACCACATTAGGTAAACTCATACGGCATCGCTTATCGACTCAAGGGCCGCTTTTATCTTCACAGGAATAGGAATAGATTTATCCGAGGCTCTATCAACAAAAACGTGAACAAACTGACCGTGAGCAACCCGGCGTTTGCTTTCCCCAGCAAACACAGACAAGCCATAGGTAACTGAACTTCTGCCCACTTTACTCACGCACAAGCCCACATAGATATCTTCTGGGTAAGCCGCTGGTGCAACATACTGGCATTGACTGCTTACTACGTATGCTACGGTTTTTCCGTTGTGAATATCTAACCCACCACGTTCAATCAAATAACGATTAACTGCTGTATCAAAAAAACTGTAGTACATCACATTATTGATGTGCCCATATGCATCATTGTCTTGCCACCGAGTAGCAATAGTCACTGAAAAGGGATAGTCCGAGAGCGTTGGCGTTATTTCTGTCATGGGTATCCTCTTTGTTGCAGTTTGGCCAGCTAAGGTTATTGATAATGAGCACGCGGAAAACGGTGCCGCTACAGCAGCACCATATCGTCTCTATGTACGGCAACATCTGTTGTTTCATAACCTAGCACACTGGCAATATCTTTCGACTTTTTCCCTTTTATGAGTAATAAGTCTTTTGCGTTATACACACTTAAGCCTTTCGCTATAGCGCGACCATCGCAGAAAATCTCTACCGCTTCTCCCTGAGCAAATTCTCCGTCAACATCAACAATACCCGACGGTAACAGTGAAGCGCCATTTTCAACGAGAGCTAACTTTGCGCCACTATCAACAACAATGCGTCCAGCGGTTTTGAGTGTATGAGTAAGCCAAAGTCTTCGGGCGTTTGAAGGTGTGCGTGTTGGTTTAAAAAGGGTACCTGGTACCATACCGGCAAGCAGAGCATCGAAGGTCTCACCCTTACGGCCATTTACAATCAATGTTTGAATACCGCTATTAATACACTTATCTGCCGCTTCTATTTTCGTGCGCATACCTCCTGTTCCCACAGAAGTGCCAGCTCCGCCGGCTAGCTCATAAATGCTGCTGTCGATATGGTCAACTTCAGATATTAAGGTGGCAGACTTATTTTTGCGCGGATCGGCAGTGTAAAGCCCATCAATATCAGAACAAATAATGAGGGTGTCTGCTTGCGCAACCAGCGCGGTATAAGCGCCGAGATTATCGTTATCACCCACTTTCAGCTCATTCACTGCCACCGTGTCATTTTCATTAATAATGGGCAAGGCATGGTGGTTGAGTATTTCTCGCAGCGTATTTTTTATATTTACATAGCGAGTGCGATCGCGAAGATCGTCAGCGGTAAGCAGCACTTGCGCGCAGGGGAAATCGAAAAAACGTTGCCAATTTGCCATCATTAAATTCTGCCCAATGGCAGCCATAGCCTGCTTTTCAGCAATTGATGGTGTATTGCGTAATACAACACCATTAGCACCAGAAGAGACCTTATTACGACCAGCAGCAACGCTGCCTGAAGACACTAAAATGACTTCTTTACCCTGTTCACGGCTAGCGGTAATAAACCGGGCTAAGGCTAATAAGTAACGGCCGCTGCATTCTCTGCCATCAGGTGCAATTAAGGCACTACCCACTTTAACGACAGCTCGCTGCCAGGAAAAACTATTCATAGATGAAGGAAATGAAAAAAGGACAAGAAGATAAGAATACGACAGTTAAAGACGTATAACAAAACGTTCTGTTACATAAACTTTGCGTTAAACCGAGGGTAGTTTACGGTCGGGAACTATGATTCACAGAGCCAGACTTATATACTAAAGGCGATAACATATAATAATTCCAACTTAACACGTTGCAAGGAAACACTATGAGCACCGCTAAACGACATTTTTTCTGGCTAGCGCCAGTATTGTCTATGCTGATTTCTCTTCCCAGTGCACACGCCTCAATAAAGCAAACTAAGGGCGACTTTGAAGATAAATTCCGTCAGCTAGACGAAGTTTTACCTACTCCAAATGTATATCGAAATGCTGCTGGCGAACCAGGCCATCAGTATTGGCAGCAACAAGTTGACTACGATATCGACGTGAAATTACTTGAAGGCGAGCGTCGTATTGAAGCAAAAGAAACCATTACTTATCACAATAATTCACCGGATACACTGAAGTATCTGTGGATTCAATTAGACCAAAACAAATTCCGCGATGACTCTATGTCAGCGCTTACTACCACATTCGGTGGTATTGGAAATCGTGGTCCGGCTACAGAAGCAGCCAGTGATAGCAAGCCAGCAAAACTGAGCATGGGCGCGCTTCGTCGCCAGCAGTTTGTTGAAGACAATGAGCTAGGCTACACCATCTCTCGCGTTGAAGATAAATCAGGTAATGGCCTTCGCCATACTACGGTTGGTACATTAATGCGTGTGGATTTGGCTAAGCCATTGAAGCCGGGCAAAAAAGTCACTTTCGACATTGATTTTGCATTTAACATCGTAGAAGAAGATGCGGTATCTGCTCGCGCAGGTTACGAGCACTTCCCTGATGATGAACGTGAGGGCGGCAATGACATCTTCTTGCTTGCCCAGTGGTTCCCTCGTTTAGCCGCGTACACAGATTACGAAGCGTGGACAAACAAAGAATTCATCGGGCGCGGCGAATTCACACTAGAGTTTGGTAACTACGAAGTCGACATTACCGTTCCTGCCGACCACATTGTGTCATCGACAGGTGAGCTTCAAAACCCAAAAGACGTGCTGACCAAAACTCAGCGCGATCGTTTGAAGAAGGCAGAGAAAGCAGATCGCATTGTTTTTGTTGTAACGCCTGAAGAAGCTATCGAGAATGAGAAAGAAGGTACATCAAAGCTAAAAACGTGGACGTTTAAAGCAGAGAATGTACGTGACTTTGCATGGGCTTCATCACGTAAATTTGCCTGGGATGCACGCGGTTACCAACAAGGTGGCGACACACAGCCTCTTGTCATGGCGATGTCGTTTTATCCTAAAGAAGGTGGTGAGCTATGGCAGAAGTATTCAACTGAATCCATTATTCACACTATGGACGTGTACAGCCGCTTTAGTTTCGACTATCCATACCCAGTAGCCCAGTCGGTTAACGGCCCTGTGGGTGGTATGGAATACCCAATGATTACGTTTAACGGCCCACGTACCGAGTTACAAGACGACGGCTCTCGCACGTATTCACTTGCTGAAAAACGCTTTCTTATCGGCGTTGTTATTCACGAAGTGGGGCACATTTATTTCCCGATGACGGTAAACTCTGACGAGCGCCAGTGGACGTGGATGGATGAAGGGTTAAACAGCTTTCTTGATGGCGTAGCAGGTCGTGAATGGGATCCTACGATTCCATGGGGTGTTGAGCCACGTGATATTACAGGCTACATGAAGTCTCAAACTCAGGTGCCTATTATGACTCAGTCAGACTCGGTACTTCGTTTAGGTCCTAATGCTTATACTAAGCCTGCAGCAGCACTCAACATTTTGCGTGAAACTATTCTTGGTCGCGAGCTTTTCGATTTTGCATTCAAAGAATATGCACAGCGTTGGATGTTTAAACGCCCAACTCCGTCTGACTTTTTCCGCACAATGGAAGAAGCATCAGGGGTTGACTTAGACTGGTTCTGGCGTGGCTGGTTCTACTCAACGGATCACGTAGACATTAGCTTAGACAGCGTTTACAAGCTTCGTTTGAACACCGAAGATCCAGATATCGACTTTGGCCGCGAACGCCAAACAGAGATGGATAAACCACAGTCGCTTACTGTTATTCGCAATAAAGAAGAAGGTAAAGAGTTGTGGGTTGATCGCTTCGATGACATCAGCGATTTTTACGACGAAAACGATCGCTACACCGTGACCAATAAAGAGCGTAATAGCTACCAAAAATTCTTGAAAGGCTTAGAACCGTGGGAGCGCACTGCATTCGAACGTGCAGTAAAAGAAGACAAAAACTATTACGTACTTAACTTCAGTAACCTTGGTGGCTTGGTTATGCCTATCATTCTAGAGCTTGCTTATGAAGACGGCTCTACAGAAGAGATGCGTATACCTGCTGAGATTTGGCGCAGAACGCCGAAAGCGGTTAGCAAGCTTATCGTTTCGGAAAAAGACAAAGAGTTAGTGAGTGTTACCGTTGACCCACATTGGGAAACAGCCGATGTGAATGTTGAAAACAACCACTATCCACGTCGAATTATTCCATCGCGTATCGAAGCGTATAAAGGAAACTCTCGCAACTCATACGAGTACCGCGACCTTATGCAAGACTCAAAAACTGAGTTAAAGACTGATGACGAAGACGATGAGAATGATGAAGGCAACGATGACGAGTAAATTGTCCTCTATCAGGCAGGGCATGGTTGCCCTGCTTGCACTGCTATTAGTAGCAGGTAGCTTTGCATACAGCACAGCGGTGAAGGCCCATCAAATTAAAGCGGCTATTACGACGGTATTGTTCAATCCAAGAACCGAAAACATCGAAGTAATGCATCGTTTTAATTTGCACGATGCTGAGCATGCGGTAAAGGTTCTGTTTGATAAGAACGCCGATATTATGGATGACGAAAAGACGCAGCAAGCATTTGCTGATTACGTTGGTCACCATTTTGCGCTGTTAAACAGTGAAGATACCTCGCTAGCGCTTGGCCAAGTAGGTTTTGAAGTGGATGGTAAGCACTTTTGGGTGTACCAAGAAACGGCTCAACCACCGGCACTAGAGGGTCTGAAAATACGTCACGATGCACTTCGAGATTTATGGCCTAGCCAAGTAAACACCATTAACGTTGAAGGTAACGGACCACTAAAAACCCTTACTTTCACCGACAATGTAACGCTGCTTGAGGTGGGTTTTAACAGCGACCATCACTAAACCCAGTGTTTGCAATACTAAGCCCGCGGGTGCTTCTTTTAGCATTAAATCCGCGGGCTTTTTTATGCCTTTTAAAAAGACTGACCAGAGCACATCTACCACCGAAGTCTTATAGCGTTTCTTTTAACAATACATTAACGTTTGCGTGAGAACGTCATTCTATGAAGGTATTATCATGAGTAACAGCGCTTCTAGTGCATTTGCGCACAACGCTCGAAAAGACAGAAAGAAAAAGGAAGTAGCCGACACCAGCAATCTCGAAGCGCGCGCGGCGCTGGGGAACTCTGAAGACTCAAATGGTTCACAAGGCTCGAACGCAAACAATGCCTTTGCTGATAAAAAAAACATCATGTGGGTGCTCTTAAGTGGGGGAATGGCCATGACGTTTATCATCATGCTGTTTTTGCCCAATACCGGTATGGGTGATGGAATGATTGCCACCTATTCATCTATGTTGTGGTGTGGTTTCTTTGGTGCGGCCCTTTGGCGTTATCGCAATGCCAACGGCTGGACAGGTTTTGCTTTTGGCAGTGTAGTTGGCTTTGTTTTGCAGGTGGTGTCGCAAATTATCTAATACCATTAGCCCGAATAGATAATTACCCACTTAGCGAGACTTGAAATGTTCATAATCGCAGCGTGTTACCGCAGGTGCAGTGTTTCTACATCAAGGTGACACAGCAAAGAGAACGGATATTTTAAGCGTATACGGTAATCAAAACCGCCCACTACCTCGTACATACCTATATCATTAGATGACCTCTCCTTGAGGTAAGCCCGCTACGTTTCTATCGTAATGCAATAGAGTAGGTAACATGTCCGAAGACTCCCCTAAAAGAAAGTCAAAAGCTATTCCCTCTTCTCGATTATCCCGGGTGAGCCGCTTAGGCGCGTTGGCAGGTAAAATTGCCGGAAATGTGGTTACTCAAGGTGCAGGACAACTGTTAAAGGGCGAGAGACCTGCCCTTGCCTCATTACTATTAACACCAAAGAATATGACGAATGTGGCCAACCAGCTCGCTAGCATGCGTGGCGCGGCCATGAAACTCGGTCAGCTTATCTCCATGGATGCAGGAGACTTTTTACCCCCCGAGCTTGCTACTATCTTATCTCGTTTAAGAGAAGACGCAGATCCAATGCCTAAAGCGCAGCTTATCGAAACCTTGAATAAGGCGTGGGGCGAAGGCTGGCAGGACAGCCTACTGTATTTTTCTTTTGCACCAGTGGCTGCGGCATCGATTGGTCAGGTGCATAAGGCCATCACCATGGATGGAAAAATGCTCGCGATAAAGGTGCAATACCCTGGGGTGAGAAAAAGTATCGATAGCGATGTGGATAATGTGGCTACGCTAATAAAGCTCACGGGGCTTATACCGAAATCTTTAGATATTAATCCTCTTCTTAGTGAAGCAAAAACACAGCTTCATCAAGAGGCTGACTACAACCGCGAGGCAGCTATGCTAACTCGTTATGGCCAGCAGCTTACAGAGATAGAACGCTTTATCATTCCTCAAACTTACGAGCCCCTTACCAGTGAAACGGTACTCGCGATGGACTTTATTGAGGCTTCAAACCTAGATACGCTGCTTGATGAATCACAGGAAGTACGCAATGCTGTTATGACTGACTTGATGGGGCTATTTTTCAATGAGGTATTTAACTTTAAGCTGCTACAAAGCGATCCGAACCTTGCCAATTACAAGTTTAATAAAGAGACAAAGCAGATAGTACTTCTTGATTTTGGCGCAACCCGTGAGATCCCAGAAAGCATTTCGATAGGCTACAAAGCACTGCTTAATAGTGCCGCTTTGCAAAATAAGCAGTTAATGGCAGACGCAGCCCTTGATATCGGACTAATAGATAAATCGCACACTCCCGAACAGGTTGATGCCGTTATTGGTATTGGCATGGAAGCGTGCGAGTCGCTTATACATAACGAGCCCTATGATTTTGGCACTAGCGACCTTATTCAGCGCCTGCACGATAAGGGCATGACTCTCACTACGGAACATGACTTCTGGCATACGCCACCGGCTGATGCGTTATTCATTCACAGAAAGCTAGGGGGGCTGTTTTTATTGGCCAGGCGATTAGGTGCGCAAGTGAATATGCGAGCGTTGGCGGCTCCTTGGCTTGAAACCACCTAGCTTGCGTATTCCGGACACCAAACAAAAAACCATCAAGCGGAGATGTGTTTAGTAAGGCAATTCCATACTGAAGGGCAGTGCCATTTGCTCTGCACTTTTAGGTGGGTTACCTATCATTTCGTCATAAGGCGTGTCGTGCTTCATCACCGACTTTTCGACGCTGCAGTGAGCAAATGATTCGCGAATATGACCCGTGCTAAAAAATCGCATTGGCTTACCTTTCTTGTCGTAAACCATCCCGCTTTTATCACCAACCATTAAATAAACGAGATACACATTCATCTCATATGACTGCACTTCTAAGTAGTCTATTACTGTTGGTGTATCTTCTAAATCGCTAAAAAGAAACTTATGCATACCTACCTCAAAAAACGCCCTAATATAGGTAGCAGCTGACGCTATACACAACGCCGGCGCTAACAAAACGTCTTTATTACGTTACGCTAAGTTTTCAGGTTCAGTTGATAGCCTGACTTCTTCGATAGGGCGGCGATAATTGCTGTAGCGCACTGCCAATAACAGCATAACGAGGCCAACGACAGAAGACAGTGCGAAACACCACGCCGCAATACCAATGCCAGAGGCAATCCACAGTAGTGGAAACATGAGTAACCGCGGCCCCTCTAACGCGAGTGCCAATTTAGATTGAGACAGAATAAAGCCATTTTGAATACTCATAACCACAACGGTGAGAACAATAGCCGTTTGCTGCATACCTGAGAGCGTGTCTAAATTGAGCAAAAAATAAAGCGCAGCGCCAAGCATAATTACGTGCTGTAAAAGACTATAGCGCGTCACTGACTTATGGATATGTGGATGATATTTTCTAAAATTACTCAAAGGTAGTTTTTCCTTAGGAAAGCGCTCTGATACGTCGGCTGGTCGCCACCCCGTGCGACCAAACCAGACGCGAAATTTGTCATTCCATGAACGAGTATAATAGCTATCCTTAGCGAGTTGACTGTAAATTTGTAAGTTAGCCCAAAGTGGATTAAAGCTTTTGAGCGCACCGCGAATACCGAAAACTACGGGCTCTTCTTTTTTCTCGGGCATGTAGGTTGAAAACAACCGATCCCAAAGAATAAAAACGCCGCCATAGTTTTTATCGATATAAATTCGATTTTGAGCATGGTGAACCCGGTGGTTTGAAGGGGTGACAAACACCTTTTCCATCCACCCCAACGTGGTGATGTGTTGAGTGTGAACCCAAAACTGATACACCAAATTAAGTGCTCCCACCGTTATTATCATCTGTGGCGTAAAGCCAACCAACGCCAGCGGCAGATAAAAAATCCAGCTAAACACAGCACCACTTGTTTGCCTCAATGCCGTAGTCAGATTGTAATCTTCACTTGAATGATGCACGACATGGGCGGCCCAGAGTATGCTCATTTCATGTCCAAGCCGATGATTCCAGTAGTAAAAGAAGTCATAGGCTACAAATGCAATAACCCACACCCACCACGCTTGCGGTAGCTCAAACATAGCCACCGCATCGAAGACGAGCACGTAGATAGTAAAGGGGATAAGTTGATGACCAATTGCCACAATGCGAGAAAGCACACCCGCACTTAAACTTGTGATAGCGTCATTAGTTCGATAATACCCCGTTTTTCTTTTGTAATCGGCGTAAAGCTCAATTCCAATAAGTAGAAAAAACAAAGGAATAGCAAATAATATAACGGTCATAGCTGGCAACCAAATTGATAGTCACCACATGTTAAACAAATGTTTAAAATAACCCAAGTTATTTACAATGATTGACGCAAATAATGACAAGTGTATTTGTAACGACGTGTATTTGTGACAATGTGTACTTGTAATAATGGGTATTTGAGCGGTGAATATTTCTAGCAAAGTGTAGTTTTACTCTGTGTTATAGCCTATTGGTTACGAGCACGCGCTATTCATGTAATCGAAACGCGGTATTGACACTTATTTACAACGACACAGACTGATTAACCCATGCACCAATAGGAGACAGCATTTATTTTGTTGTAGGTAAGACCAATCGAAATCGGTGTTTTCAACGTTAAAAGGCTATCACGATTGAAAATTTAAGCAGAAAAGGAACATTTCTCTTGTTTGATTTTCTAACATTGAGTGTTATGTCTGGTAGTATTACCTAAAGGAAATCTCAGCAGCGGAGTCATTATGAGCGAAACAACAGAGAAACAGTCGTTAGGCCCACACTTTCTGATAGCGGGAATAATCCTTGTCGTCATCCTTGCGATAGTTTTTTGGCCAAGCGATGAAACGCCTGAGCCAGTAGAGGCACCTAAGCCCGAAATTAATGAACCCGTACTTACCGAGTCTGATGAACCGGAAGTATTTGAAACAAAACCTGCACCACCACCTGTTGAACTTGAAGAGAAAGACGAAGTAGAACCTCTGCCTGAAGTTGAGGAAAGTGAGCCCGAACCACTTGATGTTAGCGATCCAGCAGTGAAAGAAGCCCTTGTTGATAGTGCAGCTGCCGATGAGAATACGGTGAACAGACTATTAGTAAACGAAGGGTTACTTCAGCGCTTTGTGGTTTCTGTAACTAACCTAGCGGGCAACAAAATGGCGCCAAACCATCAACTACTCACTCCACCAGAGCAGAACTTCAGAGTGTATTCTCAAGCTGATAAGCAATGGATAGATGCCGCTAGCTATAAGCGCTATACGCCATATGTGAATGTTTTAGAGTCGTTTGATAACGAAGCGCTATTAGCGGTATATCAATCTTATAAAAGCGATATACAAGCTAAATATGCTGAAATTGGCGATCCTGACAAAGATTTTAATAGTGTATTGCTTAGCGCAATAGACGAATTACTTGATACGCCAGAAGTACCGGTTCCGGTAGAAGTCTATTCAGACTCTGTGATGTACAAATACACCGACGAAAGGTTAGAAAGCCTTGATGGGCCGCAAAAACAATTGTTGAGAACGGGGCCTGACAATATGCGCCGTATTAAAGCAAAGCTTCGCGAAGTCAAAGCGTTGATTGAGCAAAATGGACTTAACTAAGTTTCAAAAGCAAATAGAGGGGTCGTCTGATAAGACGCGCCCCCTTCCGCCTGTAGAAAAATGGAACCCTGATTTTTGTGGCGATATTAAAATGACAGTGACGTTAGACGGTCGCTGGTTTTATGAAGGTACACCTGTAGGTCGTGCGAGTTTGGTAAAACTTTTCTCGTCGGTGCTTAAACGAGAAGACGATAAGTACTTTCTTGTTACGCCAGTAGAAAAAGTAGGAATTACCGTTGAAGACACGCCTTTTTTAATCACTCAATGGAAAGAGATTGAAGCAGACGCTAACGGCGGCAAGAACACTGCGCTTGTGTTGATTACACAGACTGGCGATGAAGTTGTTTTAGATAGCGTTGATCAAATGGAACTACGCGTTCCACCAAAAGCAATTCGAGATAAAGAGGCTACCGCAATACCCTATGTATGTGTTCGCAGAAATCTTTGGGCTCGCCTACATCAAAATGTGTATTACCAGCTACTTGAAAAATCGAAAGAAATAAAAGGCGGTGATGAAACTCACTTCGTTGTTCACTCAGCTAACATAGACTTTGTTATTGGAAAGGTAGGCTAGTCTCCGCTTTCCATTATCCTCGTCCGCTTCTTGCTTTTCTACTCTTTCGCTTTCTTTCAATACATCCCGCTTAATTAGCCCAAAATTCGTACACCATAAAACAACGCTTCGTAAATACCTCATATAAACCCGTAAAACCCGCCACTAATAGCGTAATACTTTGCGTTACTTTAATGAGTGCTTTACATTAAATTACTGTGTAATTATCCATCAAAAGAAGAACTATATTATGAAAAAAACACTGACCGCATTAGCTGTATCTTGCACACTTTTACCGCTTACGTTTAGCACCCAAGCAGCCACGCTCATCCATGCTGGCAAAGCCTTTACCGGCACTTCTAACGACTTACGCAACAAGGTGACTATCGTTATTGAAGATAACAAAATCGAAAGTGTGAAATCAGGATATTTAAGCGCTGAGAAGGGCGATACTGTTATTGATTTAAAAGATAGCACGGTAATGCCTGGCTTGATGGATATGCATGTACACTTGTCGTCTCAACAAGGCGGGCCGAAGAGCTACCTAGAGCGATTCACGCTTAATGAAGCAGACTATGCATTGCGGGCAGCAAACTACGCAAAGATCACCCTAGACGCAGGCTTTACAACAGTACGAAACCTCGGTGACTCGCACAATGAAACCATTGCCCTTAGAACCGCTATCGATAAGGGCTATGCTGTTGGCCCGCGAATTTACACGGTAGGAAAATCTATTGCCACCACAGGCGGCCATGCCGACCCATCTAATGGTATGTCTCATTTACTTCGCCCAGACGTAGGTCCTGAGCAAGGCGTAGTCAATGGGGAAGCGCAAGCCCGAGAAGCAGTAAGAACACGCTATCAAGACGGCGCTAACCTGATAAAGATTACTGCCACCGGCGGTGTACTCAGTGTGGCTAAAAGTGGTCAGAACCCGCAGTTTATGACCGATGAATTAGAAGCCATTGTCGATACAGCAAAAGATTACGAAATGACCGTAGCCGTTCATGCACACGGAAAAGAAGGCATGAAGCGAGCCATTACGGCAGGTGTAGACTCAATAGAACACGGCACCTACATGGATGACGAAATTCACGAGTTGATGAAAGCAAACGGCACGTATTATGTGCCCACCATTCTGGCCGGCAAGTTTGTTGCAGAAAAAGCAAAAATCGATGGCTTCTTTCCAGAATTAGTTCGCCCAAAAGCAGCGGCAATTGGCCCCCTAATTCAGCAAACATTTGCTACCGCTCATAAAGCGGGCGTGAAAATTGCTTTTGGAACTGACAGTGGCGTATCAGCCCATGGCGATAATGCACAAGAGTTTGCCCTAATGGTTGAAGCGGGAATGACTCCTGCTGACGCGTTAACAAGCGCCACGGTGAATGCCGCAGATTTACTCGGTGTAAGCGACATACTAGGTACGTTAGAGCCGAGTAAATTAGCAGATATTGTTGCGGTAAAAGGTAACCCGTTTGATGATATAACCCTAATGGAAAATGTGTCGTTTGTAATGAAAAACGGCGTTGTTCACAAACAGTAAAAAAGAAGCAGTACGAGAAAGGATTTCATGGCACCTGGTAAAAAGCTCAGTAAAAAGATGGCGCAAAAGATCAAGCAATTGGTCGATTCGAAACATATGTTGAAAGGGATTACGCTTTCTTCGTTTTTAGAATCGACCATAGTGCCGATTCCTTTGGAAGCCGTGATGTTGCCATTGATGCAGGCAAGAAGAGAATCGCTATGGCACATCGCTGCAATGGCAACCCTTGGCTGTGTGATAGGGGCTATTTTCGGCTATGCCTTGGGGTATTATCTTTTTGATTTGATTGGAGAGTGGGTAATTTCCACTTTCTTCAGTCAGGACCAATTTGAAAATGTAAAAGACCAAATGCAGCAGCAGGGATTTTGGTTTGTTATGACCTTGGGCATTGCCCCCATTCCTTTTCAGGTGGCTATGCTTGCAGCAGGTGCCACAAAATATTCGCTCCCCTTGTTTTTACTGGCCACAATTATAGCGCGCTCACTTCGCTATTTCGGCCTTGCGGCAGCCGTGTATTATGCTGGCGACAAGGCAGAGCAAATAATTAGGCGCTATAAAATGAAGGCGATTATTGGCGCAACACTTATCGTGCTTCTACTTTGGTGGGGCGCTAACGCACTCTTATAATAAGGCTCTTTGGTATTTTACCGCTGCGCAAAAACATTTGTAAAAGCTTTTACCAGTCTTGTTGAACTTCTTTATTGATAATGATTCCTATTTACATTAGTGTAATAACGAGTCCTATCTAGGAGGTGCAACAATGAGTACACAACATTTATGCCCTGTTTATACAAAGTGGCTTCAGTTAAATCCAATTGACGCGCGCAAACATCGGCATTTCTTGCAAGATAGCATGCAGAAGGCACGCCTTCAGGGGCAACTTGATAAAGCGTGCACGCTGGCATATCAGACGTTAGAAGCCGCAAAGCTTGTTCTCACGGCATTACAAAATGTGTCTAATCAAAACATTTCAAATTACAAAGACAATAGCGTGAGAGAGGATATAATTTCCTATTCGGCCGCAGGCATGTATCTGTCTTCTCTTTTGCACTGTAGTGACAATTCGCAAGAAGCTCATAATGTATTACAGCAGTGCCAGCAGCAGCTAATTGCAGTACTGCCTCTTCATGCTACCAACCATACTATTTTAGCGTTAATCAAAACTGCGATGCATGCATTTGAACAAAGCAGTCTGCTGTTAGTTAACAACACGTTAGCTAACTTTGATGCAGCTAATAGCAATGCCGATGGCGGCCATTCTGTTGGCAGCCATTTTGTTGACAATCACTCCGTTAGCAAACGTATCTACCGCGCCAATAACCGCCTTTCTCTCGTCCATTGATTTATTTAATGAGGAAAACACGATGAGCGTCAAACAGCGTACAGCCAATGAGGGCTATATCTCGTTAAGTGTCAGAGCGTCTGTACTGAAAAGAATGTTGAGCGGAGAAAACCTGCATTTGAGCGATATTCATTGCTCAAACAAAAAAAGCAAATTGGCTGTTCAAAAGCTGCTTTTGCAAGCGCTTAGCGAAGGTGAATAAAAAGGGCGCTTACAAGCACCCTTTCTGTATAACAAATTGATATGGCATTGTATCAGTTTGAGACGCTACCAGCGTGTGTCCCATAAACCGACAAAAGCTTGGGATATCCCTCGCTGTTGACGGGTCGTCTGCCGACACTGACAAGGTTTCCCCATCCGCTAATTTACGAATGTTTAAACGCACCATCATAACCGGCTCAGGGCAGCGAAGCCCCAACGCGTCTAAATGGGTGTTTGCCTCATTAAAAGCAGTATCAAAATCAGATGCCATAATTCTCACGGTAGGTGTTTATGGCATTAATTTCAGTGCTATGACCGCCTTTTTCTTGCAAATAGGCAACCACATCAGCAAGGGCAACAATGGAAATCACTGTGGTATTAAAATCGCGCTCAACTTCCTGAATCGCTGACAATTCACCTTTGCCTCGCTCTTGTCTATCCAATGCAATGAGAACACCAGACAAACTAGCCTGCTGTTGCTCAATAAGCGCCATAGACTCACGAATAGCCGTTCCAGCGGTGATCACATCGTCCACCAGCATCACCCGTCCTTCTAGAGGACTCCCTACCAAGTTTCCACCTTCACCGTGAGTTTTAGCCTCTTTGCGATTAAAGCAGTAAGGCACGTCACGTTGATGGCTATCGGCTAACGCTACCGCAGTGGTGGTAGCAATAGGAATACCTTTGTAAGCAGGCCCGAATAATACGTCAAACTCTACGCCTGCATCGACTAATGCATCAGCATAAAAGCGACCTAGTTTTGCAAGGTCACCGCCGCGATTAAACAAACCAGCATTAAAAAAGTAAGGACTAATGCGGCCCGACTTTAACGTAAATTCACCAAACTTTAGTACGCCGCGCGCAATGGCGAACTCAATAAAATCACGCTGAAACGCTTTCATGTAGACCTCTTACGCTAGTGCCGCTTTTTGGATATCAAACAACTCGCGAAGACCGTGTTTCGCTATCTTCAGCATTTCTTCTAACTCTTCAAACGAGAAAGGTTCGCCTTCTGCCGTACCCTGTACTTCAATTAGCTTGCCTGTTTCTGTCATCACAATGTTCATGTCAGTCTCAGCTTCTGAATCTTCTGTGTATTCAAGGTCAGCAATCGGTGTGCCTTCAAAAATACCAACCGACAGCGCAGCTATCATGTGCTTGAGCGGGTTTGCTTTTAAAATACCTTTAGCACGCATATAGGTTAATGCGTCTACAAGTGCTACACAGGCGCCAGTTATCGATGCTGTGCGCGTTCCGCCATCGGCTTGAATAACATCGCAATCTAAAGTAATGGTGTTTTCACCAAGTAGTTTTAAATCTACTGCGGCGCGAAGAGAGCGAGCAATTAAGCGTTGAATTTCTAGCGTGCGGCCACCTTGCTTTCCGCGAGCCGCTTCTCGGCCACTTCGGGTATGCGTTGCGCGCGGTAACATGCTGTATTCAGCAGTTATCCATCCTTTTCCTTGCCCTTTCATAAAGCGAGGCACGCCTTCCTCTACCGTTGCGTTACACAGCACCTTGGTATTGCCGAACTCAACTAATACCGAGCCCTCAGCATGGCAAGTGTATTGACGAGTAATAGTAACAGGACGAATTTGACTGGCGGTTCTGCCGCTTGGACGCATAGAGTTCTCCACAACGTAAGTGCGTTAATGTAATTTCCAGATGAGGCTTTTAAGGCTAAACGCTGTTGAGCGTCGCCACCACACTCTCCAGAAATAAGAATGAGCCTAAGTATAGCGCAATGGACCCATCCTATGAAAACGAGTTTTGCTCGTATTCCTTATAGAAATGGTTAAATGTGCGCTAATACCAGTTCGCATAGATAATTACCCACTCAGCGAGACTTGAAATGTTCGTAATCGCGGCGTATTACCGAAGGCGCAGTGGTTCTACATCAAGGTGACACAACAAAGAGTACGGACATTTTAAACTCGCCCTTCGGGAAGGCCTGGCAAGTTTCCTAGCTTCATTCTGGGAATTTGAAAGGGAACAGCCATTCCTGCATTCCCACGCTTTGCTAGAAAACTTGCTAGCGCCTTCTGATTGGGCAATTATCTATGGGGACTGGTATAATATACCGAACGAGAGAGACTGCCCGTTTATTTGTCGATACAACACGTCGTTCGCGTTGTTTTTGCAGGCTTTCAGTAACACTTCAAAGGAAAATTATGATTTATAGCATGACAGCATTCGCCCGTGTAGAGACGAAAAAAGAATGGGGTTCTGCCGTATGGGAAATACGCTCTGTTAACCAGCGTTTTTTAGAGACCTACTTTCGCTTGCCGGAACAATTCCGCTCACTTGAACCTATGCTGCGCGAGCGCTTTCGCAAAAAGCTGGCTCGAGGCAAAGTAGAATGCGCCTTACGCTTCACGGCAAACGATGCAGCTACAACAACGTTAAGCTTAAACGAAGACTTAGCGAAACAGGTTATGCAAGCCGCTGATTGGGTGCAGTCTCATGGACAGTCGTCAGGCGTAAACCCTTTAGACGTATTGCGCTGGCCTGGTGTGATTGCGGCAGAAGAAGCCGATATGGACTGCATTCACGCAGACGTTATGGCAGCTTTCGATCAAGGTCTAAAAGACTTTATCGATGCACGCGCATCAGAAGGCGATGCACTTAAAGCGATGATAGAACAGCGATTAGACGCCATTGATAAAGAGGTTGAAAAAGTGGCCGCTCGCATGCCTGAAATCATGGTGTGGCAACGAGAAAAAGTGCAGGCACGCTTTGAAGAAGCAAAAGTAGAGTTAGACGCTGGGCGCTTCGAACAAGAAATGATCATGCTAGCCCAAAAAGTAGATGTTGCTGAAGAGCTTGACCGTTTAAATACTCACGTAAAAGAAACGCGAAATATTATGAAAAAGGGGGGCGCCATAGGTCGCCGTTTGGATTTTATGATGCAAGAATTTAATCGCGAATCAAACACCTTGGGCTCAAAATCGATAAGCACCGATATCACGCAGTCGGCCGTAGAGCTGAAAGTGCTGATTGAGCAAATGCGTGAGCAGATCCAAAACATCGAATAGGTTCCTAGGTAGAAAGTTACCCGTCCAAGAATGTCTTAGAAGCCCTGTATCACCTTGTGAAGAGCATTGAAAATACAGGGCTTTTTTATTTTTCCCGTCCAAATCGGTTTGCAGATGTCCGTTACCAACTACCTGTTTAGTGGTGGGCAGAATGGTGGGCAGTCCCCTCATTTTGGCTCAATAAGCATTTTGCGGTGAGCAAATTGGTGGGCAGTAAGTTACCCAATTTTCGCATTTAACTCACCACCACAACAGGTTAGCTGCTGATTCAATAAGCAAATCGGTGGTGGGCAGCCATTATTGCCCCCTCCATTATTTCAGCAACTATGGAGTAAACATGGGAAAACTCACAGCAAAACAGGTTATTGCATACAGCAAAGCCGACCCCAAAAAATATTCAGATGGTGAAGGTCTATACTTTTGCGTCCGCAAACAAGGCTCGCCTTACTGGATGATCCGCTACACCACAAGCCAAAGGAAGACGAGAAGCAACCTTGGGGCAATTTCCTTTAATGTCGTTGGCAGACGCTGCTTCCTATTTCAGAAAAAGTGCCGCCGCTTATTTTCGAAAGGAAGTACGCGACGGCATAGACCCTCTTCTGGAAAAACAGAAGATCGAGTTACCTGACATTGAAACCGTGGATCAACTGTTCCATGACTGGTATCGAACCGACCTGAGCCGACGACTAAAGCATCCCAAGATTCCGTATCGGGTTTACACCAAAGACATAAGCCCAGTCATTGGCATTAAGTGTATTGCTGAGGTGACTGCACGTGACGTGCGCGAAGTATTAGAACGCATTCGAGAAAGTAACCGCCCTACCATTGCCAACGACACCTTGATGTACATGAAGCAGCTGTTTCGACATGCGATAAAGCTCGACTTAACCCTGAACAACCCAGCCGCAGCCTATACCGTGGACGATGCCGGTGGCGTGGAGTCCAGTAAAGACAGGATGCTCAGCAAAGAGGAAATTAAACTGCCCCAAGGAATGGGGCAATCGGGGCTTTGATTGATAACACAAGTCACTAAACATACCTTTCAAACACAGCTTTCAAACACAGCTTTCAAGCCAATATGACCGACGCCTCTGCATTTTGTACGCGTCGGTTCTCATTTTAGCGTAGCGGTATATTTTGTAAGTGCGTTTCAATTGCTTCAATCATTGATTTGGTAAGCGGTAAATGCGACTTTTCTTTCTGCCATAGCTCATGAAAGCCGGCCACGGTTTGCTTGGCAGTATCTAACACCAACTTTTCTGGCAACATGGCTTTAGCCGCTAAATGTGATAACTCATCCAGCGAGAAATCACTGAATTTTTTGCTACGACTCACCTTTAACGACGCACTATCATCGGGGATATAGGGAATGGTCGAAACAAAGTCATAGGCTGGTGCTAGCGATGAAGTGCGCTTGTCTTTGTAGATCACAGACCAATTCTTCAAATGCATATCGGCATTGCCAATTAGAGTATTGAACACCAATCTGCGTGTAAATTCTGCGATGTCCTCGTTTTGACCTTCGATGCCGATAACCTGAGCAATATTGCGCATACTCGCTTTTTTGTATTTATCTTGAGGGTAGACACCAAACACTTGCGCAAAATCTTCAATGTGTACGGCTTGATTATCTGCACGGTCAAAGCGCTTAATCACAAACGCCTGAGCGTTTTTAAAAGAGCGGCCAAATTTACCAATACCATCTGGGATATTAGCTATCTGGTTAATGGGGAGCAGCTGGGTCTCTGGCACATCCATACCTAACTTGCGCGCCAGCTCCATCATCGAATATTCATTTTCTGGCACAGCATCAAATCGAGACGACGGCAATTTCACAATCCAAGAGCCACCTTTACCTGTCGCTGGAATCGTCAAGCCACCGTTTGCCTGTTGTACGGCTGAAAACTTCAACTGTACACCCGCTAATGAAAAGCGCATAGGAGCTTCAATTTTCGTTTCATCGTCAATGTCTTGATGCACATTAGGCGGCAACGCTTCACCATCAGCTGGTTCAACCGTGATCGCACCTGCTAAATCCTGCCCTAATACCCACAATAGAAAAAATTCCCGCGCTGGATTCACTCCGGCACGCTCTGCCAGATAATTACGCATGGTTTCTTCTGGCAAAAGATTGGAGAAAAACGGAGTTAACTTGGATTGGGTCGGTTTAAAATTAGTCAGCAAGCCACCCAGTGCATCTTTAAAACCCAGCCCCAACACAGGCCGCGATTCGTCATGAATGTACGAATCCATAAAGGCAAAAAGCGTTCTGTCATTGCCCACGTTGGTGATCGTTGCGATGGGCTCACCGTAGAGCAACACGTTGAGCGTAGAAACATGATTAGTCATCGTCGTCTTCCCCTAACTGATATGCAGGCGACATTGCCTCACCTTCATCGCTAATCCCTTGGCTACTTCGAATGATCGACTTAATGGCGGGTACAGACTTTTTTGGTGCGACAAATAACTCTAGGTCGAGTACGCGGGCAAGTGCAATCAAACTAGACATTCTTAAATCAACACCGCCAGACTCGATTTTCGAAATATGGCTTTGAGGCACACCCGAACGAGCACTCAGCTCTCTTTGGCTAAACCCCTTACGTACCCGAGCTTCTCGAAGACTTTCTAGTATCTGCTCTGTTACATAGCTCATTTTGATACACCTTAATACATCAATTAATAATAATTATATATAAAAACATATCACCGTAACTCCAAAAATACAAGAATGATTAGCTATTATGTATCACAAGATACCTTTTGATATGCAATTATAGATAAATCGTAACATGCGCGCTCAAGTACTGTGGGAGGTTGGGACAATGGGGCAACACTAGATACAGCAAGCTTTAGAAGGTGAATAAGGGGAAACTAAACTGCCCCAAGGAATGGGGCAATTGGGGCAGTGCCAAAAACTCCTTTCAGTCAATCAAACTACAAACTTGCAATAGTCCCAATATGGGACTATCATCGATTTATGAGAATTATCGCACTATCAACCTTAAAAACATTTTGGGAAGACAGCCCAGAATACATTGACGCGATAGAGCCAACGTTAGCGTGGTATAGGCATGCATTAAACGCTGATTGGGGATCACCGGCCGATGTGAAACAGGACTTTAGAAATGCCAGCATCCTCAAAGATGGGCGTGTCGTATTTAACATTGCCGGTAATAAATACCGGTTAGTCGTTTGGATCAATTATGCCTACAAGGTGGTTTACATACGGTTTATCGGCAGCCATGCGCAATACGAAAAATTCGTCGGGAACGAATTTTCATGAGCAACGCGAGCCCGAAGGGTGAGGCTCATGGACGAGCCGAATAAAAAATTGATGTGCAAACGATTTGAAGCCAAAAGGTAGTAACAAGAGGTAAATATAATGGACATCAGACCTATTAAAACAGATGCCGACTACCGCGCGGCATTAAACGACATCGAAAACCTAATGATGGCGGAGCCTGATACCGTCGAAGGCGAAAAGCTGGACATTTTGGTTACGTTAGTCGAGGCCTACGAAGCAAAGCATTTTCCAATGGATTTGCCAGACCCTGTTGAGGCAATAAAGTTTGAGATGGAGCGCAAAGGCTTAACGGTTAAAGATCTTGAACCCATGATAGGTAAAAGCAATCGTGTTTATGAAATCCTAAACCATAAGCGATCACTCACGCTAAAAATGATTTGGAAACTTCATGAAGGGCTAGGTATTCCAGCAGAGTCACTGATCAAGCCACCGCAAGTTCGCGCTTCATAGCGCTGCGAATCAAAAATAGTTTGTTTGGGCGTAAAGCGGCTTTCGCCATGCTGCTCGATAAAACTGCGCACCTGACGAATGGCTTGTTGGTCTTCATTGGCGGCCACACCACCGCGAGCAAGTATCCATTGGTTAAGCTGGCTTAAACAGGTAGCTTCGACACTTTGAGCTGACCAATCGAGTACTTTGGCTTGAATGGCTAACAGGCCTGCGCTGGCAAGTAAGGCAATCTTTTCGGCGACCCGGCGCACTTGGCCGTCAGCCTCCGCTGGTAAGCTGGCTAAAAAACGTTGGCGTACGTTTTGGAAAACGGGTCGCACCTGCGCGCTGTGCTGCGTTAAATACCGTAACCAGTCCAAGGCCAAGCAGCCGTAATGTTGGCGACTTTGCTGTTTTAGGTGATCGGCTAAATCGGCGGCGTTCATGCCATGGCTATGGTTAAACACGCCCATTTAGGGGCCAGCATCGGCACTCCTTCGTCATCTTTCTACCTGCAAGGGTGTTGGCTGCACTTTTTCATCCTAATCACTTAGGCTACTAAGCTCATAGGATTCAAAAGCTTGCCGCCTACTTGCAGGCAGAAATCTATAGAAGGGATCAATCACGCGCACTTGCTGCCCCGCTTTTATGTTCAGGACGAACACCAACGATTAATAGCGGGTTATCCAGACAAGAACGGCCAACGTGCTGCCGCCAACTGTCGCTACTTCCTTGTTGAATAAAGCCTTCTATCGGGTGCATGGTTTGCAGCACCATGCGCGGGTTGTTGCTGTGTTCGCTTGGGTAAAAGGTGAGGCGCGGATGCACATAAGCGTGGTGATGCCAGCCAATGCAGTTCACGCTGATGGCCTTTTGCGTGGCAAGTTCGCCCATTTGTTGAATAAACAGCGAGAGCAACTGCCGCGCTTTGACACTGTTACTTAGGCGCATGCCTCGGCTGAGTAGAATTCGGCGGTACTCGCTGCCGTCTCCGGCCAATAGCTCTGCTGGCATGGCCCAATAGCGATGGCGATTGTCATCGTCTAACCAGTGCAATAAATAGCCGCCCTTTGTTTTCAAGAAAAGTGTCCCCTTGCGGATCGCGGGTGCGGGCGGCCACTTGCAACCAAGAACAGATTTTAACTGGGCTATCTTGCCCTGTCGGTTGCATCACCAGCCAGTTTTGCGCGTTATAGGCAAAACCAGCCGGTAATGTTGGCACGTTGTGATTCATCTCATTGGCAAGTAACTGGGTTGATGCTGATGGTTTATCCACGGCCATAAGCAGCACCGATACGGCGAGTTTCAATCCACTGGTCGATATCGCTTTCTAACCAGCCCACGGCACGCGCCCCAATACGAATGGATCGCGGAAATTCACCGTTGGCCCCTCTCTTTGTGCAAACAAGGCATAAATGGTACTGCGGCCAAAGCCGGTTTTTGCCTTGACCTCGGGCAAGCGCAAAATCCGCTGCTGACGCGCTGGCTGGGTTAATTTGGTGGGTGATTGTGTAGTTGGGTTCATTGTTTGCTTCCTCACTGTTCTGTTAAGTTCAGTTAGGAGTTTGCCAGCACTAAACGGACGCAGTAGGCAGATAAATGCCCAGATCGTGCAGCTTTCTGAGGGTACAGGTATCTACCTGCCCCAGTTTGTAGATAGTGCCCCAAATAATAAATACCATGTGGGCAGGGTTAGTGTGTGGCTAAATGGCATGAATTAAGGCTTTGCCCAGACTGCCCCAAAAGCCCAAAAGCCCAAGAGTTAAGTGCCAAAAGCTTTCTCAAAAAAGGAAGGTCTTGCTCAATTAGAACACCATAACACTTTTATGCGCATAAAAATGTAAAATATCACACTTTTCTGCGCGTAAAAGTGTAGATTGAGTTATACTACAGGCAGTTAACAGTCTTAATTAGCGGGAAATGACAATGCAGCGCAACTTACTCAACGCCCTAATAGCATGGAAAAATCAACCGGTGCGCAAGCCATTATTGATCGATGGTGCAAGACAAACAGGTAAAACCTATCTGCTACAAGAGTTATTTGGGAACACCTTTGCCAACATCCTTCGTATCGACTTCCTTGAAAACCCTGCCTACAAAGAAGCGTTCGATGGCTCATTGGCACCTGACGAGCTAGTAATGAACATTGAGTTGTTAACCAACCAAGCGTTCAATCCAGAAACCGACTTGCTGATATTAGATGAAATTGGCGAATGTGAACGAGCCGTTACTTCGCTTAAGTATTTTGCCGAAAAAGCACCGTCCAATTTTGTCGCAGCCAGCGGTTCCAACATTGGTTTGCTCAATACCTTCCCTGTAGGCAAGGTAGAACAATACAATTTACGCCCACTGACCTTCCAAGAATTTATTTACGCATCCAACGAGCAAGCACTGATCAAAGCATTTGATAGTCAAGCAAGCACACCGGCGGTGCACACTAAACTGATGGATAAACTAACCGACTATTTTTTTACCGGTGGTATGCCGGAAGCCGTTTCTGCTTGGTATCAGTATAAGGATTCAAGCATTCTAGAGCGTGTTGAAAAAGTCACAAAAATTCATGCCGATTTAGTTGAAGGTTATCGCCGCGATTTTGGTAAGTACGCGGGCAAGGTCGACGCCACACTGATTGAATCGGTATTTAATAGCATTCCAGCCCAGCTATCACTTGTCAGCGATGAGTCGGTTAAACGCTTTAAATTTAAGCATGTGCATGAGCGTAAATCTCGTTATAGCGATTTTGAAACCGCGATCCATTGGCTTAACTGCTGCCGCTTAGCTTTGCCAAACTACCCCGTTGAAGGATTGCCGAAATCTCCGTTGGCGGCCTATAAAAAAGAAAATATGGTTAAACTGTTTCTGTTTGATGTGGGCCTGCTCAATCATATGCTAGGCAGCAGTTATAAAGAGATTAAGCAACAAAACTATGAATACAAAGGTTATGTGGCTGAAAACTTTGTGCAACAAGAGCTCACTGCTATTGGCGTTGACCCAAGCTATTCATGGAATGATGCCCGCGCCGAAATCGAATTTATTTTGGCAACCGATGAAGGCGATATAATCCCTGTTGAAGTCAAAAGTGGCAAACGTACTAGAGCCAAATCGTTGGCATCCTACGTTGAAAAATGTACTCCAAGTAAAACCTTTAAGTTAACGGGTACACAAGGCTCTTCAGCGTTAGAACAAACCAATATCGTGATGCCTTTGTATTTCACGCAGTATTTACCTCAGAGATGGTAAAGGCGCGTTGCTTAGCCCCGTGATCTACATAAAGTGACTTAAAAGGTAACAATTTGTAGACCTTTGATGGGCTTACAACCTTTCAATCAACCCTCAACCAGTGTTTTGCCAACGTCATTTGGCCAGCCTATCGCCTCATCGTTTAAAGCAAATCACTCAAACGATTTAATAGTGCTTTACGGCTATTATTCGCCACAACAAAGCGCTTAAAAATATGCTGAAACTCCGCCACTTCGTTTTTAAATTGATAGGCTTCCTTCAGCTGATGCAGATAGCCCGATGCCGCATCGTAACCACTGGCGCAGGTTCGTTTAGCTTGGGCCTGTGCTTGTTTCCAGTAGTACTCACGCTGATTGTAGATATCCGTCAACGCTTTTTCTTTTGCCGCTTTTTCGATGGCTAATTTTTTTGCGAGTGCTGCGGCTTGCTCTTGTTGTAATTGACTTTGCGCTTGCTCGATGAAAGGGAAAATCAGATCGGGGGTTAACCAATATTGATAGATTTCGCCTGAGTTGGCAGCGTCTTTTCGCGTCAGCGCTAAGGCTTGGTGTCGGGTTAGCTGGCCTTGCTCAAACAGCGTGCGTAATAGCGTGTCTTTCTCAACTTCCGAGAGATTGTTTAGCCACGCATCAAATTGAAACTGGGGTTGTTTGGCCTGGTGACTGGGTTGTTCGTTCAGCACCATGGCAAGTGCCTTAACTAATGCTAAGGGAATATCATACAGTGCTGCAAAGGCCTGCAAATCTTCACTGAGGTGTTCAAAATCGAATTGAATCAACGGTATTCGTTCAACCTCGTCATTACAATCAAACGCTTTGAGCCACAGATAGTACACAAGGCGCCAATCCCCTTGTATTAACCCACTGCGTAAAGCAGCTAAATACTGGAAAAAGTCGTCGGCATCTTCATCGTCAAAATATTCGTAATACTCCTCAAGGGAGAATATCAGCAACTGCCATTCATCGTTTTCGTGAACATGAAGCCCATCACTTGAAAAGCCAAGCAACGCATCAGGAAGTGTTCCAGCTGGTAACTTGATGTAAGCATCGATTGAGCCCCAATCAGCATAGTAAAGTCCGATGTCGAAGTATTTTAACATCAACTCAAAAGGTTCTGCCTTTAAGTCACTGTAGGTGTAATACACCTGAAAGGACGTTGTGCTGATCTCAGCACGGCTTGAAATGGATCTGAGTGCTTGACGCGCTGTAGCGTCTAAATACCCATCCAGACGATCGAATTTATAGTATTGATATTCGCTCACGATGACCTTCCTATGTATTTATTAAGAATTGAAAAGTTTGTTTTACTTTTATTGAAAAAGCGCGGCATTTTCTTGTTTACGCTGATCCAATGTCTTAGTAATCGCAGCTACTGTTGTTTTACTGATCCCTTGTTGCTTCGCAAGATACGTAAATTGGCTGATGGCTTCTGCGACTTCTTCAATGACTTGCTTTGCATCATGCCAATTCGCAAAGCCAGCACTGGTAGCAAGTTTTTGCATCACCTTAAGCGGTGGCGCTTTGCCATAACCTCCGAACGCAGTGGCGTGTTCGTTGAATGGATGTGGGCTGTAGGTAACATCGTAAAAAGGTGCAGGGTTCCATTGACCGTCATCCGCTTGCAAAAACGCCCAGTTTTTACTGTGGTCGTCTTGGTTAGACGACAGCAGGTTAAAAATGGCGCGGCGAAATTGCAGCTGCCCAGCGGCTGGTGATTTACATAACTGACGACTGGCTTTTATCAAGTCAATATAATCTAAACTTGGCGTTCTAAAGTCTGCATCCAGCAGCCCGCAAGCGCTGTGCATATGTAATCGACCTGCACTGCGCTTGCTGCCTAAGTCGGCCTGTTCAGTGACATAATCAAACCGCTTAAGCGCCAACCAAACAGGTGCACCGCTTGAAGATGGTGCTTCAATGAGTTGCCAGACTGGTGTTTGACACTTGGCAAGCTCGGCCATTTGCAAATAAACCGCCTCACACAAACCTTCTTCATGGCCAAGCGCGAGATTTTTAGAAGTAAATTTAATCAGCCACGCTTCATCATCAGGCTTTGCAAAGGTTCGGCATTGCCGAGCTTCCCCAGCAGGCATATAAATCTGTGCCTTTGGTCTTGCCCCACCCGAACTACCTCCGGCGACTAATGCGGCCAGCACCTGTTGAGTATGTCCATCTAACTCATCGTGGTTGTCGTCCATATAATCTGACATTGAAGCATCGAACAGCGTTTGTGCTTCTAAGCCTAACGTCGCTAAATCAATATCCGCGTGCGTGGTGGCTGAAAACTCAGATACCGGAGAAAAAGACAATGCTCCCATGCCTTTATCTCCGACAAAGGCCAGTCTATCCATCGCCGTTAATTGATTAGGTAGGATACCCTTTTGCCGGAACATACGATCTTGTAACAGCATGCCCCAGCCATCGGGTAAACAATCTCCAAATACGCCATGTACACCTTGGTGCGGCGCTTTAGGTGCGACTTGAACTTGCGCGTTCGCATGCAAGGTAAAAGGTGATAAATTGCCAAACTGCTGCAAATAGCTGTCTGCATACTGAAAAAAAACACCTTGCCGATTCTGTGCCAAGACCCCTACAGCAACCTGCTCACCTGAACTTAAGGTGCGAGTTACCATGAGCTTTTGAATGGGTTTAAAACTCATCTTTTAGCACCTCATCAATACTTGTGGGTATAACAGCAAGCTCTTTGTTAGGTTGTGTGAGTTCGTACAAACGCCCAAGCGAGTCGAGGGTCTGCCAAAGCAACAGCAATTGGCGAAATGAAATTTGCCCAGTCAACTCAAACTTCTTAATGGTGGCCGCAGGCACACAGCTCCGCTCAGCAAGCGCTGCTCGTGACAGCTTTGCCTGCTTGCGTAACTCACGCAAATAAGCCGCATAGGCTTGGCTTACATCGGTATCATCAAGTAAGGTAAAATTCATCCGCAAAGACCAATTGGATACAATTATATCCATTATAGCGAAATAAATCAGAAAGTGGACACTATAATATCCATCAGTGCGTAGAGTGTTGAAAAAATTATTCGATAAAGCCCTTCAAAACTGCTATTTTTATACTCTAAAAGCAGCATAAAAACGGCACTGTTTTTCCTTAGTCATAGCCAAGAAGCACCACTAAGATTTAGTAAAAGCCATAGGCAAGTGGTGGGCAGTTTGGTGGGCAAACAGGCATTTTTGAACGGTTTCTTTTCGATAATCTATTGAGTTTCTTAGGGTCTAGACTGGTACTCAATGAGCAGATCCAGAATATAGAGTGATAATTTACTCCGTTGATTAAGGAAGCCCAGCACAAAAACTTTGCTGAGCTTTTTTCTTCACTAACACTTATCTGGCCATTTATTTTTTAATACTGCGTTAAACAACTTATATGTGTTGCACCTAATGAAGTAGTGCTAATTTTGCTAGGTTACGAACAGTTAGATTTCACGGCTGATGATGTATCTAAAGTCTCTCACAAGGTATAGTGAGCCAGAAAGCGCTTTCTCACACTACGCGTCTCACTCGTCATAGTTTAATTTAGCTACACTAGAGATAACTGATAGATTGCGTTCTTTTTATCATTCTATATAGCGTTATTGCTCACCAACATGAGAATAAAATACACTGTGAATAACCACTTTCTGGGGAAAGCACAAATGAAAAAGATAGCTGACACATCTAAATGACCACCATCTATGAGGTAGCGGCACGAGCCGGAGTATCCTTGTCCACGGTATCTCGCGTACTCAATGGCAAGGCATCTGTGAATACAGAAATGGCCGATAAGGTAAAACGAGCGGCAAGCGAACTACGCTATACACCGAGCCAAAAAGCTCGCTCATTGGCATCTAAATATAGCCATGCGATAGGCGTTGTGCTGCCTAACAAGAATATGTTGTTCTCTTCGCACTTACTTTTTTCTTTTGAGCATATTTTGCGACAATACCAAAAGCATTGTGTAGTGGCTTTCTCTCACGATACTCTTGAATCGGAAAATGAGGCAATTGAGTTTTTGTTATCTCAAGGATGTGACGGTGTATTCGTTACCACCATTGCCTCGAACCCCATTGCGTCCACTACACAACATCTGCAGGATAAAAAACACAGGGTTGTCGCATTGAGTAAAAGCGAACTTAAAGGTGGTGTGACGGGGTTTTCTGCGTCTATTTTTGAGGTGGCAGCATACGCGTTTACACAACTCAGAGACTTGGGTCATAACGATATTGCACTAATTAGTGATAATTCCGAGTTGGTTAGCCACACCAATGATATATCACCGGCACTAAAATCGGCACTTTCTCGTTTATCTACAACTGGTTCCGCATCATTTCGTCCCGAGCTATCCGTTTATGTGGGCAGCGAAAATACAGATGATCCCTTGTTAGACCTACTCGCTAGAGATGCAACATTTTCAGCGCTCATTTGTACCAGCGACACGTTGGAACAGCGTATTGTAAGCAGTGCAAAAGAATTAGGTATGGAATTGCCATATGATTTATCAATTATTACAGCCCAGTCACCGGACTCGCCCTTGAGTACTTCAAAATCCACATTGTCATACTCTGTTTCAACAGTGGCTTATTCAACCCTAGATATCGCTAAAGTGGCAGCACACTACTGTCTTTCAACCTTTTATGAACAAGCAGCAGGTGAAGACACAATTGATTCCACGCTTCCTATGTCAACAGCACCTATCTTTCTTGATTACGGAAGCACGGTTTCTTTTACTTAACATGTTAGGTAACAACGTGTTGAACGCTCCTGTAACGCTTAGAAAAAAGCGCTAAAGATTTACGTAAAGTAACGCGTTATGCTGTGTATTACACTCTCGTTTTAGGACATTACTATGACTCGAATTTTAGCTGCACTCCTTTTGTTTTTGAGCACCACGCTTTTGAGCGCTGAAAATAACGAAGCCGATGAAAGAAAGGTTTCTCATGTACTCAATGCCCTGCATGAAAAAGCGTCCGCAGCTGATTTTGAAGGGTACTTTGATTTATATTCCTCTGATGCTGTATTTATTGGTACAGATGCTCATGAGGTATGGAGTATCGATGCCTTTAAAGCCTACGCAAAACCCCATTTCGATAAGGGAACAGGTTGGACCTATTTACCACGTGAAAGGCATATTTACTTTTCCCCCAATGCACAGGTCGCGTGGTTTGATGAATTATTGGATAACGAAAAGTTAGGCGAAACGCGAGGCACAGGGGTACTTATACAGACTGACGACACATGGAAGGTAAGTCAATATCACCTCGCTATACCAATTCCAAACAGTTTGGCTACTTCTGTTGCGTTACAGATTAAAAAGCAGACAAAAAAATAGAGTCATCTACATGACTCTATTTTTTAATAATTGCACTTTACTCTAGGTATTTGATTGTGTGAGCGGTTGAATTTCCATTTCCACGCGACGGTTCATCGAGCGATTGGCCGCGCTATTATTTGGCACTTTTGGGGAATACTCGCCCATGCCTACTGTCGTAATTCGAGTTGAATTAACTGAAAAGTTAATTAGCTGATTCTTCACCGCACCAGCCCTGCGTTCAGATAAAGACTGATTATACTGTTCAGCACCAATATCATCGGTATGACCTTTAATCATAAGTACCGTTTTCTCATAGTTATTCACTACTTTAGCAACGTCTTGTAAAACTGGATTAAAGTTTGGACTAATACTCGAACTGTCAGTGGCAAAGGTAATGTCACCCGGCATGATAAGGCGGAGATTGTCACCTTCTCGTACAACTTGAACACCGGTGTCAGACAGTTCGCTACGTAGCTCCTCTTCTTGCTTATCCATGTAGTTACCGATTGCACCACCCGCAATGGCGCCCACTGCCGCGCCCCAAGCATATCGACTTTTGTCGTTATCGCCCGTTGCTTTACCTAGTACAGCACCTAGTACGGCACCAATCGCTGCGCCTTTTTGTGTATTATTCGGGTCATTTGCACAGCCTGCAACGGTAAGTGAAGCAGCAATTACACTTATAGCTAATGTCTTTTTCATAAATTCCTCTTTTGCGCTAGGCGCTTTCGTTGCGTACTTTGTAAAGCGCTACAAATAGGCGGCCAGCGTTCTGTTGATTAATCACTATTAGTCGTTGTGTGAAACTTTTTGTTCAAGTTCAACGTTAATAAATCTTCTTCGTTTACCTAAACCAGCAATAAATATTCCAATTCCAAATAGTGCGACCACATAAAACAAGCTGTTCGCTTTTCATAGTTTTGCTTAAACCTAGTTACATAAGGGCTTAGCTGTGAATAGGTTTATACTAAATTAGGAAAGCTGAACATAAGATTAATGCAGCTTTTACTATTAAAGAGTCTCATTAAATTCTGACCCAAACGGCATATATCTACACGATCGGCATAACAGCATGTAATCTCTACATACTATCTGTTGCTTAAAAGCAACAATGTTCAAAAGTCTATCATTGAGTTATCAATCAATTCAGTCACAAACAATCGGCAGGTGGTTTTGACGTTTAACCACAGTGGCGGGTTCAATGAAGTTTTCATGGAGGAAGTTGAGTACACAAGGCGCTGACTCAACCTATGGATACTGAGCGCTCAAAGAAGCTATTTACATCTATTTTATAGTCTGACGGGATAACCGCCTTTTGAATTTTTAACGAACTATCGCTTGAAAGATCGATATCTTTGGGCGTCAAATAATGACTGCTTTTTACTGAATAGAATACTTTTACAATAGGGGATAGCGGCGAGTCATTTTGTTTCAACACCATAGCCAACCTGTCGTTAGACAACAGTACTAGACTTCCTACGGGATATACTCCCATACACTTTATAAATTGCTGGACCAAACCTACATCGAGACGACTTTGCGCATCATTCATTAGTATGGAAAAGGCTTTTTGACTAGACATCCCACTTTTATAAACTCTGTCGGCTGTTAACGCATCGTACATATCAGCAATGGCCAGCATACGACCCGCAGTGCTTATTTCATCACCTTTCTTCCCTGCTGGGTAACCTAAACCATCTAAACGCTCGTGATGCTCGCCTATCGCTTGAATTAAAGGCAGTGCCACGTCTGTATTTTGAAGGTAATCTACACCGTGGTTAACATGGCTTTTCATAACGTCCATTTCTGCATCGGTAAGCCTTCCAGGCTTATGTAGAATCTCGTCGGGAATATTTATCTTTCCTAAGTCATGAAGGAAACCCGCGTACGAGAGATCTTGAACCTCTTCTTCAGACATCCCCATAAAGCTTGCGAAATTAGCCAGCAAAATAGCAACGTTTAAAGAGTGCTCGAGAAGATAGTCGTCTTTTTCACGAATTTTAGTTAAACACAGCAAGGCATCGGGGTTTCTGTCTACCGACTCCACTAGCTTGTTAGAAAATGCCTTGGGGATACTGGCATCAAAAGGGGTTTCTTTTTTAACGTTATTAAGTAAAAGCTTTTGTATCGCCTTACCTTGAGCATGTAATTTCTCTGCTCTTACCAGCTCATTTTCTAATGAAACATGTGATGTCTTTTTCACACTTTTTTCTGCCGAATGGCGTGCTAACTGGGAAGTGTCCTGTTTGTCTTTGTCTGATAGTGGTACGAATGCTTTTTCAGTATCAATAGCAAGCAATTTAACACCTTGCTTTTTAAGTAGCTTTATTACTTCTTGCGAAGTTACCTTTCCTTGGTTTTTTACAGCTAACGTACCTTTCTGTTCAATAATTTTGTGAACAAACATACCTGGCTTCAATTCATCAATACTGATTTTTTTTAGCATTCGTTGTACTGCGCTCTTAATAACTACAAAGGTGTGGCAAAGTTTACTAATACTCCAACTTAGAAAGTACGGTATATAAGTCTGGCTGCCAACCATAATCTTTTATGCTTACACGACCGTTTGTTACCAATACTCCCTCTTCTAAAAGGCGTGCGCCCTGCACTTGTGCTAAGTCTGAGCCTAGAGGGAAGGCAATTTTACCATCAGCTCTCAATACTCGATGCCAATTATGATGCCCATCTAATAGCCTTAAGCATTTGCCCATTACCCTTGCACGCCCGGGAAGTCCACAGAAATCGGCGAGTTGCCCGTAGCTGACTACCTTACCGCTAGGCACCAGTGATAATGTCCTCTCAACTCGTGATTTTATCGTGTTTATCTCTGTCATGTATATTAAACAACCTTCCTAACCACTGTATTTGCAGATAAACTGCTCAAGTTATTAGTGTTATAACTTTACTGCTTATCGAGACTATGTCAAAAAACACGCTCAGACGTTATTGCTCTTCATGCAAGTACCCGCAATCAACCTGCGTGTGTAGTGAAATAGACATTATCAGTGTTCCTGTCAACGTGATTATTTTACAACATGCAAAAGAACAGCGGCACGCGAAAAATACGGCACGTTTAGTGTCGTTGTGTATTCCTACCACTAACATTATCAGTACAGATGACGATGATGCTGTTACTAATCTTCGTAAACACTGTACTGAGGCGAATTCGGCGGTTATTTATCCCAGTGATAAGAGTACGGCGATAGAAAGTGGTTCAGGCACACCCCTTGATGGCGTAGATACCGTTATTTTTATAGACGGTAGCTGGAAACAAGCGTTTGGTATGGTGCAAAGATACCCTTGGCTTAACACATTGCCAGCTTTTCATTTCAGACACGCGCCCAATACCAGTTATGCTATACGCCATACTCGCGTTGATAAAGCCTTATCGACGCTAGAAGCCGTGGCTTATACCTTGTCGTTCGCGTTTAAAACTGATGTGACTTCATTACATAAGGCGCAGCGAGCAATGCAGCAGCACTGGAAGGGTCCACAATCTCATCGTCGTCGTAGTAGTGAATAGGATAAATTTACTGAATTTTTTAGTGTTTAAAACTAAGCTCCACTAGAGATAAAAGAACCCAAGAAAAAGGAAGAGGTATTAAACACAAGATAAAATAGAGCGCATGACGTTTCATTAGTGGTGCTTTGTATTTTTCCATTTCATTGAGTAGTAACTCTATTTTTTTACTCGCGTCATACGAGGTTTCACTCTGAATAAGTTTGGTAATTTGGCTTTCGTTCTCATTTATCAATTTCTCCGACAAAAATTTTAATTGCCTGATTAATTTCAACATAGGCAAAAGTACTATTAAAGAAAAGGATGTGCCTAGGCCAGAGATTACTGCTAAATCTGAAAAATGTACTGGTTGATTTATCCAGAAGACAGGCATTATCGCCATCGCAAATAACAAGGTAAAAGCCGTGGTCAATCCAAATGCCAGCAAGTTTTGTAGCACTGAAATCTGCTTTGACAGACTTTCATTTTCCACCTCCTTCGAGAGTACCCTGAGATATTGATTGTTCGACAGGATTTGAAGACAAAATAACGAAGTAAGCACCCAAAATGGTATAGCGGTTACCGCGATGAAAAACACTTCAGGTTCGTTTATCCTAGCGATAACACCTTCAGTAATCATATAGACTATTGGCATTATAAATCCAATGGATGTTGACCAGATTAGATGCTGTTTAAACTTCCGAGAGATTTCACTTCGATGGTAATAAAAACTTTGGTATTGCCGATTGACTTCCATCACTCTTTCTAAGTTCTGAGCCACTTTTTTGTGAATATACCGAATAGCAAACAAGAAATAGCAGGTGAGTAGACTTATACCTAATGCGGTATTGAAATCTCGCTGGGCATTTTCTGATGAGATAGGAACGCTAATAGAACCTACAGATATATGCACTATCAGTAGTATGCATAGTAATATAATAGGGTAGAGAACTAATGTAATATTTTGTGTTTTCATTGTTCAAAAAGCAGCACTATTCAAATTAGATACTACGTTGTTGCCTTTTATCTATTTAAATAATAATAACTAAAAAACCAGAGGAGTATAATAAGGCTTAGACTGGCGACATACTTTTTAATTTCGAGTAGGTTTCGTGCACGCATGTGAGTAAGTTTAAAGCTAGTATCATCAGTATTGGTGTCAATTGATACCTCAACATTTCGATTACTATAGCGTATTTCATCAGTTTTGTCTGAAATACGTCGCTTATCAGCACACCAAAGACTGTATAACCTCCACGTTTTTCTTGTAGGTCCGCAAATAACTAAGATCAATAAGAGTGTGACAATGACCACCTCACTTATCAGCATTGGTTTATTAAAATAAAGTAAGGGGAAAAAAAGCGTTAGATAAATCAATTTTGATATATTTGAAACAACAAATTTAACGATTAAGAACGATCCATTCAGACGGTCAATCTTACTTGATGTTTTGAATAGAATGGTATGAATCAAGTAATTGAGATTTGAATTTATTTGAACTATCGCCAAACCTAGAAAGAAGTAAAACGTGGCATAATTTAAAAGATATACATATTGATAGAGGGTAGGCGGTAAAGCTAATAGGCTCTCTGCGAAGACTGAAAATGTAACGAAGATTAATGCGACAATTAATGTGTTGAACGAATCAAGTCTATACCTACTCCTAATTTGCTTACGCTTAGCACTTAATTCACTTAATTGATTGGTCTTTATCAATAATGAAATAAGTAAGCTTACTAAATTTAAGTTATTAAATTTCAAACATAACCATAAGTATCCACTACCGACACTCATTATCATTCCTGACAAAAAGTATGTATCCACAAAATCACTGGTGCTTGAAACGCTCAATCCAAAAGCGGTAAAAAATTGAGAGAGAATCAAAAGTATTGTAATTAGGCACGGAAACACCGTAGTAAGAAAATGATTTCTTGAATTATTATCAGACATTAGATTCATTATTTATTGAACGTCTTCTTCACCGGCTGATAAAACATTTGAGGCAATGGCCTCAAATGCAAACAAAAAACCCGCCTTTAGGCGGGTTTTTTAATATAACTGCTCGCTTATTTGCGTAACTTCTGAATAAGACGAAGTTGCGCGATTGCTTCAGCTAGCTGGTGAGCTGCCTCTGCATAATCGAAGTCAGCGCCTGGGTTGGCGATGTGCTCTTCTGCACGTCGTTTGGCTTCTTCTGCTGCCTGCTCGTCAAGATCTTCAGCTCGAACCGCGGTATCAGCCAGTACGGTAACGTTACCAGGCTGTACTTCAAGTACACCACCAGCAACATAAATTACTTCTTCTTCACCGAACTGTTTAACCAAACGCACCATACCAGGTTTTATAGCAGAGATAAGTGGCGCGTGACCTGGGTGTATACCCAATTCACCTTCGCTACCTGTCACTTGAATCGTTTCTACAAGACCAGAAAAAATTTGTTTTTCTGCGCTTACTACGTCCAAATGTACTGTCATTGCCATGTGAACCTCCTGATTAGGTACGTAAGCATTATAAGGGCTAGCGTTAGCTAGCCACCTAATTATGCTTTATTGGCTTTCTCTCGCGCTTCTTCGATAGAGCCAACCATGTAGAATGCTTGCTCTGGAAGATCGTCGTATTCACCTTCCAGGATACCTTTAAAGCCACTGATTGTGTCTTTAAGAGATACATACTTACCTGGAGAACCTGTAAATACTTCTGCTACGAAGAAAGGCTGAGATAGGAAACGCTGAATTTTACGAGCACGTGATACCACTTGCTTGTCTTCTTCAGATAGTTCGTCCATACCTAGGATAGCAATGATATCTTTCAGCTCTTTATAGCGCTGAAGAACCGTCTGCACGCCACGAGCAACATCGTAGTGTTCTTGACCAATTACTAGTGGGTCAAGCTGACGAGATGTTGAATCTAGTGGGTCTACCGCTGGGTAGATACCTAAAGAGGCAATATCACGTGAAAGTACTACCGTTGCGTCTAAGTGAGCAAAGGTTGTCGCAGGTGACGGATCCGTCAAATCATCCGCAGGTACGTATACCGCTTGGATTGAAGTGATTGACCCCGTCTTCGTTGACGTAATACGTTCTTGAAGTACACCCATCTCTTCCGCTAGCGTAGGCTGATAACCTACCGCAGAAGGCATACGACCTAGAAGTGCTGATACTTCAGTACCTGCTAGTGTGTAACGATAGATGTTATCTACGAAAAATAGTACATCACGACCTTCGTCACGGAACTTCTCGGCCATTGTAAGACCAGTAAGTGCTACGCGAAGACGGTTACCTGGAGGCTCGTTCATCTGACCGTAAACCAACGATACTTTATCAAGTACGTTAGAGTCGTTCATTTCATGATAGAAATCGTTACCTTCACGAGTACGCTCACCAACACCGGCGAATACAGAGAAACCACTGTGCTCAATAGCGATGTTACGAATAAGCTCCATCATGTTAACGGTTTTACCAACACCGGCACCACCGAACAAACCAACTTTACCACCCTTAGCGAATGGGCAAACCAAGTCGATTACTTTAATACCTGTCTCAAGTATTTCTACTGAGCTAGATTGATCTTCGTAGCTAGGCGCTTCACGGTGAATAGACATACGCTCTTCTTCACCAATTGGACCTGCTTCGTCGATTGGGTTACCCAATACGTCCATGATACGGCCTAGTGTGGACGTACCAACTGGAACCATAATTGGGCCACCAGAGTTTTCTACTGAAAGACCACGACGTAGTCCATCTGTTGTACCTAGCGCGATGGTACGAACAACACCACCACCTAACTGTTGTTGCACTTCCAGGGTTAAACCTGATAAGCCACCTTCGGTAACTCGTAGTGCGTCATAAACTCTTGGAACCGCATCTTGTGGAAACTCAATGTCCACAACGGCGCCAATGATTTGGACGACCTTACCTTGACTCATAATTTGTCCTCGTTATCTCTTTTAAACCTTTGCCTACACCGCTGCGGCACCGCTAACAATCTCACTAATTTCTTGTGTGATTGCAGCTTGTCGCGCTTTGTTATATACCAGTTGCAGATCATCAATAAGATCGCCGGCATTGTCTGTTGCTGCCTTCATGGCAACCATTCGCGCAGCCTGCTCTGACGCTGCGTTTTCTACAACACCCTGGTACACCTGAGATTCAATGTAACGAACCATTAATGCTTCCAAAATTTCTTTTGGATCCGGTTCGTATATGTAATCCCAACGATGTTGATATTCTTCGTCTTGTGACTTTGGCAAAGGCAATAACTGATTGCTCACAGGTTTCTGTGTCATCGTGTTTACGAAGTCATTGAATACCAAGAATACTCGGTCTATCTTGCCTTCGTCGTACGCTTTAAGCATAACGCGTACAACACCCACTACATCACTCACTGACGGCTTATCACCCAATCCAGATTCAGCTGCTAGCAAGCTGCCACCAAATCGATTGAAGAAACTACAAGCCTTCGCGCCTAATGCAGCGAAATCTACTTCAACACCCTGATCACGCCATTGTTTAACGTTCTGAGCGACAAGCTTAAATTCGTTGGTGTTTAAACCACCACATAAGCCTCGGTCAGTGGAAACCACAATATAACCAACACGCTTGATTTCACGCTCTTCCAAGTAAGGATGGCGATACTCAAGGTTACCGTTAGCAATGTGACCAATCACTTTTAGCATGTTTTGTGCGTACGGACGGCCGGTGGCCATACGTTCCTGCGCCTTTTTCATTTTAGACGCAGCAACCATTTCCATTGCACTGGTAATTTTTTGAGTATTTTTAATACTCCCAATCTTACCTTTTATCTCTTTACCGCTGGCCATGACTATCTCTCCGATTACTCAACGTGTCGCCGGTTATGCTATTACACATTACCGGCTGCATTGATTACCAAGTTTGTGTCGCTTTAAAACTAGTTAATGCGTCATTCAACTTAGAGGCAATCTCGTCGTTGTAGTTACCCGTTTCGTTGATAGTCTTCATAAGGTCAGCGTGCTCGCTGTTCAAATACGAGTGAAGAGAGGCTTCAAAATCTAAGATTTTGTCCAGCTCAACGCTCTTTAGAAACCCTTTTTCTACCGCGAACAGGGATGCACCCATATCAGCAATTGAAAGTGGAGCATATTGCTTTTGCTTCATCAGTTCTGTAACGCGCTCACCGTGCTCAAGTTGCTCACGAGTCGCATCATCAAGGTCTGAAGCAAACTGCGAGAACGCAGCAAGTTCACGATACTGTGCAAGTGCTAAACGAATACCACCACCTAGCTTCTTGATGATTTTAGTCTGTGCAGCACCACCAACACGAGATACCGATACACCCGCGTTTACGGCTGGACGGATACCTGAGTTGAACAAGTCAGTTTCTAAGAAGATCTGACCGTCAGTAATCGAGATTACGTTAGTAGGTACGAATGCAGATACGTCACCAGCTTGCGTTTCGATAATTGGAAGCGCAGTTAATGAACCTGTTTTACCTTTCACTTCGCCTTTGGTGAAACGTTCAACGTATTGATCGTTTACACGTGCAGCGCGCTCTAGTAGACGCGAGTGAAGATAGAAAACATCACCTGGATAGGCTTCACGACCTGGTGGACGCTTAAGTAGCAATGAAATTTGACGATAAGCAACAGCTTGCTTAGACAAATCATCATATACGATTAATGCATCTTCACCGTGGTCACGGAAAAACTCACCCATTGTACAACCAGAATACGGCGCTAGGTATTGAAGCGCAGCAGATTCAGAAGCAGAAGCAGCAACAATAATTGTGTGCTCTAACGCTCCGTGCTCTTCTAGTTTACGTACAACGTTTGCAATAGTTGATGCTTTTTGACCAATCGCTACGTACACGCACTTAACGCCTGTACCTTTTTGATTGATGATAGCGTCTATCGCCATTGCAGTTTTACCGCACTGACGGTCACCGATGATCAGCTCACGCTGTCCACGGCCTACTGGCACCATCGCATCAACAGATTTATAACCTGTTTGGATAGGCTGGTCGACTGGCTGACGTTCGATTACGCCTGGTGCAATTTTTTCAACAGGTTCAAAACCTGCAGCTTCAATTGCGCCTTTACCGTCGATTGGCTCACCTAGTGTGTTAACAACACGACCAAGTAGAGCGTAGCCTACTGGAACTTCAAGAATACGACCTGAAGATTGTACTTTATCGCCTTCTTTCAGGTCCGCATATGGACCCATAACAACAGCACCTACTGAGTCACGCTCAAGGTTTAGTGCCATTGCGTAGCGGCTTCCTGGAAGCTCGATCATTTCACCTTGCATTACATCGGCAAGGCCATGAATACGGATAATACCGTCGGTTACTGCGACGATAGTACCTTCATTGCGTGCTTCACTGCTTACATTGAACTGTTCAATTCTTTTCTTGATCAGTTCAGCAATTTCAGTGGAATTAAGTTGCATGCTCTTATCCCCGTTATGCTTGCAACGCGTCTGCTAGACGGTTCAATTTCGACTTTACGGAACCATCAATTACTGTATCACCGGCATTTATTACCATTCCAGCGATCAGAGCAGGGTCCACGTTACAATTAAGCTTCACTTTACGTGCCAAACGTTTTTCCAACGACGCAATCAATTCAGATTGTTGTGCGTTGGTCAGCGCTGAGGCTGACGTTACGTCAACTTCTATTTCTTTGTCATAATCAGCTTTAAAAGCATCAAATAACGCAGAGATTTCAGGCAACGCGGCTAAACGTTTATTCTCAGCCAATACCTTCATCAGGTTTTGGCCGTGTTCATCGAGTTGCTCACCACAAACATTTACAAAAATGTCCGACAGCGTGTCAGCGGCAACGGCACCAGTTAGTAACTCGTGCATTTCATCGTTAGCAGCAACAGCACCGGCAAAGGTGAGCATTTCTTGCCATTTTGCAACAGCACTTTTCTCGACGGCAAAATCGAAAGCGGCTTTAGCGTAAGGACGAGCAACGGTTGTCAATTCAGACATGGCTCATCTCCTTCTCAAAGCTCAGCGACAAGTTTTTCAACAATGTCGTTTTGTGCGTTAGCATCGATTTCGCGTTGTAAGATTTGCTGTGCGCCAGCTACTGCTAATGCAGAAACTTGCTTGCGCAAATCTTCTTTGGCACGATTGCGTTCAGCTTCAACTTCGGCATAACCAGACGCGATAATTTTCTCGCGCTCTGCATGGCCTTTCTGCGTTTCTTCGTCAACCAATTGGTTGGCGCGCTTTTTGGCCTGCTCGATAATTTCAGCTGCTTGCGCTTTCGCGTCTTTCATTTGCTCAGTGGCTTTCGCTTGGGCAAGTTCTAAGTCTTTCTCTGCGCGTTCAGAAGCTTCAAGCCCATCGGCTATTTTCTTCTGACGCTCTTCAATCGCTGCAATCAGCGGTGGCCACACATATTTCATGCAGAACACCACGAACACAGCGAAGGCGATTAATTGACCTATAAAAGTGGCGTTAAAATTCAAAATCGCCCCTCCTCTTAAAGTTCGCTAAAAAAGTGGTTAGTAGAATTAGGCACCAACAGCGAACAATAGGTATAGAGCGATACCAACACCGATCATTGCGATGGCATCGATAAGACCCGCTACGATGAACATCTTAACTTGTAGTTGAGGTGCAAGTTCAGGTTGACGAGCAGCAGATTCTAGGAATTTGCCACCAAGTAGACCGAAACCAATAGCGGTACCTAGGGCACCAAGACCAATCAGTAGTGCAGCAGCGATGTATAACATTTACGTCTCCGATTTTAAGTTAAATTTAAAGTTAAAAGTAAAACTCTGTAAAAACGGCGCTAATTTTCCAGGTTTTATCAGCGCGCGTTAATGCTTAATGTTCTTCACACGCCAAGCTTAAATACACGATGGTCAACATCATGAAAATAAACGCTTGTAGCGGAAGTACCAAAATATGGAACACAGCCCACATGAAATGTAGTGGAAGCTGGAAGTAACCGATAGTGGCTATCAAAATAAAGATAAGCTCACTGGCATACAGGTTACCAAACAAACGTAGCGCAAGTGATAACGGACGCGCTAACAGTGTTACTGTCTCAAGAATAAAGTTTATCGGGATAAACGCAGGGTGTCCGAAAGGCTGCATTGTCAGCTCTTTCATGAAACCGCCGATTCCCTTCATCTTGATTGAATAGAACAAGATTAAGATGAATACACCTGTTGCCAATGCAAAGGTAAGATTTAAATCAGTGGTTGGCACTGCTTTGTTATAAACGTCGTGTGGGTCCATCCCAAATGCGGCTTGGCCAATTAACCCAGATACCCAAGGGATCAGGTCAACAGGCACTAAGTCCATTAGGTTCATCAATAAAACCCAAACGAAAATAGTGAGCGCAAGAGGTGCAATAAGTGCACTGCGACCGTGGAACGTGCTTTTTACGTTGTCATCAACAAACTCGACAACCAACTCAACGAATGCCTGCATCTTGCCAGGTACGCCAGTGGTTGCTTTTGACGCAACGCTTCTAAAGATAATTAGAAAAAGTAAACCAAGTCCGATTGACCATGCCAGTGTATCGACATGCCATGCCCAAAACCCAGCATCAGAACATGCTTTGTTAAAAGCAATTCCATTGTCGGTTGAGCACATGGTGGCATTGGTCAAGTGGTGCTTGATGTATTCTGAGGTAGTGTATTCAGATGCCATTGTTTAACCTAAGTTGTAAAGTGTAAAAATTCAGTAACTGGTTATCGTGTTTCTAACGGTTTCGCTAATGTCGTCGTTGTTATTATTTCGAACCGTAATGAAACATCGCTAGCGCGTGGCTAACGGTTGTAATCACAAATGCCGTAAATAAAACAAGTGGCATAACGTGTAAAAATCTAAATGCAATTACAAATAAAATAATTGTTAGCGCCAATTTCATTTTTGAACCTTGGCTAAAGCTGCGTGCAACAAGTTCGTTTTTACTCGCACCGGCGTATCGAAATGCAAATGCAGTGAAAACTGTTTTCGGCAAGATACTGATTAAGGCACCTGTCGCGGCTGAAATAGCCGGTATCGCGCCACCAATAAGCGCTGCAAATGCAACCATTACTGTGGCTGTGACAATTTGAAAAAGTAGCCCTTTTTTGGCGAGGGTTACCCCCCGTTTCGCTAACTTGTTTGTCACTCTATCTCGCTGCTTGTTCACGTCTTACAAAAAGCGTCAGAAGTATACTGTTTTACCGACAATTTTCAACAGTACATCGCTTTTTGAAAGTTATTCTGAAAATATCCTATTGCTATAACCGGAAAGGAGAGTGTCCGTTATTGTTAACAAACACCGATTATGGCAAAGAGACACCTTAGTGATGCACTACTTAAAATTAAAATAAGCTACTGAATTTTAGATATAATTCCATCTAACTGCTCTAAATCACTAAAGCTAATTGTCAGTTTTCCTTTGCCCCTCGCATTATGGTCTATATCCACTTGTGTACCCAAATTTTCTGAAAGTCGAGTCATAAGGTTTTGAACATCAGGATCAATTTTCTTTTCTGGCTTGGGTTTGGCGGGCTCTAAAAGCTTTTTCACTAGCTTTTCGGTATCTCTTACCGTTAGGCCTTTACCAGATACAATTTGTGCGGTGTCTGATTGAGTCTCGCCTTCTAAAGCGAGCAATGCCCTAGCATGACCCATTTCGATATCGCCATGCTCAACCAATGTTTTTACATCGTCGTTAAGATTATTCAAACGCAATAAATTGGTTACCGTCGTACGGGACTTCCCAACAGCTTCAGCAACTTCTTGGTGTGTTAATGAAAACTCACTCATTAAACGGTCGAGTGCTTGAGCCTCTTCCATCGCATTTAAATCTTCTCGCTGAATATTTTCAATTAGCGCGATGGCAACGGCCGCTTCGTCAGGCACGTTTTTAATCAGGCAAGGTACTTCGTCAAGCTGAGCCAACTGAGATGCACGCCAACGACGTTCACCGGCTATAATCTCATAGCGATTTTCATCGACTTGACGGACCACAATCGGTTGAATAATCCCCTGTGCTCGAATAGACGATGCAAGTTCTTCCAATGCATCCGGCGACATGTCTTTACGAGGCTGATATTTTCCGGGTACCAAAAATTCGATAGGCAGTTTACTTAAATCACCATTCGTTGATACGACCTCTGCGGCATCCTGTTCTCTTTGAGACGATGATTGGCTAGTAGCGAGAAGCGCATCTAACCCTCGGCCAAGGCCTCTTTTACGTGCTGACATAGTGTCCTCTATGGCATGTGCTGATAGGTAGCAGCTTATTTTTGTTTAACTCGCTTTTGCCTGAGAAGGCGAAGTTTTATCCCTGCGTCGCAGAATTTCACCGGCAAGGGCTAAGTAAGCTTTAGCGCCGGTAGACGACTTGTCGTAATACATTGCTGGCGTTCCAAAACTGGGCGCTTCAGCAAGACGAACGTTTCTTGGTATCACTGTGCGGTAGACTTGCTCACCAAAGTGACGCTTTAATTGCTCTGAAACGTCGTTAGCAAGGCGATTCCGAGGGTCATACATAGTACGCAAAACGCCTTCGATCTTCAATTCAGGATTAACAACAGACGCCAATTTTTGGATGGTGTCCATCAGTGCAGTCAAACCTTCAAGAGCATAATACTCGCATTGCATTGGAACCATCACAGAATCTGACGCCGCTAGCGCGTTAACCGTGAGTTGATTGAGTGATGGCGGGCAGTCAATAAAAATGAAATCATAATAATCGATGACGGGTTTCAGTGAATTACGAAGGCGCACTTCTCTGGCGAACATTTCCATCAGCTTAATTTCAGCTGCTGTCACATCCCCATTTGCTGCAATGAGATCGTATTTGCCAGCTGTGTTTTTGACAATAACCTCGTTAATGGGTTTTTCTTCGATGAGTAACTCAAATGCCGTTGCATCGACTTCATACTTATCGACGCCACTCCCCATAGTCGCGTTTCCTTGAGGGTCAAGGTCAATAAGCAATACTTTTCGCTTAGTCGCCGCCATAGATGCTGCAACATTTACCGCTGTGGTTGTTTTACCCACACCGCCTTTTTGATTCGCGATTGCGATTACCTTTGCCACACTAAATCCTGTTTTAACGTTGCTGAGTCTTTCTTAGCCAAACTAGATGCCTTTCACCTTCCAAATTTGGTACCGCAATATTTTCCGTAGCCGTAACTTGAAAGTGATCACTTACTTCATCAATCTCGCTTTGTGGAAATTGACCTTTTAGTGCTAAAAACTGCCCATCTGAATCTACCAGATGTTCACACCAGTGCAACATATCTTTTAGTGATGCGAATGCGCGACTAAGAACAATATCGTATGGCTTGTCGCCGACATGATTTTCTACACGGCTGTTGACGGGTGTTACATTGGTGAGTTTGAGCGTATGCACGCATTGTGTCATAAAGCGAACCCGTTTGCCTAAACTATCTAACAACGTAAAGGTTTTATCTGGGAACGCTATCGCCAGTGGCATCCCTGGTAATCCAGGGCCAGTTCCCACATCAATAATATTCTCACCGGTCAAGTGCGGCACAATGGCGAGTGAATCTAAGATATGCTTCACCATCATTTGCTTTGGGCACCTCACGGAAGTGAGGTTATAAGCTTTGTTCCATTTATCGATAAGTAAAACAAATTCAACAAGTTGTTGTTGCTGCTTGTCTGTTAGATTAAGTGAGAGGGCCTCAAGTCCAGAGGCCAATATGGAATGCAAATCTTGCTGTGTAGTCATCAAAAGGATTCTGTGTTGATATTGAACGCGGTTATGCGCTGATTTTTTCGTGTTTTCTTAGCATGCCATGTTTTTTGAGGTAAACCAGAAGCAAAGATATTGCCGCAGGAGTAATACCTGAAATTCGCGACGCTTTACCGATTGTCTCAGGTCTGGCTTCAGTAAGTTTAGTAATAACTTCATTGCTTAGACCCGAAATTTTACTAAAATCCATATCACGTGGAAGCAACGTATTCTCGTGGCGCTGTGCTTTGGCTATTTCATCCATCTGACGCGCAATATAACCTGCGTATTTAATTTGGATCTCTACCTGCTCAGCAGCGATGGGATCGGAAAGTCCAGGTCCCACGCTTTCAATTTCCATCAATTGTGAATACGTCATCTCTGGGCGACGAATTATTTCCTCCAGAGAATGTTCACGACTCACCGGTGTTTTTAGCATGGTGTTAAGTTCTGGTGTTGCAACGTGATCTTTGTGTATCCACTGACTGCGCATACGCTGAGTCTCAGTTTCAACAGCTTCCATTTTTTCGTTAAACTTAGCCCAACGCGCATCATCAACTAAACCAATTTCTCTTCCACGGGCCGTCAGGCGACTGTCTGCATTGTCTTCTCGCAGTAATAGTCTGTATTCAGCACGGCTGGTGAACATACGATAAGGCTCTTTCGTCCCCATGGTAGCGAGATCGTCGATAAGCACACCCATATAAGCCTGATCTCGACGCAAAATGAGCGGGTCTTTTTGCTGAACTTGAAGCGCAGCGTTCGCGCCAGCCACTAGACCTTGAGCCCCAGCTTCTTCGTAACCAGTAGTACCATTAATTTGACCAGCAAAAAATAACCCATCGATAAATTTGGTTTCCAGAGTTTGCTTGAGATCCCGCGGATCAAAGAAATCATATTCAATTGCGTAACCCGGTCTTACGATATGCGCGTTTTCAAAACCTTTGATGGAGCGCACAAGGTTCATTTGAATATCGAAAGGTAAACTGGTTGAGATCCCGTTTGGATAAACTTCAATGCTATTCAGCCCTTCAGGCTCAACAAAAATCTGATGAGAGTTTTTATCTGCAAATCGCGTAATTTTATCTTCAATACTTGGGCAATAGCGAGGTCCTATCCCTTCGATATTTCCAGTGAACATTGGAGAACGGTCTAATCCGCCGCGGATAATGTCATGGGTTTTTTCGTTAGTGTGAGTGATATAACACGGAATTTGTGTTGGATGCATATCACGATTACCCATAAACGAAACAACCGGAGTAGGGTTGTCGCCTGGTTGAGCTTGCATAACTGAAAAATCAAGAGACCGCGCATCAAGTCTTGCAGGTGTGCCTGTTTTTAAGCGATCAACCCGAAATGGCAGTGCCCGCAAACGGTCAGCTAATGCGATAGACGGTGGATCGCCTGCTCGGCCTCCGCGATAATTTTCTAACCCAATGTGGATGGTACCACCTAGGAACGTACCTACCGTTAGAACAACAGTTTGCGCCTTGAACTTTAATCCCATTTGGGTAACAACGCCGCATACACGATCGTTTTCGACAACCAAGTCGTCTACGCTTTGCTGAAATAACGTGAGGTTAGGTTGATTTTCGACCATATTGCGGATCGCATATTTGTAAAGCGTCCGATCCGCCTGAGCGCGTGTTGCTCGTACAGCAGGACCTTTGCTTGAGTTCAACGTTCTAAATTGAATACCACCGTGATCGGTAGCCAGTGCCATTGCACCACCTAAAGCGTCTATCTCTTTTACCAAATGACCCTTACCGATACCACCGATCGCAGGGTTACATGACATCTGGCCAATTGTTTCGATATTGTGAGTAAGCAAAAGTGTATTTGCACCCATGCGTGCAGCGGCAAGAGCGGCTTCTGTGCCTGCATGACCACCACCTACAACGATGACATCAAATGCTTGAGCATAAAACATGGAGTAAACCTCACTGAAAAACTATCGATAAACAAAAATTCTTTTTCCAGGATTTGCTGAAAAAAGGGCGCGTATTTTAGCTGACTTATTACCTAAAGAAAATGATTAAATTTTCTTCAAAACACAGGTTTGAAAAAGTGTGATCGGCTTTAATGATCTTAAGATCTCTTTTAGATCTGTTTTATATTTACTTTTATTAGGATCGGCAAGATCTGTGGGTAACCGATCAAAAGGCATTTAGATCATCGTCTTACGCGATCAATAACTTTGGGAAACACAGTCATATAACCCCCGGTTGATCTTGTGCATAAGCACCCTAGTTATCCACACAGGTGAATTTTTAAAAAGTTATTCTTTTTACGATCAGAGCTTATACACAGGGCGTTGTAGGATCCTATCCACAGGCTTGATCAAGATGTGATCGAGTTGGGGATAAAATGTTTGTTAATTCAATAGTGTGATCGCAGGATCGAGCAAATACACGGTGTACAAAGGGATCTTCCTGTGGAGGAGATCTTTCCACAATTTCGATACTGATCGTCTGATCTCCTTAACCTAAAGATCTCTAAATAATTCGTACTGCGAAAATTAATTTACCTTTTTTTATTAATTTAGAGCGCTAAATACAAAAAAGGACAATAAAGTTATTCACTTTGTTGTCCTTTAACAGGTCGTTTTGATTGTTATAAGAGGGAGGGTAACGAGATTAACGTACCTGATTTGGTTGGTACCTCGGTGTGGCTGAAACGCTTTCTTCTTCATGATCGGCAATTAATTCATCTCGCCTGCTAGGGCCTTGAAAACGCACCTTATAGGTGTCGTATTCTCGTATAGACTCGTAGCAATAGCGTCCTAGCGCATTTTCTAATTCTGCAAGGTTATGGTTGGTAATAAGAATACAGTTTTTCTTATTCACTAGTCGTTGACGTAAAAGATTACCAAACCAGCTTTGCGCGTTCTTTTTTAAGATGCTTTCGTTAACGCATACTTCATCGAGGATCAGCAAGTCAACGTTAAGCAGTTCGTGGTGAATTTCCCTGAACCGTTGCCCAGCATTGTCAGACGCCGAAAAATCATAAGAGAAATTTCGCATCTCTAAAATAGTGGAAAGCTGCCTATATAGAACAGATATTTCGTATTGATCGATAAGTTGATGAGCTATAGCACCTGCAATGTGCGATTTACCTCGTCCATAATCGCCGTAGAAGATCATCATATGCGATCCGCTTTGACGCCATGCAGGGTCGTCATGCGCAGCAATGAACGACTGAGCTATTGATACCGCTTCTATAACGTCGTCGCTATCTTCAACAAGGTTAGAAAAGGTCCACTTGGGATTGAGATCAGAACGACCGTGTATGGCCTCTACGCGGGCTTTCTTGCTGCGCTGCTGTAGTTGCGAGATCTCTTCATTAGCCTGCGCTTCATATTGCTTACGCAGCGTTTTGTAGTCGATGTATTCGTTATCCGGATCGACGGGCTTATTCAACGCCTTGGCTAAATTTGCGATTTTATCTGTAATGCGATCCATATTGAATTAACTCTTTTTTGATGAGGCGTACTTGGCGACCAACTTCTTAGCATTATCATCCGCTTCTATGCCTGCTGCAACTTTCACTTGCTGACTTCCTACAACTTTCGTAGCGGAATAGCCTGAAGCAAGCCTCTTACGTTTGATATTGTTAGCAAATTTTTGCGTCCACTGAAACTCACTAAATATGGAGCTAGGCCGTCCCAACCAGTATGCTACGAATTCGCCAATATCGTTATCGTCAAAGGTTTTGTCAATAATGCCAAGTAAGTTTGCCATTTCTTTAAACAAAGCGTTATTTGGCTTCCAGTCTTGAGTCATAGCGCTGTGCTGTTTGTGTAACACATCGAAATCGGAAACAGGCTCACTCAGTAAAGGTAACAGTAATGTTTTACCGTTAATACTGCGTTCTAGGTCGATATCAAGGGGAAGGGTAACAAGACCAGCTTGCTCTAGCTGTTTTAGCAGGCTATTGATTTGTCTCCCTCGTAAATAGTGAGGCTCTTTGCTGTCACCGTTAAGTAGTGCTAGCAATGATTTATAATCAATAGCCGATGAAGACGTGGTAGCGGTGTTGGCATTTGTGCGAAGTCCTAACATGTATAGCACGCGACAGTCATTGGAAATGGGAGACTGCAGAACCGTTAGTTCAGCTTGGGTAAGAGGTTTACTCATGCGGGTTCTAGTACGCCTTCAAACCATTCACTGGCGATGTCTTCTGGGATTGGATGCTCAAGCACGTCAACATGAAGTGCTGGAGTATTAAGGGTACCGCCACGCTCTGTGATGAGTGATTCCATGGTTTTAGCGCCATAACAGAATGTGTCATAGCTTGTATCGCCTAACCCCACAATATAGGCACTGACTGAGGACAGATCAGTATTTTTCAACTGCGCTGAAAACGGCTGTATATTGTCGGGCAGTTCGCCAGCGCCGTGGGTAGAGGTGCACACTAACCAGTGCGCCGATGTAGATATATTGTCAAGGTTAGGCTCAAGGTGAATAGTGTAGGTAAAACCCTTTTGCTTTAACGTTTCTGCAAGAGCGTCTGCAACGTATTCCGCAGCACCTAACATCGTGCCAACTATAATTTCAAAGTGCTTAGTCATTAACTATTTACCAATACAAAAAGAAGAAAATATCTTTCCAAGAAGATCATCAGAGGTAAATTCACCCGTGATTTCGCAAAGTGCCTGATGGGCTAATCGCAATTCTTCGGCTAAAAGTTCACCCGCCATTGCATCATGCAGCTGTTGCTCTCCCGTTGTCACGTGATTATTTGCTTGGTCGAGTGCGTCAATGTGTCTACGGCGAGCAATAAATTGACCTTCTGTCGTCGTGTCAAACCCCATGGTGGTTGCTAAATGAGACTTTAACGTATCAACGCCGTCTCCTTGTTTAGCAGACAAATTGATAACAGAAATATCGCCTTGCTGAGTGGCAACGGTACTGTGGCCTACATCTAAAGTGCTTAAATCGGCTTTATTTCTTACTACAGTAACCGGAATACCAAGAGGTAAACGCTGCATAAACTCCGGCCAAATCTCGAACGGGTCGATGATAGATGTGGATGTGGAATCTACGACAAAGAGAACGTGATCTGCATCGCTTATCGCTTGCCAGGCACGTTCAATACCAATTTGCTCTACTTTGTCGGGGCTTTCTCGTAGACCCGCAGTATCGATAATGTGAACGGGCATACCATCAATATGAATATGCTCTTTTAATACATCCCTTGTTGTGCCAGCTATATCTGTGACTATGGCACTTTCTCTACCTGCCAGTGCATTCAGTAAGCTTGATTTCCCAGCATTGGGTCTTCCGGCGATAACCACCTGCATACCTTCGCGTAAAAGAGAGCCTTGCTTTGCTTGCTCTCGCACTGAAGCCAAGCTTTGAACAATGGCTGAGAGGTCCCCAGACACTTTGCCATCAGAAAGAAAGTCTATTTCTTCTTCAGGAAAATCAATCGCTGCTTCAACATACATGCGAAGATGAATAATTTGGTCGGATAAGGCTTGGATTTGTGTTGAAAACTCACCTTGAAGGGAGCGTAACGCACTGCGAGCAGCTTGTTGTGAACTTGCGTCTATTAAGTCAGCAATGGCCTCTGCCTGAGCTAAATCGAGCTTATCATTGAGAAACGCTTGCTCGCTAAATTCGCCAGGATTGGCTAATCGAGCGCAGCCTGTAGCGAGTACAGCGTTGATAAGCATGTCCATAACAACTTGACCGCCGTGCCCTTGAAGCTCAAGTACATCTTCGCCAGTAAATGAGTTAGGGCCCTTAAAGAAAAGCGCGATGCCTTGGTCTATGACAGTTTTTTTACTATCAATAAACGAAGTATAGGCAGCTTGTCTAGGAGTGAGTTCACAGGGCACTAACGCTTGTGCGACTTCCTTTGCCTTTGGGCCTGACACGCGAATAATTCCCACACCGCCTCGTCCTGGAGCCGTTGCCTGAGCAGTAATAGTGTCCGTTGAGAAGGTGAGTGAATCCATAATTAATCGCGAAAATTCTTAAATTGAAACGGTTGACCTAGGTCAGATGATTTAACCAATGCCATTACTTGTTGAAGGTCGTCACGTTTTTTACCCGTCACGCGCAGCTCTTCACCCTGAATCGCAGTTTGAACTTTCATTTTGGCATCTTTAATCAGCTTAACGATTTTCTTCGCCATAGGCTGCTCAATACCTTCTTTAAACGCAATAGTTTGGCGATAGGTTTTGCCATGGGCATCAAACGGTTTTACGTCTATAGAAGACGTATCCACATTTCGTTTTGAACAAGCCGTTCTAAACATGCTTTCCATTTGCTGAAGTTGAAATTCAGCCTCTGCTTTCATAACAACGGTTTTTTCTTTGTAATCAAAGCTAGCTTCAATTCCGCGAAAATCGAAACGCGTAGAAAGCTCTCTGCTGGCGTTTTCCGTAGCGTTTCGCACTTCTTCCATATTTATTTCTGAAACAATATCGAATGATGGCACAGTAAATTCCTCGTTAGACAAAACAGCCCGCGTAGGCGGGCTGTGTAATTAAACAAACAATATGTTATTTATTGCTTATGCCCCGCTTCTCCATGGAAGCATAGATCATTTTGGCTTGAACCAGTGTGATGACATTACTCACTAACCAGTATAGTACCAGACCTGCAGGGAACCATAAGAAGAACACACTCATCATCACCGGCATCCACTGCATTATTTTTTGCTGCATAGGGTCGGTAATGGTAGTGGGTTGCAATTTTTGTAGTAAATACATACTTGCACCAGTTAATACTGGCAACACAAAGTAGGGGTCTTTAGTTGATAAATCGGTTATCCATAGCACAAAGTCGGCATGGCGAAGTTCAACACTTTCCATTAATACCCAATACAGGGCTAGGAAAATAGGCATTTGTAAAAGCAAAGGTAGGCAGCCACCCATAGGGTTTACTTTTTCTTTGCGGTACAACTCCATCATTGCTTGAGACATTTTTTGTCTATCGTCGCCAAAGCGGTCTTTAAGCTGCTGCATCTTAGGGGCTAAGTTACGCATACGGGCCATAGACTCGTATTGCTTTTTGGTTAGCCAATACATAGCGCCTTTAACCACAATAGTGATAAGGATAATTGCAACACCCCAGTTATTCACAAGGCTATGTAAGAAAGTAAGCAGTGAAAACAACGGCTGAGAAATCCAAAATAGAATGCCGTAATCAACAGTTAGGTCTAGACCTCGCGCTATTTTTGCAAGGCTATCTTGGTCTTTAGGACCCATATAGAGCGTTGAGGCAATTGTTTTAGACTCACCGGCGTTGATGGTCTCGGCAGGTGAAAGCACACCAATAACTGCAAACTGATTATTAATATTGCGAGAATAAAGGGTGTTGGTTTGTTCTTGAGAAGGAACCCATGCAGACACGAAGTAGTGCTCTAGCATTCCCACCCAACCAGCTTTAGTGGTTTTGCGAAGGTTTTCGTCTTCTATTTCATCAAAAGAATACTTATCGTATCTATCATCTTCTGTAGAGAATGCCGCACCGCGATAGGTTGGCATAAACATGTTACCGTCGTCTTCAAAGTCCATAACCTGCTTTAGCTGGGCATATGGCTGAACGTTTGCAGCGGTGCTCGTTGCGTTTTGTACATCATAACTTACGTTCACATCGTAGCGACCTTGGGTAAACGTAAAGGTTTTAGTAATTGAAAGACCCTGACTATTCTTCCATGTTAATGGCACGACTAAGGTATCGCCACTAAGCTGATAAGCCGATTGTTGTGCGGTATAAACGGGTCTGCCAGTTGCGCTAGCATCTGGGCCTTGTTTACCAATTAATCCACTTTGCGCAACGTACAATCCCATGCCCGAACGCAATAAACTGTAAGGCTCATCAGAACCTTGAGTTACAGGGAATTTTATTAGATTTGCAGAGATAACATCGCCGCCTAATAAATCGATACGCACATCTAGCGTGTCGGTTTTTACCTCGATAATGCGATTTGTGTTTTGCGTCTGAGCTATGGTTTGTGCAGCAGGTACACTATCGCTAGTAGGAACATCTTCGCTTTGTGCTTCGTCAAAAGAAGGTACACCTTGATTTGCTTGTTGCGTCTGTTCTTGTTGAACAGGATTTATAGGCTGTGGCCCATAATCTTTTTGCCAAGCTTGCCATAGCAAAAAGGTAACTAGCGCTAGGCCAATTATCAGAAAACTGCGTTGCGATTCCATATAGGTCTCTTTATTTTGAGTGTTTATCTTGTTGTTTTTCTGGTACCGGATCGTATCCCCCGGCATGCAAAGGCTGACATTTTAATATGCGTTTAAACGATAACCAACCGCCTTTTACTAATCCGTGTGTTTTTAGTGCGTCTATAGCATACCAAGAACAGGACGGATGGAAACGACATCGTTGGCCTAAAACAGGCGAAATAAACCATTGATAAAATTTTATCAATGCTAAGGGAGCTACAATTAAGAGTTTCCGCAACGCTTGTTTAATTTTTTCCATAGCTTTTCTAAAGTTGCAAAAACTTCTTGATTGCTAAGATTATCGGCACCTGACTTACCTATAACAATAATATCTACATTTGGTAAGTGATGTTGTTTGTGTCTAAAACTTTCACGTACAAGTCGTTTGAGCCTATTTCTATCATGGGCTTTTCGGACGCGTTTCTTCGCAATAGTAATACCGAGTCGCGAATTATTATGAGAGTTTTTTCTAGCTAGAATAGTAAAAGAGGGAGATACAGCTGGGGTTGCGTTATCAAACACATAAGTAAAGTGGGAGGGAGTCAACAGACGCAACTCCCTTGAAAAATTATTTTCGCCCACTTTTGGCGTCTTTCTAATTAAGCTGAAAGACGAGCGCGGCCTTTTGCACGGCGAGCTGCTAGTACTTTACGACCATTTTTAGTCGCCATACGAGCACGAAAACCGTGAGAACGCTTGCGCTTAAGATTGCTCGGTTGAAATGTTCTTTTCATGACCAAAGTCTCACTTATATTTAGTTACAAACATAGGCGTTTTTTGGTAACACATTATTTCATTATTAAAACAATGTGGAGTTCTCACCAGAAAAGCCCATCGAAAAAGGACGCTGAATTCTAGAGATCTCGGGGCCTTGTGTCAATGCATAATGTAGCTTTTGGGGAGAATAATTGAACAAATTTTATTATTTTTTATTGAAATGAGTTATTAAACTCCATTAAGGCTGTGAATAACCTAATTTTTTAGCAAAGGTTATCCACAATAGGGTGTGCACAATCATAAATATGGGGATCAGATCAAGGGCTTTTACCTTATTTTTAGGTGTAAGAAAGTCTAAAGTAAGTTCGTTTTGATCTAAAAGAAAAGGTAATAATTTACAATGAGTTATCAGTTTGATCGTAGCGATCTGCTGAGATCGGGATTTACTTTTTGTTGATAAAATAAGATAATCCACAGACTAGAACGATAATTTACTTTCTCGCGATTATTCAACATACCTTCTAAGAACGTTCACGGCTTCCTCTTACGCGATGTCGACACTACTCTATTTGGTTTTTCGCGAGCAACGGGAGCTAACAACGTACCATGTCCTTATGGAATCAATGTCTTGAACGCCTGCGTCAAGAATTACCGACGCAACAATTCAGTATGTGGATTAGACCGCTTGTTTGTGAAGAACAAGAGGGATATGTAGCTCTTTTTGCGCCTAACCGCTTTGTTTTAGATTGGGTGAGAGATAAATATTTAGATAATATTACGGGTCTTCTCCGTGAGTTTGCAGGTGAAAGTGCGCCACAATTGCATCTTGAAGTAATGAACCGACAACGAGTCAATAACTCGTCGCAACAGAATTCAGCACCCTCACAAGCTTCTTCATCAGGGATGTCACAGTCTGCACCACGTCAGAACGCTTATCAGCACAGCGCGCAATCTCATGCTGGTTCTAATCAATCTGGTTCTTATCAATCAGGTTCTATACAACAAGGGCATTCTCAGTCTGCGTCGCAATCGCAGCAATCGTCAGCGAATCAGAGTCCGTCTAGTCATAACTCTTATAATCACAGTAATACGAACCAACATCATTCCCAGCAGAATAATAGTGGTTTCTCTAGTGGCAATGATTTTGGCGATAATAAGGCTGGTGATAAAAACTTTGGTGATAAAAGCTTTGGTGATAGAAGCTCTGGAGGTAGCAGTTCAGGGGATAGGAACAGCAGTATAAATGCAAACAGCAGCCGTAGTTACCATGAGCAAAACAGAGCAGCTAATCAAGCGTCTGCGCCTCGTTCTCAGCCCTCGCCCAGGGTAGTACCTATTCCCGAGGCAATGAAGCATAAGAGCAATATCAACCCTACCTATCAATTTGATAATTTTGTAGAGGGTAAATCAAACCAACTTGCTCGTGCGGCCGCTACGCAAGTTGCTAATAATCCTGGTGGTTCATATAACCCACTGTTTATATATGGTGGCACCGGCTTAGGTAAAACTCACTTATTGCATGCAGTAGGTAATGGTATTGTTGCAAATAATGGTGATGCAAAGATTGTGTACATGCACTCCGAACGTTTCGTGCAAGACATGGTGAAAGCATTGCAGAATAACGCTATCGAAGATTTTAAGCGTTTCTACCGCTCTGTTGATGCTCTGCTTATTGATGATATTCAATTTTTTGCCAATAAAGAGCGATCGCAAGAAGAGTTCTTTCATACCTTCAATGCGTTGTTGGAAGGTAATCAGCAGATCATTTTGACATCGGATCGTTATCCAAAAGAGATTGATGGCGTTGAGGATCGCTTAAAGTCCCGGTTTGGATGGGGATTGACCATTGCGATCGAACCGCCAGAACTTGAAACACGGGTTGCGATCTTAATGCGTAAAGCTGCTGAGAATCGCATCCACCTTCCTAATGAAGTGGCATTCTTTATTGCGAAACGATTGCGCTCCAATGTTAGGGAATTAGAAGGGGCATTAAATCGGGTTATTGCCAATGCTAATTTTACTGGTCGCCCCATTACTATCGATTTTGTTAGAGAGGCATTGCGTGATCTCCTCGCTTTACAAGAAAAGCTTGTAACTGTTGATAATATTCAGAAAACCGTGGCAGATTATTATAAGATAAAGGTAGCTGATATTTTATCTAAGCGAAGAAGTAGAAGTGTTGCTCGTCCTCGTCAAGTTGCAATGGCGCTGGCCAAAGAGTTAACCAACCACAGCTTACCAGAACTCGGTAATGCGTTTGGTGGAAGGGACCATACTACGGTACTCCATGCGTGTAGAAAAATAGAGCAGCTAAGAGAAGAAAGTCATGATATAAAAGAAGACTATAAAAACCTCATTAGGACTTTGTCTTCCTAAATAATACGACCTTAGAGGCGAGATAGCACTGCGATGAAATTTACTATAAGCCGCGAACAGTTTTTACAACCCCTCCAACTCGTGTCTGGTGCTGTTGAGCGTAGACACACGTTGCCTATTTTATCTAACGTTCTGATTAAAGTTAGCGAAGGCGCATTGTGGTTAACCGGTACCGATTTAGAAGTTGAGCTTATTTCAAGTGTTAAGCTTGAATCTGAATTTACCGAAGGGGAAATTACCGTTCCCGCCAAGAAGCTCTTTGATATTATTCGCGGCATTTCTGAGGGTACGGATATTCATTTTTCTATCGACGGCAGTAAAGCTCTGATACGAGCTGGACGCGGCCGTTATACTTTATCAACCCTATCTGCTAGTGATTATCCAAATTTAGAAGATTGGGAAGGTGAGGTTGAATTTGAACTATCTTGTAGCGACCTTAAACGTCTTATAGATTCAACGAGTTTTTCAATGGCGCAGCAAGACGTGCGCTATTATTTGAATGGAATGTCGCTAGAGACCGAGGAAAATGTCATTCGCACAGTGGCCACAGATGGCCACAGATTAGCGCTTTGTCGCCTTAACTATGAAACTGCATTACCGGCCCGCCAAGTTATTATTCCTAGAAAGGGCGTATTAGAAATTTCTCGGTTAATCTCTGACGATGATAAATCGTTGAAGGTGCAGATTGGTGCCAACCATCTTCGTATATTTTCAAATGACTTTATCTTTACGTCAAAATTAGTAGACGGGCGTTTCCCTGATTATCGTAGGGTACTTCCTCAAAATGGCGATAAAGAAATTATTGCTAGCAAAGCGGTGCTAAAAGAAGCCTTTTCACGTGCAGCAATTTTATCGAATGAAAAATTCAGAGGCGTTCGCTTAAATCTTGCTACCGGCGAGCTTAAAATTACGGCCAACAATCCAGAGCAAGAAGAGGCTGAGGAAAACGTAGACGTTCAATACGAAGGCGATGATCTTGAAATTGGCTTTAACGTTGCGTACCTCATTGATGTATTGAACTCTTTAAATTCGGATATGGTTAAGGTTAGCCTGTCTGATTCAAATGCGAGTGCGTTAATTGAAGATAACGCTGATGGCGCTGCGCTTTATGTCATTATGCCTATGCGTTTGTAGCACTGCAGAAAGTAAAAACATCAATTTAAGGCCTACAGCATTATTTTAATTGCTATCGATAGAGCGGTGCATTGTTTATCAATGTATCGCTTTTATTCCCTTTAGAGTTCTATTATGAAATTGGACCAGGTCCAAATTGCGAACTTCCGTAATTTGTCATCTATAAGTTTCTCCCCGTCTCCTTCTTTAACTATCATCCAAGGTGTTAATGGTAGCGGTAAATCGTCTCTCATAGAGGCGCTTTATTATCTTGGGTTTGGCCGTTCTTTTCGTACCAACAAACACAGTGCTGTCATTCAGCACGATAAGAATGAGTTTAGTGTATTTGCATCGTGTCATAACGAAAATGGTGATAAACAAAAGATAGGATTTCAGCGAACTAGGGGAGACCAGTTTACCTGTAGTATCGATGGTGAACATTCTAAAAAGCTTTCAGATTTAGTTAGCTTAGTTCCTATTCAATTATTCACGCCGCAAAGTACAGACCTCATTATAGGTTCTCCTTCTGAAAGACGTCGGTTTTGTGACTGGGGATTGTTTCACGTGAAACATGAGTTTCAGTCGGTTGCGAATCAATACGCCAAATTCTTAAAGCATAGAAATGCACTGCTAAAACAGCAGGCTAATCTATCTGCACCAGAAAACCTGTATTGGGAAAGTCAGTTCGCGTTGTTAGGTGAAAAACTCACTGAGATTAGAGAAGAGTACCTGCTGTCATTGACACCAATATTTGAAAAATACGCCAATGAATTCTTACCAACCTTTGAAGTCAAACTGAGTTACTATAAAGGATGGGAAAAAGATGCGTCTTTATCAGAAAGCCTAGTTAAAAAGAAAGAGTATGATGGTAAAATAGGACATACTTCTTCTGGGCCGCACAAAGCTGATGTTAAGCTTAAAGTGAATGGTGTGAATGCCCAAGAGCTGTTATCCCGAGGTCAGCTTAGAATGGCTGTCGCGGCGTTACAAATGTCACAAACAGAATTATTTAATACCACTACAAATAGAAAAAGTATTTTTCTGTTAGATGACGTCGGTGCTGAATTGGACGCCGACAAAAGAGAACAATTTATTGACGGGTTATTAAGGATGGACACGCAGGTTTTCGTTACTGCAATTGAGTCCACTCAACTCGAATTTATACAAAAATACAACGAAAAGAAAATGTTTCACGTGGAACATGGAAACGTGAAAGAGGAGTAAAAGCTAGTATGTCAGAAGAGAACAACTACGACTCGTCCAGTATTAAGGTACTTAAAGGATTAGACGCTGTAAGAAAACGTCCGGGTATGTACATTGGTGATACCGATGACGGCACCGGTTTGCATCACATGGTTTTTGAGGTTGTCGATAATTCAATTGACGAAGCACTTGCTGGTCACTGTTCTGAAATTGTCGTACTTATCCATAGCGACGGTTCTGTTTCCGTATCTGATGATGGCCGTGGAATACCGACAGAACTTCATGAAGAAGAGGGGGTTTCTGCTGCAGAAGTCATCATGACAGTTTTGCATGCTGGCGGAAAGTTTGATGATAATTCTTATAAAGTATCTGGCGGCCTACACGGTGTTGGTGTTTCTGTTGTAAACGCACTATCTAGTCGCCTTAAACTTCGTATCCGTCGAGGCGGAAAAGCTCACGAACAAGAATACAAGCATGGTGTTCCACAAGAGCCTCTTGCAGTTACCGGTGACACAGATAAAAGCGGAACAATGATCCGCTTTTGGCCAAGTGAAGATACGTTTACTAACACCCTTTATCACTACGACATACTTGCTAAACGCTTACGCGAACTTTCATTTTTGAACTCTGGCGTATCAATAAAGCTAAAAGATGAGAGAGACGGTAAAGAAGACCACTTTAAATACGAAGGCGGTATTAAAGCGTTTGTCGAATATCTTAATGATAAGAAAACAGCTATTCACCAAAAAGTATTTCATTTTAGTGCAGAGCGCGAAGACGGTATAAGCGTTGAAGTGGCTATGCAGTGGAACGATAGCTTCCAAGAAAATGTTTTTTGCTTTACCAATAATATTCCTCAGCGTGATGGCGGAAGCCATTTAGCCGGTTTCCGTGGCGCCTTAACGCGCACATTGAACAACTATATGGAAAAGGAAGGGTTAAATAAAAAAGCAAAAACCAATGCAAGCGGCGATGATGCTCGAGAAGGTCTAACCGCTGTTATTTCTGTGAAAGTACCCGATCCTAAATTCAGCTCGCAAACAAAAGACAAATTGGTATCTTCTGAAGTTCGACCAGTTGTTGAATCAGCAATGAATGAAAAGCTGGCGGAGTTTCTTCTAGAAAACCCTTCTGAAAGTAAAATTATCGCGAACAAGATAATCGATGCTGCTCGCGCTCGTGAAGCCGCTCGAAAAGCCCGTGATATGACTCGTCGAAAGGGCGCACTAGATTTAGCAGGTCTTCCAGGTAAGCTTGCTGATTGCCAGGAAAAAGACCCAGCACTGAGTGAGCTTTATATCGTGGAAGGTGACTCTGCTGGCGGTTCAGCCAAGCAGGGCAGAAACAGAAAAAACCAAGCTATCCTTCCGCTTAAAGGTAAGATTCTAAACGTAGAAAAAGCGCGCTTTGATAAAATGCTATCTTCTCAAGAAGTGGCAACGCTGATCACCGCCCTTGGTTGTGGCATCGGACGTGATGAATACAACCCTGAAAAGTTGCGCTACCACAGCATCATTATCATGACGGATGCGGATGTGGATGGTTCTCATATTCGAACGCTGCTACTGACTTTCTTCTACCGTCAAATGCCAGAAATTATTGAGCGTGGGTACGTGTATATTGCTCAGCCACCACTTTACAAAGTGAAAAAGGGCAAGCAAGAACAGTATTTGAAAGATGATGATTCATTAACGAATTATCTAACGTCCATAGCGGTAGATGGTTCTTCATTACACACTAGTTCTGATGACCCAGGCATTTCAGGTGTTGGTCTTGAGAATCTTGTTAAGCAATATCAAGCCGTAGAAAAAATGATTAATCGTATGAAGCGGTTAATGCCACAGTCTATGCTTTATAGAATGCTATATACGCCAACACTTGACGTCCAAGATTTGAAAAATGAGGACGCGCTAGAAAATGTCGCTAAGCATTTTGTTGCACAGCTTACTGAACGCGAGAATGATGGTGCGACGTACAGTTATGAAATTAGACGCGATCAAGAGTTAAGCGAATATTACATTACTATTATCATGCGTATGCACGGTATCGACTACGAGTATATTATTGATAGAGAGTTTATCGATTCTAACGAGTATGCACGTTTACGTGAATTAAACCTTGCTATCAACGATATGATGGGACCTGAAGCTTATATTCAGCGTGGGGAGCGTAAGCAACCCGTAGACTCATTTAAAGCAGCCCTTGATTGGTTGATGAGTGAAGCAAAACGCGGTCAATATATTCAGCGCTATAAAGGTCTTGGTGAAATGAATCCGAGTCAATTATGGGAAACTACAATGGACCCAGACAGCCGTCGCATGCTTCAAGTTACCATTGAGGATGCTATTAGCTGCGACCAATTGTTTACAACGTTAATGGGCGATCAGGTTGAGCCACGAAGAGAGTTTATTGAAGCGAATGCTCTTAAAGTTGCAAACCTTGACGTATAGGCTACTAGCTTAGCCTAGCCAAAAAACAAAAGCGTCGGCTAAAACAAAGCAATTCAGATGCAGGCGACGTGAAAAAATAAAAAAGGCGATTATTATGAAGTGACCCCATAAAGTTGGACTCATTTCTAAGCGGCAACTAAGGCCTGATTTCGATATTGTATCGGACTCAGGCCTTTTAGTTTTAGCTTAATGCGTTCGTTGTTGTAATAGTCGATGTATTCTTTGATATTTTCAATGAGTTCATTTGCGTCTTTGAACGTTTCATTGTGATACATCTCAGTCTTTAATATGCCGAAGAAGTTCTCTGCAACGGCATTGTCTAAGCAGTTCCCTTTTCTGGACATACTCTGGAGCAGCCCATGTTCTCTTAGGTGTTGTTGGTATTGTTTATTTTGATACTGCCAACCTTGGTCTGAGTGTATGAGTGGTCTCTCATGCTTCAGCAGCTTTGCTGTTGCGGTTTTAAGCATGTCAGTGACTAAGGGCAACGTGACAGATGTTCGCACCTCATAGCTGACCACTTCTTGGTTAAACAGGTCGATTACCGGCGACAGGTATACTTTCTGG